>CAZFHY010000005.1:0-182476 GCA_964519305.1 Candidatus Undinarchaeota archaeon
TGCCGGTGCCGCTACCGGTTCCCGAACCAGTACCACTGCCGGTGCCGCTACCGGTCCCAGAGCCTGTGCCACTGCCGGTGCCGCTACCGGTCCCAGAGCCTGTGCCACTGCCGGTGCCGCTACCGGTTCCCGAACCAGTACCACTGCCGGTGCCGCTACCAGTGCCCGAACCGGTACCACTACCAGAGCCGCTACCGGTGCCAGTACCGGTGCCCGCGGCCTCGTCAGTGCATAAGTGGTCGCTCGAACCGCAATACTTCTTTACTACGTTCTCACTGCATTCGGCGTCCGTACAGCATTCCCAATCGGCCTGCCAAACGTCGTCGCAGCACTTCCCGATGGCCGGATTCGCATTGATCGCATAGCATGCGCCGTTGCATGGAGGATTGACATAACCATCTGCACATTCCGTCGGTGAACACGTGCACGTCGAGGACTCACATGTCTCTCCCACGCACACGAAGTTAGCACAATCGGCCGAGGTCAGACATTTCTTTACACACTTGTACTCCCCTGTACAGGCATAACCTTCATCGCAATCATCACCACAGCACTCGGCCCCTTCGCGCCATATGCTCCCGCTGTCACAGCACTTACCGCTGGTGGCGACGTGGCAGAGACCCGGTTGTGGACATTCTACGAAACCACCTCCTCCGTTACATCCGCACACGCTCCCGCTGTATGCGCATTGTGTCAGGGCGGTACACTCCGCTTCGTAATCATCGAACCGACTGCAGAAGCAGTCGTCGTTGTTCGTCGGGTCCTCGCCAGCGTTCGTATCACAACACGATACACCAGGCTCGTCCGCGTTCGTGCACTCATCGTAGAGGAAGGCCGCAGCTGCAGCGCCGGTACCAGAGCCGGTGCCGGATCCGCTACCGGAACCCGTACCGGAACCAGCAGCCGCTTCGCATGCGACATTACAGCATGATTGCATCCCGCATCCGCTATGGGCGGGCTTGGACTCGCCTTCGGGACACACTGAAAGCTCCGCAGTGCAGCATACGCCTCCTGCTCCTACGCAGTCCGGCTCACCGCCAGTACCGCTTCCGGTCCCGCCTCCGACCTCTGGCGAACAAACACCCTGTGGACCGCTAGTGTCCCACGAGCACTTGGGGATGGCGCCACATTGCCCTTCAGAGGCACCATCACAGTTCACGCACGTGTCTGTGTTGTACCAACAACTCGCATCTTCGCACTGCTGTTGACTCTCAGTGCACTGGTCGCAGTTGTAGGAGTCACAATCGCCGACGCCTAACGCGAGCGCTATGAATAATACTAGAAGGATTGTAGAGGTCTCCCTTCTCATACTAAAGAAACGGGTCCGTATGCAATAAATACCTTTCCCCCCCGAGCCACGAACAGGGGCTCATGCTTATAAGCAAGGACTGCCACCGAAGTGTCCGGCTCCCTGCCCCGGAAGGTGACCATGGCCCCTATCCCTCCCACATCGCCCCTGGTGCTCATCCCGCTGCTCGCACTGGGCGCCATCGCCTCCTACACCGACATCAGGGAAGGAAAGATCAGGAACAAGCACGTGTTCCCATTCATCCTCCTCGGCATCCTCAGGATGCTCGTCCTGGACACGTACGGAGGCCGTGGCCTGGTGAACACCGGTCTCGCCCTGGCAGCGGGGTTCGGGCTCTGGCACCTCAACCTCTGGAGCGCGGGTGACGCGAAGCTCTTCCTTGCTTTCGCGGCCCTCGTCCCCCTCAACGAGCTGACCATGCAGTTCAACAACATCTACGGATTCCCCTCTTTCATGGTGCTGGTACACACGTTCGTGCCCATTTTCACGCTCATGCTCTTCAGGCTGCTGTTCCTCACACCCCTGGGCATGAAGACTATGCTCCTGCGCCGTGTCCTCAAACCGGTACAGGTAGTGAGCGTCGGGCTCGCGCTCTTTGTGTTTATCTGGCTTGGCCGGGTGCTCCTGGACGCTCTCGGGCTCCCCCAGGTGTTCATCGTCAACCTGCTCATCATGTTCGCCTGTATCGAGATCATCGACAGGGTGGCGCCGACAGGTGCGCTACCCGTGTACTTGGTCCTATCTGTAGTCCGACTAGTCGTTGATCCCGGCGTGTGGGACCCGGGTTTCATCGCCGCGTTCGGTACCCTCCTCGTCTCCTTCCTCCTGCTGCGCTATTTCGTCATCTACATGGGCCATCACTACTACAGCACCCCTTGTGCCATCGACGAGCTCAAGCCCGGGATGATGCCGTCAGAAGGCATCGTCGAGAAGGAAGGTAAGTACTACAAGGTGGAGCTCATCACCATCAACATCCTCTCGGCCATGCGCCTGAAGAAGCTGAATCTGGCCTTCGAGATGAGGTCCGCAGGACTCAACGAGGAAGAGGTCGAGCGCATCAAGACGCTCGCAGAGGAGGACAAGCTCCAGTTCGACGAGATCCTCGTCCAGCAGACCACGCCTTTTGCCCCCTTCATCTTCCTTGGTGCCCTTATCACCCTGTTGACCGGAGGCGATGCTGTGAGCTACATCAAAGTGGTCCATCCCGAGCTCGTTCGCAGCGTCCTGCCAACAGTCCTGGCATCCTACATCGGCCTCTAGAGGCTACGACTTGCCCCCGGGGAGACGTACTCGCCGTCTCACAGGCCGCAGTTCGTCGGTACCGTAGAGCCGGGCGTACTCATTCCAGACGCCTTCGCACCGTGGCTCGAGCGTGCATTTGCCGCACAGGGGCCCTTTCGCCTTCTCGCTACGTCGCTCAGGGAGGAAGTCCCTCGACTCGTACCCGGGCTCACGCAGCTCTACCTCGGCGGGAAGGTGGAGCTCGATAGCGTTTGCCTCCCGGCCCGGAACGGCGCAGAAGGGTACCGCCTCGTAGTAGGCCGTGCGCCCGGCCTGTTCCACCACGTCGATGGCATCTGCCAGAGGACGGGCCAGCTCGCTCAGGCGCGGTACCACGGCCGGGGCGTCGTCCAAGGCGTTGCCGTCAGGGTGTACGTTGGCGAACTGTATCTGGTGGACGCCCGCTGAGACCAGCACACGGGCGATGTCCGGCAGCCGGTCGGCGTTGAGGCGGGTGATTACTGTATTGGTGAGCACACGGGCGCCGGCCTCCACCAGATTGCGAATGCCGCGCATGGTCTGCTCAAATCCACCGGGCGCGCATGTGATCGTATCATGGAGCGCTGCCGTGTCACCATGTACGGCAACCTCCACCTCATCGACGAGCTCGGCCACGCTCTTGGCGAGGTCCGGGTAGGCGAGCATGCGCCCGTTGGTCTGGAGGAGCACGCTCAGGTCATGGTCCTTGGCCGCACGCAGTACATCGACAATATCGTCGCGCACAGTGGGCTCGCCCCCGGTTATGATGACAAGTGTAGCACCGTTGGCGGCGGCCTCGGCAAGCTCCTTTCTCAGTTCTGCCAGCGTTCGGTCGGGTACGCCGCGCTGTCGGTGATGTGCGACAACACAGTGCCGGCAGTTGTTGTTGCATGCATAACCAACCTTGACGGCGGCTATCCGTAGGGGGGCGCTCGCCACAAGCTCACCTCTCTGTGTTCGGGCAGCCCACGGCCGGGCTGTCACCGCCCTCGCGTGCCATAGTACGGATGTTCCGCTCCCGGGCCATGTTGCCCAGGCACATCCCGACCGTGCCCTTGGTGGTAAGCTGGTGCACTGAGCACCGTCGTGCCCGCTCGTACTCGAAGTTGTCCGGGTTGCACAACGCCCCGATCTCAAGGAAGATTATACGGGGCGAGAGGTTGAACGCGCGCAGCGGTCTGCGCAGTAGTATTCCTAATGCGAGCGAAGCGACGTTGAGCAGGAGTCCCATGGTACGTGGGCGCAGTGAGTGTGCGATGGCACGCGTCAGGAAGTAGGGTGTGGCGAACCAGCTCCTTCGCTCACGCATGTCCCTGAACCGCTCAAGGGCAGGCTCTAGCCCGTCCAGTTCGAGCACCTCGTTGATCGTGGAATACCTGTCATCGCTTTCTCTCAGCAGGAAGAACAGGTACTCGTTGGAGCACCAGCGCTGGGATATCACGTTGAAAAGTGAGTATAGGAGCTTGTGGAACTGTAGTATCGTGCTGTTGGTGATACGTCCGTCGGTCTGCTCAGCGAATATGTCGAGCAGCTCGTCGCCGCGTAGGCTCTTGGAATGGGCCAGCCCTGCCGAGCCCATTTCCACGTAGGACTTGATGGCGATGCCACGGACGAACGGGTGCTTTACGGCATAGTCGATGATACGGGGGATCTCATCCTCGTTAAGGCCTCGGGCGATTGTGGCCTCCAGCACTGTCGGGATGCCCAGCTCGCTCAGGTTCTTCAGCGTCCTGCGCTTGATCTCGGCCATGTCGCACTTGCGCATCGTTTGATAGACCTTGTCGTCGAAGCCATCGAACTGGAGATGCACTTCCCGGAGTCCCGCCTCGGTGAGGGAACGAAGGTAGGACATCTCGGCAATGGCCTTCCCGTTCGTGAAGAGCACGGGAACGTTGCCCGCGTCACGGATGACCTGTACGATCTCGGGCAGATCGTCACGTACCGTTGGTTCCCCACCGAATAGGCTGATACGCTTACCCTGCATCCCGTCCATCTTCTCCTTGATGAAGTCGAGCGACGGTTCCTCCCACAATCCTGCCGACGCGCGGGTGAAGCATATGGGACATGCCATGTTGCACTTTGGCGTTATGTAGAATATGTAGCTGTCGTGGCCGTGCTCGGGAAGGTCCCAGATGAGCGTGTTGAAGAACCTGTACAGTTCACGGTACTCTTGTGGGTGGCGTGAGAGCACGATGGAGAAGTCGCCGTGCTCGGAGCAGGTCTTCTCCATGTACACGCCCTCGTCGTCCGCCTTCACAGCGGCGTCCACGGGCTTGCAGCAAACAGGGCATACGCTCTGGACCTCGCGGAGCGTGTCCACGGTCGCCAGTGAGTCTTAGAGGTTTAAAAATGGTTAGGTTAACGGGCCAGCAGGCGCCGGCCTGCACTCTGCTGACGTGGCGCACGTTCTCTTCGGGAACGTTGTTAAACCTATCGAAAGGCCCCCTATTCATGAAGGTCGACCTCGCCAGAAAGATGAACGGCATCAAGCCTTCCGAGATACGCCGTCTATTCGACCTTGCACAGGGTATGCCAGGCGTAATCAGCCTCGGTATAGGCGAGCCCGATTTCGGGACCCCGGACCATGTCCGGGAGGCCGCAAAGCGCGCCATCGACGAGGAGCGGATCTGCTACACGCCTAACGCAGGCATCGCCGCCCTGCGCGAGGCCCTAGCGGACAAGTATCGTCGTGATGGTCTGACGTACGACTCTTCCAACGAGATACTTATCACATCCGGTGCGACCGAGGCCGTGTCCACCGCCATTCTCGGCCACGTCAAGGCCGGAGACGAGGTCGTCGTCCCCGATCCCGCATTCCTCATCTACACGCCACTCGTACAACTCGCTGGCGGAACACCGAAGTACCTCCCCCTCCTGGCCGAGGACGGGTACAAGTTCGATGCTGACAGTCTTTCCGAGCAGGTCAACAAGAAGACCAGGATGATAGTGGTGAACTATCCGTGCAATCCCACGGGCATGACCATGGGCTCCTCCGACCTGCGGGCGATTGCCGAGATCGCTGAGGACAACGGTGCGATCCTGCTCTCTGACGAGGTGTACGACCGCCTCATCTTCGACGGCAAGCGCCATGTGAGCATGGGCACCATCACCGACAATGCCATTGTCATCAACTCGTTCTCCAAGACGTACGCCATGACCGGATTCAGGGTGGGTTACGCCCTGGGCCGTCGGGAGCTCGTCGGGCCAATGCTACGTGTGCACCAGTTCAACGTCGCATCGCTCTCCGTCCCCGCACAGCACGCTGCCCTAGCGGCCGCGACCGGTCCCGATGACTGTGTCGAGCACATGCGGGTCGAGTACGAAGCACGGCGCAATCTCCTGGTGCGCGAGCTAGATAGCTTGCGAGGGGTCACCTACCTCGTCCCCGAGGGCGCATTCTACTTCTACCTGGACGTCAGCGGTACGGGGATGACCGGATTGGAATTCTCTGAGCGCATGCTCAAGGAGGCTCTGGTCGTCGTCGTACCGGGAACGGCCTTCGGAGATGTGGGCAGTCATCACGTCCGTATCTCGTACGCAGCGTCCCGCGAGCGTCTCATGGAAGCTTGCGAGCGTATGCGTCGCGTGCTGGAGTAGCCGGCCGACGGCCAAAAGTTGTTAAAGATATACGCCTTCGGTACAAGGTAATGGTGGCACGTGCCAGCGATGCCAAGGCGATTCTCGGCAGGCTGCGACCCCCGGTGGATGAGGAGCTCAGGACCATCATCGGGCTCCGACCAGAGGTATCTAGCCTCTACCGCCTCATGCAGTATCACATGCGCTGGCTGGACTATGACAAGGACACGGGCGAGTTCACTGTGTCCACCGCACCCGGTGGGAAGCGCTTCAGACCGATTATGTGCCTGCTCACCACATCGGCGCTCGGAGGCGACATTGACACGGCCATCCCCGTTGGTGCTTCACTAGAGCTTATCCATAACTTCTCGCTCATCTTCGACGATATCCAGGACAATGATGAACTACGTCGGTTCAGGCCCACTATCTGGGCCGTGATCGGGAAGCCCCGCGCTCTCAACATAGGGGGCGGGATGCACGGTCTGGTGAACGTGTCCTCTCTTCGTCTCCGGGACAAGGGCGTTCCGGCGGACACTATCCTGGAAATCATGGAGATGCTCTCTAGTTCCATCCTCGAGCTCTTCGAGGGCCAGGAGATGGACCTGAGCTTCGAGGAAAGGGACGACGTGACGGTCGACGAGTACGTCACAATGGTGGGCAAGAAGACCGCGGCCTTGGTGGAGGCGTCGTGCGCCACCGGCGCCATGCTCGCCACCGATGACAAGGAGAAGGTCGATCAGCTGGCCACTTTCGGCCGGTCCATCGGCATAGCGTTCCAGATCCAGGACGACGTGCTCGGCATCTGGAAGGACCCGAAGAAGATGGGCACGCCGCTCGGAAGCGACATCCGCAACCACAAGAAGTCCCTGCCCGTGCTCTACGCCCTCAACAACGCAAATAAGAAGGACCGCAAGCTCATCCTCACGGCCTACCACAAGGAACAGATGAGCGACGAGGACGTCAAGGCCGTAATGGACGTGATGGAGCGCTGCGGTGCCCGAGAGCACGCTGAGAGCGTGGCAGAGGATTACGCGAAGAAGGGAATGGCCGCGCTGGACGCCGCGGATCTACCCGATGACGCCGAGCTGCGCACCATCGCCCGGTTCCTCATCCACCGCGAGTACTAGAATCGGGTCATCCGAAAAATGGCATATTTTCAAGCTATCTTGACGTTTTAGGAATAACTTCGCCTACATGCCAAAAATCTAAAATAATTCTTGTTTTTTGGGATTTTTCTAAAATATTTTTCTTATCTGATTCTTTTTCCAAAAATACGTCGTTTTTCCCAAGTAATAAAAGGCTGGAGCGTCTAACTCTAGTATAGGCGGATGATTCGCCAAGAATCTCATTCTACCCTTGTACTCAGAGGGAGTACAATCATGATAAGGTGATCAAAATAGCATGTGCATATTGCGAAGGTCAGGGGAAATGCCCTCAGGCATTCATGAACGGCCAGTGCTACGAGAACGAGTGCGGCTACAAGAAGGATAACTTTTGCACGGCCGGGGGCAGATGTCCCCAATGCAACGGGACCGGCTAATCCGGACAGGCACCGGCAGTTACGACCGTATAGACCGTCCTACCAATATCCTTATCAAGCCCGCTTCCCTAGCCTAGGCCATGCCACCCGTCAAGGCGGCCCTCTTCGACATGGACGGGACGCTGGTCGATTCGTCCGACGCCTGGTTCGCCCTCTTCAACCGCGCCAGGGAGCACTTCGGTAAGGCGCCCGTGACCGCCGAGGTGTTCGACCGCGACGTGTGGGGATGCCCATTCGAGGAGGAGCTCCGGATGTTCTTCCCCGACGTGGACGAGAAGGATGTGCTAGGATTCTACGAGGAACACTATCTTGATGCTATCGACCACCTACGCCTCATCGAGGGCGTGGAGGAGTTGCTCGCAGAGCTCGCGAATCGGGACATCCCTGCGGCCGTGGTCACGAACACTCATCGGCCGCTCGCACTCAAGGTGCTAGGTCGGCTCGGGATCGCGCAATGGTTCACTGACGTTATCGGCGGCGACGAGGTCGAGCACGGGAAGCCTGCGCCGGACATGGTGCTGCTTGGTTGCGAGCGCGTGGGCGTGAAGCCCGGCGAGGCCTTGTTCGTGGGCGATACTGATGCGGACGTGCAGGCCGGGAAGGCGGCAGAAGTGAGGACTATGTGCCTAGGACCTCATGGCGAGAAAAGGATATCCCGCCTGATGGACGTACTGGGCCATCTTGAATAAGGATAATCGCCCCATTATCCCTCTGAGTTGAGGGATTGGTACCGGCCCCACGTCAATCCTCAATAATTGAGGGTCAGTGGTGCTCTAGGCACCCTCGATTTCCTTATCGATGCGCTGCATGTCCTTGATTAGGTCGCGGCGCACCTGGCGGGCGTATCGATTGTGGCGGTGTATGTCCAGCATCAGCTCGTGGGAGTCGTTCCGGACGATCGCAACGAGCTTGAGGAACATATCGTGGGTCGGGGTCTTGAGCTCCACGCACTCAACGTCGATGTCATCCAGGGATTTGCCTAAGAAGTGGACGAGTGTGAGCGAGTGGGCCATCTGGCGGTCGTGTTCTGCGGCGCCCACCACCATAGGGATGATGCCGAAAGCGCGTAGGAAGTCGATGAAGCGCTCGAGCTCGCCTGGCCGGGTCCGGACAGGACAGATGGCCATGAGCCGCCCCTCGAGCGAGGTGGCGGCGCTGTCGGGGCCGAAGAGCGGATGAGTGCCGATGCACGAGCACTGCTCGGGCACGTGCCGTTCCATTGCCGCAACAGGTTCCTCCTTCACGGAGCATACTTCGATTATGATGGCCCCCTTGGTGAAGTGCGGGGCCAGTGCCTTCAAACTCTCCTCGAACTTGGAGATGGGAACTGCGAATACCACCGCGTCACAGGCAGCGCACTCCTCCGCAGTCGCCCATTTCACTCCCAGTTCCTTGGCCTCGGCACTAAGGTCCTCGATGTCGTAGACCAGGATGTCCAGGATACCACGTAGATAGTGGGCCACGAGCTGGCCGAACCGGCCGAAACCTATGATGCCCAGGTGTTGGGGTCTCACTGGCAGACACCACGCCGGGTCGACGCGGTCGACGGGTCCAGTTCCTCCACGAACTCCCAGAATGACACACAGGGGCAGAGCTCTGAAGTGAAGAGTGAGCACTCCTCCAGACAGGCCGCCCGAGCCTCTGTGCCGTCGATATCACGCACGGCAATAACTCGCCGGCCGTCATCGCACGTGCTCTTGAGCACCGTGGGGCAGGTGGGCGAGCCTAGGACAAGGGAGAAAAGGTCGTCGAGCACGTCGATGATCATCTCAACTGGATAGTGTGCGTTCTCGCTTAATAAGCGTTTGTCCCGCGTCCGGGACCGCTACAAGGCGCTATGATCGTGCTATTAAGCCCCGTGGACCTTCTCCAGGTCCTTGAAGAGGTCACCGACCTCGTCGTACACAAGGTCCGGGCGCTGCTCGGGAGCCCACTCGGAGACGACCTCCTTGTAGAAGTCCTCGTGGCGTCCCTTGTATTCCGGGAAGTTCGTGAGAACGAGGATCTTTGTGGTGTCCTTGTCCCCCACGAGCATGTCGGTCGAGGGTGTGTCGCCCACCATGGCGACCTTCTCGATACCGTCGCCGAGCTTGGCCTTGGCGTGCTCGAAGAAGTAATCCCCGGGTTTGAGAATGACCTCCTCGTTGTACTCGGTCGAGGTGGCCTTGAGCATGTCGCGGATCCCGTTGGCGATGATACCACAGCTGGCCGTATAGGCGTCGTTGACACGGTACGCAGTGTCCTCGCCGCACACGAGCAGATCGGCGCCGTAATCGATGACGGCGTTGGCCCCTGCCTCGATGTCCCGGCTGGACCACTCACGCTTGTATCCGGTGAGCACGGCATCGACCTTGGGGAGATTGTCGCGCTGGTCGTTATCGGGATGGATGTCCTCGGTCGTGAGGACGTTGTAACCCGCATCGCGCATCTGCTGCATGATCATATCGTCCTTCTCGTAGATCGCGAATACGGTCTTGTATCCCTTTTCACTTAGGTAGTTCATAGTGGCCTCGGCACCGGTGTATACCTTTTCCTCGGGCACATCGAACTGTTGAGCATAATCTGAAGCCATCTTGGATGTATTGTTGGAAGCGATAGCGAAGGGGACGTCCTTGTCCTGAAGGTACTTGAGGCCCTCCTTGGCGCCACCGAATATCTCGGTCTTTTCGCCAACGAGCTCGGTAAGAACGCCATCCTTGTCGATAAGATATCCATCGACGCCCTTCAACAGAGCCAGTCTCTCGCTTTCAGGAATCTCATACACGATAGTGTACCCCCGCACCCTATTACATGTTATTAATGTCGTTTGATGTTTATATAGTTTACTACTATTCAGGGGTAACATTGGTGTCAGGAGTGCCGATCGCAGACGATTGCAGGCATTGTGCCTTGTAGTAGGAGTGCTCGCTCATCTCCTCGCATATCGCGGGGTCCTTTCTGGACGTGGCCACGTTGAAGAGGCACACGTCACGGGGTCCGATGTCCGTGATAGCACGGCATACAGCGGGATCGCTCGCGCCCGCGACGAGGTTGGTAATGCATAGATCGCGTTTTGCCGCCCGTTCGATGGAAGAGCACATGGACAGGTCCCTGGTGACGAAGGCCCTGCACTCAACTCGATCGTCCTGGCCCTCCATCTTGTCGCACGTCGTGAGGTCGCCGGTCCGGTTGGCCACCCGCCGGATGCATGCGGTCCGCTCGTGGAGGATGTCATGTCCCAGACACTCTGATATGTCACCCTCGCCGAGCGGGGGGGACGCTGTTGCCGAGGCATCCGTACCGTTCCCTTCTTCAATAGCCCAGTCGTCGTCCGGGAGCGTGGCATCGCTCCCGGGGGCGTTATCCCCGGTAGGAAAGAAGAACCAGGTGGCCAGGAATCCCACGGCGATTAGCCAGACTATCACGACCACGGCGGCCTTCAGTGACGTGTCGGAGGATTTGCCACCCAGGGCCGCCTCGACCTCAGCGGGATCGTATCCCTGGGACGTGAGGTTCTCGCGGAGGTTATCATCGGTATAGCCCTGCTCGCGCCAGTACCTGACATAGTCCTCCAGTTGGCCCATCCGAATGGTAGATGGCGCCCAAGATAGATAAGATTACTCTTCACGGCCGAGGCGTTCGATGGCAGCAGTTACCAGTGCTGCACTGTCACGGACGTCACGCACGTCCCCGGTCTCGGGGATATTGTGCATGTTCTCGATGGGGATCGAGAGCACGGCCGTGTCCACATCAGCTTCGAAGTATGGCAGACCGTCAGTGGTCCTGATATCGAACCGGTACGAGTAGGGTGATACCTGGGTGGCCATACCGAGTTCCTCACCCGCGGCGAACAGAGCATCGGTCGCCTCGTGCGCAACGGACTTCGGGGCCTTAGTGATGACTGGACCGCCGCCCATCTCTACGCGGTCAAGGTACGTCACGTCCACGGCTATGGCATAGTCAGGGTGGATCTTCTCAGCTATGTGACCTGCACCGACCTGCCCGATCTCCTCCATGGAGGCACCGACAATGTAGACCGTTGGACCATCGCTGCCACGCTCCCCGAGGTTGCGGGCAACGTCCATGAGCACGGCCACGCCAGCGCGGTCGTCCAGGGCCTTGGTGGTGATGCGGGTCCCGTCGAGCTGTGGTTCATAGTCGTGGTTCCAGTGAGGTACCTCGTCAATGTGGGCGTCCACGAGCACCGATGGACCGGTGCCGTGCTTGACCCCCACGAAGTTGTTGTGCTCGTCTATGTAGCACTCGTCGAGGTGCTGAGAGAGGTTCTCCACCAGGTACTCGGCCACGGGACGTTCACGTCGGCTGGGCGCGTACATGCTCGTGAGCTCGATGAGGTCCTGGGTGACCTGGTCAGCGGGTTGCGGAGGGAGCATCTCCGGCCAAGTGGTCGTAGGATTCCGGTCGATCTGCTCGAGCGCACCCTTCACGACCTCGGCGGTGGCCCGAACATCGCGCACATCACCCACTTCAGGTACGCGGTGCATGTTCGCGATAGGTATGCACACTACTGCAGTGTCCATGCCCAGTTCCCTGTAGGGAAGAGCATCAGTGGTCTCCACATCGAAATCGTAATCATAAGGTGATACCTGAACAGGGATGCTGTGCGCCTTCCCAGCAGCAAAGAGAGCGTCGGTGGACTTGTGCGGTACGTTATCCGGTGCCTTCGTGATAACAGGTCCGTCGCCACGTCGCACATCGTGCATGTAGGTGACGTCAACAGATATGGCGTAATCAGCCAGCACCTCGGCCGCGACCTCACCGGCGCCTATCTGGCCGATCTCCTCCTTTGTGGCACCCACAAGGTACACTGTGGGCCCATCACTGCCCTGCTCATTAAGATAACGGGCGACGTCCAAGAGCACCGCCACACCGGTCCGGTCGTCCAGACCCTTTGCACGGATTGTGGTCCCGTCCAGCTGGGGCTCGAACTCACGGTACTCCTGCTTCCGGCGGGAGATCTCGTCGATGTGGGCGTCCACGATCACCGTGGGTCCAGTTCCGTACTTCACACCGACGACGTTGTCGTTCATATCGATGTAGACATCGTCGAGGAGCGGTTCGAAACGATTGAAGAGGTACTCGGCCATCTCCGCCTCATGGCCGCTTGGTGCATACATGCCCGTAAGTTCAAGTAGATCTTCGACGATCTCATCCATTCCTATGTACCCCTGGCACCGTTTAGCAGGGTCCGCTGTTTAAAAACGTTTCGATTTTGGCCGGAACCCGGAAAGTAGAATACAGGCACGTATATCGTTCGTAGAGGACGAATCACTCCGGAAACGTAGATCGTCCACTCATCTTTATAACCCATGAAGGTAGGTAGAATTGCATGCTCGATCAGGGCATACCTACGTTCGACGGGCGGCTCTCCCACTATCAGGATTCCGAGGGGTGCGCTAGACAGTTGGACGAACGCGATCCCGAGATGGATGACCTCTCAGGCCTTCTCTGGGAGGACCTTTTCGCCATGCCATAGTGCCGCATGAGCCAATAGAATTTAAGCAATGACTCCGTTCTCTGGTGGCAGCAGGTAGACCCATGGCCACAAAGCCGCCAATCGCAGGTCCTCGTCGCGCCCAGCGACTGCGCCAGCGGGACGAGCATATCGCTTCGGCCCAGGACCACGAGGACGCTGAGCGGTGGGTCAAGGCCGCCCGTGATTGGCTCCATGCCGGTCTACCTCTCCGAGCTGCATCTGCGTTCGCGAGGGTAGAGCGGTGGAGCGATGCTGCAGAGGCATATGAGGAGGCCGAGGAGTGGACCGACGCCGCCCGGGCCTGGTCGAAGGCCGGAGAGGCGATGGAGGCCGACGGTCAGTGGTACGAAGCATCACAGGCCCTCGACCGCGAGAGCGTCTGCCGCGAGCGTGTCCGGGAGGAGACCGAGACCCGTCGCAAGCTCCATGAAGCGACATCACTCGAGGCCAAGGGTGAACCGGCAGAGGCCGCCAAGGCCTTCGAGGAGGCCGGGGAGCTCGTGCGCGCCGCGGAGAACTGGGAGGAGGCCGGACGTGAGCCCGAGGCAGCACGATGCCTCGAACGGGCCGGTGATAACGCTCGGGCCGCAGCTCTTTATGAGCATGCAGGGATGTGGCGGGAGGCCGCCGAGTGCCATCTCAGGGACGAGCGATGGACCTCCGCTGCCGAGGTCTTCGAGAGGGCCAAGGACCATCCTGCCGCCGCGACCTACTTCGAGCGCAGCGGGAACCTGGAGCAGGCCGCTGAGAACCGGGAACGTGGCGGTGACTGGGACGGTGCCGCCGCACTCTGGGAGCGGGTCGGGGAGCGTGCCCGGGAGGTCAAGGCCCTTGAGAAGGCCGGTCGTTGGGCAAAGGCGGCCAGCATCCACGAGGACCTCGGTGACCAGCGGAAGGCATCCGCCGCCTGGCGTAAGGGCATGCGCCCCGACCGGAGCGGCCGGAGCAGGGGCCTGGCCATGGAGGAGGCCGAGCGCTGGGACGACGCCGCCGAGGCCTGGGCCGAGATCGGTGAAGCGGAACGGGCCGCCCAGGACTGGGAAAAGGCCGAACGATGGGAACGGGCTGCTGAAGCCTGGCTCGTCGCCAGGTCGTACGCCCGTGCAGCGCGGGCCTTCGAGAAGGACCGGGACTGGTTCAATGCCGCGCTCAACTTCGGTGAAGCTGAGGCGTGGGACGACGCTGGAAGGAATTGGGAAAAGGTAGAGGAATGGAGCCGGGCCGCACGTGCATGGTCGAACGCTAATGACCGGGCCGCTGCCGCACGTTGCTGGGGCCGGGCAGGCGAGTGGGAACGGGCCGCAGGCCACTACGAGGCCGCGGATGACCACGCTGCTGCAGGCGAGGCCTGGCGTCGAGCGTCACGGTGGTCCGAGGCCGCGCGTGAGCTGGAGGCCGCCCAGCAATGGAAGGACTCTGCTGAGGCCTATCAGAAGGCTGAACGCTGGTGGAAGGCCGCCATGTTGTTCGAGCGTGTCCGTGAATGGCCCACGGCCGCCGAGTGCTTCGAGAAGGCCAGGGACCTTCCCAAGGCCGCACTGTACTATGAGCGTGCTGAGCGCTGGGCTGACGCTGCTCGTTGCCAGCTGGCCGTTAAGCGTTACCCGGACGCTGCTACTGCCCTAGAGCGCGCCGGTGATCTGGAGAAAGCAGCGGCGGCCTGGGAGAAGGCCAAAGATTTCGCCAAGGCCGGTCGGGCGTGGGAGCGCCTCAAGCGATGGAGCCGGGCCGCTGCCGCGTTCCAGCGTGCAGGGATGCTCGCGGACGCCGCGTCGTCATGGGAGCGTGCCGAGAAGTTCAACAAGGCAGCAAAACTTTACGAAGGGAACGAGAACTGGCCTGCCGCGGCGCGCATGCTCAAGGCGGCCGGGAAGCCAGCGGCCGCCGCGTTCGAGAAGGCCAAGGACCTTGAAGCAGCGGCAAGCTGCTACGAGGATGAAGGTAACACTCTCCGGTCCGCCGAACTGTGGAAGGAGCTGGGGAACCTCCAGCACGCAGGCACCCTGTTCCTCGAATCGGGGCGGCCAGAGGATGCCGCCGCTGTCTTCGAGGAGAAGCTCCTTTGGAGCGATGCGGGTGATGCGTGGCGTTCTGCGGGACGGCTCGAGGATGCCGCACGGGCTTATCAGAAGGCCGAGCGTCAGGATGACGCTGCGACCTGCCTGGAAGAGGCGGGCAAGTACACCAAGGCCGGGCGTCTTCGAGAGGAACTGAAAGCCTACGTCACCGCCGCAGAGGATTTCGAGCGGGATGCAAAGTGGGACCGCGCAGCTGCCGACTGGGAGCGCGCTGGACGATGGGAGGAGGCCGGACATGCCTGGGAACAGGCCAAGGATTCCGGCCGGGCTGCCGAAGCGTTCTCGCGGGCAGGCGATCCCTTGAGAGCGGCGTCCCTGTTCGCCAATGCAGCCCTCCACGAGCAGGCCGCCAAGTCCTATGAGAAGGGAGGGGACTGGGAGCACGCGGCCCTTTCCTGGGAGCACGTAGGCGAGCATGCCAAGGCCGCCCTGGCTTTGGAGAGAGCGACCGCTTGGGACCGTGCGGCTCGACGCTGGGAGGCCGCCGAGGAGCCCGCGCGAGCTGCAGCGGCGGCCGAGCGGGCTGGTCTTTTCGACGATGCTGCCCGTCTCTGGGAGGAGGCCGAGGAACTTGAGCAGGCGGCCGAAGCGAGCCAGCGCACGGATGACGCGGCCCGCACCGCACGTCTCTGGGATGCTGTAGGGAAGGGCGAGCACGCAGCACGCTTCCACCTTGCAGCGGGCGATCCCGAGAAGGCGGCACCGCTGCTCGAGCTTGCAGGGCGTACCAAGGACGCTGCTGCCGCATACGAGGACGCTCACGACATCGCCAAGGCGGCCCAGCTCTACGAAGCGGCCGGGGACGTTACCAAGGCGGCCAGTCTCTACGAACGACTGGGCGAGCATGCTAAGGCCGCCAAGCTCCACGCCAGTCAGGCCAACGCACCCGAAGCTGCCCGGTTATACGAGTCCATGGGCGAGTTCGGGGACGCTGCCAAGTACTTCGAGGCCAGCGGAGACTTCTCCCGGGCAGGGGATAGCTACGAAAAAGGCGGTAAGTTCACCGAAGCGGCCATGAACTTCGCCCGTTCCGGGGACATGGCACGAGCGGGAGCAAGCTTCGCTGCCGCGAACGACTTCGCCCGGGCGGCGGAGGCGTTCACTGAGAACGGCGACCACATCCTGGCGGCCGAGCAATGGGATATGGCAGAGGAACCTGCCAAAGCGGCCGAGGCTTACGAGCGTGCCGAAGCGTTCGACAAGGCCGCCGAGGCATATGAACGTGCGGACGAACTTGAGAAGGCCGCACGTTTCTTCACTCTGGTCCGCTCCTTCGAGCACGCGGCAGAACTCTTCACAAAGCTCGGTCAGCATCGGGAAGCCGGCGTTTGTCTTGAGCGAGCTGAGCATTGGGACGATGCGGCGGAATCCATGGAACTGGCCGAGGACTGGGAGCGGGCTTTAGAGGATCACAAGCGGGCAGGTCAATGGGAGCGGGCCGCCAGCGTGTGCTTCAAACAGAACAGGCTCATGGACGGCGTGGACCTCCTGCTCAAGGCCGGGAAGAACGAGGACGCCGCGCGTCACCTATTCGAAAAGGCATCCCATACCATCATGGACCTTGACGACACCCGAACGCTCCTGGAACGCGCACAACGGATACACCGCACCGGCTCCATTGACGGTGCCCACCGCGTCGTCGCCGGCGCGCTCAAAGGCCGGCTCGCGGACATCCATAAAGGCACGTCCATGATGACCGACGACGCCGAGTTCGCCTTCCACGCCTCCAAGCGCTTCCTCCAGTTCGCGCGAGAAGAGGAACACAAGCTCGCTGCGAAGGCGCCTCGTAAGGTCCAGCACGCGGTACGTATCTGCCCGGAGTGCGGCGAGGAGATACGGCTCGCTAAGGTGCCGAAGTTCTGTCCGTTCTGTTCCAAGCCGCTCGCGTAAGCAGTATCACTGACCCGGCTGGAGGTTCATCGCTCCGCAGCGCTTGCAGCAGCGGTACTCCGTAGGGCCTCGGTACACGATGGTGAAATCGGTGAGCTCCCGCTCGCAATGCCCACATTTCAGAGCACGCGAATCCTCGACCTGCTGAGCGTATACGATGATGCCGCTCTTGCCAGGGGGCATGGACGCCGTACCGGCGTGTGGGCCAGTCAACTCCTTCCGCGGTTCTCGCCGCCCTTCGTCACGTTTCCTGCGATGATGCTGCCGCGATCCTGGTCGATCGCCCTTTGCGGGGGCTGGTGACGGAGCGGGAGTTCGCTCGATCCCCTCACGGGGAGCCGAGTCATTCTTCCTTCCCCTCCGTCGCCGGCGCCGCTTCGGACGCTCACCGGACCGCTCGAAGTAGACCTTTTGTCCCTCGAGGTCGACCTCGGCCACCTTCCAGCTCGCGGTGAGCCAGGCGTTGGCAGGGGACCGGGGACCTTTGGTCTCGTTGGTCCACCACTCGGACTTCTCCAGTGCGCGCGCCGGGAGATCTGCGCCGAGGATACGCCGTTCGATTGTGGAGAACTTCAGGCACAGTTTCCGGCGGCCTTCCTTGGCCAGGAAATCGGTCAGCGGCTGGTATTTATTGCCAGTCAACGATCAGTGGATGGAGGGACAGGTTTATCAAGTCTTCCCCCCGGCAGCGACCTATCGACCCTCGAACTCGCGGTGCGATGTCGCGATTGCCCCTGCGGCGGATGCGAGCACCATCGCCCCCCCAAGGCCCTGTAACGGCACGACAGGTTGGGCAAAGAAGAGCGCGGCCCACGTGGTCGTGAGCACAGGGTCGAGCAGGAGCACGATACCTTCCTCCGTAGGATCCACCTCGTCGGTGTCCACCATGGTCAGGAGTGTGTAGGGCCCCGTAGTGGCCACCAATGCGAACAAGAGGCCGATGATCACCGCGCGCCCGGTGGGCCAGGCAAGCCCTACGACCTCGACCGGGAGCGATGAGGAAGAGAGCGCCAGAGCAAGAACCACCAGGGACGGCAGGCTGAGCAGGAACACGGCCAGCTGGGCCCGTAGCGGTGGGTAGTCCCGTCGGGAGAGAGCGCGCTTGCCCCTGAGATAGAGCGCGTACATGAGTCCGGAGACGGCGGCCAGGATGACACCTGTACGGGTGGAGGGATCACCGGCGGGCTCACCGGCCACCAGTACTACCCCCACCATCGCCACAAGGACCAGACCGAGGCGGGATGGCCGGAATTCCTCCTCTCCGGCGACCATGGCCATGATCATCGTCCAGAGGGGTTGTGTGTAGAGGAGGGCGACAGCAACAAGAGCGGAGGCGCCAAGGGCAAGGCAGGCGAGAAAGTCCAGCAGGAACACGGAGAACAGGGTGCCCAGGCCAAGGAACAGTGGTAGGTCCTCGCGGTGTACCAATGGTCCCTCCAGACCGCGGAGGGCAGGAAGGAGAAGTAACACCGAGAAGCTCGAACGGAACGCTACCTGGATCAGAGACGATACGCCCTCTGCCTCGAGCATTTTTGCGAACACGAAGATGAACGAGAAACCGAAGGCCGCGGCCAGCACCAGCACATGACCTCGGGACAAGTGGTGCCTCATGCCATCTCACTCCCCATTCCTCGTACCAAAATAGCGCCTTCTGTCACCGTGCGACCGGGTGGCGGCACCGAGAGGAGGCTATTTATACTTTTCCGTCAGCTGAATTTCTCGGGGTACGACATGGACGTCGAATATGTAGATACCATTATCCTTCTTGAGGACGAGCGCCCGGAGGACTACCTTGGGGTCTTCTCCAACTACGGTGGAGAGGTCACCCGTGAGTTCCACCTAATCAACGCGGTAGCGGTCAGGATGCCCGAGAACGAGCTCTACAAGCTCGAGGGCTACGACTTCATCCGCAAGGTCGAGCTGGACGGCGAGGTCCACGCGCTGAAGACCGAGACCGCCAACGCCTATGAGGGCTTCGGCTCCGGCCAGTGGGATATGGACAACATCCATGCCCCGGAGGCCTGGGAAGCTGGATACACCGGTAAGGGCGTCAAGGTGGCCGTAATCGACACTGGTATCAATCATAAGCACGCCGACCTCGCCCCCAACTACAAGGGCGGGTACGACTTCGTCAACAATGACGACGACCCCCTCGATGACAATGGTCACGGCACACACTGCGCCGGCTCCATCGCCGCTAACGGCAAGATCAAGGGTGTCGCCTACGAGGCCGAACTCTACGGCGTGAAGGTGCTCAATGCCTGGGGCTCCGGTTCCTACTCCGGCGTCATCGCTGGCATCGAATGGGCCGTGGACAATGGCATGGACATCGCCTCGATGAGCCTCGGTGGCTCCTCTGGAACGGACGCCCTCCTCGAAGCGTGC
Source organism: Candidatus Undinarchaeota archaeon (assembly GCA_964519305.1). Lineage (GTDB taxonomy): Archaea > SpSt-1190 > SpSt-1190 > JASMDC01 > JASMDC01 > JASMDC01. The sequence goes on from CAZFHY010000005.1 coordinate 19,515, forward strand.
GATGCTGCTCGCGAGAACGGCACCGTCATCGTAGCTGCCTCGGGTAACTCCGGCGGTTCTGTCGGGTTCCCGGCCGCGTACGATTCGTGCATCACCGTGGGCGCGGTGGACAAGCGCAACAACCTTGCGTCATTCTCCTCCCGCGGTCCGGAGATGGACGTCGTGGCACCCGGTGTCGACGTCTACTCTACCTACAAGGACGGCTACAGGAAGCTCTCTGGCACCTCCATGGCAACACCCCACGTGGCTGGCTTCGTGGCCCTGCTCAAGCAGCAGGACATGTCCCGCGGGTTCGACGACATCCGCACCATCCTCCACGAGACCTCGACGGACAGGGGCGAGCCTGGCTTCGACGAGAAGTACGGTTACGGCCTCATCGACGCCATCAAGGCCCTGGGCTTGGAGTAGTCCGCTCTCCCCATGTGGGAGGTCGAGCTGAAGGCATGGGCAGATCCCGCTCTAGAGAGCAGACTTGAGGCGCTCGGTGCCACCATGCTCAGGCGTGAGGTCATCGAGGACCTCTACTTCCACCACCCGGGCCGCTCCTTCGCCGAGACCGACGAGGAGCTGCGGGTGCGGACCGTGGACGGGAAGTCGGGTTTCATCACCTACAAAGGCCCAAGCACCGACTCGACACGCCAGGCCAAGGAAGAACTGGAGACCCCCGTCCCCGACCCTAATGCCGTAAAGGTCGTGCTGCGTCGGCTCGGGTTCACCGATGCGATCTACAAGTGCAAGCGTTGCTCCCACTGGCGTATCGATGACGCCATCCTCACCGTTGGAGAGGTGGAAGGACTGGGTCTCTTCGTAGAGGTCGAGATCCCCACCGAGCGGGAGGGGGACGTAGCGGCCAACCGCGCGCGTTTACTCGGCTTCCTTGACCGGATCGGCATCCCACGGGACAAGGTCGAGACCCGGTACTTCACCGAGATGCTCGCGGAGAAGGGATTGGGACGTCCGCCAAAGGCTTAAAAGAGGAGAACCCCTTCACTGGATTGATGGCCGCACCCATCGACGAGCTCATGCCCGTGGCAATAGGTGGGCTCGCTATCGCCGCCCTCAGCGTCATTGGGACGCATGCCATGAAGGACAGGTTCGGCACCGACCGGCGGGGATATGGCGTAGAGGGCGCGGTGTTCGGCATCTGGACCAACCTGCTCCTCAGTGCGTTCAAGGTGTGGGCCGGATTGGCCAGCGGCAGTATCGCTGTGCTCGCTGATGCGGTACATTCACTCTCGGACGTCCTCACCAGCGTCGTCGTGGTCGCCGGCATCTACGTCAGTGGCAAGGAGCCTGACCACGGTCACCCGCTCGGTCATGGGGATGCCGAGCCCATCGCAGGGCTCATCGTGTCCATCCTGCTCGTCGTCGTTGGAGTGGAGTTCGCCCGCACAGCTGTCGAACGTCTGCTCGAACCCGATATCCCGCAGGTCACGGTAGTGGCCATCGCCGCCACGCTGGTGGCCCTCGCCTACAAGTGGTGGGTCACCGTGTGGGTGAAGGGGATAGTGGAGAAGGTGCACAGCCCTGCCCTCAAGGCCGACGCTGAGCACCACGCCAGCGATGTCCTATCCTCGGGTGTCGTGCTCGTGGGCGTCACCGGCTCGTACATAGGCTATTCGCACCTGGACTGCGCGGCCGGCCTTATCGTGTCCGCCTGGGTGTGCTGGGTGGGTTTCTCCATAGGTCGTTCCAACATCCGGATGCTCATGGGCACGGTCGAGGACCCGGCGGTGCGTCAGCGCATCAAGGACATCGCCCTAGCGGAGGAGAATGTGGATAACGTGCACAAGGTCCTCATCCATTACACGGGTGTCGAGTTCTCCGTGGCCCTTCACGTGCGGTTCAAACAGGACATGCTCCTCAGTAAGGCCCACGATATTGCCCGTCGCATCGAGAATGCCATCCTGGCAGACTGTGCCGAGTGCAGGTACGCCACGGTCCACATGGACCCTGCCCGGTAAGTGACTAGAGAATCACCTTGATCTTTTCCGTGGCCCTGTTCATCTCTACCAGGATGAGGCCGAGCGCAAAGGTGGGGCCCGTCATCGCAACGAGGATCGCCATGGGGCCCGCGCCCATGGCCACGATGTTCCCGTCCTTGGACTCGACGATGATCTTGGCGTGCGTACCACGATGAAGTTCGTTGATGACTATCTCCGAGGAGCCGACCATCGTGGCGGCGACGGCAGCGAACGTCTCGGCCTGGACAGATCCGGGGATGTCCTTGGCCATGAGCAGACCATCACGGGAGACCACCGCCGATGCCTCGACACCACCATGGTGTCGCAGTTCATGGAGGACCTCTTCCAACCGCTCGCGCACAGACGACATGACCGCACCCTCACGCTGCCGGAACCCGTGCCTCAAGTATGTTGACGACCAGGAACAGTATGTAGACAATCACCAATGCCATGCTCTCACGCCGCGTCAGTCGTTGCTCCGTATGGAAGTAACAGATAGCAAGGACATAGGAGAGGAGCGTGAGCGGGATGTTGAACTCGATGATGCCATGCTCGACGGTCAGGTCCCTTATCGCCGCACCCGAACCTAGGGAGAGGAGCGGATCGGTTATGTTGGAGCCGATGAGGTTGCCCACGGAGAGGGAGGTCGCGCCACGGCGGAGCGCTATCACGGACACTGCGAGCTCGGGGAGCGATGTGCCTACTGATACGAGAGTGAGGCCGATGAGGGTCTCTGACACGCTGAAGTACTTGGCGATCGCAACAGCGCTCTTCACGAATAGGTCAGCACCGATGGGAACTGCTAGGAGCCCGGGGACCAGCCACCACGTGGAAGCAAGTTCCTCATTCCCCTCCTCCTTATCAGGTGTCCGCCCCCATAGGAAGAGGGCAAAGAGGTAGCCCGTGTAGATGAGGACAAGGACAATCCCTTCCATCCGGCTCACCACGCGGTCCGCCATGGTGGCCGCCAATATCATCATAGCGAGGATCATTATGGGTCCGTCGCGTTGCACGGCCGTCCTCTCCACATCCATCTCACGAATAAGACCAACAACTCCCAGGATGAGAGTTATCTGGACGAAGCAGGAGCCGACAATATTGCCCACTGCGATCCCTGGCGCTCCGTTCCACGCAGCGATCATGGAGGTGGCGATCTCGGGGATGGAGGTGCCCACGGAGGTGATGGTGAGCCCGACGAACATCTGAGGTAAAGAGAAGCGGCGTGCCAAGGCCTTGGCTCCATCAACGATCCAGTCGCTCCCCTTGATGAGGATCGCCACACCAATGATGAAGTATGCTATGTTCTCGAGCATGGCCTTCCCGTCCGCTCACGCCTGGTCGAAGCCGACCTCGGCAGGTTCCTTTTGTCGTGCGTGCAATAAAAAGGTTTTCACACCATCCTGTGTGGGGAAGGCGGTGATCGCCCCACGTCGGGTGGTCACGAGCGCACCCACGGCGCACGCGAACCGCCCTGCCTCCTCCAGTGAGGAGCCATGTGCGAGCGAGGACATCAGACCTGCGGCGAAACCGTCCCCGGCACCTGTGGCGTCCTTTGGTTCCACCTCGAATGCAGGTACGAACGTCGTCCGCTGGTCCTCGCACAGCAAGGCCCCCTTGGATCCAAGAGTAACTACCGCCTTTTTGGGTCCGCGCCGAGTGATGAGGCGCGCCGCCATGGCAGGATCGTCCTGGCCCGAGAGCATCTGGGCCTCCTCATCGCTCGCCAGCAAGATGTCGACGTGCGGGAGGAACTTCTCGAAAACCTTCAACGCCTCGGGCTTGGTCCATGCGTCCGGGCGGTAGTTCACCGCGAACGATACAGTGAGCCCGTGTTTCTTGGCGATCCTCACGGCCCGGTACACGGCCCGCATGGGCTTCTTCGCCGAGAGAGTAAAACCCGAGAAGTGGAGGAAGCGTGCGTTCGCGATGTAGGGTTCGGAAAGGTCCTTCTCGTTCAGTTCCACGTCCGCTCCGCGGTAGAAAAGGTAATCGGGCTCTGCCGTGACGAATGCGAGCGAGGTGCGTTCTTTGCACATCGTCACCTGTGATACATCCACTCCTTCTCCTTCGAGCGTGTGTGTGAGGAATTGACCGAAGGGGTCTGCACCCACCTTGGCGATGACCCCTGCCTTGCAGCCGAGGCGTTGCACGCCAACTGCGAAGTTGCCCGGAGCGCCGCCAAAACACTTCTTGAACCCGCTGACCTGATCGAGACCTGAGGCCTCGTCAACGACCATGTCGATGAGGATATCTCCAATGGCCAGGAAGTCCACGGACGGTGGCATCAGACCTCACCCCCCTTTCCAAGGCATCCGGGCGAGGAGAAGAATAGATGGAGAACCATCGAATGAGTCTTTCCGCCGTTTGATTTATCAAGGTTTGGTCTCCCCACAAGAGCACAAGGTGCCGAATATGGAGTCCTCCGACGCGAGCAGTCCCGCCGGTCGCCGGCTTGCCGAACCCCCCTACCTACAGGTGGCCCTGGACATGGTGGATGACGATGTGCTTCGACGTGTTGTCGAGGCCACTCCTGCAGACGGACGGATCATCCTGGAGGCGGGCACACCCCTGATCAAGCGTTTCGGCGTTGGCGTGATGCGCAAGATCAGTGCCATCCGGCCCCAAGCTTTCATCATCGCGGACCTCAAGACACTTGACGTGGGCAGGCTCGAGGTTGCCATCGCTGCTGAGCAGGGAGCTCACGCCGCGGCGGTATCCGCCCTTGCACCGGTCGAGACCGTGGAGGCCTTCATCGACGAGTGTCGGGACCGTGGGCTCCGCTCGTACGTGGACATGATGAACGTGCCCGATCCGGCCGCTCTAGTGAGCGGGCTCCCTGTAAAGCCCGACGTAGTGCTCCTTCACAGGGGCATCGACGCCGAGCTAGGGGGCACCACGTCAACGGGATGGGAGGCCATCCCCGCGATAAAACGCGCTGGCGGCGAGGGAATGCTCGTGGCCGTGGCCGGGGGGATCAACCCCGGGACCGCACCCGATGCTCTCGCTGCGGGTGCTGATGTCCTCGTCATCGGACGTGCCATAACTGCCGCAGATGACGTCAACGATGCCGCGCAGGGATTCCTGCGCATTCTAGGAGTGTGAGATATTATGACCCCAAAGAAGAAGACAGATGATCTTGATGAGGAGATACTCGAACGCCTTGAAGGAGGCGATATCGTGACCAGTAACGGCGGACCCGGTGCAGGAGTGCTCGCTCTCGCGGGCCTGCTACCGCTACTTGCCATGGGTGCCGTGTTCGTGTTCCTGTTCTGCATCGCCCGGGTCCCTGCTGGCCACGTGGGCGTGGCATACAGCGTGTTCGGGGGAGTGCTACCTGTCGAGTACGATATGGGCTGGCACCTCAAGTGGCCCTGGATCGACATCACCCTCTACTCAATCCAGACCCAGGACTACACCATGTCCATCATGCAGGGCGAGGGCAAGCGCACAGGCGACGACCGCATCACGGCCCTCACCTCCGAGGGTCTGAACGTGGACCTGGACCTCACCGTGCTGTACAAGATCGAGCCCGACAAGGCCGATGTGATCCACACCACACTTGGCGAGACGTATGACGAGAAGGTCATCCGGACCAACATCCGCTCGACGATCCGCAAGGTGGCGGCCGTCCACACAGCCAAGGGGATATACTCCGAGAAGCGCAAGCAGGTGGAGCAGGAGATCCGCGACGATATCACGGCCATCCTCAAACCCTACCACATCCTGGTGACGGACCTCCTGTTACGCAACGTGGAGCTCCCGCCCCAGCTCAAGTCCTCCATCGAGGCGAAGCAGGTGGCCGAGCAGAGTGCCCTGAGGATGGAGTACGTGCTCAACGAGGAGCGCAAGAAGGCCACTCAGCGTATGATCGAGGCCGAGGGTATCGCAAACGCCACGGTCATCAAGGCCGATGGAGAGGCACGAGCCATCCAGCGTATCCAGGAGCAGTTCGGTAGCCAGGACCCGAAATCGGTGCTCGGATACTACTACATCAAGACCCTGGACCGCACTGACCTCCAGACGGTCATCGTGCCCACGGACTCGGGCGTACCAATCTTCCTACCGGCCGGTGCCGTAGGGAAGGGCGTGGCCTGAGCGTCATAACACTCCTGTGGTAACTATGATGAGACGCGCGCTGGCCGTCCTTGCGGTCCTCGCCCTACTGGTAGGGTGCACTGGTCCCGGCTGGGGGGGCGCCGCCACTCCCCCGGCCACCGGTCCCCCCCGGCAGCTCCTGCCCGACGGGACGATCTGTTCCTCGTCATCAGAGTGCGCTGGAGGCAACTGCAGGTACGGAGTGTGCTGTCCATCGGGAGAGCGCTGCTGCACCACGGGTGAGCACTGCCCGCCCTCCCAGGAGTGCGGTCCTGGATCCTACTGCGTACCGGGAAGTGCTATGGCTGACACCCCCATCGGACCGACAGACATACCAGCGGGGATTGACCCCCTGAAGGTCCGGGAGGGTGACCAGGTCCTGGTCGACTACATTGGTTGGACCACCGACGACCGGGTGGTGTTCGACGCGTCCGTCGAGGCGGAGGCGCGGAAGGCAGGACTCCCGCCCAGGGACCGCTACGAACCGCTCGCGGTAAGAGTCGGCGCAGGCCAGGTGATCCGGGGATTCGATCGCGGGCTCGTGGGGATGGCCAAGGACGAGACCAAGGAGATCATCATCCCGCCCGAGGATGGGTACGGACCAAAGGACCCCTCCCTCTTCAGACCTATCCCGGTGGACTCACTGCGCGCTCAGGGCTTCGAGCCCGAGGAGGGGGGCCAGCTCATAACTGCGGGCGGCGCGTTCCCCATCCTCAATGTCAGTGACGGGATCGCATGGGTGGACATGAACCACATGCTCGCGGGCCGCGAGATCGCGTTCAGAGTGACCATCAGGACCATCGACAGGACCTGATCGTGCGCCCCCCCACCCAAAAGTTTAACTAGCGGGAGTGTCCGAACCCCCCTTATGCTCGTGTACGCGTCATACGTCCTCCTCGGCCTTACCGCAGGTGTGCTCAGCGGCCTCCTGGGGATCGGTGGTGGCATCCTTCTCGTCCCCGTCATGTTGTACGGATTCGGCCTCACCCAGCACGAAGCCCAGGGCACGACCCTCGCCCTTATGGTACCCCCGATCGGGCTCCTAGGTGCTTACAAGTACTACATAGAGGACAACGTGAACGTCACCATGGCGGCCTTCATCTGCGTCGGGTTCTTCTTCGGCGGATACCTGGGTGCCAATTTCGCGAACGACATCGAGCCTGCCGTGCTCCGACGCGTGTTCGGTGTGGCACTGATGGCGACCTCGCTGAAAATGATCTTCAGCTAGATGCTTTCGAGCCGCTTCGTTTCCAAACCCCATTTAAAGTTATAGTTCTAAATGGGGATTCGTCATGAGCGGAGGACTAGAGCCGTTCCATATCTGGTTCGGGGTGTGCCTTGCCAGCTTCACCGCCTACTCCTACATTCGCGTTGTCGAGAGCTGGGGGAAGGTCAATCCCCAGAAGCGCATCATGGAACCGTCCACCGCCTTCGCGGGCATCCTTGCATGGATCAACATGATCGCCAATGATCTCATGATCGGTGATTTCGGCATCGGTTCAATAATCGGACTTGTCGGTGCATGTGTAGGCATCTTTCTCATCGTCACGGCCGTCTTCCATGTCCCGCCAAAGCGAGGTGATGTCGGACCTGAGCACAAGAAGATGACATTCCCCACCTCAGGGGTCTATGCTTACCTGCGTCATCCGCACTACGATGGTCTCGTCCTCGTCCTCCTCGGGTTCCCCCTGGCAGCAGGCGCCGTCTACTCCCTGTTCGCTGCTGTGTTGTGGGCCCTGTTCGTGCTATTCTGGGGTATGCTCGAGGACCAGATGCTCACCGAGGAGCACGGCTCCGAGTACATGGATTACCAGGCCCGCACGTTCTTCTAGAACGCTCGCGGGAACGCGAGGGCAACCTTCGTGAACTACCCATCTCCAAGTAGAGGGGCTTCCCGCTTCGACGCTATTTCCAGCTCCACGGGCGCATCGGGTGGTCCCCACCCTGAGCGATCCTGAATGTTAATCGCATCGTCCAGGTCGCAGTCTATCGTCAGCCCGAGGGCGATTCGGCCAGACCATCGATGGCAACGTTCAGAAGTCCTTCCGTTATCAGACAGGATCGAGGCATCTGCTCATCCACATACACGTGAACCTCTTTATGAACGCCCCGTGTTATGAGCAGCCCTCACCTTGCCCATGGACGACCCCTACTCCGACCGATTAGTCAGCATTCTCAGCTTCACTCATCGTTGACCGGATGTGGGTTCTCTGGGACGCGATCGATGTCGACATTATTCAGTGATCGTCCTTGACATCCACCTCCAATAAATAGTAGGTTGTTCATCATTATATATGCCATGACGGTGGCGTGCCAGTATTCCACATTATACTGAAATAATAATTAGTAATTAATACTATTTTAGTACTAATTTTAGGGTCGCCCGTTTATTATATACGTGTTCGCCCACCTTCGGCGGTACGCGATCAATCCCATGGTTGAAAACGCTGGGATTTCTCGAACACGTTCAAAATTACACCGGGACCATCCCTTCTCTCTCGGAAGGGGACTTCCCACCGAAATAAAAAAAGAGTTAAAACATTGTCGGCTGTCCCCGTTCAGGATCGTCATGCTCTCTGACAAGGAGATCAAGAAGCAGTACAGGCCTAAATTCTGGGCCGAACCTGATAAGTTCTACGCCAGTGAGGTCCTGCGCGAGGAGGGATACTCCCGCGGCATCTGTACCAAGTGCGGCAAGCCCTTCTGGGCCATGGACGCCGACCGGCCGGTGTGCGGCGATCCCGCATGTAGTCCCGGAGAGAGCTTCGCCTTCATCGGGAACACTCCCGCGGGCCGCTCCATGGACTACATCGAGATATGGACGCGCTTCGCCAAGATGTTCGAGGGCTTCGGCTATGCGCCCATTGCCCGGTATCCAGCTGTGGCCCGATGGAATCCCACCATGGAGTACACCAACGCCTCGATCGCCGCGTTCCAGCCCTTCGTCATCGCGGGGGAGATGGACCCTCCGGCCAATCCCCTTGTCATCCCTCAGTTCTGTCTCCGATTCTCAGACATAGACAACGTAGGCATCACCATGTCCCACAACACAGGGTTCGTGATGATAGGTCAGCACATGTTCGTCCCGCCCGATCAGTGGGACCAGAACGCCGTGTTCCGCCACATCCAGACCTGGATCAAGGACGGCCTGAAGCTCCCCAACGAGGAGGTCGTTTTCTCCGAGGACGCCTGGGCCGGAGGCGGCAACTTCGGCTGCTGTATGGAGTTCTTCTCCCGCGGCTGCGAGCTGGGGAACCAGGTGTACATGCTCTATGAGCAGACCCCTGCGGGTGTCCGTGAGCTCAATCTCAAGGTGCTGGACATGGGCATGGGCATGGAACGCAATGCCTGGTTCTCCCAGGGCTGCAACACCATGTACGACGCCCAGTTCCCTACGGTCATGAAAAAGCTACTGAAGCGGACCGGTGTGGAGTACGACGACGACCTGCTGCGCCGGTACGTGCCGTATGCGGGCTTGCTGAACCTTGACGAAGTGGACGATATCGCGGTCGCTTGGCGCACCGTGGGTCAGAAGGTGGGCGTGGATGACAAGGAGCTGCGTCAGAATATCATCCCGCTCTCGGGTGTGTACTCGATTGCCGAGCACACACGCTCGCTGCTGGTCACGCTCAGCGACGGGGCGCTACCATCCAACGTGGGAGGTGGCTACAACCTGCGCATGCTCGCCCGGCGGGCACTGGGCTTCATCATCCAGCAGGGCTGGGACCTGCACCTCGCCGAGGTGTGCGCCTGGCATGCTGACTACCTCAAACCCGTCTTCCCAGAGCTCTCGGAGAACCTCGACGAGGTGGAGAAGATACTCGATGTGGAACGGACCAAGTACGAGGCCATGCGTCGCAAGACCGCCTCGCTGGTGGCCCGCATCGTCAAGGAGGATGTCACCACCGAACGGCTGCTGGAGCTGTACGACTCAAACGGCATCCCTCCCGATCTGGTGTCCGCGGAAGCCAAGAAACTGGAAAGGACCATCAATGTTCCCGAGGACTTCTACGCCCGTGTGGCCGAGCTCCACGAGACCCGCGAGCAGGTCCACGCCACCAAGAAGGAAGAGGTGCCGGGAATGGAAGGCCTTCCCGACACTCGTGCCGAGTACTTCGGCGACTGGAAGGAACTGGATTTCACAGCGAAGGTCCTGCGCGTCAAGGACCTCTTCGTCGTCCTCGACACCACCAGATTCTATCCTACATCTGGAGGACAGATACACGATATCGGCACCATCGGCAGCGAGGAGGTCGTGGGCGTACAGAAACAAGGCGGCCTCATAGTCCACGTCATGAAGGACCAGCCTTCCTTCTCGGAGGGCGACTCTGTGAAGTGTCATGTGGACGAGGAGCGACGTCGCCAGCTATCCCAGCATCACACCGCGGCCCATATCATCAACGCTGCTGCTCGCCGCGTTCTCGGTCGACATATCAACCAGGCCGGTGCCAAGAAGACCCTGGAGCGTGCTCATCTGGACGTCACCCACTTCCAGGCCATCACCGACGAAGAGCTCGCGCGCATCGAGGAGGAGGCCAACAGCATCGTGGGCGAGGACATCATCGTCAAGAAGGACTTCTACGCTCGCGACCAAGCGGAGCAGAAGTACGGTATGGCCATCTACCAGGGCGGAGCTGTGCCCGGTAAGAGCGTGCGCGTGGTCGAGGTACCCAGCGTGGACATCGAGGCCTGCGGCGGGACGCATCTCAACTCCACAGGCGAGGTCGGGCCGATCCACATACTCAAGACGAAGAAGATCCAGGACGGGGTCGTACGCATCCTTTTCACCGCCGGTGGAGCCGCTAGCCACACCGCGTCCCAGGAGGAGACGTTGCTGGCCGAGATCGCAGAGATCCTTGACGTCGATGGCGACCAGGTACCGGCCCGAGCGGACGAACTGTTCCGCAAGTGGAAGAAGGTGCGCAAGTCCATGAAGAAACGCAGGCCGGTGGCAGAAGAGCAGTTCATGCTCACCGCGGACGACCGCTTCGACGGCGACGCCCTGGCACGGACGGCCGAGATATTCCGGGTCCAATCCGAGTATGTACCCAAGACCGCCAAGCGGTTCCTCGATGAACTCAGGTCCATGCGTGAAAAGGTCACAATAGCTCCTCCGGACGAAGAAGAGTGAGCTTACCATGGCAAGCGATATCGCCATCGAGACGAAGGGGCTCACCAAGCGGTACGACACGCTCACGGCCCTTGACGGGCTTTCGCTCTCGGTGAACGAGGGCGAAGTGTACGGTATCCTGGGCCCCAACGGCGCGGGTAAGTCGACCCTCATCCGTATAACCTGTGGCCTGCTCAATCCTTCCGGCGGGACGGTGCTCGTGCGGGGCATCGACGTGCGCGAGCGTCCCGAGGCAGTGAAGGCCCTCATCGGCTACCTCCCGGAAGAGACATCGCTATACGAGCACATGACAGTGCTCGAGTACCTCACTTTCTTTGCTGACCTATACGGTCTGGGACGGGAAGAGGGAGGCAAGCGGGCCCACAAGCTCGTCGAACGCCTGGACCTTGGTGACAAGCGAACGGACAGGATCGACACCCTGTCCAAGGGGCTCAAGCGCCGGGTCGCCATAGCCCGTGCACTGGTCCATGACCCGTCCATCCTCATACTGGACGAACCCACTAGCGGCCTCGACCCTGTGGCGTCCCTTGAGATCCGGGAGCTCATCGCATCCCTTGCCGAGGAGGAGGGGAAGACCGTGCTCCTTTCGACCCACCTTGTATGGATGGCGGAACGACTGTGCCATCGCATCGGGATCCTCAGTAAGGGCAATCTGCTGCTCTCCGGGACCACCGACGAGGTGTGCGGTAGGCTCGATGCCCGCCAGACATCCGTGGAGGTGGTCGTGGAGTGCCCCCCTGGTAAGAAAATGCCAAGTGATCCACACGCCAAGGTCGAACGAAAGGGAAAGGTGGCCGTGCTCACCTTCCCCGGAGTGGAGCTCGCGGCCAAGGCCCTGGACGAGCTCAGACGCTCATATCCCGTGGTCTCGATCACTACAGCCCAGCGCTCGCTGGAGGACGTGTTCCTCGAGCGCTTCTCGCGTAGCGAGGAAGGCCGGGAGTGAGACCATGCACAGGACCGCCGTGCTCGCTCTGCGATGGCTGCGCGAGCTGGTGCTTCGCCCATCGTTCGCGTTCATGTTCACTTTCATGGTGGCCGCGGTCATCATGGTGCTCGCATTCCTCGGCCCGTTCTCCCCCTTCCTGGACGCTAATGTCCACTCCAGGGCGACCGACCGCTCGTTGCGTCTCGCGCTGGTAGGGGACGAGGTAGTTCTCCGCGATTCCCTATTAGCCCGTGCCTTGAGCACTCGCAAAGAGGTCCGGTCTGTACATCACGCGACCACTCTTGAAGAGGCTCTTGCATCTCCTGAGCGGATGGACGCCGTCGTTGTGATCCCTCCGGGTGCAGGTGGGACCGTACGCCTTCTAGTCGCCCAGGAGGGATTACGAGGTCCTCTCGCCGTGTCCATGGTACGGACAGTGCTCGCCGATAGCGATCCGGCACAACGTCGACTGGCACTGGCGGACGAGCGGAAGCTCGTAGTGGGAGGGCTTCGTGTGCAGGACGACTACGGTTCGTGGGAGGTCCCACCGCTCCTCGTGGACGCAGTGCTGCTCTTCCTGGTCCCCTTCCTTGTACTCTTTCCAGCCTTCGCCGTCGCCATGTTCACGACCAACCTCGTCCGCGAGGAGTTCACGACACGTACCCTGGACTCCCTTCTCATGGCCTGCCCACGACCGCGTACTCTGGCCGGGGGTCTGGCGGCGCCCACGGTGCTCCTCACCGCGGTCGCTTCGGGAACGGTCCTCCTCCTGAGCACCCGTCTGTTCCCCGTGCTCGGCGTGGCACCGCTCGTGGCCATCTCCGCTGTCACAGCCCTTTTCTTTTGCGGTGTAGGTTCCGCTGTTGCGGTGCGTACGCGGGGCGCCGAGACGTCCCAGTCAGCAGTATGGATCGCGGTCGCTATGGTGGGTGCGACGGTGATGCTCCCTCGTCCGCTCTCTCCGCCTAGGCTGGCGGTCGCGCTCGGTACGGGCCCCGTGCCATTCTGGGAAGTAGGTACGTGCATCTCAGGTCTCATCGTTCTTGCGATGCTGGCGTGGAGTCTGTTCGAGACGTCAATCGCAGGCTTGGCGGAAGGTTAGTCCAGGCCAGTATCACGGATGCGGGCCGGTCCTTGCGGTCGTGCGTGGCGTCTGTGCCAGACGCTGTGAGCGTCGGTGGAGGGAGAGGTACTCACCCAAAAGCTCGCTCACAACATCCCGGGAACCAAGGCCGATTGCGAGCCCCATGCCCAGAGAGAGACCAAGGCCGAGAGAGCACAGGACGACGATGAGCGGCATTGCCAGCACCAACGTGACGATGCTCCTCTCGACGCCCATGACCAGCAACGGCAGCGCCAGGACCACGGCGACGTACACGATCAGTATGTTGGTCAGCACACCGAGTATCTTTGCCTGGGGTAGTTCAAGGGTACCCAACCGTCGTGCCACGTACTCGCCAACGACTACGCCAAGGAGCACGATGAGTGCGGACTGGACGATCCGTGGCGAGAACTCGACCAGGACCAGGCGCATCAGCGCGTCGACCGTCGGTACACCGAATGTACCCACGGCCACTGTGAGGAATATGAGGTAGACGTACCAGCGGATGGCGATGGACACGATCTCAGCGAGCCCGAGGCCCTGGAACTCCACCTTGACTTCCGCCCGCTCGAGCATGTGCTCCAGCTGGATGAGCCGGAATATCCGGACTGCTACTGCAGAGATTGCTCGCCCGAGCACGTACCCTGCGGCCACCACGAGGGCGGCCACGAAGAACCGGGGGACGAAGAAGTGGGCCTTCCCATATGCCTGGGTAACGCTCTCCTGGAAGATGTCACCCATAACACCGGTGGCGTTCATCACCCCTGCCATCGCCGTGTGGGGGTTGTGCATCATTTAAATATCGTTCGCGTATCAATAGAAAGCGATGGAGTGGCCGGAACAGGGCACGCTCGAAGGTCTGGCACTGGCGGCCTTGGTGCTCGTCATCACCTTCCATGGCTACTTCGTGTTCTTCTGGGGGGCCGTAGGTCTGGTGAACTGCGTCGTGTTCGTTGTGGTGGCGGGACTGCTGGCCCAGGAGATCGTCCCCTGGATCGAGGAGGACGACTGAGATGCTCCGCACCGAACTCGAGAAATCGCTCGCCCATTACCTGGCCGCGGACGGCTGGCAGGCCCGCGAGGCCGTACCCTTTGGCGTTCCTTCTGTCCTGCGCCTCCTGGCTGCACAAAGGGAGGGGAAGATGGCGCTGTTCCATCCGCTGGACGCGGGGAAGCAGAAGAAGCTCAAGCTCGACGCAGATCAGCTCGCGGACCTTAAGGACTGGTCTGAACGTAACGATCTCAGAACATATATCGCCGTGCTCTTCGGGGACAACTGGGTCATCAAGAAAGTGAGCAGGATCCACTCCACCTGGATCGAACGTATGACCTTTAGCGACGACGGTCTCTGAACCCCTCCCAAGAAGGAGGGTTTTTATTATTTCCCGGCCATCATCGCTCCATGCGGTCGCTGGGTGCCCTCTTGCTCGTATTCATTCTACTCGCTTCGGTACAGGCAGCTGAGCCGGTGATCAAGTACAGTGGAACATCCTTCGATGACAGCCTTTACACGGGAGAGACGAGCGTGATGGAGGTAAAGATCACCTCCACATACGACACCGGTAACGCGCCCAGTGTGAACGTGATCCTGGACGCCGCTGAATCCGGTGGTAAGCTCAAGCTCTACCGGATCACGTCGCGCTCGTTCACCAAGCGCACCATCCCGTGCTCGGACGCCGCGTACAATCGTCACGAGAACTTGAACGTTGCGGTCACCAAGGGTCTAAACTCCTTCCTGTACGCCATTCAGCCATGCGAGAACGTTCTGCCCGGCACCTATGCCCTGGAGTTCAAGGTGGACGGTACGGCCGTTGTGGAAGAGATAACGGCCAAGGTGCAGTCCCCCGTACGGATATCTGTATCATCCGGTACCGTCAGACTGGGCGCTGCCAAGACCCTGACCGTCACCGTCGCCAATCGCGGGATCGAGCTCCTAGAGAACGTTGGGGTCGACTTCTCGAGCCCGCTGCCCGGAAAGATCACGATCAAGCCTACACGCATACGACTGGACGAGAACCTGCCCCTCAAGGCATCCACCAAGTTCGAGGTAACGGTGAACGCTACACTTGACACACCCGCCGTTGAATACCCGCTCAACGTGTACACGTCGTACAGGACCTTCGAGACCGTTACCACGGTACGCGAACCCGTCCCCGATAAGAGCATCACGGTGGTCCAGGGGGACAATCCCAAGCTGGAGCTGGCCGTACGGGACCCTGCCGACATCAACGTGGAGGATGCCCGGTTCGCCTCAGTGCTCGGGAAGGAGTTCAACGTGGCGTTCCCTCTCAAGAACACGGGGAACGGGCATGCAGAGAAGTGCACCGTGGAGCTCACCATGCCCCATGGTGTTTTCCTACCCGCCAACGTCACACGGCCGTTCGAGTTCCGGGAGCTCGTCACCGAGGACGTGCTCGTCATCGACATGGGAACCCTGATAGGTGGGGACGAGGGGAACGTCGAGGTCATCTTCCTTCCCCTTCTGGTCGATACCACTCCTGAGGGCACCACCGAGGTCGACGTCCTGGCCCGGTGCCTGAACATGGCAGGGAAAGATATCACGAGCCGGAGCATGACCATGAAGGTCGACCTTGAGTTCCCGAAGCCGGTGTTCGAGCTGGGCACGAACGTACCGGACACGGTAATCGAGCCCGAGAGCTTCATAACCGCAAAGGTCTCTCTTAAGACACTGGAAGCCCAGAAGTGCTCAGTCCGTGTGAAGTGGCCAATATACCTCCATTACATGGACACGCTGGGCAAGTTCCAGTGGAGCGCCAATCCCGAGGTGAACGGTACATACGAGAAGACGCTGCGGCTCAAGAGCTCCGCAGAGCATCGCTCGACGTCGGACCATGACATTCTGGTCACCGCCACCTGCAAGAACAGTCTGGATGTGACCGCGTCCCAGGAACGACGGATCGCTCTCCAATACGTCTCGCCGGGGGGACAACAGGACATGATCGTCTACGGCATCGTTGGACTGGGCGCCGTACTGGTCGTTCTCATCGTGCTCTTCCAGCTAACCAAGAATAGCTAGACTGAATGGGTCCCCGAGCAGCAGGTTCGCGATCACCGACACAAGGAGGAACGGCGCCATCGGTATCCTTAGTTCCTGTCCCTCCAGCCTAAAGAGCATGAGGAGCGCAGTGGCCGCGGCGAAGAGCACAGGGACCAGTGCGGTCGTGACATCACCGTGCAGGAGTAGGAAGAGCGCTGCCCCCAGGAGCATGCCCAAGGGAGCGTCCCGTCGGCGGAAGGTGGGCCGCTGTCCTTCGCGCACGACATGCCAGACGTACCATCCCATACCGACTACCTGAGCGAGGAGGACGGCGAGCACCAGCACCGCTACGGGGAAGGGAAGGATTGCAGGGAAACGTGTCGCCACACCATCGTGGACGAATCCCTGGGCCCTCAGTGGTGAGAGGAGGCAAAGGGCACAAACTAGCTTCACGTCGGCGCCGCCGATGCACCGGGCCCGGTACCACAGGAACACTAGGCCGAGCACCAGGAGGTTCACGGAGAACTGGTCCGGGTCATGCCCGATAATCAGGTAAGCGATCGCGCCTATGACCAGGAGCACGTCGGTGATGAGCGGATGCACCTCGCCAGTCCGCAGGTCGTCGAGGGAGGCCGCGGCCAGGCCGGCCACGAGCACGTACAGACGCCACACGCTACTTCCACACCTCGAGGTTGAGCACGCCCACACCCCTGCCACCCCGGGGCGCTACGACACGGTTGACGGACACAATACCGTACTTTGCCTGGGTGGAAGATATGCAACCGAAGTCCGGGCTCTGGCAGTTGGCCAGTCCCTCGGGCGGTTCATCCTCCCCCTCCTGATCGGGGTTTGGATCGGTCATGAAGGGTTCGGCCTGATACTGTGGATTGAAGCAGAAGGTCTCACAACTCCCTTTGTCCTCGATATCGCGGATCACGCATACTGGAGGGATCGCCTCCGCGTCCCACTCACCGCTGACTTCCTCGCCCTCGCAGAACGCCGAGTCCATCCCTATTGACGAGACAGCACACCGGCCGCCAGGGCCTTCACCGGGATCGTTCCAAACCCACGCGGTCGTTAGGTGCTCACATGCTTGCAGATCTCCTGCGGCGAGCACGCACTCGTCGTTCACCCAGGTACCGCCCACGTCGGGATCCAGGCAGTCCACGTCATTATCGATTCCAACGGCCACACATCGCGGATCGGGCTGGTCCTCGGTCCATTCCGTGTTGCCCGCGGCCTCGCAGGTCTGCTCGTCGGATATGAGCCAGATGAAGCAGTCCGGATCGTTCCAGACGCCGTTGATGTCCTCGCACGCTGCCTGGTCAGGCACTGCAGCAGGATCGGTCCGACAGAGCTCGGTAGGGAGCCATTCGGCATCCACGAGAGCACCCTCGCACGTTGTCTGATCAGGAACTATCGGGAGCAGGCACTCGCCCCGCTCGTCGTCCCAGAAGGTAAGGTACTGTCCTTGATCATCTCCCCAGAAGGTGGCCTCGCCATCGAAGGTCGAATCCGCCTGGACGACAAAACCGTAAGTGCGTGTGGGGATGTCCCCGGTGAACGTGTCCGTGTGCTGTAGAGCGAGACGGCAGTCGTTGGTAAGGATGAAATTGGCTACGATAGTGGCGCCGGGGAATGTATCCTCACCTTGTCTGAAGGTCGTGTACGTGATAGTGGCAGTAGCACTGTTCGCGTCCTGTGTGGTGATGATTGTTGGTTCCTCGCCGGGCAGGCAGACGTTCCCTACATAGCAGTACACGGTGCCTGCCTGGCAAGCGACCGGGAGTTCGTGCTTGAACACGGGCCGCCACGTCGGGGTTCCGGGTGTAGCGGGATCGCTATCCACGTCGCCATCCGAAGCGACATAATAATCGATAAAGCTGACGATACCACCGTCACACGCCGTTCCGGCATGGACGCGGAGCCTAGATTCCACTGTACCGCAGTCGGCCGTGTAGACCTCTGACGTCCCGTCCATGGTCTGCTGGATAGAGCCTGCAGGGTGCTGGCCGCCCCCTACCGGGAAGCCGCGGTTGGAGGTCAGATACGTGGCTGCCGCTGCTCCGATTGTGTCGGAGGCAATATTGCTCTCATCAGGGATAATATCGAAGACGACGGTCCCGCTGTCGTATGTGTCCGGACAGTTACCTGCTTTACAGGCAACGATCCCTATTTGGAGAGAGTCACCGTTAGCATCGACTTTCACCTGGGTGAGACCAAGAGCACCTGGCGTGTAATCATCCGCCGTCGTCACATGGAGGCACATCCCCCCCGGATCCTCCCGGTTACATGTACCCGTCGAATGACCAGCTTCATTTATCTGGAATACCGCCGGATTCCTGAGAATTATCCTTGTCAGTTCATCATCTTCGTAGTAGAAGCTGCCATCCATCTCACGATATCCTGCGGATAATATCCGACAATCATTCCCATTATCCGTCACCGGATCAGTGACAACGCATCGAGGGACAGGCGCGTCCTCGAACCATTGGGTATTGACGGGTAGAGTAATGTCCCGGTCCACACCCATGTCCTCGTCCTTGCACACGTACATGTTCACACGCCAGCCATAGCCCAGAGAACCCTCTGTACTCATCAGGCGCGAGAAGAATGTCGGCCCTACCAAAAAGGGAGCTAGTCCACCTGCCGCCTCGACATCGATAGCGTTCAACCGGTCGATGCCCATACCCTCGTCATAGTACGAAACACCGTACTGATAGCCGTTCGGTGTGGAGTCGACCATGGCGGTCATGAAGTCATCGGAGACCATCTTGAGGTCATAAACCGTCTGCCACTCCACACGGTCCTTCTCCACTTCTGTTCCCATTCTTTCCATGGCCGTGAATAGCAGGCCGAAGATGGCAAGAGCTATGATTATGTCGATGGAGAATGTCTGGCCACGACGTCGCCCTCCGAGCTTCACGGCCCGCACCTCCAGTCCTGAGTGTCAATGCACAGATGCATGGTCTTCCCTATGCAACGCATTCGGAGGCTCCGCTCATATACGATCTTGTTCGACGATGGACGGAAGTGGAGCGGGGCATAGGCCTCGTAAGGTCCGAAGTACTGCATCTTCGTGTCGTACACTACATGCACGTAGAAGCGGACCGGCCCGATCTCCGCCTCCCGCAACTCGTAGGTGTACATGGAACCGTCACAAGTGATGGTCTTGTTGAGCCGCCCTATTGCGAAGTACGGGTTCATGGCGGCAGCCACGCGCTCCGCCTCATCGACAGCGCGCTGCTCGAGGGTCTCCTCACGACGATCGTTCCGATGACCCATGAACTGAGCGGCGAGCGCACTGATGAGCACCATATAGATGGCGAAGATGGTCATGAGCTCCAGCGCCACCTGGCCACGACATGACCTGAGATCGCGTCCCCTAATCATCTTCATCCTCCTGGGGTACGCCACCTTCTGCGAATAACCGCACACGCCCGTGACGACATTGCACCTTGAGCTGGACTGATCCGCAGATTAGGTTGCCGCAGGTGACCTCCATCTTATATCGCTCCGCGGGCTCATCCTTCCATTCTCCCACGGACGATGCACTGAAATGTCGCCCATTGACATAGGCAGAACCGGTCGGCGGTGCCGGATCGAACTGGGAGCGAGGTACCTCCACCTCTATCCCCTGCACCCGCCCGCTGCCGAAATCCTCTTCACGGTAGCGGACGGTGATATGGCGCGACCATGTATAGACCTGGAGGTGCTCGGTGTTGTGTGAACCACCGTCACAAGCGTGCTCCAGAGAGAATGCGAGCTTGTTCGCGATGATCTGCGCCCGCTTTGCTGAGTTCCGGTCCGCAAGGCGCTGGTTCTCCATCTTGGCCGTGAACAGAAGCATGGAGAACATCACGAGCACCGCTGACATGAGCGCAAGTGTCTCGAGAGGGACCTGACCCCGCCTCACGCGCGCTGTCATGTCGCACCTCCCGCAATCTTGCTCACTACGACCATACCCTGACCTGACTGCCCTGAGGTAATGGGGAGGCTCTGACACCTCACACCGATGGTACCCATCCCCTTGAACACGAGATCGAAGGGCTCGGTCCGTTCCATAAAGGTGATGGGGACAACTGACGATGCCAAAGGATCATATGCATCGAACCGCTTGAATCCTTTCTCACGACGTACTTCAACAAGAGAGTCCTGGCCGATGTCAAGGTCTATCGTCTCGAAGATCTCCTCTCCTATGTAGAACTGGTACTCGGTCCCTGTACCCCATTCAGTCGCAGGGAACAGGACGCTTTTACTTAGACCCGCACCGATAGGGGCCTTAAACCGTGCGTTCCAACCGTCAGCGTTGCCCCCGGTCTCACATGTGTTCTGATTCAGCCGGCTGAGGATATAGCAGGCCCCCGCTCCAGCATTGGCATCCGGATCCCAGAAGCCGTCACCCTTGGTGCATAGGCGTTCGCTGTTCAGGGAAGGATATATGCAGCGTGGCGGATCGTCCGCCGGCCACACTCCGTTGGCGGTGCAGGCCCAGAGGGACCGGTCCCCGGTCAGGACATCTGTAGGCGTCTTGCACGTACCGTCATCCGACACGACCGTGAGCACCTGCTCGTCCCTGTTGACGAAGGAGGTCCGTCGCAGTTCCCTGGGACTGTTGAGCTGCTCGGCGCCGAGCATGACTTGGCTGAAGACCGTGCTAACAGTCAGGATCACGTTCTCATCATCACCAAGACGGAACTTGTATGTCCCGGGATGCGGGAAAGGCACCTCGACCACATCGTCCGGTTCGAGGTCCAGAGAGAGTACCGGGGCCCACATCACGTTCTCATCTTCCTCGATGACGCATAGGTCCTGAGTTACCCGAAGATTATCAATACAGCCCTGCTCGTCATGCCAGTGGTAGTAACCATCCTGCGTCCAAGTCCCGCTGGCCGACCCACATGCATCCCGGGTGAACTCACAGCTATCAGTGAAGCTATACCATGTCCCATCGGCATCCTCGCACGTCGTCGGAGTTAGCACGCATCCTAGCAGTTCCTCCCACTTGCCTCCGATGTCCTTGCACGTCTCCTCGATGAACGTGCACGAGCCGGGACCTACCTCGCACTCCTCTTGTGAGCCCACGTCGGAGAGCGTGCAGAAATCGATGGGGAGACCCTGATCGTCCTGCGGATCGTTCCACTCACCGTTGAGTGAGCAGAGGCTCTCAGCGGTGTCTACTTCGTTGGAGCATCCATACTCCTCGGATACTACGGATGCTGACGTCACGTCGGGATTGCGGAAGACGATGACGCCGCCCACGGGTAGATCGAGGACCGATGTTGGATCGAACATCAAAGGATGGACATCGACGTCGCGGGTATCCACATATACCTCGAGCACGTCGTCAGGAACGACATCGGGATCGCCTGCGATACTGAAGCGGTGGACGCCCGATACTGTGAAGGTCACCACGTCGCTGTCCACTCCACATGTTAGTATTTCCTCGTTCCATGCACCATCAACGTCCTCACAGTCATCGGAGGACAGGATAGCTGCAAGAACTGGGTTCTTTGGGAGGTAGATGCGGTCGTACTCGGAAACCCACCCTCCGTCGTCGCGCTCGCAGACCTCACGAGAGACAGCACGCTCGGCGATATGACAACCGGCACCGTTCACTTCTTCTCCACCACTGTCCGTGCACAGGTCGGTCACATCGCATGTGGCCGTACCGGCGTCCCACGAACCAGCGGTTCCTATGAGCACATCGCAGGCATCCTCGGTGCCTATATCAGCGAAGAACACGCACAGGTCCACGCCATCGGCCCCTGCGCCAGGTCTGTACCGTCCTGCACGGTCACGGACAAGCGCGGGATCGCCCGCCCCGCAACGGTCCTGGCTCACGGCACGATGGGGCAGGTTGCACACGGTTCCATCGTCACCGAGGTCTACGATCTCCCCACCCACGGCCACGCACGGAACGCGGATATTGCACATGGGCTCATCGCCTTCGACCCACTCCCCGCCCATGGTCTCGCACGATTCCTGCGTATCGAGACCGTCGAAGAACACGCACAGGTTACCGGCTTCGCCCGCTTGCATGTAAGTCCCCTGGAGCCCGCACATGGGCTCGCTGTCGCCGTAGTCGCTTGAACACTTGCCACTTTCGGACACGATCCTGATGCCGCAGGAGCCGCTCTCGTCATGCCAGGCACCCCCTGCATCACGACAGGCAACCGGCGTCATATCGCAGCCGCCGAGATCGTTGTTCCACACACCATGCCCATTCCCACACCCTGTCCGGGCAAGCTCGCATGTGTTATCAGCCTCTGTCCATGTGCCGCCCGCGGCACGACACTCGTCCTCAGCGAGGGTGCAGTCCAAAGGATCCCCCTCCCAGGCACCGCCTGCGACAAGGCATGCACGCTCGGCGAGCTCGCAGACACCGTCTGCACCGTTCCACGTTCCCCCCGCGCCAACCTCGCACGCCGCTTCGGTATCAAGGTCGGCGAACCAGTCGTGGCTCTCGATGATGACACGGTCGTTCAAAGATAGATCCGTGATCCGTGCTGGCCAGAACCCTTCACGCAGTAGCTGGACATTTCGTACCTTGGCCGTTGCGTGTATGCGTGTATATGGAGCCGCGGGGACCTTCACTTGGACCATGTCGGGGGTCGCTGGTTCACACACGGTCTCGATCGCCGAAGCGAGCTCGTACCCCATGGCGGTCATCTTCTTCTCGTCTGCGAGGCGGTCGAAGGAGATGTACTTGAGCTGTGCCTGATAGAGCACGTAGCCGAACACCATGAATATGGCAGTGGCAAGGACCATGAACTCCAGTGCGACCTGACCTCGGAAGCGCCTCCTCACGGACAGCACCTCTTTCCGTTGCATGTGCGCATAGCGCGCCTGATGAGCGGGTATGCCCGCAGTACGCGCAGGAGACACTCGTCGTCGTCGGGACACCTTGTGAGGACCTGATACCCGGAATCGATATACGCATCGTCCGTGGCCCATTTGTGCATGATGCTGGTGAAATTGTGGATGCCCCGCTGGTCCGGGAGGTCCTCGGCCAGTACCTGGGCAAGAGTTATTATGCTCCCGTCGGCCAGGTTGACATCGTGGTAGTCCGTAGGATAGAAATCTGTGGCTTCCATACGGCAGGCGATATTGTAGAAGGCCCATACGTCGAAATCAGCGAGATGATAGTCGCACGCAGTCTCTCCCGATGACTGGTACTCATCGCCCACTCCCAGATGGACGGGAAGCTTCGTCACCATGTTACCATCCTCGTCAAGGAGCTCCATCTCACCGTCGTACATGGCCGTGGGTAGAAGGCTGCTCAGTCCGCTCTCCACGATGGTCTGGGAGGTGCATCGGGAGCGCATGACGACGCCCTCTGCTGCGGCGAACGTGTCGGGGTCGTTACCGTCGATATCCGGGGAGTAAACGCATGGATAGCAGGTGTCGACGGGGTATATCTCGTCGTAATCGTTCCTACCGGGCGAACACGCTCCGCAGGGTGTTCCTTCTGCCTCCTCTGGCTCCTGGACTCCGCTGTAGAGACCGTACCAGCTCTGAGGATAGGTGCGTCCCGTATCCTCGTCCACAGCGAAGAAACCATCGATGTACTCGTCATGGTCAGGGTCCGTGTACCGCGAGCATGTGTTGCTTATATGGACCCCGAACGTCCGGCGAAGGATATCCCGCGGGTCCGGTGGTTCTGCTCCTTCTTCAGCTTCCCCCCCATCGAGCTCACAGAACTCCTCGAAGGAATGGCCTCGAGGTATACCATATGGGCCGAGCGTCGTATGGTCACTGAGCACGCACATCCCGAGCTCCACTGCTGCACAGAGCGACCGGGCAGGACCGCAGGCCTTCCCCGCCTCCCGTGCGTACGTGGCGAGGTTCTGCATGTCCACCGCATAGTCGAGGTTGACGTCCGGCAGCTCCATATCACAGCACCCGAGGTTGTACCCCGTCTGGATAATGAAGGTACCGAACTGCTCGATATCGATCTCTTCAAGTGTGAGCACGGGCTCGGGATCGGTCTCGGGCGGTGGTGGATCGCCCGGTTCGGTAGGTGCTGCAGCGTCGTCGGATGGTTCGAACCGTAGCCTCAGCCGCGACATGGTCCTGAGACGAGCGGCCATCTTACCCTTCCAATCGTCATCACCGGGACCATCGATCAAGGGGGGATATTGGGCACGGACGGCTCCGATGACGGGCGAGTTTTGACTGGGACAGTTCGTCCCAGTATTCATGAGATCAAATCGATTATTGAGCATGAGTTGCAGGTCCACGATACTGTGGCCGAAGAGCTCGCCAGGCACTCCGCTCCAAGCACCGACAGCAGCATATCCGCCATCGACGAGCCCTATCTCGAGGGCGGTCTTGTGATACCGGAGGAGATTGATGGCAGCGCGCTCTTCAAGGTCGATGGTGGCCCGCGCCGAGCGTGCCTGGTTGATCGTAGCTACTTCCAGGACACCGTACGCGATGACGATGAATATAGCCAGAGATATGAACCCCTGCTGCTCACGTCGGTCTACTCGCGCCATACGCACACCTTCACCGTGACGATCTGCGGACAAGCCAGGGGTTGGACCTGTGGTGAATCGAGGGCTTCACCGCAACTGTTCCGGTCCAGATTGAGCCCGCACAGCATCACCTCTCGCTCCACACAGTACACGGTCCTTGGGGGTATTTGCTCAGGGATGTGGCAGGAGCAGAAGAAGCCGAAAGGATTGTCGCAGTCGTTACTGGGATCGTCATCGTACCTACTGTTGTCGAAGCATCGTCGGAACTTGATGAACCGGGAAGGATCGTCATCGTCAGTGATATCATTAATGCCATTAGGCAGGTTGAGTACGGTATCGATTATGTCCCTAGAGTGGTCCGCTATACTCTCTGCGCCTTCCAACGCTTCTCTTACAGTGCGCGCAGCATAGGTACGGGGTGTCGGCGGATTCGCCTCGGGAGGATCCTTCTCGGGAGGGAACACCTCGGGGAAGAGCTTTGGCAATAGCCGATCCAGCTCGCGGTCCTCGGCCATCTGGTCAGGCGTCGCTAGTTCAGGATTGTCCGCGAAAAAGTTGATACCATAGGTGCTCACATACCTGATGGTGGGATCCTCGGCGTCCTCGTTGATACTCTGTTCGAACCGTCCGAGGCTGGGCGGGTCCATGCGCCATTCGGTGGCGTAGCCCAGGGGGGGATCTGGTGTACAGTCATCACTGGTCGTGATGGTCATGAGAACGCATTCTCCTTCACCGGCGTCCCACGCGGCACCGTTGGCGTCGTAGGGTGGGACCTCGCAGGTCCCAAGATCGATCACGTCCGCTTCCGTGACCACGCATCGCGGATTCGGGTCCTCAATCTCAACGAGGTCCTGGCGGGCATAGCCGAGGTACTGCTGGAACGCACCTGCCCGTGCGTCATCGATCTCTCCTGCATCGATGGCCTCGCGATTGGACTCGTACCACGCAGCGTAGCTCATACCGCCAGCACCGTCGTCCACCGCATCCGGCAGCAACCCCAGTAGCCACGGGTCCTCGTACTGAATATAGAACCGATACGCCGGGTACATACCGGCGATCGTGTCCAGTGCCATGCTCCCGCAGCTGCGTTCGGGCGGGAACGCGAATGGGCAGCTCTGGACATGCTCGGCCGACTGGCTGCAGGCGTTGATTATGTCATGGGCAAGACGCTGGGCGTTGAGCGCCTCTGCGTTGGGATAAGGAAAGTGATGGACCGCGACCGACGATAGGATGAGCACCGATAGCGTCATGGTGAGAAGGGCGTCCATCGTGAATATGAATCCCGCACGCTCACGTCGCTCCACGTTCACTCTTCCTCCTCCTCCTCTTCAGGAATGGGTACTATCAGAGCGCTGTCCAGCTCCTCCAGCGTTGGTGGTGGGTCCACAGGCGTAAGACAGGATGTGAAGCCGATGGAGTTGAAGAAATTATTACATAAGGAGGTCGAGATCGGCTCACGGACGGTGCAGTACGTCTCCATGTTCTCGCGCATGGAGATAGCCAGGTCCGCCAGCGGTGCGAAGCTGTTCTCGCCGTCCTCGTACGAGCACTCGAGCTCTGCTTGTGTCATGGGCGGGTATAGAGCACGTAGCAGGTAGTTGTCCTGATCTATACCGCACTGTGCGAGGTTCTCTGTGATCTCGCACTGGTCATCCTCATCAGGCGCCGGGTATGTGATAAGGTCATTAAAGAACACGTCCAGATCGCGTCCGAGACAGACGTTCTCCTCGCAGTCGCCGTGACCGGGAAGGGTGGCGAAGGTGGCGCACTCCTTTACGTTGTTGCACTCGCTCCCGGCCCGCTTCCCTAAGGCGCACCAGTGCGTGTTGACACCAGCAGTGGGATCGGGCTCTTCAGGGTTCAGGCAATAATAGGGTGTGGGGAACGAGCCGTCGTTGATGGCGGTCGCGTACTGGTCAGCGAGCCAGTAGCAGCAGTCATTGGCCGGCAGCTCGGACGTCGGCGCATCAGGATCATCACTACATATCATCAGGTCCGATACGGTCCCCGTCAGATCATCGAACACCAGATCCCAGCCATCACCTAGAGCGTAGAGGATGGTCACCTTGCTGAGCGCCGATGTGTCGATCGTTAAATCACAATCTCTAGAGGCCTGGTCCAGTTCGACGTTGCAATAATCGATTGCGTTAGGGAACCATCCGTCTGTGAGAGACAATGAGACACCGTCCTCGGTGCAGATGTCGCGGTCCCCGTTGTCGCAGACCACATCACCGTCATATACGGCAATGAACGAGTGGTAATCCCTGTCGATGGCCGGTTCGGACGTGATCGTTGCTGTTAATTGGAATGAATTCGTGTTAGTGACATCGAACTCCTTTACAGCGACACCGGTCCACTGGGCCGACATATGCTCGCACTTCAATCGTATCTCTGACCTTATTGCCAGGTTGCCCCAGGAGTTGCAGGGATAGGAAGCATCGGCACCGAAGTAGACATCGAAATCCGTCAGGTCAGGATAGGAGCAACCCTCAACGCCCACGCTGTCGCAGCATGAGAAGGGCGGGGGCTGTACCATGTGGCCCTCGCAAATGGCGGTCTCGTCACAGTCCTCCGCGGGCAGGAACAGGGCGTGAGTGCATCCCTGGAAGCAGTTATCTGCAAGGTCGTCAAGGTCCCGGCATTGCGTATCGGGGCAATCGGACCCGGGACAGTCCGGATCGAAGCAGTCGGTGGCCACGCAGTCGGCGTTCGGGTCGTCCAGGTCATCAGTGAGACTGAACACACGACAGAACTTGCAATGATCCGCCTCCGAGCCGGGACAGCACATCCCCAGATCGAGGTCGATGCACATGGATGATCCATCGCACTGATGGGTCCGGTTCCCTTCGTCCCCCCACCGCTCAGCAAGTTCCTGCTGGAACAGACTGTCGTCTATCGAGTCCGGTGCCCATGGATCGTTCACGGGATCGGGCGCCATGGCGTTCATCTCATCTGAGTAAGGAGCGCGAATGACATATGGCAGGTCAGTTTCCTGGCACGCGTAGACACGGGGAAGCTCGTCCTCGTCGGTCCCGAGGATCGTCCGCGTCACGATTTCCAGGGTCTCAAGGAACTCAGTAGCACAGCACTGGCCGTCCTCACCCGGGAGCCCGTCATCGATCTCCTCGGCGATGAGCGTGGCATTGAGATTCACGTAATACGATTCTTTCTGAGCCCGGTACGTTGGGTCCAGAGGGTCCCCTCCTGCGTCAGCAAGGACCTGAAGGGTGACGTCCTCGAACTCCTGTGGATGGACGCAGGAATACCACGCTCCGCCCATGCAGTAGTGGTAGCGATAATCACGGTCATCGTTCCATCCAAAACCCGGTGGGTCCTCGTCTATGCGGCCATCGCCATCGTCATCTACATCGTTGTCGGGGTCCTCATCGTAGAGCGGGAATATCGCGGTCCCCGCGAGCGTGTCTTGGACGCCATTGGCCCCATCGCTCAGGACCTCTTCTGTCCCATCATAAAGTCCGTTATCCCCGTCATCGGTGGCGAATATCTCGTCCACGCCAGGATCGAAAACTTCTGCCGTCCCCCCTGGTTCGTCTCCGAAGTAATCGGTATCTGCGGGACCGAACACGTCCGCTATGTTCTGCGTGAGCGTCGTGTCCGGGAGGCACATGGGCAGCGGATCGCCGAACCACTCCACATCGAAAGCGAGCCCGGCGCAGTCATCCTCGACAATAATCCCCGGGACCACGCAGTGCAGGAAGCCTGCATCCCACTGGCCATCGTAGGGTGCGCTCTCACAGGTCTCCCGGTCCTCGACGGCCTCGGTGTCCGCGAGGATGCAGCGGGGATCGGGGTCCGCGCACGTGAACTGTAGCAGCCGGAGATGGTCGGGATCGGTATAGGCGTCCAGAGAACTGTTCCACGAGCAGCGGGAGAACCCACCACATCCCACGTCTTGTCGATCGCATGTCGCGGTATGTGCATCGGCATCGTAATTGCATCGCTGGACGCGCCACACGCTGTTCTCCTCCGCGTCCAGCCGGCACCGGTCGCAGTTCTTGCTGAACGTATCAGCACCCTCAGCGTCAAGCATTACGCGACATTCATCGAGATCGTCGGGATCGTTGTCAGGATCGTTGCATGCGTAGTGCCACTGAGCATCCTCCAAACACTCGTCCTCGACCTCTAGGTCCTCAGGGAGCGGGAGGGGCTCGTCCGAGCAAACGACGGAGCCCGAGGCCATTTCGACATCACATCGTGCGTCCCGGGCAACGCCGCTGATAGAGCAGTACTGACAGGTAATACCGCCGTTCTCGCCCTCCAAGTCTTCGATGCATGCATTCTCGATGGCCGGGGCACCGGGAGGCGGTCCTAGAGCCGGTGGATCACCGGACTCGACGAGATAGCACTGGGTCTCGGGTGCAACAATTTCCGGTAGCGGATCGCAGGTGATAGGGTCGCCGTACGCAGCGGGCATCACGCACCTGCGAGTCTCGCCAACAGCGAATCGCGCGTTATCTACATCGTTGATGCAGCGTGAGCACTGGATGGATCCGCCGTCCTGCGAACCGCACTGGAAGGTAGTCTGTCCTTCGGCGAGCTCGGGGAGGCAGTCGCCCGATTCCGCTGATTCGTCACAAGTAGCCTGACCGTCCTGCCTCGTGCAACCCGAGGTCACGATACTACCATCGCTCTCGCAGAACTCACAGTTGATGTCTTCGGCGTTAGTTGCGTCACATGCCGCTTCCAGCGGTGCGTTCCCGGAGTAGCATGAGTCGGTGGATTGCTGGCACTTGTGCAGGTTGCCATTGCACCGGGCCTGCACTGCTTCCACGCCTTCATCGACGCTGCACAGGTCACAGTAGACTATGTTGTTATCAACGTCCACCTGACAGGGATTCGCGTCCGGATTGCAGTCCTTCTGCAGCTCCCCGACCGCCGTGAATACCTTACCTGTGACATCGGACACCAGACAAGTGTCCGCCATCAGCTTGCCTGTCACGTCGCAGTAAAAGCAAAGCCGCTTGTCCTCGTCCCCGCCGCTACAGGCCACGGCCGCGTCAACGGGGCCGGTGTAGTACTGCACCTGGTCCTCGATGCACTGGCGGGCCTGAGCATCGCACCTGCGCCGCTGGACAGCACCTGTATCCAGGCACGCCTCCTCGCAGTAGGCGCTCCCAGTGCCCGAGTCCCGCTTGCACGATTCCGCGAATCCGCAGTCGGTCGTGACGGGTGGTGAACAGCCACACGTGCCATCACCCTCGTTTATGACACAATCCCATTCATTGAGGACACCGTCCAGCGTGCATCCCGCACAGGTGATCGGTGGGCCGACGTCGTAGTCACAGGTTACGGGATTACCGTCGACCAGCTGGATAGTGTTCCCCTGACCGAGAACGCATGCCGCGCTGGCAGGTGTGAGGATAATCAGAAATAGTAGAAGTAGGGTGATGACTGGCGAATCTCGCACGCCATCACCCTTCATACGTACAGCCCGATCAACACGACGGCATACGCTGGGCGGCAGCATTACCCATGATGATGTTCGGTCTGCCTCCCGTGTAGTCGAAGGAGATGTACAACGTGGTACACTGGGGACCCATAGTGCCGCCGGAGTCATGGGCGTGGCACTCTCCATCCTGGAGGTTCGTGTAGTCGTCGGCAATATTATCCGGCTCCGTCTGGGTCTGGATCTGGAATCCTAGGGTCTCGGCACCGTCGGCAGCTATCTTACCGGCCAGGCCGTTGGGCGGGTCACCGCCACCCTGATCGAACAGGTCGTCGTCGCAGGAAGTGGGCATAGGGATCGTGAAGCAGGTGAAATCCCTACCCAGCCCCTTACCGCGTGCCACGCACTGCCGGATGGCCCGGTCAATATCATCCGCGCACCCGAAGGCCGGGTCCACAGCGTACTGCTCGGACTGGGGCAGTGAACGGAGGCAGAGCCACCGCTTCATCTGGAACGCGACGAAGGCCGCGATCGCTAGACCTGCAGTTGCGATAATGAGGTACTCGAGCGGGATGGCACCACGCTCATCGCTGGCCATCCTCCTGAGAAGCAACTTCTTGTTCAATTTGTACTTTCTCATACGTATTTTAAGACACGTATGCTTTTTATCTGTTACGTGACATCCTCCCAAGGCTATAGTCTTGGGCTTCCAGCAGCGGCCACACGTGTGTGTGGACGACCGCGTATAGTTCCTGCTTCCGCGACCTCACTTACCCCTGCCTCAGTAGCGGGAGTAGAGGTGTGATCTCCACAGGCGTAACTTCGGGCTCGTCCAGCCCTAGCTCTCCTAAGTATATTCCGTGCAGCGTTCACGTCCCGATGCGCCTCGAATCCACAGTGCGGGCATCGATGAACACGAACGCTCAATCTCTTGGGGACTAAGTTCCCGCACCGACTGCACATCTGCGACGTGTTTCTCGGGTCCGCCTCGAACAGCTCCGCCCCGGCCGTTACAGCCTTGTAACGGAGCATTCTGATGAAGGTATCCCACGATGCGTCCTGTATGTGCTTGGCGAGACTGTGGTTCTTGAGCATGTTGGATTCATTGAGCTTTTCGACGGCTATGGTACCGTATCGGTCGACGAGCGCCCGACTCGTCCGATGTAGAAAATCACGCCTCTGGTCGGCGACATGAGCGTGATGTTGTGCGAGCCGGCGAACGGCGTTCCTCCGGTTCCGGAATCCCTTCTTCTTCCTAGATACCCTGCGCTGGAGCCGTTTCAACCGTTTCTCGCTCCTGAGCAGATGTCGCGGATTATCGATGACGGTGCCGTCGGACAGCGTAGCGAAGTGCTCGATACCTACATCGATACCGATCTCGACATTGTTCGGTGTACCCACAACCTCATTGACCTCGCACGAGAAGCATGCGAACCACCGGCCGGCCCGGTCACGCTTGATGGTGAGCGTCTTGATCTTCCCCCGGGGTACGCGATGGAGAACGATTGGAATGTTGCCGATTCTGGAGACATGGAGCCGGGTCTCGCTCCTGAACCTGAATCCATATTGCGGGTAGGTGATGCTTGTAACACGGTTCTTGACGCGAGGGAAGCCAACCTTCACCTGCTTACCCGCCTTCCTCTCCTTCACCCTCCGGAAGAAGTGTTGATACGCCTTGGCGAGCCTGTCGGCGACGTTCTGGAGCGCTTGTGAGTAGACGGCGTTGAACCTCGGCTCATTATCCTTGATCACCTTGATGATATGGCAGAGATCGGCCTTCCTATTGATTGAAGTGCAACTCGTCCTATACTCCTCCCGACACCGTCCTAGGAGAGTGTTATACATCTCCCGACAGAGCGAGAGATGATTGTCGAGCCTGACTAGCTGCTTCCGGGAGGGATAAAGACGGTACTTAAACGTCCGCAGGATCGGACGAGCGTTCTGGAAAACGGACCGTGACATCTTTGCATGACTCAGATTTTCGGTGTCCTGCGTCACCTGCGCACACTCCCAAAGAATAGTAGATTGCGCTTCAACATAAACAAAGGGTGAGTGGCAGACCGGTATTCATGTGGTCCTTCTACCTGACTAGGTTAAACCACCCACGGGCGGATACTGCCTTCATCCCACTCACGAATGAAGGTGGGCTTTCTGCTCCAAAGCCGTTGTAAGGCGCTGCGCCCCGATCAATCGAAGGCGGGAGAGCTTATACTAGTGCAAAGGTCCGTGCCCAGCGCAGGATAGAGCTCTAGTGATGCGCTCAAGGGTTCGTGTCCTGACTGGGCGAGGGGGAAGAGTCCCCCGACTGCTCGGGGAGTTCGCCGATAGGTCGATCCGAACGCTCAGCCCTGGACGATGCTCTGCAGGGCCTCCATCATATCCAGGGGCGACACATAACCCAGCACGTCCCCGGACGAGGAGTCGCAGACGACGACGGCCGAAGGCCGCACGCGGCGGATGTCCTGGTCCACGTTCTTGATGTCTGTCTCAGGGTTGACCTTGACGACGTTCTCGTCCATGATGTCCTGTGCGGTGGCGACCGTGGGGTCCTTTGCCTCGACGACCGTCTTTGCGACGATGATGTCCATCGTTATGGCACCCACGATTTCCTTACCGGCCCTCACGAGGGCGGTACCGTAGTAGCCCTGGAGCAGCCGCTTGGCCACCTGCTGCACGGTCTCGTCGGGTCCGACGATGATATATTCGTCATCCACCTTAAGGTCAGATACTAACATAGCGCATCACTTACCAGCCGGCGATACACGTTGAGTTTTAAAAAAGTTTAGCATGGGATGCGGCCCGAACTCAGATGGTCTGGTTGCGTCGCACCTCGTAGAGGATGATGGCCGCAAGCCCGATCTCCGAGAGGCCTTTGGTCGACGGTAGATGGACGGACACACCGCTCTCGGCCTGGCCTTTGAGCCCGGGCGGATCAACGCCACTGAACACGAACATGACCTCTCCTTCGCCCTTGAGCTCACCAGCAATTGCCTCCGTATCGATCTCTGTGCTCCCCTTCGTATGCTCGATGAGGTAGGCCTTGTCGGGACCGAAGAGGTTAACGGCCTCGAGGAGCTCGTCGACGACCATCACCGTTCGCCCCTCCGTCCATGCAAGATGCTGGACCTCTTTCACACCGCGTGTCTTGGCGTCGGTCATGGCTCGTGAGATTATGAGGATGTCCACGTTGAAAGCAAAGACCGTCTTTGCGAACTCCTCAAGCTTTCGGGCGTTGGCCACGTCATGGTAGACGACGATGAGGGTCAATGACCATCCATGTGCTGCCCAAGGTATAAATCTTCATCAGTGAACGGAAGGATGTGTATGGCGGAGGACGTGGAGAGGATATCGATCAAGCTCCTTTCTGCGGGCGAGTCCGCACTGCGCGCCGTGAACGGGCTCAAGGGGACCGGTCGTGTGGTGGCCGTGTTCCGCCGGGCCGTGCACCTTGAACTGCCTCCTGCTCATCTGGCCGCTGTGTGCGTGCGGGATGTATCACCGGCCCCTCTCAACCTTGTGGCCGACCTCGATGACATGACGGACCTCAGTACTATCGTTGCCCTGGACGACACGGTGCGTCTGGAAGGGACATCGCTATTGGTCGGTGAGCTAAGGTTCGGATTGGAGAGTGCTCCGGTGTGGCGATCCCTTCCCCCTCCGTCGGCTATCGACTGGCAGGGCCTTCTGGGACGCGCGCACCACTGTGCGTCGGTGGCCGCGGGTGTGCGGGAGGGGCTCGGTCCCTTGACGTGCGCAATTATCAACGGGGAGAAGCCCGACGTGCTCGATACGCTCACCCGGACGGCCCATGGACCTGTCCTGCTCCTGAGGGAAGGGGTGCTGACCAAGGATACTACGCTCGTATGCCAGGGTGCCCGGCAGCTGGTCGGCCTAGGGCCGGGGCTCACACCATCGGGCGACGATCTGTTGGTGGGGATGCTGGCTGTTCTCTCGCTAGCTGGTGATACGTGGGTCGGCGAGGCCGTGGCACCCGCGGTTCGTGACACGCCCGATTTCTCCCGGGCCGTGCTACTGGAAGCGTGCAGAGGCGGATTCGCAGCGGACGTGGACGCGCTGGTACGTGCGCTCCTCGCGGGCGAGACTGACGAAGTAGATGCCGCGTCGGGAGAGCTTCTTGAACAGGGGGCCACATCGGGCTCCGACCTCTGTGCGGGGGCCGCACTCGGGGCCGTGCTCGCGGCGGCCCGCCATAACACATAAATCATTTCAGCAGCTCCCCCCGACGTTCCGTGATCACCATGGTCGTACGCGCTATCATCCAGAAGAACGCCTACCGCGATTCCGTGTTCCTAATGAACCTCTCCCGCCGTCTGGGGGAGATGGACGGGGTAGGGAAGGCACACGCCCTCATGGGCACACCAACTAACATCCGGCTGCTCAAAGAGGACGGCCTCCTTGTGCCCGAGCTGGAGGATGCAGGACCTAATGACCTTATCGTCGTTGTCGAGGCGGAGAGCGACGACGTTGCGGACGCTGCCGTGAAGGCCGCGACAAGCACCGCAACGGCGCCCCGGGACGCAGGTGAACGAGCGTTCGCGTCCACCGTGGCCGCTCTGGAAGGATCTCCGGGCGCGAACCTTGCGCTCATCTCCATCCCCGGTCAATTTGTCCGCCGCGAGGCCATGCGTGTCCTGGACGAAGGACTGAACATATTCCTCTTCTCCGACAATGTATCTCTCGAGGACGAGGTCGCTCTCAAGCAACGGGCGAAGGAGAAAGGCCTTATCGTCATGGGCCCCGGCGCAGGGACGGCGATCGTCGGCGGTACCGCCGTCGCCTTCGCCAACAGCATCCGGCCCGGCCCTGTGGGGGTTGTTGGAGCGTCCGGTACCGGTATCCAGGAGATCACTGTCCAGCTCCACCGCAGGGGCGGGGGCATCACTCATGCCATTGGGACGGGAGGTAGGGACCTCTATCGCGACGTGGGGGGCATCTCCTTCCTGACCGGGATGGACGCCCTCATCTCGGACAAGGACACCAGAGCGCTCGTGCTCGTGTCCAAGCCCGCCCATCCAGAGGTGGAGGCGCTGGTGCTCGAACGGGCAAAGGCAGCCAAAGCGGCCGGTAAGCCGGTCGTAGTCCACTTCATCGGCGGGGACCCTGCCGCTGTGGAGGATGCCGGGCTCGTGCCCGCAGCCACCCTGGAGGACGCGGCGGCCGCCGCCTTGGCCCTCCTCCGTGGTAAGGAGCCCTCACCCATCATATTCTCCGCTCCGCGAGATGAGATCCTGACCATGGCACGACAGGCCCAAGAGGGCCTAACCGATGGCCAGACCGATATCCGCG
Organism: Candidatus Undinarchaeota archaeon; assembly: GCA_964519305.1. Taxonomy (GTDB): domain Archaea; phylum SpSt-1190; class SpSt-1190; order JASMDC01; family JASMDC01; genus JASMDC01. Next base: position 54,927 of record CAZFHY010000005.1, read on the forward strand.
GCCTATACTCCGGTGGGACGCTGTGCGGCGAAACGCTCCTGGTTCTGGGGCCGGTCCTCGGCCCGGTCCGCTCCAATGCGACCAAGGACCCTGCACTCAAGATGACCGATCCCAATGTCAGCGAGGGTAATACCTGTGTGGACCTGGGCGAGGAGGAGTTCACCCAGGGACGCCCCCACCCCATGATAGACCATACGCTCCGCTGTCAACGCCTGGTGCAGGAAGCCCGCGATCCGGCCACGGCGGTCATACTCCTAGATGTCGTACTGGGGTACGGTTCCTCCGAGGACCCGGCCGGCGCCCTCGTCCCTGCGATCCAAGATGCGAAAGCGATCGCCGCTGCCGAGGGACGGTCGCTGGTTATCGTTGCCTCTGTATGTGGTACCGACCTGGATCCCCAGGACCTGGACAATCAGGAGGCCACCCTCCGTGAGTCGGGTGTCGTGGTACTTCCCTCCAACGCACAGGCCGCGCGTATGGCAGCTCTAATCGTCACGCGCGGAGGGGCTGAGGACAAAATTTTCGGGTGATTCTAATGGACCTGCTGAACAATGACCTATCGGTGCTCAACATCGGCCTCAAAGGGTTCGCTTCGGACCTGAATGCCCAGGGAACTGCGGTCTCGCACGTTGACTGGCGCCCTCCCGCCGGGGGCGATCCTGCCCTCTTGGACGCGCTCGATGCGCTCCGGGGCGAGCAACTCGATGAAGCGAACCGCACGGCTGTGGAACGTCTTATGGCGGCTCAACCCACTCTCGTCGGTGTGGGGATCGCCCGGGACATCATCCCCGGGATGAACGACACCACCATCCTCCATGCGGGACCTCCCATCACATGGGACCGCATGTGCGGTCCGACACGCGGCGCCATCATGGGCGCGCTCGTGTACGAGGGGCTCGCCCAGGACTATGACGAGGCCGCACGGCTCGGTGCTTCAGGGGATATCACGTTCGATCCATGCCACCATCACAGTACTGTTGGGCCCATGACGGGTGTCGTATCCCCCTCCATGCCCGTGTGGATCGTCGAGAACCGTGCAGAGGGCACGGGGAACCGGGCGTTCTGTACGCTCAACGAGGGCCTGGGCAAGGTACTGCGTTTCGGCGCTTACGGCGATGATATCATCGCTCATCTCAAGTGGATGGAAGAAGTGCTGGGCCCAGGGCTAACAGAGACCATGGAACTGGCGGAGCCCATAGACCTGGGCACGGTCATCTCCCAGGCACTCCAGATGGGTGACGAGTGCCACAATCGCAACAAGGCCGCGACTTCGCTACTGGTCCGCGCGCTCGCACCATCCCTCGCGGAGACTAATCTGCCCAAGTCCGACGTTGTGCGCATCCTACGGTTCATCGACTCGAACGACCATTTCTTCCTCAACATCTCCATGCCGGCATGCAAGTGCGCTACGGACGCGGCCCACGGTATCAAGGGTTCGTCTATGGTAACGGCGATGGCGAGGAACGGCACGGACTTCGGCGTGCGCGTGTCCGGATGCGATGACGCCTGGTTCGTCGCTCCTGCCCCCGAGGTCAAGGGACTGTACTTCCCCGGCTACTCGGCCAAGGATGCAAACCCTGACCTGGGCGACTCCACCATCACGGAGAGCGCTGGTATCGGAGGGTTCGCCATGGCCGCCGCTCCAGCCATAGTGCAGTTCGTGGGCGGTGTCGCCGAGGATTCACTGAGGTATACGCGGGAGATGCTCACTATCACTCTGGCCCAGAATCCAGATCACGCAATCCCGTCGCTGGACTTCGCCGGGAGCCCCACAGGCATCGACGTGTGCAAGGTAGTGGAGTCGGGCGTGGCGCCCTTCATCAACACAGGCATCGCGCATAAGGAACCCGGTATCGGCCAGGTAGGAGCCGGGATCGTCCGCGCACCCATGGAGTGCTTCCATCAGGCGCTCAGGCATCTCGCAGGACGCGTATAGGTCATGGGCACGTTCCGGGACCTGCGCGCGCTGGTGGCCCTCGAGCACCTTCACAACCGCGGCGAGCGGTCATTGGCATCCTTGGGTGCCGTTCTCCTGGTGCTCGGCGCACTCGCTGTGCTCCCGATGGTCGTGGGCAGGGGACCTCTCATCTCGCAGGAGAGGTTCGCGGTCCTCGTGCTCGCGAACGGCCCCTCGTCCTTCGAGGACATGCTCGTCAGGGACGGCAGGTTCGCCGTCCATCGTGCTCCTGGAAATTCCCTTGAGGAAGTTCATTTAGGATCGTACGATGCGGCCATCCGCATCCAGACCGAGTTGGATGCCGCCGCGTTCAGTCGGGACCTCACAATCGGTATGAAGGTGGCAGAACGTCCCTCGTCAATCCCGCTGGTATCTGCTGTACGCGAGCTGGCAGCCCTGTACTCCGAGGGCGTTCTGCGTGCAAGTCTGGAGGTGCACGGACTCGACCGCTCGGACGTTGCACCACCGGCCCGGCTGGTGGTCGAACCATCCCGGGCATTGGGAACCCCAGGAGGTCCGGGCAACCCTTTGAAATCAGCACGGGAGGTGCTTGGAGCTCCCTCGTTGGGCGACACCCTCACCGCTGCTGCTAACGATGTGAAGGTGGACGACTACACACAGCTTGATGAGATGGGTGCAGAGGCACCGGCGGGCGCCCTCGACCATTTGCGTGAACAACTGTCCACCGGGACAGAGGGTGCTGACGATTCGGGTGTCCCCTGGGAGACGACTCCGCTAAGGCGGTACCTGATCCCCACCCTCCTGCTCCTCCCGGCTTTCGTGCTCTCCTCCGCCCTCTCACAAAGCGTGGCCCGGGAGAAGGCAAGGCGCTCGGGAGAAGTGCTTCTCTCCTGTCCGGTGTCACCCTCCCTCGTGCTCATTGCCAAGGCGGTCTACTATCTCGCCCCATCTCTGGGCCTGGCCGCTCTTCTACTTGTGATCTCATCCCCCGGCATCGGAGCTGGAGCGCTGGCAGCTGCAGCGCTCGCTGTTGCGGGGATCCATGTACTCGTGTTCTCGGTTGACCTTGCGATAGGTGTGTGGTTCACCCGCCTCAGTGAACTCATGTCCGCTCTTGTTGTCGTTCATATGGGCCTAGTAATGCTCATCTTCGTACCCGCCGCAGCTCCTGCCATATCGCCGATCCATGACCTTTCCCCTCTCACGCTCCTGGCCGACGTGCTTGAGGGCGCCCCTGTGGAAGGATACCGGCTCGCATTCGCGCTGGCAATTCCCGGCATGCTGGTGCTCGCGGCCCTTCCTCTGGCCCTCGTGCTCTTTGGCGGTAGCGCCCTATCGGGCACTCCCTCGCTCTCCGAGGAGATTGCCTTCACCCTCTGGAGGAGCACGGTCCATCACGGCCGATGGACCCTTTACCTTGCAGGATTCCTCTCCCAGGCAGTGGGCGTGGCCGCGTCCCTGATAGCGCAGCTGGCGCTCATGTTGATGCTGTTCGTGTTCCGCTCGTACGTTGCATTCCTAGTCTGCCTCCTGGCGTGGGTGACCATCGAGGAGGTGTCCAAGGTATACATAGGGTGGAGCCTGCGTCAACGGTACGACCTGGACGTTGGCGGGAAGAGGACTATCGTCACGGTGTGCATCATATCCGCCCTGGGCTTCTGGTGTTTCGAGCTTGTCACTAAGATCGTGTTCCTCTTACCGGCGATCTCCTCCGCTGGCGGGCTCATTGCGGTGGGGGCCGCTGGGATGCTGGGCGGGTACATGCGTCTCCTTGCTTTATCATCAGTAGCCCACATCGTGCTGACGTCCATCGCCGCCATCGGAGTCGTCCAGGGCACGAAACAGGCCTTTGTAGGCTACATCGCCGCCTCATCACTCCTGCACCTGGTGTTCAACATGTGGGTGCTGGGCGGCATCTGAAGCACGCTTAACATCCGGCGGATTATTACGTCATATAAGACCCGGAAAAGGTCATCTCGCCTTTTCTAGGCCTAAACATGATTAATTAGGCGATTTAATGTTCAAGGGTTACAATTTAGCCTATTTATTGAGAAAAATGTCGAGATTGCCCTTCCCCTCACCACAAACTATAAATAGTAGAGTTTTCCCCTTCCCCCGGGATGTCCCGCCGCGTCCCCCGAATAGGGGATGTGTGATCAGGACGTCTCGTGTAAAGGAGTAAGAGAAATCATGGATGGATATGCGACACAGGAGAAGGTTCAGTGCCCTTCCTGCGGGGCCCTCGGAACCCCTGAGATGGTCGTCGGAAAGACCGAGGTGAACAAGCGCGGTGTGCGCGAGATCCACAATGTGGTCCGTTGCACTTGCGGCAAGGTCTATCGAGGAAAGGTCATCAAGAGCATCAAGTTCACTGACCGTCCCAGAGGCCCTCCCGGTAGAGGCCCTTCTCGTGGCCCGCCTCGACGATGATCACCTAACTACCCGTTGTTAGAACCTAATCGATCAAGAGGTAGCGGGCCTAGGGGAGCCCGTGCTATTCTAACATAGCAAATCTTGGACCGGTCCGTTCCATCCCGATTGATGAACAGATTCCAAGTTCGGGCATAGAAATGATGTGTTGAACATTATCGATATAAATTGTGCGCATTTCACCCCAATACGGCTTAAACCCATAAATATACGGATTGGAAAGGTCATAAGAGTAATCCGCGGTCATCTACGGTAATGGCGGGCATCCCCCGGGATTAAAACAACCAGTCCGGAATCGTTCTAGATAAGTCATTTAATAAATGAACTCCAAGTTGATTATTGACGAACCCAGGACATGGAGATGTATGCTATGAGAATCCGATTGAAGCGACTTGTGCGGTCCAAGCGCGGTGTGACACCTGTTATTGCCATTATTCTGTTGCTCATGATGACGGTAGCAGCAGCAGGTGCTGCCTATCTATGGATCACTAAGATTCAGAAGACAATCACTACACAGGCTGAGAAGCAGATCATGACCAGCTTCCAGCAGGGAACACTGCAGGTCATCTCTGCCTATGCGTGTGAATCGAACTGCACGACCAACGGTGAAAGGGGCTGTGACGACAGGTCCAAGGTCAGTGGTGAAGTGTTCAAATACCATGGTAATGCCCCCGAGTCGACGTGGGGTGGAAACCTGACGGACGAGGGATGTTCGCTTGGAGGCGCATTGTGCCTTCTTGTACGCAATACAGGGAACACAGTGGTACGCATGACCGATCTCGGATCGGCTCAGGTAGTCTACGAGCTGCCCGAGGCGCCCGAACTCGGTGAGCGCCCGCTGATGAGCAAGACCATCGGTGCGACCTTCAGCAGTGGCGGCTCGGACATGTGCTGCAAGTTCTCAGAGATCGCCGGCGAGGGTAAGTGCGGAAACCAGAAGTCTGTGGCCAGCCGCGAGACATTCATCCTTAGCTTCTTCGGGAAGTTCAAGACCGCGAATGGCGAGTCTCGGAGGATGTGGTACAGCGACGTGAAGGACCAGCGTATCATCGTGGGTCTGAACCTGCCCAGCGGGTTCAAGGTATCGCACCAGGTCGTGTGATCCGGGCGTCAATTGGAAGGGCGGAGGCCTAGGCCCCGCCCTTCCTGAACGCCGCTGCTGCGCAGTAACCAACCGTGTATTGTCCGATCATTTTCTGGCCGGTGACCTCGGCTGAGTTGGTATAGCTCAGCACATCGATGGCGTCGGCCCCAAGCTCCTTGGCGGCAGTGAGCGCTGCCATGATAGGAACCCTGCCGCACACCGAGCAGTCGCGGGGCGATAGCACCTTCTTTATACGTTCCAGGTCAAATGTAGCAAGGGCATCGGTAACAGTCTTGTCGCGTGTCGCCACCTCCTCGAAGTCCTCGATGTGATGGAGGTCGGAGCTGGCCACGATGAGGGCATTGCGATCACCGAGCACCTTAGCTAGGACCTTGCCCAGTTCGGCGCCATCGTCCAGGGAGCTCGTACCGAGCATTACCGGGAGGATAGGGATGTTCCCGAGGACATACTGGAGAAGGGGCAATTGTATCTCGAGCGAGTGCTCGCCGTCGTACCCCGAGCGGTTGATGGGAATCTCTTTCTCCAGTGCTTCGACAAGTTCCCGGTCAACGGGGACCTCCCCCAAGGGCGTCTCGTATGCCCGGGACTTGGTCACCACATATTTCCCGAGAGGGAGCCTGTGGAGGGGCGATAGTATCACGATGGCATCATAGCTCTTCCCCTTCAGCGTGTGATAGGCATAGGCGGCCGTGGGTCCTGAGAAGGAATAACCAGCGTGTGGGCTGATGAGGGCGATCGGGTCCTTTACCTTTCCTTCTTTCGTATCAACGTCTTCGAAGTACTCATCGAGCGTCGCTCGCAGACCCTTCTCTGAACCGGGGTACCACGAACCGGCGATGACCGAACGTCTGACCTCTTCTGCCATAGCGAATCCCTACTCAGGAGGGTACGGGTCCAAGCTTGAAAAAGATTGGTATCGGCCTGGACGCGTTCCCCCTTTGTTAATCTCGCGATATCGATGGTTTGAAGAAATGGACCTGAAGCTTGCTTTAGTACCTCTGACACCCTCGTTCCATCTGTTCACGATCACTTCTCGCTGGGCAGCAGGTCCTCGCGCGTGAGCACTGAGAGTACCGGAGCACCCATGTCACCGAGGTTCTCCAGACCACCCTCCTTGCGGTCGACAAGGACGAGTACGCCTGCGATCTCGAGCCCCTCTTCCACGAGGGTGTCCACGGCCTCGCGGAGGCTACCGCCCGTGGTGAGGACGTCGTCCACGACCAGGACACGCTCGCCAACGACGCCTTCCACTCTCTTACGGGTGCCGTGCTTCTTGGCCTCCTTGCGGAGATATCCGAAGGGGACGTCCAAGCGCTGACTGAGCAGCACTGCCGGCGGGACGCCTCCTAGGGGCACACCCACCACGGCATCGAACCGCAGTCCTGCGTCCTGGATGAGCCCTGCACCAAGGTCGGCGAACGATGCGGCTATGTCGGGGAAGGACTGGCCCCTACGCAGGTCGATGTAGTAGGAGCTCGTCCGACCGGAGCTGAGGGTGAACTCCCCGAATAACAGTGCCTCGCGCTCCTGAAGGAGACCGACCAGACGCTCTCGTGTGCAGGCCATCAGACCATCTCCGCGAGCCGTCGCGCTGCAGCCTTCGGATCGTCGGCACCGTAGATGGAGCGGCCCACGATGAGGGCGTCGGCACCGGCCTCCAACGTATCCTGCGCCTTTCCACCCTGGGCACCCACGCCAGGGGAGAGTATCAGCGTGTTCTCGCCCACGGTACGCCGGATGGCCGCCACCTCCTCGGTGCGTGTTGCCGGGGCTATGACGCCGTCCACTTCCAGATCCCTGGCGAACCGCGCCGTGTCCTCATAGGGAGGCATGAACTCCTTCGCACCGGGATGGGACATGCTTGTCACGAGTATGACGCCCCGCTCATGGCGGGATGCAGCTTCGAGCACTGCGTCAAGCGCCCCCTGTCTACCCACGACGCTGTGAGCGATGAGGGCATCGAACCCGACATCGTACATGATCTCGCATATCTTCGCGTTGGTGGCGTCGATGTCAGCGATCTTGAAATCACCGATGAAGGGAAGGTCATAACGTTCGATCATCCGTCGGACCACCTCCCTGCCCACAGATAGGAAAAGTGGATAGTTCACCTTCACGGCGGCCAGGTGTGGATGGACCGCGTCCAGCACTCGATAGGCCTCTTGCTCGTCGAGCACATCCAGGGCGAGCACCACCCGGCTGCCTCGTTCCCGTATCGATTCACGCATTCTTCGTCCGAAGTTACTCGAGTAGTCCTTTGACATTTCTTCCGCCTCCCGATGACGTTATATGACCATGAAGATAGACGACCTCCCCGCGTCGGACGGTGGCCAGCACCGATCCGGCGGTCCTGTGGCCGTCGAAGGGCGTCGAACGAGCCATGGTGTACAGGTCCTCCGCCCGGACCCGCCCCTCTTCCTTGCGCACCACGACTACGTCAGCAAAGCTCCCCTCGCGCAGGACCCCCTTGGCAGGATAGAGCCCGAGGAGCCGGGCGGGGTTCTCGGAGGTCAGACGCGCTAGCAGAGCCAGTGGCAGCCTCCGCTGGAGGAACGCTGTAAAGAGGAGAGGAAGCATGGTGGGGGCCCCGGGGATACCGCAGGGAGGATCGTCGCCCTCCTTCTCGGCCCGTGAATGTGGAGCATGGTCCGAACCTATGGTCGTCACCGTGCCATCGGCCACTCCGTGCCACAGAGCGCTCAGGTCAGGAGAGCGTCTGAGAGGGGGCCGGACCCGATAGAGGGGATCGTCGGTCTTCTTTGTGAGCAGTAGGTGGTGCGGAGTTACCTCGCACGTGGTCCCGGGATGGTCGCGGACGGCGTCCAGAGCGGCCGCTGTTGAGATATGGCAGAGGTGGACAGGATTGGAGAGCTCGCGACGGCGCAGGTCCGTCAGAAGGTCGGGTAGGCATTCGCGTTCCCCCTCGTCGGTCTGGTCGGACTCGGCGTGGAACATCAGCAGGCTCTCCGGTGGCGGCGGTGTATCGAGCATCGCCGCAGTCCCGTGCTGATAGCAGAACAGTTCTCCAAAAGCTGGGACATCAGGCGGGGGCCCTCCATGGAACGGTAAGGCAGGATTGATGAGGAAATCTACACGACTTGAGTTGGCCGCAGCGACCTCACGCGCCTCGAGCGCTTCGATAGAGTCTGTGGGGGGATCGTTGTTGGGCATGTCCACAGCGGTCGTGATGCCGCCCTGAGCACATGCGGCGCTGCCGGTGGCGAAGGTCTCCTTGTGTGCAAGACCTCCATCCCGCAGGTGGACGTGGAGGTCGACAAGACCGGGGAGCAGGATACATTCCCGGGCATCTATCGCGCGGTCGGCAGGCAGTGATTGCCGTGCTATGCGGGCGATCCTACCATCACGTGTGTACAGGTCAGCTCGTACGAGGCGACCACCCATCAGACAGCGCCCTCCGATTATGGCGAGGTCGTACGACTCCATGATGTTACACCGGTACCCTCCGCCCAGCACCATCCCGCGTCGTCCGCCCGAACCCGGTACCCTTCAGTCGCTCGCCTGGGAGCACAGGACCCTCGGTGCATGCACATATATCGCCCACATGACAGGAACCGCACAGCCCCACACCGCACTTCATGTATCGCTCCACGCACAGCTCGCAGGGTACGTCCGTTGCAAGGGCCACGTCGAGCACGGCAGCCATCATCCGCTCAGGACCGCAAGCGTACACACGGTCAGCGTCTTCAAGAAAACTGTCCATCGATGCGGTGACGATGCCTGACACACCGCTGCTCCCATCGTCCGTGAATATGTGGAGCCCGCCCGTATCGTTGAACGTCTCCCTTAGGATTAACTGGTCGGCCGTGCGCGCCCCTAGTAGTGTTGTCACCTCGTTCCTAGGTGCGAGCTCGCGTGCCAGGAATGCCAGTGGTGCGGCCCCCATCCCGCCGGCCACGAGCAACGTGTTCGCATCCTCCGTTAGGGTGAATCCTGTGCCGTAGGGTCCTCGGATACCGATGCTATCCCCAGCAGACCGGGCACAGAGTGATTGCGAGAACGGGCCGACCGAACGCACGCAGATTGATAGAGGATCACTAGCGACAACGCTCATCGGTTTCTCGCCTTCACCCGGGACCCATACCATGGCGAACTGCCCGGGGCGGACATCCCACGCAGAATCAAGTGTGAGCCGTACCGTATCAGTGCCCACCCGCTCGGTGTCCGTGACCGTTACTTTACTGGGCCTATCCATGGGCACCACCCACCAGGTCGGCCGCCCTTGAGAATCCGTTTGCGTCGAGGTATCCCCCGAGCTCACGATGTACCCGATCGAACACCTCTGGTCCGTGATAGGCGACAGCGGTACCCAGTTGGACGGCAGAAGCGCCCGCGAGCATGAACTTGACCACGTCCTCCCCTGACACGGCTCCTCCTGAAGCGATGATGGGTATGTCGACCGCTTCGTGTAGTCCGTACACCGCACGAAGGGCAACCGGAAGGATCGCGGGACCCGAGAGCCCGCCGAACTTGTTACCAAGGACCGGTCTGCGGAACCCTATGTCTATATCCATGGCGGGGAGCGTGTTGATAGCGACGATCCCGTCGGCGCCGTTGGCCGCGAGGTCACGAGCCTGGTCCACAAGGGAGTGCGAGAACGGTAGCTTGACTAGCACCGGTCTTCGTGTCGCGTTCTTGGCGGCGGCGAGGATGGCGAGCAGGACATCGCGGTCCTGGGCGACGTGGATGCCCCCGTGACCGCGACCGGCATGGGGGCATGAAGCGTTGACCTCCACAGCGTCGAAACCGTCCCCAAGTACCGTGATCACAGCGCCCACGTCCTCGGATGTGGGACCGTACACACTGGCGATCAGCGGGACCTCGCTGGAGTCACGAGCGTCGGCAAGTTCCCTGGCGAATCCCTCGCACCCGCAGTTAGGGAGCCCCATGGCGTTGAGATAGCCCCCGGCGACCTCCACTACGTTCGGTCCCATGTAGCCGGGATTGGGCTCCCGTCCCACAGACTTAGTGACGATCGCCCCTGGCTTGTGCCGGGCCACCCGGAGGATGGCGCCCGCGGACGTGGCCAGGATGCCCGAGGCGAGCATGGTGGGGGCGACCAGCGCCCGTTCCAGCCCGATGTCAACAGTGAGATTTGCCATTGTCTACCCGGTGACGATGTTCTCCCCGACCTCGTTCCCCTGGAGTGTGCGCTCACAGTAGCGGCACCGTACCAGCACGGGGTCCGTTCCCTCAACAGTGAAGGACTGTCTCGGCTCTAGCCGGGTGATACATCGGGGATTGGGGCAACGGATGAGGTCCTCAACGGCCCCGGGGACGCTCAGGGTCCGCTTTTCTGCGACCTTATAGTTGCGGATGATCGATACCGTGGCATTGGGGGCGACAAGGGCCACCTTGCTCTCCTCCTCCTGTGTAAGGATACGGTCCTCCATCTTGATTATGTCCTTTCTACCATGCTTCCCGCTGGCGAGGTTCGTACCGACCAGAAGGGTTTCCCCGTTGGCCGCCGTGAGGTCCAGCACCTTGGCGAGCACGAGGCCGTTCCCGGCCGGGACATGGTCGATCACGTAGCCGTTCGCGAGCTTCTGTACCTTCATGTCCGTGTCCATCAGGCGTCACCTCCGTTGATGAGCATCTCGAGCACCGCCATCCGGACCGGTACTCCGTTGTAGGCCTGGTCGAAGTAAACAGCGTGGTCGGAGTGGTCCACGGATGTCTCGACCTCGTCCACACGGGGAAGCGGGTGCATGATGATGGCATCGCTCTTGAGCGAAGCGAGGGTGTCCTTAGTGATTCGATAGGAGCGCTGGAGGCGCTCGAGCTCCAAGGGATCGGCGAAGCGCTCTTTCTGTATGCGTACGACGTAGGCCGCATCCACGTCACCCAGGCTCGTCGCCGGATCGTGGGCCTCGGTGATGTTGGTCCCCCACTGCTGTCGCACCTCGTCCACCACCTCGGTGCTCATCTCCAGCCCCTTGGGCGCCACGAGGGCAACGTCCGCACCGAACATCCCCAGCGCGTAGGCCAGGGAACGGGTCGTCCGTGCATGCTTGAGGTCGCCCACGAGGGCTACCTTGAGATCGAAGGTCCCCTTGTGCTTCCAGATAGTGTAAAGGTCCAACAGGGTCTGTGTCGGGTGCTGGTTCGAGCCGTCCCCGCCGTTCACCACCGGTATGGATACGGCCTCTGACGCCAGCCGGGCCGCGCCTTCATACGGGTGACGCATGACTATAGCGTCGGCGTACTGTTCCACGGTGCGTATCGTGTCCGAGAGGGTTTCGCCCTTTTCCACTGATGTACCCTTTGGGGATGAGAACCCGGTGACCATCCCCCCCAGGCACTTCGCGGCGGTCTCGAAGCTCAGCCGTGTGCGGGTGCTCGGCTCGAAGAATAGCGATGCGATCATCCGTCCGGCGAGGCTCCGAGGGGGATCCCGCGCCTTCAGGCGCTCGTCCATGACACGCGCCCGCTCCAAGATACCCGTGACTTGGGTCTTGGAGAGGTCGCGCATGGAGATTATGTCCTTATCCAGCAGCGACATGGAGGTTGGCTCTACTTCACCATTTAAGTATCTTTACTTTACATAGGTTTTGGAGGCGAATAGGGGGTCCTGCCATGATCGCGCGGGGCCGTCCCCCCGCGCTCAACCGCGACCAAAGGTCGAGCTATCGTGTATCAATAATACAAGAGAACGCGGGCGCCCAGTCTGTCCTTTACAGCGATAGACCTCGAACAGCCCGGGGTGCGTCATCTAAAAACGGTTATACACGCTCACCGTTTAAATATCGATGCTTTGGGGTTCGGGCGCTAGCTCATCGAGCGGGCCGGGGACGGAGCCGTGTCGATACTAGCTCCATGGAGATCGTGTGCTCCCGAGAAGTGCGGTACGGGGAGACTGCGTCAACGGCCCACCAACCTTCGGCATTGAGCTCACGTTCCGCTCCACGTCGCTCTGCTCTGAACACGTCCACACGCAGTGAACCACAGGCAGCCTCATAGAATGTACGGTCGAGCGCGACCCGTGCTATCCCATCGATATCGGTGACCGCTGATGCGGTGGGACCTTCCAGCGCAGGTGGCGGTGTGGTCTCGCCGATGTCCGTGCGTGCGGCCCCTACCTCGTTCCGTGAGGCACACTGCAGCGCCGCTAAGGTCACAATGGCGCCGGCGGCTGGACCGCCCCCTTCATATCGTGCGGTGACTGTCACCACGCCCGCCGTGGCCCCGGCCCGGCCTCTAGGAGCAGGGATATGTGGTGTAAAGAGGATTACGATCGCTACGCACACGATGAGCACGATCAGGAGCCTGTTGGTATGGGTTAAGGGCTGTTCGTCTCCCATTGTGGTCGATCAGGGTATGAACGCCCATCTTCTTATGTATTTCCACGCAGCACATCCTCGTGCGATCGGTCCTCTTATACTGCGAGCGACAGTGCGACCCGCGCAAGTGCACGGCCATGAAGCTAATCAGGTTCGGGCTGGCCCGAGAGGTGCGCTCGATCCCCGCTCGCTCGGTGCTCCTGGATCCCACCAGTGAGAAAGTGCTCTCCCAAGAGGACGTGGGATCGCGAACACCGGTCGTTGCCCTGGACTGCTCTTGGAACCGGGGGGTCGAGATCTTCACCGATCCACGCCTCTCGCGACGGGGCGTGCGAAAGCGGGCTCTGCCATATCTCGTTGCCGCCAATCCAACCAATTACGGGAAACCGACCAAGCTCTCAACGGTCGAGGCACTGTGCGCGGCGCTCTTCATTCTTGGGGATAAAGAGCAAGCAAAACAGCTCATAGCCCCATTCCGGTGGGGCCATTCCTTCCTGTCACTTAACGAAAACCTTTTAAGAAGGTATTCCAAAGCAGTCTCTCCCTCGGAAATCCTGTCAATCCAGGCCGAGGTTATGAGTGATGATCATGGCGCTTGATCCCGTCGTAGAGCAGAGGATGTTCTCCAACGTGTTCGTCTGCATGCGGTGCAACGCCCGGAACCGCGCGGCCTCCATAAAGGTCCGCCAGGGTAAGATCCACTGCCGCAAGTGCGGATACAATAGACTGCGAGTGAGGAAGAAGGGCTCCGGTAAGGCCTGATGTGGGTATTTGCCGAGGTGCTCCGTCCCGCCAACTGCCTTATGGCAGCGGCGGCCGTGCCCTTGGGGGCAGAGGTCGCCTTGGGGGCCGGAATAGGGCCCGGTGTCCTCCCAGCAGCCACGACTGTGTTCCTTATTTGCGGGGCAGGTAATGTCGTTAATGACTACTACGATCGCGATATCGACGCGGTCAATGCTCCCGAACGCCCCATCCCCTCCGGTAGGCTCTCACCGCAGGGTGCTCAAGCGTACGCGATAATCCTCTTCCTCGCAGGTGTGGGACTGGCCGCCACCATCAACACGTACGCACTCGCTATCGCCGCTCTCGCGGCCGTCCTCCTCGCCGCCTATGCCCACAGCGGCAAGCGCATGGGCATCTGGGGCAATCTCATAGTCTCGCTCCTTGTCGGTCTTACTATCGTGTACGGTGGCGTCGCCGTCGCTGCTAATGACATCATTGCGCTACAACGCGTGGGTGTGCTCGGGATGTGCGCCCTACTTGCCAATCTCGGTCGCGAGCTGGTCAAGGACATCGAGGACCTGGAGGGCGACCTCACCGAGGACGCCCAGAGCGTCCCGGCAGTTCACGGCCCTGAACGCGCACGCTCACTCGCCACGGCCTCCCTCAGTACGGCAATCCTGCTAGGATTCCTGCCCGTGTACCTCGGGTTCCTCACGTCCACATACTATATCATGACCATCCTCATCGCCGATGCGCTGTTCGCCGCCGCAGCGGCCCAGCTCTTCCAGGGGCAGCTCACAAGCGACTCGGCCGGCCGTTCACAGCGGATTATAAAGTTTGGCATGTTCTGTGCTCTCATAGCGTTCCTAGTAGGTAACCGGTGATCATCATGGCATACAACAGATCAAAGACCGTGTACGAGCATCTTACGTCCCTCCTCCCTAAGGGGCGTTTGCACTTCACACTTATCGACCCTGCCGCTCAGTCGCCCGAGGAGGCTGCCAACACGGCGCGGGTCGCCGAAGAGGTAGGCAGCGATGTCATCCTTTTGGGCGGTTCCACCGGCGCGTCCCAGCTGCTCGACGCGACGGGTGCCGCGATCAGAGAGGCCTGCTCTCTGCCCGTGGTGCTCTTCCCCGGCAATGTCGACGGCATCACACCCAACGCCGATGCAGTGCTCTTCATGAGCCTGCTCAACTCCATGAACCACTACTGGGTCATTGGTGCCCAGGCCTTGGGTGCACCCACGATCAAGCGGATGGGTATCGAGCCCATCCCAATGGGCTACATCGTCGTGGAGCCCGGGGGCACCGTGGGTTGGGTCGGAGAGGCCAAGCTGATGCCCCGGTCCAAGCCCGAACTGGCGGCATGCTACGCTCTTGCCGCTCAGTACATGGGTATGCGGCTCGTGTATCTCGAGGCCGGCTCTGGCGCCGATGCTCCTATTCCCGCAGAGATGATCGCCGCTGTGCGCGGCACGATCGACATCCCCATCATCGTGGGCGGGGGTATCCGGACACCGGAGCATGCCCGGAACGTCGTGAAGGCCGGTGCTGACATCGTCGTTACAGGCACAGTGCTCGAAGAGAAGGGCGGAGCATCCGAGACCTTCAAGCAGATCGTGGCTGCTGTCAAGGGCACCTAACGGACGAGTATGACCCCGGGGGCATTGCCCCCAGGGGGGTCAGGGCTCCAGAATGTCCACATCCGGGTTTAGAATCCCTTCGGTAAACCCACAACCCATCATTCCCATGGCCGAGGATCGGGGGAGGATTATAAGGGTGAGGGTGAAGTGACCCTGTAATCTACTGGCGTTATCCTCCACCATCAATTAATTGGCCTTGTGGGGTCGCTGCCGTCATGATTTTATTGTTAGCGTCCGTCCCACCCATCATGGTCGACCTCATCGCCCTGGGTATGAACACCCGCCCGGTCGTGGAGTCGCTAATCCACGCCGGTTACAGTGTTGCCGCTGCGGACGTGTTCGGTGATGAGGACCTAAGGGATGCTGCTGAGCTCGTTGTGGCATTGAGCGACGACGAGGGTGCCTTCGACTTCGATGCAGCTCGCTTGGTCGAGCTCGCCAACGGTCTCGCCACGACTACCGGATGCACTACCTTCTTCCCCACATCAGGATTCGACCGATGTCCGGAGGTGCTCGCAGGCCTGAAGGGCGAGGTACTGGGAACATCGCCCGAGACCATGCGACAGGCCAAGGACGTGCGCGCGCTCAAGACAATTGGTATCCCGATCCCCCGCTCGATCTGGGTGCGGGACCAGCACCATATCGAAGAGGCCGCGGAACGGATCGGTTATCCTTGTGTGATCAAACCGCCCGTAGGCTCGGCGGGGGTGGGAGTGCGGCTCGTCCAGCATCCGAACGAGCTCCATACCCGGGAGGACTACTCTGACAGCGGTTTCCCAGAGGAGGGCATTCTCGTACAAGAGCATGTCCCCGGTGCGCCTCTGTCTGCGAGCTTCCTGGCCGATGGTCGACAATCGCTCCTTGTGGGGACGAACCGTCAGCTATTGGGTGAGCCGTGGTTGGGTGTTGACGGTTACCAGTTCTGTGGATGCTTGTCACCAGCACCCGTGCCCGGGCAAGTGCATGAAGAACTGACCGCACTTGGCTCGGTGTTGACGTCCCGGCTAGGGCTACGTGGCTCGTTCGGGATCGACTTTGCGCTCCGTGACGGATCGCTGGTTGTGTTCGAGGTCAATCCCCGCACACAGTCGACGCTCGATACGCTCGACCGCGCCCTCGATCTTTCCATCGGTCAGCTCCATGTCGAGGCATCCCGGGAACGCCTGCCTGACGAGCTCCCACGTTCCGGGAGCGACGTCTGGGGGAAAGCGATCGTGTACGCCAGAGCGAACGGTCCGGCACCGAAGCTGTCGGACGTGTCGGACCGCCCTGCACAGGGTACTCCGCTCGAGAAAGGCGAACCCGTGTGCACGGTCCTGGCCAAGGGTTGTTCGTTCGATGATGCACTGGCCGGGCTGCAGGAGCGTGCGGCCGAGGTCTATCGTGTGCTGGAGGAGAGCTAACCCTCCACCTTCACCATCCGGACCGTGTTGAACCCTACCGTAACGCGAAGATAGCCCTTCTTGGTGAACTCCCGGTCCAGACCACGGTCGCCGGTGTCCACGCGGAGGACGGGTGTCTTCGCCAGCTTCGAGGCCGTGGCCAGTATCATAATACAGTCCATACCGATCGCACGGACCACCTGTGGCGAGAGCTGCTGGTTCCCTCTCCCAAGGATGAATCCCTGGGCGCCGATAGGTGTGAGGACCAGGCACCGGGGCCGGTCAGCATGTTCCTCAAGGATGTTCAGGAGGGTCTTCTCGTCCGCGTCCTTAGCTATTATCTTCCGGTCTAGGACAACATCGATGCCCAAGACCGTGAGACCGAGCCCTAGGCGTCTGCCCACGGCCTCCACCGTGGAGCCAGAACCCAGAATGTAGAGGGTGTCCGGATTCCGTCGCATCTCGAACACGACCGTCATCGCCATCTCGTCCTTGAGCTCGTCCTCGTCCACGCGTTCGAATCCCATCTTCCCTGACTGGATGTAGGTGGGTTCCGCGAGCGTCCTTGCAGCAGCATGGAGCCGGACCTCGACCCGGTCGTCCCGGAACGCGTCCTCGTCCAGGTCCAGCACCTCCGCGTCCGCTCCACCCACCTGGCCATGGAGGTAGTCCCAGATTACCTGGGCACAGCTCGCGGGATGGATCCCGAACACACCCGAGTACATCTTCACGCCCGAAGGGATTCCCATCACAGGGACCTTGGTCCCCGTCACGGACACGACGTCACGTGCCGTGCCATCTCCACCGCAGAACACGACGAACTCGACCCCATGTTCCAGGAACGCGCGGACTGCGCCCTCGGTGTCCACGGCAGTGGTGGCATCAGCGTGGTCATGGACCACTTCGATCCGGGCATCGGGGAGAGCTGATAGAGCGTCGGCGCCCATCGAGCCCGCACTGGTCACCCATTCGATGGCCAGGGGCTTGTTCTCTGCGAGCTGTATAAGCGCGTCCATAGTCTCCCGGGCCTTGCCGGGCGCCACGGGCTCAGCACCCCGCGCCCGGGCCTCGTCCACCACACCATCGGTGCCCTTGAGCGCCACGCGTCCGCCCATTCCGGCGATGGGATTCACCACGAATCCGATGCGCCTGGGCTCCACTATAGCGGGCCTCCGGAAATCCTCAGATGATACCCAGCTTCTTACCGTTGCGCTCCAGGACCTCGAGCGCGGTGTCCAGGTCCTCGCGGGTGTGCCCGGCGTTCATCATCGTACGGATGCGTGCCTTGTCCTTGGCCACCATGGGGAACACGATGGGAAGGGCGAACACACCGTCGGCGATGATGGCGTCCGACAGGGCCTTGGCGTTCTTCGACTCGCCCACGATGACAGGTGTGATGGCCGTGTCCGAGTGACCGCAGTCGAAACCCATGGCCTCGAGCTGGGCCTTGAAGTAGCGGATGTTCTCCCACAGGACCTTGTGGTGCTGAGGTTCATCTTCCAGCACCGATATGGCCGCATCGCAGGCGGCCGCAACGGCCGGTGGATGCGATCCGGAGAGCAGCCATGTGCGCGACTTGTTCAGAGCGAAGTTCTTCAGGTCCTGTGTGCCCGATACATAGCCACCGACGACACCGAACGCCTTTGAGAAGGTCCCCATCTCCACGTCGACCCTCCCTTCGAGACCGAAATGAGAGACTATGCCGCGACCGCCCTCGCCGATAACGCCCTCACCATGGGCGTCGTCCACGTAGGTCATGGCGCCGTACTCCTCGGCAAGCTTGACTATGTTGTCCATGGGAGCTATGTCGCCGTCCATGGAGAACACACCGTCCGTGATGATGAGGATGCGCTTGAAGTCCTTGTCAGCGTCCTTGAGCACCCGTGCCAGGTCCGTCATGTCGTTGTGGGCGTACACGCCCTTGTTGGCCTTGGAAAGACGGACGCCATCGATGATGCTGCCATGATTGAGCTCGTCGGAGATGATTATGTCGCCGGCCCCCACGAGCTGGGGGATGAGACCTGCATTGGCCGCGAACCCGGTCTGATACACCAAGGCCGCCTCGACGTCCTTGAACCGGGCCAGATGCGCCTCCAGTGCTTCATGGATGTCCATGTTCCCGGCGATGGCCCGCACGGAGCCCGAACCGGCACCGTGGGTCTTGACCGCGTCAATGGCCGCCTGCTTTATCTTCGGATGGTTGGAGAGGTTGAGGTAGTTGTTCGAGCAGAGCATGATGACATCGCGGCCATCGATGGTGCACCGGGGGGTGCTCGGCCCTTGTAGGACCTTGAGCCTCCAGTCGAGGTTCTCGTTGACCAGTCGTTCATACTCCTGTTTCAGGAATGCTTTAGAGTCGCGCATGGCTCCTTCCTCCGTGTCGTGATGACCGTGACGGCGATTCACTCCAGGGACAGCACTACTTTTCCGCTCTGTCCGGAGCGCATAATCTCCATACCCTTCTTGAAGTCCTCGAAGGGCAGGTTATGAGTGATGATGGTGGACAGATCCTCGCAGAGCGAGGGTATGTTTAGGAGGTTCTTGGTGATCTGCCAGGTCTTGAATATGCGGCGACCGGTGATACCGACCATCGTGATGCCCTTGAATACCACCTGATCGGTTATATCGATCGGGATCGGTTCCTTGTACACACCGAGGATAGCGAAGTGGCCACCCTTCTTCAGGATCTGTAGACCTGTGTTGAAGGCATGGGCGTTACCGGACATCTCCAGAACTACATCGACACCCGCACCGTTCGTACGTTCGAGGATCTCCTTCTCCACATCCTGCTTGGAGGCGAGGAAGGTCTTGTAGGCGCCCACCTTCTTGGCGAGCTTGGCCCGATACTTGTTGTCCCCCTCGACGACGTAGATCTCCGAAGCACCACAGGCCTTGCACACGGCCGTGGCCATGAGCCCGATGGGGCCTGCTCCAAGGATCGCTACTGATTGTCCCGAGACGTTCGTGGAGAATACAGTGTGCACGGCGTTGCCCAGCGGATCCTGCACGGAGCAGAACTCGGGGGGCAGTGTGGGATCGTTGACCCACACGTTGCGGGCCGGGATGCAGCAGTACTCAGCGAAGATCCCGGTGCGGTCCACACCGAATATCTCCACGTTGTCACATATGTGGGCCCGGCCTGACTGGCACATCTCGCACCGGTCGTCCACGATGTGGCACTCGCCGGATACGCGGTCTCCCACCTTGACGCTGGTGACAGCAGAACCTACCTCGACTATCTCGCCCGCGAACTCGTGTCCATAGATGAGCGGGGTCTTGATACGGCCCTGTGCCCACGAGTCCCAATTGAATATATGGACGTCAGTACCGCAGATGGACACGCACTTGTTCCTGATGAGCACATCAGTGGGGCCTGGTTTAGGGATGTCCACCTCTACGATCTCGGTCCCGTCGTACTCCGGCCGGACCTTCATGACAGCGCGCATCTTACCTTCCATGGTAACGACCCGTACCCGTCCTGGGGCAGGGGGCGAGAACTGCAAGTGATTTAAAAACGTGATGGTGCGCCCTGTGCCACGGTCACAGGGTGCGGAGGTCGCCAGCGATGCGGGAGAGACGGCCTTAGGAAGGAATGTCAACCGCCAGCGACGATGGGGTATAGCACTACCTCGTCCCCATCCTTTAGCACACGGTCGAATGATGTCTTCTCCTTGTTCACGAACACGAGCATCACCATCCCGTCCTCGACCCCGTTCGAGTTCGCAAGTTCGCGCACGGTGGTCCCAGCGGGGACATCACGGTGCATGGGCGGTTTGACGAACCGTGTGAGCGTGCCCACGGCCCGGAGAGCGATGGAGATCGTGTCGTCGGCCATCGTGGTCACATCCACGGTCGAGCAGGATTAAAACACTTTGGGTTAACGGGCACCGGGCTCTTGGCCGTTCGGATCCGCATACAAAGAGACCAATCTCTATCTAATGTGTGAAATGAGCCCCCGACGCGATTCGAACGCGCGACCTGCTGATTACGAATCAGCCGCTCTGACCAGCTGAGCTACGGAGGCCTGTGGTCTGAGGAGGGCATCGACGGCCTCGACAAGGCGGCCGATCAGCGCCTCCCGTTCGTAGTACGCGATGTCAACCTTTTTAAGCTCGATGGTGACGCTCGGCACGTCGAGTCGATCGTACCGCGGGCCCTTTAGCAGGAGCGGTGAGCGCAGGTCCGTGAGTAGGCCGAGTTCCAAGGAGCGCTTGTATACCCACTCCGGGGACAGCACACCCTCGCTCAGGTCGAGACCGACACCTATACCTCGTCGCCGCGAATGGACCAGCTGGCTGTACCCTTCCAGGTCGCTCTTGAGCTGATCGGCCGTCTCCACCAGGTCCTGATAGGTCCGGGGCGCCTCTTCCAAGGCCACCAACATCCCGGCGACTGTCACAGGATCGGGTGCGGCCAAGGAGAGGGCGAACTGTGCCGATTCCAAGAGCTCCTCGCTATCAGCGGCGATGAATCCTCCGGAAAGGAGGTTGGCCACTGTGGCGGGGCCGGTGGAACAGACCACGACGTCCGCGTGGCGTCCAGCGTCCTTTCGTCCCAGCACACCTGTGATATCCTCGATGACCCGTACACCCTTGTCACGGCAGAGGTTAGCGATATGGCGATCGTCGTTCTCCGCAAGGAATCCGGAAGAGGCACTGTAGATGAGGGTCTTGGGCGCCTTCATGTCCAGGTTCTTCTTCAGGAGGTCGAGGTCGAGGTGACCCTGGTCCGTCTCGAGAGCTTGGGTTTCCAGCCCCAGCACCTTTGGATGGGTCCTGAACGCGATCCAGCCGCCCGTATCTGGCAGCATCACGGGACCTGGGGCAACGAAGAGCGCTGCGAAGATGGCGCCGTTCCCGCTCGATACGGGGCGGACATAGGCCTTCCCCGTCATCCGTGATACCTTGGCCACAAGCTCCTTGGTCGCGCCAGCGTCCTTGGATGAAGTGTAGTCCTTACCAAGACCCACGGCTGCCGCGGACATGGCCTTGCGCACTTTGATGCTCGGCGACCTGTGCTTGAACATCGCAGGCCTCAACCCGCCGCCAAACCTTATAATGATTTCCCGCGTGCCAAAGATTCGCACGATTTAGCCCCGCCGAAACATTTTTAACCACCTAGGGGAGCCTGCCGCGACAGGTGTAGGTATCAATGGTCGGATATGATCTTGAGAGCGATGGCTCCTCCGCTGCCGAGGCTGCGGACGGGTACGTCGTTAATGATGATTTGAACAAAGGTGATGTGAGCAAGGTCATGTTGCTCGGAGGGCTGTTCGCTGCCGGGTATGCGCTCACCGCGCTCCTGGACCGGGATCCCGAAGTGTCCGAACAAAAGGTGGAGGAGAAAGGCTTCGACTACTCCTCGCTCAAGGAGGATGGTTCCTGGGAAGAGCTCGACGTCGTCGTGGACAACAACGGTTACGCGGAGCTCACCGAGACCACCGGCTACCTCGCGGTCACCGAGGAGATGGAAGAGGTCGCTGCGCAGCTTGAGGAGGACACCGTGCTAGAGACCGTCGTGGCCGATGCCGAGTACGTCAAGGAGCATATCGGTATGAACGGCTACTATGTGGGCATCTACAATGTCAACGTCCCCGAGACGGCCGCCGAGACCTTCCAGGACGGTACCGGGGTGTGCGCCGAGCATGCGAACCTCTTCACAGCAATCGCCCGAGAGCAGGGCATACCTGCCGTCATCCGTACCGGCATATCCCGCGGTGTGGGGCATGCCTGGGCCGAGGTCCCCGTCCAGACCGAAGAGGGTGTGCAGTACCTGATCGTGGACCCGACCAACAACTACATCGGACCCTATTCGGAGAACTACATCCATTCCTTCGATGCCGGGCACCCGTTCAGTCAGCTCAGTGACGCTCTGGCAATCACGGGCAACATCAAGGATTACGACTCCATGGGCAAGCTCCTCCTTTACGATCACGAGAATATGCCTGACATAGCTGAGGCCTTGAAGGACCCTGGCGCCCATATGGACGAGATCCGCGAGGCCATCGCTCAGGCCCGGATCGAGGTTGCCCCCGAGGACGCTGAGAGCTTAGAGCTACTCGGTGAGTACGGCCAGTACGTCCGCAATGGTGTACAGTTCGGTGGGCTGGGACTTGTGTCCTACGGTGTGAGCTCATTCACCCACAAGCGCAAGATGTCCATCGGCGGAGCGCTAAAGGCCGTGGCCATCGGCATCGCCGGCGGTACCGTGGCGACCGCGTCCTCGCTCATCTTCGGGCTGGGCCAGTACATGGGCATTGCTGGTAACATCGGCGCCATATACGGCGGGTCCAACACCGAGAAGACCAAGGCGGAGCTGGCGGCCGAGCAGTCGGCAAGCTGCCTTGCCAGCGAGGAGCACCTCTTCCGCGAAGAGGAGTGATCAGCGGCCCTCTGTCACGTACCGGGCGGCCCGGGCAACGGCGGCCATCTCTGGCTCGCCCAGCGGCGGGTGCACGGGCAGATGGACCAGCTCCCGGGCCAGTACCTCGGCCGTCGGGCACCTTCCTGAGGCGCCACCGAACATCGGAAGGGACCCACATGCCATCATAGGGGTCGCCCGCGTATCCACGCCATGCCGGAGCATCCGCTTCATGAAACCGGCGCGGTCCTTAACACGGCTGCAGTACCCATGGTAGGCGTGCTCTGCGTTCCGGGGCGCACCCGGGAGAGTGAGCGCCGGTATGTCGGCGAGCTCGCGGTCGAGCGCGTGGGCGTTCGCCCGGCGCCGGGATAGCTCATCGTCGAGGTGGTCAAGCCCACTAAGGCCCTTGATGGCCTGGACATTGGTTAGACTACCCCGGGAACCGGGGGGCAGGGTCTTTAGCAGAAGCTCCTCCTCGGCAAAAGGATCGGTGGCCGCAGAGCCTGAGAGCGATGCAAAAGCAGAGGAAAGGGCCAGTGCGGGGAAAACGGACAGACTGAAAAGGGGTTGACGGGTAAGAGCCCAGACGGCGGTGTCCTTGATCACCGCCTTTGTGATCCGTGTCCTCGAAGGTCGCTGTTCTTTTGCCAACACCTCGCGGACGGCGTGGGCGATAGCACCGTCGTCCGTGGTGATGATGCCCCCCCCGAAGGCCATGGGGGTCTTGCCGGTCGCCATCGAGAATACTGAAGCCATCCCCTGGGTACCGACCTTGCGGCCCTTGTACCGTGCACCAGTGGCATGGGCACTGTCCTCGATCATCACTAGACCATGGTCCTCGGCCAGGTCACCCAGCGCCGCCATGTCGCACGGGCATCCATAGAGATGAGTTGGGACGATCGCTCTCGTCCTCGGTGTGACCGCGTCAGCCACTGCAGTGGGATCTAGCGTGTAGGTCTCCGGCGACACGTCCGCGAACCGCACGGCAGCAGACCACATAGCTACGTTTGGCATGACAGGGATGGTGAGGGCCGGTAATATCACCTCGTCCTTTCGTGATAGCCCCAATGCCTCCATCAGCAACTGAAAAGCGTACCGACCCGATGCCACTGCAATGGCGTGCTCTACGTGAAGGTACTGGGCGAAGGCCTCCTCGAAGCGCGCCACCTCTTCGCCTTCCATAAAGGAGGAGAATGGGATCGAGGTCACCGCCCGTAACGCCTCGGCAAGGGTCATGCTCACACCCTGACGAGGGATTGGAAGGACCATCTGCTCGATGGCGCGCTACCAAACTTTTAATCCGTTTGGGCGATCGAGCGGGACCCGGTTCAGGATGCGCTGATTATCCTGTACGTTGCCGTGCCGTTCAGTATCCGCACTATCGCCGCTTGGCCAGGTGTGTCCGAGCCATCAAGTAGGGTCCAGGGATGGCCGGGTGCCGCGTTGAGCAGGAGCTGAGCTACCGGCGTGTCCGGTGGTACTTCTTCTCCCCCCGGCGTTTCTGCACGTCCACCAGCCTCATGGATATGGCCGAACACGTGGAGGGTGAACCCGCCCTGTTCGAACACCTCATTGAGACGCTGATCGCCGACATGGGCCCCGTCGGTGATCTGGTCAATCCCGCCCTCCCGCACTGACCGGGGTGGGCCGTGTGTGAGAAGGAGACGTGGTACTGGAAGGTCCTTGGCCCGACGCACCGCTGATCCGTATTCCTCGTCACCTATAAGGCGACCAGTGGCCGGGATGAAGCGCTGGTCGTGATAACCGCCCAGTGCCACGATGGAAACATCATCCAGCCGGGCCACAGGTACACGGACCATGTCCACTAGGTTCGGATTGGCTTTCATCATGCGGGTCAGGACCGCATCGTATACCTGCATCTGCTCGTGGTTCCCGGGGATGGTCAGCACGAGCATGCTGGTCGTCAGGAACGGTGTGAGCACCCGTTCCATCTCCGCATCGTCCGGCCCCGGATCTCGGTAATGATCACAGATATCGCCGCACACAAGCACGATGTCAACACCAGCGTCCTTGAACCGGGCTGCCAGGGCCGCTGCGGCGGTCCCGTTCCCGTGCAGATCGCAAGCCACACCGACGACTGCGAGGCCATCATCGTCGCGGTCATCCTGGACGAGGGTTCCCTGGACGAACCTGTAAGGATGTCCTCCGATAGTGAATTTCCCGTCCTTGGGCGGCGTACTCTCCTCGGGGCCCGAGGAGAAGCAACCGCAGAGGAACAGGCTCAGGACAATTATCGCCAAATAGCGGTCTGGTGGGGACATGGTCTCCCCCCGAGGTCCTCTCAGGACGTCTCGCTTGGCTGGAGCATCCGCCCGGCCCGGACCATGAAGGCCGTGTTCGTGGACTTGACGTACTCGTACTCGTGCACCGTGTCAAGGAACTCGGCGAAGTCCAACATGGACCCGCAGTCGATGGATGCCAGAAGGTCATGTTCCCCGGTGACCACGTACGCCCGCGCGACCTGTGGAACTTTCTTGAGCCGTGATGCGAGGGGTTTGGTCATTCCTGTCCGGACGTTGATAGAAACGGTGGCGATGAGATGGGATTTGAGCATCTGCTTCTGGTCGTCATCCGAGGGTTCGATGAACTTAAAGGTCGACGGCTCCTTCACGACCTCCTTCACAACAGAGGACCGGGAGCGGGTGACCCACGGGAAGTTCGTTAGGCGGTCGAGCACCTTGGTGAGCTGCCAGATGCTCTGGCACCGCACCTCGACCAGGTAGTCGTACGGTCCGGTGACAGCGAGCACCGCGGCGCAGTGCTCCTGCTCCTTGAGGAGGTCCACGGTCTCGCGGAGGGAATTGTAGTTCCCCATTAGCTCCACGAACGCGACGACCTCTCCCATAGCTGCCTTTGCTCAATCGACAGCCATGATTAATAAGGGTATCGCACAAGGGGTCCAAACCCCATGTTCCCCCGGATTGGACCCGTGTTCGGGGGCGTTTTTACGATATCTTTTTAAAGGGGAAACAAAACTCACATCCCCGGGGTACGGAATGCACGTTGACGTAATCCTATCAGAGGAGCTTCGTGAGGGTATGGACCTCGCTCAGCTCCCCGAGGTCCACGGACCAGCAAACGAGCCCGATTATGGGGAGTTCGCCTCCCTGTTCTAGGGCCGCTGACACAATCCCTCAGGCGCCAGCGAACGATTTTTAACGTTGAACGCTGTCTTGGATAATGTGGACACCATTCGCTGGGCTGAAGGATTGGTCGAACTGGTCGACCAGCGACGGCTCCCCTTCGAACGTTGCACACTCAAATGCACGACCGTCGAGGAGCTCGCTCTCGCTATAGAGTGTATGGCCGTGCGCGGGGCACCGGCCATCGGTGTCGCGGCCGCATTCGGTATGGCCTTGGCTGCTCGCGAGGACGATTCCCGCAAGGCCCTTGCTAGCGCACGAGAACGCCTACTGCGGACTCGCCCCACGGCGGTCAACATTGCCTGGGGTCTACAGCGAGTAGAGAACGCGGTCCACGATGTGCCCGAGAATGAGATCGCTGCGGTGGCACTGGCGGAAGCGCAACGGATCCTTGAGGAGGATATCGCCCGCAATCGCGCCCTGGGACGTCATGGTGCCGCCCTGCTCGATGACGGTGATACGGTGCTCACCCACTGCAATGCCGGGGCACTGGCCACCGGGGGGTACGGTACGGCCCTGGGGGTCATCCGGGCTGCGGTCGAGGCAGGGAAGCGTATCGACGTGGTCGCTGACGAGACCCGTCCCAGGCTCCAGGGTGCGCGGCTCACCATGTTCGAGCTGATGGAGGAGGGGATCCCAGCGAGGCTCCTTCCGGACGGAGCTTCCGGCCTTCTCATGCGTCGCGGGATGGTCCAGAAGGTGGTAGTGGGCGCTGACCGGATCGCTGCCAACGGCGACGTAGCAAACAAGGTCGGGACCTACATGGCCGCCCTTGCCGCCCATGACAACGGTATCCCCTTCTACGTGGCAGCCCCCACATCGACAATCGATCCGGACACGCCTTCCGCTGAGGACATCATCATCGAGGAACGTGATGAGGAAGAGGTGCTCAAGGTGCTGGGCACGCCCATTGCACCACCCGGCGCTCGCGCCTACAACTTCGCCTTCGATGTAACACCCGCACGATTGATCACGGCCATCATCACCGAGCGGGGTGTGTATCCTCCAAGCGAAATCCTCAGATCGCTTTAATAATGAAAGTGCGGACCGGCCCACGAGGGTCGAAGATAAAAATGAATCGACCGTGAAACATTGAC
The DNA here is from genome assembly GCA_964519305.1 of Candidatus Undinarchaeota archaeon. GTDB lineage: Archaea > SpSt-1190 > SpSt-1190 > JASMDC01 > JASMDC01 > JASMDC01. The sequence continues at coordinate 82,052 of CAZFHY010000005.1, forward strand.
ATGGTCGACAAGCTGCTCGCTGAGATGAACCGTCTGGCAGACGCTGGAGAGGTGTTCGCAGTGGCCACCATCACAGCATCAGAGGGCTCCAGCCCCCGTCACATCGGCAGCAAGATGATCGTGCGCGCTGACGGTTCCATCGTCGGGAGCGTCGGCGGTGGTGCGGTAGAAAAGTTCATCCATAGCAAAACCAAGCGGCTGATGAAGCACCGTGTCACGGAAACGATCGATGTCGACCTCTCGAAGCTGGGAATGATATGTGGCGGGAAGGTTACGGTGTTCATCGAGACCCATGGCCCGGTAATCAGACTCGTCATCTGCGGCGGCGGCCACATCGGCATTGCCCTCGCAGACATGGGTGACAAGATGGGGATCCCCATTTGGGTGGCGGATGACCGGCCCGAGTTCTGCAACGAGGAGCGGTTCCCCCAGGCCGAGCGGCTCTTCTGCGGCCCGTACCCAGAGACAATTCCGACCATACCCCTTGATCCCATGTGCGCTGTCGTGATCGTCACGCACGGTCATGTCCACGACTACACCTGTCTCAGGACCGCTGTAGAGTCCGATGCAAGGTACATAGGTATGATCGGGAGCAGGAACAAGGTCGGAGCTGCGCTCAAGCGCCTGCGCAGCGATGGTGTTTCCGAGGAGGCAATCGCGAATGTGCGTGCTCCTGTCGGTCTTGACGTTGGTGCTGAGTCGCCCTACGAGATCACGGTCGCGATCCTTGCCGAAATGCTGAACGTCTTCAGAGGCGGTACCGGTCGTCCGATGCGTGATACCGTTCCCGAAGAAGGGATGAAAAAGAAGTAACGATACAAACTGTATTAATCTCCGGATTGTCGAGACCCTATCGATTCGAATCCTGCACCATAGGCGCAACTCTTTTATCCTTTGATTCAGCGCCAGTAACAATAGTATGGGGTTGGAATCCTCCTTAGACCAAGGAGTTGTACTCGGACTGGTGGACAGTCAGAACGACTGCGGTGCCTGTATCGTGAAGGATGGAACCCTTCTAGCGGCCGTCAATGAAGAGCGTCTTACAAAAAGGAAACTGAAGGGAGGATTCCCGCGACTGTCCCTTCATGAAGTGCTCGAAATATCGGACCTCGATTACGCCGATGTGGATGTCATCGCACTTGGGGGCATCATGACACCCCCCCCATACGCACGTCTTATCCGCGTGCTCCAGTCCATGGAGAACGGGGTTCGTGCATCCTATTCAGGGGGGTTACTTCCTTTCCTTTCCGATCTCGTCCAGGACCGCTTTGGGCTTAACATCATCGATCCTAGATCAAGGAGCGGACGTATCCTCTCCAAGGCAGTCCCCGCCCTATTACGAAAGGACCTCCCACGACCGATCAGGGACCGGCCAATTATCCCTGTCGACCACCACGTGGCCCATATCGCGGGGGCCTATTTCCTGTCGGGACAGGATCATGTCTTGGGCATCACTGCCGACGGTCTGGGGGACGGTTACTCGCTGACAGTGAACCGTTGTGAGGACGGTCATATCGAGCGGCTCGATACTATGGACGGGATGGACTCATTCGGACAGTTCTATTCCGCCGTAACCCAATGGCTGGGCTTCCTCCCCCACCGCCATGAAGGCAAGACCTTGGGCCTTGCAGCTCATGGCGACTGGACGGTTGTCGACGTACCATTCCCCTTCACGGAATCGGGTACCTATATGGGCCGATGGGGATGGGCCGGGATACCTGACCTCGAGCGTAAGTTCGAAGGATATCGTCGCGAGGACGTCGCCGCCTGGGTACAGCACCACATCGAAGAACGGATGACCGAACTCGTGGTCGATTGGATTGAGCACACGGGCCTGTCACATCTCGCACTGTCCGGCGGAGTGTTCGCAAACGTCCGGCTCAACCAGCGGCTCTGGGAGATCGAGGACGTTGACTCCATATACGTGCTCCCTCACATGGGCGATGGGGGACTTGCCGTGGGTGCAGCCCTCGCGTGTGCTCGTCCCCTGCCGGAGCGTCTGGACAATCTCTTCTTAGGTAAGGAGTACAGTGAGAAGGAGTTGCGGTCAGCTCTCGAACGGGAAAAAACCACGTACCATCGTCCCCCGGACCTGGAACGGGAGATGGTTCGACTTCTCGCTGATGGAAAGGTGGTCGGGCGGTTCCGTGGGCGGGCTGAATGGGGTCCTCGGTCGCTCGGGAACCGTAGTATCCTGGTACAGGCCACTGACGTAGCTGTGCTCGATTGGTTAAACGACCGTCTCAATCGATCAGAGTTCATGCCGTTCGCGCCGCTAGTGCTCGAGGAACGTGTAGAACAGTGCTTCGGTGATATCACTGGCGCCGAGCTCCCGGCGACCACTATGACCATCACCCTGAACTGCACACCTTGGATGCGGAAGCACTGTCCCGGTGTCGTGCACGTTGATGGGACTGCGAGGCCCCAGATCGTCTCCGCGAAGACCGCACCCCGGCTCCACCGATTGCTAAGGCTCTACGAGGAGGAGACGGATCTCCCCGCCCTGATCAACACGAGCTTCAACCTTCATGAGACCCCCATGGTGTACGGCCCTGCAGATGCGGTGCGCACCTTCAAGGAGGGGGCCGTCGATTACTTGGCCATTGGGCCCTACCTGACTACGTCTTCAACAGAGTAGACAGTAATTCAAACGCGATTCATAGTGAGCACCCCCGTCATAAGGACGGGATCAGATGACTTGATGCGAGAGGCGCATAGAATGTCATGTTCGCTCCAGGAACTCCGATCGCTTCCATCTCGACAAGGGAGTAGCCCTGTTCTTGGAGGACGATCATCACGTGCTCCATGTCGGGCTCAAGAGCCCCGCTCACATTACGACCCAGTCGCACACATTCGCCCGAACTGATAATCTCTCGGACAAGAGAGGGATTGTCCAGTATAGCACTTGCGGGGATAGCCTTGGCAACTCTGAATGCCATGTACAGAGCGGGTTCCTCAGAGATCATGTAGCAGTCGTCATCGAACGGCCAGCGGTTGGCCAGCCTTGTAGCTAGTGCATTCCAAGACGATGAATCGGGCGCCTCCTCGCCCCGAGCAAGGGTGTCCAGCGGGCTATACGCGAAAAGGAGGCAAATCATCAAGATTACTAGTTCATGGACACCGATTCGCTCCTTGAGCTGCCGAGCACCGAGTCCTGCTAAAAGGAACAGAGGTACAAAGGTAATGATGAATAGACGGTCCTGACCCTCGGAGAGCCATGCGTTGTAGAACAGGAAGAATACGAGGAACCAGGCCCCAAGAGCGAGCACATGACCGCGCTCGTTCCGATCCGCTAACAGGAGGGCTGCCAGAACGAGTAGCTCGGCGGCGAGAGTTAGATAGAACCCTATGGCAACTTTGAACATATATTGAATCGATTGGTTCCACAGAAGGTCGCTCGTGTACACTACGTTCTTGGGGTGGCCTGCCTGCAGGCCCACGGTAGCGGGATAGACAATGGCTGCAATTGCCAAGGGAAGGAGTGCGAACCGCCAGTGGCGCCACGGTGGCCATACTCCTTCTGCGTAAAAGAGCAGTATCAAGGGAACGACGAGCAGGGGGTACTCTACCCTAGCGAGGAGGCTGATGCCGAAGGCCAGGGCGCATGCAGCCAAGAGCCACGGCTCGTTTGAGCGCGCATAGAGTATAGCGAGGTACACTGTAAGGAGGACAAGGACCAGAGCGAAAACATTGTTGGCGGCGGTGGCGCTCCAAATCAGGTTGACAGGATTCACGGCCAGAAATCCAGCGGCTAGGAATCCTGCCCAGTCCCCGAATAGCAGACGTCCAACTAGGAACATGAGAACGACGGCTACCATCCCACAGAGGATTGAGAGCCAGATGGCCGTCCCGCTCCCCACACCGACAAGAGAGAAGGCAAATGCGACCGCCGTTGGCCAGGCGGGCATGTCCGTCAGGGGACGGCAGGTCATTTCGTCCGGACCCACGTACCAGCAGTCCACTAATCCCGTTCCCAGGGTGAGGTTCCGTGCCCATGCCATGAACCAGTACTCGTCAATCACTTCACGATGGAAGTGGCCGACATGTAAGGTGACAAGGAACAAGAAAAGACCGAGCGTACAGAGTAGTGCAATCCGGGTCTGTCGTGAGCTCGAGTGCAAATCGTCGACAATATAGCGTCGGCACCGCATAAGGGCGAGTACGAGGAGCGAGCCCAGCAACAGGCATACTGTTGGTGCCCCATGAGCGAGGAAAGCCTCTGTCGATAGTACCGAGGGTGCGGCCATATCATGTCCTCCCTGAATGCCCGGAACCGGTCATGCAATCTCTCCCCCGGACGGTCCTTTCAACTGCAGGAGCCGTCCCGTACTGCATCAGCAGAGGAGCGTAATACATATATCCCTTGACGGGACGGGGCGCGCCTTCATGTGGTGAACCGATCATGGATGGCCTGCGCAGCCTTTCGTCCGGCGATGATGGCCTTAACCACCGTGGAACCGCCATGGACAACGTCGCCACCGGCGAACACCCGATCATTGGCTGTGGCCCCGGTCTCCTCGTCAGCATCGAGATGGCCCCATTTCCCCCGGGGCTCGACACCCGGGAGCGCCTCGCGCACCCCTGCAGCGGGGGTCTGGCCTATGGCCATGATTACCGTGTCCACGTCCGTGGTGAACTCGGAGCCCTCGATGGGCACGGGCCGTGGTCGGCCGGAGCGGTCCAGATCTCCGAGCTCCATGCGGATACACTCCACGCCGGTAACGCGATCATTCTCCCCGAGGACCCGGACAGGATTCGTGAGGAACAAGATCTCCACCCCTTCCTCGCGTACCTGGGCGAGCTCGTTGGGCGTGGCAGGCATCTGTTCCTCTCCACGTCTGTAGAAGAGGATGACCCTGTCAGCACCCTGACGCCTGGCCACGCGCAGGGAGTCCATGGCCACGTTCCCGCCACCGACCACTGCGACGGTCCCGACCATGGGTGGCACCTTGATGTCCTTCACGCCCGCATCCGCGAGGTTGGCGGCAACGAGCACGTCGAGGGCTGTGTACACACCCTCAAGCTCTTCGCCAGGGATGCCCATGGTATAGGGCTCGGTCTCCCCCGTGGCCACGAACACCGCGTCAAATGACGCGAGGTCGTCGTTCGTGAGGTCCTTCCCCAGCCGGCGTCCGGTCTCGAAGCGTACGCCCAGCTTTCGGAGGGGCTCCACCTCTTTCTCCACCACGTCGTTGGGGAGTCGGTATCCGGGAATCCCATAGACCAGTAGCCCCCCGAGAAGGGGTTGTGCCTCGAACACCGTGACGGTATGGCCGAGGATGGCGAGCTCCCTGGCACAGGCAAGGCCCGCGGGACCGGATCCGATGACGGCCACGGTACGCCCCGTGGACGTACCAGCTGATGATGGCGCCTGCCATCCGCGGTCGGCGGCGAAGCGCTCCAGCGCCCCGATGCGCACGGGATCAAATTTCTTGCCCAGCACGCACGAACCCTCGCACTGGTCCTCGTGGGGGCACACCCGTGAACAGAAAGCGGGGAAGATGTTGTGGTCCCGGACGATGGTAAAGGCATCGTCGAACCGGCCTTCACTGATGGCGAGCACCATGGCAGGGATGTCGTTGTTGGCGGGGCAACCTGTCCTGCAGACAGGATCCTTGCACTGTAGACAGCGCTCCGCCTCGGCACGGGCCTCCTCTTCGGAGTACCCGAGCTCGACCTCCCGATAGTCACTGATGCGATCACGAGGAGAGGCTTTCCGCATGGGGACGCTCTCCTTGCGTAGCTTCTTCGCAGGCGTTTTTTCGGACATGGTGCAGACCTCGGGCGCTAGGCGAGAAAGGTATATTTTAAGAGGATATATGTCGGGGCGCGACAGGGCCGCGACCATTCACGGCCAGATACCCCGCTGCTCCTGCGCGTCCACGAGGCGGCCGACGGCGAGGACATAGGCGGCCGTCCTTAGGTCCACACTGTGCTCTTCGGCCATGGCCAGCACCTCGTCATACGCCTTGAGCATGAGGTCGCGCAACTGCACGTTGATCTCGTCCTCGCTCCAGAAGAAGGAGGACGTGTCCTGCACCCATTCGAAGTAGGAGAGGGTCACCCCTCCGGCGCTGGCCAGAATGTCCGGTAGGACGACCACGCCGCGCTTCTGTAACCCCTCGGCAGCCCTGGAGGTCACAGAGGCGTTGGCTGCCTCTACCACGATCCGGGCCTTGACACTCGCTTCGTTCCTGCTGGTCACTGTCAGTTCCCGGGCGGCAGAAACGAGCACGTCCACATCCAATGCCATGATCTCCTTATCCGTCATGTCCCTGACTCCAGGGAATCCTTTGACAGCACCCTTTACAGCCGTCCACTCCCTGAGGGCAGGAATGTCAAGCCCGTCACCATCGTACACGCCACCATGTCGGTCCGATACGGCGACCACTGTGCAGCCTTTTCGCGTCAAGTGGTGGGCGACGTTGCTCCCCACGTTCCCGAAACCGATAACGGCCACGGTGGCCCCCTTGAGTGGAATGCCGGCATGTTTCAGTGCTTGCCGCGTCACGAACATCACGCCACGCCCGGTCGCGTCCTTCCGTCCTTTCGTACCACCGACCTCCACCGGTTTCCCCGTGACTACACCGGTTATGGTGTGCCCCTGCATAGTACTGTAGGTGTCCATTATCCAGCTCATAACCCGCTGGTCGGTGCCGCGTCCGGGGGCCGGGATATCCTTCTTCGGACCGATGAAAGGGGCGATCATATAGGTATAGCGCCGAGTGACTCGCTCGAGCTCCTCAGCGGAAAGTTCCTCGGGATCACAATCCACGGCACCGTGCGCACCACCCCACGGGAAGTTCATGACGGCGCACTTCAGGCTCATTATGGCGGCGATGGATCTGATTATGTCGGGATCTGCACCAGGATCGAAGCGCACACCACCCTTGAATGGACCCCTGGAGTTGTAGTACTGGATACGGTAGCCAGTGAACACCTTGATAGTATCATCATCCATTACGAGTGGGACGGCGACCTTAATCTCGCGACGCGAGTGGCGTAGCCGCTCCACCTTCTCATTAGGGAGGCCGAGTATCTCTGCTGCCTTCTCGATATCCCGAAATACTTCATGAAAATAGCATGAACCCATGGCCCGTCCCAGTTCGGGCGTGGCCCATATAATTTATATATACCGTGGCAATGGGCCTCATTGAGATTCCCCTGTGTAATCCTTTCGGGGGGAGTGGGACCTCTGCTAATAGAAGGGAGGGCACCCCCGACCCAGACTCGGCTTGAACCGGTGACGTGGGCCCGGGGTACCCTCACATGCAGGTAATCCTGTTCTGAATTCTCTCCTTAGGGGAAGATACCGCGCATGGTGATGGCATCGGCCACACGCTTCAGTGCCAGACAGTAGGCGCCGATGCGCATGTCCACCTTGTACTTCTCCGAGAGCTTCACCACATCCGCAAAGGAGTCGACCATGACGCCCCGCAGCTTCACGTTGACATCGTGCTCGGTCCAGAAGTGGGCCTGGAGGTCCTGCACCCACTCGAAGTACGAGACGGTAACACCACCGGCGTTGGCCAGGATGTCAGGGACCACGAAGATACCCTTCTTGAAGAGTACCTCGTCGGCCTCAGGCGTGGTGGGGCCATTGGCACCCTCCACGATTATCTTGGCCTTGATCTTGTCGGCGTTCTCCTTGGTGATCTGGTTCTCCAGAGCGGCCGGGATGAGCACGTCCACAGGTAGTTCGAGGAGCTTCTTGGTGGCCGCGGCCGGCCCCTCGATCCACTCACACGCGGGCTGCTCCTTCTCGAATCCCTTGAGCAGATGGTCGTCCTTCTCATTGACGTAGGCGAAGGCCTTCTCGATGTCGACGCCGTCCGGATTGAATATACCGCCAGATGCGTCGGAGATCGCCACGATCTTCGAGCCCTTCTGTTGCATGAACAGGGCGGCATGGTTCCCCACGTTACCGAAGCCCTGTACCGCGCAGGTAGCACCCTCGATCGGGATGTTCTTGTGCTTGAGCGCTTCCCTGGCCACGAACATCACACCACGACCAGTAGCCTCGTTCCGACCCTTGGAACCACCGAGGGAGATGGGCTTCCCCGTTACAACACCGGGTACGGAGTAGCCCTGGAACATCGAGTAGGTGTCCATGAACCAGGCCATGGTCTGGGCGTTCGTGAACACATCGGGAGCCGGGATGTCCTTCTCGGGGCCGATTAACGGAAGGATCATGTAAGCGTAACGACGGGTGAGGCGCTCCAACTCCTTTTCCGACATTGAGGGGGGGTCACAGATGACACCTCCCTTCGCCCCACCGTAGGGGATGTTGACAACTGCGCACTTCCAGGTCATCCAGGCCGCCAGCGCCCGCACCTCGTCGAGGTCGACGTCGGGGTGGTAGCGGATGCCGCCCTTGGTGGGTCCTCGTGCATAATTGTACTGGACTCGGTAGCCCTGGAAAACCCTGACTTCACCGTTGTCCATCTTGATCGGCATGGAGACAGCCAGTTCCCGCTGGGGGTGCTTGAGTATTCCCACTACACCCTTGTCTAGCTTCAGTATCTCGTTTGCCTTGTCTATCTGCTTGATAACGTTCTCGAACGGATTGATCTTGTGTGCCATTTTAGTACCCTCGAACCGCGTGCGCACAACAAAGTTCGTCTTATAAACTATTCGCACCGGGCGTGTTAGTGTGCTGCCATAGCCCAAGGTAGCACACCTCATGATATGAGGGCCACTCGGACGGGCTTCGGAGGTTTTTTAAAACTAACCAGCGGGTGATTTGAGCGGTAGCATGGCCAGAGATGTCATAGGGAAGGTGCTTGAAGCAGAGGCCGATGCGGAGCAGGTCCTAAAAGAAGGACGGGACAGTTCGCAGCGCATCCTCGCCGAGGCCAATAAGGATCGTGACGAACAGGTCGCGAAAGCTCGTGAGGCTGCGCACAAGGAGGGCGAGGCCCTCTTGGCCAGGACTCGAGATGAGGCTGAGGCTGAGGGGAAGCGCATCCTCGATGAGGGGCGCACAGAAGCGGAGCGCATCCAGAAAGAGGCGACCAAAAAGGTCGCCGTCGCCGCTGCCGCCGTGGTTAAGGCCGTCGTGGGGAATGAGCGTGTTTAGACCCTCCCCCATGAAGCGTGTTACTGTGGTGGGACCCATCCAGCATCGTCTCCCGCTCTTACGAGCATTCTATAAAGAGGGCTCGATCTCGCTCATCCGCTGCGAAGTGGAGGGTGCCGAACCGGCCGGCATCACCGACGGTTCACGGGCCGCATCATCCCTTCACATGAAGGCGTCACGCATCCGGGATCTCCTCTGTTCCAGGGGCGCCAGCAACATCATAGAGATGTTCATGGGCGTACAACCGCGGTTCACCAAGACCCTGACGTCTGATGAGGAAGTGGCCCGGATCGAGGAGTCCGTGAAGCTAGTCGCCGAGCTCGAGGAGCGGATCCGTGATATCGAGGGAGGCCGCTCCGAGGTCCGCACCCAGCAGGAGGCCCTGGAAGAGCACCGGAATCGCACAGAGCTCTGGAACCTTTTCGGGGTCGAAGGTGGGAGCTGGACCCTATTGGAGATCGTTATCGGGACCACCTCCGAGCCTGACCGTGTGGAGGAAGAGCTGGCCGAAGGGCCGGACACGCTCCATTGGGAATCGCAAGAACGGGACCATGGAAGTCATGCGTACTGTGTCCTCGCCCCAAGAGGCACAGAGATCCTCCGGCGGCTCAAGCTCACCGGACTCGAGCCCGTACCTCAGCCAGGCCCGATCCCTGATGTGACCGATGAGGACCTTGCACGTCGTGAGCAGGAACTCGTTGACGAGCTGGCGATGCTCGCTAAGGAGCATGGAGAGGCGCTAGAGGTGCTCGTGGAGCTGCTCGGGTTCGAGCGCGAGCAGTTGGACGGGGAGGGCCTTACGAGATCCACCAAGCGTACCTTCGTCCTCGATTTCTGGACACCCGCCAGCCACTTGGACAGCGTCGAGACCGTGGCACACAAGATATGCGGCGACGCGGTCATCGTGGAAGCCACGGACCCCGAGGGCGATGAAGCCCCTGTGCTCCTTGACAATCCGCCCATTCTCAAATCCTTCGAACTGCTTACCAAGACCTACGGTCTACCTACCTACACATCGACCGACCCCACCATCATCTTTGCGATATTCTTCCCGCTGTTCTTCGGTTTCATGCTCAACGACTTCATCTACGGCCTGGCGCTACTGGCCGTTGTGTTCCATCTCAGGAAGCGGGTGTCCCAACCGAAAGGGGCCCGGGAACTGTTCGGGGTGCTCACGGCATGCGCCCTCGTCACGCTCGTTATAGGCGTCATCATGGGCAGCTTCTTCGGCGACCTCATCGAGTGTACTGCAAAGCATGGGGAGCACGAGGGACTGCAGTGGCCAGCCATCGATGTCGGCCCCACGAACTACCCCGACTTCCCGGTCCCTTATTGCTACAAACCCGCCTATCCGGGAATGGCCAACGCCGAGACCCTTCTCTACCTCTCGTTCTTAATGGGGCTCATGCACATCAACCTCGGTATCCTGGTGGGACTGGCCGACGGTATCCGCAACCGCGACTGGAAGCGACTGATAACGGAGCAGGGTTTCTGGCTACTTGTGGAGGCCGGGATCGTCTCCGCGCTGTTAGGAGCCACATACATCGGCCTCGGGCTCGTCGCCCTCGCCCTGTTGGGCTTCATGGTCGGCGAGGGACCCAACCTTCCCATCGCGTCGTTCTCACGCTTCTTCGATGTCACCGGTTTCTTTGGTCGGGTGCTCTCCTATGGGCGCCTCCTGGCCATCAGTCTTTCCGGTGCCGGTATCGCCATGGTAGTTAACATGCTCGCGGGCATCCTGGGAGGCATCTCGATACTCCTCGGGATCCCGTTCCTCCTACTGGGGCACGGTGCGGCATTCCTCTCGGCCGCCTTCGGCTCCTTCGTCCATGCTCTCAGGCTCCATTATGTTGAGCACTTCAGCGCCTATTACGAAGGAGGGGGCTCTGCGTTCGCCCCGTTCGGTCCACGGCGCGTGTGTACAGAGGTGAAATAGACATGCCACTCACAGATACTGCGCTCATATACGCCGTCGCCATGACCGGTGTCGGCACGGCCCTGGCCCTCGGATTGGCGGCCCTCGGTTCCGGCATCGGCCAGAGCATCACGGCCTCCGCTGCCACCCGTGTCGTTGAGAAGCGGGAGGAGACCATGGGCAAGATGATCGTGCTCTCGGCGCTGCCCGAGAACCAGGCCATCCTTGGGCTCATCGTCGCCCTGTTCCTCCTATTCCGCGTCATGTTACCGCTGCTCGCGGTGGGGGTGCAGTGACATGAGCGGTCACATCATGATGAACGATCGTAACGAATGCGGGCCTAGGACCCGCGAAATTAGGTGAATAACTATGGTAGACGTACTAAGCAACGAGCTGATAATGTATGCCATCGGCCTGTCCAGCATCGGTGCTGGTCTGGCGATCGGCGCGGCAGCCCTTGGATCGGGTATCGGCCAGGGTATCGCCACGGCGTCCGCTGCTGGCGTCGTGGGAGAGAAGGAAGAGACAATGGGTAAGATGATCGTGTTCGCGGCTATCCCCGAGACACAGGCTATCTACGGCCTCATCGTCGCCCTGTTCATCCTCTTCCGGGTCATCTTCCCGCTGTTGACAGCGGCAGGCGTCCAGTAGAACGGCCATGGGAGCTAAAGAACTGCTCACATGGGTGAAGAGGACCTCCTCTGAGGAGGCTGAGACCGTCGTGACCGAGGCCGAGCGCAAGGCCATCGACATCCGCGCAGAGGGTGTAGCAGAGTGTGAAAATGTCACCCTCGTTATGCGCGGTGAGTACGAGCGTAAGTCTGGCCAGGAGCGTCTGCGCATCCTTGCTAGCCAGCGAGTGCTCGCTCGTCGAGCGGTCATGGAGCAGAAGGAGGTACTGATCGAGAAGGTCTTTGACGAGGCACAGAACGCCCTCATCGGCCTTGCCGACAGGCCCGAGTACACCGACATCCTGGTCCGCCTTGTGGTGGAAGGGGCCGCGGCCCTTGGTGGCGGTTCGCTCGTAGCCCTTGTGCGGCAGGAGGACCTCGGTATCCTCCGGCCACGGCTTCCGAACATCCAGACGGCGGTGAGCAAGGCGACCGGACACGACACATCCATCACCGTTCAGGAGGCGGATCGCGCCATCACCGGTGGCGTCGTGGTCGCCTCGGAGGACGGTACGCGACGGGTGGACAACACCCTGCAGGCACGGATGGACGCCATGGACGAGGAGCTTCGCACGGTAGCTGCCCGCGAGCTCTTCGGTAACAGGGAGGGCTAATGGAACCATCCTCCGTCGTCCTCTTCAGCCTGGCCCTAGGCTTCCTGGGAGGGTTCGCGATAGCGCTAGTAGCAGCTCTCGGGAACGTCCGGGTCGTCCGGGCCGCGGCCTACGCCTATACCACGGCCCGGCTGCGGGTAATCAGGGGCATCGCCCTCTCCCCCCGTCGATGGGAGGAGCTGTTAAGGGCGGGCTCGCTCCAGGACATGGCGCCCGCTCTGGACGGTACAATCTACGGTCCAGCCCTCATGCCCGTGCTTGCGCGCGGAGATGTCGACGGAGCGGACCATACCCTGGACCGGGAACTGGCACGCCTTGAAGTGCGTGCTCTGGACCTAGTGCCGGTGAAGGACCGTCAGTTCGGACGGCTGCTCGGGCTGCGTCTGGATATCGCCAGCATCCGCCGTGTCATACGCGGCATCCATGCCGGACGTACTGCGGACGAACTCGAAAACATCCATCCTGCCCCCACATGGGGCCGGCGGGACGCCCATTACTATGAGTTGATGGCGCGGGCATCCACAGTGGAGGAGGCTGTGATCAGGCTCAGTCACGAGCTCGACATCTCCCTTGATGCGGCACTGGACTCCTACAAAGAGAACGGCAATCTCCATGCGCTCGAACTGGCGCTCGACGCAGTATGGTTCGATGCCATGGACCACGCGATACTACCTGGCGCGGACATGGCCCTCGTGACCATCGTGGAAGAGATGGCGGACGTAGAGAACCTCAAGATGGCCCTGCGCGCGGCTAACCGTGGTGCTGAACCCCCCGCGTCCTTGCCAGGGGGCGGGCTCTCGGCCGATGTGCTGGAGAAGGCCGCCCGGGCCGATTCGCTTGATGTGTTCGCCGCAGCGCTCGAGGGATCCATCTACGGGCCCATGCTCGTGGAGGCGTTGTCCAGCGGGACCGGCGCACCTGGGATGGAGGCTGCACTGGACCGACACATCCTCGCACTTGCTCGGACCACGTTCCAAGGCTCACCCTTCGGCCTAGAGGCGATACTTGCCTTCATGCTGGAGCGGGAGTACGAGGCACGGAACCTCCGCGCCGTGATCAGGGGCAAGGCCGCCAATATGGATCAGAGCACCATAAAAGAGCTCATGGTGGTGGTATGAGATGCGAATAGGAGTAGTCGGCGACCTGCAGACGGTTACGGGCTTCCGCCTGGCCGGTGTGAGGGTCGCACAGGAGATCGTCGCAGAGGACGACACTGACTGGGGGTCCGTGGCAGAGGCCCTCAAAAAGGCCGAGGTAGCTCTTGTCATCGCTACGGAGGCATCGGCGGAGCACCTCGTGCCCCGCCTATCAAAGGAGATCATGCTCATCGAGGTACCCGACGCCTCAGGGCCACGACCGCGTGAGGAGAGCATCGCTCAGGAGCTCGCGCGCAGGGCCACCGGAGTCGGGATAAAGGAGGAATAATCGTGATATCAGGAAAGATCATTAAAATCGCCGGACCCGTTGTCGTCGCTGACGGGCTCAAGGGTGTGAGGATGTACGAGGTCGTCCACGTTGGTGCAGAGCACCTGGTGGGCGAGGTCATCCAGATCATCGGTGAATCGGCCGTCATCCAGGTGTACGAAGAGACAGCGGGTATCGCACCCGGTGACGAGGTCGTGGCCACGGGCGCTCCACTCTCGGTGGATCTGGGTCCGGGGCTGTTGAGTACCATCTACGACGGTGTCCAACGACCTCTGCGGGTCATCCAGAAAGATACGGGGACCCCGTTCCTTCACCGCGGTGTCACCGCCTCGGCTCTCGACCGGGAACGTAAATGGAAGTTCACGCCCGAACTGAAGAAAGGGGACGCGGTCAGCGGTGGCGAGGTCGTGGGCACCATCCCCGAGACCGCCGTGGTCACACACCGGGTGCTCGTACCTCCCGGGCTGAGCGGTAAGGTCGCAAAGGTGTCTCCCGTCGGAGAGTACAACGTGGACGAAGTCCTCGCTGTTGTTGAGACAAAGGACGGCAAAGTGGAGGTCACCGCTGCACAGAAGTGGCCGGTGCGCACCCCACGTCCCAACTCGAAGAAGCTCGATCCATCCATCCCCCTACTCACAGGCCAGCGAATCCTCGACACGTTCTTCCCTATGGCCAAGGGCGGTACAGGTGCTATCCCGGGCGGCTTCGGAACGGGAAAGACCGTCACCCAACAGCAGCTGGCCAAGTGGGCCGACGCCGACATCGTCATCTACATCGGTTGTGGCGAGCGCGGGAACGAGATGACGGAAGTGCTCGACACATTCCCTGAGCTCGAGGACCCCAAGTCGGGAAAGCCCCTCATGGAGCGGACAATCATCATCGCTAACACCTCCAACATGCCCGTAGCGGCCCGCGAGGCATCGGTGTATACCGGTATGACCCTCGCCGAGTACTATCGCGACATGGGCTACTCGGTCGCTATCATGGCCGACTCCACCTCCCGGTGGGCAGAGGCCATGCGCGAGATCTCGGGACGTCTGGAGGAGATGCCTGGCGAGGAGGGCTACCCCGCCTACCTCCCCACACGTCTTGCTCAGTTCTACGAGCGGGCCGGCCGGGTCACGACCCTCGGTGGTTCTGAGGGATCGGTGTCGGTCGTCGGTGCGGTCTCGCCGCCCGGTGGCGACTTCTCCGAGCCTGTGACCCAAGGGACCCTGCGAGTGGTCAAGGTGTTCTGGGCACTGGACAAGTCCCTGGCCTCCCGCCGCCACTTCCCTGCCATAGGATGGCTCGACTCCTATTCGCTCTACCTTGACTCGGTCACCGATTGGTACGTCTCCAACGCCGGCGAGGGCTGGCGCGCGGCCCGCGACCGGTCCATGGCGCTCCTGCAGAAGGAGCAGTCGCTCCAGGAGATCGTCCAGCTCGTGGGACCCGATGCATTACCAGAGAGCGAGCGTCTGGTTCTTGAGGTCACCCGGATCATCCGGGAGGACTTCCTGCAGCAGAACGCCTACCATCCTGAGGACTCGTTCTGCCCTATCGCCAAGCAGGTCGCCATGCTCCAGATCGCTCTGGCGTTCTACGATATGGCCATAAAAGCGCTAGAGACCGGCGTGTCGGTGGAACGGATCGCGACTATGAAGATCAAGGACCGCATCGCTCGGCTCAAGGAGGCGAAGAACACGACCTTCGAGGACACTGAGAACAAGGTGATGAAGGATATGCGCGAGGAGTTCGCGACCCTTGGAGGTGATGAATGATGTCGAAGGCGAGCAAACAAGTGGAATACTCCACCATTGGAGAGATCACGGGGCCCCTCCTCATCGTCAACGGTGTGCGGGGCGTGGCCTACGGTGAACTGGTGGAGATCGATACGCCCACTGGTGAGCGGCGCAAGGGCCAGGTACTGGAAGCGCGCTCGGACGCTGCTGTAGTGCAGGTGTTCGAGGGAACACGCGACCTGGATGCAAAGGCCACACGAGTGCGGTTCATCGGCGAGACCATGAAGGTGGGCCTGTCACCCGACATAGTCGGCCGTGTGTTCGACGGGACTGGAAGACCCATCGACGGGGGTCCCCCCATCATCCCTGAGACCAAGGAGGACATAAACGGTGCCCCGATCAATCCGACGGCCCGGGAGTTCCCTCAGGAGTTCATCCAGACAGGGATCTCGGCCATCGACTGCATGAACACACTGGTCCGCGGTCAGAAGCTCCCACTATTCTCCGAGGCAGGACTGCCTCATAACGAACTGGCCGCTCAGATCGCACGCCAGGCACGAGTGCCCGGTGAGGAAGAGGCATTCGCCGTGGTCTTCTGCGCTATGGGGATCACCAATGAGGAGGCCCAGTTCTTCATGAAGGACTTCGAACGGACCGGTGCCATCGAGCGGATCGTGGCCTTCATGAACCTCGCAGATGATCCTGCCATCGAGCGCATCATCACACCCCGCATCGCGCTGACCGCAGCAGAGTACCTTGCCTACGAGCAGGATATGCACGTACTGGTCATCCGTACGGACATGACAAATTATTGTGAGGCGCTGCGTGAGATAGCTGCTGCCCGTAACGAGATCCCGGGTCGGCGCGGCTATCCCGGTTACATGTACACGGACCTGGCCATGACCTATGAACGGGCCGGGCGCATCCGGGGCCGGAAAGGCTCTGTAACCCAGATCCCGATCCTCACCATGCCTCAGGGGGACATCTCCCACCCTATCCCAGATCTTACGGGATACATCACCGAAGGTCAGATCGTGCTCTCCAAGGAACTGCACCGCAAGGGCATCTATCCGCCCATCGACGTGCTCCCCTCCCTCTCGCGTCTCATGGACGAGGGTATCGGTAAGGACCGGACCCGCGAGGACCATAAAGGAGTGTCGGACCAGTCGTATGCGGCTTATGCCGAAGGTCGCGACCTTCGCGACCTTGTGGCGGTCGTTGGCGAGGAGGCCCTCACCTCTCGTGACAAGAGCTTCCTGCGCTTCGCGGACGGATTCGAGGGCAAGTTCGTCACCCAGCGGCGGGATGAGAACCGCACGATCGAGCGGACGCTCACCATCGGCTGGGACCTTCTTGCGGGATTGCCCGAGAACGAGCTGAAGAAGATACCACTGGACCAGATCGCCAAGTTCCGGCCCAAGGGAGCGGAGGACGAGCAGGAGTAGTACGATATGGCGCGGCCCCTGAAAGCGACCCGGATGGAGCTACTGGCAGTCCGCAAGCGCATCACTCTGGCGCGGAAGGGGCACAAGCTCCTGAAAGAGAAGCGGGATGCTCTGATCGGGGAGTTCTTCAGTATCATCAAAGAACTCACAGCGCTCCGGGAACGGGTGGAGTCGGTCCTTGCCGATGCCCACCTGCAGCTCGGCGGTGCCATGGCCATCCATGGGCGGGAGTCCGTCGGTTCGGCAGCGCTCGCGGTATCCCGGGAGCTAGAGCTTAGAGCGGGATGGCGTCACATCATGGGCGTGCGGGTCCCCATCCTTGAGATCCTGGGGGGTACTCGGAAGACGGCCGAGGAGCGCGGGTATGGCTACATCGGTACATCTGCCCGGCTGGACACCGCCGTGGAGCGCTTCGAGGAGGCGCTGGGACTTGTCGTGGAGCTCGCCGAGGTGGAGCTCGGTGCTCGCGCGCTGGCCGAGGAGATCAACCGTACCAAGCGCAAGGTCAACGCCCTGGAGCGGGTGCTCATACCACGGATCGAGGGCGAGGCACGCCGCATCGAGATGTCCCTGGAGGAGATGGAGCGCGAGAACTTCGCTAGGCTCAAGACCATAAAACGGCGCATGGAACAGGCCGAGGCCGAAGCGTAGGTCACATATCGACTTCCCGGGATATACTCTGTCCGATACTTCTGCGATCATCGTGGGCGGACCGGCACTCGAGGGTCAACCTTTTATTGTTGATAATGGGATAGCGGTCAAACGGTTCGGTTGATACTATGGCTGATAATGTTGGAGTCGCTGTCGTTGGCGTCGGTTTCGTTGGGGGACAGGCACACGTCCCCGCTTTCAAGAAGATCGAGGGCTCGAACCTCGTGGCCATTTGCGATATCGCAGAGGACCGGGTGAAGCCCCTCGCAAAGAAGTACGATGTACCGTACTACCTTGACTATGACAAGCTCCTGGAGGACGACAAGGTCGAGGCCGTGATGCTTTCGCTCCCGACCCCCCTACATTACGACATGACCATGAAGGCCATCAAGAAGGGGAAGCACGTCCTCTGTGAGATGCCGATCGCCGCGACCATCGAGCAGACGAAGGAGCTAGGTAAGGCCGCGGAAGAGGCGGGGGTCGTCCTGATGCCCAACCTCAACTTCCGGTTCGCACCCATCTACGCGAAAATCAAGGAGATGATCAAGGCCGGAAAGATTGGAAAGCCCATCGCCTTCCACTTCCGTGAGTTCATCCCAGCACCGGCATTGGCGGAGCAGTGGCCCCCCAGTTCCTGGGCCTGGAATCTTGAAAAGAGCGGGGGATATCCCGACTTCACCTTATCGGTCTGGTCTCTCGATATGTTCCGATGGTTGTTCGACAGCGAGATCGAGAGCGTTGAATGGATGCCCAGCTACCCTAAACTCGAGGTGGCAGGAGGAATCACCGGCTACAACACAATGGGCGTCATCAGGCTCTCCAACGGGATCGTGGGCAACCTGCACTACGGTGCCACCACAAACACCGCGGCCGCCGTCAGTCGGTTCGAGGTGTACGGGGACAACACTAACGTGGTCCACGCCATCGATACCAATAAGGTCATCCTCTACGGATCCGAACCGGAGCGACAGGAATGGGACCTTGCGGTACGGGGTACGAGGGTGTGGGGGCATCGGCAGACGGACGCACACTTCATCCAGTCCATCCTCAAAGGTAAGGTGCCCGATATCACTCTCGAGGACGCTATCAAGGTGCAGGAAATCGCGGGCAAGATCGTGGATACGTCATAGACGTCACCAGGCGTGCGTGGCCGGTCCAGATAATAATTGGTAGTCTGCGTCCGGACTTAGTGTTTCAACTATAGGTGGGTTCCTGAGGGCCATATACGGACTAGGATCTCGAAGCATCAGGGCCATGAATATAACAATCGTAAAGCCATAACACTGTTATGATAAACATGTGCGCCGCAGCCTAGATATATTAACATTTGCCCCTTTCCCAAACGTATACGGGAGAGATTTTTCCCGGCAACGGACGGGGGTGCACTCGGAATGAGCGAGAAAGAAGAAGAAACCAAGACAGAACTCCCTGACATGGGTCTCGGCAACATCCAGATCAATATCGGCGATCTCATCGAGGATTGGGAGGAGGAGGAAGGGCCGACGCCGTTCCCCAGCCTCGAATCCCTTCGCGAATGGGACCTCAAGTTATTGAAGAGGTACAAGCCGTTCTATATGCCTGCGTGCGATATGTGCTGCCTATGCACCATGGGGAAGTGCGACCTCCATGGGAAGAAAGGTGCGTGCGGCATCAAGGCCGACGCCCAGCAGGGGCGTATCGTCCTCATCGCCTGTTGCATCGGTACTGCAGCCCATCTGGCCCACGGCCGTCATCTTCTCAACGTGCTCCTCGAGCGGAAGGGGGCGAACACTAAGATCGACATGGGTGGACAGATCGCTATAGAAGCTCCCCTGACCAGGCTAATCACCGGGATCAAGCCACAAAGGCTCGGGGATTTCAGGAAGGTGCTCGATTACTGTGAGGAACAGGTCCTCCACGCACTTTCCGCCACCCACACGGGGCAGGAAGGTGACGCCCTCGACTTCAACTCCAAAGCGTTCCATGTCAGCATGATCGATAATCTGGCCAAGGAAGTGGCCGACATCATCCAGATCATCGGGTTCGACATGCCTAAGGGTGATTCCGAGGCACCTTTGGTGGACATCGGCATGGGCTCGCTCGATCCAAAGAAGCCGGTAATCCTCCTCATAGGCCACAACCTCGTGTCCGGGACCGATATATCCGACTACCTGGACAAGAACAACCTCTACGACAGCGTAGAGCTCGCGGGCATATGCTGCACCTCCCACGACGTCACACGACACGACCACCGTGCAAAGGTCATCGGCCCCCTCTCCATGCAGCTGCGGTTCCTCAAGATGGGCGTCGCTGATGTCATCGTCATTGATGAGCAGTGCGTCCGCACAGATGTCCTGGAGCATGCCAAGGAGACCGACACACCCTTGCTCGCAACATCCAACAAGGCCTGCTCGGGCCTCCCGGACCTTTCCAAGGAGGAGCCGGCGGTCATCATCGACAAGCTCAAGAGCGGTGAGCTCCCGGGCGCGTTCATCCCCGACTTCGCCAAGGTGGGCGAGGTGGCCGTGGAGCTGGCCCGGTACAAGTACGAACAGAGGAAGGACAAGAAGAACCGGTACCTCAAGTTCGATGTGAAGACCCTCGCTAGCAACTGCACGCAATGTCAGTTGTGTCAGCGTAACTGTCACTTCAACAAGGATGTTCCCGCGGCCATGAAGAAGGCCGCCGAGGGGGACCTTACTGAACTCGCCAGGTTCTTTGACGAGTGTACAGGCTGCGGTAAGTGCGAGAGCGCGTGCAGCAAGGGTCTGCCCATCACCGAGATGGTGCTGGCCGCCGCTAAGGACAAGGTCGCGAACCAGCGGTCGAAGATGCGTATCGGGAGCGGACCCGTGCAAGACGTGCAGATCCGGACCGTGGGCCAGCCCATCGTGTTCGGGGAGATCCCAGGCATCATAGCGCTGGTGGGATGCCCCAACCACGAGGGCGGTAGCGCTAACGTCACGATCGCCGAGGAGTTCCTCAAGCGCAACTACATCGTGGTCGTATCCGGCTGCGCCGCTATGGATATCGCCCTCTACTCTGACCTGTACGAGCAGTACCCGGGCGTCTTCGACAAGGGCGGCCTGGTCAACGTGGGCTCGTGTGTGGCGAACGCGCACATCCTCGGTGCTGCCGCGAAGGTGGCCGCCATCTTCGCCCACAGGAAGCTCAGGGCGAACTATGAGGAGATCGCCGATTACATCCTCAACCGTCTGGGGGCCGTGGGCATAGCCTGGGGTGCATACAGCCAGAAGGCAGCATCCATCGCTACGGGTGTGAACCGGATGGGCATCCCCGTGATCGTCGGGCCCCAGGGCAACATCTACCGACGCCTGATGCTCGGGGACACTGAGGATCCCGAGCGGTGGACGGTCTACAATGCTCGTGACGGCGAGGAGGTCCAGATCGATCCGTGCCCGGAGCATCTCCTGTACGTTGCTGAGACCGTGGAGGAGACCATCGTGATGGCGTGCAAGCTCTGTATCCGGCCGAACGACACCGCCAAGGGTCGCCAGATCAAGCTCTCGCACTACATCGACCTTTCACAGAAGTACCTTGACCGGTTCCCGGACGACATCGACAAGTTCGTCCGCACCGAGCAGGACATCCCGCTCACCTACCGTGAACAGATGCTCAAGACGCTGAAGAAGAAAGGGTGGACGCGGAAGAAGACGGTCGATCCGACACTGCTGAAAAGGCTGGTGAGGGGGTGATGGCCGTGGACAAGAAGACACAGGTCAAGGACCCGTCATCTAAAACCTACAAACCGATCACGCGTGTCGTACAATCGGTGGAGGCCTGGAACCTCGGGAACGTCCCGGGGTCGAAACGGGCACGCCCGCTGAACGAGAAGATGGCGGGCGCGCTACTGAACAAGAAGGTCGTCATGCTCATCGGTGCACACACTGATGAAGAGCTTGCGAAAAAGCTCGTCAAGACAGCGGCGAAGCGCAAGAACGTGAAGCTGATTGGTGTGGGGAGCGGCTACAAGATCCTAAAGGGCCTTTCCAAGAAGGAGCCCGAGTACGAGGCGAACCTCTACGCATACCTTGCGCGTCTCAAGGACGATGATGATGTCCAAGTGGTGTTCATCATCGGGTTCCCGTACTACATGACATCAGCGGCATATAGTCACCTTAAGCACTTCTCGAAGAAAATTTCGGTCAACCTCTCGCGGTTCGGCCAACCAAACGCTACCTATTCACTCGCTAACATGAGCGAAAAGAGCTGGAGAAAAATGATAGACACGATCTTGGAGGGATGATGAATGTTCGAGGACATACCAGTTGAAGTGGGGATCGTCCACGAGGGAGAGCGGATCAGGCAACAACAGATGCACGTTGAGTTCGGTGGCCCGAAGGTCCCGAACAAGTTCGAGCTGGTCCAGATGAAAGATCCAAAGGAGGTCAAGGACGGGAAGGTGACCGTCGTCGGGAAGGACCTGGCCGATTTCAAGGTCGGTTCGAGAACTTCCTTCGCGCTCATCTTGCACACCGCCGGAAAGAAGATGGAGAAGGACTTGGAGCCCGTGCTCGAGCGGAGGATCCACGACTTCTTCAACTACATCCAGGGCGTGATGCACCTGAACCAGCGCTACGACATCTGGATCAGGGTCAACAAGGACGACGTGAAGAAGGGCCTCACCCTGGAGCATCTCGGTAAGATCACGATCCAGCTGATGAAGCAGGAGTTCAAGTTCATCGAGAAGATGGAGGCTTTCATCTACACCGATGAGAAGGAGATCGAGTCGAAGATCGCCAACGCACGCGACATCTACGAAGCGCGTGATGCCCGGGCGCGGACACTGACGGACGACGAAGTGGACGAGTTCTATGGTTGTATCCTCTGCCAGTCCTTCGCACCCATCCATATCTGTGTAGTCACTCCCGAGCGGATGGCCCTGTGCGGTGCCATTTCGTGGTTCGATGCACGTGCCAGTGCGCGGATCGATCCTGAGGGCCCAAACTTCGTGATCGAGAAGGGTGAAGTTCTGGACGCGGACAAGGGACAATATTCTGGTGTGGACGAGGCCGTTGACGAGAAGTCGGGCGGCGTCACCAAAGAGATCTACCTGCACTCCATGTTCGGACTGCCCCACACATCATGCGGCTGCTTCGAGGCAATCGTGTTCTACATCCCGGAGATCGACGGCGTCGGTCTCGTCAACCGGGAGTACATGGAGACATGTGTTAACGGTCTGAAGTTCTCCCAAATGGCTGAACAGACCGGTGGTGGCGAACAGACCGAGGGATTCCTGGGGACGGCAGTCGAGTACTTCCGGTCCAAGAAGTTCCTCAAGGGTGATGGCGGGTGGACCCGGGTCGCCTGGATGCCCAAGGTGGTCTACGATGCCATCGGGGACTACATCCCCGAGGAGTTCAAGGACAAGATCGCTACCGAGGACGTCAAGAACCTCAAGGATCTGAAATCGTTCCTCGAGGAGAAGGAGCACCCTCTCGCTCAGGCATGGATGAAGCCGGCTGAGGAGGAGGCTCCGGTCGAAGCCCCCGCTCCAGCAGCGACCGAGATCGCGCCGGTGGCCGCCGCGCCGGGCGCGCTCATGCAGGTCCCGGCCGGTGCGCCCGTCATGACACTTCCTGCAGCGACCGTCCCGGCCGGTGGTGGTTTCAAGATCACCTTCAAGAACGCCAGGATCTACGCTGACAAGGTCATCATCCAAAAGGTGAAGGAGTAGGACGGGTGACTGCTCGTGATCATCGCGGTCTCAGGTAAAGGCGGTACGGGCAAGACGTTCGTCGCCAGCGTACTGGTCACACAGCTACGCAAGACGTTCCCTGAGGCGGCAATCCTTGCCGTCGATGCCGATCCGGACGCCAACCTGGCTTTCGCCCTCGGTCTCGAGATGTCCCGCTCCATAGGGGATGTCCGTGAGCAGTTGCTGGCCGAGAAGGACAAGCTCGCCCCCAGCGTTACGAAGCGTGAGTGGTTGGACGGCCAGGTCTTCGAGGTTACAATCGAGGGGCCGAACTGTGACCTGCTCATCATGGGCAGGCCGGAGGGACGGGGGTGCTACTGCTCGGTCAACCATCTGCTGAGGAACATCATCGACAGTGCAAAGGACAGCTATGACCACGTTGTGATCGATGCCGAGGCCGGGCTCGAGCACCTGAGCAGGACGACGACCAGGGATGTCGATACCTTGGTCGTGGTCACGGACCAATCCCTGAACTCCCTCAAGACCGCCTGTTCGATTCGCACGATGTCCAATGACCTGAAGCTCAATGTCGGTAAGCTACTCGTCGTCGGGAACAAGATCCGTGATGGACAGGCTGATTTATTCCAATCAAAAGCCCAGGAAATGGGTCTCGATATCGACGCTATCGTCCCGTTCGACGAACACGTGACCGAGCTCGACCTAGAGGGCCGCCCCGTGGCGTCGCTCAAGGAAGGGTCGCCCGCCCTTGCGGCCGTCACTGAACTGGGAAACAGTATCTTTTCATGATAGGTAGTGATCACCATGGCAGAAGAGAAGAAGGATACAAAGAACGGAGCAGTTACGATCTCTGACCTGATGTCAAAGGTCAAGCGGCTGGAACTGGAGAACGTGTCCATCGAGGCCGATGAGCTCGTGCTCGAGCTCACACCGGCCCTGACGCAGGTCCTTGTCCAGATGATGGGCGGAGCGGGCCCGGGGATGGCCGGTGCACCGGGTGCCCCTCCCAAGAAGGTCGGGCCTTTCAAGTTCGAGACCCCCATCGCGGAATGGAAGCAGGACATCCTAGAGCTCACTATCGGAGCGACGAAGGAGGATGGTGGTACGAGGGACTACAGCGTCGTCATCGGTGGCCAGAAGACCATGCCCTTCTACACCTTCGAGGCGAAGGTCCCGAACATGCCTGTGTTCTCCTATGATATCTTCGACATGGAGCTCAAGCTCCCCAAGGCCGTGCGAATGTACTATGATGGCGTAATGGACAGCCCTGTCGAATGGGCGAAGACGGCCATCGAGCGGTACAATGCCAAGATGATCACGCTCCATCTTATCTCCACCGATCCCATCAACGGGAAGGACACATCACCAGAGGACGCAGCGGCGCTCATCGAGGATATGCTCAAAGAGATCAAGGTCCCGATGATCATCTCAGGCTCAGGGAACAGAAAGAAGGACCCGCCTGTGCTGGTAAAGGCCGCTGAAGCGGCCTCAGGGGAACGGGTGCTCCTGTCAGCGGCGCTCAACGATAATTACCAATCCATAGCTCCGGCGGTAATAGAGCACAATCACGCGGTGCTCGCCCTGGCCACCATGGACCCTGCCGCTCAGAAGACACTGACCCGAGGTCTGGTCGTCGAGGGTGTCCCACGGAACAGCATCGTCATGGACACGTTCACCGGCTCCCTGGGCTACGGCGTGGAGTACACCATCACCACCATGGAGCGGATCCGTCAGATGGCGTTCCGCGGTGACAAGGACCTCAACTATCCGATACTCTCGGGGACCTCCAATGCGTGGGCCGCCAGGGAGGCCTGGCGTAAGAACGACGAGTGGGGCGAGAAGCTTTACCGCGGCCCGTTATGGGAGGCGACAACCGGGTTAATGGCATTGCTCTCCGGTGCGGACATATTCATGATGCTTCACCCCGGCGCGATCGATGCTCTAAGATCGATCGCCGAGCAGCTCCTCATCGAAGAGGACGACTCGAAGCCGATGAAACCCGAGCAATGGATCAAGGGGGTATGAAAGGATGCCACGACTTACACCTATGATGATCTACAAGTATCTCCCTGGCAGGAACTGCGAGGCCTGCGGCGAGGAATCGTGCATGGCCCTGGCCCTGAAGCTGATCCAGCGGGAGAAAACCCCCGAGAGCTGCGCCAGCATGACCGATATGGAGCGCTTGGTGCTCGTTGACATCCTTACTCCGCCCATCAGGGAGATAACCATCGGTAGCGGTGCGACCGCCATCAAGCTCGGTGGTGAGGAGGTGCTCTATCGGCACGAGCTCAAGTACTTCAATCCGACGGCCATCGCCATTGATATAGCCGACACTATGGACGAGAAGACCATCAAGGAGCGCATCGAATTCATCAACACCTTCTCCATAGAAAGGCTCGGCGTCATCCTGAACCTGGACATGGTCGCCATCCGGTGCGCATCGGATGATCCGGCCAAGTTCAAGACCGCCATCGAGCTCACAATGAAAGAGACGGACAAGTCGCTCATGCTCTGCACGGTCGATCCGAAGTTGATGGAGGAGGGGCTCAAGCTCCTCAAGGGGAAGAACCCGGTCATGTACACTGCGACGGCCAAGAACTTCGACGCTTTCGTGTCCCTTGCCAAGACCTACGATGCCACCCTGGTGCTCTACTCGAAGAGCCCATCGAAGCTGGGGACCATGGTACGGAAGGCTGAGGCCGCAGGGCTCACGCGACTTGTGCTCGATCCCGCGACAGGCATCACCGGTAAGGCGCTGGGGAACTCGATCAACCGGATGGTCAAGGAACGCAGGGCCGCTATCGAGAACGGCGTCAAGGAGCTGGGTTATCCCACCCTAACGATCCCGAGCGCCGTGGGACTTACAGAGGAGGACCCCGTACAGGCCTCGTTCATGGAGACCCTTGTAGCGAGCATACACCTGGACAGGTTCGCGGACATGATCGTGCTCAGTTCGGTGGAGCCTTGGTCGGTCCTTCCGCTCCTCACCCTCCGCCAGAACATCTACACGGACCCGAGGACGGAGCCGACGGTCAAGGCCGAGCTGTACAAGATCGGCGATCCCGACGAGCATTCACCCGTCATCCTCACGGTGAACTTCTCTTTAACCTACTTCACAGTGGAGGGCGACCTCCGACGGTCCGGGGTATCTGCCTGGCTCATCGTGCTCGACACCAACGGATTCGCCGTGGACACGGCAGTTGCAGCGAACACCATGAGCGCGGACGATGTCAAGAAGTTCATCGACGACTTCAAGGTGGAGGAGAAGGTCAAGCACCGCAAGATGCTGATCCCGGCGCTGGCCGCACAGTTACGGGGCGATCTCGAGGACACGACCGGCTGGGAGATCTTCGTGGCAGGACGGGACTCGTCAGAGATCGCAGGATTCCTGAAGGACAAGTGGGAATGGAGGGACTCGGTATGGAAAGGGTGAAGATCGGGATTATCAAGACTGGCAACATAGGTATCTCACCGCTCATCGACCTCGTGCTTGACGAGCGAGCGGACCGGGAGGACCTCACGTTCATAGCACGGACATCGGGACCCAAGATGGACCCTGAGAGCTCACAGGAGGTGGCCGCGTCCCTTATCGCCGATAAACCGGACCTGGTCCTGTACTCGACACCGAACGCCGCTATCGCTGGCCCCAAGGTGGTGCGTAAGCTTCTTTCCGAAGCGGGCATCCCGAGCATCGTGTTCAGCGACGGACCAGCGGCACGCGCGAAGGAGGACTTCGAGGCCGAAGGACTGGGGTACGTCCTGATCAAGGGCGACCCCCTCATCGGGGCCCGACGAGAGTTCCTGGACCCCACCGAGATGGCCTTGTTCAACTCCGACATCATCCGCGTCCTCTCCGGGACGGGCGTGGTCCGGCACATCGTCGAACTGCTGGACACAGCTATCGAGCGGATCAAGAGCGGCACGCTCGGGTCCGACGACCTGCCACGGATAGTCATCACAGCACGCACCGTGGCCAAGATGGGATACTACCAGAACCCCTATGCGCTCGCCAAGGCAATGGCCGCCTATCGCATGGCCGAGAACGTGGCCGCAATCGACTTCGAGGCATGCTTCAAGCTCAAGGAGGAACGAGATTACGTTCTGATGGCGGCCACCGCTCACGAAGTACTGGCCGCGGCCGCACGTCTGGTCGACGAGGCACGGGAGATCGAGAAAGGCAACGACACCGTGCTGAGGACATCGCATTCCAAGAGCGGCAAGGTGACCGAACGGTCCGGACTGCTCGAGGGGGCGGACTGACCGTGATCATCGAGGACACATTCTCCGAAGTGTTCGGCACCAAGTGCGGGCGGTTCCTAGTGACCGCTTCGAACGAGCGGTGGGCACGCATCGCCGCCCAATCGGCCGTGGGATTCGCTACGTCAATCATCTTCTGTCCCGCAGAGGCAGGTATCGACACGTTCGTCGAGTCAGGGCCCGACGGTCGACCAGGATATGTGGTGATGATCACCCACCCAAGCGGAAAAGTGCTGAAAGAACAGCTTTTGGAGCGGATCGGTCAATGCGTCCTCACGGCGCCTACGACGGCCTGCTTCAACCTCATCGAATCGGAGGAACCCTATCCCATTGGCAAGATGATGAACTACTTCGGTGACGGTTATGGGACGGCGCTCGAACGGTGGGGGCGAAAGCTCTACTCGATCCCTATCATGGGAGGAGACTTCCTTATCGAGGAGTCCTTCGGGTACGCGAAAGGGTACTCGGGCAACCTCTGGATCATGGTCAATGATGCTGAGAAGGGTCTTGCTGCGTGCGAGCGTGTCATCGAGCGGATCAGTGGGATGGAGGGGATCATTGCACCCTTCCCGGGCGGCATCTGCTCGTCCGGATCGAAGGTCGGTTCCATAAAGTACAAGTTCCTCAAAGCATCCACCAATCACGAATATTGCCCCACGATCAAAGACAATGTGGATGCCACGAAAGTCCCCGAGAACGTGGTGGGCATCTACGAGTTCATCTTCAATGCGGTCGACCTCGATACTCTGACGAAGGGCTTCAAGAGCGCGGTGGACGTGCTCGCTGACGCCGAGGGGATTGAACGCATCTCGGCAGGTAACTACGGGGGCAAGCTCGGGCCCGAGAAGATCTACCTACGGGAGCTCTGACCAATACATAGGACGGTGATGCCAAATGGTACGTGCGATGGATTTCTACAATCTCCTGCCCAAGACGAACTGCGAGAAGTGCCCGCAGAAATCGTGCATGGCGTTCGCTATGGCGCTCCTGAAGAACGAGGCGAAGCTGGAGGATTGCCTTCCAGTGACGGCCGAGGATTTCCAGGAGAACAGGGAGAAGCTCTTAGAGCTCCTTGAGACCATCAAGGATGCTGAGGCCTCAGGCCTGATCGTGCATGAGGAGCTCTGTGACGGATGCGGCAACTGTCTCGTGGCATGCCCCGTCAACGTCGTCGATCCAAAAGCTGCTGGGGGGAAGGGGCCCGACACCGACGAGGTCATCATGAAGGTCATCAACGGTCGCATCAAGATCATCAATCTAGAGGTATGCCGCCGCGTATCGGGCGAGGTGGCCACACGAACGTGCCGGGTATGCGGAGAGGCCTGCCCCAAGAAGGCGTTCGAGTTCATCTGAGGTAATCATTATGGGATTCCTTATCCTAGCACCACCGATAAAATGCACCCTGGTCACGGTTCGGACCGCGCGGCAGGGTGAGGCCATGGAAATGGGTAAGCTCACCCAGGAGTACCAGGAAGAGTGCTCCACCGTCCTCATGGACGAGGATGATATGAAACGGCTCCGCGTCAAGGAGGACTCCATCGTGAAGGTCACGACCAAGACGGGCTCAGTCGAGCTCAGGGTACGACCGGTCACGAACTCTCCGGGCGTCATCGCTGTACCGCTCGGCCCGTGGGCGAACTCGCTCATCCCATCCGACACATCTCATACCGGGATGCCGTCGTACAAAGGGATCCCGGCCGAGGTGTCCGCGTCCATGGGACAGGCGATCACGAGTCTTGACAGACTGCTCGGTGATCTGTACGGGGGTGCCTGAGATGGCCGAGGAGGAGAAGGTCACGAACATCAAGCCCGATCTCACTGATGTCACTGACGTCACGTGCCCGTTCTGCGGCAACCTCTGCGACGACATCCATATCAAGAGGACGGGCGACGACGAGGCCGAGGTCCATCACGCGTGCGGTGTTGGATACTACAAGTTCAAGAAGTTCATCACCAAGGGGGCACCTAGGAAGAACCTGCTCAGAAAGAAGAGCGGTGACAAGAAGGCCTCTGACGACACGTTCAAGGAGGCCAAGCTGGACGCGTGCATCGACAAGGCGGCCGAGCTGCTCATCGCCGCCAAGAAACCGGTGCTCTTCGGCTGGGCATCCACATCGGTGGAGGCGATCCGGGAAGGTATCGCCCTTTCTGAGGAGGTCGGCGGTATTATCGACCAGACCACTTCGGTCTGTCATGGCCCCTCCACACTAGCTGTCCAGGACGTGGGCATCTCTTCGTGCACCCTCGGGACGGTCCTCAACCATGCGGACCTCATCATCTACTGGGGATGCAATCCCTCCGAGGCCCACCTGCGGCACATGAGTAGATATACAGTCTACCCCAGGGGTGCCTTCAGGGAGAAGGGACGCCAGGACCGGGAGGTCGTGGTCGTCGACGTCAGGGAGACCTCGTCCACGAGTGTCGCCACCCAGTTCATCAAGGTGGACCCGAACACGGACTACGAACTGGTCCACGCGCTCAGGCTCGCCATGAAGGGCGAGGAGCTACCGGACGAGATACCTGGGACCGGTGTCACCAAGAAGCAGGTCATGAAGCTCGCCCAAAGGCTCAAGCGCTCCAAGTTCTGCGCGTTCTTCTTCGGTCTCGGGCTGACCATGACACGCGGAAGGCACCGGAACATCGATGCCATCCTCTCTCTGGGTGCCGAGCTCAACAAGGACACGAAGGTCGTCATCCGGCCCATGAGGGGACACTACAACGTCGCTGGCGCTGCTGAAGTGTTCACCTGGCAGACGGGGTACCCGTACGCTGTGGACCTCACGAGGGGGTATGCCAGATACAATCCTGGCGAGACCTCGCTGGTCGACCTCTTGGTACGGGATGATGCTGACTGCCTGTTCATCGTCGCGTCCGATCCGGTCGCGCACTTACCGAAGGAGGCCGCACGACGGTTCGGCAATCTGCCTGTTATCGTCATCGATCCTCACGCTACCATCACTTCGAAGTTCGCCGACGTCTACTTCCCGTGCGCGGTCACGGGTGTCGAATCCGAGGGCACCGCCTATAGGATGGACGGGGTCCCGATTAAGCTGAAGAAGGTCATCGACAGTGACCTGCCATCTGACACGGAGATCGTCGCCAATATCCTTGAACGTGTCAAGAAGAAGAGAGGGGGTAAGTAGGATGGGACTGATACTCAAGAACGGTATAGTCTTCGATCCCAAGAACGGGATCCGCGGCGAGAAGATGGACCTATTCATCAAGGACGGGAAGATAGTCGCTGAGAAAGACCTCGGAAAGAAGTCCGATACTATCGACCTAGTAGGTAAGGTCGTGTTCCCGGGCGGCGTCGACATCCATGCTCATATCGCCGGCTCGAAGGTGAACAGCGGTCGGCTCTTCCGACCAGAGGACAGCCGGATGCGCACCGTCCCGAGAACGAACGTCACACGGGCCGGGTCAGGCTTCTCCGTACCTACCACGTACCTTACCGGGTATACATACTCGGAGATGGGCTACACCACGGTCATCGAGCCCGCGGTCCCGCCGCTGAAGGCCAGGCACACTCACGAGGAGTTCCACGATATCCCCATGCTCGACAAGACCGGGCTCCTACTCCTGGGCAACAACCATCAGGTCATCGAGTACCTCAAGGCCGGTGACCTCGACCGGTGCAGGGAGTGGGTCGCTTGGATGCTCTTGGCCACAAAGTGCTATGGTATCAAGTGCGTGAACCCGGGTGGTACGGCCAGCTGGGCGTGGGGCAAGAACGTGGAAGGCCTCGACGATCCCTGCACGTACTTCGAGGTAACGCCGCGGGAGATCATCCGTGGGCTCGTGGACATCAACGAGAACCTCGGTCTCCCTCATGCGGTCCATCTGCACTGCAACAACCTCGGCGCACCCGGTAACTATACGACCGCTATCGAGACAATCGACGCCGTCAAGGACCTCAAGAACAAGGAACGGTCCGTCCTGCACCTCACCCACCTGCAGTTCAACGGGTATGGTGGCGACTCCTGGAAGACGTTCGAGTCCAAGGGGGTCGAGCTCGCCGAGAAGATAGACAAGACCCCGAACATCACGGTGGACACGGGGAACGTCTGCTTCGAGCCCACGACGACCATGACGGCCGACGGGCCCTTCGAGTTCCATCTCCACCGGCTCAGCAAGCAGAAATGGGTCAACTTCGACGTGGAGCTAGAGGCGGGTACCGGGATCGTGCCCTACGAGTACAAGAAGAACGTCAGCGTGAACGCGGTCCAGTGGGCCGTCGGTCTCGAGATGGTCCTTGCGCTAAAGGACCTCACGAAGATACACCTGACCACGGACCATCCGAACGGTGGCCCCTTCACGTGCTATGCAGAGATGATCGCGTGGCTCATGTCCAAGAAGGCCAGGGCCGAGACGATAGCAACGCTCCACGACGCTGTGAAGAGCAGGGCTGCGATCTCAGACTTGGACCGTGAACTTGACCTCTTCGATATCTGTCTGATCACGCGCGGAACCGCACAGACCCTCGGTCTCGCGAACAAGGGTCATCTTGGTATCGGTGCCGACGCGGACGTCGCCGTGTACGACATCGGTGTCGAGGAGAAGGACGGGGCCAAGATCGAGCGTGCTTTCAGGCATTGTGCCTACACCATCAAGGGCGGAGAACTCGCGGTCAAGGACGGGAAGGTCGTCAATTCCGTTACGGGAAAGACGCTCTGGATCGACACGAAGCCGAAGGTGGACGCCATCGAGAAGGACCTGAGAAAGCGGTTCGAAGCATATTACTCCGTATCGCTCGATAACTACCCCGTCGATATGAGCTATCTGGGGGAGAGCGAGATGGTCATGAAGAGGTGTAAGAAATGAAGATCATCCTGCGGTCCAAGAACAAGGTCGACAAAATCAATGTCGAGGTCGATGGGATCAACCACCAGCTCTTCGGGATGGCCCTTGCCCAGATCAAGAAGGTAACCGTCCACCAAGGGAACCAGCAATGCTCATTGGGTGACTTCTTCGATGTGAGCATCGAGGATGCGAAGGGTAAAGGCCGACTGATCGTGCTCGAAGGCGACGACCTGGGCAGGTTCAAGCGCATCGGCGAGGCCCTCGAAGAGGGTGAGGTCCAGGTGAAC
Source organism: Candidatus Undinarchaeota archaeon (assembly GCA_964519305.1). Classification (GTDB taxonomy): domain Archaea; phylum SpSt-1190; class SpSt-1190; order JASMDC01; family JASMDC01; genus JASMDC01. The sequence continues at coordinate 114,576 of CAZFHY010000005.1, forward strand.
GGGGATTGCGGTATGTACTGCGGTTACCTTATGTCGGGCGGTAGGATCGTTGTGGAGGGTAACTGCGACGCGTTCTGTGGCATGGACATGACCGGTGGCGAGCTCGTCGTCAAGGGCAATGCATCGGACTACCTGGGCGCGGCCTACCGCGGTGAGTCCGCGGGCATGAAGGGTGGCAAGATCACCGTGCACGGGAACGCAGGTGTCGAGGTGGGCAGCAGGCTCGCCGGCGGCATGATCGTCATCAAGGGTGACACTGACCTGTTCACTGGGATCCACATGAAGAAGGGGCTCATCGTCATCGAGGGCACGGCCGGTCTACGAGTCGGCGCCCAGATGACCGGCGGGACTATCGTTCTCTCTAAGGGAGAGCTTCTGCCCGGGTTCAAGGAAGGTGAACCTGTCAAGGATCCCGATATCGAGGGCGAGGGATTCAGCGGGGACTACAGAACGTTCGCCGGAGACCTCGTTGAGAACGGAAAGGGGACAGTCCTCCTCAAGGATTGATCCGTAGTAATGTAGCGAGGGGTGACCATGGGAACGAACGACGATATCCTAAAGGAGCTACTAGAGACGGAGCGGCTGAAGTTCTGTTTCCAGTGCGGTGTCTGCACCGCGAGCTGCCCGATGATGGAGCTGCTCCCTCATCACTATAACCCCCGGAGCCTTCTCCAAGGGCTTCCGTTCGATCCTGAGAAGGTCATGAACGGCAAGGCCATCTGGTTGTGCGCCTGGTGCTATCGATGTCACCAGCGATGCCCCCAGGGACTGAAGGTGCCCGAGCTCCTTCTGCAGATGAAGGATGCTGCGGCCGAGAGGGGGAACCTTGAGGCGTTCAAGGAAGCCCTCGACATCATCAAGAACGAGATGCCCCTGCCCGCGATCTGCACGTACATCTGCTTCAATCCACTTCACGGCCACGTGGAAAAACCACAGGTCGTCGAAGCTCTCAAGGGTTTCATATCCGAGTATGAACAAATGATCAAAGGGGAAGAACCGCCCCCCATCACACATGACGAGAAGATCGCCATCGTCGGTTCCGGTCCTGCAGGGCTCACGGCTGCCTGGGAGCTTGCCGGGAATGGGTATCCCGTCACTATCTTCGAGTGCCTGCCCGAGGCCGGGGGCATGCCGAGAAGGTGCATACCTGAGTTCAGGCTGCCCTCGAAGGCGCTCGACGCCGACATCCAGCGGATCGAGAACCGGGGTGTGGACATCAGGACTGGGACCAAATCACCTGAGATCGACGACCTCCTAGAGGAGGGCTATCAGGCGGTGTTCGTCGCCACGGGCCTCCATATGAGCAGAAGGATCGGTATCAAGGGCGAGGACCTGGAAGGGGTCTACGATGTCCTCGACTTCCTCAGCGGGACGAAAACGGGAACACGGTTCGAGCTCGGGGACAAGGTCGTGGTCATCGGAGGAGGCAATGTGGCCATGGACGGTGCCCGGGCCGCATTGCGGCTCGGTGCCAAGGAGGTCCATATCGTCTGCGGTGAGTCGCGGGAGGAGATGCCTGCGTTCGAGCCCGAGATCGAGGAGGCCGTTGAAGAGGGCGTTATCCTCCATCCGGGATGGATGCCCACGCGGATCATTGAGAATGAAGGACGATGTACGGGCGTGGAGAGCCTGAAGTGTCTGTCGGTGTTCGATCCCAAGGGATTATTCTGCCCGAAGGTCGAGGCCGGAACAGAGTCCGTCGTGGAGGGTGATTCCATTATCGTCGCCATCGGGATGGGATTGGATCCCGGGGTTCTCAGGGCGTTCAAGCTCGCGGGAAGGGGCACCATCATCGCGGACCCGTTCAGTATGGAGTCGAGCCAGCCCGGTGTGTTCGCCGGTGGGGACGCCGTGTCGGGACCCGCCTCAGCAATGGAGGCGATCATTGCCGGAAAGCGGGCCGCCACATCGATCGACATGTATCTCACGGGCAGAGCGGAGGGGAGCTGATACCATGGTGAAAGGAAAAGCTAGCAAGAAGGCATCAGAGTCCTCCAGTGATGACAGCGAGATACGTGTCGGTGTGTACGTTTGTCATTGCGGTCTGAACATCGCCGGATCGGTCGACTGCGTGGATGTCGCCAAGTTCGCGGCCACGCTACCGAACGTCGTCGTCGCGAAGGACAACAAGTACTGCTGCTCGGACCCTGGGCAGGAGGAGATCAAGAAGGACATAAAGGAGCAGAGATTGAACAGGGTCGTTGTCGCATCCTGCACACCACGCCTCCATGAGCCCACCTTCCGGAATGCCTGCGAGGATGCAGGACTGAACAAGTACCTGTTCGAGATGGCCAACATCCGGGACCACTGCAGCTGGGTCCACCTCTATGAGAAGGAGAAGGGTACCCAGAAGGCAAAGGACCTGGTCCGGATGGCCGTGTCCAAGGTCTCCCTGCTCAAGCCCCAGGTGGAGCTCGAAGTGCCCGTGATAAGGAAGACCCTTGTCGTCGGCGGCGGAGTCGCCGGGCTCCAGGCCGCATTGGACCTCGGTAACGCGGGATACCAGGTATATCTCGTTGAGAAGGAACCGAGCATCGGGGGCAGAATGGCCCAGATCGATAAGACATTCCCTACTCTGGACTGCTCCATCTGCATCCTTGCACCGGTGATGTCCGACGTCGGTCGTCACCCGAACATCGAGCTAATGGCCAACAGCGAGGTCGTGAACGTCGCAGGGTACATCGGGAACTTCACGGTGACGGTCAAGAAGAAGCCGTGGTACGTCGTTGAGTGCAACAGCTGTGGCGACTGCGCCAAGGTCTGCCCGGTCCAGGTCCCCAACAAGTTCGACGCCAACTTCGCCCCACGCAAGGCCATCTACACGCCCTTCGCCCAGGCCGTCCCATCGTGCTACATCGTCGACATGGACCACTGCATCAGATGTCATGAGTGCGTCAAGGCGTGCAAGGCCTCGGGTGCAGGGGCCATCGACCTCAGGCAGGAGCCCGAGGAGGTCGAGATCGAGGTGGGCACAGTCATCATCGCCACCGGTGCGGACGTGTACGATCCCTCAGCGTTGAAAGCGTACGGGTACGGACGGTTCCCGAACGTCATCAGCGCTCTGGAGTTCGAGCGTATGATCAATGCCGGGGGACCTTCCGGCGGCCACCTTATCCGGCCCAGCGACCGCGAGATCCCGAAGTCGGTAGCGTTCGTCCAGTGCGTAGGATCGCGCTCTGAGAAGTGCGGCCAGCCGTACTGCAGCAGCGTCTGTTGCATGAACACGCTCAAGGACGCCCTGCTCATCAAGGAGCACTGGCCTGACACCAAGATCTACGTGTTCTACGTGGACATGCGTTGCTTCGGCAAGGGGTACGAGGACCTCTACCGAAGGGCGAAAGCTGCGGGCGTGGTGTTCATCCGCGGACTGCCCGCCGAGATCTTCGAGCGCAAGGGAGGTGACCTGCGTATGGTCGGGGAGAACACCCTGCAGAAGGAGCTGTTCAACATCGAGTGCGAGATGGCTATCCTTTCCATTGGTCTGAAACCGGGAGAGGACGCCGATACGATCCAACGTCTCTTCAACCTCTCTAGGACCGCGGACGGATTCTTCATGGAGGCGCACCCCCAGCTCAAGCCAGTGGACGCACCCACCGGGGGGATCTTCTTCGCCGGATGCGCCGAGTCGCCAAAGGCCATCAAGGACAGCGTGACCCAGGCCGGCGCGGCCGCGGCCCATGCGAACATCCTCATGGCAAGGGGGAAGGTGACCGTGGAGGCCATCACGCCACAGTTGATCGAGGAGAAGTGCAGGGGCTGTGGCCTCTGCGCCAAGGTCTGCCCCTATAACGCCATCGCATTCGACAAGGAGACGAAGAAAATTTCAATCATCGAGGCCGCGTGTCATGGCTGCGGTACCTGTGGTGCGGAATGCCCCACGAACGCCCTTGTCATGCGCCACTTCACCGACGAGCAGATTTTCTCACAGATCGACGCGGCCACCGCGGAGAACGCTGACAAGAAGATCGTCGCGTTCTGCTGCAACTGGTGCTCCTACGCAGGCGCGGACTTCGCTGGTGTGAGCCGCATGCAGTACCCGCCCAGCGTGCGCATCATACGGATGATGTGCTCGGGGAGGATGGCCACGAAGTTCATCGAGCGGGCCTTCGCACGAGGGGCCGCTACGGTGCTCGTCTCGGGCTGTCACATCGGCGACTGCCACTACATAGACGCCAACCACTATGCCAAGAAACGTGTGGAGCGCTTCTGGAAGCGGATGGACAAGCTTGGCCTTGACAAGGACCGGTTGCACCTGGGATGGTTCTCTGCTGCCGAGGGAGAGCGGTTCTCCAACAAGATCAAGGAAATGGACGCCATCGTTGGGAAGGTGACGAAGGCTGAGCTGGACAAGACGAAGAAAGCCTTCGAGAAAGCCCTAGGGGGTGGTGACCGATGAGGTGCATGTTGAACACGGGCAGAACGGTCGGCCAGGGCATGGCCTTAGAGGTCGGCAAGACATCGGCGGAGTACTACGATGAAGTGGCCGTGGCGTTCATGAACGGGGACGACATGGATGACCTGGGGATCGCGGAGAACGCGCCCGTCAAGGCCTCTTCGGGCTCAGGTTCTGTCGTTGTCCGGGCAAGAAAGGGTCAGCTAGATCGCGGCAACGTGTTCATCCCCGTGGGCCCTTGGGCGAACGCCCTCATCGGTGGTGATACCGGGGGTACTGGTATGCCACGGTTCAAGGGCATGTGGATCGAACTATCCAAGACCGAGGACGGGCCAACATCACTCAACGACCTTCTCCCGAGCAAGGATGAGATCGTCCAAGCTCCCGACCAGTCCCCTCCCCCCACATCTTCCGATGAGGACGAGCGATCGATCGTCACGGACGTGGTCTGTCCATTCTGCGGTTGTCTGTGCGACGACGTGGAGCTCGTGATGACAAAGGGGAAGATCACTGACATCGAGATCGGGTGCGACATCACCAGGAGCAGGTTCGTCAACTGGGACCGTGACCGGGCGAAGGCCGCGGTGAGGAAGAAGGGAAAGCTCGTGGAAGTACCCCTCAAGGAGGCTTTGGACAAGGCCGCCGATATCCTGAAGGGAGCGGACTTCCCATTGATCTACGGACTCAGTTCCACCGAGGTCGACGCTCAGCGGCGTGCCATCGAGCTCGCCGAGCTGCTCGGAGCGACCATCGACAACACATCCTCCGTATGCCATGGACCGACCGTGGTGGCCGCCCAGGACGTCGGCGTGTCAAAATGCACGCTCGGTGAGGTACGGAACCGGGCGGACCTGGTGATCTACTGGGGATGCAACCCCGCCGAAGCCCATATCAGGCACATCACACGCTATTCGGGGACACCCGAGGGCATGTACTCTCCTGATGGAAGGGATGATCGCACAATCGTCCACGTGGACGTAAGGGAGACAAAGACCTCCCAGGTGGATCCCCGATGGAAGTACACCTACCAGCTGGCGGACCAGTTCATCAAGGTCCGGCAGGGCCAGGACTATGAACTCCTGTCCGCGCTTCGGGCCACGCTCAAAGGGCACGATGTGGGTGACGTTGCAGGCGTCCCGGCCAGCGCCATCAAGGAGCTGGCCGACCGGATGAAGAGCTGTAAGTTCGGTATCATCTTCTTCGGTCTGGGGCTTACCATGTCCGATGGACGTCACATGAACGTCAATGCGGCCTTGCGCCTTGTCAGGGACCTGAACGACCATACGAAGTTCACCATCCTCCCCATGCGAGGCCATTACAACGTGACGGGGATCAACGCGGTCATGACGTGGACCACAGGCTATCCCTTCGCCGTCAACCTATCACGAGGCTACCCGGTGTACAATCCGGGAGAGTTCTCGGCCGTTGACATGCTGGCCCGTAAGGAGTGCGATGCCGCGTTAATCATCGCATCTGACCCCGCCGCTAACTTCCCACGGGAAGCGGTCGAACACCTGTCGAAGATACCCACGATCGTCATCGATCCGAAGCTCAACCTCACCTCGCCCATCGCCGATGTCCTGATCCCTTCAGCGATCGCCGGTATCGAATGCGAGGGGACCGCCTACAGAATGGACGGCATCCCCATCAGGCTCCGAAAGGTGGTCGAGTCCGACCAGCTGCCTGATAAGGTCGTCCTTGAAAAGCTCATCGAGAGGGTGAGACCATGAGCCTGATCATAGAGAACGGCACCGTCTACGATCCCGCGAACGGGATCGACGGGGAACGGATGGACATCTTCATCAAGGACGGAAAGATCGTCGAGGAAGCGAAGGGAAAGGTCATCGATGCCACGGGCCTCATCGTCCTCCCGGGCGGTATGGACATACATACCCACATCGCTGGAGGGAAGGTGAACCTTGGCCGGCTGTTCAGACCGGAGGACCATCGCAAGGATCCTGTGCCGAGGACCGCGGTCTCGCGTGCGGGGACGGGATACTCGGTCCCGACGACCTACGTGACAGGGTACCGTTACGCGACCATGGGATACACCACGGTGATGGAACCGGCGATCACCCCGCTCTCGGCCCGTCACACGCACGAGGAGCTGGTCGACACACCCATCCTGGACAAGGCGGGCTACACCCTCCTTGGTAACAACCACTTCGTCATGCACTACATCAAGGAGGGGGACCGGGAGAATCTCAAGAACACCGTTGCCTGGTTCCTGGGTGCGTCGAAGGGGTACGCCGTGAAACTTGTGAATCCCGGTGGTGTGGAGAACTGGAAGTGGGGCCGTGACGTGGAGAGCCTCGACGATCCAGTGGACAACTACGAGGTCACACCACGGGAGGTGCTCGCAGGTCTCGCCAGAGCGAACGAGGAGCTGGGCCTCCCTCATCCCATCCACGTGCACGCCAACAATCTGGGCATGCCCGGTAACTATGAGACCACCATCAAGACCATCGACGCCGTCAAGGAGCGTCTCCATCTCACTCACCTGCAGTTCCAGGCGTACACCGGCGAGGGATGGAAGGACTTCGGTTCCGGGATGGCCGAAATCGCGAAGCTGATCAACAAGCGCGACAACGTGACCTGCGACATGGGACAGGTGATTTTCGACGACACTACCACCATGACCGCTGATGGTCCGGCACAGCACCATCTGTACAAGCTGACGAAGAACAAGTGGTTCAACGCGGACGTCGAGATGGAGACGGGGGCCGGCATAGTCCCGTACAGGTACTTGGAGAGGAATCCGGTCAACGCAGTGCAGTGGGCCATCGGGCTCGAGGTCGCGCTCATGATCACGGATCCCTGGAAGGTAAGCCTCACGACCGACCACCCCAACGGCGGTCCTTTCTACCACTACCCGAAAATCATCTCTTGGTTGATGAGCAAGAAGGAGCGAGAGACCACCCTTGGTACGATCCACAAGGCCGCGGCCGCCAGGGCGGCACTGGCGAGCCTTGACAGGGAGTACTCGCTCTATGAGATCGCAGTGATAACGCGAGCGGCCACTGCCAAGGCTCTCGGGCTAACAGGGAAGGGGCATCTGGGTGTCGGGGCCGACGCGGACCTGGCCATCTACCGTTTCTCAGAGGACGATATCGAGGGCTCGTTCAAACGCACGGTCTACACGATCAAGGACGGAAAGATCGTCGTGAAGAACGGGGCCGTGGTCGACACGCCCGAGGGCAGGACCTATTGGATAGATGCTGGTGGTGAGCTCACCGACGAGGACCGTCAGGTGTTCACGAAGTACTACACGATGACACCGGATAACTACCCCGTGCAGGCCGAGTATCTGCCACGAGGGGAAGCTGTTCGAACCGGAGGGAGCTAAGATGGTCGTTCTCAAACCCAAGACCGAGTTCACGGTACCTGTCGAGGCAGAATGTATATCGCCCGATGTCTTCGCTGCACGGCCTGCAAAGGAGCTGGGAAAGCTCGAAGTGCTGTGGGGGAACAAGCTCAAGCCGCTGAGTGAGCTGTTCGAGATCGATCCATCAGGCAAGCTGGACGAGATCGTCATCGAGGGCGATGTCAGCGCCGTCAAGCACATCGGAGCACGGATGACCACGGGCCTGATAACCATCCACGGGAACGTCGGGATGCACCTCGGCAGAGAGATGGACGGCGGCAGGATCATCGTCCACGGGGATGTCGGGGACTGGCTCGGCGCCGAGATGAAGGACGGCACCATCCAGGTCACTGGAAACGCTGGCCACCTAGCCGGAGCCGGCTACCGGGGCTCGAAGTCCGGTATGGCGGGCGGCACCATCATCATCGAAGGGAATGCTGGCGATGAGGTCGGGGAGCTGATGTGCGGCGGTACGATCGCCGTCGCTGGCGATCTGGGGACCTTCGCGGGGACGCTCATGACCGGTGGGACCATCGTGTGCCTCGGTGCTCTTGGCGGGCGGGCTGGGGGTGCGATGGAAGGTGGTACCATCATCGCCCTCACAACACCGCGGCTGCTCCCCACGTTCATCACACAGGGAGCCGATCGCCCTGCCCACGTAGGGGAGCTCCTGCAGCAGCTTAAGGGCAACGGATTCCCGCTCGCAGAGGAGCATATCGGAGCGCTCTTTGACAGGTACGAAGGTGATATTGCAGGTAAGGGAAAGGGCGAGGTCCTCGTCAGGATAGGATGACATACCAGGAAGGTTCTCATTATGGGACTCAACGAAAGCAGCCTCGGGCTCGTCGAGCAATTGAAGGAAAGGTGCCCTACGCAGACCCTCGACTGTGGCGCCACGGTGATCGACTGCGGTGTGTCATGGAAAGGGAGCGTTCAGGCAGGGCTATTGTTCGCCAAGATCACCTTAGGAGGGCTGGCCGAGGTCCAGCTGTCAACCAGAAACGAGAAGGACCTGACCTACCCCGTGGTCGAGGTCCGCACCGACCACCCGACGACGGCCACCATCGCCTCGCAGATGGCAGGATGGCAGGTTGTCGCCGGGAAGTTCTTCGGCATGGGATCAGGTCCGGCCAGGGCGCTGGCCCTTAAACCCAAGGACGTTTACGAGGCCATCGACCACCAGCGCGAGGACGATGATGTTGCGGTACTATGCCTTGAGTCGAGTTCGCTCCCGAGCGATGATATTGCGAGGACCGTTGCCAAGGAGTGTGGTATCAAACCGCGGGACGTTCACCTTCTCGTGGCGCGGACGGACAGTATTACCTCATCGGTCCAGCTGGCAAGTCGGACGCTCGAGATGGGTACGTTCCGGATGCTCGACGTGCTCAAGTTCGACGTGCGGAAGGTCGTCTCGGCCTTCGGTGTTGCTCCGTTGGCACCCGTGTACAAGGGACTTGCTGCCATGGGGGCCACAAACGATGCCCTCATCTACGGGGGCGACAACCTGTACTTCATCGACGGCTTCAGTCAAGAGCTAACCGACAAGGTCGTCTCCGAGGGGTCCAAGAGCTACGGCAAGCGGTTCGAGCAGTTGTTCAAGGAGGCCGGGAAGGACTTCTATAAGATGGACCACGATATATTCGCCCCTGCCAAGGTAACGGTCAACGACCTTGCTGCAGGGAGGGTGTATTGCGCCGGACACATCAACCTTGACGTGCTCCGAAAGGTGTTCGCTCAGTCTTGAGGTCGTAAGAAACACAAAGGACAGGTATTTGAACCACGGGGTATAACTATTGTTATCTATCTTTACGGCCAAGTCAGGATTTAAGTCATTTACACAGCCCGTGCACGAAGGAGAGATCATCATGTTGGACAAATGCCCTGGAGCGGAAAAACTAAGGCGCCCTTCCATCATCTTAAAGAGCTGTCCCGAGTGTGGTGAGGAGATTGAACTGTTCACTACGGACGCCAAGATGGACTGTCCGGAGTGCGGTTTCACAGTGTACAATGATGCGATGTCCTGTGTCCAATGGTGCAAGTACGCCAAGGAGTGCGTTGGGGACGAGATCTACGAAGAGATGATGAAGAGGCTCGAACAGAAAGCCACAGAGTGATGCCCCGATAACTGGATAGGACGCCCGATCCTTACTCGAAAGCCAGTTACTTCTTCTTCGAGGTCCTCTTCTTCTTGGGCGCTGCCTTCTTTGCTACCGCTTTCTTCTTGGTGGATTTCTTGGGGGCGGCCTTCTTCTTGGGCGCCGCTTTCTTCTTGGTTGCCGCCTTCTTCTTGGTGGGTTTCTTTGCGGGAGCCTTCTTCTTCGCAGCAGGAGCTTTCTCCTTGACAGGAGGTGCCGGTAAGGGCTCGGTCTCCTTCTCGCGCGCCTTCTCAGGTTCGGCTTCTGGTGCCTCCTTCTCTTCTGATGGGGGCGCTTCTGCTTCTTCCTCGGCCGATTCTCCCATGGTCTTAATCTTGACCTTGGGTTCGAACGCCCCGGGGGGAGCGACGACGACGACCTCTGACCCGGGCTCCTCCTCCGCACGACGTTCAGGTCCGCTGGAGAGCTGGGTGTAGGTGATTATGAGGATAAGGGCAAGAACACCAAGGAGCAATGCCGAAGAGTCCCCCTTGTCGGTCGGGGTCTCGGGCTCGGCGGAAGGTGCAGGTGTCTGTGTAGGGAGCTCGATGTCGTCAGAATCCGTCGTGGTCGGTGTGCTTGTAGGCGTATCGGAAGTGGGCTCGGGCGTAGCCTCGATGGGCTCGACCGGCGTTGGTGTGGGCGGCGGGGGCGTGGGTGTCGGACAGGCGTCAAAACATGCCGACTCATCAGGGCACCACGTCTGGCCTTTACCGCAGCAATGGCCATCGGCACAAATACCTGGGCACTCGGCATGCGCCAAGCACTCATCTCCGGTCTCCAGTGTACCGGCTATGTAGCATGTCCCGCCAACGCACTTGAGCCCTTCAACACACTCCTCGTCCACGGTGCATGCCTCGCTCCGTTGAACAGTGGCCGGCTGGACGCATGTACCCACACATAGACCGCTTGCACACTGACGCTCGCAGGTGCAGGAGGTCCCGTCAGGTTGTGCGGGGAGCACGCATGCTTTAGCCTCTGCGCACCAGAACCGATCGCCTGGACAACATGTGCCCTCCACGCATACAAGGTGGTCACACTGCTCATTGCACACGCAGGAGTCGCCCTCACCGAGGATGTGCAGACCCTCGACACATTGTTCATTACAGAGCACACGACCCGGTTCGCATGTGTAGAGCTCATCGAAGATCGTAGCGTTCCCGTACGATATGCTCATGAGAGCGCTATCGATACCTAACTCGCACCGCGTCCCAGTCTCAGGACCACAGTCCCACGAACCCTTCTCACGCATCTGGTCCGCATGCCCGAGGAACTCGGGCTTGAACTCACCGGCCTTGAGGTAAGCCTGGATGAGCACGGCCTGGTTCTGGCCGAGCCCGCACTTCCAGCCGGTGTCGGGGCCACAGTCCCGCGATCCGGTTGCGATAAGCTCGTCGATCCAGGTCAGGAGGGTTTCGTTGTGCAGATGTTCGACCACGTGAACATAGGCATAAGTGAGCCACGCGGCCGAGACGGCATCGTTGCACCGCCAGCCTGTGTTCGGGCCGCACTCGGACGCGCCCTTGCGGAACATCCCCTCTAGAGCCTCGAAATAGCTAGCCTCGCCGGTGAGCTCGTAAAGACGAGCGTAGCCCAGCATGTACGGTCCCTGTGAGTAGCCGAACTTGCATTGCCAGCCCGCCCTGGGGCCGCACTCGAGCGAGCCCTCATCACCGAGCTCCCGGGCCATCGCGAGGTCCTGCTCACGGCCAAGTACCTTGTAGGCCGTTGTGTAGGACAAGATCGTGAAACCCTGCATCTTACCATCACGACATCGAGCACCGAACTTACCACCGCAGTCCGTGGAGCCGGAATCGGCCAGACTCTCTAGACCCTCTTTGAACTCGGTGAGGTTGGTGGCCTCGTAGGCCGCCGCGTACCCCAGCATCATCCATGTCTGAGGCCAGGCAGTACCACAGTTCCAGCCAGTGTGCTGTCCGCAGTCCGACGTTCCCATCGCGTGCAGTTCCTGCATGGCATTGAGATATGCCTCTTCACCCGTTTCCCTGTAGCGAAGGGCGTTGGCGAATATCAAGCTACCCATCGATTCACCGGTCTGACACTTCCATGTGGTCTTGGGTCCGCACTCTCGTGCACCCTCCAACAGGAAGTCGTCGGATGTAACCTCAATGGCGGTTGTCAGTGCGAGCACGCACACCAAGGCTATGACAGTAAACAGCCGGGAATCCGGGACCATGGAGGTCTCACTCCGGTCAAAACCTTATAAAGGGAACCCTCAGAGCACCCGTTCGATCTCCTCACGAGAGTACCCGAACTCCTTCATGGTGCTTCTTATCTCGTCGTCGGTGTGTCCTTTAGCACGACATTCTTCCACGTACTCATGTGCCTCATCCATGGATTCGTCATCCTCCCCTGCATGGCGGCTGCGCCAGCGCAGTGCCACGACCGCTAGCATCAGGCCCGTGATGATGAGGACGATCAATGTTCTATAGGGTGCGAGCACGGCGACGACGCACGTCCCCCAGGGTAACATAAAGGGAAGAGAGGAGCACAGATCCCATGCCTTGCCCGTGTCCCGCCCGGCCACGACTGCGGCCGTGTCGATAAGGCACCAATCACGCCATGATGTGTTGTTTATGAGCCGGCAGGTCCCCATGGCGGTCTGGACGTTGGTCCTCGCGAGCACGGGAGCCACTTCAGCCAAACACTCGTCCAACCACACATCGTCCGACAAGGTAAGACACATGTCCACCCTCCCCTCTGGTGGAGCCCTTATACGATAGCAATGCTCCTGTTCCAGTCCGGGAGTTAGAAGGGTACAGTCGTCCACGCCCTGTGCTGTGGCTAGAACGACGAGCATGAAGATGGTGATGAGCGTGCGAACACAGGACATCGGCCACCCATGAAGGTGACTCACTTTATATCGTTGTCGATTATTTACCAATAATTGAGTAATTACTAATAAACAAGTTTTATATCTTCATCTCCCTTCCCCGGCCACGTGGCCCGCGTCGGTATCGTCGACACATCCTTCGCCCGCTTCGATATGGGGCGGAGCGCCCGGGACGAGATCCGCCAGCTCGCTGGTGGCATCACGATCTTACAGCGCACCGTGCCCGGTGTGAAGGATCTTCCCGTGGCCTGTAAAAAGCTCATCGAAGAAGAGGAGTGCGAGATGGTGATGGCCCTTGGTATGCCTGGACCAAAGCCCATCGACAAGCAGTGCGCCCATGAAGCGTCACTAGGGCTGATCGCCGCCCAGCTCCTCACCAACACACACATCCTCGAGGTGTTCGTGCATGAGGATGAGGCCGAGAGCGATAAGGAACTGGGGTGGTTGGCGGACCAGCGTGCACGGGAGCACGCCCGTAACCTGATCGCCCTGCTCCTCAAGCCCGACCTCCTTAGAAAAAGAGCTGGTACAGGACAGCGGGAAGGCTTTCCAGACGCGGGGCCAGTCAAGTAGTGAGGGATAATCATGACAAAAGGATCAATTCGTCTCGGCATCGTTGCCGCGGAGTTCAACTACGACATCGTGTACGCTATGATGGAGCTGGCCAAGGAACATGCCACGTTCCTTGATGCCAAGGTCACCCATGTCATCAAGGTACCCGGGGTGTTCGACATGCCCCTGGCCGTACGCACGCTACTGAAGAAGAATGACATCGACGCGGTCGTCACGCTCGGTGCCGTCATCGAGGGATCGACCGAGCACGACACGGTCGTGGCGAGCAATGCCAGCCGTCTCATCGCTGATATGTCCCTGGAGTTCGAGAAGCCCGTGGCGCTCGGTATCACCGGGCCCGGGATGTCCCGGCTCGAGGCCTCCCAGCGGGTGGCCAACGCCAAGCGCGCCGTAGAGGCCGCAGTGAAGATGACGCGCGTTGTGAAGGCGAACGCCTGATGGGTTCCCTCGACGAAGCACTGGCGGCCTTCAGGGAAGGCCGGATCGTGCTGGTTTTCGACCGGGATGATAGGGAAGGGGAGACGGACATGCTCGTCTCCTCGCTCCACGTGACCCCTGCCCACGTGCGCACCATGCGACGGGACGCGGGAGGTCTCATATGCACCGCTCTCGGCCATGAGGAGTGCAAGGCCATAGGTATCCCCTTCATGACCGACGTGCTCTCCGAAGCTTCCCAACGGTTCCCTGTGCTCCCATCGCTCAGTCCACATGACATCCCGTACGATGAGCGCTCGTCCTTCTCCATCACCGTGAACCACAGAAGGACCTTCACCGGCATCACCGACGATGACCGGGCGCTAACGATCAAGGAACTGGCCGCTCTGGTCGTTGACAGACGATTCGCCGAGTTCGGTTCCCTTTTCCGATCCCCGGGCCACGTGCCTCTTCTACGGGGCGCGGACGGGCTGCTCGATGTCCGTCAGGGGCATACCGAGATCACCCTCGCGATGGCGGACATGGCGGGGCTTCCACAGGTCACCACCATATGCGAGATGATGGCTGATACAGGAAAAGCCCTTCCTCCAAGTGAGGCTCAGGGTTATGCTGAGAAACACCGGCTCCCCTTCATCAGCTGCGATGAGATCATGGATGCCTGGCGGGAGGAGCGACCATGATCCAGATGAGCCTGGTCCAGATAGATAACTACGGTCCCTGGACGGTGGATCCCGCTCCCAAACGTGAGGCCGACATCCAGATACTCCAGTCGTCATTCTACGCTGATGTCCAGCACCAGTTCTCCAGCAGGGATGGTCTAGCTTTCGCCACCCGGTTCGACAACATCCTGGCCATCTCCAACGGTATCGATAAGGAGGCGCACCTCCGCATCCAACAGAGCCTTCACGCTCGCTACCCATTCACGTTGAGCATCGGAGTGGGTGCTGGGCGTACAGCGCTAGAGGCCCAGGAGGAGGCAACTCGTCACATCCATAAGGCGGGCTCGGCCCAGTCCTCGCGCACTGCGGTCGTCGAGGGCTCCTTTCTTGACTCGGGTCAAGTTGACATCGGCCACTTCGACATCGATGATGCTACAGGTACGATCACCGACGTGCTCTCCGCCTACGATGCCTACCTGGCTGTGAAACGGGCCTACCTCACCCTTGCCCAGGGGCTACGTGAGCTCGGAGCAACCGCGTTCTTCGTTGGTGGGGACAACGTCATCGCACCCATCAACGGCGTGGACAAGAAGGACATCTGTGCGCTCCTCAACCGGCTCAAGGAACATGAGGACGTTCCGCTAAAGGTCGGATTCGGAACAGGTTCCAACGCCCATGAGGCGGACCTTGCTGCAAAGCACGAGCTCGAGCACATCAGGTCGCTCAACGGAGCGGCCAGGGTAGCGGCATCGTGCAGGCATCAGGTTTAAAAGCCCCGCCTGATTCATCCCACGACGATGATCGTCCCGCGACGCGTGTTCCTGACAGCAGGCCGAGGGCAGCATCCCGACCGCATCCACGCCTTCGAGCTGGCGCTCCGGGACGCGGGGATCGAACAGTGCAACCTCGTGCCCGTCTCCAGTGTCCTCCCACCGGGGTGCCGGATCGTGGACTGCGAGGAGGGGACCGCAGCCCTGGTACCGGGAGCCATCACGTTCTGTGTCATGGCACGTGATGAGAGCAATGTTGAAGGCGCCCCTCTGTCTGCTTCTGTTTGCATCGCCGTCCCCAAGGACACTTCACGCCATGGTTATATCGGCGAGTGCGCTGGAAACGGTCGATCCCTGAAAGAGATTGAGGCCGATGCACGCGAACTCGCACAGGGTATGATGGCCACGTCCTCGGAAATCGACAACTCGCGCGCCGATGAGGTCTGTGCGGCAGCCCCCACCATCTCCTGCGTAACCAGGGTAAAAGAGGGTGTGTGGAACGTGGCGGTCGCCGTGGCTGTCTTCCTTGAGAACTAGTCCCTGTGTAGCACCCGGTAACGCAGGAGCACCTCGGTCCCTATCACTTCGAAGTCCTCCAGCTCAAGATGAGGTGCGTCGTCGACCGACATCACGCCCTCTCCTCCAACCAGCGGCACCGAATCCGTCCCACCTATGACAAACGGAGCGACCGTGAGATGGACCTTGTCCACTAGACCGGCCGCGAACATAGCAGCGTTAAGTCCACCCCCGCCCTCCAACATCGCAGTGCGTACACCGCGCGCGGCCAGATCATCGAGCATTGCCGCCAGGTCGACGTGCCCCTCTCCCAACACAACTACATCGCACGTCTCACGCAGAGCGGCGATCCTTGCTGATGGTGCTTTTCGTGATACGTAGACCACTGTGGGCGCACCATCATCGAGCACACGAGCACCCAAAGGTGTCCTGGCCCTGCCGTCCACAACGACACGCAAGGGGCTCGGGCCGTCCACGAGGCGGGTCGTGAGGCTGGGGTCGTCGGCCAGCACTGTCCCAGAACCCACCAGGATAGCGTCAACTCTGGCGCGGAGGGCGTGCACGCGGACAAGGTCATCCGGGCTCGATATGCGTGAATCGCCTGCTCGCGTCGATATCCTCCCGTCCAGGCTCATGGCCGACGAGAGTACGATCTCAGGCTTCGAGGTCCCCGGTTTTGATGACATCGTTCACCGTCTTCCCGAGCTTGTCCACAGGAACACGCTCTTCATCGCCGGAGGTCATGTTCCGCAGCACGACCACACCCTCCTTCAGGTCCCGAGGGCCCACCACGAGCACGTAGGGGACGCCCATGATGTCGGCGTACTCGAAGAGCTTGCCCAGCTTCCGGCCACGGAGGTCCAGGTCGGTCGCGATTCCAGCGCCCCGGAGCACCTGTGCCAGCTCAATGGCCTTCGACCGCATCGTATCGTTCACGGGTGCAACCAGCACTCGGGCCATGGTCCGTGTGTCGGGGACCATCTTCCGTTCGATCATGATCGCCATGAGACGCTCGATACCAAGGGATATGCCCACTGCGGGTTGTGGTTGAGCGCCGTACATCCCGATAAGACCGTCGTAGCGCCCGCCTCCCGAGACGCTCCCCACGCCACCTTCGGGGATGTTGGCTTCGAAGATCGGTCCGGTATAATAGGATAGGCCTCGAACCAAAGACAGGTCGATGACCACTTCGTCACTGATACCGAAAGCATTGAGATGATCTGCGATCTGGCGGAGCTCATCGATGCCCTGTTTTCCCAGCGGGTGCTCGCCAACAAGTTCCTCGGCCTTGGACAGCACCTCCCCGGGAGGGCCTGAAATCTCGATGAAGTCAAGGATGGACTCGATAGCATCGAACTCGATGCCCTTCTCCTCCATCTCCTCCCACACGCCCTTGCGTCCGATCTTGTCGATCTTGTCCATGGCTCGGAAGGCTGCCGGGATGAGTTCCTCGGGAATGCCGCACACGGCCGCCAGCGCCTCTAACAGCTTGCGATGATTGATCCTCACCTGGAAACTTGCGAACCCGAGAGCGCGCAGGCACTCGACCGCGACCGCGACCGCCTCGGCATCTGCGAGCATCAATGGAGAACCCACGACGTCCACGTCGGCCTGCCAGAACTCGCGGTATCGCCCTTTCTGCTGGCGCTCGTACCGCCAGACCCTGGAGATATGGTAACGCTTGAAAGGCATCGGGAGATTCGGGTTCTGGGCCACGAGCCGGGCCAGAGGCGTGGTTAGATCGAAGCGTAATCCCAGCTTCCTGCCGGACTTGTCCTCGAAGGCGTAGATCTGCTCGTCGACCTCATCACCGCCCTTGCAGGTCAGCGTCTCAAGGTGCTCGAACGCCGGCGTCTCGATGGGTGAGTATCCATAGCGGGCAAAGATGCCCTCGATGACCTGGATGACGTGCTTGCGGGCGATCATGACCTCGGGAAGGAAATCACGCGTACCGCGGGGCGTCTTGAGCTCCATAGCCCGGAGGACAAGGCCAAGCTTTTCAAACTTTCCGAAGCCGGCCCGCGGATAAATTTATTAAAGAACCCGGCACTCCCATCGCGCAGGTGTCCCATCGATGGCGAAGAAGGACAAGAAGCCCTCCAAGAAGAAAGATGATAATGTGATGGAGGCTCTCCACGAGATCGAAGAGACCGAGCATCGTATCGAGGAGGTTGAGCATCGCATCGAGGAGGAGGAGCACATCATCGAGAACGAGCTCCACCAGTTAAGGGAGGAGCAGCGTGCCATGGACATCTGGATCATTCTTGTAGTAGTGCTGGGCATCATCATAACCATCGGTGCCATCGGATACTACTTCCAACAGGGACGCACACTGCCCACGGACCGACCGGTCCCGACCATCATGCCCACGGCGGGCCCGGGAGAGATCCCGAGCTTGGATACTCTGGGCCCCTCATCACTGCTCGACAGCGCTCGTGTCCCACTCAGTGACCTGGGCGGGGCTTCCTGCGGAGCCAACATCACGCTCTTCTCTGCTCCGAGCTCGCTCAACTCGGTAAAGGCGCGCGATGCCCTGCTGCGCATGGGCGAGCGCATCACGTTCACAGAGGCCTGCATCGGATTCAATCCTCAGGATGCGGCCGATTGCGAGCGGCTCGATGGTGCTGAGACGTTCGCACGCACTATGGGACTGGTCCGCAGGCTCAATGCAACAGGAGCCTTCACCGGCGTGCCTACTGAACTCATCGGGTGCCGCTACCTCCGCTCGGGCACATTCGCCCACTTGAGCCAGAAGGCCGAGGACGCTGAGCTGGAGACGCTGATATGCGCCCTCTCCGATCCCATGCCAGATTGGTGTGGGGTGGATGTCCGTTATGCTCGTCCACCCGGCTGCACGACCTGCGAGTCGTTCGATAAGCTGGTCGCAGCAATCTCCAATCCCCGTGCACGACTGGTCGATGGTACGGCAACCCAGATGGCGGGTCGCGAGCCTCCTTATATTCTCATGCCAAAGGAACTCCTCTACTACGACACCCGACTGTCCAAGACAGTCGAGAGTCTCATCTTAGGGGAGATGGGGAGCATCACCTATACCGCTATGGAGAACCACTGGGTGTTCATCCCGCCCCAGGACCTGGTGGCGACCCTAGTAGAGGAGCCTTGCCCGATCTGCCCCATATCGCCTCTTGGCGATGTTATCAAGGACATCCAATCCGTTGGTGGCCGGATCGTTGAGGGCGATAAGTCCAATATGCGGCCCATCGCTTCAGCGCTATATATCGAAGCTGAAGCGGTCCGCTCCAACTACCCCGCTATCCAGGCACTGCTCAACAAGTATAAGGGCCTGCTGCACTTCATGAACCTGGACGAGACGGACCCGAACACTCCGCTGGTGATCGCCCCGCTCATCTATGCCCGTGATGACAACTCCTGCGGCAACGCCACAGACGCATACCTCTTCGTGTTCTATACGCCGAACGATGCGGCCTCCGAAGGGGTCGCCCTGACCAGTCAGGTCCTGACCGAGCTGTTCGATGACGCCTTGCATATCCGTACTGAGTGCGTCAAGACCAAAGAGGGTGACGCCACGATCTGTGCGGCCGACGATCCCGAGAGCTACATGGAAGCCGAGCAGCTGCGCGCCATCTTCGGAATACGTAACGTCCCCGCATATGTGTTCAACTGCCGGTATGTCTGGCCTGATACCCAATTCACCGACGATCCCAATGTCAACAAGGACCGGGTCGTTGCAGAGGTAGAGGTTCTGCGTAAGAACCTGTGCATACTCCTTGATCATAACAACACCGCGTGCGGCGAGATACACGGCTCATTAGCGATCCCGGATATGGGTTGAGTATCATGAGCGTCATTATATCCAGCCCCATGGACGTGACCCTCGCCATCGAGGGAAAGCATCCACTTACCCGGGAAGAACTCCTTTCTCTTGTCAACGGCTTCGATGGGTACGAGAGCCGGGAGGGTGCCGATGAGCGCATCGTGGTCGACGTGAAGAGCGTGCATGAGAGCGGTACACTCGTGCTGCATCTCTGTCCACAGTACAAGGTGAGCTATGCAGAGATCGATAAATTCATCACGCGGATGATCAGTGAGATACTCAAAGGCTGCGGGCTCGAGAAGTGTTCACATCGCATCATCGAGATCACGTGGCACATCGAGGAGCTGGGCGTGCCCAGCGAGCTAGCGCCGATCCATGTGGACGCTCCGCTGGAGGATGAGGTGTCAACGGAGCCGGCCTTCACCCTGGAACTCGGTAGGGCGTACTACATCGAGGAGCGTCGGAACGAGTTAGGGCTCAGTATCTTCGCGGACCATCTCCACCACGGATTCCACGGGCTGGCCATCACTCGTATCTATCCCGAACACATAAGAGACGAGTACAAACTCCAGAAGACGCCAATAGTATGGCTGACACATACCGAGCATAGCGACGACATACTCGCGACGGACAACCTCCACATGCTCTCGGACATGGTCCGCAACGACATACTCGGTAAGTACGAGCAGAGCATCATCCTTCTTAGCGGACTTGAATACCTTAGTACCCATGCGGGCTCCCGACCTGTTCTCAAGTTCCTTCAGTATCTGGTGGACCAGGTGGCCTTGCACAAAGCGTTGTTGATAATCTCTCTCAATCCATCGGCGTTCAATGATCTGGAGTTCAACCTCCTCACACGGGACCTGATCAGGTACGAGGAGTGAGCTTCCCTTACCATCCCAGTCTAATGGCCGCCCGGTTGGTCGCAACATGCAGGGGGACCGCGAGGACAATGAAGGATACTGCCACATCGGACGGGACGGGGGTTAGCACCCAGATGGCTACCAACGCTCCGAACGCAGCGTCCAGCTGATCGAAAGGGAACCAGTCCTCGCCCGGGGACACTCCCCTTCTCCTTTTCACGAAGCTCTCGACAAGGTCGCCGGTCAGAGCGCCTGCTCCGAGCATTGCCCCGACAAGGAGCGGATGGATCCCCTGCACTATGACATAACGCCGGGGGACCTGGACCGATGCCTGGACCAGGGCCGTGACCGCTCCCCCGAGCACTCCAAGGACGAGCCCCCGCAGGGTCTTATGATCTCCAAGGAGACGCTTACCATCTCGCCATGTCCTCCCGCCATCCACCGGAGCTCCCAGGACAGGGAGGTCGCGAGCGATAAGGGGCATCTGGTTGGCCATCATTGCAGGCAGGAACACCCACATCGTACGGAGCACGAGATCGACCGGCCAAGGGAGAGGTACCACGAATACCGAGTCGTGCCCATACTAAATAAAGCCTATGCGTTGGTCGCGCTCCAACGGGGTAACACTGCTACGGTCACTTGTGTCTTGCTTCCATCGTTCTTATCGCACCGGAAATCCAGGGCCGTGTTGATGGTCGCGGGCAGCTCCGCATCAAAGTGTAGCATGTTCCCTTCCACCATCTCCCGGGGTACCTCCTGGAAGGACGAGCAGCGCCCTTCAACCCCATCATCACGAAGGGTGCACAGTTTCACTTCAAGGGTCCGTATACACCATCCTTCGGGCACGGGGATATCGATGGTCACGTTGTACTCAGGTACTACAGGTTCGTCCGGACCCTTTATCGTGATGGAGAACTCCTCGTCGATATCGACGGTTTCAACGCTCAGACATTCATCGCAGGGTTCCACGGCCTCGGGAGTTACTAGGACTATCAGCCAATCGGGGCCGCGTGGCGGAAGCAACCGGATCGTGGTGGCTCGCGCCGAGGGGACCTGATCAGCGGGGGCGGGCGCCCATCCAGCTCCTGCCACCACTGGACCGACGATCTCGGGTAGATCGGGGTCCTGTGTGGGAGTTACGGGTGCCTCTGAGGGGACCGGCACAGGTGGCCCCTCAAGGCTTGATTTGGTAGATGGCACTAGCGGACCTACCACGAACTCCGGAGAAGGTGGTCCCTCGACCGACAAGCGGGCATCCTGCTCCTTGACCTTGGTTGGACTAGTGTGCTCCACGGTAACGACGGTCGGCCCAAGGAACACGGCCGTGATGATTATGAGCGATGCGATGAGCAGGACGACATGGAGATGATCGGTCCCGGGCACAGACCGCGGTCGGGATACCACGCTTTTATTGCTTTCTTTCTCCATGCCGCCGCTCCTCCCTTAGTGTGTCCAGTGATTGTGTGAGCCAGGGCTCACCATCGCGCACAACCAATCCTGCATCGCACCGCAGTGCGTAGGCCACATCAAAGGTGTCGGGATCGCACAACGAGCCCGCGCCAACGACAAGGAGCCCGGGCGTGGCCAGAGTATCCAAGGGCCCCATTCCTGCCAGTGGCCGGACCGCAGCGGACAGGAGGGTGCGCACGAGATTCGGTTCCCGCACAAGCGGTAACGCCTCGGCGGCCAGCTGGGCGGCCGCACCCCATCTCCAGCGATGACGGGTCACACGGAACCTTTCCAGTGCGTCGTTCAGCCCATCAATGTCGACGAGCTCTTCCGCGGCAGTCCACGTGCCATCGGTACGTCGGAGCATTGGATAGAACTGGTTGTACAGGCAACTGGGGACACCCAGGAGGTTGAACGCAGCGTAAAGCGCCTTCTGGACGGTGGTCCAGCCGGGGGGGGTTATTCGTCCATCCGAGGCGTCCGCCACCATGGACACGACCTCCTCGACCCGCAGCCGCGCCGTCGGACCTAGCCCGGCGATCCCAAGATGACCGTAGGAGCGGAAGAACACACCGCGTACGAAGGAATGGCCCAGCGCGTAGGTCAGAAGCTCTGATACGGCGTCGTCGTTCACCCCTCGGGCCAACGTGCATTCCAGACCCGTGGGCATATCGGCCCTCTCCAGAGCATCCAGGGCCTTGCGTTTTATCGCTGTCAAATCCCTGCCCCGGAGCGTCTTGTCCCCCTGTCCGGAAAGACCATCTAGCTGGAGATGTACCTCACCCAGACCCGCCGTACGCAGTTCGTCCAGCATACCTTCCTCGGCCAGAAGGAGGCCGTTCGTGGCAAGCACGGGCACATTCCCGGACGCGATGACCGCGGTCACGATGTCCGGCAGGTCGTTGCGGACCGTGGGCTCACCGCCATATAGCTGGACCTTGGCCCCAGTAACGCCCGCAAGCAGCCTTGCGACGTCCCCGGGAGAAGGCTCACGCTCATCCCCGCGCTTTGGTCCTGAGCGGGTGAAGCAGATAGGACAGGCGAGGTTGCACCTGTCCGTGAGGGGAAGGTTCAGGTTCTTGTCACCGATGCCGGGCAGAGGTGCCATCATCTCCTCATAGAAGGCGGCCAGCTCGGCCCATGCGGGACCATCCTTGGCCACCAGCGCACTGGAATCCCCATGCTCCGGGCAGTGCTTGACCAGATGGACCATCCCGTCCTCCAGCACAAGAGAGGCCGGCACCGCGGCGAGGCAGGTGGGACAGGTACCCAGGGTCACCCGCAGGAGAACCATATCCCCTCCTCCGGATCTCCCCGGGCCTTAAGACTACGCCTCTCGAGCTCGAGGTGAGCGTAGGGCATAGTCTGTGTGCCTTCAGCGGTGAGTTGTAGCCGATCACAGGCATCTGCCACCTGGAAATCGAACGAGTAAGGCTCGCACATGGCGCCGAACCCTAAGATGAACAAACGGTCCGATACTCCCGAATCACCATAGGAGAACATCTCGTGCTTGACGAGCTTGCCCTTCATCACCGACAGTGCATCACGGATGAACCTCAGCGAACGCGGATGTGCCGCGCGCCGCGCGACCTGTGCAAGGAACAGAGGTAGTGCTAGCATCGAGCCCTCGCGGATCCTGTGACGGAATGCGTCCAAAGCCGTTTGAATGCCATGGACATCGAACAGCTCGTTCACGAGCTTGTAGCCACCGTCAGGTGTGCGGTACATGAAAGTGTACTGGCTGTAATGACACCGACGCAGGTGCACAAGCTTGTAGAATGCATATAGCAGTCGCTGGAGCTCGTAGACGCTCCTAAGCGAGATGCGTCCTCTCGTGGATTCGTCGAACCGCTCGATCATGTCCTCGATGGCTACCGAGCTGGCGTGCTCGAGCCCGGCCTTGCCCATGACAACGTAGGATCGGAAGAAAAGCCCCCGGATGTGCGGGCGTGGGACGCAGTACTCGAACGTGGGCACCATCTGGTCCTCGTTGAGGTCATGAGCGACTGTGTACTCTAGCACCGTCGGTATCCCCAGTTCCTCGAGGTTATCCAGGGCCTTGGTCTTGGAGGCGACCATGGGCTTGCCGCGGAGCACCTTGTACACACGCTCCTCAAAACCGTCGAACTGTAGGTGGACCTCCTCAAGTCCGGCATCTCTGAGCTCCTCCAGATATGCACGGTCCTCGAGCTTGATGCCGTTGGTATAGAGCACGGGGATATTGCCCGATCGACGGATGAGACGGATTATGTCCGGTAGGTCCTTGCGCACCGTGGGTTCACCGCCGAAGAGGCAAAGACGTACACCTTGCATGCCCTCGATCATCGCACCCACATCCTCGAGAGAGGGATCCGCGTATCGGGTGACGTTGGCATTGGTGAAGCAGATAGGACAATTGATGTTACAGCGCATTGTGACGTAGAAGTTGTACTCCAGCTCCTCTTTCTTCCCGCCTATGGCAAGGCCGCGATAGAAATCAGCGAGGCCCAGATAATACCAGGACCGCGAGGAAAGCTCGACCGTGATGGGGCCGTGGTCCGGACAGGTCTTGCGCATCAACACCCGCCCACCCTCCTCGTCCACGACGGCAGGGATGCGACGTAGGCACCGCGGGCACACGGACTCGGTCTCCTTGACCCGCTGCATCATCCATGGGCTTGCGCAGAAAACATTAATAGGGTACGGTATAACCGTCGTGCGATGGCCGACCTAGTCCTCGTCCAACCCCGCATCGGGTTCGTTGACGAGGTAGTGTCCCCCTTCAGCCTACCCCTGGCACTGCTCCATGCTTGTTCCCGTGCAGTGGCCGATTTCGATGTGACGATCATCGACCAGCGCATCGATCCGCGGTGGAAGGAGACCCTCCGGCATGAGTTAGCGTCAGGACCACTGCTCGTCGGTTCCACGGCCATGGCCGGGCGACCCGTGGCCCATATGCTGGAGGCCGCCACCGTTGTCAAGAAGGAAACAACGGATGTGCCATTCGCCCTGGGCGGTATCCTGGGGACCATGCTCCCTGAGCTGGCACTGGCCGATCCGCGCATCGACATGGTCGTCCGTGGCGAGGGTGAAAAGACCCTCCCTGCACTCCTTGCGGCCCTTCGCGATGGCCGTCCGGTACACCGTGTGGCTGGCGTGTCGACGATCATTGACGGGCGCCCTGTGCACTCTCCGGACCGATCTCCCATAGAGCTCGATGCCCAGCCAGAGCTGCCCTACGACCTTGTGGACGTGGCGCGGTATACACCCATCCGTCTGGGAAGACGATCGATGGTCATGGAAAGCTCTCGGGGATGCCCACATAGGTGCGCTTTCTGCTACAACACGGTCTACAATCGTCGACGGTGGCGAGGCCAGAGCGCCGAGCGCATGGTGGAACGGGTGCGATACGTGGTAGAACGGTTCGGTATCGGGAACGTACGTTTCGAGGATGAGAACCTGTTCGCGGACCTCGGTCGAGTCCGACGTTTCGCCCGACTCCTTGTCAACGAAGGGCTCGATGTAATCTGGGAGGCCCAAGGGGTTCGTGTAGAGTCCATCATGGCCTTTAACGAAGAGGATATGCAACTGCTGGAGCGCAGCGGATGTCGTCAGCTCAACTTCGGAGTGGAATCAGGTTCCCAGCCGGTACTGGACCGGGTGTGCAAGGACATCCGGGTAGAGGACGTCATGGCAGTGAACCAGCGTCTGGTGGGTTCGGATATAGCCCCTGTTTTCAACTTCATGTGCGGTTTCCCGGATGAAGGGCCAGAGGACCTACGTGCCACTGTCGACCTAATGTTCACGCTCCTTGGTGATAATCCCCGTGCCCGTGTACCGGGCGCCTTCATCTTCGTCCCTTATCCTGGAACGGCCCTGTATGAGGAGGCTGTGTCCTTGGGTTTCGACCCCCCCGATTCTCTGGCCCACTGGGCCGACGTTGCCGCCGACCATGTGGTAGTGCCGTGGGTGGGGGAAGATGAGCGCAAGGTCCTCGAGGGTCTGTCATTCCTCTCGATGTTCCTGGATGTTGGTTCCGGACAGCTGGCCATGAATCCCGCAGTAGCGGCGCTGGCAAGGCTCTACCGACCACTGGCACGAGCCCGGGTGGGACGTATGTACTTCGACCATCTATGGGAGCGGCGGCTGGCGCGTCGGTTCGTTCCCGAGTGAGCCTCAGGGTTGCACGAGCCATAGCCCGACCGAGCCATCAGGCAGAGTGAACGCTACCTTGGTCCTTCCGCGAGGTATTGCGGGGGGTACCGTCACACGTTTCTCACCGAGGCGGATCTCGTCAAAGGATGCTCTGACGAGGTACTCGCCCGGCGGTACGCTGAGGCCGATGAGGGACCGGTACTGGCCAGCACAAGGTCGCTCGCACGTCCCGCCCTCTACGGGTACGAACCTCACTTCGATCACCCCTGCTGTCCCCCGGTCCAGTTCGAACCCCATCTCCCGGCAGATATCGGGTAGGTCCAGAGTTGCGGACACGTTTAGCTCGCCGGGGGCCGTGACCACTTCGAACGGGACCACATCGGGGAGCGGACCGCATGTTCGGTCCAGAACATCCACGTCCGTGATGCTCACGGTGAATGGGCCTCCGGGGGTGAGCAGCATGGTCCCCGCGGGCAGTGGGGGTCGCTCGAAGGAGAGCCCGGTCCCATCCCATCCACTTGCCAGATACCTGTCGGGGAGCACGCGTCTATGGAAGAGCACTTGGGCATAAGCGTTCTCGATAGCGGGGTCGATCGCCAGGGACGTCCCCGTTTCAATTGCATCAAGGGCCGTCCGGAGCGGCTCCCCTGTGGCCAATGCCACATCGGGGAGAGCGGGGTAATCGACGAGACGCTCGGCCTGGACCGTAGCGAAGGAGAGCGCGATAAGACAAGCAATAATGAGTGTCACGTTTTCCCCGTGACGACGCCGCATGACGCCGAGGGCATAGGCCGCGAGCAGGTGCGGGAGTGGTAGCAGGGCAATCGCCCTACGTGCCTGTGCTACCTCAATGTCGGTGGCAGCACCGGCCAATGGGAAGATCATGAGCCAAGCCACCAGTGCCCACCGCCCCTCGCGTAGGGCGAGCCCGAGCCCCAGCAGTGCAAGCACTGCGGTCACCGGTTCCAACAGGCCGCGCTCGGGAAGGCCGTTGAGGGGATCGGGATCCCCTGAGAAGAAAAGGAACGATGGCGATATGTGAAGGGAATAGTTACGCAGGAAGCGGAGCGTCGTGGCCGCGAGCGGTGACGTCGTACCAAAACGCGCCATGTCGAGCCTGACTACCTCGTCGGAGGCGATCGACAACATCCCTATTCGAGCATCCGCCCGGTCAGGATGTGTGATGTGAAGCTTGACGAGCGGCGCGAGGATAAGGGCCGCTGCCAGCACCCCTAACAGGAGATATCGTTTTTGGCCCGCGAGTTCACGCCGGCGTAGCACTAGCACGGCGTATGCGAGAAGGGGGAGAAATGCCTTCCCCACAGCGTAGGAGTACATCCCAAGTGCTAGAGCGGGTCCGGCAAGAACGAGATCCCGTCCCTTGCCCATGAGGAAGTATAGCGAAAGCGCCGTCCAGAATGGCAGGAGCACAGGCTCCAATGCAAGCCGGCTGAAGTGGATGTGCCATGGGCACACTGCAAGAAGCAAGGCTGCCACACGGGCTTCCCGGGGTCCTATGAGACGTCGGGCGAGCAGGTAAGTGGCCGCCACTCCTGCGATGCCGAACAGCGCCGAGACCGCACGGACCGAGGTGGTAGATAGTCCGAGCACCGCGACAAGCGGCATTGTGGCATAGACGTTCACCGGGTCCTTGTAATCACCGAAGGACTCGAGGTAGACAGGCCACGGATTGTCTCGGTGGTCGCGACCCGTGAGTAGAAGTGACCAGGCATCGTACCCGATGGAGGCCTCGTCGAAGGTGAGGCCTGGAGGACTTTGGTCGAGGGCCGGGAGACGGAGCAGGGCTGCCAGGACCAGCACGACCATCATCCCCTGCCATCCACCTCGGACAGTCATCGCCCCTCCTGAGTCTCCCAAGGCATTTAAAGCATGTCCGTCCCATCCGCGAGCGTGACTGGGCCCTTCGAGGAGCGGTATGCGTCCTGGATGCACCGGACGCGTTGGGACGCCACCCTTGTGTGGCGTATCAGGACATTGCTCAATCCTCTGCCCGGAGATACCCTTGTCGATGTGGGATGCGGTGCCGGTCACCTCTGCATCGCTATGGGGCAGCGAGGGTTACAATGTATTGGGATCGACAGTTCACCGGCCGGTTGTCGTGTGCTGGAAAAACGTGGTGGTGCCGCGGTCCTTGGGGACATGAATGTACTTCCACTTCCGGACGCTGCGTTCGACCTGGCCGCATGTAGCCATGTGCTCGAGTATACGCTCGATCCCATCAGTTTCCTTACCGAGGTCCGACGTGTTCTCCGTCCAGGAGGGCGCGTCTATGTGCTCGTGTCACGTCCGCCCGAGCGTGTGACGCTGCCACTTCGGCCAGTCGTCAGACACTTCGACCGCGTAGGGAAACGGCAGGCCCATCTTGACGTGGACGAGCTGATAGCTGCTGCGCGAGAGGCCGGTCTTGAGCCTATTGCCACGGGCATGAGCGGACACCTCATCATGGTCAAGGCGGCAGTGATCCACTGGATCATCGCTCTCGTATCCCGGGACGTCGCGGACAGGCTCCTGTTCCCATTACTCTCTCTTGATGACCGACTTGCGGGACTGGTCGGAGGCGGTGTTGACGCGTGGGCCGTATTCCGGCGCCCAAAAGAGGAACATCAGGAGCCGGACAACACCCGGTAGAGCATGACGCTCCGAGCCTTCTCTGTATCGATCCATGAGCGACACGTACCCGCGCGGGCCGCCACCTCAAGGGGCAAGGTCCGTTGGACCGTCGCACTTTCACGGACCGGCACCCAGTCAGCGCATGTGTCCAGATAGAGGACACACTCGCTCCGTGCTAGAGCCCGGAGCCGGTCGCGTAGCTTGACATCACCGGCGGCCGCACGGACGTCAACAGCTGGGCTACCGGTATAGAACGCCGTGGCCAGCGGGATAGGGGATACCATGGTGCATTCCCTGAAAGGGGATGAGGCCAGCCATTGACCGGTGCGCGCGTTCTGGAAGAACAGGTCGTCTAGAGGGCCCGCTGCCGTCCCTGCATTCCCGCTATGGAGCTGGAGCATCGCTGCTGACCCCTGAGTATGGAACCGGAGGAGCATTATCACCAGCAAGGCCGCCGCCGTCCGACCACCGCCCGGGAACGAGTTCGCGAGCGCACCTAGACCGACACCGGCAAGCACAGGTAGCAGGCACACTGCGTTGAAAACATGGCGTGGATCAGAGGCGAAGAAGCTATTGGCCGCGATGAGCGCTATTACATAACCCAGCACAAGTACATGGCCGCGCTGTGGTCGTGCTGCCACACCAGCGATTGCCAGAAGTGTGGCCCACACGACCAGCGGGTCCACGTCACCCCACTGGTTCCCAAGCACCCTTATCATAGGATCGTCCGACGGCTCGGGCGGCCCTGGAGTCCAGTAGCGGACACCGGCGAAAACATGGAGGAGGTAACCCGGTAATGATCCATTGGTCCCGATGTCCGATCCCTCTTTGAGGACCTTGTCGAAAGAGAACTCCTCGAAGGCGCCCTCTGCCCAGGGAGATGGGAGCCCGCCTTCGGGCGCAGCACCCGGCGGGAGCGCTGCGAGGAGTAGGAGAGAGGGCACCAGCGCTACCGCTGTGAAGAGAGCCGCTCGTCGAACCCCCGTGCCATACCAGAGGTAAAGAGCGATAACGGGAACTACCACCGTATCGGCCGTGCGCACCTGAGTAGCAAGACCTGCTGCGATGGCGGCCGCCACTGTCCATGGGAATGCCCGGCCTCGACGGGATGAATAGACCGCAAGGACCAGGGCCAGGAGCGTCAGGGTAAAGGAGGAGGACGCGCTCCACCCTGTGACCGAGTAGCGTATGTGCTCAGGACTGAGAGCGATAAGAGCGGCCGCTGCGAGCGCGCCCCAATGATCACGGAACAGAATGTATACAAGCACAAAGATCAGGGGGACCGCGAGGGTTCCCGCGATCGCTGACACAAGGGCTGCTGCCCGGTCCGTGCCGCCCAGGAGAGCGAGCGGTATTGTCGTGAGGGCGGCGTAGCCCGACCGATGTGCGGGCGGGAGCAGGTGGAGGTTCAGAGGATAGCCCGCCCGTTGGTATACCAGCATGTGGCGAGCCGATAGGAGTACCTCGTACTCGTCCGAGTACACTATCGCTGCTGCCTCGATGTTGCTGAGGCGGAGCCCCGCAGCCACTAGTACAAGCAGGAGGAGACAGTTGCGCACCTCGTGGGGAAGGTCGAGCACTTCACGTCGATGGCGTCGAACGAGCAGCACAAGAACGAGAGCGAGGGCCCAGATCATGAGATGCAGCATGACGGGTACGAGCGTGAGGGGATCGAGCGCGCCCATGGGGTCGCCCTACGCTTGCTGTGCGCCACCGCGGCCGAGAATGATGGCCACCACGAGCACCAGGACCACAACGCCCATGATGAGGAGGGTGGACGAGTCGCCCCCGCTGCCGCCACCGGCTCCGGGCTCGGGCCAGCCTGTCTCGTAGATCATGTCCCCTGGCTGGGGGGAGTTGGTGCCTGCAGGCCATACGCGAACCGCTGTCCTGTATCCGCTAAGGTCCGCGAGCTTGGGTATGCGCGCTTGCATCCAATTGCGACCGAACACAACCGCCATTTTCTCAGTGGACAGTTCCTTTAATGAGGGCGTGTGCTGGTAGAGATGGTACTCCTTGCTCAGTTTGATGTTGGCAGCGTAGTCGGCGCGCGCATCACCGTCGGTATCGAACATTATGTCGTAGATATGGAACGGATTATTGCTGTCGGTATGGAGGTCGATCTTGAGGTAGATGTACTCGGTGTCCTCCTTGATGGCGAGCGAGCGCAGGTCTGTCCCAAGGTCGTGGTCCCCTTGTGCATCCGTGGCCAGCGGGGCAACCCCTTGCCAGCTCACGCCCTGCCAAACAGGGGCGGGCGTGGGCGTGGGGGCGGGTGTCGCGGTAGGAAGGAGCGTGACGGCAACAGGTGGTGCATCCCCTCCGCCCGGAGGGTACTCGGTCCACTCGGGATTGTCTATCCGGTCGGAGCCCTCTTCAAAATCCCCGAAAGGCCAGACTGTAAGCTGGACCTTTAATCTGTAGTCACCGTTCGTGATGTTGAGCGGGATCCTGATCTGGACCTCGGTTCCCCGGTACATTATCGCCGTGTTCCCCGGCCGGCTCAGTTCCCGTGCGAACTCACCGTTCACGTTCTTCGTCTCGTACCAAAGGACAGTACCACGAGGGAAGAAATTTGTTGCGTAGCCCACGACGTCTTCCGTGGGCTCGAATAGGTCAAGAGCGAACTCGTAGTTGGTACTCGGCTGTACCGGTGTATGATGGTCCACCTTGATGTACAGGTATTCGCTGTCGTGGGTTATGTAGAGCGCCTTTAGGTCCACGTCCCCGAATCGATGGTCGTCCTGCGGGTCTTCCGCCAGGGGTCTGATGCGACCCCAGTCCATACCTTCCCACAAAGCCCTAGGGATGGCAATGGCTGGTTGAAGGAGCAGTGCAACGAGCAGCAAGGCGACTACCGCCGACCTCATGAGCGTTGTTTGGCCGGGAAGTATTAAAAAGATGATGGCGGCGCCGGAGATTGACTTAATAGGGGCCGCGCCCCCATCGTGGGTTCGATTATCACACGACCACCCCATGAGAAACGTTAAAAGAGCGATTCACCCGCGTCCCGCAGTAACGATCGGTGTCGACCATCATGACCGTCTACGCGCTCGAGGACGTCGTTGGGGTATACCATGCCAAGGGTACCGAAGAACTGGCCGCTGATCAGTGTGACTATGAGTTCACTGCGGGTGCCTGGTTGCCTTACGAAGTACCGCCTGCGGTCTCGGACGCGGTCAAGGGACTCGTCGAGGAGCGCATGCCCGGCTACCATTATCTCGGCGGCGGCAAGGACTGTCGCGCCTTTGTGAACGAGGATGTTGGGAAGGTGCTGAAGGTCTATGCATCGTGGACCTCGGAAGCGAAGGAACGACTCAAGAGCAACGATGGCTCTCTTCCGGTGAACGCTCTCAAGGACCTGTATCGGCACGCTCCGCCATTCGAGCTAGAGCACATGGAGGAGGAGCTGGCGAATAACTTTGCCCTTTCCTCCGCACCCTCGATGCAGGAAACCCTTGCCCGTCACTGCGTGGACGTCCCCCGGTTCTACGGCCACATCACTATCGCTTACAACGATGACATCGCTCTCCACATCGCCGTCCAGGAGTACACACCGCAGCAGGGTGGTCGTATGCAGATGTGGAACGATGACGCTGTCGTTGACGGGAATCGCCTGCGGGTGGAGCGTGATGGGAAGGAGGTCGGACTCTTCGACTCTCTTCGCTCCGAGGGCATCTATCTCGATACCGGGACGACGAACAACTTCATGGTCCGCAGCGATCGCTCCCTTCGCACAGCAGGATTCGGGAACGCGGCTCCAGAGACGACGGTCATCCCTCAGGACCCCTCGGAGCACGAGTTCACCATGACCTACGTTGACTGGATGAATGCGTCGAGCCAAGTGACACAACGCGCTCGTAGCGAGGTAGATAGTACGGGTGAGCTCTCACCCGACGAGTTCTGGTCGGTCATCTCCTCGTAGGTACGAACGCCGCACATACGCGGCAGAGAAATCTCACTTATCCGATAACAACTTGAAAAATAAAGGTCGGGGAGGGGCGCGATAGCCCCTCCCCTTCTTCATGTTCTACTGTCGACCTACCAGTCAAGCTCCGGATCGTCCACGAGACCCTTGCCGGTCGCAGCGTCCAGCAGGATGCGCTGCTCCACGGCCGCAACGAGGTTCTTGGTCGCCTTCACGGTGTCCGGGTTCACCGACACGCTGTCGATGCCGCACTTGATGAGGAACTTCGTGAAGTTCGGGTAGAAGCTCGGCGCCTGCCCACAGATCGAGACGGTCTTGCCTTCTTTGTGGGCCACCTTGATCAGGTGCTTGATGGCACGCTTGACCACCAGGTTCCGCTCGTCTGCTATGTGGGCGATGGTGTCCGAATCCCGGTCCAGCCCCATAAGGAGCATGGTCAGATCGTTGGAACCGATGGAGTACCCGTCAACGTACTTGTTGAACTGGTCGGCCAGGATGATGTTGGAGGGGATCTCCGCCATCACCCAGATCTGGAAGTCCGGACCCCGCTTGAGGCCGTTCTCCTCCATGATGGCCACCGTCTTGCGGCACTCTTCGACGGTGCGGCAGAACGGAATCATCACGTGGATGTTGGTAAGCCCGTACTCATTGCGACAGCGCTTGATCGCCTCAAGTTCCAGCTTGAAGGCCTCGATGTACTTGTCGTCGTAGTACCGCGAGGCACCACGCCATCCGAGAAGAGGCGCAGGCTCCCTGGGTTCGTACTTCTCGCCTCCCTCCAGATCCCTGTACTCGCTGGACTTGAAGTCCGCGAGGCGCAGGATCACAGGGCGGGGGCTCATGGCCTGGGCCACGGTCCGGATGCCCTCTGCCAGCTGGTCAACAACGACCTCGGGCTGACCGATCTCGATGAGGTGGAGGGGATGCTTACCGATGAAGGTGCCCCAGATGAACTCTTCCCTCATGAGCCCGATGCCGTCGCACGGCAACTTGGCGTACTCCTCGGCCATGTCAGGATTACCTAGGTTCATGTATACCTTGGTGCCTGTGGCCTGGAAGAACTCGGCCGCCACGGTCCCTGTAGCGGGAGCCGCCTTGGCCTCGGCCTTCTTCACTGCCTCTTCCAGAACACCCTCGTACACGACACCAGCACTGGCGTCCACGGTTATCATGTCGCCGTTCTTGAGGATGTCAGTTACGCGTGTGCCCTTGTTGGCTGTGCCTACGATACAGGGAATGCCCATCTCGCGGGAAACGATGGCCGCATGGCAGGTCTTGCCACCAGAGTTGGTGACAATGGCCAGCGCCTTCTTCATGGCCGGTACCCAGTCAGGATCGGTCATCTCGGTGACGAGGATGGTGCCCTTCTCGAAGGTGTTGAGCACGTTTGCCTTCCAGTCCTTCTCGAGCTGCTCGGCCTCTTTGGTCTTGCCCTCGGCCTCGAGCTTCTCCATCTGCTCCTCGAGCTCGTCCTTTGGGTACACCATGGCCTTGCCGAACACCATGCCAGGCGAGGCAGCAGTACCCTTCACGATGACGTTGCGCTCGCTTGTGGTGGCAACGCCGGCAGCGGCTCCGGCCTCGGCAGGAGCAGCGGCCTCGGGCGCGGCCTTCTGAGACCAGACTGTCTCGGGGCGCGCCTGCAGGATGAACAGCTGGTTAGTGCGCTCGTCAAGACCCCACTCGATGTCCATATGTCGACCGTAGTGGTCCTCGATCTTCCTAGCGTAGTTTGCCAACTCGATAATCTGGTCGTCATTGAGCACCTGGGACTTACCGTCCTCCGGGGGTACCTTGACCTCCAGCACGCCTCCCTCAGGCTTGCGGATGAGCTGGACGTTCTGGATATTGACGTCCTTGTCCACGATCTGACCGGTGGCCTTGGACACAGTGTAGTTGTCCGGGGACACCTTGCCCTGAACCACGTATTCACCCAAGCCGTAAGCGGCCTCGATGTCAACCTGATCTCGGTTGCCGTTGGACACATTGAGTGTGAACATCACACCAGCGGACTTTGAGAACACCATTAGCTGGACGACGGCCGAGAGAGCCACCTCCATGTGCTCGAAACCCTTCTGTACGCGGTAGTAGATAGCGCGGTCGGTGAAGAGCGATGCATAGCAGTGCTTCACCATCTCGATGACCTGCTCGGCGCCAAGGACGTTGAGGTAGGTCTCCTGCTGTCCGGCAAAGGACGCGTCAGGAAGGTCCTCTGCGGTGGCGCTCGACCGGACCGCCACATAAGGAAGGTCCGTTGTACCGGTCTGGGCCTGGTACTTGGCAGCGAGCTCAAGGTAGGCCTTGCGGAATGCCTCGGCCAGTTCGGGGGGGATATCCGCGGACTTCACGGTCTCGCGGAGTTCCTCGCCCACCTTCTGGAGCATCTGTGAGTCCTCGGGATCAGTGAGCTGCGAGAGTATCTGTCCAATTTTGTCCCGCAGGCCACTCTTCTTGATGAAGACATCATATGCGGCCGCGGTGGTCGCGAACCCATAGGGCACGGGGACCTTGGTCTGGGAGGTCATCTCCCCGAGCGAGGCGGACTTCCCGCCCACCAGGGGCACATCTGTGTTCCGCAGTTCGTCGAACCACAGTACGAACTTCTGTTCTCTGGGTACATCTTCAGGCATGTGGTGTCACCACCTTCTCCACTAGGATAAGGCAACGGTTCGGAAGCTTCATTTTGGCCCTGTACAGGGCCTCCTTGGCCGTGACGATATTCTCTTCATCGGTATACACGGTCATGACTTTCTGTTTGGCCTTCACCCGAGCGGTCCTGCCGATGGGCTTACCGAAGGCCTTTTTCATGCCGGTCTGGAACCGGTCCGCCCCCGCACCAGTAGCAAGAGGGTTCTCTCGCATGATGTGGTGGGGCCAGACGCGGATCTTCAGACGATATCCGAGCTTTCCAAGCTGTTTGGTGAGATACTTGTTCGTCGCGACGCGCGCGGCTTCCAGAGCATTATGGCGGAGTTGTTTCCGCTCTGCGGTAACGAGAGAGATCTCCGTGTTAAAAGAACCCGATTTATTGCCCATATCGTACATAACGACCTTGGAACCCGGGATTCCTTTGATATACGATTTTCTTGGGAGTCTCTTCGAAAAACGCGTGTAAGCCGGGTTTTTTACATCCCGGTAGCATTTTGACGGTCTAAGGCCCATTTGCGATCCATCTCCTTTGAACGAGTACAGCCGCGGAGAACTTCGTGGGATATATAAATCTTGTTATTGGTTCTAGAGACGCGCGCGAGGAGGGGGAAGCGCATGACGAAGGCTATAACTTGCATGAAATGCGGGGCACCGCTCCAGCTAACTAATCCCGACGTCAGAACCATCAAGTGCGAGTTCTGTGACGTCATCAACCAGCTCGATACGGAACAGAACCCGGCAAAGATGGGCAAGTTCGTCCCGAAGAAGACTTCCGCCGGCCCGCTAAAGGTCGGTATGCAGGGCAACTTCCGCGGGCAGCAGCCCTTCACGATCTCAGGTGCCTTAGAGTACTCTGAGGACGGTGATACGTGGTATGAGTACATGTGCGAGTTCGCAGACGGCACCCTCGGGTGGCTGCAATATGATGATGGGGACTGGACCATGTACTTCAAGAAGCGCCTGAAGACCCCCATCCCGCCCGGCGTAAGGGCCAACTCGCGTATCAATATCAACGGGATGTCCGTCACGGTGGAGGAGGTGGGCACCGCCCGCATCACCCACGTCGAGGGCCAGATCCCATTCGCTGTTGACTACGAAGAGGAGGTCGACTATATCGACGGATGGACGGAGGACGATAAGGCGATCAGCATCGAGATGGCCGAGGATGAGGTAGAGCTCTTCATCGGTCGCGAGGTTAACCGCCGGATGCTGGGAGTATAGGGAGGAGATCACATGGCTATCGAGTTCGAACACGGTATCAAGGACAAACTCGTCAACCTCATACCGGGGTATGGCGGATATGCAAGCAAGGAGCGCAGAAGGGAGACCGACAGGCTCATCAGGGATAAGGCAGTGCTCTTCCTTGAGCACGGCAAGGGAGCGGTCGACCAGCTACAGGCCATGCTCCTTCAACTGGGCCAGCGCAACAGCCTCCCCATGGCAGAGAAACTGCGTAGCCAGATCGATGTGGTGAACGCCACCATCCGCTCGGCCGAGTACGGGTACGGCGGTCTCTTCGACCAGGTCAAGGTCAAGGAGAACACACTGGAAGGCCTGGCGAACTACGACGGTCGCATCATCATCAAGTCGAAGAACTTCCAGCGTCACTGTGAGGAACTCACCGATAAGGCCATGGGGGCCCCCGATACGGTGCTCAAGGAGATCCTCGACCTACAGCGTGAGATCGAGGTCATCCGCAAGGATTTCGAACGACGCAAGGATGTCATCAACGGCGTAGTCACCATCGAGGACGACGTCGATTTCTCGTAGGTGTTGCTCATGACCCAGGAAGAAATGGCCATCAAGATCGCGGGCGCCATCGTGGTCCTCGGTATCATCTACTACATCTACATGCTCCGTGACAAGCGCCGTCGGGCCGCTATCGCCGCCCATGACGACATCCGTAAAATGATCAACGACCTGCGACGGTCCGCCGAGTACATGGACAGTCGCATCCAGTGGACGTTCCAGGAGGGGGGCGACTACGAGTCCCTCATCCGCGTGAACCAGATGCTCGCAAAGCTTCAGGAGAAGGGCGACTGGAACATCGCCGCTTTCAAAGAGAAGCACAACGACGAATGGAACGACGTGCAGAACTCTCTCTCCGAGTGGGTGAAGAAGAAGCCCAACTACGATACGAAGGACGATTTCCTGCGCGACGTCAAACGACTTGAGGATATAATCCAGAGGTGGTAATCAATGCCGATATCAGCCTATACTGTTGAATGGCAGCCCGGAGAGCTCGCGAAGATAGTGGACGTGGGGCGAATCCCACACTTCCTCGTCAACGAGTACGAGCGCTGTCTGTTCATCCGCGACGGTAAGATCTATCAGGAATTCGGTGCCGGACGGCACGTGACCTCGAACATGCCCATCGTGGGCAGTTCTCAGTTCGTGTACGTGCGACTGCGACCCTTCGAGTTCAAGTGGGGCCTGCCCGAAACGTTCTCCAAGGACAACGTTCGAGTAGGGGCATTCGGCACCATGGAACTGCAGATCAGCGATTCAAAGCTGTTCTACACTCAGGTGCTGGCCGGGAAGCCCTTGTACAACACGCAGATGCTCCGAGCACAGCTCATGGACAACATCCAGGGGGTCATCCGTTCAGAGCTATCCAACCTCGATGTCAAGCAGATCTACGTCGAGAGGGACGTGCTCATCTCTGTCGTTCGCGCCAAGCTCCAGGAGCTCTTCGGCGTCCGCGGTATCGACTACAAGCGCCTTGAGATCCAGGGCGTGAACGTTCCCGACAACATCAAGGAGGCGCTGGAGTCGCTGAAACTCCAGGAGATCTCCATGATGAAGAAGAAGTCGGAGATGTCCGTAGAGATGGAGCGGATGAAGATGGCCCAGGAGATGGGCATCGATGCTCTCAAGCTCAAGGAGATGGAGATCCTCGAGAAGAGCCCCGACATCCTCGGCAAGAAGTACGAGAAGGAATCGTACCAGCAGGCCATGCAGGCATCCCGCACGTCCAACGTAAATGTGGGCGTCATGGGTCAGCCTCAGATGTCCCCTGATCAGCAGATGTGGCAGCAGCAGATGATGATGCAGCAGCAGCAGCGTCAACAGATGGCAACACGGCAGTGGCAGCAGCAGCCCATGCAGGGCGCACCACAGCCCGCAGCCCCTGCAGCAGCACCCGCCGGCGACGACATCGGGACCAAGCTCAACAAGCTCAAGGGACTCTTCGAGCAGGGACTAATCAGCGAGCAGGAGTACGCCCAGAAGAAGCAGGAGCTGATGTCCAACTTCTAGGGTACGAGAGGCATCGGTGGTCGGGGCAATCGTGAGTCGGGCCAGTTCCCATACTCTTCTCTGAATAGTATCAGGGTCACGTTCCCATCTTGGGCGGTCCCTGTTACGAGGCTGCATCTGACGTCCGAGCGACACGCGTTGTAGCCACGCTTATTACCCGCTTCCAGGAACGGACGACCCACGGGGCCCGCGGTCATGTAGTAGTCGAGCCCGTGAGGCCCCAGATTATTCTCGACGAAGGGCCCCATCTCCCTATCGATCGCCACGGGTACGTAGTCGACCGCGTCTTGGGTATCTATCTTCCCACCTCTGGCAGCGTGTTGGAGCAGTTGACGTATCGTTATGTTCCCCTCCAGACCCTCATCCGTTCCTGAGAGCAGTATCGAGAGCATGTGTCCTGCGATGAGAGTGAGAGCGTCTCCTTCGAAGTCTCTTGCGTACGACAAGCGGTCGTCGGTTTCCCAGCGGAGCCCTTGCAGCTCTTGCTCGAGCTCGGTCTTGTCCCGGACGAGGCTGACGCACTTGGCGAGGAGGACGATGCACGCGATGAGGAGCAGGATGATAACGACGACAGCAGGTTTGTTCAATGACATTTCATGAAGCCCCCTAGTTCCCCGGAAGGAATTGTCCCCCCTCAACGAGCGCACGCTTGAGCGTCAGCACCCGCAGATCGTCCATGGTGACGTCCTCATCGCCAGCAAGAGCCTCCAATGTACCGGGCGGTAGCCCTTCTCCGCCATTGAGCTTCTCTTCGGGTCCCAGAGCATCCGGGTGGGAGCAGCGAAGAAGGTGTAGGATGAGGCGATTCCTTACCCTGAGATAGAATGCCCCTAAAGCCTCACGATCACCGACACCTGCCACCCCTGCTTCGCCCACCATGAGGGATAATCGGGATGATCGGATAAAACCGTGTACTCCCAAGGCGCGGTCCAGCCCTTTCAGTGCTGCGCCCCGAGCACCGTGTTCGTCTGCGGCCACCCCACAGAACGTGACTCGCTGACCACTGGCCTCCAGCTCCTGACAGACGAAGGACGCGAGCTTCCGAAGGTCCTGAGGTCGTCCCGTGACAAGAAAGGAATCGAGCGCTGTGCCTGACGACCATTCGACAAGGACGTCCAGGGCAGAGGATATGTACACGAAAAGGTGATTGATGAGCCAACGGAACATTGCCAGCCACCCTCTGCCGATGGAGATGAGCACGAGACCAATTGCGTCCATTACAGTGCCGGTCTCCAGGAGGAGCTGGTCCACACCCCCCCGCACTTCGGCATAGGTCCGCGGATAATAACGGTTGCGGCGCCGGTATGCATCGTTCGCACCGTGCAGGATTCCCATTATCAGGGGGAGCAGCACGAGGATCATGAAGCGGAAACTGATACCGAAAGCCCGGCGAGTGGCATATGACGCGATGCGATCCAGCCAGGGGATATGCTCGACGAAGGGGATATATGGTGCGATGAACACCAGCATCCAGAACCACGATACAGCAAGGCTCAACCGCGCCAAGAGGTCGCCCGAGCGCTGAGTGCGGATAATATGACCATAGAGCGTTACCCAGTCCGCGAACGCCCGCAACATGACATTCACCTCATGTGCACTGGCCCTTGCCATCAGTGCTTGTCCAGCATGTACGGAAGATGAACAGGTAGATGTCCTCGAACTGGTCGGTATACGCCTGCAAACGGCATTTGGGATCGGTCTTGCACTTATTGTACTTCTCATAGTCGCCTGCGGTGAGGATAGGCCTGTCAATCGAACCCACGTAAAGGTAGTAGTGCATACTGTATCGCTCCAGGAAGCGATTGGAGAACATCCGCATCTTCTTATGGATCACTGGAGGTGTGTAGGTCTTGGCGTCCTTGATGCCCACCTTCTTGTCCTCCTTGGCCGATTTGATGAGGTCATAGATCGTTATATGCTGCTCAAGGTCGTCATCCGTAGCCGACAGCAGACCCAGGAGAGCGTTGTTCACCATACGGTCGAAGAACTTCTTCTCGATACCATAGGCGCCCGCTGTGAGCGACTGTCGCACGAGCATGATCGTGGCCACCATGATGACGGCTGCGATGAGCACCACCCCAAGCATGCCTGCCTGGGAACGCCGGGAACCGATGAACAGTCTTCGTCTCGTCACCATGGTATCACCAGTCGTACTCGATCGCCGCCACCCGCAGCACGGCCAGATGCACGGGCTTGGTCCGCAGGGTGGTCGGTCGGCCGTCGCAGTAGTATGAGATGGCCGCAGGGAACTCGTAGATTATCTTTCGCTTGATGACCTTCTTCTGACGTCCCTCTCGCAGGGCCTGGAGGTCACGATCGGATGGGCCGATACGCCAGTAGGCACAGCGCATGCAGTCGATGTTAACATGAACGCTGGGATCCATAAGGTTGGTACCGGGAGCAGGATCGGGTGTCAGCCACCCAGGATGTGCAGCAGCACAGTTCTTGGGATAAGGGGTTGCCGATGGATTGGGGCGCACGGGAACGCACATATCCCCGGTCGATCCTACCGATGAGACAGTCCGGTCCCAGTTCACTGTTCCGGGGGAACAATCGAACTGTTGTCGTTCCTCCTTGCGGCAGTTAGAGAGCCGTACCTCGCCCTTGGTATCGTCGCCGACACGGCACTTGACCGCGTCATTCTGACATCGTCGGATCTCCCGTTCACGGTCCTCACGTGTGGGCTCCTCATCGGCCCTCAAGCGGCACTCCGAAGCGGTCCCTTCACAATCCTCCATGTCCTGAGCATAGTCCTTGTAACACTTGTCGATCTTCTCGCGATAGTCACCCTCGAGATCGAACACCTCTATCTCCCAGTCGATCCGGTTCTCCTGAAGGTACTCCTTGAGGTCATCGTAGTTTGCAGTGGAGAGCTTGATGGGATCGAACACGGCCGTCTTCTTCTGACCCGATGGGCTCGATGCCACAAGGAACTCGGAGGACGACACGCGCTCGGCTATCTCGAAGACCATATCATGAGCAGTAGCGGAGAACTTGCTCATGTTCATGGAGCGCTGGACCTTTGCCACCATCATGATGAAGAAGAAGAACATGAAGAACAGGAAGAACATGGTCATGTACATCTCGATGGTGTTCATCGAGAGGCCGCGCCTATCCCTGAGAAGGTCACGTCGTACCATATCTCAAACCCTCGGGAGGCTGCATTCCAGCAGCTTCGATTGTTTAGAGGATAGCCGGCCACCGATGCTCTGGGTGACAATGCAGTTGGAGAGGGCGGAAGCATCCGGCGGGGCGTGGGTGCAGTACTGATCATCATAGAGCACAGGATCGCTCATCCCGTCCAGGGTCTCAAGAAGGATACGGGGATCACGGTAGCTCTCGAGCG
Source organism: Candidatus Undinarchaeota archaeon (assembly GCA_964519305.1). GTDB lineage: Archaea > SpSt-1190 > SpSt-1190 > JASMDC01 > JASMDC01 > JASMDC01. The sequence goes on from CAZFHY010000005.1 coordinate 156,329, forward strand.
CCGCGAGGATCAACTCGAGCTCGGTCTGAACCTCATTGAGATAGAACTTCTGGTCCTTGTCATAACTGCCGCTAAGGGGACAGGGGCAGTCCTGGCCTTTAGGACAGAATATACGCTTGAGGACCTCCGTCTTGCGCTTTGTACGGTTTATGTAGGAATAGAGCTGGTTATATTGATAGGCTGCCGCGTAAAAGGGTCCGTCTGGAGAAACCACGTACTGCAGTAGCGGGTAGGCGTTCTGAGTTGGGCAGAAGTAGTAAGCGAAATCGTGCTCGTCGAAAGTCTCCTGATTGAACACATTGAGCTCGAACCGCGTACGATAGGGACAGTCGCGGTGGGCGTCGTTGGTAGAGCGCTGGAGCACGATTACATCGGTCGCGTTCACTCGCGGGATGGCTGCAGCGACCTCTGCTTTGATATCGTCCGGTTGCCGGTTGGACTGGGTGATGACTACCACGACCTTCTTGGCGTTCTGGTTCGGGAAGAATATGCCTTTGGCATTTGTGTTCAGGATGTGCTCGATCACGTTGTAATCACATGCGCTCTCGAGCCCCGCCCGCTTGCGGACCATGTCCAGATCGAAGGCGTACGAGATGGTCAGCGACTTCTTCTTGGTGAAGAACATGTACTCCCTATCGCCCGGGATTATGACCTCGTCGTAGTTGGAAAGCGAATCTGTGATCTTCGAGATTAACTCCTTCTGACGTTGTGACTCGTCCTCATGTCCCGTTGCACCAACGCAGTCAGGGATGATTATCATCTCTAGTGGCGGGTAGATGAGCACGATGTTCGTGGTCATGGACACCGATGAGAACGTATTGGCCATGGAGAACTTCTTGATAGCGAGCTGCTTGAACTGGGGGTACCTGATCTCTGAAGAGATTATGTTCCGTGCCGAGAGGGTGAGGTCGACCTTCGAGTCACCCAGGTCGATGAAGAGCTTCTTCTTGAGAAGGGGTTCGCCCTCCGCCTGAGGCACGATCTCGTCCTCGAATGATAGCGAGTACTTTTCCTTGCCAAAAGAGGGGAGAGAGTATACCTGCTCCATCTCAGAAGGTGATCCTATTGCGATCGAGATGAAGTTGTTAATGCCTGAGATAAGGGCCTGGCCGGTAGAGATGTGCAGGACCTCTGACTCGCCGACCATGAACCGGTAAGCGAGCATGAAGAACACAGCGCCCGCCATCATACCCATGATGACCGTGAACCACCATGCAATGCTCCCGCGTCGTCCTGTCCAGAGGTCCATCATCAGTACCCGATGGCTCGGTCCTCCCTATTGTACGGTGTCCTCCCCAGGCTATATACCTTGGCGCTCCGCATCACGTCCCCTCCTTAAGGCGTCCGGATTCCTTCAGTGCTGTGAGAAGGTCCCCCTCACACTCGTTCTCCGCGGCAGCGGCGCTCTCGAGCGATGATGGCATTGTCGTCAGTCTACATACCATGGATTTCCCTCGGAGCAGTTCTGCCTCGGCCTTGAGGGCCTCCTCTGTCACGGCGTATCCAGTGACCACCATCTCTACATTACATCGCCCATCGCTGCCATCCAGGATGCGGAACTGCACGGACATGCCCCCTGCATCGAGACCTGTCCGGGCCGGGCGACAGTTTGCGAACCTCGTTCTGAAGCTCTCCGGATCGCCGGTACAGTCCATCTCCATCACGAACAGGTAATAGTATCCGGCCGTCAGCAGCAGGATACCGCACAGGATTAGGAAGAGCACGGCCGGGAGCATGGACGGTTTCCCACGTCGGGCGCGATGCTTGGCAATGGGTGGCGGTGGCGCCTCGGGCTCGGATACTTCGTCAACGCTCTCTTCGACCTCCTCTGTCGCTCCCCCGAGCAAGCGGTCTAAAGCACCGTCCACGTCGTCCTGCTCATAACCGGCCTCCTTCAGACGTTCGCGGACCTCGTCCTCGGTATAGCCGTCCTTGAAGCAGTCCTTGATGTAATCCTCGAGCGCATCGCCCATTGATAGGTGATTGAAAACGGGCTATCTTTAAGTTGATTATGATGATGGCCGGGGGGCCGCGCGCGGCACGACCCCCGGCCTATTCATCCTTTCCTCTTCTTCTACTCTTCGCTGTGCACCTGAAGGTGGAAAGCCGCCGAGTCGTACCAGAGGTAGCAGCCCTGCGCGTTGTTCCCCGAACACTTGTCCACTGGGTTCTGACGGCAGTTCTCGGGGATACAGGCATTACATCCCTCGCCCCATTCCTTGCAGATACCGTCCTCGAAACCACCAGGGCAGGAGGGCTTGTACTCGCACACTTCGACCGTGAACGCCCAGCGGCCGTTAGGGGCCTCGAGCGGGTCGCGCGGGAGCTCAAGAGAGACCTTGACATCGTTGGCCTGTTCGCCATCGACGCGGATACCGGCCTCGCCCACGAACCAGTTGTTGGGCTTACACTTGCCCGCACCGGCCCAGCACGACTGAGGTGTGTACCGCTTCAGCTTCTTCTTCAACTGGTCCTCATCCGTCACTGATGTCCAGTCCGTCCCCGATGACAGCGATCCTGACATAGAGCTCTTGGAGATCTCAATGCTATACGATCCAGGGCCGTCAAGGCCCAGCAGATGCGGGAACACACAGAAGCATTTGGTCTCGGGGCTGATATTGTTAATTACCACCGAGATATCGCGTCTCCGCTCCTTTCGTGTCATTTTAATCGAGGTGGGAATCGACAGCATGACCTTCTCGTTCTTGGTCTTGATATCGTTAAGGATGCGTTCACGCATCGTGTCCGATACCTCGTCCGACATCCCCATGATGCTGCTTGCCATTTTACTGATGTACTTTACACCGACGGTCAGCATCAGACCGCCCAGGATAACCATCACTAAGAAAGTGAAAGACATCTGGATGGTACCCCTCTTGTTCAGGAACCCTTTACGCATGGTATTCACCTTAATAGACCGTGAACACGTTTACTCTTTAAATAGCTCTTGTTAGGGTTGTGTGTTAGATAGCACTCGCGGGTCCCGTTATTCATCAAGATCAATGATGAACGCTTCACTGTCGTACCACGAATAGCAGTCATCCTTCGTCCACTCGTCGCACGCGTACACGGGCTCTTGACGACAGAATTCCGGCATGCAGGCCTCACAGCCCACAAGCCACTCAATACACCGGGATGGGTCCGCCGGATCCCACCTGTCGCACGGCGGGCGGTACTCGCATACGTCCATGATGAAGCTCCATCGCCCTACAGGGGCTTCCCGAGCAGAGGGAGTTATGTCCAGGAGCATCCCGATCGAGGCCCGACCCCCGGGCGAGACCGTGATGTCTGATCTTCCTTCGAACCAGGAGTTCGGACGGCACTGACCGTCGCCGGCCCAACATTCGCGAGGAGAAGCGCCCATGAGCGCGTTCACGGTGGAGGGATCGTCCAAACCCTCCCACCACTCCTCGTGTAGCGAATCGAGGTCGCGGTCGATCGTGTAACCCCCCGAACCCAGACCGTCTAGCGACACGAGGTGCGGGTAGACGCAAAAGCACCGCCGATAGTCGCCATCGTTGGTAATGGCCACGACGACGCTCCGCTCAGGTCCAGATCGACTTATGGAGATGAGCGAGGGGATGGAAAGGCCCACTCGCTTGTTCGTTGTTCGCATCTCCTTCTGAAGTCTTTCGCGTTCGGTAAGGGCCGGATCGCCTGTCAGGTTGCCGGATATTGTGCGGGATGCCCCCTTCCTTGCCACTTTACGCATAGCCTCAGTTCGCCCCTCATCCTCGATGCTGGGAGATTGCGTCGGTTCCTCGGTAATGGCCGTTAGCGTCAAGTTGAGCACTAGACCGGTGACAATGATGGCCGCAAATACCATGTTCACCTGTTGGGGGACTTCACCCTCGCCTCGCCGGTCCTTGAAGATACGGCCACATTTCACGGGAACGTGTTGGTGGCCCATCAATAAAAAACCTCCGGTCGCCCGGTATCTACTCCCGTGTGCCGAACACGGAGTACAGGTTCACATGCCCTGCCGTGCGCTCGAACTTCACCGAGTAGAAGCCCGCGGTTAGACAGAGCGTCGATGTCGAGGTCTCATCGTCAGCGGCGTCGATGAGGCTCGCCATCTCCTCCACCTTGGCCCGGATCTCGCTATCGATCTGAGGATTGTGGACGATGAGGTTCGGTAGCTTGTACCCCTCGGACACACAGGTGCCCTCGATATAGATCTGCCCGCGGATGAAGCAGTACTTGGCCTTGGCGGGAACGTGGAGCTCGATGGAGTCCACGGACCCTTCTGCACCCGCGTACACCCTGCTCAGGGTCTCTCGGACACGCTCCACGTCGTTAGCTACAGCGGACACGGAGTGCATGCAGAACATGTTCGAGAGGACCTTGTTGCCCACGAGGAGCAACACTACGACGAGTAGGATACCGATGATGATGACGAAGAATTGGTTGATAACGCCCCGCCGGTCACGTGCGATGTTACTCACGACGACTCATCTCCGGGAGTTGCGGTCCCTCACGACACTACTCCGTGAAATAATATATTTAAAGCATTGATTCCGAGGGGAGTGAAGAAAGAAAGTCCGAGGATGATTTCCAATGCCGCTACGTAACCTTCGCAGAGAGATTAAGGAGATGGAGAAGCACGACATCGTGATTATCGTCGTGAGCTTGCTCGTGATCTTCTTTTGCTTCTACCTGATTCAGTCAATCAGCATGGAGGACATCTACCGCTTCACGGCCGCTCAGAGCTTCGAGGAGCCAGGTCCCCAGAACGAGCTGTTCATCCAGGCCCAGCTCCACACCGAGCAGCCATGGACCCTAGCAAAGCTGTTCCGGACCGTAGGTGAGACCGCTGAGAAGAAAGCGTTCCTTGAGTCCGTGCTCATCGATCTTGCTCTCCTGCTCATGATCTTCGAGGTCATGTTGCACGTGCACAAGATGGAGATGGAGTTCCTTCGCGAGGAGGAAGAACTGGAAGAAGAAGAAGAGCACCTTGAGGAAGAGATCGAGGAGCTCGCCGAGCGCGAAAAGCGCTTGGAGATGAAAGAGAAGAAGCTCGAAGAGATGGAGAAGCGCCTCGAGAAGAAGCTCGAGGAGGACGAGATCCGGGAGCGGAAGCTCGAGGACGAAGTCCACGGCAAGAAGAAGAAATAGCTTGTATAGACGGTCGGGGGCGCGGTTCTTCGCGCCCCCCCTTTCTTCTATACCCTCATTATCCCTTCTGAGCAGTGTCCCGATGCCTGACGGTTCATACTATTACCCACATCTGAACACAGGTAGCCTGAACAACGACCAAGGTCCCGTCATCTCAAACGACCTCTAACAGGGGAGTTCATAATAACTGCGAGATGCCCGATGCGAGCATACCACGCCCTTTCAATCATCAAATCCCCACTTCAAATGAAGCGGAGATATCCCCCGGTCACGAATTGTGGACTATCACTTGGAATGTGTCTGTCCAGCCCTGTTGCACGGGGATGTTATACAGGGGACAGTTATCACTAGGACAAGTGTATGCCCGTTTGTACCGCTGACGTCCCTAGGAGATGAGCACGCCCACGATGACAAGGGCGAAGCTGATGAAAGCGGCCGACACGTACATGGCCACGGCCATGTTCTTGTTCTTGATCTCTTCCCATTCATCGATGGGTGTGATCCAGTCGAAGATCTTGAACGCCATAGGAAGGGCGAAGGCCATGATCAGTACTGCAACGACGCTGTATACGAGGGTCATCGCGATGTCCTCTAGTGCAGGGCTTGCCATTATTCATATCCTCCTTGTATCGAATATATCATACGTCATTTAATCCCGCTACCACCGGATCTAGTGGCACTGTACCCCCGAGCCCTGGTACCGCTCGTTCTGCTGCTGCTCCCCCAGTGGATTACATTCACTGATGACCAGCGGCTTCGACGGCGACCGGAGCCGTAGTAGTACGTGCTTCCTCCGGTTGCATTGGAGATTACGACGACAATGAGCGCGATGACCACCAGCATGATGAGGAGGTCGATGAACTTCACGGCCCCTGCATGTCGATACACATTTATATAGATTATCACAGGATTGAATATCGATGGCCCTTCCTATCCTCCTCATCCCGATACTCTTCGTCATCCTAATCGTTCTCATCATCATACGCTCGGCGATCTACGGCTCCGGGAGTTGCTCTGATTGCAGCGATTGCAATGACTGTGGTTCGTGTGACAGCTGTGGTGGATGCGCCGACTAGGTGCCCGCGCAACCGGGAGCCATTCTTTCTACAGTGGCACGTTACAAAACGGTGCAACCTTTCATGCAAACATTGTTACGGTGACTATGGAGCAGGAGGTGATGAACCTGGCACTGAGGAGTGCATCTCTATCATCGACCGTTATGCCCGGTTCCTGAAGAAGGAAGGATTGCGGGGGCGTATCCACTTCACCGGGGGTGAACCCTTCCTTCGAAAGGACCTCCTCTCGCTCATCAAGGCGGCCCGAAAGCAGCGACTCGGTGTCAAGGTGCTCTCGAACGGCACGCTCATCACTGCAAAGATGGCCTCCGCGCTCGCGCGCATGCGCGTCCAAGCAGTACAAGTGAGCATTGACGGCACCGAGGCGACCCATGACCGGCTCCGCGGACGAGAGGGTGCCTGGCGCGACGCCATGCGCGGTCTCGCTCACCTCCGTGACGCCGGTGTGAGCACAACGGCCTCAATGACCGTGAGCAAGCTCAACGTGAACGAGGTCGATACTGTGATCGAGTCCTGCCGCCGCGAAAGGATCGACCGTGTGGGTTTCTCCCGACTGGTCCCCTGGGGGCGGGGAAAAGACCTGGCCGATGAGCTCCTGGACCGGGAAGGTACACAAGAACTCTTCGCGCACCTGTTGGGCCATAGGTGTGAGCTTGAAGGCGAAATGGACATCCCTCCCCGCGATCCCCTGTGGCAGCCTGTCCGCGGCGTTCCGGTGGGCGCGTGCTATATCGCTCGGGCCCGTCGATCCGCAGGAGGGTGCTCCATCGGAACGGGTGGCCTTGCTCTCCTGGCCGATGGAACGCTTCTGGCCTGTCGCCGACTCCCCGTACCCATAGGAAACATCCATGATGACGACCTGGAGGAAGTATGGCATAACGCACCCCTCCTGAAGGAACTGCGTGACCGGGACCGCTTGAGGGGACGCTGCGGTCCCTGTCGGTATCGTTTCCACTGTGGCGGATGCCGCGCCATCGCGTACGGTGCGACCGGCGATCACCTTTCCGAGGATCCGCAGTGCTGGTACGAGAGCGAAGGGCTCGGTGCCCGAATCCGGAGTTTTTTTAAAGGTTAGAGCACGGTCCCACGACATGGTCACAGCGCGTCACATTCTTACCATCCTCGTGCTCGTCTGCATGCTGTGCACTGCTGCTGATGTTGAAGTAGTGCGTGCCCCTCTCACAACGGACGAGCCGCGCGAGGGCGATGAGCTCAAGCTCACGTACACGGTCACCAATCCCGATCCTTCCGCAATAAAGGTGGAGCTTGTTCAGGACATACTACTCTCGAATTTCAACGTGACCGGTATCAAACCCGACTATAGGACATCCTTCGAACCGACGACCTCGACCCTTACCATCATGTTCCCAAAGGTCCCCGTTCAGCCCAAGAAGAGCACGACCTTTACCATCGAGCTCGAGGCGACGAAGTCCGGTGACGTGGAGATCCCTCCACCCACTGTGCGTCAGGACGACAAGGAAATTGAAACGAAGCTCGAACCGCTGTCCTTCCACACCGCCATGGGTGCACGGCGACTGTTCATCATCATCTACATCATCATCCTGGTGCCCGTGCTATTCTGGTGCGCCATGGTGATCTCCTACCTTGTCTCATCAAAGAAGGGGCGTCAGATGATGGGGCTCCCCGTCAAAGGGGATGAAACAGTCGAGCGCCAGGCCGATGAAACGGATGTCGCAGCTGAAGAGATTAGCGACGAAGCTACGGTAGAAGAGGAGTAGGTTTCACCGACGTTTACGCGCCTCGTACCGGGTACCGGACACAGACGCGATCTCCTTGGCCAATCGTTCACCGATTCCATGCACCTTCCTCAGCTCGTCCTCGGATGCAGAGAGGGCCGCTGCGACCGTGCCGAAGTGCTCGAGGAGCCGCTTGGCCAGGGTCACATTGATATGAGGGAACGAGCAGAGAACTAGCTCCTGCTGCTCTGCGATCGTGTCGACGCGGCGCTTGCCTTTCACGGCCACCCGACGAGGATGGTCCAATTGCTCCCGCTTGGCCAGGGTCAGCAGGAACGCGGCCGTATCGGCCTCGTCCCGTGTAGGGATGATCCCTATGCCGAAGTCCACGGTGAGCGAAGCGATCACTCCGCGTATGGCGTTGGGGTGAAGGTTGCGTTGTCCGTAGAGATCTCCGCCCTCGAGCACGATCAGGGGGATCGGGTAGGCCTCGGCCAAGCGCTGGGCCTGGGATAACAACCGACCATCGATTAGCGACTGGAGAAAGTCCGCGGTGCGCTTCCGTTCCACTGCGACCTTCTCTGATACCAGAAAGTCAGCGACCACTAGTTGCTTTGTACGCACCTCTACCTCGGTATCCTTGGTGAGCGCGCGGACCAGGGAGGCGCTCGACTCGCGCGTATCTACATAGATGACAACGGATGGCTGTTCCTGCGATGCCCGATCGAACCGGTCCAGTGTGCTCTGGGCGCGATCCTGCTCAGGAAGGTCCGCACCGGCCGCCTGGGCAACGATGAGCTCCTCACGCATCCGCCGCTCCCGGTGCACTGACGCCCAGTAGATCCCCTCATCGCGGGTCCCCCGGGTGATTAGCCCGATCATCCGCCCCGCCCGCTTCCGTCCGGTCCTCCCTCGACGCTGGATTGTCCGCACGGCGCTGGGGACCGGTTCGTAGAACAGAACAAGCCCCACCTCGGGTATATCGAGCCCTTCCTCTGCCACCGAGGTCGCTACCAGTACGGGGAACTCGCCGTCGCGGAACCTATTGAGCGTCGCGAGCTGGTTCTTTTGTGTAAGGCCCGTTTCTCCCGCCTGGCCCACGAACCTCTCCGACTCGATACCGGCGGTCGTCAGCGCCTCAACTACCGAGCTCACGGAGTCACGGTACTGCGTGAACACGATGACGCGCCCCCCTGAGCCCAACTCCTCCTTGAGGATGGCGATGAGCTCTGTGAGCTTGGGATGTTCGGCACCGGCCTCGACCAGGTGACGGGTGATGACGATCGCGTTACGCATCTCCGGCTCCTCCAATAGGATGCGGACCCCCTTCACCGTTGCCGCTTGACCCTCCAACCGGTGGAGATAGCGCTCGAGCGGGCGCATCCCCTGGCTTTCCAGAAGTTCCACTGCGTGGAGGAGCTTGAGGCCGGCGGCGATGTACGATGCCGCGCGGTAGACCGACTGATCGGCCCCCTCACCGAACCGCTTCCGTATCCGTGCCTGGAGCGCGATAAGGTCCTTTCGCCGGACCTCACGGGGATCGGCCGTCCGGAGAAGTCCCTGGCCTTTTAGCCAGATGAGCCGTCGCTTGATTACGGCATCAAGATAGGTCCTCACCTTGACAAAGCTGTCAGGCAGATCCACCCGCCGCCACTCCACGGCGATCGGGTTCACATAGGGCTCGACATCGCCATCCCGCTCGGTGCGTATCTCCACCTTCTCTATGGCGAGGTTGGCGCACACCTCGTCGATGGTCTCCCGGTCGTTCCCGGGAGATGCCGTGAGCGCGAGGATGTGGGGCGCTGCACCCAACTGACGGTAACGCTCGCTGATGAAGACGTACGGGTAATCGCCCACGGCCCTATGACACTCGTCAAAGACCATCAGCGCGATGGTGCGCAGCGGAACACGTCCTGCGAGGATATCGTTCTGGACCGTTTGCGGGGTGGCGCACACCACCCGCCCCTGTTCCCATAGACGGGCCCGTGCATCGGGAGGAGTAAGACCCGAGAGCGCCACGACCTGATCCTGCTCCAAGGTGGTCATGTCGCGGAAGCTATCGGCATGCTGCTGGACGAGGGGCCGGGTCGGCGCCATCACAACGACGCTCGTCTCTGGATCGGCGGTGAGCTTGAGGGTGGCGAGCAGGACCGAGATGACGGTCTTCCCAAGGGCCGTCGGGGCCACGATAAGAGTGTTAGCGCCTGCAGCGGTACCGAGGAGGGTCTCCTGATAGAGACGGCGTTCGATGGCCTTCGGTCTTATGAGCGGGTTCTCCACATAGCCCCTGTCGGGCATGGACGTGAGGCCCGCGGTGAAAGCTTAAATACGCTGCGCGGCGGCGAGCCCCATCAGAGACCGTAGCGCTGTGCACGGCCCGCTAGCTCGCGAAGAAGGTCCTTCTTCTCCGGTGCGGCCTCGAGCGTGTGGAGCGTGTGATGGATCTGGGTGAGGTAGTGCGAGGTCAGCCGGTCAAGGCTCGAGTAGACGGTGAGCTCGATCTCACCGCCCTTGATGCCCGGGTAGTCCTTGGCCTCAGCGATTATGCACACAGTGTGCTGGGACTGTGGATCGCGCCCCACCCAGATACCCAGACCTTGGAACACACCCCCCGCGATGGCAGCATAGAGATGGACGGGCGTGGCAGTCTGGAGACGGCCGATGATGGCCGCGAAAGCTTTCTGGGGAGGGAGATCGAACCGGTACACCTGACGCTCTATGGCCATCTCCCCAACGCTGGCGTACAATCCCTCGGCCTCAGCGGTGTCCACGGGCTCGATGAAAGGATATAGAGCCCCGAGACTGACCGCCGGGACCTGGACCTGGCGCCACTTGTTGTGGAAATACCCAACGGAAGCGGTCACGGTCCCCGATGTGAAGTGTGTGGGTCGGACTGTGACTATCACGTTCCTTGCCTCTTCGCGCTCGATGTCGCCCACGTCCACGGTATTAGTACCCTGGATGATCTCCACGTCCGGGGGCGTCCTTATCTCGAGCGTGACGTTCCGTAACGTGAATGTCGACTTGTTCAGGACCTGGTATGAGATCTTGAGCTCGTCGCCCTCCTTGGTGAGCTCGCGATGGACCATTACCCGCTCCTCGCCAACGAGGCTGCGCTTGGCCATGATGTAGGCAGTAGTTATGATGAACACTACGAGCAGGCATACCTCGACCTCGTCCTTGACCTCGGCGATGGAATGGATGACGCCCCTGGCAGAGACGTCCTCGCTCGATCCCGATAGGAACGAGCCCGTGAGAACGAAGGCGATTATGAGGAGCAGGAAGACGACGCCCACCACAACTATGGCGCCGATGATCATGGACTCGTACTGCTCGTGCTCCACAATACTATATGGAGCTTAACAGTTAAATGGATGGCGTCTGATGGACGCCCTCGCGGATAAGTGTCCGGCCGTCGGCCTTCAGTGTCGGGCGCTCCATTATCAGGTCCCAGTGGAGCGAGGACTCGTTCTCCCCGCCCATCATGCGGTTCTCGCCCAGGGCAAGGTGGATGGTCCCGCAAACCTTCTCGTCGAGGTGGAGCGAGCCGATGGCCCGTGTGAGCGCGGGATTTGTTCCGATACCGAGCTCGCCCAAACGGTCCCGGTGACCTGTAGCCCCCTCGAGCATCCCGCGGAAGAGATCTTCGCCCGCCGAGGCGTGCCAGCCCACCAGCACACCATCTGCAAATGTGAGCGCAAGGTCACGCACTTCTGCGCCCTTGTAGAGCACGCGGGAGAACACGGCGGTACCTTCGGTGCCCTTGAGCACCGGGGCGACGCACACCTCGCCAGCAGGGAGGTTTAACATAGTCAGGCCCCGTTCCCGATCCTCGTCGTCGATGACACCATCATCCATGAGAAGAGGGCGGCCTGTGATGTTGACACGGATGTCGGTACCGTCGGGATTGGTGATGTGCACCTCTGATGTGCCCTCAAGAGCATCACATAGCGCGCGACAGGAGCGGCCAAGAGCATCGTAGTCCAGATCGAGGGCGGACCAGAAGTGGTCCTCGTAGGCCTCCTGCGTCATACCGAACACCTTCGCCTGATGCGGGGATGGAAAACCGACAAGTGCTGAGCGCCTGCCCCCGGTGAACAATGCGTCACGGATCGGAAGACCGGCCCGACGCAAGGCCGAGAGACGGGCCTCCGCTACACCCTCAAGGAGGGACGGGTCCCGGAGCAGTAGTTCGTAATGGCCTACGTTGATGATCACGTCCGATGCTTCAATAGCGGCCAGAAGGTGTGAGGGTGTTCGCTCAAGGGCGGCGTCCTGCGATGCGGTAATGCTCTCGATGCGGTATTCATCGGAGCTCATGCATAACATAGGATGCGCACCACGGCTTGTGCAGGCGAGCCCCAGCTCTTCGGCCAGAGGGCGTGCGTACAGGCCGGCGCGGATGAGGACCGCATCGCCATCATCGACACCCAGACATGTCCCGACGATACGAGCTGCGATGGAGGACAGTTCCGGCGTCATTGCCCTCAGCACGCGGTGAGGCACCGCTCCTCTTCACCACAGCATGCTGTGCAGTCAACGATAGCGACACCGGGGGTCCCCTTCGGCGGACCCACCTTGAACTCCGCGCGGTGCTCCAGCGTCTCCCCTACCTGTAAGCAGGTGATGTTCAGAGGTACGCTCATCTGCGTGCCACGCGTGAGGTCCTTTGTTTCGTCCAGGATGTATTCGGTCCCGTTGGACAGGGGTTTATCGTTCATGTATATCTTGAGGTTCTCGTATTGTGAGCGATAGATCGCGTTCTCGCCAGTGTTCTTGATCAGCAGCACTACTCGCATGGACGCGTCGGAGGCCTCGCAGCCCCCGGAACAGTACACGTTGGCGCGCGGCCCCGTGGTGTCCTTTGTCCCATAGGCAGCGATCACCTCGAGCTTGGTGTTCAGAGCCTCCTTGAACTGGTCCTTGCTCTTCTCCACGTCGTTCAGGTCGTCCGAGGCCATACGCTTGAGGTACACCCCGACTCCGCCGGCGACCATCAGGCCGACGACGAGGAGAAGGACCATGATGATCGGCTGGCTCTGGCCGCGTCGTTCCAGCCCACAGGGCCGTAGTAGTGCCATGGTATCCCCTATACAGACCTGCTCCGTGCTGGTTTAAAAAGGTTCGTCTCGTGCCGATGCCGCCGCCCGGTGGGCTCACGCACACTCTTCAGCGCATTCGAGCTGACGGGAGGACTGCATGGCGCAGCACTGCTCACAGGTGAGCTCAATGATACCGGACGTCCCCGCCTGGGGTCGCACGACGACAGTGAACGAGTCCTCGGGGAGCCCAATAAGGTCCGAGCAGTCCTTGTTGATCACGAAGTCCTTGGTAGTGGAGGGCTGCCATATCGTGTCGTACCCCTGGGTGACGCCCCATTCGGTCTGATTGCTGAGAGGTACGTCGTTAACGTAGATCTTCATGTCCCACAGCTGGTTTGCACGCAGCGGCTTCTTCCCGGAGTTCTTCACCTGGAGCACGAGCTTGGCCCCGTTGATATTGGTAGTGGACAATTCGCACTTGTTGTCAGAAGCGGTCCCACAGAAGCCGTTCTTCAGATAATCAATAGTAGGATAGATGGCCGTGACCGTAAGATGAGTGCCCAGTTCCTTGTCAAGGTTGCCGGCCTCCTTCTTACCCTTGTTCATAGCATCGGAGGTGGTGTCCTTGGCGTACTTGCCCACGAACGCCACCACCATGAGGCCAATCACGAGCACGAGCACAAGCAGGATAGGTGCGCCCACGCTCTGACCTCGCGTCCCTATTCGCCACCGAACGCGTCTTTCCAAGATAACACCTTCATTCACTACCAAAAATATAAAGTTACCCTCCACGACGGAGAAATCCAAAATAAAAAAAAATGGAAAAAAGGGCCCCGATCAAGGGGCCCTTTTCATGGTTCTATGCGATACGCCTAGCTGCAAGTAGCTGCGCACTCGCCCTGCTTGGAGGGCTGCATGTTGCAGCACTTCTCACAGGTAATCTCGACGGTAGCACCGCTGCCCACAGGGGGCGTAACCTTAAGGTTGAGCGAGCCACCGGGGAGGTTGGCGAGGTCGCCGCAGGCCTTGGCCAGCACGAAGTTCTTGGTACCGCCAGCAGCCCACGCCTTGTTGAAGTCCGAGGTGATTCCCCACTCGGTCTCGTTGGCGATCGGCACGTCGTTAGCGTAGAGCTTCATGTCCCACAGCTGGTTGGCGCGAATAGGGTTCTTTCCCCCGTTCTTCACCTCAAGGATGAGCTTTGCGCCGTTCACGTTTGTGGTGGTCAATTCGCAGTTGTTCTCAGATGCTGAACCACAGAATCCGTTCTTCAGGTAGTCAACAGTCGGATAGATAGCCGTGACCTCGAGCTGAGTGCTCAGCTCTTTGTCCATGGCTGTCGTTTCCTTCTTACCCTTGGTCATAGCCTCAGATGCAGTGTCCTTGATGTACTTTCCCACGAAGGCCACTACCATAAGGCCGATAACGAGCACGAGCACAAGTAGGATGGGCCCGGCCTGACCTCTTTTAGCACTTCCGATTGGCATACAGAGGTAGCGACCCGTAAAGATTTATAAAAATTGTTTGCATTGAACGTGCCTAATACGTGACATGCAAGGCATTCTATTTTCTTCGAGGCTAATCTGGTCCTGATCGATCGAGCAGGTGACCGGGCGACGTCTCGACCGATTATTCGCCAAGATGGGCGTGTGACCAGCAACGGTAGTAATATATACCATCACGAGGACGTACTCCTTATGGGATACTCCCGGCTCCCTCGCGAGAAGGCCCGAGGTCAGTCCATGCCCGTAATCATGGTCATCATGGTACTTATCACCATCATGATGGCCGGAGTTGTCTGGCGGTACGTGCGGGACACGACCGGGAACAACGGAGATGATCCCGGGACCGGTAGCAAGATGACCTATGCGTTCGATCCGGTCAACCAGTTCCCATGCGAGGAGAACCTTTGCGGTGCCGAGAGCGACCTGTGCCTCACCGTCCGTAACAAGGGCGCGAACCAGGTCTCTATCCGCGACCTATCCCGTATGAGCATCACCCTTGTCAGCGGGAACAGCGCCAAGCAGCGCACAATCCTGCCGTACGAGCTCTATGTCTACTTTCCGGACGAACAGGTGGACGTAGAGGGCTCAGAGTACCCCCTCTGCTGCAACCTCACCGATTCCGAGGTCATGCGCACCTCGCGCTGCGGAAACCACACCGGCGTATGGTCAAATAAGCGTATCACCCTCGCCTTCAACTCGACCGCCTTCGACGAGTACCAGGCGGAGCGGTACGCCGTGCAGTTCTCCGGCTGATGGCGGTGACGGGGATGGCCGGCGACACCGATATGGCGTTCTTCCGGACAACCGTTGGTGCCGGCGTGCTGGTGCTCACCGCCATGGTTACCTCGACACTCCCCGATCCGGGTATCGGCGAGGCGTGCTTCATCACGCTCATGACGGCTGTTGGCATCGTGCTCATGGGCATCGGCGGGTGGGGTCTGGCCAGCAGCTAGCGGCAGAGTTATATTTCTGACCCGACCCCTCCGGCCCGTGGCCCGATTCCACAGGACCGTGGACACCAAGGACATAGCTGTCCTCAGGTTCCTCGACGGGATGCGCGGCCGGTTCGAATGGGTACCCCGCGAGCGGGTGCTCCGCAAGCTCCCCTGGTCCACCATGAAGGTGACCCGGTCGCTGGGGGACCTCGATCGGATGGAGCTCATCCAGGTCCGGAACAAGGACGAGCCCGTGCTGCGCATCACAGGGCGTGGACTGGACACCCTGGCACTGTGGGAGCTGAAGAACCACGGCGCCGTCGATACGGTGGGCGATCCCGTGGGCAAGGGCAAGGAGGCGATCGTGCTCAATGCCACGGCTCCCGACGGGTCCTGGGTGGCGGTCAAGCTCCACCGGTACTATCAGCTGGAGTTCGAGGACATACGCTCCTCCCTTGCTTACGCCGCCATCGAGTGGCGCCGGCAACAGCTCGACCTGCGCCACTGCGAGATAGACGTCCCGCGGGCAAAGGCACAGGTGGAGATGACCGCTCTCGAAAGATGCTGGGACGCGGGCGTCTCGGTCCCCCGCCCCCGCGGACTGAACCGCCACGTGGTCGCCGCCGAGATGGTGACCGCTGGTGAAGGTCTGCCCGCACCGCCCCTTCACCGTGTAAGGCTCACCGACCCGGAATCCACACGCCAGGTCATCCTGGACGACTACCGGGAGGCGGTGACCAAAACAGGCATCGTCCACGGCGACCTATCGGAGTTCAACATCCTCGTCCACAAGGAGGGCTACCCGGTGTATATCGACTGGCCACAGGCCGTGCCTGTCGAGTACGCGCAGGCGTCCCTCCTCCTGGACCGGGATATCGAGGTGATCACCACGTACTTCCACAGGGAGTACGGGCTGGACCCGGAGGACGCAACGGTCCGCAGGACGCGGGCCGAGCTAGAGGCGTTCATAGCCGAGCGTCAGGAGTAGCGCGCCCCAACTATCTGTAGGGTATAAAAAGACAAAGCCCATAACTCAGACCAATGAACAAGGTCGCTCTAATAACCGGTATCAATGGCCAGGACGGCTCTTACCTGGCAGAGTTCCTGCTGAAGAAGGGGTACACCGTCCACGGAGTCATCCGTAGGGCGAGCACATTCAACCGCGAAAGGATTGAGAAGCTCTACTCTTTCGAGAACCCGGCCCACAGGCATTTCATCCTCCATTACGGCGACATGACCGACTCGTCAAACCTCATCCGCCTCGTCAACGAGATCCGGCCGCACGAGATCTACCATCTTGCAGCACAATCGCACGTGAAGATATCCTTCCAGGTGCCCGAGTACACGGCTAACGTGGACGGGCTCGGCACGCTCCGTCTCCTGGAAGCGGTCCGGTTCCTGGGACTGGACAAGCACACAAGGATATACCACGCGTCCACCAGCGAGCTCTTCGGTAAGTCCAAGGAATTCCCTCAGAGCGAGGACACACCCTTCCACCCACGAAGCCCGTACGGTGTTGCCAAGCTCTACGCCCACTGGATCGCAAAGAACTACCGTGAGGCATACGATATGTACGTCTGTGACGGGATTCTCTTCAACCACGAATCGCCGCGGCGGGGAGAGAACTTCGTCACACGCAAGATCACACTCAGCATCGCAAAGATCCTCGCCGGTAAGCAGGAACGGCTGCATCTGGGGAACCTCGAAGCAAAGAGGGATTGGGGATATGCTCCCGATTTCGTGGAAGCAATGTGGTTGATGCTCCAGCAGGACGAGCCGGACGATTTCGTCATCGCCACGGGCAAGGCGCACACCGTGCGTGAGTTCATCGAGCTCGCCTTCAAGGAAGTGGGCACTGACATCGAGTGGAAGGGGGACGGTGTCGACGAGAAGGGCGTAGATGCGGCGACCGGGAAGGTCCTCATCGAGGTGGACCCGAAGTACTTCCGGCCTGCCGAGGTGGACTACCTCTTGGGCGATGCGTCGAAGGCACAGGAACGCCTTGGTTGGCGGCCGAAGGTCGGGTTCGAGGAGCTAGTGAGGCTTATGATGCGTGCCGACCTCGAGCGAGAGGGTGTCGAGCGTAAAATCGACTGATGTATAGGGGCCTTCCAGTACGCTCCAGTTGGACGTTCAGCTGTTCGCCCTTTCTTCCAATCGGCCCTGGAAACGCTCGAGCGCCTCGCGGTACTCACCGCGGACCTCTTCGTTCCAGTTGATGTCGTCCAGGCTCTCCAGGTAGGACGTGGTGCGCTCAAGGTGCTGAGCCGCTGCTTCAGGCGAGAAGCCATCGGTGAGCTCGACATCGCCGATCTCGTTGGCATTGTGCACCTGCTCCATGTACTGCAACCAGCTGTCAGTCTCGAGGTCGGCGGGATCGATACGGGAGTATGTGTCGGCCATGCGGTTGTACACGGCGTCGGGCTCAGGGCACGCGAATGGCCCTTCAACCTCCACGGCCAGGGAGCCTGCCGAGGCAGCGAACCTCGACGACCACTGGACGTCATGGGTGTTCGAGAACTCGCGCAGGAAGGCCGCGGCGGTAGTATCACCGGCGCCCGTGGTGTCGACCACGGTCGCGGGGGCAGGCCGGACGTACTCACGCACACGCCTACCATGCTTCTCGAAGGAGAGCAGCAGGCCGTCGCCACCCATGGTGACCATGAGCACGAGGTCCTTGTTCTGGGGAGCGAGCTTATCCTCGAGCAGGCCCATGGCCTTCTCCACGGACTCGCGCGAGTCGCCCTCATCGGCGATGCCAGCGCAGGTGACCGCCTCGAACTCGTTCATCTTGAGGACGTCCACGTACTTGGCGAACTCGCCGATCTCCTCCCACGGAGAGAGCGTGACTAGCTCGGAGTCATTAGTGACCCACCGGGCACGATCCTCCGGTGTGGCTCCGTTGTCCTTCATCCCCTCGACAGCGTCCTTTTCGAGCTTGCTGAAGTTCGTGAGATGGCGGATGTAACCCTGGGCGTCCAGGGTGATGACCGCGTCCGAGTTATCATGGATGTACTTTACCGTCTCCAGCGGTACTTCGCCGAAGAGGGGGCCGATGTGGATACCACGCGCGCCGAGGTAGTTGTCGGGCACGTCCTCTGGCTTGATCGCGGGAAGGCGATGCTCGACGACGCCGATGGTGTAGCCCTTGACGGGGACCAGCACCGTTATCTCGGAGTTATCGTCGCCCTTTCTCTCGCAACCGTCCAGATTGACGCCCGCCTTGTTATGTAGCGGGGTGAAGATGGAGCCGTAAGCGGCCTGATGGGCTAGCTCGGACGCGTCGCCGTCAGCAAGACCGTACTTGTTCACTAGCTTACTGGCAAGGTCCTTCTCCAGACGGATCGCATCGCCCTGGTTGTCCTCGACATAGGTCCGCAGCTCAGCGGTCTGGTCGTCGGAGAGGCCGTACCGCTGCGCATCAGCGGGTGATAGGTAATCGGCCCTGAACTCGTCGCCCACGGGGGAGACGATGCCCGTAGGATGACCGAGGGAGCTCGAGACCATGGAGAAGTACGTCGATACACCACCAACCGAGTGGAAGGGATGGCGTTCACCGCTCTCGTCGATGTTCACGATGGTGTCGCGGGTGACATACCCCACTACCGCCATATCGATATCTTCTGGCTCCGTCTCCAACATGGTGCCGTCCGGCTGCTCGACCGCTATATATACCTTCCCATTGTCCGTCACGTCGGAGGGACAACACGCATTCCCTATCATCGTAATGTCGTAGCCTGGCGTGAGCGTGTAGCGCACGAGGTCGGCCTCAAGATAATGCTCAGGGTCGTTGGGTCTCCACCCTAAGATTTCGCTCCCTTTTTTAAGGCTGAATCGACTAGTGGTTGGTATGGGAAGGAACGAACGACCCCTTAGGATGCTTGCGCTCGCTCTGGTGCTGACCGCTGTTTTCGGTGTCGGCCAGGGCCCCGTTGTCGACCGCCTCACCGTCACCGGGACGGTAGTGAACTCTTACGCTATCACCTACGTGGAAGAGGTGCTCGTCAATCCGTACGACTACAAGCTCGACGCCGCTTTCATGTTCAAGGTGCCCGACGGCGCCTTCGTCTCGAACCTAACTCTCCTTGTTGACGGAGTGCTCCACGTGGCCGACGTCATCCCCAAGGACGAGGCCCGGGAGAAGTTCGACGCGGCCGTGTCCGCTGGCAGGGACGCCGGGCTCATGGAACAGGCGGGCAAGGACGTGTTCAGCTACGCGGTCTCGTTCTCGCCAGGCCAGACCATCATCGTAGGCCTGACCTACGAGATGTACCTCACCCGGGTGCTGGACAAGTACGAATTCCCCCTGGAGATCAATCCGGGCGGCGACCAGCAAATCAAGGACCTCGTCGTGGACATCACCGTTTCCTCATACAAGGACATCGCGGGCCTCCTGGTGCCCACCCATCCCGACATAGATATCACCTATCCTGGTGCCGACACCGCCAAGCTCCACTATGAGATGAAGGACCTGTCTACGACCGAGAAGATGCTCGTCAGCTACTCCACGGCCGCCACCTCCAAGGCCGGCTTCCTCCTCGACCATGCCGAGAACGGGGAGCGTTACTTCTTCCACATATTCGCCCCCGTCGTCGACGAGTACGGCGAACCGCTCGATAAGGATATCGTGTTCGTGCTGGACAAGTCCGGCTCCATGGACGAGTCCGCGTGCGGTGGCGACCGGAAGATCGAGCAGATGAACGACGCGTTCGCCTCCATCGTCGGCCAGCTGCGTGACGGCGACAGGTTCAACGTCATCGAGTTCGATTCCGACGTCCGCGTTCTCTGGGACGGGCTCAGGACGGCGGGCCCGGTCAACCGCGACGAAGCGATCGCGCGAATCCGGTCCATACAGGCCGATGGCGGCACCGACATCAACGAGGGGCTCGAGCGGGCGCTGGCAATGCTCAAGGTCGACGAGGCCCGCATGCCCATCGTGGTCATGCTCACTGACGGGAAGCCCAGCTCCGGTACAACGAACACGTTCTCCATCCGCAAGAACATCAAGAAGGTGAACACCGCCGAGGTGTCGATCTTCAGCCTGGGGCTCGGGGACAACCTGGACTTCCCATTCCTCAAGGCGCTCTCTTTAGAGAACTACGGGCATGCCGTGCAGATCCACTCTTGCGAGGACGTGTCCGAACAGATCGCAGACTTCTATAAGACGATCGACACGCCAATCCTCAAGGACCTGAAGTTCGAGTACGGTGACGATGTCGTGGACGTGTTCCCCACCGCGGTCCAGCGGCTGTTCGCCGGCTCTGAGATCGTGCTCGCCGGGCGTTATATCGGCGATGGTGACGAGCTAACCGTTCAGGTGTCAGGTCGCTCCCACCAAGGGAGCGTGACGTTCACCGAGACGCTCCGGTTCACCGGCGGGAGGATGAACGGGTTCATCCCCCGGTTCTGGGCGTTCATGCGCATCCAGGACCTGCAGGACCGCATCGCCGTGTGGGGTGAGAACGACGAGATCGTCGGCGACATCGTCAACACGTCCGTCCAGTACCACTTCGTCACGCCCTACACGTCCCTGTTCCTGGAGATCGATAAGCCTACAGATACGGTCACCGACGACGATGGCGAGCTCGTGGAGGAAGAGCCCGCGATGCCCCCGCCCCAGCCCACGATGGCCCCGGTCGGTACACCTATGCCTGTGGCCCCTCCTACCGACACCGTGTACGCCGTCCGCAAGGACAAGTCCACTGGCGCCGTCAGAGGGGCGGTCGCTCCTCAGGAGGCCCCCGCCAGCGGAGGGGGGATCATGGACTCGCTCGGGGGTATGTTCGGCGCCCAGGCCGAATCGGACATGGCCATGGACAAGAGGATAATGACCTCTTCCAAGAGCGAGGGCGCGGGCGGGAGTGGAGGCGCTGCCGGCCCCATCGGTCTGGAAGAACAGGAGTCGAGCTCTCCCCTCCCCACCATCATCGCACTGGTCGCGATTGTAGGGATCGCCGGGCTCGCACTGCGGGGCCGGGGCGGCGGGAAGGTCGAGGAGAAGGCGTCTGAGCCCGAGGAAGAGAAGGACGAGCCCCCGAAGAAGGACAAGTCCGCCCGGGACGACGACGAAGAGACCGACGACGAGGACGATAAGAAGGAGTAGTTACTAAGCGCCCGGGCCGTGGGCGACCGCGGCCTGGGTGAGCACTTCTCTGGTGCGCTCAACTAGGTTGCGTGCCACGTCCCGCTTCCTGCGCAGCCCGGGAGTGACCCCGTCCTGGAACTCCAGCGCCTGTAAAAGCTCGAACAGCGCGCCCATTACCTCGAACGTACGCTCGGCACCGGCACGGTCACCGGCCCGTAGCAGGTCCAGCACACGCCGTCGCAGCTCACCGACGAGGTCGGCCACACCGAGTGCGTAAGGTAATGCAGGAACACCCACCTCGACCGGAGTAAGGACCCGGTCATGTTCCACGAGCCCGATGAGCAGGGCCGCCTCCACGTACTCCTGCTGCGCCGTCGGGCGCAGGCCTTCGCTATGTCCCTCGCCAGGGTGGACCACCCGCGCCTCGTCCAGCGCCTTTCGTGCCTCGTCCAGTCTTGCAAGGGCATCGTCGGCCCTCCCGCCGTGCACGGCCTGGATGGCCTTCGAGCAGGCGCGGATGCACTTGCGTGACGCCGCGAGCATGGTCTCGCGGTCGTGCTCCCAGTCACTCAGGGATGACACGAGCTCGTCACGTACGGCCTCGAGGCGGTCGGGGTCCATGGACGGCCGTGGGCAGGGAATGCTTAAAAGGGCTTCGTGGAGTCGCTGCTGACGTCCCCGGACAGGCGTACGGGGCATTATTGCTCGTTACGACTATTTTGAACTATCGATTTTTCGACACTAGTATCTTTTTTTTAGTATCGATAATTAGATGATCACTCTTCCAACGAATCTCGTTCACTATGTCCTGGCATCACTTCCCTCGGACGCCGCCGGTGCCTCGCTCACGTCGGTAGACGTGTCTCGACGACACACCTCAGCTTCCCGATCAGTACACGGATCCGGTCGCGGTTCCGCTCCAGATATTCCGGATCCACCATAACACCCCGGTAGGATATGTCGTTCCTCATTCGTCTCAGCTGGTCGAGTAGGTGGACCTCCGCGCCGGTGATCTCGGTGCAGTGCCGTTCGACGTACGCTATGAGGCACTCGTGGCTCGTCGTCTTGAGACCATCAACTGTCAGGAGTGCCGTCATCAGTTCCTTGAGGACCTCGTAATAACCCTCGACGATGAGGACACAGAATTCGTCACCCTTGGACTCCACGTCCCGCTCGCGCAACGCGGCCATTTTGAGAAGGGCGCGAGCCTGTTCCGGATCGGGACGCCGTCTCTGGACCTTACGCGAACAGTCGTTCCATGTCCGCATCATGCCACCCTCAGATATCCGCGGAGCACCCGTCCGTTGACGATGTTGTTAAGGAGCTCGGGTGCGAGCTGTCGCACGTCGGGCTCGAACAGCACATGGACACGCCTGTAAAGCGGATCCTCGTACGCACCGAGGTCGATGTCTCTCTCTCTCGCCTGTACGAACAGGTCGATATCGCTCTCCTCCGTGTCCTCGCCGTGTGCTGCCGAGCCGAAGAGCACTATGCAGTCGGGGCGCAGGCTCTCCTCGATGCGGTCCACGATCCCTGTGGTGTCCAGCCTATGGACCGTATCATCGCCCTTCAGCAACCTGAACATCTCGCTCGACATATTCCCCTCGTACGTCGGATATAAGCCTTCCTCACTCCTGACGAGGAGGGAATCGGCGACCAGTGCGCGAAGGTGGTTGAGGAGGGCGGGATGTGTAAGACCGACCAAGCGCGAAAGCTCGCGCATGTGGAAACTACGAGTGGGTCGTTCGAAGAACGCTCTTAGGACGCGATATCTGCTATATTCCTGTAGCATATGTTATATTATTGTAGCTATAGGTATAAATATGTACCGGTTCCGCAGTCAGACGGGGCCGCCCCTATTCCGCCCTTACGCCGTAGAAATCCTTCTTCCGCACCGTGTCGATCGGATGAGGTGTGGAGAACTCGTGCAGCACAAGGTTCTCGGTGGCAACGATGGTGTGCACCTTCTTCGGCTCGATGCGCACCTGGTCGTTGCGGGTGAGCGGGGCGCGTCCACCATCGTCGAACTCCACGTACCCTGCGCCCTGGATGACATACATAGTCTCGTCCTTCTTCTCGTGCAAGTGAAGCGACGTCTGGAAGCCCTCCCGGATGAACAGTTCTTTTGTTAGGTACTTCTCCGTCGACACCAGGATCTTCTCGTAACCCCAGGGCTTGTCGGTGCGGGCGGCGTACTCCTTGCGTGCTTGGTCCAGCTCCTTGCTGGTGTCCACGGCGATCCAGAACAGCCCATCCTCCTTGTAGTACGCGAGCCGGTTGGCCCGGGCGACCTCGGGGAACACGGTTGTCTCGATATTGCCCGTCCTGTGGCTGCCGAAGATGGCGGGATCGAACTTGGGCAAGACGTAGACGCCACCGTTGATGTAGGCGTCCAGCAGCGGTTTCTCCCTAAATGTCCGCACCAGACGGTCACCCAGCTCAACGATACCGTAGGGTGAGCGCATGCGCGTGACGAACATGCTCAGGTCGCACACGTCGGGAGAGGCCTCCTGTGCCATGCGCTTGAGGTTGAGGTCGGCGATGACATCACCGTTGCGGATGATAATCGGTTTTCCCTTGCACTTGACCTGGTCCGTTCCCAGGCGGATGGCGTTGAGGGTACCCAAAGGCTCGTCCTCTACGGCGTACTCCACCTTGATACCGTAGGCCTTCTTCCCAAAGCGCTCCTCAATCTTGTCGCTCAGGTAACCTGTGAGAAGTACCGCCTTCTCGCACCCGGCCGTTGCCAGGTCGAAGATCTGGCGGTCGAGGAGGGTGTAACCCTCTTTGAGCTCCACCAGGGGTTTGGGGATGTGCTCGGTAAGCGGGCGCAGGCGCGTGCCCTTTCCACCGCACAGGATCATGCCGATCATCGTGATACCACCGTCCGGCCCGCAGGGGGCCGTGAACGAGGATGTGTATGAGTAATAAAAAGGTTGGCCCGACTTATCGCTTCTTCGAGGCAATATAGCGGTCGAGGGCCTTCCTCGTCACGTGCCAGTTCCTGCCGATCTTCACCGCCTCGAGCCGCCCGCGACGGGCGAGCAGACTCAGATACTCTTGGGAGTATGGAGTGTTCCGTGCCGCTTCTGCCAGGGAGATGAATCCCTGGCCCGGCTCGAACGCGTCCAGGTACAGGTCTAGGCTCATCTCGACGTTCCTTGCGATGAAGTGCACGAACGGTGCAATGTCGCCGTCGTCAGCTCGTCGCAACCGGTCGTAGTATTTCTTGCGATCGACCTTACGGACGATCGTGATGGGGTCGCCGTGCTGCATGAGGAGGATGTTCATCAACAAGCGTGCGCACCGACCGTTACCATCAACGAAGGGATGGACCGCCACGAACCGGTAGTGGGCGAACGCCGCCATCTCTACGGTGTTCAATCCATCAGGATTCTCGTTGATGATCGACAGCAGTTCTCTCATCAATCCCGGGACCTTCTCATATCGCGGGGGGCTCCTCCGGGCTCCGAGGATGCGAACGTTGACGTCCCGGTACCGCCCCGCGTACTCGTCGTCGATCCGCTCTAGGATGTGTTCATGGAGGCGACGGACGATATCCTCGGTTATCCGCGAACGTTCGCTCACAAGGCCCTCGATGTACTCGAACGACCGCTGGTGGTTGACCGCTTCCAGATGCTCCCGTAGTGGTTTACCCTTGATAGTCATCCCATCCTCGATCACGAGCCGTGTTTCTCTCAGGGAGAGCGTGTTCCCTTCGATAGCGTTGGAGTTGTAGGCGAGCTCTATTGCGAACCTTTCCCTTAGCCGTGCCAAGACGCTCTTCGGCAGCGGTCTGAGCGTGTCGAGCTGATTCTTCTTCCTCACGATCCGATCGTAGAGATCGTCGTCGATGAGCACAGATATATCTAGTATCGGATAGGATAAATACCTTGCTATCCGATACATCCAGTCAGGACAAGCCCACACCGCGATACCCTTTAAACATTGTGCCCCCCACGCGTTCAGGGATCGATATGGACGACGCCTTCAAGGACCTTCGGGAGAGGATCGCCAGCGGCAAAGCCGTGGTGGGGGTACTGGGGCTCGGCTATACCGGCCTCCCTCTGGCCCTCGCCCTTATCGAGCGTTTTCGTGTGATAGGGTTCGACACCGATGCACAGAAGGTCGAGGCCATGCGCGCAGGACGGTCGCCTGTGGACGACGTCCCCGACGGTGTGCTCGCGAAGGCGCTGAACGAAAAGCTAACGATAACAACCGATCCGGCGGACCTGAAGGGATGCGATGCGTTCATCATCTGCGTCCCCACTCCACTGGGCGAGGCACATGTACCCGACCTCTCGTTCGTGGAAGGGGCCGGGCGTAATGTCGCCAGCGTCCTGCATACGGGCACGCTCGTCATCCTCGAGAGCACCACCTATCCGGGCACCACTGAAGAGGTGCTCGTGCCCATCCTCGAGACATCAGGACTGCGCTGCGGTGTGGACGTTGCCGTCGCCTTCTCGCCCGAGCGGGTGGACCCGGGCTCCCTGGGCCATGGCGTCGTGGACACGCCCAAGGTCGTGGGCGGGCTCACACCTGCAGGCACCGGGCTGGCGTCGTCCCTGCTCGCACCCATCATCCCCGGCGGTATCGTCGAGGTCGCTGACGCCAGAACAGCCGAGGCCACCAAGATGCTGGAGAACATCTTCCGTGGCGTGAACATCGCGCTGATCAACGAGATGGCCCTCAT
>CAZFHY010000006.1:0-153834 GCA_964519305.1 Candidatus Undinarchaeota archaeon
GGGGTAGTGGCTACGTCGGTAGAAACCGCGAGTGTGACTTACGTAAGATCTTTGTGGACAACGACTGGGTGGAGGCTGTCATCCTACTTCCTGCAAATTTATTCTACAACACAACCTCTCCGGGAATTATACTTATTATAAATAAAAAGAAACTAAAAATTGGTGAGGTATTACTTATCAATGCCTCCTTACTCTTCAAGAAAGGGCGTCCAAAGAACTTCCTCCCCAACGAGAACATTGCTCGTATCGCCGACCTCTACCTCGATTGGAAGGAGGAGGAGGGTGTCAGCATCATTGTCACCAAGGATGAGATAGTCAAGAACGACTACAACATTAGACCATCTAGATACGTGACGCAGGACGATAGTGAGGAAGTGTTGCCTCTGGATGAGGCAGTTATCCTGCTCAGGGAGGCTGAGGAGGAGCGTGCCGTAGCAAATGATAAGCTCAAAGATGTGCTCAAGCAGCTGGAGTTGACGACATGAATGAGGATGAGTTCGTCCCCGAAGGTTTCAAGATGACTGAGCTTGGACTACTACCGCGGGAGTGGAAGGTCGTAACATTAGGTTCTCTGAATTCAAGAAAAAAGAAGACGCTGACACCTGCGGACTATCCCGAAGAGACATTTGAATACTACAGTATACCTGCATATCAACAAAATGGAAAGCCTGTTCTAACCAAAGGGGGGAAAATCCTTAGTCTTAAACTAATTATTGATGATGATACAGTCTTATTCGGGAAATTAAATCCCCGAGTGGAGAAGGTGTGGAGAGTTAGGTCAAGTAGTGAATATCGTAAGATTGGATCAACGGAATGGTTACCTATCTTTCCTGATTTATCCCTCGTAGATACTGATTTCCTATTCTATATTGAATGGTCAGAATATGTAATGCCTATCGCAAAGACATTAGTTACAGGATCTACGCCAAGCAGGCAAAGGGTTGATCCAAAATCATTCTATAGAATTAAAATACCGCTTCCCCCTCTCCCCGAGCAGAAGCGCATTGCCACCGCACTTTCGTCCGTCCAGAATGCCATCGAGCAGACTGAATCTGAGAAAAGAATCCTTGAGGGTTTTTTAAAATCCCTTCTACATAATCTTATGCTCGGGAAGATCCGGACAACTCACATCGAGGTGGATTAATGAGTCCCTTTGGTGGCGAACGCGCTGCGGTCCAGAATCCCATCCTCGCCTACGCACAGGAAGTCGGTTGGCAGTACATCTCGCCCGAGGACGCCCAACGGCTACGCGGCGGTAGGGAGGGGCGCATCCTCAAGGACGTGTTCTTCCGGCAGGTGCAGAGGCTCAATCCGGACTTCATGGACCAGGTGCTCGCCGAGGAGCTGATCAAGCAGATCGAGCGTATCATACCCAACATGAAGGGAAACCTCGCCATGCTGGAGTACCTGCAGGGTAAGAGGACGGTGTTTGTCCCCGACGAGCGCCGGGAGCGGAACGCGTGCCTCATCGACTTCGGCGACGTATCCCGCAACGAGTTTCATGTCACCGACGAGTTCACCTTCATCAGCGGAGAAAATCCACCTATCCGGGCCGACATCGTCTTCCTCGTCAACGGCATCCCCGTGTTCATCGTGGAGACCAAAGCCGCCCATAAGCGCGACGGCATAGCCTTTGCTTTCGACCAGATCCGGCGCTACCACCGGCAGGGCCCCGAACTATTAGCCATTTTACAGGTGTTCGCCCTCACGCACATCATCAAGTTCTACTATGGTCCGACGTGGAACACCACGGGCAAGGCGATGCTCAACTGGAAGGATGAGGGGGCGGGCGAGGACTTCGAACAGCTGGTGAAGACCTTCTTCGACCGGGAGCGGACCCTACGCCTCATCAGGGACTACATCCTCTTCGCCAACGAGGACGACGAGCTGAAGAAGATCGTGCTCCGGCCCCACCAGATGCGGGCCATCGAGCGGTGCGTGTCCCGGTCGCTGGAGCCTGAGAAGACACGGGGCCTCGTCTGGCACACCCAAGGCTCAGGCAAGACCTACACCATGATCATCATAGCCAAGAAGATCCTCTCCGATCCCGTGTTCGAGAATCCTACGGTGCTCATGCTGGTGGACAGGAACGAGCTGGAGAGCCAGCTGGATATTAACCTCCGGGCCGTGGGATTCGAGAATCTGGAGGTCGCCGGGAGCAAGGCGGACCTCAAGCAGCTGCTTAGGGAGGATCGGCGCGGCCTTATCGTCTCCATGATCCACAAGTTCGACGACATACCGCAGGACATCAACACCCGCCGCAACATCTTCATCCTCGTGGACGAGGCGCACCGGACCACCGGCGGCAAGCTCGGCTCGTTCCTCATGGCGGCCCTGCCCAACGCCACCCTCATCGGCTTCACGGGTACGCCTATCGACATGACCACCAAGGGAAAGGGCACCTTCGTGACCTTCGGCATGGACGACCCGAAGCTCGGCTACCTGGATAAGTACTCCATCGCGGAGTCAATAGAAGATAAAACCACGGTCCCCCTCCACTACGTGTTGACGCCCAACGAGCTGCGCGTGGACCGGGAGACGCTGGAGCGCGAGTTCCTCGAACGCGCGGACGCCGAGGGCATCACCGACGTGGAAGCGCTAAACAAGGTGCTTGAGAAGGCCGTCACCCTGCGCAACGAGATGAAGAACAGCGACCGTGTCGACAAGGTCGCCCGCTACATGGCCGACCATTACACCGAGAACGTCCGGCCCCGGGGCTACAAGGCGTTTCTGGTCGCAGTGGACCGGGAGGCGTGCTGCCTTTACAAGGAGGCCCTCGACAAGATTCTCCCGCCCGAGATGTCGAAAGTCGTCATTAGTAAGGGGCCGGATGATGAGGACCATGTCAGGAAGCACCTCATCGATGAGAAGGAGGAGAAGCGCATCCGCAAGGCATTCAGGAATCCGAAGGAACAGCCGGAAATCCTCATCGTGACGGAGAAGCTCCTCACAGGCTTCGATGCACCTGTGCTCTACTGCATGTACCTCGACAAGCCCATGCGCGATCACGTACTCCTCCAGGCCATCGCACGGGTCAACCGTCCCTACGAGGACGAGCTGGGGGAGAGGAAGACGACGGGCCTCGTCATCGACTTCGTGGGTATCTTCGACAAGCTGGAGAAGGCTCTGGCGTTCGACAAGTCCGACATCGAGGGCGTCGTCCAGGACATCGAGCTGCTGAAGAAGGACTTCGCCGATAGGATGGAGAAGGCCAGGGCCACGTACCTCAAGCTCCACCAGGGGGCGACGAAGGACAAGGCCGTGGAGGCCCTGCTCACGCACTTCCTCGACGAGGAGACGCGGCAGGCGTTCTACACGTTCTTCAAGGAGCTGTCGGACCAGTACGAGATCATCTCGCCCGACGCCTTCCTCGCACCCTACATCAAGGACTACGAGCAGCTTGCGAGCATGTACAGGATCCTGAAGGAGAACTTCGAACCTCACACCCTCATCGACAAGGAGTTCGCCAGGAAGACCGCACAACTCGTCCAGGAGCACACGCACGCCGGAGATTTACGCGGTATCCAGGAGACCTACGAGATCGATGGCGACACCATCACAAAGATCGAGGAGAGCCAGGCATCCGACATAGAGAAGGTGTTCAATCTCATCAGGAGCATCGTACGCGACGTGACCAAGAACCGCGACACTGAACCGTTCCTCCTCTCAATTGGCGAGCGAGCGGAGATGATAGCCATCATGTTCCAGGAGCGACAGAAGAACACGCACGAGGCGCTGGAAGAACTGAAGGGCATCATCGACGAGATGAACGAGGCGCGACAGGAGGCTGAGCAGAAGGCGTTCTCACCCGAGGTGTTCACCGTCTACTGGATCATGCGCGAGGAGGCCGTACCTGAGCCTGAGGAGAAGGCAGCAGAGATAAGCTCAGTGCTCACCCTGTACCCGCACTGGCGGACCAGCGAGAAGCACGAGCGACAGCTGCGGAGAGCATTGTACGGTGTGCTCGTCAAGGGCAAGGTCAAGAACATGAAGGGCATCGTGGAGAAGGTTCTTCGCATTCTCAAGGGTAACAACCATGACAGGTAGGGACGAGTTCAAGGGACGGATACGGGCCTGGGCCGACAAGATCGGCGTCGAGTACCGCGAGGTCCACTTCCGCAAGATGCGTACCAAGTGGGGCTCCTGCTCGACGAGGGGGAGGCTCACCTTTGATCCATCGCTCCTCGAGATGGAAGACAGGAAGCAGGACGAGATCATCGTCCACGAGCTACTACACTTCAGGTATCCCAAGCACGGGAAGATGTTCGATACGATGATGAAGATGCATCTGAAACGTGGATTATCAGACTAGAGAAATGTTTATAATCCAGCGTGAGAATGAATTTACTAACTTTCCTTCCCCCCGGAGGGGGTCGACGACCCCCTCCACTTCTTTCTCCCTAATGAGCTTACCACCAACGAAAGACTTTAATACCGAAAGCGACTTATTAAGCCTTAATAAGTTCCGGGGCGACAGCGACCGGACGGGGTGTCGGGGGGCGGACGATAGATTGCGCCAGCCCGTATTCTCACCGGCGGCCCGGGGCAGGGGGACTATATTGATGGCCATGCGATTTCTGACCGAACCGATGGGACTCCTCAACTACGAGTACCTCCTTGACCGCGCTGACGGCTTTTTCGGGCGGGCCAGGGACCTCGTCGACGTGCCCGTCGAGTTCTGCTGGCCGGTCCGCCTCTGGAAGCGCGTTGTCGAGGACGCGGACGCCCGCGGTATGACTCCACCGCAGCTCGTCCGCCAGATCGTACGCGAGCACTACGAGCGTGAGGGGGCATGAGATAACCATGAGGACGAACTTCTACATTGAGCCGACGGACCTACCGAACATCGACCACTTTCTTGCTAGGAGCGACGTGCCAGCTGGTAGCGTTCCACACATGCGGATAGGAGGATGACTATGATGAACCGATACCTACTGACCCTGATCCTGTCGGTACTCGCCGGCGGGGTGGGGTTGCTACTACTGCACGTCCTGTGGCCACTCATCCGATTGCTCCCGGTGGTCGGACAGTACGCGGTCACCGGTGTAGGGGGCATCGCGCTTGCGATCTACCTCGCAGACAGGGCCCGGGAGGTGTTCCCGCTACCCCTCGAGCCAGCCGACGATCCCGCGAGCGAATAGGATTAAAATTCGCGATTATTAGGATGCATTACATATACAACAAGTCTACTAGAACCTCGTGAGTAAATCGTTGTACCGAGTAAGTAACGCATGATAGAGTAACAACAAGTAACGACAGGGTTGTAAAACTAGTAGATCTCACGTGTCATCTATTATCTCAAGATAACATATGATATGGGAAATATCTTCATGTATTTTGTTCAGGTTACAATCCATACGTTTGAGAGCACTACAAATTTCTTTGAACACTTCATTCTGACTAAGAACCATGTCTTTAAGGTCCGATAATTGAGAATCCGTCACAAGTCTGAGCAGTGGCTTGGTGTCATGTGTGCCCTTCTCTCTTGGAGGTTGTTCTACTACCTTGATAGGGCCTTTTCGAATACTCGATCTTCTTTCCTTAGAGGATGAGTTTGCATGTCCCTTATTGGTCCTGGAGCGTTTCAGGTCTCCCCTCTTGTTTGATCTACCTGAGCACTTTCTCGAGCAATACGTCCCTCGCCTCCTCACCTGGTCTTTAGTAAGAGGCGTCCCACACTCAGGACAATGTTTGGCCATTAATCTCCCTCCCCTTTCTCTTCATCGATGGAAGGTTGTCTCTTGCCAGCATCTCCTCCATCCTTCTCTTTCACAAGCTCTTCCGCAAGCTCCCTCGCCCGTGCCTCAACTTGTTCATCAATTCTCTTAATGAGGATACTAAGGAGCGATGGATCGACCGTAACATTGGGTTGCTCGACGAGGTTCAGCAGATCCTTGGTGTCGGTGTCAAGAGCTGACTTGAAATTCAGCGCCATTCCGCACTTTGAGCAGAAGCTGGCGTCCTCGGGATTGCGCTCCCCGCACCGCAGGCACTCGACGGGGACCGGGAGATGGCTTTTACCGTTCTTCCCCTCCTCTTCATCGATCTTGATGCCGTAGACACCGAGGATGGCACCGTCGATATCCCTGCCAGCAAGGTGAACGTAGGTGGCGGTCATCTTTGTGCCCGGCTCCCAGCCGAAGTAAGCAGCGAGCTGGGAATCGGTGAGATGGTTGGCCAGAAAGGTCGCTCTGCTGTGCCTGAAGAGGTGTGCGTGGACGTTCTTCTTGATACCGCTGCGCTTGGTGATGCGCCTGATGAGCCCAGCGACAGTGGAGTACGTCATGGGCTTTCCGTTGTTCTTCACCCACATGGGGGCGTTGGGATCATCCCGGCGGGGATGCATGTTGAGCCAGGCGCGGAGATACGGGTCGGCAGCGAGGAGACGGACACGGCGCATACCGGTCTTACCTATGAGGATGAGCGCGGCGCCGTGCTGGTCCGGGACGAACTGCCTGATCTTTGCTTCCGCCAGCTCCCCGATGCGCGCCCCCGACTCGTAGAGCGTGATGAGCAGGGCCTTATCCCGATGGTTGCTAGCGGTGTCGACAAGCAACATGACCTCCTCCTCCGTAAGAATCTCTTGGGGGATTTTCTTACGGTCCTTGCGGATGCCCGTCTTGATCCACCTGACCTCTTCGGGGAAGTCGTCGCCGGTACCGAGAAGCCACTTGTAGAACTTCTTGATACACACCCGGAAGTCCTTCTTGGTCCACTCCGAGTAACCGCGGGGGTGGCGTTCGATCTTCCCCAAGAGCGTCTCGATGTCTTTCTGTTTGGCTGCCTCGAAGTCCATTGTCAGGATCTGAGCAAGCGTCTTGAGGGTGAACACGTACTTGACGGTCCGCGCCAAGCTCAGCCCCTCGGCAGTGCAGTGGTCGGCGAAGCGAAGGATGACCTTCTTGTTGCGCTCGGAGACGTCCTCGGCCTTCTCTAGGCCGGCCAGAGCGTCCTCGAGCCTTCCTGCATACCCGTAGAGCTGTTCACCACGCGATGTCATAGATTATACTAGTATCTAGGTGGTTATAAGTCTTATGGCATGTTTTAAGAAAAACAACTGCCCCTGCCGGGATTTGAACTTCTCAGTGTGAAGTGATGATCTTCTATGTAGCAAGAAGGGGCTAAAGTGCCCCCGCCGGGATTTGAACCCGGGTAATTGGCTCGAAAGGCCAACATGATTGACCGGACTACACCACGGGGGCAGCCCACGTTTGTCCGGAAGGTCTTTTAAACCTAACCCCCGGGCCGCAGGGAGGTTACTGAAATTTATTTCAGTAACAGCGGTAAGACCTGCCGCAAGGCACATTATCTCCCGCCCCCCTGGACCACTGAGGGGCGCACGACGTCAGATGATCTGCCCCCCAGTCGCTTCACATCCTCCGGTGTCAGCACGACCTCCCGCACGAAAACTTGTGCGCCGTGGCGCTCCAGGAGACCGATGACCTCGCCGGCATGACCGCTGGCGACCACCAGCACCGACCGCACGGGCCGCAGGTGCGGCACCCGCGTGAGGAGGCCGTCCCGCTCGTAGGTGTACCGGCCGTTGTTGGACCTGTCGGTCCAGCCGTACAGCTCGCGGTCGAGCCTGGCCTTGGCCCTGCCGGAGAGGCCCGGGGACACGAGGTCGTAGCAGATGATCGTCGCATGCATCGCTACAGTAGTATAGAGCGGCGATAGTATGAAAAGCTCCGTATACCCCCCGGAGGGGTATACGAACACGTATAAGCGGACCCGGGACACGGGAGATTACTGAAATATGTTTCAGTAACCCCCGTCCACCCCCGTCGCATGGCGATTACTGAAATATGTTTCAGTAACCCCCAACCGATCCGGGACTCAGCAAATTACTGTACTTTAGTACAGTAACCCAGAACACCCCCACCACACCCCGGATTACTGAATTTAGGTACAGTAACATACGGATGCTCCCGTCCGCCCCCATGGACGCCGGAGGGGTACCAACGACGACGGTGCAGGGATCAGGACAGGATGTCGTACGGGCGATCGTTGATGCGTCTACATGATGATCTCTTTAACACCCTGGAGGAATCTATCGGCCTTTGTCATCCATTTCCTGGCATCCGACCTGCTCATTTCCTCCCCTCTGTAATCGACCTTGCTCTTGGTCTGTACGCTGTCCTGGACGATCTGTTTGAGCCCAGCATAAGAGGAGGGGATCTTGTTCGTGACAAGGAGCTCGTGAAAGAGCTTGATCGCGTCGTCATGTCGTGATGCTTTCCTTCCAAGGAATTCCATGGTCAGTGCATCATTCGCCCGGATGATGGAGTGGATGCACTCAGCAACGATGACGGTATATTTCTCGCGATCAGCGGAGCTGGCATTGAACAATCCCCTGGCGCTTATGAGCCAGAATCCGGCTTCACGAAGCTCTCTCGTACATCACCACCCCCCGGTCCAGCTCCTCTCTGAACTCCGATCCATCGAGCTCTTCCCCGGAGGACATGATCAGGGGTATCACCCGTATCCCCGTTCTATCGAGCGTGCTGCTGGCGATGGAAGCTACACGCGGTTCCAGCTTCCTGTCATCAATGAACACAGCGAGGTCCACATCGCTCTTCAGGCTTTCCTCGCCTCTGGCGACACTACCGAAGAGGATGATCCTTCTTACCCCTTTCAACTCCTTGGCCCTCTTGGTGAAGAGCTCAGCTGCCAGTCTGTGCGGGGATGTTCTGATGTCGAGGACCTTCTTCACTTCCTCGAGGAACGGCGTCGAGCTGTTCAACTTGCATGCGACGGCCTGTCCGATTCGTTCCTTCATTACTACGCCGGCCGAATACAGGTCCTCGATAAAGCGCCAGACGGTGGAATATGGTCTGTTGGACAGCCTGGCAAGTTCCCTGATGGTAAAGGACCTTGAAGGATATTCGAGAAGCAGCATGACGACCTCTTTGTGTTTGGATATCTTGGCCAGGGTCGTATGACGCAGGTATTTCCTGGCCGTCCCGTCTTCTCTTTTGTTCACAGGACTTCGTGATCCTGTGCGGATCGAGATCCGGGGCGTCCTCATCTCCGCCTTTACCGATAGATGGACCTTATTGTCCACTTCCATCAATCCGAGGCCGAGGCCTTTGATGATCGACCGTATCCGGTCCGAGGAGCTGCTCGAAGGTAATGCAAGATAGGAGTAATGGGAACCCGCGGAATGATCGATGGCCCTGGCGATCCCTGAATGGATGTTACCCATCCCCCCCTTAACTTCTATCATGATGATGCGGTCGTTCCTTGTGGCAACGATGTCGGGGATGCTACCTTTTACCTTCACCGTTCCCATTATCGAGTGGCCCGTGCTGACAAGATACTCCTGCACCATCTCCTTTACCTCTCGTTCTGATAAAGTAATATTATTGTTTTTCATTTTGGTTAGTATTATCCATTACTAAAATAAATAGTTTCCCAATCCAGATGAGAATGTGCGCTCGCCTCCACAGGCACAATGACACGGCCATGGTATGAATAGCTCTGTAGACCCCCGAACGGAGTAACGAATACGTATGAGCGGGCCCGGGACATTGAGAATTACTGAATCTTGTTTCATTAACAATGGTACGCCCCTGTCCGCCCCCATGGACGCTGTCGGGACGTCACCCCACGCACGAGATTGCCGGGTTCCCGCCCGCAGTGTCCAGCGTCCCCGCGCTGCTCCATTCGCTCCCGTCCCAGGTCGAGGCCTTGATACTGCCTCCGTCGTACACCACCATGCACGAGCTCGATGTCGTGCAGAAGACGTCGGGACGTTCACCAGTGCCCACCGTCGCCGCCGTCCCCCACGCGGCGCCGTTCCACGAGGCGGCCTTGACGCTGCTGCCCTCCATCCACGCGGCCATGCAGAAGGACGTCGTGGGGCAGGACACGAAGGGGTACCGATCATCGGCCCCGTTGTCGGTCAGCGCGCTGTCCGTGCTCCAGGCGGCGCCGTTCCACGTGGCGTAATGGATCTCGTTGTCCCCCCCGTTGTTCCCGTCCCAGGTGGCCATGCAGAAGGACGTCGTGGGACAGGACAGGTCGGGATCGTAGTCGTGGAACGCATTGTCGTTCATGATGGTCGCAGAGCCCCACGATGCGCCGTTCCACGCGAAGTACGCGATCTCGTAGTCCCCGCTGCCCGGGTGCTTGGACCATATCGCCATGCAGGAGCTCGACGAGGGACAGGATACGGAGGACCGGTAATCGTTGTACGAGTTGTCGGTCAGCGCGGTGACGGAGCTCCACGAGGCGCCGTTCCACGAGGCGGCCCTGACATCGTAGCCCGGCGAGGCCATGGCCTCCCAGGTGAGCATGCAGGAGCTCGAGGAGGGGCAGGAGAGGGAGGGGTACTGATCAACGACCGCGTTGTCGGTGAGCGCGGTCTCGGCGCTCCAGGCGGCGCCGTTCCACGCGGAGTACTTGATCTCCGCGCCCCCCGCGGTGTATCCACCCCAGGTGACCATGCAGGAGGATGACGAGGCGCAGGATAGGGAGGAAATAAGGTCATTGTACCCGTTGTCGCTCACCGCGGCGGCCGTGCTCCAGGAGGCGCCGTTCCACGTGGCGGACATGATCTCTTCGTCGTTCCCGTCGGACTTCCACCAGGTGGCCATGCAGAATCCCGGCCCGGTGCCCGTGCCCGACCCCGTCCCGGTCCCGCTGCCACTGCCCGTCCCCGACCCGCCGCCGCCCGACGTCGCTGCGACCCCGCCCTCGATCTTGCCCGAGCACACGGCCGACTCGCTGTGGCCGCCGATGGCGTTGAACACGTCGTACGAGATCTTGACCTTGGCACGGTACACGCTCATCGCCTTCAGGTCGAGCATCCCCCTGCCCACGTCCTCCATGGAGAAGGTGGCCATCTCGCCCTCGGTGACGTTCTGCTCCTGGCAGCCTGAGTCGGTGTCGTCCGCGGTGTTGTAGTAGTCGCAGTCGTACCCGCGCTCGGACCATGTCACATGGACGCCCTCGGGGTACTCCACGTCGATGCCCCTGATGCGCAGGGTCTCTCCGGCACCGTTCTGCACCCGTAGCTGGAACACGCTCTCGCGCTCGGTCTCTGACGACCACACGGTCCAGAGCCCGGCCGTACCGGTCCCGCGGAACAGGTGGTCCTTGTAGTGGATGTGATGGAACCCCACGCAGCCCTTCTTCTGGTAGGTGGAGGGGTTGAGGATGCCCATGGCGTACAGGGACGCTCCTGCGATGACCAGGATGACCAAAAGCCACCCGTAGGTCATCAGGAACTCCATCGCTGCCTGTGCACGACCTGTCTTGAGTCTCACGAGGGCCACCTTCTCGCGGTATATTCAAGTCCCTCGGGATATAAAACATTTGCGCGAAACGCTCGCGCAACGGTGCGGCTACCGGGGATTGTAGTTTAGTACAGTAACACACGGACGCCCCAACAGCCCCCCTGGACGCGAAAGGGGCCGCAACGTCGGACATCGCACCCGTCGGGGACAAAAGACAGGTCCCTCGTGCCAGTCCCCCTCATTCAGGCCAATCAGGCCAACTGGCCTCGCCGCAGTTATACCTCACGCAGCGTGGGTAGCTCGAGCCGTCCGCCATGGTCTGCTCGAGGCAGAGTTTCTCGCATGGGGTCTGGGGTTTGTTCGCGGGCGCCGGGCCGGTCGCAGCCTGCTGCTGCATCTGGTAGAGCGTGTACACGTTGACCAGCAGGGAAAGTGCCGCCACCAGGAGCACGATGCGCAGGAGGGTCCGATCGTCCATGCAGGGCCGAATGCCCAGTAGCTATTTAACAATAGCTAGAGCGGCCCCCCTGCCCCGCCCACCTGCAGCCCCCCTGGACGCGTAAGGGGCACTACTGTCACATGAATATGACAAAAAAAGGCCTATACCGTCCAGTCTATAAGACAGCTATATAAATAGAAAAAGACATAGTATGTACATGGAGCTCATCGACCGGATCGCCCGGTGGAACCCGTGGTGGTCGGAGCGGTGTGTGGACCCCGCGCTCCTCGGCACGGAGCGGGAGGTGGAGGACATCCTCGCCGCGACCGGTGAGCTCAGGCATATCAAGGACATCATCGGGGTCAGGCGCTCGGGGAAGACGACGGTCCTCCTCCGGACGGTCCAGCGCGCCATCGACGCGGGCGTCGATCCGCGGGACATCGTGTTCCTCAACTTCGACGACGCCGTCCTTGCGGGAGCGACGTTCGAGGAGCTGGACGACGCGGTCTTCCAGCACAACCCCGACACGTCGCACATGCTCGTCGACGAGGTGCAGCAGAAAGCGGGATGGGAACGGTGGATGCGGACCCTCCACGACCTGAGGCGGCTCGAGCAGGTCTTCGTCTCCGGATCGTCCTCGTCCCTGCTCTCCCGGGAGCTCGGTCGCACCCTGACGGGAAGGCACGTCAGCTGTACCGTGCACCCCTTCTCGTTCAGGGAGTACCTCTGCCATATCGGATGGGATGACCTCTCCCCGGAGCGGTTGCGGGCGGAGAGGGACAGGGTGCAGCACCACCTGGCCCGGTACCTGGAGTACGGGGGGTTCCCGGAGACGGTGGGCAGGGGCGATCTCTCCAGGAGGATGCTGCTCCTGGACGTGTTCAAGGACATCATGTCCCGTGACGTCGCATCGCGGCACGACGCCGAGGCGGACAAGCTCGAGCGCGTGGCGACCTGGCTTTTAACGAACGCCGGCAAGGAGTACACGCTCAGGAGCGTGTCGAGGGCGACGGGTGTGTCGGTGGCGAGCGTCGAGCGCTACATCTCCCATCTCAAGGAGGCGTTCCTGGTGCTCGAGCTCGAGCTCTTCACCTACAAGCTCAAGACCCGGTTCAGGGCGAACAAGAAGGTCTACTGCATCGATACCGGCCTCCGCAACACCGCCTCGCTCCGCTTCTCGTCGGACATGGGGCGTCTTGCAGAGAACGCGCTCTTCCTGGAGCTGGTCAGGGACCCCTGGAGGAGGGTCTTCTACTGGAAGAGCAGGACGTCCGAGGTGGACTTCGTGGTAACCGACCGTGGGTACACCGTCGAGGAGCTCGTCCAGGTGTGCTGGGATGTGCGCGATGACGACACGCGGGCGCGGGAGGTGAAGGGTCTTCTCGAGGCGATGCGACTATTCGGGAAGGACGAGGGGACGATCGTCACGCGTGACCGCGAGGCAGTGGAGGACGTGGGGGGGATGACCGTCCGCTTCGTACCGCTGTGGAAGCGGTTGCTGGTGCGCGCGAAGGAGAGCGGACCGTCGACCGATGTTCGTAGGTAAGGACGCTCCTGTCCGCCCCCATGTACGCGAAAGGGGCGCCCGTGTCAACGATACTTTCACCGGGACTACCGCTCGCGCAACGGTAGCGGCGACGACCTACTCAGTAGCGGACGTCCCTTCCAAGAGCTCGAGCAGCCGGGGAGCGTGCTCGATGTAGAACGCCCTGATGTCCTCGGCGTCCCTGGCCGATACCGTCCTTCCGTAGTACTTGGAGGCGTTCCTGCGCCGGCGGTAGCGGTCGATCCGGGCGACGGTACCCTCGGACACCCCCTTCGTTCTCAGATAGGCGATGGCCGCCTCGTGCGAGTAGGTCTTGTACCCGTCCCGGGCCAGAAGGGCATCACAGACCTCGCGCAGGCAGTCGTAGAGGTTCTCGAACACCAGCATCGCGAACCTGCTAGTGTCGAGGGCCAGTGCCATCCCGCACCGCGACCCCACGTCCTTCTCAAGCGACCGGGCGAGCGATGGGTCCGACGCCACTTTCCGGACCTTTCCCTGCCTGAGGTAGAGCTCGAAGTCCTTCAGAGAGACAGCCTCCCGTGGACGACGATGCCGTTGGCGAGGTTCTCGGTGAACTCGTCCGACACAGTTCCCTTCTCGACGACCAGGAGGTGGACGCTCCTCTTGAGGACCGCTTCGAACGTCCCGAGGTCGGGATGCTCGTCCGACGAGGTGACGACGGCGATGTCGATATCGCTCTCCGACCAGTCCTCGCCCCGGGAGTAGCTGCCGATGAGCACGACCGCCTCCGGATCGTCGTAGAACGCGACGAGGTGATCGACAAGACCGCTCGAGTAGAGCCTGCCGATGTTGTCGAGCTGCTTGGCGCGCCGGTACCTTGTCGAGCCGGTCCCGGCCCGTATCTCCACGAGGTGCTTCCGACGCTCCCTGGCCACGATGCCCTCTTCTTCCAGCCGGTCCACGACCGTGGATACGGTGTTGGGGTTCAGGCCGGTGGCGCGGGCCAGCTCCCGCAGGTGATACCGATATTCCGGTCTATCGAACAGTGCCTTGAGCACCTGCGATCTACTGTCTGACATATTATACGCCTGTATAATATATTCTACAGTTGTATAAATAATTATCCCTTCTCCTCCCGAGGTGCGGTCGTCACATACCAACCGTGGCCCCGTCCTTCCGCACATCCCTACTGTATCATAGTGCACTGATAGTATGAGAAGCTCTGTACACTCCCCGGCGGGGTAACATGAACGTATAAGCCGGACACAGAAAATTACTGTACTTTAGTTCAGTAACACACGGACGCTCCTGTACGCCACCATGGACGCTGTCGGGGCACCGACGTCAGGATAACGGATTCTCGTCCCTATCCGAGCAAGGAGCGCATCTCGCTCTTTCGGAACCTGAACGAATCCTCGCTCTCAAGCTCCCTGACGATCCGCTCCATTTCAGGGCGCTCCACGAATCCAGCATCGTGACATGCCAGCAGGAACGAGAACGTGTCTATCACATTAACACCGTGCGACCGTGCGGCCTTCATCGCCGCCTTGTCGTTCATGAGCAGGGACGCATCCCTTTCGACGGCCAACGAGATCGCTTCCCGCTCACCCTCTCCCAGCGGAAGGTTCGTGATGCTCTTGTTCGCCCTTTGCACGAGGAGCGGTCTCTTCATGGTGGCTTCCTCCTCGGAGAACGCCAGAAGGTCATGGTGCTCCTCAAAGAAGTCCGTCCTGTCGATCTCCTTCAGGACGGCCAGTGGTATGATGACGGACGTGCATCGGAAGAAGGCCAGGATAAGCTCCAGTCTGTTGATCTTGATGAACGTGCTGAGAAAATCCGTATCGATAACGATCACTTCTTGGACCTTCCCGCGACGGTCATCGCGTGCCTTACCATCTCCTCCATCTCCGCGGCCGATCCGCCCACCTTTCTCGCGATCCCCCGTTCATGGAGCATGTCCTTCATCTCCTCGATGCTCACGTCGGCTATCTCCGAGGCCTTCCCCAGCGAGATCTCCTCCTTGTCGTAGAGCGCGCAGGCCAGGGCGGACCTGACGTCCCGCCTCGCCGCCAGTAGGGTGCGGATCGCATCGCGGATGAACTCGCTCTTGTTATCGTAGTAGCCCGTGCTCGCAACGACGTCCAGTTCCTTCTTCATCAGCGGGGGGAGCGTGAAGCTCACGGTCATGCTTGCCATCATATCACCAATACTACAGTATTGTTGTGGTAATATATTAACCTGTCGACCACCGTCCGATGGTGTCGGTGTCCCCTGTCTGGCGCGCATCCCTACTGTATCATAGTGCACTGATAGTATGAGAAGCTCTGTACACTCCCCGGCGGGGTAACATGAACGTATAAGCCGGACACAGAAAATTACTGTACTTTAGTACAGTAACACACGGTCGCTTCTGCAGCCACCACGGACGCGGAAGGGGCACCCGTGACGACGGACCTCTACGATATGGTGAACTTCTGCACCCGGTCGTTGCCTATTTCGACCACGTACGCGACACTGTTCCCCGAGACCACCACGTCGTTGGGGCCGTTGAGCTCGCCGTCGCCGCTGCCGGATGCGCCCGTCCTCCCGGACCCGGGGTCGTGCCAGCCGGTCCCGCCCTGGTCGTCCTTTCCCCACCAGCCCAGGAAGGTACCGCTCGTGTCGAACACCTGGATGCGGTGATTGCCCCGGTCCGCCACGTACACACGGTCGCTGGTGTCGATATGGATGCCCCACGGGGCGGAGAACTCGCCGTCGCCGGTGCCTGAGGCGCCGCCCGTCCTCCCGGACCCGGGCGCGTGCCAGCCGGTCCCGCCCTGGTCGTCCTTGCCCCACCAGCCCAGGAAGGTGCCGTCGGACGTGAACTTCTGGACACGGTGGGTACTTCCCACCACGTACACGTTGCCGCTGGAGTCGACGGCGATGCCCAGGGGGAGAGAGAACTGGCCGTCGCCGGTGCCCGACGAGCCCCACTTGATGACGTAGACGCCCGCAGTGGTGAGTTTCTGGATGCGATTGTTATACCGATCGGTCACGTACACGTTGCCGCTGCCGTCGAGGACCACGTCGGTGGGCCCGTTCAGATCACCGTCACCGCTTCCCTCAGCGCCCCACGTCCGCACGAAGGCGCCAGCGGAGGTGAACACCTGGACGCGATCGTTCCTGATATCCGCCACGTACACGTCCCCGTTCCCGTCGACGTCGAGCCCGAAGGCACCCTCGAACTCGCCGTTGCCGCTACCCTGCGAGCCCCATTTCCGCAGGAAGGTGCCGTCGGAGTCGAACACCTGGATGCGCTCGTTATCATAGTCGCCCACGTGCACGTTCCCGCTCCCGTCCAGGGCCAGGTAGAGCGGCGAATCGAACTGACCGTCGCCCGTACCGGTCGAGCCCCACTTGCCCGCGTAGGTCGCCGACGAACCGCTGCCCGTACCACTGCCGCTGCCCGAGGTGCTTGCGCTCCCGCCCTCGATCTTTCCCGAGCACACCGCCACCTCGGAGTGGTCGGCCAGCGCGTTGAACGCGTCGAATGTCACCTTGACCTTCATGCGGTACACGGTCCCGTGGCGCAGGTCGAGCGTGCCTCGGCCCACGTCCTCCATGGACAGTGTCGTTACCTCGGCCTCGGACACGTTCTGCTCCTGGCATCCTGAGTCGGTGTCGTCGGCGGTGTTGTAGTAGTCGCAGTCATAGCCCCGTTCGGACCAGGTGACGTGCACGCCCACAGGGTACTCCACGTCCACGCCCCTGATACGCAGGGTCTCTCCGGCGCCGTTCTGCACCCGCAGCTGGAACACGCTCTCGCGCTCGGTCTCACTTGACCACACGGTCCACAGCCCGGTCTCTCCGGTGCCCCGGAACTTGTGGTCCTTGTAGTGGACCTTCTCGAAGCCCACGCACCCGGTCTTCATGTAGGTGGAGGGGCTGAGGATGCCCATGGCGTACAGTGCAGCGCCCGCTATGACAAGGATGACCAAAAGCCACCCGTAGCTCATGAGGAACTCCATCGCTGCCTGTGCGCGCCTGTCCTGTGCTCTCAATACTGCCACCGGTTCTCGCAGGGATGGTTAGGCGCTCGGGGTTTAAAACACTTGCTTGAAACGGTCGCGCAACGGTGGGTGGACCGACGTCAGGTCTCGCGACAGTCGGGCGTACCGTCCCCGTCCGTGTCGACGGTGTCGTCGTTACCGGGACAGATGTCGCACCCGTCAGGGATGCTGTCACCGTCCAGGTCGAGATAGTCGTCATGACCCGGGCAGACGTCGCACGCGTCAGGTACGCTGTCACCGTCCGTGTCCATCCCGTCAGAGAACTGATCGATGCACGCGTCACGCCAGGAGTTCGCGGGCGCCACCGTCCCGTCGATGTCCGGGGGCGTCATCTGGACGTACGCGACGGCCACCACGAACGCCACCAGGAACAGTCCCATGAGCGCGTAAACGAGATGGAGGTGGTCATCCGCGGCGTCGATGGTGGCGTCCATGGGCGATGAAAGGGGCCACAGTTATTTATGGGTATTGATGGCTGCCCGCCAGCCCTACGGTACCACGAACTCGGTCATCTTGGTCCCCGCCACGTCGCCGAAGTTCTCGGCGTTACGCATCCGCACATGCGATCCGACGACCTTGCTGTACACGGTGGTGTACAGGTCCGAGATGTAGATGTTCTGGTTGCGCGACACCGTCATGATCACGTTGTGCGTGAAGTCGTCGGCCAACCACGCCT
The DNA here is from genome assembly GCA_964519305.1 of Candidatus Undinarchaeota archaeon. Lineage (GTDB taxonomy): Archaea > SpSt-1190 > SpSt-1190 > JASMDC01 > JASMDC01 > JASMDC01. The sequence continues at coordinate 17,912 of CAZFHY010000006.1, forward strand.
TCACCTCGCCGTCATAGTTGGCGCCGAACGACTGCTCGTTCAAAGCCGCACCGGTGAAGTACAGCACGCCGGGCGTGTCGATCCTGAGCCCGACGCTCTCGCCGAAGCACACCTCTACCATGATGAACATCTTGCGGAACCGTCCCCGCTTGTGCATGGTGTCGGTGATCTCAGCGATCTCTGTCGCCGAGAGAGGTCCCCCGTGGTCGAAGGGGATGGCGCCGGGCATGCCGTGGTCCACTATGAACAGGAACACGTTGCTCGACTCGTCGCTCTCCACCACCACTGGCGTCGCCTCGCTCTTCTCGCCGAGCAGCACCGCCCTGAGGTTCTCTACTGTGACCTGCTCGCCCACGTAGTCCACCGTCACGTCCTTGCGCACGTTGGGGCCCAGCGGGATGTGCCGGACAACGCCCTGCAGCGGGTTCTCGGAAAGGTACGGGATGTCGTCGATCAAAAAGAGGATGATGCGGTCGTCGGGCACGCCGTTGCTGCGCAACAGCCGGTACATGGCCAGGGCGTCGGCCTGGTGCCGGTAGTTCTTCCAGTCCTTGCTGGTGGCGATGATCACGGTCCACAGGTCGCCCCGGGCGCCCACCGACGGGCCAGCGGTCGTGCCGTCGAACACCGAGGCAGTTTCCATGCTGGTCCCGGCCAGGGCCATGGACGCTTTGTTGCTCCCGCCGAGCACGTCGCCCGAGCTGAGCGTCGCTGCCGTGTGGAACGCGCCGTCGGTAACCTCCCACCGGGCGTAGAAGGCGCCCAAGGGCTCCACACCATGGAGCCGGTCGAAGGTCAGCGGCCCCGAGGCGCCGGCGATGTCGGGACGTCCGCCATCGACGATCAGAGAGATACCCTCGGTCACCTGGTCCCAGCCGACATGACGGCCCCGTCCGGCGAGCACGGTCCGCAACGAGTCCTCGGGCCATTCCCAGCCCCGCTTGTGCTGGTGGCGGGCCAGGGCGTACACCGACATGAGGAACGCGTCGTAGGTGGCGGCGCCATAGGTGTTCGGCTCCTCACCGAACTTCTCGAGGTACGCCTCGGCGAAACCCGCCGTCGGGTCCATGGCGGGCGCAGTGCCCTCCAGTCCGTTGGCGGCGTCACCCAGCGTCTCGACAAGGTGCGGTGCCTGGGCCGCGTCGGCGAAGAACGGACGGACGTCGCTGCCGGTGGCGGCGAGGTCGGCGGCTATGGTCGCCGCCTCCCCGGGCAGCGCCACGATCAGCAGGTACTCAGGATCGCCCGCGGTCGCCGTGGCGATCTCGGTGGCATAGCTGTCCTGCCCGCGTTCGAACGATGACATGCCCGTGAAGTTCACACCCATCTCCAGGGCGAAGAACGGCGTCCAGTCAAGGAACGTCTTGCCGTACCCGGTGTCCTCGTACAACAGGCCGATCCGCTCGACACCCCGCAGCTTCAGGATGTGGAGCATGGTCTTGATCTGGGCCACGTCCCCCACGCACGTTCGCCAGAAGTACTTCTTGCGGCCGAACGCACGGCCCAGGTCGGCCGACGTCGCAGTGGGCGTGATCAGCAGCTTGCGGTGCCGGACGAAAAGAGGTGCCAGGTCGAACGACTCGTCACTGGTCACCGGGCCGATAACGACCTTTATGTCGTCATCAGCGAGCATCTCACCCGCCAGCGTTCGCAGATCGCCGACGGCAAGGTCGCGGTACACCAGCTCCACCGGCCGCCCGCCGATGCCGCCAGCGTCGTTCACCATGGCCACACCCCAGTCCAGTGTCTTGTCGAGGCCCATGTCGATGGGCCCGGTGAGATGGAGCAGCACGCCGATCCGGTACGGTCGCGCGTCACGGAACCGGAGGTACCCCAGGCCTGCCGAGACAACGATGATCGTGATGGTCAGGTAGAGCAGTGCCCGGTGTCGCCGGTCGCGTGCCATGGTTCAGTCCTTCTTCTCCTTGTCGCCGCCGTACCCGCGGCCGTAGGCGCCGCGGCGGGCCATCCGGGCCATCTTGGCGGCCTCCTGGACGCCCATCACCTGCTTGCCCAGTTCGTATGAGGTGAACCCGGCCACAAGTACCGACAGCACCACCATCGCGGCGATTCCGTACATGAGCGTATCGGCTGTTGTGAAGTCGTCGTAGTACGCCGACACCCAGATAACCCACTCCCAGTCCTCGAACCACGTGACCGCGGCGATCTTCAGCCGTGCCTCCTTCTCGCCGGGATTCTTCCAGGGGTAGGTTATGAAGTCCACGCCGTGGCCCGCGTCCCGGGCCTTGCGCACGCCCTCCTGGATGAAGTGGTTACCGGCAGTGTCCTGCGACATGGATATGTCCTCGCCGTCGCGGACCCGGTCCTTGGAGACGATGTACCTGCCGTCCTTGGAGATGATGGCGATGTACCCGCTTCGGCCGATCACCTGCCGGGCGATGAGGTCCTTCACCTCTTCCTGCACCCGGCGGCGGTAGTCCATATCGACCACGTCGTCGTAGTACGCACCGACACCGACGACCCAGCCCGGGCCCGGGAAGTGGAGCATGGCGGCCAGCTTCTCCCGCGGCACGGTCTCGCCGGGATTGAGCCACAAGTACGAGTGGTAGCCGATATCGCCGTCGCCCAGGGTGCGACCGATACCCACGAGGTCCTGGATGACGAGGTTCCCGTCGGAGTCCACGGTCGCCCAGATGTTCTCGCCATCCCGCGTCCTGCGCTTGGAGAGGACGTAGTTGCCGTCGTAGTCGAGGATCCACACGTACCCGGTCCGGCCCACGGTATGGCGGGCCAGTCGGTCCAGCAGGTCCTCACGCTCGTCGTCGGGGAGGGTGCCGTTGTGCTCGTCGAGCATGAGGTCGATGAGCTCGTACACGTACTTGACCTGCTCGGTGATGATCCCCTTGGCAAGTATCTTGGCATCCTCTTCCTGGTGCCGTATGTTATGGTCATAGGCCTCGAGGAGTATGCGCCAGTCGATGGCCCGGTCCATGAGACGTTCCTGGACGCTGTGGTCCACGACGTCGTTCACCGTGCCGTAGGCGGTGTAGCCGATGATGAGCCCGGGGCCGGCGACGGCCAGCACCACGAGCAGTACGAGCTCCGTGCGGATCTCCATGATGGGATGTCTAGAAATACGCGAGCTATAAATGGTTTAGCGCAACGGCCGCCCGGGCGAGGGCATTTAAAGTTATTCCACTGAGAGGGTGCCATGGCCGAGAAGAAGAAGGCTGAGAAGAAGGAAAAGGTCGAGGAGAAAGAGGAGAAGATCGAGAAGAAGGAGAAGGTGGACGTCGTGGAGGCCGCTCCCGAAGAGGAAGGGCTCACCGAGGGCGACAGGAAGCTCCTGTACGCCATCCTTGCGATCTCGCTGCTCTCGCTGCTCATCAGCCTCTACGTGATGTACACTCTCCAGAACCCGCCCGTTGCCGCGCTCACACCGCCGGCCAACTGGTAAGGACGTGGACGACCGCAGGCTCCTGCACGCCATCCTGGCGATCAGCCTGCTCTCGCTGCTGGTCAGCCTGTACGTGCTGTACACGCTCAAGAGCGGGCAGGGAGTGGCGATAGCGCTGCCAGCGAACATGGCCTGATTAGCGTTGTGAATACATGAAAGACCGCAAGCTCCTGCACGCCATCCTGGCGATCAGCCTGCTCTCGCTCCTGGTCGGCCTTTACGTGCTGTACACGCTCAAGACCGGGCAGGTCGCGGAGCTCGTGCCCCCGGCGAATCCCTGGAACAAATTTCATTAAGTCCTTCTAAGGGAGCCCGGCCTACAGCCGCTTCTTGGCGCCCTTGGCGATGGAAAGGAGCATGGACAGCTCCACGCTCATGTTGAGCAGCGCGCACAGGACTAGAGTACGGTCTATGGCTCCAGCGCCTTCTCGACCAAGGGACCGAGTTCGCTCATGGCAGTCTCGAGGGGGCGGATGGTGACCTTGGCGACCTCTAGGTCCAGGCGCTTTCCATAGTAGACGAGCGCGTTCCGCTTGTACCTCCCGTCGTCGAACGCCCGGAACAGATCGTCCCGATCCAGGACATCCCGCAGGTAGTACCCGAGACAGAGGTGGTTGGCCACGTTGAATCCCTTGGCGACGACAAGGGCGTGGACGGTCTCCAACAGGGACGTGTAGTACCCCTCGAACACAAAGCTGATGGTGTCCCGTGTCATCGGCCTCGTCGTAACGAACGCCACGCGCGCTCGTGCCGTCTCGAGAAGTGAGCGTGCCTTCTGTGCATCCGGTGTCACCCGCCGCGATGTTGCCTGGCCGATACAGTCGTCCCATGTCGACGGCCGCATCATAGCACCTCCATGAATCCGTTGAGAGTGATGCCATTGATGATATTGTTGGCAAGGCGCTCGTTCTCCACGGACCGGAGGTTCGCATACACGAAGGGTTGGATCCTACGACCCAGTCGTTCCTCGAAAGACGTCAGGTCACTGATGTTCTTATGAGGTGTCTCGACATAGAGGTCGATATCGCTGGTCTCGATGTCCTCTCCGCGCGCATAGGAGCCGAACACTACCAGTGTCGGATTGTCGTACATGTGACGGAGGTGCTCGGTCAGTCCAGATTCATGAAGTGAGCGGAGGTTGTACAACGACTTTCCCAGCAGATAGCTCTTGGACGTCCTGTCGGCGATGAAGAAGGTGGTGTTCCCGATGATCTCCTTCCCGAGGAACCCCTCGTCCACCAGTTCGCCCGTATAGCGGATGACTGACGGTAGCGCGAGCCCGAGCTCCCGCTCCAGCTGACGGACGCGGTACCTTCCGGTGGGATTCTGGAAGAAGTGCTCGAGTAGACGCTGCTTGACGTTCCGCTGCCGCATATGATAACATAAAGTATCAACTGATATTAAAAGTTATCGTACCTCGCCCGGGAGTATCTGGTGTATGTACTAGGGAATATGACACCTACAGCCGCTTCTTGGCACCCTTGGCGATGGAAAGGAGCATGGACAGCTCCACGCTCATGTTGAGCAGCGCGCACAGGGCCACGGCGCCCACCGCCTCCGGGGTGTAGCCGGCGAGCAGTCCGAGCACCACGAGCTCGCGCCGGGGAGTCCGCGTCACGTCGAAGCCCTCGATACCCAGCGCCTTCCCGTGCACCCGGTTGAACACGATGAGCGTGCCCGCGAACAGAGCGGTGATGCACATCTCCGGTGACGCCATGTTGGCCGCAGCGACGGCGCCCAGGAGGAGGAACTCGCTCATCCGGTCCACTGCGAAGTCCAGGATCGCACCGCGCTCGGTCTCCTGGTGCTTTGCCCGGGCCAGAAGGCCGTCGAGCCCGTCGAACACCGTCGCGATCACGAACAGCACGCCGCCCAGGATGGGTCGCTGGTCCCAGATGAAGTACGCGCCCATCACCGACGCCCACAGGTCGATGAGCGTTGCGCCGTTGGGGGAGAGGGGGATGCGTTCCACGAATCCGCCGAACCTGATCAGGGTGTCCTGCTTGATGGCGCCTAGCGTGGCCCTGCTGCCGCCGCGAAGGAGGTACAGGGGCACCCAGAACAGTCCGGTCGTGCAGAACAGGCCCAGTACGAGATCATCCAATGGTCTCACCCGTCAACCAGTAGCGCGTGTTCACCCGCAGCTTGGTGACCCACTCGTTCATATAACTGAGCACTCCGATGCGCCGGGTACGCAGCTCGAACCGGCCCTTGCGCACGGCCTCGAGAACGTCGTCGGTCGAACCGACATCGTCCTCGCTGAACAGCGTTACACCGAGGGCCAGCTGGTCGAGCAGGTGAGCGTCGCTGCCGGCCACACCCGGTAGCCCGGCCTTGCGTGCCAGGCGTGCCGCGGCTGAGTTGATCGGCGGGATCAGAGCGCAGTGCGAGTTGTAGACCTCCACTGCGTCGAACGGTACGGACAATGGCGCCCAGAGCACGCTGGCGCCCCAGAATCCCGCGTAAGGATGCGCCGCGATGGCGATGCCGCCCTCGTCGTGCACCTTGTCCACGAGCTCGGCGGGCGACAGCCGGCCGGCGTTCTCGATGGTCTCGGCAACACCGAGCACGACCACATCGCCGTGCGAGCATCGGGACTCCTGTGCGGGGAGCGCGAGCATGTCGATGCCCTTGTCCTTCACGACCCTGGCGGCCTGCTGACTGCCCGCGGCGCTGTTGTGGTCGGCGATGGCAAGCCCGCGCAGCCCCCGCCGCGACGACTCGGCCACGATCTCGGGGACGGTGGGGAACCCGTCGTACTTCCACATCCGGATGCCGGAGTAGCACGAGTGGACGTGAAGGTCGAACGGGACCGTGTACTCTTCACCCATCCAGAAGCCACCTCAGCGAGCGTGTGTACCCTGCAGCCCCTTCAACGGGGCAGGCGTTCCAGCATATGCCGCAGCACAGGCACTTAGAAGAGGTCACCTGTGGCGGCTTCCCATCCGTCAGGGCGTCGGCGGGGCATGCTTCCACGCAGTCGCCGCAACCGGTACATTTCCCGGTGAACCTCGGGTACTGGAGGATCAGCCCGCCAGTGTTCTTGTTGATGCGGCGCAGGTCGATACCGAACCTGCGGACCATGAAGTACTGTACTCTGGTCCAGTACTGCTGGGTGAGGAGCATGGGAGTGATGAACCGCGCACGCGCGAAACGTCGCGGTTCGGGAGCGTCGCCCTCCACCGCGTACTCGAGCTGGCCCAGGCCCGCGTCGCGGGCGAGGACCAGGTGTCGCACGTCCTTCGGCTCGTACCCGGTGAGGCGGGCGATGAAGGCGTCGATCGCCACCGGATCAAGGCACGCGGCCACCGCGTCCAGCGGAACCGGGTCGCCCGTCATTGGTCCGTGGCCCTCTAGGCACGTGGTCATGTCCAGCACCGAAAGGTCCGGCCGGGCGGCCTGTGCGATGTCGACGATAGCCTCGTTCACACCGGAGAGGTGGGTGCGCCACTTCTCGGTGTCGGGGACGGTACCGTGCATGTTCTTCACGGCGCCGGTGATGGTGGTGACGTTGTGGGTCTTTGCCACTGGGACGGAGATGACCGAGTCCACCTCATCGAGCAGGGACGTCAGGTGGACCGTGTCCAGTGTCTGGGGTCGGGGTACATCGTAGTCCTTGGCAGGGTACGTGTCCAGGTCGACCAGCCGAACGTCCAGCCTTTCTGCCAGCGCGTCCACGCCCAGGGCGGAGAACACGTCGGCCGTCCTGAAAGGTACGCCGCAGGATTCGCCTATCACTGGAGTAGCTCCAAGGGAGCGGACCACATCGATGATGCCCTCCACTACCTCGAGGTTGGTGGTGACGCCGGTGGCGCTCACGGCCGGGCGTACGAGGTTGGGCTTCACGAGCACTACGTCGCCTTCGGCGACCACTTCGCGCACGCCCGCGGCCTCCATGACCTCGCGCACCATGAATTGTACCGGACCGCCCTTGCGGACGCACACCGTAGGGATGGTCACGCGGCCAGCTCCTTGCGCAGGGTGTTGGCCTGGAGGGCCAGCAGTGCCACGCATGTGATGGTGAACGCGTAGAAGGCCAGGTCGAACCTGCCCAGGACCCAACCGAGCACGACGACAGCGCGACCGCCGGTGGATTCCACGGTGTCGATACCCCAGTCGAGCTTGAACCGCAGGCGCACGTAGTCGATGAGCATGAACAGGAACAGCGCCGTCAGAGCGATGATGGGCTCCACGCGTTCGGTGGCGGCCAATGCTGCGAACAGAGCGTACACAGTCACCCGGTCCACAAGCCGGTCGAGCAGCGCACCGCTCTTGGAGGTGGTATCGGTCAGTCTTGCGAGCGAGCCGTCGAACCCGTCGAGCACCCATGAGAGGACGACCAGACCGATGGCCAGGTCGAGCTGGTCACTGGTCACGAGAACATGGACCGCGAGCAGAGTCACCAGTAGAGAGAGCAGTGTGACGATGTTGGGCGTGACGCCAAGACGGGCCAGCACCCGACAGAGGGGAGTGAGGTACGGATCGAAGAACGACTCGCGCAGTTCCTCGCCCCCACCCGGGGCACCCATGAGCTTGACGGCCAGATCAGCCATTATCCACGCGGAACTTGTAGCCGTAATGGATGATGCCGGTCTTCCCGTCCTCGATGATCTTGCGGAAGGTCATGACCACCCTGTCACCGATCTTGATGGTCTCGGGATCGGTACCGACGACCTGGGACGTGATCATGGGACCCTCGTCCAGCTTCACGACGGCCACGGCGTACGGTGCGTCCTTGCCAAAGCCCGCAGGGGCTACACGGACGACCGTGTTGGCGTACACCTTGCCCTTCCCCGAGAACGTGAAGTCCTCGATGTCGGTGGAGCCGCAGTCGCAGAAGATGGTCCGCGGGAAGTGGAGCTTGTTGCACTTCGCGCACTTGGAACCTGTCAGGTTGTACTTGCCGAACTTCTCTCTCCAGAGGCTTGCAACGCGCATTTTAGTCCCTCCCCAAGATGTTGACGATCGCTGTCCCGCCCGATCCGCCGACGTTGTGTGTCATGGCACGGGTGGCACCGTCGACCTGACGGCCGCCGGCCTCGCCACGGAGCTGGACCATGGCCTCGTAGATCTGGGCGATGCCCGTAGCGCCTACGGGGTGACCCTTGGCCTTGAGACCGCCGGAGGCGTTGACCGGGATCTTGCCGTCCCGGGCGGTGACGCCATCCTCGGTGGCGGGTCCTGCCTTGCCCTTCTCGATGAACCCGAGGTCCTCGATAGCCAGGAGCTCGGCGATGGTGAAACAGTCGTGCACCTCGACCAGGTCGATGTCCTTGGGGGTGAGCTTGGCGTTCTTGAAGGCCATCTTCCCCGCGGCCACCGTGGCCTCGAGCGTGGTGAGTGTCGCCCTGTTGTGGAGGGCGATCGAGTCCGAACCCTGCCCGGAGCCATGGATGTAGACGGGCGTATCGGTGAGCTTCTTGGCGATTGACTCCTTGGAGATCACTACGGCCGCTGCACCGTCCGATATCGGCGAGCAGTTCAGGAGCCTGAGCGGGTCGGAGACCAGCGTCGACTTCAGCACCTTCTCGACGGTGAGGGGGAACCGGAACTGCGCGTGTGGATTGAGCGCCCCGTTCGCGTGGTTCTTGACCGCGACCGCGGCCATCTGCTCCTCAGTGGTGCCGAACTCGTGCATGTGCCGTCGCGCCAGCATGGCGTAGAGGGCGGGGAACGTAACGCCGAAGTATGCCTCCCAGTCACCGTCGGCGGCCATGGCAAGGCCGCTGGTGACGTTCTCGGGGGGCAGGTCGGTCATCTTCTCGACGCCCAGGCACAGCACGGTATCGTACGCGCCAGCGAGAATGGATAGGTAGCCCATGCGCGCGGCCAGACCGCCGGATGCGCAAGCGGACTCGACCCTCGTCGATGGTTTGGGGGCCAGGTGCAGTTCGCGGGGGATCAGGGAGGCCAGGTGCTCCTGGCCGTTGAAGTATCCTCCCGCCATATTGCCTATGAACAGTGCGTCCACGTCCTTGGGACTGACGCCTGCGTTCTTCATGGCCTTTCTTCCGGCCTCTACGGCGAGCTCCCTCAAAGAGAGGTTCCAGTGCTCACCGAAGCTGGTCATGGCACCGTCCACGACTGCGACTCGTTCCATCTTCAGTCCTCCATCATCAGGAGCTTCCCACGGTTCTTGGTGTACATACCGTAGGAGACGTACTCCTTGTTGTCTATGTAACTGCGCACCAAAGGTGCGAGCTCGCGCTTCTTCTCGATGCCGTCGAGCACCTCAATGGAGAATGCGTCGCTGCCGGCGCCAGAGCCGAAGCTGGTGACAAGGATGCGGTCGCCGGGCTTGGCGACGTCGAGCACAGCGGCGAGCCCCAGGATCGAGGCGCCCGAGTAGGTGTTGCCGATCTCGCCCACGAGGATACCGGGTGTGATCTGTTCCTTGGTGAACCCGAGCATCTTGGCCACGTTCCGGGGGAACTTGCCGTTGGGCTGGTGGAACACCGCGTAATCGAAGTCCTTGGGTCCGACGTCCAGGTCCGCGAACAGGCCCTGAGTGGCGGAGACTATGTGGTTGAAGTACGCGGGTTTGCCTGTGAACCGGAATCCGTGTCGAGGGTACGGTACGTTCTCACGGCGCCAGAAGTCGGGTGTATCTGTCGTGTACGAGTGGGTGCCGATGAACTTCGCGATGCTGTTCTTGTGGGTCTTGCCTATGACGTACATGGCCCCGCCGGAAGCGGCGGTGTACTCGAGGGGATCGCCGGGTGCGCCCTGGGCCGTGTCGGCCCCGCCGCCCAGTCCGTACTCGATGAGACCCGAGCCCACCATGCCGATGCATGTCTGGATGGCGGCCGTGCCGGCCTTGCACGCGAACTGGTAGTCCGCGGAGGTGAGGTCGGGGGTCGCTCCCACGGCCTCGGCCACGATCGTCCCGCTGGGTTTCACCGCGTATGGATGGGATTCGCTTCCCACGAACACGGCGCCGATGCGCGTCGGGTCGATACGCGCTCGCGCGACCGCGTTCCTCGACGCCTCAACAGCGATGGTGACAGTGTCCTCATCGGAGTCGGCGACCGCCTTCTCCTTGACGAGGAGGCCCTTTGAGAGCACGTTTGGATCCTGGCCCCACACCGCGGCGATTGAGTCCACCGTGATGCGGGTGCGTGGGATATAGATGCCGTAACCTTCGATACCTACGTTCAAATCGATCCGCCTCTTTATTGATAATATCCTAGACGTTCTGGAGCGACAGGTCGCATATCTGGACCTTCTCTGCCAAGAACCGCTCCTGGATGGCACACTTCACGTCATCATCGATCCACAGGGCCGCAGTATCGAGGTCCTCACGTGCATTTTCAATGTACGCCTCGATGATGAGCTTGATGGCCATGTTGCTGAGGGTAGTACGTTGCTTTTTATCTTTATCCCGTGCTTAAAAGATGGTACCATGGCGTTAAGCGAGTCCCTGGCCCGGCGATTGCACCCGGACGTGTTCAAGGCGTTGGAGCAGTCCAGTTCCAAAGCTGAGGAGTTGGAGACAGAGCTCGCCGCCGTGAAAGAGGAGGGCGGACGGCTCTCCGGGCGCGTGGTGGACCTGGAAGGACAGGTCGCGACGCTCACGGAGGAGATGAACGGCGTCGCCGTCTACGTCTGGCGTTCATCCGACCTCAACGAGGTGGACCGCATCATCCTCTCAAAGATCCATGCTGCGGGGGGCACGCTCCATACGGGCGAGATCCTGCGCGACATTGCCGCCACCAAGACACTTACTATGGGGACCCTGGACAAGCTCTTCAGGCTGGGGCTGCTGTCCGAGAAGGACGAGGATGCCAAGTTGTCGCCATGGGCAAAGCGCCTCATGGACCTCTCCGCGGACTACCGCGCTGCTGTGGGCACCGGTGTGGGCGGAAAGGAGGACGAAGAGGACACCGCGGACGAAGAGGAAGGGACTGAAGACGGTCCTGAAGAAGGACCGGCCATCACCGTTCCGGGCGCGTAGGGGTGCGATCCTACCGCCTGCAACGACCGCTGGAGAAGTACATATGCTCGCTCTGTTCGGTGAGCTCCTTCTTCGTGGCGAGGTCGTAGAGGTTCCGGGTCTTCTGGAGGGCCGCGATGGCGTCGTTGCTGAAGCACTTGCCGTCGTCCCAGCCCCATCCTCGCATGATGCAGCATGCGCACTTCAGGCCCTCGTCCTCTGAGAGCTTGTAGCAGTCGCCCCACTTGCTGTACCCGTTGTCGAGGTGCACGTACAGGGTCTTCTCGTTCCCCAGGACGTTCAGCTGCTTCTTCTCCAGACACCATTCCTGCTGCCCGGAGCGTTCTAAGATCTGGTAGCACCGGTCGCACGAGGTCGAGGCATCGAGCCCCATGCTCTTAACGCCCTTGCAGACCTCGTTCTCCACGTTGTGGAGGCAGCCTGCCATCAGGATGGTGGCTAGTATCAGGAGCACGAGCAGTGTTGTACGTCCGGCCATGTCGGTCCTCTCTATACTATCTGTACCTCGCATTTGAAAAAGATTGCCCCCCCGCGGACATTTCGGCCCACCGCAACCTTAATATACCGCTTATCCTGCAGGAGGTCGTCAATGCCTGTAATATGTGTCGGTGGTGTCGCTGGTGTTGGCAAGAGCACTGTCATCGGCGAGGCACGGGACCGGCTCGAGGCAGACGGGTACAACGTCTACAGCGTGGGTTCTTTCATGTTCGAGGAGGCCGAGCGCAGGGGTCTGGTTGAGGACCGGGACCAGATGCGTTTTCTGGAAGAGGAACTCCAGGACCAGCTGAAGGACTACGCCGTGAACCAGCTCGTAGAACGGTCGGCGGCGGGCGAGAACATCGTGCTCGACTCGCACTACGTCATCCCGACGCCCGACGGGTACCTGCCGGGACTGCCCAACGAGGACCTGGAGCGTATCGGTGTGGACGCTTACGTGCTCCTGTTCGCGGACGCCCAGGTGATATCCGAGCGTCGTATGAGCGATCCATCCCGCCAGCGGGACATGGACCCTCTCGACGAGATCGGCCGGGACCTGTACCACGAAAGCCAGATGGCGCACGAGGTCGCAGCACAAACGAACGTCCCGCTCTACGTGATCGACACTACCCACAACAACCCGAGCGGGTACGGTGAGCGGTTGATCGCGGTCGTCGACGACATCAGCGAGCGTACAGAGTACGATCCCGGTAGCGACGGGCCGGACACCTACGCCCTGTGCTGAGCGGGCCCGGACCTACTGCTTGACACCCACTTTCTTCGGTTTACGGACCAGTGTACCGTCGGGCAGCTTGATGGTCCCGTCCGGGAGAATGACCGGCCGGCCCTTGGGCGGAGGACGCTTCCGCTGTTTCTTACGCTCCGGCGGCCCTTCCCGTCGCTCGATCCGGATGTCCCGACGCTTCCCCCGCGGAGCACGCTCTTCCCGTTCGCGTTCCTCGGAGCCTGCAATGATAAGGAGGAATAGGCCGCCGACGATGGCCGTCAGTAAGATGATGGGCACCAGCCCGCTCCCCAGCAGGTCCTGGGCGTCCCCCAGTGGTTCGAAGATGAACCTGAACCCCCGGTCCCCGGGAGCCTCCCACAGCCACCACAGATCGTCCCATACATTGACCGCGGTGACAAGAATGCTTGCCAGGAGGAGGAGCGCGCCCAGGGCCTGGAGGATGTCCGAGCTGGAAAGGAGCTTGCGAAGCGCTCCGGCGATGATGGCGCAAGCGGGCGCCACCAGGGTGATCCCGAGGACCATCGCAGCCACGAGGGTGATCCCCAGCCGCATCCAGATGATCCACAGGACGACGACCACCTTGACGAGCCAGTGGGCCCAAGCCAGCCCGCCGGAGCCCCCGAAGAACGTGAGCACCAGCATGGGGATGTAGGAGAGAGCGGCAACGACGAAGAGCACCATGGCGCCACCGAACACGCCCACGGCCAGCGCCGCGACCTCACCTAGGGACAGCTCCTCTTCCAGGGAGACCACGCCCACGGCGAGGGCAAGTGCCGCCAGCTCAACGAGGAACGACATCCTGATGGACGTACCTTCGCACAGCTTCAAATGATTACCTGTACCCGCTCACCCACGAAGGGCCCAACCCCGGTGAACGTATCTTGAAATAATAGTACAATCGGTCTCTGGGCACCATGGCCCTACCGTCGCTCCACCGGACCCTGGCAGAGCTGGTGCGCATTCCCAGCGTGACGGGCGAGGAGGGAGCGATCGCGGACCATGTCTGTGCCCGGCTCAAGGATGCAGGGGTCGTGTTCGAGCGCGACGCCGATAACAACATCACCGCATTCCTGGGCCCTGAAGGGGGCGATCCGATATGTCTGTGCGGGCACCTGGACACGGTGCCGGCAGGGAAGGGCTGGGACCACGATCCCCTCGAACCACAGGTGGCCGACGGCGTGATGACCGGTCTTGGTGTCTCGGACATGAAGGCCGGGCTGACGCTGATGCTCGATGCCGTCACATGGGACCTGAAAGAGCCCGTTGTGCTGGCCTTCGTCACCAACGAGGAGGAGGGGACACAAGAGGATCCCGACGGTGTCGCACCATTCCTGGCGCGTCACAGGCCGCGGGCCGCGGTTGTGCTGGAGCCCACCGCCGTGGACGGCCGGGTCATGGTGGAGGCAGGATGTCAGGGTGATCTGGTGGCTCGGTACGTGTTCGAGGGACGTGCTGCTCATTCGTCCCGGCCAGAGCTTGGCGATAACGCCATCACCAAGGCCACCCGGCTTATCGCTGACGTGGAACGCCGCGCTACAGAGCTGCGGTCCATCCCTCTGCATACCGGGATGATCGCCCATCCCTCGCTAGCGGCGACCCTCATCGATGCCGGTATCAGGTCCAACGTCATCCCTGACCGCGCCACGGTGACCGTCAACCGCCGTGTCGCCCCGGTCGAGGACATGGATAAAGTGATTGAAGGGCTGGCGGCACTTGGACCGGCCGAGTTCCCCATGGTGTGTCCTGGCTTCGTCCTGCCCGAGAACGATGCCTTTCTCGAAGAGATGTTGGACGCTTGCAGGGATACGCTGGGGTACGCTGAAGCGTACTGCTCCCGCGGTTGGAGCGATGCTACGGAGTTCGCGGTGGCCGGCATCCCTGCAGTATCTCTGGGACCGGGCACGCTCAGTGCCTGCCATGAGCCCAACGAGGCCTGCGTGCTCGCTGATCTGGACCGGTGCAAAGCAGTGCTGCAACGGTTGCTCGACAGGTCCGCGCGATAGTCGCAGACCCATTTAAATATACGACGAACCATAGGGTTTTCATTGGACAGGGGGTGCTCCGTCGGTCGACGGGGCGATGGGATAATGGCAGGACGTCTGGTTAGATCGGCAGCAGTATTGATCTGCTCATGGCTAGTACTGGTAGCCATAGCAGCGGACGGTCCTGCAAGTGGCGATACCGTATGCTGCGACGGGTCCGGCGGCGCGAGCATGACCTCGCGACAGGAGTGCACGTCCGGCGGTGGGACCGTCTCGTCCGATACCGTCCAGGCCCCTGCGAAGCCAGAGGACGATCTCATCTCCGGCAGCGGGACTGGCCCTGCTGCTCTGAACGTCGAGGACCTCAAGTGCGACTCGGACAAGATGGACAACATCGATGCCCGTAACATGTGCGAGCATCTCAAGAAGATGGGCTCGTCCTACGACAGCATCGACGGCTTCATGTACGGCAAGGACGGGAAAGGGGGTATCCAGGGACACCTGGAGGAGCTGCACGCCGCGCTAGTAAAGCAGTGCGATAACTGCACTGAGACCCATAAGGACTTTCAGGCGACCCTGTACGACGACTGTGCCAAGGCCGGCGGCGGTCGTACCGGCAACCTGGCCTTCGATATCAACGCCATCGCCGCGGCCACCACCGACCAGTTCGGACCGGCCATCTGCGACGATGCAGGGAAGTTCGTCTGCCTCGCCGATGATGCGCACAAGTGCCAGGCACGAGAGGATGGAAAGGGCGGCGCGCTCGAGGGCGCACGTCAGTGCGGCGTGTGCGTGGTCGCGTCCTGCTGTGCAGGGAAGAAGGTCCTGCCCGGCGGTTTCGAGGACCCGGACGCGGCGGCAGGTGCCTGCAGCGAGGACAAGATCAATCCGAAGGAGGGTCCGTGCCCTAATTCCCGGACGTGGGAGTGCACCATCAAGGACGGTCCCCTCAAGAAGAAGCAGAACGACGACCTGGGTATACATGGTGCCCGTGGCCTGTGCGAAAAACCGGGTGACGCCGCCTCGTGCTCGAAGACGGGGCAGGGAAAGGCGCCCGCCGGCTGCACCAGCTCGTCGTCCGGTGCGTGCTCACAGACGGGCAATCCTAAGCGATGCAAGAGCAAGATCTGGGGCGACAGCCCGTCCACCGATTCAGGGAAGAGCGACAACTCGGCGATGAAGTGGTGCACGGACGATGGTGGCGACGGGAAGCGCAGGCCGGCCGTGTGCAAGCACAAGGACGCGTGCAGCGGGTGCAACTGGAAGGAGGGCAGCTCCAGTGAGCAGCGCAGCGAGGACTACGACAAGAACGTTCTCGAGTGCTACGGGTACAAGGAGGCCAATCCCAAGTGCGAGCAGGAGGGCATCAGCGAGGACGAGGTGAAGAAGCACACCTACTGCTTCGCCAACACGGACCAGTACCACCGGTACACCTGCGACGAGGACGGGAAGTGCAAGGACAAGGACTCAGTGGGCGCCGTCGTGGAGGTGACGCCCTCGGAGAACGCCGTGGTGCTCCCCGCGGCACTTGCCGAGTGCCAGGTGCGTGTGGCGAACCTCAAGGACGTGTGCACCGTCTCCGGCTCAAAGACGTTCGGCAAGGGCGGGACCGATATAACCCCCTGCGCCATGGCCCCGCTCATCAAGGAGATGATGGAGTTCACCGAGAACTTCCATTACCGTTACCTGGGCTCGGGCGGTGTGAAGGACCAGATCCGGACCATGTGGGACAAACTGGAATGCCCCGGTGAGCTGGGCGGTCCCGGGACCGATTCGGCCGCTGCGATGAAGGGCGACGGGACGGGCAACGACCAGATCGCCACCCAGGTGGCAGAGGATGAGAAGAAGAAGGCGGAGGAGCGGGCCGCGAAAGGTTCCGCCGACTCCAACGCCATCGTGAGCGAAGCGAACTCCTGGAAGGGCACGCCCTACGTGTTCGGAGGGAACACCCGAAGCGGCATCGATTGCTCCGGTTTCACCCAGCAGGTCATGCGCAAGAACGGTGTGAACATCCCCCGGACGGCGGCCAGCCAGTGGGCGGCCTGTCAGCGGAGCGGCGGGACGTACGTGAACGCCAACGAGCTCCAGCCCGGCGACGTCCTCTACTTCCAGAACACCTACAAGAAGGGTGTCAGCCACACGGGCTTCTATGTGGGCAACGACCAGTACATCCACGCGCCCAAGACCGGTGACGTGGTGCGGACCGTGCGGTTCTCCACCTCGCGACACTACAAGAGCCATTGGAAGGGAGCGTGCAGGTTCACTGGACTGAAGGGCGGCAGCCCACCGGGCGGGACAAAGGGCCCGGGGGCCACGCCCGAGCAGCTCAAGGCGAACACCGTCACCAACGAGATGCGCACCGTGGGCTCGCTGCGGAACGAGCAGGCCGAGTTCGGTATCGGGATGAAGGAGTTCCAGGACCGGATCAAGAAGCTCATCGCCCTTACCAAGGCCGAGAAGGGGCTGCACTGGGACATCACGACCAAGCACGACGACTTCGGTAAGGCCTACGATCCCGCGACCTTCGCCACCGAGGAGGGCCACCTCCGGCCCACGATGAACTCGGGCGAGCACAAGGACGCACCCATGTACGAGGGGTATGCCTGGTCGATCGCCAAGGAGGATGATACCCTGTGCCAGCTGGAGGCCTCCAAGTGCACGGACGCCGATGGCGAGGCCCTGGGTGACACCGAGAAGGCGAGGACCAAGCTCGTCGAGCGCACCAAGGCCGCTGTGGAGGAGAAATGCAAGGGCTGCCATCTCCTGCCCCAGGTCATAGGTAAGTGCAAGAACCCGTCGAAATCATGCAGGTCCGAGAAGGACAAGTGCGAGGTGGACGGGCTCTCCTCTTCCGTGGACTTCGACCGCCATCGCAACACGGACGCCTGGGGCGGTTCCGCGCTGAAGGCCGTGGAGAACATCAAGGGGCTGCCCGAAGAGGTGTTCACCCGGATCGACGGATGCTACGATTACGCCATCGACAAGACCAATTCAGCGCAGGAGTGCAAGGGACAGGGCGAGGGGTCCGCTTGCTCCGACGGTATCTGCTGCTCGGGAGAGTGCACCGATGCCACGGCCTGCAATGCGTACGGCCCTCAGGGCCCTGGTGGTCCCGGCGGCCCCGATGGCCCCGGACAGGACCAGCAGCAGCCACCGGGCGATCATCCCCCCGGCTGCTCGTGCCAGGCCTGCAGCGGCGGTCAGCAGCCCAGCGCCACTCCACCCGCCGACGAGGAGGAGGAGGGGCCTGGCGGAGAAGAAGAGGAAGAGCCCGGTGATGAGGAAGAAGGGGATGAGCCCGGCGAGGAAGAGGAATCCGGTGATGAGGAGGAAGAAGAAGAGGAAGAGGGTCCGGACGATCCCGAGGCCCGTCTCTCGTGCCACGGTTCGAAGCGCACCGATCCCTGCACGCTGGACGACAAGGACGGATTGTGCTGCACCGGGGACGACAAGCTCTATTGTCTCGCTGACGAGGACGAGTGCCCGGACGACCCGACGTTCGCTCAGGAGTGCGAAGGCCAGGACGACGGTGCCCCCTGCTTCGAGGAGAACGGGGAGCCGCAGGGCATATGCTGCATACCTCCGGACAGCGATGTGTCCGTGTGCCGGCTCGGCGCTTCCTACTGTCGGACACGCATCGACGAGGAGGACCTGGATTCGACCAATCCCACCGAGTGCACCGATGCCTGTCAGCAGTGCTTCGACACTTCCAACTCGCACTGTCAGGCCCGCGCCGGGGTGTGCGTTTGCGAGATGGGACGCGAGTGGCGGACAACTGGCAAGCAGTGCCCGCAGAGCGTCCCCCCGCCCATGAAGGCCCGATATCAGGCGTGCTGTGAGGCGCTGTTCGCCGACGTGCTCGTGATCGAACCGCCCGAGGCCATGGACGGACCTTTCATCGAGGGTGACGCCACTTATGCGGCAGGGACCGTCATGACCTTGCGTCTCAGGAACCCTGACGAGTCGTCGGTGCACGTCTGCGGTGAATGGTGGCGCGCGTTCGCGTCCGTCGAGGGCTGGACCGAAGTGAAACAGGTGGAGAAGGACCTTCCTGTCGGGTGCATGGCCGTGCCGTCGAGCGCGGCGGTCACCTGGGACCTGGAGGGCGTCCTCGACGAGGAGGACGAGCCCGGGCCGATGGGGATCGGGAGCTACAAGGTCGAGATGTGCTACTGCACGTCCGTGGTCGGTGACGATTGTCTGACCGGCGCGAAGCGGTGCGTCGAGCACAGGTTCCGGGTCGTGGACCCCGGGACGACGTTCGGCGAGGGTGACCTGTCCATGTGCATGACGCCCTCGGGGCTAACTACCGGTGTCAGCTACGACCGGTGCCGTACCGTCAGCTCGGACACGGGATTCTGCTGCTCGCTAGGGTTCGAGGAACGGGCCCTTCCCCTGGACTGCAGCGGTGTCGAGGACGGTTACGAGGACCCGGTGCTCGACGAGTGCAACGTCCGGAACCCGGGAGAGGCGCGTCTGGCCGAGCGTTGCCGCGACCTTGCCATGGACGAGGACGTGGCCTGCGAGGAACGGTGCCTGACCGATCATCCGGGACTGTCCTCACAGGAGGTGTGCCTCAGCGATGAGTGCGAGGCAGATCCACTCCTCACCGACCGCCTGGTCGGGTGCGGAGCACACGAGGAGTGCCTGCGGGTAGAGAAGGCGCTCCATCCCGATCTAAAGGTGACCGTGGGTATGGTGAGGGGTGGTGAGTTCGCCACGACGTTCTATGCGGGCGAGCCCGCTCAGGTCGAGGTGGAGGTGTACAACGCCGGCCAGTTCGGCTTCTCGGGCGCCGTGGAGACCGCGATACTACATCTGGTCGCGTGCGACTGCCCGGCCTGTCCCGCGGGTTACACTTGCGATTGCGAGTGCCAGGAGGAGCGCACCGCTACCGTATCCCGCGAGCTTTCGCTGCTCCGCCCGGGAGAGACGTTCAGGTACCGTACCGACACCATGTCGCTGGCAGAGAGCATGGCCAACGGGACCGTCCAGCCGGTGGCGACGGTGGCCCGGACCGGTTCGCCAGTGGCCGAGGCACGTGGTGAGCTCGTACACGTGCTTGAGATGGGCCAGCTGGAGGTCACCGAGGCCTGGTTCGAGATGGGCGGTGAGCGTGCCACCAGCGCCTATCCGGGCGCAGAGATAACGGGTGTGGCCGAGCTTTCCTCGCGATGGTTCCCGTTGAACGTGAGCCTTTATCTGGAGATAGGTGGTGTCGAGATCGATGGCACCCGTGCTACCGTGGAGGTCACCGGACCCGTGAGCAGCCTGTCCATGACCACTCTTCCCTGGGAGGTGACCGCCGAAAAGATCGAGGCGGTGACCCGCTTGGGCGTTGAAGTGGTGTCGCCTGAAGGCGACGTGCTAATGAAGCGGACGCTGCTAGAACAGGGAACGGGCGCCGCGGACTGCGCTGGTTCGGTGATGACCACTGCTTGCCACGATGGCAGGGGACGCGTTCTCCGTTCCTACCCCGCAGGTTATCTTGAGGTGCGGCCTCTCAGGCTTCGCGTGACGGACGCCTACTTCATCGACGCTGACGGCAACGCTGTCAACACCCTCTACGAGGACACCGAGATGCGGGCAATAGTGGTCGTCGACAACGGCGCACCCATCGCGTTCACAGGCGTTCTGGAGGCCATAGTCGCCGGGGATGACGGGGCCGATGTGGCCGAGGGCCATGCCCTGGTCGATACCGAGCTCCCGGCCCGTGGCGGCACGAAACGTCTCGAGACACCCTCGTTCCAGGCCACAAAGGGCTCGACCTACACGATCAGGGTCCGTGCGGCCGGGACGGACGGTACGGTCTGGAACGACCAGCTCGTAAGCAAGTACCTCTTCCCGCACGGGACGCTGGTCGTGATCGACGAAGAGGAGATGACCGACGAGCGAAATGACGTCAGCACGCACCTGATATTCACAGCTTGCGAGGTGCGGGTGTCGTGTGGGGCGTGCCTGCCGGTGTGCGAGCTACACGTGGACCCTACGACCTGTTCCCTATCGACCCAGCACTGCGGATGCGAGTGCGAGCTCAAATAGCGGTGTGGCTTACGGGGATGATGACAGGAAAGCAGGGGGACCGGGAGATACGGTGAATCAGCCGTTACGGAAGCGCTCAGAGGTCGCCCCCGATCACCCTGCTATTGAATATGCTGCTAATTATAAAGTCCGACCGACTTAATAACTATTGCCATAATCAACCCCACACGTCGCGGTCAGGGGCTTGGATCACTTCTCTTCCTGGTTGCGCTCCAACTCTTCGCGCCAGAGCCGCGCCGTGGCCTTGATGTGGCCCACGCGGTCGCCCAGTGCTGTCCAGGTGTCGGGTACCTGGCCGTCGTAGCGCTCACCTGTCCGCAGGACGAGGTCCTCGATGCCCTCAGCGACATGCTCCAGCTCGCCTGCTTCCGCAGGATCGGAGATGTTCTCGATGGCGTCGTCCCAGTCGCGACCGGTCCATACCTCGAGGGCGTGGGTCAGCGCGGCCACGTAGTCCCCACGCTTGGTCTCCAGCTCCTCCCGGACCACCTTCTCGTGGACCTGGGCGTAGCCGTGCATCCGCTCGAGCGCTCCCGTGTTCTCGACACGGAGCACCTCGAACACGCGCGAGTAATCGGCGTTGCTTTCCACGAGCTCGTCGAACACAGAAGCATCCTGGGAGTACACCCGGGACATGGTGTCGGTGACCTCGTCGATATCCTCGAGCATCTTGAAAGCGGCGTTCCCGGCCACCAGAAGCTCCTTGCCCTCGATATCCCTGTTGGTGAGGGTGCCCAGCTCGTGTACGTTGAGCCGGGTCATGAGGTCGGTAACGCCCTCGTAGACGTCCTCGACAGCTCCCTTGTAGGGGTCGAGCGCGCCACCGAAGCTGGAACGGAACACCTTCTTGCCGATGGTCTTCCATACCTTCAGGCCGTCGCCACCGTCCGCCTCGTTCTTTGTGCGTCGGAGCGACTCTACCAGGTAGGTGTTGAAGTCGGCGGGGACGGTGAAGTCCAGCGCCTTCTGGGGGAGAGGGATGACCACATCGGCGTTCTCCGTCTTGCCGAAGCGCTCGGTCTTCACGTCCGAGAGCTGGAGATAACCTTCGCTGTAGTCGGTGAGGATGCCACGGTACTCGCGGCCACTGGGGTCCTTGACGGCGACGCCGTACCCGACCAGGTGCTCGAGATTGTCGTCCCAGCTGCCGCCGATGTTGTCGAACACCGCCTGAGCGCCTTCGGTGGTCACCGAGCCGCCCATGTACATGCTGGCGCCGGCCGTGGTCACACGGCTGACGGCGTTCACGGAGTTGGCAAGAGGTGCCTTGGTACGGTCCCAGAACTTGTGGAGCCAGCCCCTGCCTGTCCCGTTCTGCACGATCTTTGAGAGCTCCGAGTCGCGCTTGGCGAGCTTCTTGTCGCCAAGGTCCTGCTCGAACCGGGTGACGGAGTACACCTCGTTGGAGGAGTAGATGGCCTGGTTGGCGGCCACGTAGGAGCCGTTGACGTCGAGGAGGATGTTGTCGTGGTCGTCGATCTGGAGCACCTTGCCCCTGATCTGGTAGTCCTCCGAGGCGGTGTTGAGCGATACGTAATCGCCGTCGAAGTCACCGAGGCACCTGTCAGTGCCGTTGTATAGGAAACCACGTGCCAGCAGACCGGCGGTCACCGCGCCGAGCACGAAATGGCCTGGATCGAGAGACATGATGTATCACCATTACTCTGTGAGTGACAGACCGCGCTCCGGGGCCGCTATTTATAGTTTCCCATGATGATTGGTTATAAGGGGAAATAGAGGTGGGACCGCTAGTTCCTGTCTAGGGATGGAAACTGTGCAGCCCTTTGTCCTCTCCGCCCTCCTTCTTCTTCGGCTGCTCCCCGGTCACACCCTCGGGCTGCTGCGGTGGTTGGGGGTGCTGCGGCACCTGCGGCCGTCCCATGGCCCCTGGATGGAGACCGTGCGCTGCCTGCTGGGCCCCTTGGCCGCTCGTCGGCTGCTGCCCGGGCGTACCCCACCCGTGCTGCTGCTGATGCTGGCTTTGCATCTGCGGTGAATGGACCGTCTGTGCACCGTAGTACGCCCGCTGGCCGTAGTACTGGCCCCCGCCGTAGTACTGCTGTTGCGGGCCATAGTAACGCTGCTGCCCCTGTGCCTGCTGGGACCCGTCCAGGGCCGCACCACCGACCGCCTTGTCCACAGCTGCTCCGGGGAACAGCGCCCGCTTGAAGGCGAGGAGCAGGGCGCCGATGACCACGATCACCTCGATGAAGTCCTTGATGTTGGCGAGCTCACCGATCCGCTCGATAACGGCCACTGCTCCGATCTCGACGGTGACCTTGTGCTCGGTGGTGGCGTTGGGCATACCAAGGGGCCGTATCCTGATGGTGAGCTCATGCTCACCGGGCACGATCCCCTGGACGTCGACCGAGAGCGGCAGGGTGGCGTCCTCCTCGATGACCACCTTGTGCCTGGCATTCCATGATAGCCCCATGGCGTTGCTGTCCGCCTCCAGAGCGATATCGAACGCTTCTCGTAGCGACCCTGTGTTCTTCAGCGTGAAGGCAAGCAGACGCGTCTCCTTTTCTATCATCTCGATCGAGCCCGGACCCTCGATATCGGCCGAGCATACACAGTCCGGCGAGGTGCGGCAGTCCTCGCCGACACCCGGCTCGCAAGCACCATCGACGCACTGATCGGGACCGCAGTCCAAGGCACACGTCACGCACTCGGTGGCGTTCTCGCACGTACCGTCACCGCACCCGCCACGGCAGGAATGGCTCTCCGCGTCGCACGTCATTGTGCTCGGGCAGCCACAGTCCTCGCAGCACGAGCTCGAGCCCTCGTCGGGGCTGTCGCAGTGAGCGTCGCCGCAGGTGATCCGGTTGCACCCTATCTCGTTGGAACCGGCACGGGACGTGTCGCAGATGAAACCGAGCATGCACAGGCAGTCCTTGGGAGCGAGGATGCAGTCCTCTCCCAGGGCCGTGTCGCACACGCCGTTCCCGCGACAGTCCAGGATCGAGCAGTCGGCCGGGCACTGACCGCACTCGTTCTGGCACTTACCATCACCGCACTCGGCGGTGGCGCACCGGCCGGAGGCGTCGCATGTGAAACCCTTCTCGCACATACCCTCGCATAAGCATGAGTCGCCACCGGCACCACGGACCAAGCACCACCCCGCACCGTCGCACACGCCCAGCTCGCACACGCTACCGCACGGCCGTTCCTCGGGGACGCACTGGCCGCCGATGCACAGGTCCTCAGTGCAGGGGTTCCCGTCATCACATCCACAGTCCTCGGGACAGGTGTTACAGTCCTCGGTGGCCTCGCACACGCTGTTGGGGCACTCGGCGGTGCAGGCGTTGTGCGGGTCGGAGGGACATGGGTCCTCGTCGTCCGGGATACCGTCCAGATCGCGGTCCGACAGGCACGCGTCGTCGGCACAGATGAACGTGACCTCGAAAGCGGCCCTGCAGGCCGTGTCGGGCTCGGTCATGTTGCCGCATCGTGCGCACCCTGCCGATGGTTCGCACACGAGCCCTTCCTCAGTGCAAGTCCTCTCCAGACCGGGGGTGCACACGCCTTCCACGCAAGAGAACGTTATGTGGGCGTTCTGGTGGCAGAGACCGGCGCAGTCGTCATCCACGGCGCATGACTTGCAGGCGTTCTTGGGATCGCGCGGGCACGGGTCCGTGTCGTCGCCGAACCCGTCGCCGTCGAAGTCAGGAGCACATCCTCGGGGCCTGTCCGAGGACGGATCGCACGTCTCGCCCTCATGACACCCGCAATCCTCCTGGCAACGACCACAGTTCTCGTTGGGATCACACACACCGTTCCCGCACAATCGCTGGCACGTGCCGTCGCGACAGCCGAATGCAGAGCCGTAGGTGAGGGATGCTGTGCAGTTGATGTCTGCGATGCATCCAACGCATCCTTCACGGGAACAGACGGTACCCGATTCCGTGCAGTTGGTCGATGGTCGCTCCTTGCACACGTAGTTGTCGCATCCCTGCCCGCTGAACACGTTATGCTCGCAGGAGTAGCGGCAGTTATCGTTACGGAAGCATGAGGCTACCTTGCAGAAGAGCCCTTCGATGTCACAGGCGTAGTTGGGTCCGTACTGCGACTGGCACTGCTCGTTGGATATACAGGAGAGGCAACCGGATGGGAGCTGACATACCTGGTTGATGCCGGTGGCGGAGCAGTCGTGGATGTTCTCGACCTGGATCTCGCACCGCATGTCGCCACAGGAATAGTCGAGGAAGGAGTAGCGCTGGCAGGTGTCCTCGCAATGGTCGTCCTCGAGGCAGGACACGCACCCACGCTCGCTGTTGCATTGGAGGTCCAGATCGCTGCAGGACGACTCGGTCACGTTGCAGACGCCAGCGGTGCAGGTGCTGTTGAGGTATGTGCGTCCGTCCGCCCCTCCGCATGTATCGGCGCACCCTGGCGCTGTGGCGCTGCACTCGCCCACCTCGGAGCACGCACCGGGCGCGTTCCCGGAGCAGCAGGGCTGGGCCAGGGACGAACAAGCCAGCTGAGCTGTCTCCTGGGCGCACCGCACCTCGCCCGCGCATCCCGCGCTGCCGCACACCTTCCCGGGCTCGAAGCCCGGTGGTGGGGCCACGCACTGGCCGCTGCAGCAGAAACCGCTCCCAGATGCGGTGACGCAGGGGGCGTGGTCGGGTTCGCACGAGGCCTTGCACAGCCAGTCCTTGTTGGGATCGTCCACGCACATGGGCGCCGCCTCCCCGCAGTTGTCGACCTGTCCGCCGGGACAGGTGACGGCCTGGCTGCACGTTCCTGAACCGGGATCGCACACCAGCTCCCCGCCGCACTCACAGTCCTTCGTGCACGGATCGCCAGCGCCCTTTGTCTGGATCGGGACGCAAGCGCCTGTCACACAGCACTGGGAGGCACAGTGCGTCTCGGACGAGCAGCCGGTCATGCACGTACCCACGGTACCGTCGCACACATAATCACCGCACTCCTGCGCCGTCGTCCCATCGAACGCGCCGAGGAGTGTACAGACGGAGGTCATGGTCCGCTCCTCGTTGCACACGTCACGGCCGACAGTATCGCACTGCCACGCGTTGCTCTGACATGCGACGAGGCCCTCGGGGCACGGGCCGGTCCCGCACGCCCCCCGGGGCGTCCACAGGAGGTCGGGCATGACCTCGCAGCCTGTCCCGCAGCAGTAACCGGTCGTGACGCCGTGCTCACAGGCGGCCGCGCCGAAAGCTGCGCACGATGCGCAGCGGTCGAGGCCGCCGGTACCGTCCGTATCGAGGCAGGGGAAGATGTCCTGACAATGGAGGCTCGATGTGCAGGCCTCCCGGCACTGGCCGGCGGACGGATCACATCGGTAGGGCGAGCAGTCACCTCTGCTCTCGAAGGTCCCTGTGGTCGAGCACTGGCCCTTTCGGGCGAGATCATCGGAGCACACAGGATCGCCCAGGGAGTCGCAGGCCCAGTCGCCGTCCCTACAGGTCACCGCTCCGGTGCAGTTGCCCTCACCGCACGCGTTACTGGGGGTCCATGGGGCCAGAGGCATGCCCTGACAGGTGTCACCACAGCAGAAGCCCGTGGCGCCGTCCAGGTCGCATACCGACGCCTCGTGCTCGGCGCAACCCCCGCAGGTGTCGGGTGCCCGGTCGCCGTCCACGTCTATGCAGGCAGCGGGCGCGAGGCAGTGCTCGTTGGACACGCACCCGGTGAAGCAGCTACCGGAAGCATCGTCGCACTGGTAGGGAGCGCACAGCTTTGCCTGTGCGGCGTTGAACACTCCCGTCAGAGTGCATGTGGACGATTTGTCCTGTGAGCATGCTGCTTGTCCCGCGGAACTGCACTGCCAGGTACCCGTCCCGCACGTCACCGAACCCTCGCATGGCACCTCCCCGCAGGCCGCGCCCGGTGTCCAGTCGAAGATGAGCATGCCTGCGCACTCTCCGCCACAGCAGTACCCTGCCTGGATACCTTCCTGACACTGCTTGGTAGCGTGCTTGGAGCATGTGGAGCAGGTGTCCAGCCCGCCAGCACCGTCCGTGTCGATGCACGACAGACCCCCCTGACAGTCGGTGTCCGATGCGCACGCGGCCCCTTCTCCCGCAAGGTCCGTGCAGGTGCCGGTGTTGGCATCGCAGAACCCGGCCGCGCACTCGCAGTCGAGGTCGCATTCCGCATCGTTGGGGAGCTTGGTGACGTAGCACAGGTCGTTGCAGCAGGCACCCTCGCCGTCGTCCGTGTAGCACAACCGGCCCGTCTCCATCCCCGCACAGGAGCTGCAAGCGTCAACTAGATTGTCGCCGTCGCTGTCCCTGCACACGTCGGTACATAGAGATCCGACGCAGCACACACCGCTCTGGCCCGCGTTGTCGGTGGCCGGTTTGCCGTTATCATCACCGGGATGGCATGTACCGCACTGGCCGCCGGCACCCGTCTTGTCGATGCACAGACCGCTGGCGCACTGACCGCCGTCGGTACAGGTCTGGCCGTCGCGGAGGAGACAGGCGTCCACTATGCACTCATAGCCGGCCTGACAGGGGCAGTCAAGGAGACAGGCACCGCAGTCCTCGCCGGTCTCGCATTTCCCGTTGCCGCAGCAGACGAGGGCCGCCTCTCCGGTCTCGTCGCAATCCGGGTCCGTTCCGAAACACTCGGCCGACAGGCAGACGGCGTCGCAGACCGCGGGGCACGCGGTGCACTGGGGAGGAGCCGTGGCGCAGAACTCGCCCCCGCTACAAGTGACGCACGTACCGCCAACACAGGAACAGGACCCGGCGTCACCGTCACACTCGCTGGAGTCGTCCACGGTGCACGCTCCACCGCTGCAGTCGCTGCATCCGGGGCAGGCGGTGTAGTCACAGGTGGCCGAGCAGGTCCCCTCCGTCGCGGAGCAGATAGCACCGCCGTCCACATCGAGACCGTCGCACTGAGCGGACACCGTGGCGCCGTTCTGACCGTTGCACGACAAGTGACATACTGTGTCACCTTCAGCCGTCCCGTCCCCCTCACAACAGTCCTGGGGGCAGCTGGTGTGGTCCTCACCTACACCCTCGTCACAGGACCCGTCGCCGCACATGGCGCCCTGTAGGTAGGTGATGGAGACATCGTACAGCTCTGGGGAGCTGGTATGCGGTGTTGACAGATCGAACTGGTACTGGAAGTACCGGTTGTCGGCAACGTCCGGGTTCTGTGGTGATGTGACGTCGATGGTCGTGAACGCCTCGCCCGTGCACGACGGATCGTCGCAGCTCCGCACCTTTGGAGTGAACAGTAGGAAGCCCCGCTCGTAGTGGTCCTGGATCTCGGTGGCGGTGAGCGCTCTGTTGTAGATGGCCACCTCGTCGAAGGTGTTGGTGTCGTGCCTGCCCACAAGTAGATCGTACGAGTTGGTGACGATGGTATCGGAGAGCGCCTTCGATTTCTGCACCTGGCCATTGACGTAGATGTTCTGCTGGGATTCTGCGGGACCGGTCCGGTCGTAGGTGAGCGCTACGTGGTACCATCCGGATGACAGTGTGGCCGATATCTTCTGCCGGTTGACCCTGCCGACTACCGAATCGGAGTCGATGGTGAGCGCGTAGGCTCCGGGCTTGACGATACCCCGGTCCGGTCGCAACCAAACGGTATTCAGGAACCCGTCGTCATTGGGCCCGCGGTAGGCGATGGCGAACACGGTGTCGGTGACCGGGACGATGGCCGGCCTTCGTGCGTAAGTGCCCTCGAACTGATTGGTATTGATGACGGAGAGCCCGCTCGTACCGTCCTCGCCGATGGACACCATCTTCACTACCCCTCTTGTGTTGTGATTGGAGTAGACGAGAGCGAACCGGTCGTGGGCGATGTGGACTATGTCGGGTTCGTACCCTTTCTGGGGACTGGTGGCGAACTGCAGGAGGCCGAGCTCCTTGTCCTCGATCTGGCCGTTGTCGGCGATGGACACGGTCCTGATCTCCCCGATATCGCTGACGCCCCGATGGACTATGGCGAACACATCCCCAGCCACGTGCACGATCTCCGGCTCGTAGACCTTCTGGCAGGCACCCTCTCGGTCGGTGTTGATCGACAGAGTGTCTATGACCGCACCGATGGTCCCTTTATTATCGATGGACACGGTCTTGAGGAATCCGCAGTCGTTGTCCCCCCGGTAGACGATGGCGAACACGGTACCGTCCACGTGGATGATGCGCGGCTCATATCCCTTTGTTCCGTCGAACTCCAGGGAGGAGTCGGTCTGGTCCACTCCTACCCCGTTCGCCGGGATGGTCACGGTCTCTACCATCCCTGCATCGTTGTCCGTCCGGTAGACCACGGCGTACATAGTACCTGCGACATGGACGATGTCCGGGTCCAATCCCGTACCGTCGAACTTAAGGTCACTGAGGAACTTAGAGCCGAAAGCTCCCGCGGCGCTGATGGAAACGGTCTTGATCTTCCCGTCCTGGTTGTCGAACTTGCTGAATGCGACGGCATAGATGTCGCCCGCGACATGGATGAGGTCCGGTTGGTCGCCGTGCCCGTCGAACTCCTTGGTAGCGAGTGTCCTGGTGCCGATCTGCCCGTCATCTGCGATGGTCACTGTACTAATGTACCCCTTGTCGGAGTTGGCGCCGCGGTAGGCGACGGCGTATGTTGTCCCGCTCACGTGGATGATGCTCGCGCTCGAGGCGGCACCAGTGTCGAACTCGAGGGAATCCACGTTATTATCAGGATGCTCCCACTCCGCCCCGAGCTTCACAAATGCTTCGATCGTGATGGCATCGGCGATGTCCAGGCTCGCAGCGTCCGCGATGGTGACAACATCGTCCTCCCCGCCGAACTGGAGGCCCGTCCCGAACCGTCCCTCGGCCCCGTACGTGGGATCCCCTGACGCGGTACCGTGGTTCCCCTGGCCCGAGGCGTCCTGGGGCGCTCCGCCCGTTTCGTCAAGGTGTAAGAGGAGCACGTTGTCCGTCATGTCCGCTCCGCCCCTCACGGTCTCGATCCCCCTGTTGTCCGGGAAGGGCTTACCGTAGGGCGCTCCCCGGGTCCACGTGATGGACTGCCACTGGGAGGTCGTCAGGGCGTCGAACACCTTGGATGTGTAGGTGCCGGCGGTCTGACCGGATGCGAGCTTCACATGGTCGGTGCTCCACTGGGTGCTGGAATAGGTCCCCTCGTCGAACGTCGTTTTGTCATCCGTCTCCCAGATGTCGGCCGCGACGAGGGCAATGAGCAATAAGAGGACGACCACAGGCCGGACAAACCTCCCACTACTCATGGGAATATTTCTAGGTTTGACGATTATTAAAGCTTGGGCCGGCAGTGCCATGCAGATAGTATTCCTGAGTCCGGACCGTTTTACACGTTTTTCACAATCTTTTTACATATTGTCCGGATAGACAGATGGAGGGGGCGATGTGACCATGGTCAGCAGAAATGGGAGCGACAGGAAGGAAAAGAAAGGGGGGGAAAAGCCCGGGAAAGGCAGGACCGTCCTCGTCGTTGATGACATGAAGGACAACCGCCTCCTGCTCGAGACCGTGCTGAAGGCCAAGGGCTACACCGTGCACCTCGCCGCGAACGGGGAAGAGGCACTGGAGGGTCTGAGTTCCCATGCCGTGGACCTCATCATCTCCGACATCCTGATGCCTGTTATGGACGGGTTCCAGCTGTGCAGGGCGTGCAAGGATGATAAGAAGCTGCAAGGCATCCCGTTCGTGTTCTACAGCGCCACCTATACATCCGAGAAGGACCGGGATTTCGCACTGAGCCTGGGCGCCGAGCGCTTCATCCTCAAACCCGCGAAGCCGAAGGTGTTCCTCGCGGCCATCGAGGAGGTTCTTGCCGAGCATAGGGACGGGACCCTCGTCGCTGGTGAGGGACCGACGAAGGAGGAAGGCGAGATCCTGGTCCTGTACAACCAGAGGCTGATCAACAAGCTAGAGGACAAGATGTTCGAGCTGGAGGATAGGAACAAGCTCCTCGAGTCGGTCTTTGACCACACGCATATCCTGGTCGCCTACCTGGACCGGGAATTCACCATCATTAGGGTCAACCGCGCCTATGCCGATGCTAGTGGACGAGAGCCTGAGTACTACTCCGGGAAGAACCTCTTCGAGGTCCTGTCAGATGGGACCTGCGAGGACGTGTTCCGGCAGGTCGTAACGACGGGCAAACCCTACTTCCACACATCTCATTCCTTCGCGTTCACAGAGCAGAAGGAAGGGGGGATGAGGTACTGGGACATGGGCCTCATACCGATCAAGAACGCTGAAGGCAGCATCACCCACGCGCTGCTGACGCTGGTCGAGGCTACCGAACGCAAGAGTGTCAATGAAGAGCTAATCGTCAGCAAGGAGCGGTACGAGCTCTGCACCCGTGCTGGGAGAGTGGGGGTGTGGGACTGGGACATCGTCAACGGAACGTTCTACCTGGACCCGGTCATCAAGGACTTCCTGGGCTATACCGACGAGGAGATTCCCAACGAACTCGAGAAGTGGGTGCCCTACGTGCATCCTGACGACAGCGGACCGGTGATGCAGGCGGCCCAGGACTGCCTTGACGGGAAGACGCCAGAGTACGTGTACGAGCACCGCATGCTCCACAAGGACGGCTCCGTCCGGTGGGTGCAGGTGGACGGCCGTGTCATCCGTGATGAGAAGGGCGAGCCCGTCCGCATGCTGGGCACCGACACGGACATCACCGAACGTAGGAATGCCGAGGAGGATGTGGAATACCTTTCACGGTTTCCGGAGGAGAACCCGGATCCCGTGCTACGCATCAGCAACAAGGGCATCATCATCTATTCCAACGAGGCGGGACGCAAGCAGATCCTCGAACCCATGGGATGCCGTGTGGGTCACCCTCCAAAAAAGCAGTGTGTCGAGCTCATCAGTAAGGCGACCAAGGGCAGTAAGAAGGGTATATTCGAGATAGCGATCGGGGACCGCTTGTACTCATTCGTGGTTGCCCCTGTGAAGGGTGCAGGGTATACCAATCTCTACGCCCAGGACATAACCGAGCGGAAGAAGACCGAAGAAAGGCTCCAGGAAGCGTTCACGATCATCAACCGTAGCGCATCGGTAGCGTTCACTTGGCGTAACATGGAAGGCTGGCCTGTCGAGTTCGTTTCTGACAACGTCACAGCGTTGTTCGGTCATAGCGCCAATGACTTCCTGACGGGCAAGGTCGCGTACGACAAGGTCGTGCATCCGGACGACCTCGCTCGGGTCGCTGAGGAGATTGCCACGTACAGTGGAGAGAAGGACCGTACGGAGTTCACACACATACCTTACCGTATCATATCCAAGGACGGCACCGTTCGCTGGGTGGAGGACTGGACGTTCATCGTGCGTGACGCTGAAGGGAAAGTCACGCATTTCAAAGGCATTGTCACAGATATCACCCACCGGAAGCGGGCTGAGGGGGAGCTGCGTCGGGAGAGGGACAACCTCATCAACATGTTCGAATCCATGCGGGATGGTATCTACATAGTAGACAAGTCGCACAAGATCCATTACACGAATCCCGTGCTGGTCAAGGAGTTCGGCAAGTACGAGGGACGGAAGTGCTACGAGTACTTCCACGACCGCAAGAGATCATGTCCATGGTGCAAGAACAAGGACGTGTTCGCCGGAAAGACCGTGCGGTGGGAATGGACCTCTTCCAAGAACAAAAGGACATACGACCTTATCGACACACCTATGAAAGGCCCCGACGGTCAGATATTGAAGCTGGAGATATTCCGTGATATCACCGACCGCAAGCTCGCAGAGGGGGAACTGGAGCGCCATCGTCAGCATCTCGAGGAGATGGTCGCCGCGAGGACAGAGGAGTTATCAGAGATGGGCGAGCGGTTCCGTCAGCTCTTCGAGAGCTCGCCTGACGCTGTGTTCGTGATCGGGCTCACGTCGAACGGTAAGCCTGGGAAGTTCATTGAGGTGAACAACGTTGCATGCGAGCGGCTCGGATACACACACGAGGAGATGCTCGCGCTCTCACCCGACGACATCCACGATCGGGACGTGAATTGGGACCTACTACCACGGATGGTCAAGCAGATAATCGCGAGTGGACAGGGCGTGGTCCGTGCCGTACATGTCGCCAAGGACGGAAGCCGGATACCTGTGGAGGTCCGCGGGAGCCGTATCAAGCTGAAGGGTGGATCGGCGATCATCGCTATCGCCCGGGACGTCACCGATCGTGAACGGGCCGAGGCCGTGCTCCGCGAGTCCGCTGAGGAGTGGAAGGCCACGTTCGATGCCGTTGATGAGATGGTGTTCCTCCAAGACCGCGATATGAAGATAATCCGGGTGAACCGTGCTTTCGCCAAGGGGCTCGGGGCCGAGCCTGATGACTTCGTGGGGAAGTACTGCTACGAGGTGGTCCACGGGACGAAGGAGCCGCCCAAGGAGTGCCCCCACAGCCACACGCTGGAGACGGGATCACCTGCCAACGCAGAGTTATTCGAGCCCAAACTGGGCCGCCACCTTGAGGTGTCCGTTTCCCCCATTTACGATGATAAGGGCAAGGTGTGCAGCACGGTCCATGTAGCCCGTGATATCACGGAACGTGTGCAGGCTGAAGGTGCGCTGCGCGAGTCGGAAGAGCGTTACCGCACTCTTTTCGAAAGTGTACCTGTGGGCATCGGTATCGCCACCCGCGACGGCCGTACCATCGCTGGTAACAGCACGATCTGTTCCCTGATGGGCTACACCCTCGAGGAGCTTAAGCGGCGTTCCATCACCGATGTCTATCGTAATCCTGATGATCGTCAACGGATAATGCGCCTCCTGTCGCAGGACGGGCACGTCAATGGTGAGGGGGTCGAGATGGTCCGCAAGGACGGATCGACCTTTATCGCATCCCTAACCGTAATGCCCTTCACCGCAGCGGGCGAGGACGTTAACTTCACGTTGATAGAGGATATCACCGAGCGAGTACGCTCGGAAGAAAGGTTGCGATGGCAGCTCATGCGCTTCAGGCTCGATGAGGGGGGGACCTACCTCGTGAAGGAGAGCGCACCGACAGTCGCAATAGAGGCTTTCGCCGATCTCATGAAGGCCGGGCATCCTGGCCATGTCGTCTCACGGACACCATCCGTGGAGCACTCGCTGGACGTATCTACGCTCTCGAGCTTTATGTGGCTGGCAGAGATAGAGGGTGAAGGAACCGTTCCACCCCGCGTCGATGTGCTCGTCTCCCGTCTTGACGCGCTCCCGGATAAGAGCGCAGTGCTCATCGACCGGCTGGACTATCTGGCCTTGAAGAACGGTACGGACGCCACGCTCGGTTTCGTGCAGCACGTCCGTGAGCTGGCCTACCTGCGGCGCCACATAATCGTCCTCTCTCTAGACCCTGCTGCTGTGGACAAGCATCTCCTCCATCTACTTGAGAAGGAGACGCTGGAAGTGGAACGCCAGGTCGGCGGAGCGTTGGGCGAGGACCTGCTAGAGGTCCTCCGGTACATACGCCGGGAGAACATGACGGGGTTGAAGCCTTCTTACACCGAGGTCGCTGGTGGTGTAGGCCTTAGTCGCCCCACGGTCCTGGTGCGTATGAAACGGCTCGAGGCCGCAGGATATGTGGTGGTCCACAAGACCGGCCGTCGTAAGGCCGTGGAGCTCACCGAGCGGGGTCGAAGACTGTTCGAGCGCTGAGGTTTACACGTTTTTACACGTTTCTTTACGTATATATAACGGGATGTAAAGCCCTCTATATTACCGAGGGGTGCTTTCGTTCCATTTATTGGCACGTCGGCCGGTGGCTACCCAAACCCCAAGGAAGAGATGGAGAGTAATACGGTGGTCGCGTTCCAACAAACTTCATGCTATTGTGGTCCGGGCATGCACTGTTCAGAGGAAGGACACCCAAGGTTAAGCTGTCATGCCACCGCAGCACTTCCGAGACCTTTCACCCGATCGTTCTTCCAGACTGAAAGCTGTATGTCCGGGCCCAATTCTTCGCGGGAGGGGAGCATACCCCTTCCTGCCCCTTCTCCTCACTCATCGCACAGATCACATATCATGGTTTCCTCCATCTTTCTGAGCGCGAAGTGCCACCCGCGCCTATTGGAGGACGCGACCTACCCTTGTTGGGGGGGACGAGCTGCCACCCGTTCCCTCCCACCTTTTTTCTTTTCTGAGGAGGTATCCTGATGTACATGCTAAGTGTTGTGATAGGCGGTGCTCTGGTGATCTACATATCGATCACTCAGTACCTCGCTTTCAAGGCGTGAATCCGGGACCGAGCTCGCGCCCCCGCTCTCGTGAGCTTCCAAATAAATAGCTACGTGCCTTGAGAACTTTCACGTGGAGCAGATGGCCGATCTCCCGGACGATGATGCAAGCTCGCTCGTGCGGAAGAGCGACAGCGTCATCGCTGACAAGCTCGAGGAGGGGGAGAAGGTCATCGACAGTCTCGAGGACCGCGTATTCCTCACGGACCGTCGCGTGCTACTCCGGGGCCATCCGCGCACGATCATCGGTGTGCTCGAGCGGCTCCGCTACGGGGAACTGGACGCTGAGCTCGAGCTGGGCCGCATCGTGAGGATACGTTCAACCTCGGAGCGACCGTTCCTGTACATGGTGCTCACCGCCATCTCGATAACTCTGGCGATCATCAGCTGGGTCACCTCGCTCACCGCCCTAGTCGGTATCGGTGTCCTGGTCGGGCTCGTCTTCCAATGCGCAGGGCTGATATTCCTGTACTTGTGGATCAGGGGGGGTCCCATACTCGTGATCGAGGGAAGGGGGGTCCGCCTAAAGGCGCGGGACCTGGCCGCTGATCCGGTGGACTTCATCGAACAGGTCGAGGAGCGGAAGAAGCGACGGTGATCGCTCCCCGGTCAGCTGGATACTGTTATAAACCATCCCACCTGAATGATTCAATACGGAGGGGTCCGGTATGTCCCGACCCCCTCCTATGTGCGGAGGCGGTTACCCCATGTCATCCTGGAACGTCCTATCAAGAAAGATAGTAATACGATCGATCGTGCTGCTTGTCATTGCCTGCATCCTGTTCGCGGACGCGACGGCCTTCTTCGGCTCAAGTGATCGGCGAGAAGGCAGGGGGAAGCGATGGAAGCGGTTCAATCCCGACGCCCGGCCGAGGACCTTCCGGAGGATGATGGAGCCGGATACTGCGCGCGCCGTAGGTCTAGGAAAGAAGGGGGAGTGCCCCGAATGCCCCCCTCCCGAATGTCCCGAGAAGGAGTGTCCCACCTGCCCCGAGCCGGAGCCTTGCCCAGAATGCTCCCCTACCGTTACGTGCGGTACGGGCACCAACTTGGTGGGAGGTATATGTGTCCCATCCTATCCGGAAGTGAAATGCGGCAATGGCACCACCTTGGTGGGTGGTGTATGCGTTGTGACAGCACCGCCGGTCAGCACCGGCGGGTTCGGCGATACGTGTACCGCGGATGCTAACTGTGGTGCGGGCACGTACTGCAACACTGAGCTTGGCCTATGCGGCATGAGCGGTGGCGGCATGTGCAGCCCTTCGATGGGCGGCAGCATCGGTTCCCACCCCATCACGAATAATTACGGCGTTCCGACCGGTGGTACATGCCCTGCCGGGTACCTCGTCATCGGTGGCGGCGGCGGTGTGGCGTGCTGTGCTACCTGGTCCAACTGCACGACAGCGCTCGATTGCTGCCTTAGCGACAGCGACTGCACGGGCGGCAAGAGCTGCGACCAGATCGGTATCGGTTATCCGGGCCGTTGCGTCCTCATAGGCGGGTTCGGCGATGCGTGCACCACTAACGCGGATTGCGGGAGTAGCACGTACTGCAACACTGAGCTTGGCCTATGCGGCATGAGCGGTGGCGGCATGTGCAGCCCTTCGATGGGCGGCAGCATCGGTTCCCACCCCATCACGAATAATTACGGCGTTCCGACCGGTGGTACATGCCCTGCCGGGTACCTCGTCATCGGTGGCGGCGGCGGTGTGGCGTGCTGTGCTACCTGGTCCAACTGCACGACAGCGCTCGATTGCTGCCTTAGCGACAGCGACTGCACGGGCGGCAAGAGCTGCGACCAGATCGGTATCGGTTATCCGGGCCGTTGCGTCCTCATAGGCGGGTTCGGCGATGCGTGCACCACTAACGCGGATTGCGGGAGTAGCACGTACTGCAACACTGAGCTTGGCCTATGCGGCATGAGCGGTGGCGGCATGTGCAGCCCTTCGATGGGCGGCAGCATCGGTTCCCACCCCATCACGAATAATTACGGCGTTCCGACCGGTGGTACATGCCCTGCCGGGTACCTCGTCATCGGTGGCGGCGGCGGTGTGGCGTGCTGTGCTACCTGGTCCAACTGCACGACAGCGCTCGATTGCTGCCTTAGCGACAGCGACTGCACGGGCGGCAAGAGCTGCGACCAGATCGGTATCGGTTATCCGGGCCGTTGCGTCCTCATAGGCGGGTTCGGCGATGCGTGCACCACTAACGCGGATTGCGGGAGTAGCACGTACTGCAACACTGAGCTTGGCCTATGCGGCATGAGCGGTGGCGGCATGTGCAGCCCTTCGATGGGCGGCAGCATCGGTTCCCACCCCATCACGAATAATTACGGCGTTCCGACCGGTGGTACATGCCCTGCCGGGTACCTCGTCATCGGTGGCGGCGGTGGTGTAGCGTGCTGTGCTACCTGGTCCAACTGCACGACAGCGCTCGACTGTTGCCTTAGCGACAGCGACTGCACGGGCGGTAAGAGCTGCGACCAGATCGGTATCGGCTATCCGGGCCGTTGCGTCCTCGTGGGCGGATTCGGCGATGCGTGCACTACTAATGCGGATTGCGGGAGTAGCACGTACTGCAACACTGAGCTTGGCCTATGCGGCATGAGCGGTGGCGGCATGTGCAGCCCTTCGATGGGCGGCAGCATCGGTTCCCACCCCATCACGAATAATTACGGCGTTCCGACCGGTGGTACATGCCCTGCCGGGTACCTCGTCATCGGTGGCGGCGGCGGTGTGGCGTGCTGTGCTACCTGGTCCAACTGCACGACAGCGCTCGATTGCTGCCTTAGCGACAGCGACTGCACGGGCGGCAAGAGCTGCGACCAGATCGGTATCGGTTATCCGGGCCGTTGCGTCCTCATAGGCGGGTTCGGCGATGCGTGCACCACTAACGCGGATTGCGGGAGTAGCACGTACTGCAACACTGAGCTTGGCCTATGCGGCATGAGCGGTGGCGGCATGTGCAGCCCTTCGATGGGCGGCAGCATCGGTTCCCACCCCATCACGAATAATTACGGCGTTCCGACCGGTGGTACATGCCCTGCCGGGTACCTCGTCATCGGTGGCGGCGGTGGTGTAGCGTGCTGTGCTACCTGGTCCAACTGCACGACTGCGCTGGACTGCTGCCTTAGCGACAGCGACTGCACCGGCGGCAAGAGCTGCGATCAGATCGGTATCGGCTATCCCGGCCGGTGTGTTTTGGTCGGCGGTTTTGGTGATACGTGCACGTCCGATGCTAACTGTGGAGGCAGCACGTACTGCAACACGGGGCTTGGCCTCTGTGGTATGAGCGGTGGCGGCATGTGCAGCCCGTCGATGGGCGGTAGCATCGGTTCCCACCCCATCACGAATAATTACGGCGTCCCGACCGGCGGGACATGCCCTGCCGGGTACCTCGTCATCGGCGGCGG
The DNA here is from genome assembly GCA_964519305.1 of Candidatus Undinarchaeota archaeon. Lineage (GTDB taxonomy): Archaea > SpSt-1190 > SpSt-1190 > JASMDC01 > JASMDC01 > JASMDC01. The sequence continues at coordinate 56,109 of CAZFHY010000006.1, forward strand.
TGGCGGTGTGGCGTGCTGTGCGACCTGGTCTGACTGCACCACAGCCCTTGATTGCTGTCTTAGCGACAGCGACTGCACGGGCGGCAAGAGCTGCGACCAGATCGGTATAGGTTATCCTGGCCGGTGTATCGATTAGGACCGTTCTCGATGTCAGTCCACCATCGGGTTTGCTCCAGTACCTAGAGGAATATGAACGCGTCCCGGACAGGATTCGTACTAATGGGGAGAACGGTAGGTATAATCGACAGCGGGCCGTACACATAGGGCCGTCCTCGCGGACCTCTGACGTCTTTTTATTAATTGGGCATCCACAGCGCCCCGGCGATCTCCCATGGTCATCTATGTCAAGGACCTTAAATACACCTACCCCGGCGCTCACGAGCCCGCTCTGCAGGGCCTCGACTTCGCCATCGAGGAGGGGGAGATATTCGGGTTCCTCGGCCCCAATGGCGCCGGGAAGACAACCACCCAGAAAGTGCTCATCAACATATTCAAGGACTACAAGGGGAACGTGTCCATCAAGGGGAAGGACCTTCCCGACTGGGGCCCCGCTCTCTACGAGCGCATCGGGGTTTGCTTCGAGCTACCTGCCCTCTACACCAAGCTCACGGGAATGGAGAACCTCCGGTTCTTCTCGTCGTTCTACGAGGAAGGGACCGAGGACCTCGACGATCTCCTTGCCATGGTGGGGCTCGCCGACGCTGCTGACCGACGTGTGGGTGAGTACTCCAAGGGCATGAAGATGAAGCTGGAGTTCGCCCGGGCCTTCATTAACAAGCCCGAGATCCTGTTCCTGGACGAGCCCACCACCGGGCTGGACCCTATCAGCGCCCGCAGCATTAAGGACATCATCCTTGAGAAGAAGAAGGAGGGACGGACCATATTCCTCACCACCCACAACATGAACGTCGCCGACGAGCTGTGCGACCGGGTGGCCCTCATCGCCGATGGTCAGCTCAAGCTCATTGGGAACCCCCGGGAGCTCAAGCTCGCGAAGGCCAGCCACGTGGTGCGGGTGGAGTACTTGGAGGGTAAGGAGGAGAAAGAGGCCGAGTTCCCCCTCAAGGGGCTCGGTACCAACAAGGACTTCCTCACCCTCCTCTCGGATAAGACGGTCCAGCGCATCTACACCGTGGAGCCCACCCTGGAGGAGATATTCATCGACACGACGGGAAGGAAGCTTACATGACGGGGCTCGCTGATGTTGTGAAGTGGGACGTGCTCCTGCAGGTGCGGTACTACTTCTACCACGCCTACGCCCTCCTCGCCGCCTTCTACATATTCCTCCTCTACGTCATGCCCGCGAGCATCAAGCCCTTTGCTGCGTTGCTTATCATCTTCAGCGATCCGTCGGTGCTAGGATTCGCTTTCCTGGGGGGACTGGTGCTCTTCGAGAAGCGCCAGGGCACCCTGGAGGCCATGACCGTGACCCCGCTGCGCATCCGCGACTATCTGATCTCGAAGGTAGTCTCCCTCACGGCGCTCGCCCTCGTCACGAGCCTCGTCATCGTGGTGGCGGGCTTCGGGACCGCCGTCAACTGGCCTATCCTGGCCGCAGGCGTGGTCCTCACCTCCATCATCTACGTGCTCATCGGTGTGGTCGCAGTGGTGCGCTTTCGCACCCTCAACGAGTACTTCCTCTCGGCCTTGATCTACCTCGCCGTGCTGGAGGTTCCGCTCCTGGGGCTGTTCGGGATCTGGGAGCATCCGGTGTTCTACCTGTTCCCTGCCCAGGCGTCCATCATCCTCATCCGCGCGGCGTTTCAGGCGACCGCTCAGTGGCAGCTGGCGTATGCGATCCTGTACCTTATGGTCTGGTGCGGGATTGCCTATAGGCTGGCCCACCACCAGTTCGTCAAACACATCGTCCAGGGAGCGGGGGGGAGCGCCCGATGAGCAGGTACAGCACCCTCCTGGCCTACGACCTGCGGAAGCTGAGCCGGGACTTCATCGTCATATATTCCGTGGTTGCCACCCTGATGATGGTCCTACTGGTCAGATGGTTCGCCCCGCGGATCATCATCCCCGGGCTCGGGCCGCTGGCGCCCTACTACCCGGTCATCGTCGTCCTCATCGCCGTGGTCTACGGCCCCCTCGTGTACGGCTTCATCTCCGGGTTCATGCTCCTTGACGAGAAGGACGACAACGTGGCCATCGCCCTTCGGGTGCTCCCGTTGCCCCCGGAGACGTTCATCACCTATCGCATGATCATCTCGGCCGTGGGTGCCTTCGTGTTCAGCACCTTCGCCCTGGTGGGCACCGGCCTCGTCCCCGTGCCGGCCCCGGCCGTACTGGGTGCGGCCCTCCTCATCGCCACAGAGGGCCCCATGCTGGCCCTCTTCCTAGCCGCCACCGCCGGGAACAAGGTCGAGGGGATCGCCATCCTCAAGGTCCTGGGCATCCCGTTCATGCTCCCCCTGCTCAGCTTCTTCGTGACAGCCCCCTTGCACTATCCCCTGGCCATCCTCCCCATGTACTGGCCAACAAGGATCCTCTTCCTGGCCATGGAGGGGGCTGTATGGTGGCACCATTTCGCCATAGGTGCTGTGGTCCATGCCCTGTTCCTGCGGGAGTTCGTCCGGCGCTTTGCGAACCGGGCGCTCTAGTGCTGCGTGAACGCACCGCTAACTAGGGAGAAAAACGCGCCCTGGACAGGATTTGAACCTGCGACCTGCAGATTAACAGTCTGCCGCTCTACCTACTAAGCTACCAGGGCTCTTTTCCAGCAGGCCGCTTTTCTTTTTTTAAACCTTTCGACACCCGTCCTATCGTATCCTTATGGCCGATGCCAGCATCGCGCACAGGCCCCTGTCCGAGGACGTCCAGGAGCTGCTCAATTCTTTCGGTGGAAAGGACATACCGGTGTCAGCGCTCATGGAGCGCATCGAGGACCGGGGATTCGGTTTCATCCTCATGCTTGTGGCGCTCCCCTCCGGTCTGCCCATCCCTGCCGCTGGTTACTCCATACCATTCGGCCTCGTGATAATCCTCCTGGGCCTCCAGCTCATAACGGGGCGGCATGTCCCCTGGATCCCGGCCTTCCTGCGCAAGAAGAGCATCCCCCACTCTTTCGTGACCTCCTTCCTTGAGAAGGGCATAGGTGTGCTGCGCTTCACAGAAAGGTTCACTCGCCCCCGGTTCACCGTCCTCACGACCAACCACCTCTTCCGGTCGTTCTTCTCGCTGTTCATCATGCTCATGGGCACGAGCATGCTCATCCCCATCCCGCTCACAAACACCGCTCCCGCCTTCTCGGTTTTCGTCATGGGGCTCGGGCTGCTCTACGCCGACGGTCTGGTCATGGCGGCAGGGTTCTGCTGCTCGCTCATCGCGGGCACGATCTCCCTTTCAGTGCTCTATTTCACCTACTATATCGGACTTGAGGTTGGGCATTCCCTGGTAGGGTTCGTGCGCTACCTGCTGGGGCTCGGTCCGGCGCCGTGGGCATAGTAAAAGCCCTTAAACCTTGAGCGTCCCCTTTCTTCCCCGTGGACCCGCGCCTCGCCGACGCAATCCAGGAGAAGCATCTGAACGCGCTCCTCGCAGCTGACGAGGATACGGTGTTCTATCTGACCGGCTGCCTGCGGCAGGAGGCTGCGCTGGCGGTGGTAACCCCCGAGCGTATCGCGGTCGTTGTCCCCAAGTTCGAGCGCACGCGTGCCGAGGAGGACGCTCGTGAGGGGGTCGAGGTACTGCTGTATGAGGACTTCGATAGCAAGCTCTACAAAGCTGCAAGGGCCTTGATGCCCGGTCAGCCTCATCCGAGGGTCGCGTTCCCTCACAAGCTCACCCCGCACCACACGGCCCGGACACTTCGCAACCGGCTGCGCTCGGTGCGCTGGACCGATGCCACTGCCTTGCTCGACGGCCTGCGCTCGTGCAAGACCGACGACGAGGTCGCCCGCCTGCGTCGCGCGTGTGAGGTTACCCGTGGTGTGCTCGACCGTTTGATGGAGAACGGACCGGGAGATGCTACCACCGAGGGCGAGCTTCGGGCCGAGGTGGAGGGCTCCTTCCTCCGCGAGGGCTGTGAGATCGCCTTCCCATCGATCGTGGCGGCCGGACGCAACAGCCGGTTGCCCCACGCCAGTACCACAACTGCACCTCTAGAGGGGGTCGTGCTGGTGGACTGTGGCGCACGATATGCCGGCTACTGTGGGGACATGACACGTACCATCCCGCGGACCGGGGAACAGGAGGATGTCCTCGCCCGCGTCAAGGAGGCGCAGCAGGCCGCCCTGCGAGCGATCAAGCCCGGAGTTCCCCTAGTGGACGTCGATGCGGCGGCGAGGGAGGCATTGGGCGAGCTCGCTGAGCGCTTCACCCATAGTCTGGGTCACGGTGTGGGCATCGCTGTGCATGAGGCGCCCACGGTGAGCTCGAAGGCGGAGGGCACTGTGGAACGTGGAATGGTGTTCACGGTCGAGCCCGGTGTCTATATGGATGACTGGGGCGTCCGATGGGAGGACTGTGTCCACGTCACCGACCGGGCCCGACCGCTCTAAAACGGAAGATTTTAACTACTTGGCCCCTTTTGCACATCCCATGGCCTCGGAGGATATCTTCCAGCTAAGCGAAAAGCTCAGCCAGTTCAAGACCACTCAGGATACCGTGGTCACCAAGCTCACTTCCATCAGTTCTGACATCTCCAAGCAGCTCAAGGACGTGCGAGGCGAGCTCGTCCAGTTCACGAAGGAGAAGCAGAACATCCAGAACATGGGGTTCAAGCTCGAAGTGATGGAGGCCGAACTGGGCAAGCTCAGGACAAAGCTCGACCAGTCCGATGATACCATCGAGACCACCCTCAAGGACGAGACCACCATCCGCGCCAAGGTTTCCGAGCTCATCGGCAAGGTCGTTGACCTGGAGACGAGGCTCAACGAGGCCGAGTCCAGCTTCCTGTCGAGACTTGCGCACATCGATGCCGTGTCCGCCGAGGTATCCAAGATCCATCTCACCATAGAGCACATGGAGAACGTGCTCGACTATCACGAGAACGATTCAGAGGGTCACAAGACCCGTATCGAGCTCGCTCACGAGCAGCTCGACGAGGTCCAGGAGGCGCTGACCAAGTCAACGACGTCCGCCCTGGAGACGGCTAAAGAAGTGGGCATCTTCAAGAAGTCGCTCACCGGCTTCACCGAGGACATCTCCCGTGTCGACGGGAAGCTCGCGGAATTTGGCTCACGGCTGGACAATGCGTCTTCCGAGCGCAACGCCATCACCGGGGACGTGAAGGAGCTGACCTCACGTTTCGACGGCCTGCAGGAGAACGTGTCCACCGCCTTCCTCGTCAAGGACGAGGTGAACCGGAACAAGCGCGAGCTGGAGGAGCACCGGGACCGGATAAAGGACCTCCAGCGCGTGAGCACCCAGATCATCTCACGGCTCCAGGCAGAGGAGGAGACGGTAAAGGAGGTGCTGGAGCGCGAGTCCAAGAAGCGACTGACCGCCCTGGAGAAGGACCTGAGCGGTATGGTCGACGAGCGTATCAAGACGTTCACTGCCCGCCTCGACGAGGAGGCCAAGGCCGTAGAGGCCCGCGCTGCCACGCTCGAGGAGTGGAGCAAGCGCATGGCCGCCAAGGAGAAGGAGATAGACTCCGGACTGGCCCGCCTCGGCGTGGTGAAGGAGGGCGAGTTCGAGACCCTGAAGGGGACCGTGAGCGCCCTGAACACCTCTGTGTCGAAGCTGGAGAAGGGGCAGGCGAAGGAGATCAAGCAGACGTCCGAGCGTCAGGAGCGCGACCACGGACGCCTCAAGAAGCTCGAGACCAAGATGGACAAGACCCTTGAGATGATCAAGGGGCTGTCGGATCACATCAACAAGGTCAACGACAAGGTCGACCTGCTGCAGTTCTGAGACCTAAGCTCCGATCTTTGCGAACACCAGATTGGTGACAGCGTCCAGGTCCTCGCGGGATTCGACGCGAAGCCGTTCCACCTCGGTCCGAAGGTCTCTTACGTAGGCCTCGTCGGTGATGTCGGCGAGGTTGATGAGCACGTTCATGGCCGCGCCCTCTACACCCGCGAAGGCAGTGAGCGCACCGACACCAGCGTCAGTGATGGACGCGGTGTGACCCTTCTCGGCAGCGAACCGTGCCTCGGCCAGTGCCTTCCGGCAGTCGCGCAGGGTGGTCAGAGGCACGTTGGCGGCCTCCTTGTAGGCGTCCTGGATGGCCTGCGAGCGTACCGCCCGCTCCTCATCTGTCGCCTTGGGCATCCGCATGGCGGTGATTACACAGTTGAACGCCTCGGTGTCCCGGTCCACGGCGTCCACGAGCCGCTCCCGCAGCACGTGGGCCGCAGCGCCGTGCTCGAGCATGACCTTGCGCTTGTCCCGGAGCCGGGGCTTGCCCGCGGTGATGGCGTCCACCATGGAGGCCAGTCCGGCGCCAAGAGCACCGGTCAGCGCGGCCACTGAGCCGCCGCCGGGAGCCACCGTGTCCCTCGAGACCTCCTCCACGAGGCAAGAGGCGGACAGGTCCATGAGCGGTGAGACGCGGGGCAGGCGGTACTCCACTACCTTCATGTCAGGATCAAAGGGAGCGACCGAGTCGAGCCCCAGCGACTGGCGCGCAGTGGTGACCAGGTCGCGACGGGGCACTGAAGTGGACCTGCCCTGTCGCTCAAGGTAGTACTGTCCTGCGACCAGAAGGGCGTCCTCGGGCACGAGCCCTACGACCTCCGAGCCAGTGACCACGACGCCGAGCTTCTCGGCCTCCTCCCTGCACGCTTCGTACACGACATGGACCGGAGTCGCCCGGTGGTCTGTGATGTTGATGGACACCTGGGCGCATCCGTACTCCTCGATATACCAACCGATGGCCTTCACACCCTTCAACCGGCCCTTGGTCCAGACGAAGCTGCCGTCCTTGTTACGCAGCGGCTCGTGGAACTCGTTGTACTCGGGAAGGCCCTTCTCACGAACAGCGCCCCCGATGCGGCGAGCGAGCTTGGCGTTGGTAGTGTTGAGATTGACGTTGTAGGCTATGAGGAACGCCCGGGCGCCGATGACCGTGGCGCCGCTCCTGGCGTTGAAGGTCGCCGGACCCAAGTCGGGCTTCCACTCTTTGTCCTTGAGCTTCTCGGCCAGCCCCTCGTACTCGCCATCGCGGATGTCGGCAAGGTTCTTGCGCTTGGGGCTGGAGGCCGCGTGCTCGTAGAGATAAACAGGGATATCCAGCTCCTTACCCACGCGTTCACCGACGCGACGGGCGATGGCCGCGCACTCGTCCATGGTGACGCCCCGGACCGGGACGAACGGGCACACGTCACAGGCGCCCATGCGGGGGTGGGCCCCCGAGTGGCCGGCCATGTCGATTACTTCGCTGGCGGCCTTGATGCCCTGGAAAGCGGCCTCCGCAACGGCCTCTGGTGTGCCGACGAGCGTGACGACGGTGCGGTTGGTGTCCGCTCCCGGGTCCACGTCCAGCAGGACCGCGCCATCGACCGCGCTGATTGCATCGGTGATGTGCTTGATCTTGGCCTTGTCCCGTCCCTCGCTGAAGTTCGGTACACATTCGACGACCTTGTCCATTGACATCCCGGCGCGGCACACCCGGACGAGGTTTAAGAACGTTTCCCCGCCGCCTGCCACCGGCCCCCACGGAGCTCAGGATGGTCCAAGAATGGTACTAAAGCATGTTTTAGTACTCTTCATCCGATTTGATAGATAACAGGTACTGACTAAGGTGTCACCCGGATGACCTGGAGGTAGGTGACGTCGCCCTCCGAGTCCACAACGCCCATCCAGATGCGCTTTTTTACCGAGTGGGCCAGGCGCACAAGGCGTGTGAGCTCGGGCACTGAGCACTGGTAGCTCTCTGACGTGGCGTGGACCAGGAACTTGGCATGCTCCTGGACGGAGCGACGGCCTTTGCGCGGGCGTACCCCTCGCTCGTAGACCCGGAAGTGGGTGCCGTACTTGAGCCCGGATTTCACTACGTATCCGCGGACCCTTAGGTCGCGGTACACGCGGTAGCGCAGGAAGAAGTCCTCCTCTACCGTCGAAGCATGGCGCACGAGCCCGTCGATATCGAGTTTCTTACCCTCCTCGTCCACCACTTCGATGCGCTCACGCTCCAGAAGGAAATGGGCCTCTGAGAGGGAGAGCACAAGTGACGGGGAATCCTGGAACCACCCAAAGGAGCTCTTTGTGTGGAGTTCTTCGGAGAGGACCGGATCGCGCACGGTGACAGTAGCACCGTGGACGACCGCTATCAGGTCCGCGGGCCCATCCTGGCCGGATTTGTCCGCGGATGTGCCCACGATCAGCCCACCACGAAGGTGTCCCTTAGGAGCTTGAACCGTTTTGACTCAGGGTCCATGGCGATGTAGCCCTTCTGGACGGCACCGCGGAGCCGCATGAGCGTCGTCTTCGCGTCCTCCTTGATCGAGCGGCTCTTGGCGAGCTGGGCGTTGATCTCGTGGATGGACGCATCGCCGCCCAGTTCCCGAAGTCCCATGCACGCCGTCAGCTCCATCTCCTTCAGGGGCTCACCGGAAGGCTGAGGGGGAGCACCGTCCTCGACAGGCGGTTCCGCTCCTGCCTTGGCAGGTGACGCTGCCTGCAGGTTGACGCCGCTCTGTCCGGCCACCAGCTTCTCCAGCTCGGCCACGCGCTTCTCCAGCGTTTCGTGACTGCGCCAGAGCTCCTGTATCCTGTGCACCCAGTAGGTCCAGTAGTGATGCTCGGTGTCCATCGCCCTCAACGACGGGACCGGTGGCGGAGAGATTTAAATGTTCTCCCCCTTCCCCCGTGCGGGAGCACCCATGACCCATCATATCGGCGCCCTCTCGGGCCAGGAGATACGCGACCTCATCGACTCGAACGCGCTAATCACCGACTTCAAGAACATCGACGTCCAGCTCCAGAGCGCTGGGTTCGACCTGCGTCTTGCGGACGTTGAGGAGTTCGCGGACGTGCTCTCCATGGGCCACCTCGATTTCAGCAACGACAAGCGACGCATCCCCGGTACCCGGCCTCTCAAGCGGGCGAGCGGTGGATGGAAGCTCGAGAAAGGTGGCTACTATCTGGTGCGCGTCGCCGAGGTCATCAATATGCCCCGCGACCTAGTGGCCCAGTTCAAGCCCCGATCATCGTTAATCCGTATGGGTGGCACCGCCACCAACGCCTGGGTGGACCCAGGCTACCGTGGCCGGCTCCAGTTCGGGCTCGTGGCCCACCGCGACCTGTTCCTGGAGGAGGACGCTCGTATAGTCCAGATTGTGTTCCATCGCACCAAGGAGTCCGAGGCGTACTCGGGTATCTTCCTTGACGAAGGCGTGAAGAAGGACAAGTAACGGTGCCGTCGTGAGCTTAACCTATGAGAAGAAGGCTGCGCTGCGCAAGCTCGCGGTCGAGAGGCAGGAGGGATTGATCGATCACGGTGCCATGGCCGTCATCGGTCCGATCAACAAGGGGGATGGCCGTGAGCGATGAGAAGGAGCTGAGGTCGTTCCTGGATGCGGGCGGTCCGCTGGTCGTTGTGTACCACTGGGATGCGGACGGTATCTGTGCCGCGGCCTTGGTCGGACATGAGGCAGATGTGGACAAGTTCGTACCCTGCGGCAACCAGCTGGACGACGATGTGGCCGAGGAGGTCCTCGAGGCCAATCCCGACCGTGTGCTCGTGGTCGATGTTGGAGGACTACAGCCGGGCGCCATGGCCTACCTTGCCTGCTCCGCCGACGTGCTGGTCGTCGACCACCACCAGCGCGATGCCCCGCCCGACGGTATCGGATTCATCCCCCGGAAAGAACCAGTCAGTCTGGCAATCTACCGGCTGCTCGGGGGCCCTGCATGGATCGCCTGCGCGGGTGCACGAGGTGATAAGGGCGAGGACTACTGTCGCAGGGCGTTCCCCAAGGGCGACCTGCGTATAGCGCGGAGCATCATGGGCATGCTCAACTCCGGCAAGAACCTAAAAGGGAGGGACGGTGCCCGGGTGGCATTGGACGCGCTGATGTCGGCCAGTTCGCCCCGGGAGATGGCCGAGGGCCGGACCCCCGGCGCACGCACCCTTAAAGGCTACGATCGCACCATAGAGCAGGAGACGAGACGGCTCATCTCTGATGCCAAGAAGAACGGGGATAAGCACGATGACCAGCAGCTCATGTTCTATGATATCCGCTCCGAGCTCAACCTCAGCAGCCGTGTGTCCAGCATCCTACGCTGGCGGATGAAGGGGTGGATAATCCTCGTGTACAACACTTTGATCGAGCCCGTGCCCCTCTCGGCGCGCACCACTCGCAAGGACATAAATCTTGTCGACCTGCTGACCGGTGCTGGGTTCTCATCATGCGGGGGTCACCCTGATGCCGTTGGTGGTATGACGTCGGCAGAAGAGCTCGACATGGCGACGAAGCGGTTGACCGAGCTGCTCTCGAAGTAGGCTCAGGCTTTCTCTTCACGGTCCTGGTAGGCCTTGAGGTATCCCTCGGTGCCGAAGAGGTACGTGCCGTCCTCCAGCTCCAGGGTCTTCAGATCGACCTTTTTGTTGAACCGCTGGACGAACATCTCGTTGTCGAGGTTGTACTGCTCCTTCATGGTGCGGTTGCCCAGCAGGTGCTTGAGGAATCCACGGTCGAACAGCTTGCGCTTGTGCCCCAGTTCGTGCTCCTCGCCATCGCGCGGTGCGATGTGTACGCCCCAGTCGCCCTCGGCCTTGTCGATGCTCACCTTGACCTTCGCCTTCGAGGCGACCTCGTTCACCTTCAGGAGGTCCTCCATGGGTTCGAGGCCTTCCTCGCCCACCTTCTCGAAGTCGAGCGTGTAGCCGTTGTCGAGCTCGATACCGTTGGCAGTGGGGAGGTGCTCGGTGGCGTTCACCTCGAACTGCACGTCGGGATTATGTTTGTAGCAGGTCCACAGGCTCTTGCCCACGTACCACGCGCCAAGGGCGCCCAGCGAGACGGGGAACACGACCTCTGGGAAGAGGGCCGAGAGGCCTAGGCCAACGCCCGCACCGACCATGTGAGTGGCATAGGATACTGTCTCTTCGGTACCGATCATCTGGAAGAGCTCCCGGTCGTAGCCCTCCTTCTGGTATTCGGGGTTGTTCTGGATGAGCTCCTCGCGGATGGCCACCTGGGTCTTGGGGGATCCGGCGTCCTTGATGGCCAGCGTCAGCTGCTCAGCGGCGAAGATGGTCCCGAGCGCACCTGCGGCGGGGACGACCTTGCTCAGCGGCTTGATGACCTCTGGCTGCATGAGGACCTTGAATGTCCCGTTGGCGCAAGAGAACCCGACCTCACGCACACGCTCTACCGCGCGCAGCTCCTCGAGGCTGTTCTCCTTCTGTCGCGCCTCATCGACCTTGCTGCCCCAGATGGGAGCAACGAGGCTCATGGTTACCTTGGGGACGAACTTGCTCATGATACCCATGGCACCGGCCAGACCGTAGATGGCGCCCTGTGAGAATATGAGACCGGTGACGAGACCGTTGAGCATACCCTCGGCCCCCTCGCCGATGACCTCCGAGATCTGGAGTGTGCGGTACTCGTCATCCTTCTTGAGGATGTCGATGTAGTGCCCCAGTTTCTGGAAGAACCCGAGCTCCTCCTGCTCGTACGCATATACCTTCGTGTTACGGTCCGTCTCGAAGAACGTCGATAGTGACTCCATATAGCGGTCGGATGCGCCCATACCGCTCATGACCCCGCCCAGGCTCTGCTCGCCTTCTATGGGCTTGTAGAGGAGGTCGAGCAACCGGTCCTCTACGCCCTGTTCCTTGGTGGCTGTGTACACCTTGGGGGCGTTCAGCTCCATGACGTTCATGGGGACCGTCTCGTGGGACGTGCCGTAGAACGCGGCCTTGTTCTTGCCGACGCGGATGCTCTCGATGTCACCTGCGCTGATGGCGTCCTCGCCCTCCTCGCTGTTCACGGGCTTGTAGAGGCTGATGCTCTCCTTCCCGTTCTCGCTGGAGAACGTGGCCAGGTAACCGCGGATAGTGGGGTCGGAGCGCGGGCCGTCGGTTGAGTAGAGGACGTTGAAGTGGACATCACCCTTCAAACCCCCGGACGCGTACAGGAGCTCCTCGAAGGCCGGGTCCATGCCCAGGCGCTCCGCCCACTCCTGGTTGTCTTGGGTTATCTCGATGGTGTCCAACGCATATGCCATGAAGCGCACCGTCCCTACTATGACTGAGGGGGTCTCGCTCAACAGGCGGTATATATAGGTTATGGTTGGGAATAGGGACTAGGGGATCGAAGGATGACCGACAAGGATAAGGCAGGCTGGCCCGATGGCGAGCGATGGGGAGATCCGCCGGATATGCAGGAACTTGTGTACCGTATCCTGCGGGGGCTCAACACAGGAGACATAGATCTCAAGCATAACGAGCGGCCGCTCACTGACAAGGAGGTGCACGAGGTGCTGGCAGGCGAGATCGTCGGCGCCTTCGAAGCGGCCCGTTTCACAGGTGGCGCTATCCCACTCCGGCCACGCGCATCGTGAGCGGTCTCACGCGTCAGGCCAGTGGAAGGCGTCCCCGGAACATACGTGGGTTGCGATCCATGCGTATCCGACGCCGATCCGACGCGCGAGCCCGGCGTAGAACGCTATGGCTTTCTGCCGATCGATCTCGACCTGGATGAAGTGACTGATCGGTGGTGCCGTCCGGACGATGGTCGCCCGTCTTGTGACAAGTTCCAGAAGGTCATGGAGGGTGGACATACCCCGATACCTGTAGAAGAGGAGCGACCGCCGGTTCAAATATGTTGCGACTATACAACATATACATTATTGGCAGGCCCCGCGTATAGCGTTCTGTTTGTTGGGGTGAGACCCTAAAAAAACTGTCCGGTTAAAAAGGCCCGAACGACTTCGTACTTGTAGGTGAAGCGAGATGCTATATGAAAGCGAGAAGGGAACATACCGACTGGCCGTCGGTTTTGTAGCAGTACTGCTATTGGCCGCGGCCACAGCGACCATGGCCCGCGAGGGCCTGAGACCACAACTACCCGCCGAGCTGCCGGAGGAACCGGTCGTCGGCCTGCCGAACCCGGCGGCCGTGTACTGCCTGGAGAACGGTGGCACGCTCGAGAGCCGGGAAGGCACGTACGGCCAGCACGGCGTGTGTATCTTCGACGACGGCTCGGAGTGTGGCCAATGGGAGTTCTTCCGGGGCGAGTGCGCTCCCGGGGACACTGACCAGTTCGTGCCTCCGGTACCGGAAGAGCCTGTGCCCGCCCCGGGCGAGGGTGATTCTGATAAGGAGTACTGCGAGAACCCGCGCCCCATGATCTGCACCGCGGACTACCGCCCCGTGTGCGGCTCCGACGGGAAGACCTACGGTAACGCCTGCGGAGCTTGCGGCAGCGAGGCTGTCGAGTGGCATGTCCCCGGCGAATGCGTCGAGGACAAGGCCGAAGCTGTAAATTGCATAGGCCCCAAGCCCACCGGTCCCGTGGCCTGCACCATGGGATGGATGCCTGTGTGCGGCTCCGACGGTGTGACCTACGGCAACAAGTGCGGCGCCTGCGCTGCGGCCGATGTCGAGTACTACCTGCCCGGCGAGTGCGCCCCCACCCTCCCTGAGGACGCCGTCGCCTGTGAAAGCCCCAAGCCCACCGGCCCAGTCGCCTGCACCAGGGAATGGATGCCTGTGTGCGGTTCTGACGGTGTGACCTACGGTAACAAGTGCGGTGCCTGCGCGAGCCCGACCACCGAGTGGTACCTCCCCGGCGAGTGCCAGAATGAGATAGACTCGTTCGAGGAGTGCATCGCCGCTGGTAATCCCGCGATGGAGAGCTACCCGCGCCAGTGCCGCAGCGCCGAAGGGCGGACGTTCACCGAAGAGATCACCGAGGCCCTTCCCATCAAGGACCTAACGGTGACAGTCTGTGAAGAGCCCCGCCGCTTGGCCTGCACACGCGAGTACCGCCCCGTGTGCGGCTCTGACGGTATGACCTACCCCAACTGGTGCACCGCGTGCGCGAACGACGCGGTGGCCCACTACACTAACGACGCTTGTGCCGAAGACGCACAGGTCGTCGTGGAGGAGGTGGCCCCCGTGGCCATCAGCGCCTCTGCACCCTGAACTGCCTATGCCTCAACCACCATTCCCACGGGGCGGCGGACCCCACTCCCCCGCCGCCCCACCCCTTTTTTCCCTACAGGGTCGACATGGACGGAACATGCTACAAGCCTGCCATGGATACCGGCACGCCGCCCCGCAGAACGATATACCGCGCGAACGACAATGACCAACACTTACAGATGGAATCCCAGGCGATGACCGTGGACGAGATGGACATGACGATCATCGAGCTAACACCGTTGCTGGTGATCACGGTGTTGTCGGCCGCCATGGCCGTATCCTGCCTCTAAGGACCGCGCGGCCCCTTAACGCGTCGCATAAATATCTTGAGGCATTAAGATGGGCCGATGGCGGGTGACCTGAGGAGGCGGGACGCAGAGGAACTGTCCATGGAGCGGCGGTTCCTGCGGCTCATCCTACAGCCCGTGGCGTTCTTCGACCGGCTCGGGCTCGATACACCGTTCGACCGGGTGCTCCCCTACCATGCCCTCCTGGTGTGGTCCGTGGCAGTGTTCCATCCCCAAGGCGTACTTGGGATGTCAGGAAGCTCGGCCGCTCTTTCCATGCTCCTTGCCCCATTGGGCGCGCTGGCGGCCAACGCACTTCTTGCCGGTCTCTCCCATGCGTTGGGCTCGATCCAGGGTGCCGGTGCAGAGCTGCGAGAGACGCTCAAGGTGTACCTGTACGCCTTCACCCCCGCGCTCCCATACCTGGTCGTGGTCCACGCGACCGGGGGCGCTGTCCTCCCCATCGCCCCGGGAGCTTTCGTTGCGGGGAACCTGTTCGCCGTTGACGCCGTCGCCGCTTTCTTCTCCGCGTGGTGGGCCGTCCTCGTCCTGATCGGACTGAAGGAGGTCCACACGATACCGACCTATCGGGCCCTTATCATGGCCCTGCCGGCCGTGCTTTTCGTGATCATCACCGCTGATCCCGTGGCCCTTGTCACCCTCTGGCTCGGATGGGTGTGATCCGGCGCCACCTGCGTCACCTTCAAAAAGGTTCACACGAATTTCTGGACCATGTCGCCCCAGTCGGAGGTGTTCGACAGCGAGGACTTAGGTCTGGACGGCCGTTTAACGAGTATCCTGCTCAAGCCTGTCTCGTTCTTCAGAAAGATCGGGCTGGGTACTCCCATCACCCGGGTGGTGCCGTATTACGCCATCCTGGCCCTTGCCATGACCCTGCTCCGCCTCCACATTACCGACCGGTTGGAGAACCGTCCCGAAGTAATCCTGCTGATATTCATCGCCCCGCTCGTGGGCGTTATCGTCAATGGTGTACTGGCCGGACTATCCCAGGCACTGGGGGCCCTCGTGGGTGCTGGCGCGGATATACCCGAGAGCATGAAGGTCTACATGTACGGTTCAACACCGCTCCTGTTCCCGCTCCTTGTGGCCGTCGCTGGTATAGCTGTCCCCTGGGTCCTTGCCCCCGGTCTGGCTCCGACGGACGGAGTGGAGGTCCTAGTCTCTCTCTGGTTCATGGTCCTGATAGTAATAGGATTACGGGAAGTGCACACCATCTCGACCGCCCGCGCTATCGTCATGGCGGCCCCGGCCCTTTTCCTCCTCCTGGTGAGCCTGATAGCCGCGGGAACCCCCTACTGGTGGATCAGCTGGCTCTACATCGTGCTGGTCCCGCCGGGAGCGGTACCGCCGGGCTAGAAGAAGGACGTCAGAGTCCGCTGGTACAGGCGGTTCTTGAGGATAGATGAGTTATCTATCCAGCGCTTCAGGCCGGTGCCCGTGCGCGGAGCTGCTGCCGCTAGGGCCGTTCTCAGGTCAGGGAACCGTTCTGGGGTGTTCTGCATGGCGCGCCTCACGTTCTCCCGCACCTCCCACACGCCCACGGGCAGGTAATAGGTATTATCGATCTCTCGTAGGGCCACCGCTACGGCCTGGCGTCCCATGCTGACCAGTGCCTCGTACACTGCCAGACGGGCCGCGTAGTATCCGCCACCTTGCTTCGTAGCGTAACTGGTCCGGCCTTCGCTGGGTTCGTACTCCTGCACGACCGTCCAGTCGTCACCTGCGCCCCACGCGCTCCCACCCGCCCATGATTCGAGGTGCTCGAACTCCAGGCGCCCGGGTATGAGGATGATCTCGTAGTGGTTGCCCATGTACTCGTTGGAGAAGAGCAGCACCTCGTCGAGCTCTGGTAGGTCACGCAGACGGGCGGCCAGGTCGCGGCCTACGATATCGTCGGTCGCAGTGATGGCCCAGCGGGTGGGCACGAGGGTACGGTCCTTCCCGCGGCCTAGGAGCCCGGCCGACAGCACCTTCTGGACATGGTAGACGTCCATACCGGCGTCGAAGAGGTTCGCTACTCCCTCCTCGGCCGGGAGGTCCGTATCACTGGTCACCTTGTCGGCGGCCCGGGGCACGGCGGGATTCCCCACAAGATCGAAGCTCTTGAGCTCGGCCGATGGACCCATGGGCTGGGCGACGGCAGAGAAGGCTATGTGGAACCGTGGTACTTGGCGCAGGTGGAGCTCAACGTCGACAGGCCGCGATGAGAGCACCAGGTCCTGGTAGTCGCGGAGCGTGGCCGGAGGATCGCGGGCGGCGTGGATGTCGACCGACTCACGCGAGCGGACCAGCAGGGACCGGAACCCGACCACTTCCTGGATGGTGGCGCCGTACCACCGTGCGGGATCGTCAAGGAAAGAGGGGTCCTCGTGGGGGACGGCCAGGCCCATGGGCCCCAAGGACACCTTGGGATAACCCTTCCATCCGACGAAGAATCCCGGCGGACTGGGAGATGCGATGTCTTTCCGCAGCTTGCGGGCGATGTCCGAGTGGGCCGAGGCCTGGGCCGTGATGGGACACCGGCTCTTCCCGCACAGGAGCTTGCCTCCTTTACAGCGCAGGCACAGCTCTCGCCGCACCTCGGTGCTCGGTCCATCGACCTTCGCACCCTTGCCCAGGGAACGTAGGTCGTCCTGTCGGTCCACGGTCCATCAACGCTCCGTGGACGTTTAAATCTCTTGGTCCGAAGGCACACGGCCCCGGATGAACCGATATAAACGATGTTAACCACCGGTCCACCTACCGTGTCGGAAGAGGGCTCTGGAGGATCGACAGGTCTCGAGCTGGCCGTGCTGGCAGGGATGGTATTATTAGCGTTCCCAATCTACCGCACGGTGGTCCGTTTCCTTGAAGCGGATATGGGCATCACGCTCTGGACAGCCATGCTCGGGTACGCAGCAGTGGTCGTTGCATGCTACGCGTACTACCGCTGCGTCGGCGTGCTCATGCACTACCTGCACCTAGGATCTTACTCGGACGATGAGAGTAGTGGGCCCTAGACCGGCTGGCCGCCGCCCTCCTCCTTCTCGATGAGGTCCACCAGCTCGCTCAGCAGTCCGGTGACCATCGCTTCATCCTCTCCGTACACGGATAGCTCCACCTGTCCCTGGGCACCGTAGACCACCTTGATGCTGGCTCCGATGAATGCCTTGCTGTACGCACCCTGACCCGAGTACTCTCCGAGCATGCTCGTCCTGTCGGGGGCCACCTCCTCGTGCACGGTATGGATGTTGTTGAACCTAGTCTTGACCACCTGGAATATCCTGGTGGGATCGGTCCGGAGGGACATGCTCTTGGTCCCGCTCTGCAGGTACTGCTTCCGCTGGGCGAACTCCTGTGGTGTGAGGCGGACACGCTCGAGGAACGGACAAACGCTCCCAACGTCCACGGGATCGATCTGGACGACCTTGGTCTCTCCCTTGTTGTTCTCGTAGGTGGCGTACCCGGTGACGGTACCCTTCACACATCGAGTGGGTACAAGGTGGAAGATTGCGCTCTGGAACTCGTCAGGCCGGATGTTGCCCAGCTCAACGGTGGGCGAACCGCCCTGCACCTTGAAGGCCTTGGGATAGTCGATGGTGACCTTCACTTCGGTGATCTTGAAGGTTGAGTCGTTCTTCACCTTGATACCCAGCTTCACGGCGTTGCCCTCCATGGTCTTACCGCGCCGGATCACCACGGCCTCCTCGCCAATGGTCTTGCGCTTGAGCACCTTGAGGTAGTATGCGATGATGCTCAGTGAGCCGATGAAGGCGGCAACGATCTCCCAGTACTCCTTGAAGAACTTGACGAGGCCGTCCTTGTCGGTGGGGAGGATGCCGAACAGCAGGCCTTCATCCTTGTCATCTTTGGGCCCAGCGGTGGGCCCGGGCTTATCGATGGGCTGTTCTTCTCCAGGGGGCGGTTGCTTGGCGGCATCCAGCTCGGTCTTGATGCGCGCCACGGCCGTGTGCGCGTCGACAAGGTCCTCGGCCTCGAGGCTGGCCTGTGTTTCCATGGTCAGCTCCTCGATGCGCTGGCGCATGCCCTCGTCCTCGATGCCTCCGGCCTCCTCGATCGCGGCCTGGAGCTCCATCTGGATCTCCTCGCTCTGCAGGGCCTCGCGCTCCTCGTCCACCGAGCGGTACGCGTCGAGGTTGACATCGGTGGCCACCACGGCGGTACTGGCCTGGACTTCGGCCTCGCCGATCTCACCTTCGGCTGTGTATGACGTGGTCACGCTCTCCCCCGGCTCGAGTGCTGAGAGGTCCCAGCCAACGAGAGGGTCGTCACGCAACACCCTGGGCACGGGGCACGGTTGTCCGGACGTGCGCTGGCAGGTGTAGTGCAGCTCGAGCGCTGACACGGCCGCGCTCTTTGGGATCTCCATGATGAGCACAGCACCATCCACGGTCTCGCTGGCGGTGTTCTCGATAGTGCGGGTCACGACCGTGCGCATGCGCTTCGCACCGGATTGATAAGTGGCCTCGATGACCTCGGCCTTCACACGCTGCTTCACCGTCTCCCGTAGCCGCTTGGCCGACTCTCTGACCGATTCGACCTTCTCCGATGGCGGAGGCGCATCATCTGTTGGTGTCAGGGCTTGCGCGAGCACGTGGTCGATTCTCTCCTCATGGACCTCGGCCTCCCGCTCCTCGATGCCATGCATGGGATTAACGTCGACGGCGACCTTATCCTTGGCCCGCTCCATGGCCTTCTCCAGCTTATTCTTGGCCTTCAGGGCCTTACCGGGGTTCGCGTCCAGCTCGACCTCTAGTTCCTTCAGCTCGTTCAGGAGCTTGTCGATGCGTTCGATCATCCGCTGGTTCCGCTCCTCGGCACCGAGCTTCTGGATGACCTCCTTCTTCTCCTCGGACTCCTGGTACATGGCATCGGACAGTTCCCCGAAGCTCTGGGACGTCTCGGCGACCTCGGTCTGGAGCTGTAACATCTCTTGCTGCATCTGCTCCTTGTCCTCCTCGTTGACCTCCACTGGGACGCATAGGGCAGGCCCTCGGTCACACATCTCGTTATCGCCGCACTGGTCGTCGAACGCACAACAACCACGTCCGGCCTCGCAGCACCGCGTGTTCTGGCAGTTGCCGCTGCCGCACTCGTCAGGCTTGAAGCAGGGGGCGCCATCAGGTTTCCCGCCCGTAGGGCCTGGCGGGGGTTCAGCGGGTATGCAGTAGAACCGGCCCGTGTCGCACATCTCCGTGCGTCCGCAGTGCGCATCGGACTCGCAGCACTTCTCGCCGCCCGCACAGCACACGCCGTTCTGGCAGTTGCCCGTGGTGCATCCTTCGTTCGTACTGCAGGAATCACCGGGCTCGCTGAGCTTGACCTGAAGGATGCACGAGTTATCCTGGCAGTTGTAGTTCTCAGGGCATGGGCAGTCATTGCAGCATGTCCGGTAGTTTTCGCCCATCTCGCACTGGGCATCGCCGCACTTGAAGCAGTCCTCGGCCGGGAGGATGGTCATGGCAGCCCCTCCGTGGGCTGACCGTTCCTCTCCCGCTAAGGAATAGGTACCTTCTAGGCTGACCGATGTGGACCTCTCCTCGCAGGTATGGTCCGCGGAGATGACAAGGTCCATGGTCCTGACGCCGGTCTCCTCCTGCTCTTCATCATCGTACCATGGGAACTCGTCAAGCCAGAAAGAGGAGGGTTCGGAACTGATGCCCTCTTCAGTCCCCACATCGACGTCCACACCAGGGATATAACCCTCGACCTCGAACCGACAAGGTACGCTCACGGCACCCCCGCCGCGAACGGAGAGCTCGCGACAGAATATTGTGAGCGTGGGCTCACCCTCGGATCCGGGATCGTCAGGCGTCTCGGTCGGTTCGCCCGGACAATCGCCCTCCAGTATGAGCACGACCTCGGCGGTGTCGCCGGAGGCCCAGGTATCGCTGTTCACGATCACGGTGAGATCGTCATAGGAGCCCATGATCTCCTTCTCGTCAAGGAGGGCCTCGATGTAGTTGGCCGAGAACGTATCTGTGCTGCCGTCGAGTGAGACTACCTCGACCGAGGCGGTCCCGAGCGTATCGATGTCGAAGAGATTCAGTTTGTACCCGCACAACTCGAAAGGCTCGTTCAGAACGAGCGTCACCTTGTCCTCGTACGTCACGTCAGACGGTGGCTCGTCCGTGACCACAGGCGTTTCCGTGACCGTCGGCGGTTCAGGGCCCTTTGTCACCTCAATCGGTTCGGGCTTCGGTGTAGTGGTGACTTGTCCTTCGGTTATCGGTTTGGATGTGACCTGGGCCACGGTCTTCTCCCGACATTTGTTAGAGGCGCACTCGTACGTCTTCCCGTCCTTAGGGCAGTCCTCCGGTACGCAGCAGTAGCCTTCGCCTACGCAATAACCGCACCAGGAGGCGGTCCCTGTACCGCAAGCGTTACAATCGATGTCGTACTCGCACGTTCCGCTATCCGAGCACCACGCGTTGGTACAGGTGCCGTACGGCGCCTTAGTGCACTGACCGGTGTCCTTGCACTCTGGAAGGGGGGTCGTGGCGCCTGGTATCGATTCGCACTTGTTGTCGATGCACTCGTACCCGTCGTCGCACTGGTTGTCGTCACAGCACTCTCCGTACTTGACATGGCCTGTAGTGCAGCAGATGGCCGGTGTCCTGCTGATCGTCACCTGTTGTCCGTACTTGCTGGCATCGGCGGGATATGTGCAGATGCCTCCCGAGCACTCCTCGAGCGTGCAGGGATCTGCATCTGAGCAATAGCAGTCAGCGCAGTTCCCGCAATTTTCCCCGGCCGTCGCCTCGCAGTGCCGGTCCATATCGCACGCCGCGGCCTCCCCTCCCGTACCGGTACCCGTCCCTTCAGTGGTCTCCTTGACGCACTGATCGCCCGAGACCTCGTACCCCTCGGGGCATGGGCAGTTCGCTTCGTTGACGACGATGTTCCCGGAACTGGCGCAGTACAAAGGGGGATTGGCCGTGCAGGTGTCGTACGGCGTGCCGTCAGAGCACTCCTTGACGTCCTCTACGCACTTGTCCCCCGATACCTTGTACCCTTCGGGGCACGGGCAGTTCTCTTCGTTGACGACGATGTTCCCGGAACTGGCACAGTACAAAGGGGGATTGGCCGTGCAGGTGCTGTACGGCGTACCGTCCGTGCACTTCTTGGCCTCCTCTACGCACGTGTCCCCCTCGACCTGGTACCCTTCGTGGCAGGGGCAGTTCGTTTCATCGACGACGAGGTTCCCGTCCTTGTCGCAGTACTTCGGCG
The DNA here is from genome assembly GCA_964519305.1 of Candidatus Undinarchaeota archaeon. Taxonomy (GTDB): domain Archaea; phylum SpSt-1190; class SpSt-1190; order JASMDC01; family JASMDC01; genus JASMDC01. The sequence goes on from CAZFHY010000006.1 coordinate 77,694, forward strand.
GCGTCGATGTACATGTACCGGTCGGTGTGCCGTCCGTGCACTCGAAGACCATGCACACCCCATTGGAACACTCCTGCTCCGCCGTGCAGGCCTTCGTGCAGGAGCCGCACCGCTGATGGTCCTTGTCGAGGTCGTAGCACACGCCATCGTCGCAGCGCGTCATCCAGTCATCAGCGCATGGCAGTGGCAGGCAGTCCCCGGACTCGCACTTCTGCCAATCCGTGCAAATCTTACCGCACTCACCGCAGTTCACCTGGTCCCACTGCAGGTCGACGCACCCGACGATGGGGCAGTCAGTGAGCTTTGGATCACCGCATCCGGCGGGTTCGTCGGCCGCGCACCCGCGGCCATCGGCCCCTTGCTGTCCCACGCCCACGCACCGGGGACGCATGGGATCGTTGCACGGGCACAGCGCGGGATTGTCCATGCAGTTCATGCCGGCCAGGCAGTCGCCTGTATCCGCCCTGCAGCCCCGGATGTTCGCTTCAGCGTGGCCCGGATCGCAGATGGGGCGGAGGGCATCGCAGGCACATTGTGTAGGGTTGGTCTGGCAGTTGTCGCCCGTTGGACATATTCCGGCCGCGAGCGCCAGACCAGCAAATAATACGAGCACGAACAGTAGTGATTTCCGCCTCATGAGCATTCCCCTTCCTTCTACTAAGTAAGGTGGAGGGAAGGACGATTTAAGTAGGTTTTGAAAAAGGGCCTCCGTTAACGGGTTTTATACCTCCGGTACGATGCTCACTTATTCCCCTTCACTCCCGGGCACTTGATACGTTCCCCTGTCTTGCAGTAGTACGTGAAGCAGTCGATCCACGGGGGGTCCTTCGGGTTCCCCTGCACGAACTCCAGCAGCTTCCTCAACTGTGACATGGTGGCCGGTGAGATGTGGTGCCCGACCTCGGCGGCGTCCACCTCAGCCTGCTCCCCCTCCACACCGATCATCTCGAAGAGGGCTGCCAACAGCCGGTGCCGGTCCATGCACTTCTTCGCCAGCTTCTTTCCCCTGGGTGTCAGAGTAACTCCTGCATAGCTCTGGTAGTTGACCAGTTCCTCGTCCTGGAGCTTGCCGAGCATCTCGGTGACCGATGGAGGCTTGACGCCTAGGCGTGACGCGAGCTTCCCCGTCCGGGCACGCCCGTCCTGTTTCTCTAACACGAATATGGCCTCTATGTAGTCTTCCTTTGTCTGTTTCCGCATACTATCATTCCTCCCCTGTCTTCTTACCTTTCCTTCTGACGAATATGTCCTCACCGATCCCTCTCTCCAGGGCGATGGTCGTCTCTCCCACCTGGATCACCAGGGATGGCGATGTCCGGTGCACGTGCACCTCGAGCCCCGGTACGATACCGAAGGACATGAGCTTGTGGAGCCGGGGGTGGCGCTTGGTGTGGAGGTACGACACGATCCCCTTCTCGCCGACCCCCAGATCGGTGAGGGGCACCACGATGCTCTTGGCATCGATGCGCCGTTCCTCGCAACACGGTCCCGGGGGGATGGGCGTGCCGTGAGGGCATACCTTCGGATGGCCCAGGAGCGTGCAGATGTTCTCCTCGACCCCGGGAGAGAGTATGTGCTCGAACCTGCACGCCTGGTCATGGATCTCTGAGTCGTTCATCTGTAGAACGTCGTGGAGCAGCCTCTCGGCGAGCCGGTGCCGGCGCACGATGGCCCGGCCGACATCCTCGCCCTTGCTCGTGAGGACCACACGGTCGTTGACGACCTCGGTCAGCTCCCGCTCCATGAGAGCGCTCAGGTCCTCGTCCCTCACGTCCTTCATCTTGACCTGGGCTCCCTTGTCCTTCTTGATCCATAGATGCTCGAGCACCTCCTCCAGTTGTTCGATCATGGTAGTATCCCCCGTTCACCAGTACCGGGCTAGAGGCTCACCCCCGTGAGGGTCAGCAGCGCGTTGAGCACAGAGCCCACGAGCACCGAGTAGATAATGATGAAAGCGAACAATGCAAGGCCGGTCCATCGCCCCTGCTCCTTGAGGATGACGAAGAACGCCGCGATGCACGGGACGAAGAGGTTCAAGGTGACGATGGCGACAACGATCTGGTTATTGGAGAGGAGAGAAAGGCCGGTGACCGGATCGATGGTACGGGCCATTTCCAGGAAGCCCGCGGCCCCGTAATCCCGGCGGATGAAGCCCATGAGGAAGAACCGGGCGGTCTCTTTTGGTAGCCCGAGCATTGAGCTCACCACGGGCTGGAGGGCCGTCTCCAGTACCTCGAGCGCGCCGGTATGGTGGAGCACGAAGAGGAGGGCCGTACCGAGCATGAAGAGAGGGATGGCCTCCACGAGGAACCACTTGGTACGCATCCAGGTCTTGGTGACGATGTTGCGCAGGAACGGCCTGCGGATGGGCGGCAGCTCCATGATGAAGTCCGAGTCGTCGCCGGGGATGATACGTGCGGCGAGCCGGCCGACGATGATCAGCTGGAGGAGCACGGTCATGAAGGCAACGATCAGGGCGGTCGTGGATAACCCGGCCAGCAGCCCCATCATCACGCCCAGCTGAGCGGAACAGGGGATGGCCAGGGCAATGAGCAGTGTGGCGATGAGCCGCTCCTTCCGCGTCTCAAGGATGCGTGCGGTGAGCACGGCCATGGTCCCGCACCCGAACCCGAGCACGATGGGTAGGATGGCCTTGCCCGACAGCCCAATCTGGCGGAACACGCGGTTGGCCATGATAGTGAGCCGTGGGAGGTAGCCCGAGTCCTCCAGGATACCGAAAGCTATGAAGAACGTCCCGACGATGGGGAGCACGATGGCTATGGCATAGGTCAGGCCCATGCTGATGATGCCGAACTCCCCGAGGAGGAAGTCGTACACGATGTTCGTCTCCGGGATGAACAATGCAGCCGTAGCACGGGACCACGGGATGACACGGGCCTTGAACACATCGGTCTCGAGGAAGTCCACAAGGAAACCAGCACCCACTATCCCCACGAACTGGTAGATCAGGAACATGACCGCGAGAAGGATGGGGATGGCGGTGACCGGGGAGAAGGTCAGCTGCGAGAACCGCTCCTCCACGCTCGTGGTCGAGGGGAGCTCCTGGCGATAGACCTCGTCGTGGACAGCTGATACCTTGTGCTGTAGGGAGGCATCGAACACCTGGGCGAGCGGTCGCGTGTATTCCTCCTCTAGTCCCGCACCTACTTTCTCCACCTGCACCATGGCGTCCTTGCCGTGGACCTTCCTGAGATGCTCGTTGAGGGTAGCATCGCCGGAGAGCGCCATGACGGCCTCCTGGACGCTGCTCAGGACATCGGAGAGCTCCTCCACGGCTTTACCAGCGGCGCCGCGGTAGATGTCGGGCGCCGGGGGCAGCACATCGCTCGCGGCCACATCCGCGAGACGGCGGCGGAGCGTGAAGATGCCCTTGCTCTCCGGGGCGACGGTCTTAACGACCGGGATCCCCAGCAGTTGGGAGAGTCGGTCGGTGTCGATCGCGACGCCCTTGGCCAGCGCCTCGTCCCACATATTAAGGGCGAGCACAACCGGCTGGCGCATGGAGAGGAGCTGGAGCGTGAGCACGAGGGCCCGGCGGAGGTTCTTGGCATCGGCCACCTGGAGCACGATATCGGCGCCCTCGAGGAGGATGTCGCGGGTGACCGCTTCGTCCTCGCTCATGGGCACGAGGCTGTTGGTGCCCGGCGTGTCCATAACCTCGAACTCCTCGCCCCCGATTGTACCACTACCGCACAGCATCTCTACGGTGGTTCCGGGGTAGTTGGAGGCCACGGCGTACTGGCCGGTGAGATGGGAGAATATGACGCTCTTTCCGACGTTGGGATTGCCCACCAGCACCAGACGCCGGGGGAGCGGCCTCACGATGACCTTGTCCGCCATCCCCCGTCCCAGTTCGACCTCGTTCCCGTCGACATCGACGGTCACGGGGCCACTGTCGGGAGGTACGGACACGATCCTGACGAGGATGCCCTCACGGATGCCCTTCTCATCGAGCCATCGCGTGAGGTTACCACGGCCGTCGATGGACTCGACGATACCGCTCCGCCCCGTACCGAGCTCGACGAGTGACGGCCCCATCACACCCGCTTGGGGTTACCTAACTTTTTAGGTCTTCCTATGGAGGCCCGCCAAAGCAAACGTTTTTAACCTGCTCTTCCATGGACACCCGCAGGTAATCATCATGGCTGTTAAGATCGATGAAGAAGAGTGCATCGGGTGCGGCTCCTGCGTTGGCGCCTGCCCCAGCGAGGCCATCGAGCTCAACGATGACAAGGCGAAGATCAAGGCCGACGACTGTGTCGAGTGCCTTGCCTGCATCGATGCATGTCCCGTGGACGCCATATCTGAGCCTGAATAGGCCGGATCATCGTTAGGGTCTTTCGGCCGGAGACCGTCCGTGGTCTTCGGCCCAGTTCTTCCATTTCTTGAGTCTGACGTCTAGGGATAGCGCGATGGATTCGGGTGTACGCGGTGCGTGCGTACCTTCAGATCGGTATCAACCGCAGCCGCCGCAACCGCCGCACGGACCGTCGGCGTCGCCGTAACCAGCCGGTGCTTCCATGGTTAGTGGGGCATGGGCATCGTATCCTGCTCCGGCGCAGGACAGGCTCGGGCAGAGACCCAGGAGGTCGGCGTGCTCGTACTGGCCCTTGAACTCGCCCATCTTGACGACCTTATGCTGAACGACGTCACCCTTGTCCAGCTCGTATGTGGTGGTAAGGGAGAAGCCCTTGGAGTACTGCGTCACCTCGGGCTCGAAGGCAGCATACCCCTCGCTCTTCATACGTCCCTCGAAGGAGTCGCGCTCGGAGTCGTCGAGCTTGTGGTCGAACTTCATGATGACCGTGGACTCGTAGATCTTGGCCGCCGGGTTCTTGAGGTTGGCGCCGCATGCCTTGGCGACCACGGTCATGGAGTAGTCGTCGAAACCGTTGTCGAGGTCCAGCTCGTCACGTAGCTCGATAGAGAGAGTGTCGGCCGTGGCGTATGCGTCGTCGCCCAGGCGGTGAGCGTTCTTCGCCACGAGATCGGGCAGTTTCTCCAGGAAGCCCAAGGGCACCTTGTCCTGACTCAGCTTGAAGTCGAGATGGCCGCGTTCGAGTTCGTGGATGGCCTGGTAGCTTAGAGGATCGCGTTCTTCGAGGATGGTCTGACGTACCTCGAACAGGATCTCCTTCTGGGCACGCATCTTCGCGGATCCCGGACAACCGCCGCCGGCAGCATAGGTCTGGGCCCGCTCGGTGAGCTCCTGCTCCAGCTCGGGCCGGTGGTCGATGATGTACTGCTGCATGTCGGCGTCGATGTCCTCCTGCAGCTCGAACTTGGACAGGTCCACCGCCCGCTTAACGCTGGTGGTGTCCAGATACCCGTCCTTGGCCATCCAGTTGGTGACCGCATCGTCCAGCTGTGACAGCAGTCCTTTCGTAGAATGAGCGTTCTTTGATACCATGATGTTCACGACCGTGTCTGTTTATGACATGGTCGCCTGGACGCCCGGTTCTTATGTCTTTCCTTTGCCCCGGCCCTACTCCAGGAAGTAGCCCGTGTTCCTGACGAGCACCCGTTCCACGCGCCCGACATCGAGGTCGTACACCGCAAGGAAGCTGAGGAAGTCACCACGCACTGGATCGTTGCGCAGCACCACGCGACCACAGTCGATACCGATCCTGCGGACGTCGGTGTCAACGAACACGACCTCGTCCCTCGGCTCGAAGGGCAGGGCGTTGAGGTCCTTGTCGGCGTGCTCGGTCAGGGCCGCTTTGAACCTCTCTGTCCCCTTGTACAGGTTGAGGTCGAAGCCCTTCCGGTTCGCTTCCACATGAGCGCAGGACTCCCGCACTGCACGCTCGAGCGAGGTGTTCAGTCCGGGTACAGGTCCGAACGACAACGCATCGATGACAGGTCCGCCATGCAGCGTGCCCGCGGGCTGACAGGTCAGACGCACCCAGGTAGATCGGTGCAACTCCTGGTACATCCGCTCCGTGAGGTAGTACTGTCGGGAGAGCACACGGCCTTCCACCAGACGATATGTGCGGAACAGGTTCATATCGCCAGTGTCCTCGATACGACCGACGAGGGTGAGCGTGGTGTTGGTGTCCTCCTCGGTAGCGGTGGTATCAGTACTGACCAGTCCCTGGCCGTCCGATATCTCGAAACGTGCAGCAGCGGCCTCAGTATCACTGCCCGACGGATGCCGCTGACAGCCTGCTAGGAGCGCAAGGACGCCGAGCACGAGGGCCACGGTCGCGAGGATCTGTGGGTCCATGGGGTCCACCATTAATGATAAGTTGGTGCGGGGGACGGGATTCGAACCCGTGTAGGCACTAAGCCACAGGGTCCTAAGCCCTGCCCCATTGGCCAACTAGGGTACCCCCGCAATGCGTGTTGAGGCGGAGGGAAGGAATTTAAACGTGACGGGAGGTCGCGCCGGTCACGTCCGTTCCCTACCCGTTCAAATTGTTGCTAGTTGAACTGGTGCTAGAGGAGCTTGTGCTCGATGTGCTATCAGTTGTGCCATCTGGCGACCAGCTGAAACCGATGTACCCCTTTTCCAGCTCATGGCAATGGGGCTCGACATTGTCCGAGGGGAAGGGCGTCAGCTCCCGCCACAGGCAGTAGCCAGTGCCGGCGTTGTTCGGTTTATACACCGCGCTCCCGGGGCACTTGTAGTCCTTCGTCACGTCGCTCTCGGTCCAACTGAACCCGATGTAACCGCTCTTGAGGTAGTGGCAGTAGGGTTTCACGTCGGCCTTGGGCAGGACGATGCCCTTGAAGAGGCAGAACGCCTTACCTGCGCTGGTCGTGTAGCTGGCACCCTCGGGACATTTTCTCGTGGGAGCTGCTGTCGGTACGGGAGTAGGAGTGGGGGCTTTGGTCGGCTCTGGGGTGGGTGACGGAGTGGGCACCTTGGTCGGTTCCAGCGTGGGTTCCGGTGTCGACGTCTTGGTCGGTTCCGGTGTCGGTGATGCCTTCACGACCGTCGGTGTCGGCGTGGATGTCGCTGTGGGTGAGATCCCTGTACCGCTCCCGAGGATGATGGCAACGCACCTGTCGCTGGAGGAAGCACCGTCCGTCGTGGTTTCCGGCGGTCCGCAGTAGATAACATGGGTGACGATTCCGTGGGAGTTGAGCTGCTTCACGATGGCCTCCAGGCTCCCGATGAGCACGCCCGCCTTCTCGGCCAGGAGGTCCAGGCGGACCTTGCCGCCGGCCTCGAGCACCGTCTCGAGCACATTCACCTCGTCCAGGCCCATCCCGGCTGCCAGGAGGCGCTCGGCTACGGCTGTTTCGAAACTGCTATCGTACTTTGTGAGCACGCGCTTGAGCGCCGCCATTGCCTCCTGTTCCTCGATGGACGGATCGCCTGCCGACTTCTCATCGGTGGGCTGCGTGGCGCTCCTGCCGTAGAAGTAGATGCTGCAGTATGAACCGTAATCGTCCGGCCACTTCGTTTCCCGGCCTATGAAGTAGATATCACAGCCGGAGCCTTCTCCTATGGTGCGGAAAATGCCTTCCAGTTCCTCCACCGGGAGACCTGCTCCGGCAGCGAGCTTCTCGGCGGGCATAGCACCGCCGGCCTCGATGAGGGTATCGAGCACCTTCCGTCCATTGATACCGATCTCGTTCCTGACACCTAGCATATGGAAAACGCCCGCCATGTCCGTGGTGCCCGTCGGCTCGAGAGGCTCGACCGTCCCCACCTTGCCGGAGAGGGTACCGCCCACCCAGATGACGACCACGGGCCTGGTGGCGGTCCCGTCGACGATGGAAAGGGCCTTCGCCTTTCCTATTGCCTCCTCCCTTGACCGGGGCAAGCGCTCAAGGAGCTGGTCGCCCGGCTGAGACGACTTCTCATCGTCACTGTCGTCCCCGACGTAGATAAAGTGTACGATGATACCGTGGGTATCCATGGTCTCTACCATTCTCGGGACCTCTTCCACGGCGAGGTCCGTCTTCCCGGCCAGCTCTACGGCGGGCAGTACGCCGCCGGCCTCGATGAGGACCTCCAGCACCGTTCGCGCCTCGGTACCGATGTCACCCCTAACGCCGAGCATGCGGAACACGCCTGCCTTATCGAGCGTCCCTGTCGTGCCGAGGGGCTCACCCGTCCCCGCCGTTCCGGAGAGGGTACCGCCCACCCAGATGACGACCACGGGGATGCGGGCCGCCTTCTCGCCACCGTACAGCGCCTCGGCCTTCTTGATCGCGTCCTCCCGGCTTCGGGGCAGACGCTCCAGCAGCGGCACATCTGGGTCCTGCGACTCCTCTTCAGGATCGTCGCTCCCGATGTAGATGATGTGTATCATGATCCCGTACTCTGACATGGTATCGACGAATGTGGCCATTTCCTCAACCGGGATGCCTGAACCCTTCATGAACTCGGTCAGCTCCAGGGCCCCATCCGCCTCGGTGAGCATCACGAGGGCGTTCCTTTCCCGTGCGGGAAGGATCTGCATCACCCTTTCGATGACTCCTGCCGGTACGCCGGATGCCCTCTTCGTGGGGCAGGGCTCCTGCAGGTCATTGAGCCCGTTGTCGGACAGCTCGCCCACCCCGATGGCGACGATGGTGATCCCCGCCGCTTTACCGGGGTAGCATGGCCTCTTGATCACTTCGATCCCTGCCATCGACATCTTCTTCAACAGGCTGCCGACTCCCCCCTGGTCAGCAACGAAACCTTTCGCCGCGTCCGTGAACTGTTCTCTGAACGAGGGGTCCAGTAACTGCTTCCTGAAATCCGGATCGTTCATCCGCTCCCGGAATTCCGGGATACGCCTGAGCACGCGCCCCTCCTCGGAGCGCTCGACGAATCTCTCCACGTTCCGGAGCAGTGCCTTGGCAGCGGCCGACTCCCTGAACGCACTATCATCGCTCCCGCTCTCTGCGGCCTCCCTGGCCGATGTGAGCCGCCCCTTGGCCTTTTCCAGGATACGTCCCGCCGCCTTACTGGTGAGGTTCAGCGCCTCGACCTTGGAAACGAGGGCGGCCAGACGCGTCTCGACGTCACTCATGTCCTTCTGGGCCCTCTTCACCATGGTCTTTCGACCACGCAGTTCACCCGCGAAGCCATCCCTCCGGTCGTCGAAGGTCAGCTTGATGGCGTCGTATTCCTGTGCCCTGGCCTGTGAGATCGCCCGCATGGCCTTGCGCAATGCCTCTTCGGTACCATCTACGTCGTCGAAGTCCTGAGTGGATCCCAGGATGTCCTCGATGATCGGGTTCTCCTCAGGCTCTACTGTCGCAGACCCCTCCAGTTCCGATAGTTCTTCATCGGTCTTGTCGTCGTTCTCTTCTTTCAGTTTCAGCGAATCACGGGCCTCGGCGAGCGCTTTCTCGCGCATCTTACGGGCCTTGTCCTGAGCTTCCTTCGCCCGTTCAAGGAGCTTCGTCAGACGCTCCTTGATCTTGGTCATCTGCTTCTTGCGCAGTTCCTTGGCAGCCTCCCGCTTGGCTTTCCAGACCTCCTTCTCCTTCTCGATACGTTCCCTGACCAGGGCGTGGATAGCCTTACCCGGTCGCACGGTCTCGATACCGATGTCCTTCAGTGCAGCAGCGACCTTGTCGGCGAGGTCGGGCCTCCCGACGACCTTTATCTTCGATGGTTCGAGCGACTTTACCTTCTCGATGAGCGATGAGATATCCTCCTCCGAGCGGATGACGATCGAAGTGACGTGCTCCCCTGCGTCCTGATTTGCCGTCCCCTGAAGCGCGTCAGTGAAGTCCTTGATGGCCACGATTATTAATGGTCTGTCCGTGGCGCCCTCGGCCTTCGCTTTCTCGATGACCTTCTCAGCGACCGCTTCAGCCACCTCTTCGGGCGTTCCACCACCAACGACCTCCTCGGTGACGTTTAGGGCGGTGAGCTCCTCGCGCAGCGTCTCGTTGATATCGGAGCCTACGAGCTTCACCTTCTCGATACCAAGCTCCCCGATGACGTCCGAGATGTCGGACGGTACGGCATCCAGTGGGACGATTAGAACAGGTAGCTTGAACGCGGTGGCCAGATCCTTGGCGGCCCCCACCTCGTCCATGTTACCGTCATTAGGTGCCTCGATGTTGTCCGTCACGAGCACGGCTTCCGTGATTCCCTCGAGCCAGAAGTACCGGGCCACTTCGGCACTTGTCCCGTACCGGGTCATGCCCCAGAGCCGGACGACGGTCTTCCCCTGACCGGTCAGACCCTCCTCGATGTCATCGCTGACCACGGCGGGACCTCCAATGATGTAGACCGTCTCGGGTTTCAGATCGTCAATGGTCGCAACGGTCTCTTCTGGTAGCGTGTCCTTCTCCGTGAGGAGCAGGGGGATTCCCTGCTTCAGCGCCGCGGCCCGGGCGACCATGGCATCGGGATAGTTTACTGTAGTGGCAAGCAGCACTGCGTCGACACTTGCAGTCATATCACCGCTATCGATGTCTTCCTGGGCCAATGCCGTGCTTAGCACGAGCATAAGTACGAGTAATCGAGAAATCCACTTCATCATGACGTCCCCTCTCCTCCTTCTAATTTGTATCAGGGACGGATTAAATAGTTACCGGGGATCGAGGTGATCGTAGCCAGTTCCGACTTATCGTCCGGTCAGTTCGTAGCGTGCGGGATCGAGCGTGCCGGGAGGCACAAGGACGACATAGGAGCCCCAGTCCCAGGTGTCAAGGATGGTCACCTCGAAGAGGTCCTCATCGATGGGATCCTTGTCCTGATGGTTCTCGAACACCGACAGCCAGTCCGTGCTCTTGTCGCGAACAAGGAGCGCGATATGATCGCCCCCACGAGCGAGAACGTACCCGCCGTTCACCCGTGTATCATCGTGGAGCAGGTCGATGACCGTGCTGTCCTTCCTCGTCCGGTCGTGGATCTCGATTGTCGTCTCGCCAGCATCGGTGACCGTCGTCGTGGAAGGACGGAAGTCGAGCAGGAAGAGGTCGATGGGCAGGTCGTAGTATGTATGCTGGCCCTGCGCCACCTGGATGGCATACCCGTGCTCGTTCTTCTTGTTCCAGTGAGGGTGCTGCGAGTCCGGGGCGACGAAGATTACCTGCCATCCCTGCTGTACCAGCTCCCGGGCTATGCCGATACCGCGCTTCCCTGTCCGTGTGTAAGCGCTGAAGAGCTGCTGGTACCGGGAGCCCAGCCCTGCCTCGTTGTGCGCCTCCTTCAGAACGTCCAGCACGATGCCGATGCACGAGCTCTCACGCGGTATCCGGTCCACGTCACTCGCCGTGGAAGATGTGGCGAGGGAGAGGGCCTCGGCCGCGTCCTTCCCTTCCATCCTAAGCTTGTAGTACCGGTACACGCCATCCGTGGTCGGCAGCCGTGGCACCGCCTGCTCGACCTCTTGAGCTATCCGCTGCTCGAACTGTTCCATGACACGATCCCGGGACTTCGGTTGTAGGACGAGCTGCCCGTAGAGGTCGAAGTTCAGCGTGCTGAGGTCACCCTGTTTGAGCAGGGCATAGAGGAGGGCCTTGGGATGGCTCCCGCCGAACCTGGTGGTGAGGAGCTCGGCATACTCCGAGTCGTCGCCGTAGTGGGTGCTGACGCCGAACCCGTGCTGCTCGTCGAGAGCTAGCTTGTGCTCGGAATGGGTCCGCAGCGCCTTCCGGGAGATGAGCTTGCCCATCGATATGTCAGCAGTCGTGTCCACTGGGGCCGTACCTGCCGGAGCGGAGCCCAGCAGGCACCGTCCGTTCGCGATATACGTGCGTTCCTCGACACGCTGGAACCCGCGGTCGGCGACCGAGTAGCACTCGCCGGTCTCGAACCGATTGGTTGGACTGCTGACCAGGCAGCACGCGCACGCGAGCCGCAGACCATCGCTCCCTATGATGTCGCAATCCAGCCAGTTGTCGAGCCGGCCGTAGAGCTGTGGATAGTGCTTCGTTTTGTCGCCCTGTACCGAGGTCCCGACCACCTTGCCCTCGAAACATGTCGTTTCCTGGCCGCTGACCGATAGGAGGTCGGAGCAGATGATGCACGCGTCCTCCACCATCTCCGAGCCGCCGCCATCAGCGTCCATGCTCTTGAGGCCCGTGCATGTTTCTGCACCACGATTTCCGTTGCATCCGGCAAGGAGCACCAGCGCGACAAGGAGGAGCGCGATGGCCGTTCCGCCACGCTCCGATCCACCGAATACCATCGTGGTCTCTCTTCGCCCCCTGGTTTGTTATTAAGCGTTTCGGACGGTCGGCGGTTCAATCACCGCTCATAGCTCACTGCACCGAGAGTGATGAGCTTGTTGAGCACCATGTCCACGGCAGCGTTCCCAAGCTGTTCGCGAACTGCCGCTTCGACCTCTACCATGTCACGAGTGCCGTCGCACAATTCCACGACGGTCAGTCTCTCCTCGTCCTCTGTGATCTCTGTACCAAGGGGGAACCGAGCTTTGGGAAGTGCCCAGGCCTTCCGCGCCACATCGACCTTCATAGCCGGACCTTTGCTTGGATTTCCCTCGACAGTGATCAGGGTGCCCCGGTTCATCCCGTGGCGTTCGTCCTGTACGGCGATGACACCGCATGCGAGCGTGTAGGCAGTGGTCCCTCTCGGAGGGTCCACCTTGGCGTCCCGCTTCAGATGGTCGGTGATCCTGAACCGTGCGTCACGGTCTAGGACCACGCGGCCGCCCTCTACCTTGGCGGTGAGGGTGGCGATGGGTGCTCGGGCGCAGGCCTTGACGAGACTGGGCCAGCCCTTGGAGTCCAGTGGGAGCACACCCTTTCCGGTATCAAGGAAAGCACCGTCCCTGCCCTTTATCTGGCCGGATACCGTACCATCGGGCGCAGGAGTGCATGCGGCCGCGAGCTCCAGCAGGCGCCGACCACCGCCCTTGGCGCGCTTCCATACACCTTCGAAGAACCGTGATGCAATCCGTCCCTTACCCGAGACCACGGCTCCCGCACCGTTCAGTCCCGCAAAAGGATTGGCACCGACGTAGGCCCGCTCACCGTCCGCGATCACCAGGCATCCGTCAAGCCCTTCAGCGAACCGGCTGCGGGCTCCGAGGAACCGTCCCTTGAACCGTCGGAGGGCCAGTGGGTCCAGTTGTCCTTCGGCCAGGTTGGCCACAACCCGGAGGCGTACCGCCGATCGCTCGAACCTCACTCGCGGCTCTTCAAGGAAGATCGGAGCGATGATATCCAAGGAGCGTCGGGCACCGGCCATGAGCCGGACCACCTCGCGCGGGAGGGTGTGACGTCCGTCCTCGAGCACCAGGTGGACCATGGCGTGGTGAGGGAGCCCAAGACATATAGGTATGACGGTGGCGTCAGGCCTGCTCGACGAGCACATCGCCCAGGGCCATGAGGGGGACGCCCGTCTCCACGAACGTCTTCAGCGCGTCCTCGGGAGTGCACACAATGGGCTGGCCATGGACGTTGAAGGAAGTGTTGAGCACGATGCCGTCACCGGTCTCTTTCCGCACGCCCTCGATGACACGTCGATAGGCAGGGTTCTCCTCGCCAAGGATCTGGGGGCGGGAGGAGCCGTCCACGTTGATGACGGCACGGAGCTGGTCTCTTAGACCGTCCTGGATCAGATATCCCATGGTCATGAACCTGTCCGGTGCGTCCACGTCCTTGAAGAACCGCTTGCTGTCCTCTTCAAGTACCGAGGGGCAGAAGGGCTGGAACCACACCCGCTTCTTCACCTTCATGTTCAGGTCGTGCTTGGCCGTGGGCGAGTCTGCACGGGCCAGGATGCTGCGGTTCCCCAGCGCCCGCGGACCCAGTTCCATCCGGCCGTTGTACCAGAACACGATGTCGTTGGCGGCGATGCGCTCTGCGGCTGTGCCGGCAGCATCTTCGGACCGCTCCCACCTTACCTTCCCCTTGAACGCCTTGAGAGCAGTGAGCACCTCGTCCTCGCCGTACTCAGGGCCGAGGAATATATGGGGGATGCGCTCCGGGTGGACCACGTCCACCTCCTTGGCCACTTTGAGGGCGGCTCCGATGGCCAGGCCCCCGTCTCCCATGTGCGGGAACACGAACCATTCCTTGACATCAGGGAGCAGGCGGATGTGCATGTTCATCTTGATGTTGGAAGCGATGCCTCCGTTCCATGCCACCGAGGACATCCCTGTCTCCTTCACGGCGTTGGCGAACAGCTGGCTCGTGAAGTGCTCGAACGCCCGCTGGGCCATGTGAGCGAACTGTTCGCGGGGATTGCGCCATAGCGTCCGCTGGAGCAGCTTGTATCGAGCGCCGGGGGAGAGCCGTGCCCGGACCCGCATACCGTCCACCTCGTAGAGGTCGAAGAAGGGGTTCTTCTCATCGGGCACCTCGTAGGAGAAGTCCGCGAGCGACATGACCTTCCCCTCGTCCTCGAGGACGCGCATACCGATTAGGTGGGTGACCTCCTGGTAGAACAGACCCAGTGAGTCGCGGGTAGCCATGGTCTCCAGGTTCCTGACATCGCCGTCCTCAGCGATCCCCACGGTCGTGGACACACCATCGCCCAGGGCGTCCATTGTGACCACCAGGCTCTTGCGGAATCCCGAACAGAGGGCCGCAGCGGCAGCATGGGCCTCGTGATGGTCGACGATGTGGAGGATGTAATCATGGTCGAACCCTGCCCGCGCCAATTGCGTGTGCAGAGCGCGTTTCGACAGAGCATGGAACAACCTGTTCGACCGGAGCTTTCCGGTAGAGTTCTGGATGAGCCGGTTGATCTCGACGTTCCATGGCGGGTCCACCTTGTGGCGACGGACCGGATAGTAGTCCTCCTTCACCTTGGGCCACACGCGGCCCAGGGTGACCGAGAAGTCGGATGTGCACCCTGCCACGACCTCGATGTCCGCCGGTTTGAGGTCGGCGGCCCCGAGACACCAGGACAGGGCCTTGTGGGGGAAGTGGACCTCGAGCTTACGACGTGTGAACCGCTCCTCGTTCGCAGCGGTGATCACTCGTCCGTCGCGGACCACGCAGGCGCCGGCGTCATGGCCGTCCCACACGCCCAGTATGTCCATGGCGCGAGTGTTCAGGGCAAGTTTATATAACCATTATCGTGGGAGCCTCTTCAGGTGTGATGACTGAACAGAAAGCTCGTGTTCACTGTCGTACTGGGACTGGCCGTTGCCATAGCCATGTTCTGGACTGAGGACCCGACGGAACTGTCGCGTGTGTGGTCGACGGCCCGTAACGACTACCTGCTGGCCGGCGTGCTCCTCGTCATCATCACCCTCTTCATCAACACGGTCCGCTGGTATACGCTACTCCATCAGCTCGGCTATGATGCAGGGTTCATCGACGTGTTCTGTCAAGTGAGCGGCCCCTTCGTGGTCTCCTCCCTCACTCCCGGCCGTGCCGGCGAGGTGTTCAAGCTCTATGCCGCAAAGCGCATCAGCTGCATCGATGTATCCCACTCCAGTGCTGCGCTCCTTATCGAGCGCGCGTGCGATCTGTCCGTGATGACCTCCTTCATCCTCTTGGGGCTTGTGACCGGCCTCGAACCGCAGTTGGGCGCCTATGCCTCCGCTGCGTACGCCACAGTGGCGTTCACCATGACGGTCATCGCGGTGATAGTGCTCTCGGTGCGCCACCCGGGCGTGCTGGCGATGGTGGTCCGTGTGCTCGAACTGGGGGGCCGTGTCGGACTGCCCGGGTGCGGACGTGGCGCCAAGAAGATCGATGAGTGCGCTCCCGCCTTCCACTCGGTCGCAGGACGGATCAACCTGCCTCTTATACTCGGCATCACGGCGTGCGTGTGGGTGCTCGACGTTGCGCGTATGTGGGTGCTGTTCAAGGCACTGGGCGTCAACGTTCCGCTGGTGCCCATAGGGTTCGTGTACTGTCTTTCCCTCCTGTTGGGCATAGTGTCCTATGTCCCTGGTGGACTGGGGGTCACCGAGGGTTCAATGGTCGTGCTGTTCGGGCTGTTCGCCGTACCCGGGACCCAGGCAAAGATCGCCGTTCTCATCGAGAGGGTGTTCTCGTTCTGGCTGGCCCTCTTCATCGGGAGCATGGCCCTCTCCTACAAGGCCGACGTGCTGCTGTTCGACCTGTCCTCGGGAGATATGCCGGACCTGACCGACGCGGAAGCCGCCACATGCCCCGCGGACGAGGACGATGAAACTAAGTAACTTCTTATAGGAGCGTCGTCTGTCATTCGGACAGGTGGACCGCCTGAACAAAAAGCTCCTGCTCACCAGTGCCTTGGGCGCCGCCGTCCTCGCCGTCATGTTATGGTCGGTCGGCCCCGAACGCTTGACGGAGCTCGTGTCCGGGGCGCGACCGGGCTATATAGTCGCCGCAGCGCTCGCTATAGTGGTCCTCAACGTGATCGCCACGTTCCGCTGGCACCTGCTCATGTCGTCGCTCGGGTACGTGCTGACCCTCTGGGACACGTATTTCCAGATTAGTGGTGCTTTCCTTCTCTCGACTCTCACCCCGGGCCGTGCCGGCGAAGTGTTCCGGTTATACCTCTCCAAGCGTATCAGCGATATCGACGCCTCCCACTCCGGCGCTGCGCTCCTCATCGAGCGCGCATGTGACCTTTCGGTGATGGCCGCTCTCATTCTTCTGGGGCTGGTGACCGGTATGGGGGCGCAGTTGGGCGCCTTCGGGGACGCTGCCCGGGTCACCGTGGGTGTGACCTTCCTAATCGTCGCCATGCTCGTGCTCTCGGTGCGCCACCGGTGGGCGATGGGCCTGGTGGTCCGGATCCTCTCTTTTGGAGGGCGACGAGGGCTCCCCGGGTGCGCGCGCGGTGCGCAGAAGATCGAGGAGAGCATCCCCGCGTTCCTATCGGTTGCACGTCGGGTGAGCGTGCCCGCTGTGTTCGGGATGACCTTGCTGATCTGGGCGTCCCAGGTCGCAAGGATGTGGTTCGTATGTGTCGCAGTAGGAGCCGAAGTGTCACCGATGGTCGTGGGCCTGGCCTACTGTCTCGGTATCCTTCTGGGTGTCGTGTCCTACATTCCTGGTGGGCTCGTGGTCACCGAGGGCACCATGGTCGGACTGCTCGTCGTGCACGGTGTGCCGACGGACATAGCGACGGTGGCCGTGGTGATCGACCGGCTGTTCGCCTACTGGGCCGCAGTAGTGGTCGGTGTGATGTCCCTTTCCTACAAGGCGGACGTGCTGTTGTTCGACTTCTCATCCGGCGAGATGCCGGACATGGTCGACGAGGAGACGGCGACCTGTCCCCCGGACGATGATGAAGAGTAGTGGGACGTGTTCTGACACGTGATAAGTACTGTATAGTTATGATGCAGTGTCAACTTCAGTCATAGTCCACTACATCTCTCAGTGATGGTTGGACGCTCCCGGTTTAGAATACTTGCGCGTAACTGTTTCGCAAAGGTACCGGGACACAGAGAATTACTGAATTTTTGTTCAGTAACATGTGGATACCCTCTGTCGCCCTCATGGAAGCGAAAGGGCACAAGCTTCCCTTCAACAGTCAGCTAGCCAGAAGTCACCACATAGTACGACCGTTCCAAAAAAGTACAGTAGACGCTGTATCTTCCTGCCATCACGCGAACATTGCGCGGACGTATCCCTGCCCAATCCTCCCACCTCGATATTGTAGGTGACGTGCCAGCAATGTCGCGTCTTGGGGGGCCCGGCCCGGTATCGAAAAGAATATATTATATTCACCCGTTAAGTCCCATGGAAGGTGATCCGGTGGCAAGTAGAATCCTAACACTTTCATCTAGGAGTAACTCCGCTGGCCAGGCGGCCATGGAGTTCCTGATGAGCTACGGCTGGATGCTGGTGATCATCGTCATCGGCGGTGCCGCGATGTACTCCATGGGCATCCTCAACCCGGGCACCTACCAGAAGAAGGGCTGCGTCGGGTTCGAGAAGATCCATTACCGCGACCACCTGTTCCGCGGTACGGGCGAGGTCGGGCTGTGGACGGTGTGGTCGTCAGAGACCGAGCGCGAAAGCCAGTTCCAACTGCGTATGCAGAACGGGGCCGGGATCACCCTCCGCATCCGGGGCATCGACGTGGAGTATCCCGAGGGCGTGCACGTGACGTGGTCCGAGCGCGGCTACGACTGCGACTACTACAACACCGCTGACGACACCGACTCGGGCTGCCAGGAGCAGAACGTGTCCGAGGGGGATCTCGCCACCCTCTCCATCGAGGACGTGGGGCGGGGGACTCTGGACCTGCGACACGGCGCCGTGTACCGCAGCAAGGTCAAGGTGACGTTCGACGCGTTCAACGCGCTGGAAGATCACTCTGAGGTGGCCATCTGCTGTGGCAAGATCGAGGGCGGCTCGACCGCGTCCACATCGGGCGGCGGGAGCGGTTCGGGGTCCGGAACCGGTAGCGGTACGGGCTCCGGTACAGGTACTGGCAGCGGTACGGGATCCGGGACCGGGAGCGGCACCGGGGCGTCCTGGGGCCCCTGCATGGCCACGTGGGAGAAGGACGACGGATCGGACTACGAGATCATGTATGCCTCGTGGAACGGCGCGTGGAGCACCGCCGCCAAGGTGACCGACAACGCAATCTATGATAGCGCTCCTTCAATATCCTGCACCTCGTCGTCGTACTGCATGGCCGTCTGGTTCGCGTACGACGGATCGGACTACGAAATCATGTACGCTACGTGGAACGGCGCCGCGTGGAGCGCCGCCGCCGCGGTGACCGACAACGCGGTCTCCGATACCAATCCCATCGTGTCATGCCCGACCACGTCCTTCTGCATGGCCACGTGGAACGGGCATGACGGGGACAGCGAGATCATGTACGCTACGTGGAACGGCGCCGCGTGGAGCGCCGCTGCCAAGGTGACCGACAACGCACTCTCCGAGTCCATGTCCTCCGTGTCCTGCGCCACATCGTCGTCCTGTATGACCGCGTGGCGCGTCCTAGATGGGAATTACGAGATCAGGTCCGCCGCATGGAACGGTGCTTCTTTGAGCGATGCCGAGGTGACCGACTTCGCGTACAACGACATCCAGCCCTCCGTCTCCTGCCCCTCGGCGAGCTCCTGCATGGTCACGTGGAGCAGGCACCAGGGGTCCAGCGGCGGGGACTACGAGATCATGTCCGCTACGTGGAACGGCGCCGTATGGAGCGCTGCCGCCCTGGTGTGCGACAACTCGGACCAAGACTACGAGCCCACCGTGTCCTGCCCGACCACGTCCTTCTGCATGGCCACTTGGCACGCGTCCGGCGTCGGGATCAAGTACGCCTCTTGGAACGGCGCCTCGTGGGGCGCGGAGGCGACGGTTGTCGGATCGGGGATCAATCCCCAGGTATCATGCACGACATCGAGCTCGTGCATGGTGGTGTACTCCGTGAACGATATCAAGAGCGCTACATGGAACGGGAGCTCATGGAGCGACGCGGGGACGGTGGACACCGCCGCAGGCACGAACTATCCGTACGTCTCGTGCGTGGGGTGAGCCGCGGCGGGGGCACCGTGGACGGGAGCGGGAACGTGTACTTGGTGGATACCGAGAACCACCGCATCCAGAAGTTTACCTCGACAGGGACCTTCATCACAGAGTGGGGAGGCGGGGGCACGGGCGACGGGCAGTTCTCCACCCCACAGGGAATTGATATCGACACCTCCGGAAGGGTGTATGTCGCCGACGCGGGCAACAACCGCATTCAGGTGTTCGACACGGACGGAACCTTCATCACGAAGTGGGGGAGTTGGGGTACGGGCGACGGGGAGTTAATCACCCCGAGCAATATGATCACGGTCGGGAGCGATACCATCTACGTCGTGGAATCGGGGAACAACCGGGTGCAGAAGTTCACCATATCGTAGCGGACCGTTGTAAGTGGTGCCCCTGTCGCGTCCAGGGGGGCGGACCTACCTGACCGCTGGACGTGAGGTCATCCCGCGACCGTTACACGCAAGTGTTTTAATCTGGAGTACCTAACCATCACTGTGAGGATGGGTGGACTCTTGTTGAAGTTGACACTGCACAAAAGTTTCTGAGTACCCTTGCATCACTTCCTACCAGAGTCCTAGAACTCAACCCTTTCTCCCGGTCGCAGGGTACGCACCTTGATGCCTGGCTCCCGTTCACGCGCCAACCTCTCCAGCTCCTCGGGGCGTCCCGAATGGAAGGATAAGGGCGGTAGGCTCATCCAGGCACCACCCTCGTGGATGGGGATGACTTTGCTAGCGCCAAGTTCCACTGCGGCCTGGAGGGCCTGGGCAGGGGTCATGACGATGCGGCGGCCAAGCACCCGGGAGCCGCCTATAGGGAGCATGGCCACGTCGATGGTGAAGCGCCGGCCAATATCGGTGAACCCGTGATGGTACTTCGTATCGCCGCCGAAGAACAGGCTCGTGGACCCGTCCTGGAGGACGAAGTTGATCTCGCCGTCCGGATGGTCCGCCTCGGTAGCGGTGATGGTGACCCCTCCCTGCTCCTGGACGTCGCCCGGGACCATGTCCACGACCTCCTTCGCTCCCAGGTCGCGAGCGAAACGCGCCGTCCCCTCAGGCCCGAGGATGGTTGTCTTGGCCAGGTCCATACGGCTTAAAGAGCGCCGGTCGAAGTGGTCCGGGTGGAGATGTGAGGCGACAATCAGGTCGATGGGTGGCAGGTCCTTGAGCTCGATACCGGGGCGCTGGTAGCAGGGCAGTCCCCGTAACTGCATGCAGAACCAGGGGTCGGTGAGGACCGTGAGCCCCTCGAACCGCAGCAGGAGCGTAGAGGTCCGGACGAATGTGACGTCCACCACGCTCCCGGGATAGGGGGCAAACGTTTTATGTCCCATCCTCCGGCGGAGCACGCAGTGCTGCCCAGGGCCTTACGCCTCTTGAGACCATCACTGCGAATCCGCCCCATCCGACCGCTAGCAGCAGAAGCTGTGCGGCGATGAATACCTCCCGGGGGAACAGCCCCCACGTCGACACCAGACACACGGTCTCGGAGAACGGGCGCAGGCACCGAGCATTACCTTCCCAGAGGATAGGGAGGCCTATGCCCAGATCGATAGCGGCGTGGAGCAGAACACCAGCTAGGCACACGGGCAGGACACGACGGAACCGTTGCGGGTCCCTGGCGAGCATCCACGCGACCACGGCCGCTAGCAATGGCAGAACGATAAGGTTGCCCATCACGGTAGCATGGGTGCGTGCCAGCACGCTCCACCCGAACACCACCATCACCAGGTCTATGTCCGGTACCACGCTGGCCACGAGGAACGCGCGGGTCCGCTCCCGGTCCAGTCCCTGTCTAGAGGCGATAAGGAGCGCGAGCATGTAATGTGTGAGCGGGTCCATGGGTTCACCCGCGGCCTAGGAGCCGGCGGGCGGCCTTGGCACCTGCCCAAGCCATAGTGCGGACCTGAGCGTCACCCTTCAGAGCGGCGAGCGTCTGCCGTCCCACGTACCCGGGGCGCAGGTAGAAGGCCCGGTTGATGCGCTGCCAGTACTCCCGGAGAAGCTCGGGTGGTGCGGTGGGATTCTCCATCACGGTCTCGTTGAGGAACACGTACCGCTCCCAGTCGTCCGTCTGCAGGAGATCGTTCTTCTCGGCCCATGCGTGGAGCCCGGTGCCCGGGTACGGTGTGGCGAAGGACACCTGAAGGTAGTCGCAGTCGACCTCCTGGACGAGCTGGAGCGTCTCCTCCAGCGTCTCCTGGGTCTCCCCCGGCAGTCCCAGCATAAGGAATCCCATGGTCTTGATGCCCTCGTCGTGCGCCAACGTGAAGGCGTTCTTGATCTGCTCCACGGTGATGCCCTTGCGCATGGCGTTGAGGAGTTTCTGGGAGCCGGACTCTATACCGAACTCGATGAGGTCGCACCCCGCTTCGTGCATGGCCGCCAGCACGTCCTTGTCCACGGTGTCGGCCCGCGTGAGGGCCTTCCACCGCAGGTCGTCGGGCAGACCCCGTTCTACGAGCTCATGGCACAGCTCGATCGACCATGAACGGTCCACGGCGAACGTGTCGTCCAGGAAAGAGATGAGCTTGACGCCGAACTCGCGCCTGTCCCGCTCTATCTCCTCGGCGACGTTCCGCGGGGAACGTGTGCGCAGCGTCCCACCGAACACCCAGGGGCATGAGCAGTAGATGCACCGGCCCGGGCAGCCACGGACAGCAATTACCGTGGAGAAATGATCAGATTCAGGCGCCCTGTACCGTTCCATGGGCAGGAGATGGAGGGCTGGGAATGGCAGGTCGTCCAGTGGGTCCACCAGCGGTCGTTGTGGCCCGTGCACTATCCTCTTGCCTTTACGGAGCGACACACCGGCCACCCGGGATAGCTTGCTAGGACCTTCCGGGAGCGAGTCCACCAGCTCGGGGAGGGTGCGCTCCCCCTCACCACGCACCAGCATATCGATAGATGGGAGCCGTGTGAGGGTCTGGTCCGGGACCATGCTGGCATGGACACCGCCCAGAACTGTGGTCGTTTCAGGTCGCAGGGTCTTGACACCATGGGCGATGCGGCCGCACAGGTCCGCAGTGGGAGTTGTGGCGGTGAGCCCTACAACGTCGGGTTCGGCGTCCAGCACCCGACGGACCGCCTCTTCCTCGGAGAGCTGGAGCGCATTGGCGTCAAGTATGTCCACCGGTACGCCGGCCACTTCAAGGCACGCGGCGAGGTAGGCCAGCCCGAGCGGGGGGCCTACTGATATCTGGGCGATGGCCTCGGTCCGTGACTGGTACGGCGGGTTCACCAGCAGCACGGATGGTGCCATGGTCGAAAAGGGGCCTGTTACCTTAATAAACGTTACACGGGTTCGTTCCATCATGCTCGGACAGGCAGGGGGGCTTGTGGCAGGTTTCCTGACCTGGACCTATGCTCTTCTCGTACCGGGACTGCTGTGGGCGCTGGCCCTCTATCCTGGCCGGACGCTCATCTTCACGCTCGTGACAGGCCTGTCGATCGGTCTCTTCGTGATGCCCGTGGGCGCTTTCATGTTCGCTTGGCTGACCGGCACGGTCGTCTCTGTACCGCTGGTGCTCTCTCTCGCTACCCTGCTCTCTCCGCTGGCCCTTGTCGTACGATGGCCTCGAGCACCTTCCCGGGGCGATTCCGGGGACGGTGGGGCCGCAGCACTGATCCTGGCGCTCCTTCTCCTAATGGGTGCGCTCTACGAGGGGACCGCTCTTGGTTACTGGGACACCTACATCGTGGCCCCCGCTCTGTTCATCATCGATGAGCCCATTGCCTTCGTGGACATGAACGGCAACCTCCTGGTGAACGCCACCCTCACCGGAAAGCTGTTCGACAATCTCAGGGACGATACGACCTATGGCATCATCACAAAGGACCAGCGCCTGGGTGCGGGTGTGCTGGTCTCGGTCCATGCCCTCCTCCTGGGCGATGTGGGGTTCAGACTGGCCTTCGCCTGCTACCACGCGCTTGGTGCGGCCGCGATCTACCTGGCGGCCCGACTGCTCTTCAGTTCGTCATGGATGGGCATTGCCGCCGCCACGCTCCTTGGGTTCAACGGGTTCGTGCTCACAGCAGATACCCTCAATCCCAACGCCATCGCCATGTCCATGAGCGCTGTGATGACCATGTTGCTGCTCCACAGGCCGCGAGGGAGGCAGTGGGCGATCATCGGTCTGCTCCTGGGCACCCTTGGTGGGGTACGGAACATCGCACTGCTCTTCGTCCCTGCGGTCATCTGGGCGACCCGGCCCTGGGACCGGCGACGGCTGGTGCTGCTCCTGGCAACGGCCTTCATCCTCAACGCACCTTTCCTCGCGTGGAACAGGTTCGCCTTCGGTAGTATGTTCACCCACGCCGCTATGTACGCCGGGTATGAGGGGTGGCGGCCCCAGTTCGAGCACCAGTTACCGGTCCTGGGCACGTCGTTCAAGTTCAACGGGATGCTCAACTGGCCGTTCTACGATAACATAGTCCGGACACCTCACTTCCCATTTCCTGTGTTCCTCCTCCTGCCGCTTACTGTCATACGTTCCTTCGGCCTCGTCCTCTCTGCACTGGGGCTCGCTGGCATCGCTTTCCTATGGCGGGACGACCGCGCCGCCATTATCCTACTTCTGCTCTGGGCCCTTCCATATTTCATGTTCTTCCTACCGCAGGAGAACTGGTCCGAGCTGAAGATGACCTTCCTCCTCCCTATCTATCCGGCAATGGTGCTATTGGTCCTGGCCGGTCTGCGCGGATCACGCCCGCTGCACATCGCCGTGTCGCTCCTCCTGCTCATCGTGTTCGTACAAGTGGCCGCGACGAGCCAATACGAGCCCGATCCGCGGTGGCCCGAGCGCTTCCCACATTCCATGGCCAACGCGGGCAGGGAGCTGCCCGACGAACTGCGTGATACCCAGTTCTTCTTCCACCTGCCGGAGAACGATGACGAACTGATCCACCAGCGCCAGCGGTTCACGGCCGGGAACATCTTTCCATCGATCCGCACCGTTCCCCGTGAGCGTTTGAGCGGTCTGAGAGCGGCCCTCCGGACCGAGATGAGCGAGCGGAACAATGATGGTAGGCGGACCATGATCGCGGTATGGAACTACATCTACGGATGAGGTCTTAGCTCAACCGAACAAGCTTCTCGCACGGGAACTGGAATCCCTCTGGCATTGGTCGTCCTGTCGGGGGCGCCAAGCAGTAGATGATCGTGTCGCAGTCCGTGAAGAGGACCGGGAAGCACACCCCCTCGTCCGGAAGCTCGCCCTCATCGGGCTGTGGCAGGTCGAGGCAGATGTTGGTCCCTTTCACCTTCGACGGCTTCAGAGGCTGGCCGTCGCAGTAGGGCATCTCGCCCTCGCAGTTGGAGTTCACCGTGTCGCCCGTGAACGTGAGAACACGGGCGTACTGTGTGACCGGGATCATGCACGGTAGGTCCTCGTTCGCAGTGGTCGCACACCCGATCTGCTTCCACGCACCGTCCAGGGAACATCCCGAGGGATTTGGATCAGTGGTGGGTGCTGGGGTCCCGAGCGGCGGTACTTCCCCCCGCTCGAGCTTGAGGCACGGCGGTTCCCCCTCCTCGAGAGGCTCGTCGTCCACGGGACAGAAGAAGAGCGAGTCGCAGTCGATGAACGTGAAGGGGATGCAGGGCTCACCCTCCTCTCTCTCCATGCAGAGCTGGTTCCCGTCAACGATCTTGCCCGTGAACGCCTCGTCCTTGTTACAGAAGCTACCGCGGCATCCGAATGTCCCCGTGCCCCCGTCGGTGTAGGTGAGCATCACAGTGGCATAAGCGAGAGGTGCAGGGCTCGGCATTTCGCGGCCTTCCAGGTCGGTGTGCCCGGTCTGGACCCATGATCCTGTGAGGGAGCAGCCAGTTGTTCCGGTGGCCGGCGTCGCTGATGGAGACGTGACAGGTATCGGGCTGGCCGTGGCCGCGATCGGATTCGGTGTCGGGCTGGTTGTCGCATCTACCGTATTTTCGGTCATGGGCGACGGATCCTCGTCAACGGTCGGTTCCGGCTCGGTGCCGTTCATCAACGTCTCCCAGGGGACGGACGTGGGAACCGCTCCATCGCCCCCACTGGTCCCCGTGAGCCCGTCCAGGTAACCGCCCTGGTACCCGATGAGCGCCACGCCCAGAACGAGCACCGCAACCATGCTCAGAAGGACAGGAAGACTGCTGGATGCGGCCTCTACGGCCACGACCTCCTCGACAGGGGCGGCCGTCGCCTCCACGTACGCGGCCTGGGCCTGGAGCGACTGGAATGCGGTGTCCACGGCGGCGGGGTCGTATCCGGACTGGATCATGTAGGAGCGTACCTGGTAGGGGGTGTAGCCCTGGTTGAGATACTCCTGGATATAGTTGGCGTAGTAGCTCGTGTAGTCCTGGTACGCCTCCACGATATTCGTATGGCAGTTGGGTATTAAGTGGATTTGCCTTCGCGGGCCAGCGCCTCGCAGGGCACTTCCACGCCCGCGGCCGGGGGGCGGTCCACTGGCGAGAGGCAGTACACCATCGTATCGCAGTCAACGAACTCCAGCGGGTAGCAGAGGCCCGTGGTGTCCATGCAGATGCGGCGACCATCCTCTGTCCTGGCGGACGTGCCCTCGCCCGGGGGACAGTACGGTTCTTTCCCCTCGCACTCGAGAACGGCGGTCCCGCCCTCATCGATTGTGACTATCCGCGCATAGTCCTCCAGTGCCACAGCGCATGGTCGCTCCTCACCGTCTGTGGAGGCGCACCCAATCTGACGCCAGCGCCCTTCGATCGGGCACTCGAGCTCCGGGTCCACGCTCCGTGGCGTTGGTGTGGGGCTGGCTGAGGCGGTGCGACGCTGTGCGGTTCTTGTACTCGTGACGGCCTGGAGCTGCGTGCGGACAATAGGTTCAGCCTGGATCCCGCTGGTAGAGGTGAGGTTGTGGAGGAGACCTTGCTGATATGCAACAACAAACCCTCCTATGAGCACCAACACGGCAAGGAGAGCGACCACAGTTCCCCGGGATTGTCCTTCATTGGTCGGTGTCGGCGGCTCCTCCCCTTTAACGAGGGCCTCCGCAGTGGCCTCGTCGTACCCCATCTCGATGAAGAGCTCCTTGACCTGCTCGGGTGGGTAGCCCATCTGCAGGTACTCCTGAGCATAGGATGCATAGTAGCTGGAGTACTGGGCATCCCCCATCGGGAGGATACTCATCACTAGTGCTTTAATTGGTTTCTATGGGACCTCTGCAAGCTCAGAGCTTTTCGAAAGTGAGGTCCTTGGGTGGCATGCACATGGAGGCCACGGTGATGTGGAGTCGGTCCTCCTCGCCCTGGTAGATGGCAAGTGTCCGTGCGTCCATGGCGCGACCCTCGGATACCCGGTAGGCCTTGTTCCTGGAGAGGTAGTGGGAGCCGGTGAACGTCACGTCGAGCCACTTTTCCTCGCTCATGCCGTTGCCCCGTCCTTGTAGATGGAGCCCCTGCTCGTCCTCGTAGATGAGGAGCTTCGGGGCTTCGGGGAGGAGGGAGTCGGCCTGGATGAGATAGCCGTTGTCCAGCTCCATGTAAGAACCGTTCTCGAAAAGCGACTCTACGAGGTCGAGCTGGTTGTAGAGGGACTCGAGCGCGGCCCCGGGCACGGGTCTTAGTGAGCCCGCGAACCCGACGTTGTAGCCGGCGGCGGCGGGCGAGGCGAAGGGTTCGAAGACCTCTAGCCCCGATACGTCCAATCCGGTCCCGGCCTCGGCCGCGTCCATATCGAGAAGATACATGATCATCACTTGTCCTTGCGGACGGAGGCGACAAGCAATGGTCCGTTTTTAAACATTTTCTTTGGATTTGACACGAAATCGCACGATTTGGGCTTATTCCCCGAAAAAACGGCTATTAAGCCTTAATAACATCTTTGAGCGTCTGTAGGGCGTCGAAGCGCACCGCATACTTTCATGCTATGTGAACTACCCCTCACCAATTAGAGGGGCTTCCCGCTTCGATACTGTTTCCAGCTCCACGGGCGCATCGGGTGGTCCCCACCCTGAGCGATTCTGAATGTTGATTGCTGCGTTCAGGTCGCGGTCAATGGTAAGGCCGCAGTTCCAGCAGCTATGTACTCGAACCGACAGGTCCTTCTTCACTAGCATACCACAACGGCTGCACATCTGAGAGGTGTTTTTCGGGTCAACCAGTACTACCTTCCCACCAGCCTCTTCCGCTTTGTAGGTGGTGTACTGGATGACCTTGTTCCAAGAAGCATCAACAATGGACTTTGCTAGATAGTGGTTTTTCATCATATTGAGGATATCGAGTTTCTCGAAGGTGATGGTCGAGTAGTTATCAGCAAGCTGACGGGAGAGCTTGTGGGCGAAGTCGGTGCGCTGGTTTCGGACCTTGCGGTGCACTTTGGCAAGCGCCTTCTTAGCCTTTTTCCTACGGTTCGAGCCAATCTTTCTTCTTGAGATCCGACGCTGACGCGTCTTGATATTTTTCTCCGACTCTCGGAGGAAGCGTGGATTCTCGATGACGGCCCCATCGGAGAGAGTGGCGAAATTCTCAAGGCCGACATCCACGCCGACGGCGATCCCGTCATGTGATCTAGCCTCGACTTTTACCTCACAGGAGAAGACGACGTACCACTGATCAACATCGCGCTTGACGGTGCAGGTCTTTATCCTACCTTCGAGCGGTCGATGTAGCTTAATGCGAACGGGACCGATCTTCGAGAGTTTGAGATGCTGTTCATCCGGAGAAAGTGAGAAGCCGCTCTGCGGATAGGTGAATGAGTCATATCTCCCCTTGCCCTTGAACCGGGGGTATCCGGGAGTTTCACCGTTCCTCACACGACGGAAGAACGCGTCGAACGCCTTCCTCAACCTCCGGAGGACATCCTGAAGTACTTGGGAGTGGACCTGTTGCTGATACTCATCCCTGTTTCCCGGGAGGGCGTCCTGTTGGTCCCTGTAGGTGACGCATCGTTGCTCATCCTTCCAGGCATCCGTGCGTTCTGCAAGTGCGTTGTTATAGAGCCTACGGCAGGTCTCGAGTGTGAATATTAGAATCGATTCCTGAGACTTGTTCGGATACAGACGATATCTGTAGCTACGTATCACTGTTTCCCCGTCCCCCACCAGATATCCTATTGGATGAAATAGTATTGCCGTGAATAAATAGGACTGGGAGGTGGCGTGCCAGTACTCGTTCAGGAAGTAACTTTCGAGTAAGTCACCTCCCTCTCGGAAGGCGACATCCCGCCGAAACGTAGAAAAGAGTTAGTCATCATACGAGTGGTCATGCGGGTGCTCCTCCTGGCCCCACGCGTGACGGAGGGCGAGTCCACTCTTCCTTTGGGGCTGGCTTATATCGCCTCCGTGCTCGAGGCCGATGGATGCGAGGTCCTTGGACGCGACCTATCCTTCACAGGACCTGAGGACGTTGCACAGGAGGCCGCCGACCTAGAGGTGGACGTGGTGCTCGCATCCTCGCTCACCAGCACCCTGGGCCAGGTGTCGGCAGCATGTGACAAGCTCCGACGCGCGACGGGGGTCCCTATCGCCCTGGGCGGCCCTCACGCCACAGCTCTACCGACCCACGCACTGGACGCCGGTGGCTTCGACGCTGTGCTGGTTGGCGAGGGTGAGGACCGGGTGCTCCCGCTCGTCAGGGCACTGTCCGGGAGCGGCCGGTTGACACGCGTCCCCGGACTCCGCCTCCCCGATGGTGCGTCAACGGGCCCGGCTCTGTCGCCTCCCGATCCGGATGCTCTTCCCTTTCCACGACGAGATGCCTTCCCCGAGAGCTTGTACTCGGGCATGCCATCCCGGGGTCCGTATACTCCGCTCATCACCTCTCGCGGGTGTGGTCGCCGGTGCGCTCACTGTCCTTCCCGTTCCCTCGTGGGGGGTCCGAGACGGCGTTCTCCGGACAACGTGGCCGACGAGGTGGAACACATACTCTCGTGCGGGTACCGTGAGGTCCACGTGGAGGATGATGGTTTCACCGAGGACCGGGGCCATGTGCTTGGAATCTGTGATGCCTTCAAGGAGCGTGGACTGGACATCGACTGGGCGTGCACCAACGGGCTCCATCCGGACGACCTGGACGAGGGCCTTCTAGCTTCCATGGCCGGGGCCGGTTGTTACTCGATCGCCCTGGGTATCGAGTCCCTTGACCGATCTACCCTGGCCACTCTGTGCAGACCTATGGACCTGGAACGTATCGCAGGACTTGTCCGTGCGGCCCACGACCACGGTATTGAGGTCTGTGGTTACTTCATGCTCGGCATTCCGGGGATGGAGCTCAATGATGGGGCATCCCTGGCCGACGAGGCACTTGCCCTTGACCTCGACACCGCCCATTTCTCCGTGTTCTCACCCTTGCCCGGATCACCCATATTCTCCCGTTTGGCAGCTGATGGAGCATCGGTTGATGAGCTGGTGGCCGGTCGCGTCCCTGGGATGGACCGGGCCACTCTCGAAGTGGAAAGTACTCGGGCGTACCGCCGCTTCTACGCGGGGCACAAGGGAGTTGCCGTGGCACGCAAGGCCCTTTCCACTGGCAGACCGCTCGAGCCGATAGTCAAAAAGTTTAAAGACTGGTTCGTCTAACGCCCACCTTATGGGCAAGCGTGTGGTTTTCCTTCGGGCCGATCCGGAACGGCTCTCGCCGGGACACCACCCGCGCAACGCCTACCCCTGCATGAACATCCGTTACAGTGCCTCCGTGGCCATGGCCATGGGGTACGATGTGGAGGTCATCGACATGGCAGCGAGCCTGCCGAGCGGCACACTGGCCGAATCGGTGGCCGCAGCACGACCTGACGCAGTAGTATGCGATGTCATCACCCCTGCCGTCCAGTTCACTCTTGACGCCGTCGAGCGGATCGGGGTCCCGGTCCTCGCTATGGGACAGCATTCATCGGCGCTACCGCGGACATTACTCGATAGAGAGGGGCCGGTGGACGGCTGTATCGTGGGCGAGGCCGAACAAACGCTCCAAGAGGCACTGCCCGCTATCATGGCAGGGGACCTGTCATCCCTTGCCGGAATGGCCGGGCTCGTTGTCCGGTCACCCGATGGGCCCATCGAAGGACCGCCCCGCGCTCCTCTCGAGCGGCTCGATGAGCTCCCCTATCAGGCCCATACCTCTCACCACGGGAGCTACTACACGCACTATCCTATTCGGACCCGGGGCCGCCGTCGGTTCGGTTTCATCGAGGCGGGCCGTGGCTGCCCGCACTCGTGCTTATTCTGTTCACAGACACTGCGGATATCCTATGGCAACCGGGTCCGGCTACGATCGCACGAGAGCGTGGCCGCTGAGGTCGATTATCTCGTCCGTGAGCTCGATGTGAACGCGCTCGTGTTCCTGGACGACGCCTTCTGTCTCGATCACAAGTTCGCCCATGGCATCTGCGACTCCCTTATCGAACGGGGGCTCAACGACAAGGTGTCATGGCTGGTGCAGACCCGTGTAGACGCGGTCGACGAGGACCTACTGACCCACATGCGTGAGGCTGGCTGCTCCTCAGTCTGCTTCGGTGTCGAGTCAGGCAGCCAGCGTGTGCTAGATGTGTTGCGCAAGGGCGTCAAGCTCGACCAGATCCGGGCAGCGTTCCAGATGGCACATGATGCGGACCTCCTCAGGGTCGGGTTCTTCATGCTCGGTAATCCGACAGAGACCCGGGAGGAGCTTGAGAGCACCAAGGCCTTCTGCCGTGAGCTTGCCCCGGACTTCATTCAGGTCGCGTTCTTCACGGCGTACCCGGGCTCGGCCGCTTGGGCGGAATGGGGCGACACGACCGACTACGACTCCTACACCCACTATAACGCAGTGATCAGCAACCGGAGCGAAATGAGCAATGAGGAACTGATCGAGCTCCATCGGGAGTTCTATCTCACCTTCCTTTCCCGTCCGGACTTCGTCGCACGCTATGCCCGCTACCGTCTTCCCAGGGCCCTTGCGAACTGGCGCGAGGAAGCGGAGCTGATGCGGACGGCGTTCGGGTTCTTCACGTCCCAGCACAGTGATTAGGCGCGTCCGGTGAGCCGGAGCACGCCTTCCCGGAGCAGGGGGCGGAGGATTGAGTACCAGTCGAGGAAGGGCCGCATCTTGCTATACCCCTTCTTCTCATCGAAGCGCTTGGTCACGGGGACCTCGGTGTAACGGTAGCGCTTGACCGCCTGGATGAGCATATAGGGCTCGAACTCGTACCGGTCGAGCCACGGGGCCGAGAGGTCGAGCTCCTTTACCAGCTTGATCTTATAGGCGCGAAAGCCGTTCGAGGCGTCCGTTACCTTCTTCCCGGTCACCAGCCGGAACGTGATCGTGAACAGGTGGGTGGTCACACGTCTGAAGAGCGGGATGTCCGGGTGTCCCTCGAGGTACCGGGAACCTTGGACCAGATCGTTCCCTTCGAAGAGCGGGTCCAGTAGGTTTGGTATCTCGGCCGGCTCGTCCTGGTCGTCCCCTGCTATCGCCACGATGATGTCGTACCCCTTCTCCATGGCATAGGCCTGGACGCGCCGGGTGAGGAATCCCGGGCCACGGTTGACATCATTACGTAGTACGGTCGCACCGGCCTCTTTGGCCTCTTTCCCCGTGCGGTCGGTACTGCCGTCGTCAACGACCACGAACTCGTCAACGATATCCCAAGGGACCTTGCGCACTGTGCGGCCGATCTTGCCTTCCTCGTTGAAGGCGCCGGTCATGAGCAGAACGCGCTTGCCCCGGTACACATCAAGCGGACAGGCCACATGCTTTAAAAGTTCAGGGGAAGGGGACCGGTGCCCGGTCCTCGGCCGAGCGCAAGGCCGCTTCCGCCATGCGCACCGACTGGACGCCCACCTCACCCGAGGTCCGTGGCGTCTCACCGGTCCTGACGCAGTCCAGGAAGTGCTCTATCTCCAAGCGAAGGGGTTCGTGCTGATCGATAAAGGGCTGTGAGACGTTCCCCATCCGGCGCATGGCCCTGAACGCTCCGTAGGAATCGTAGCGGTAACCGTTGGACTCCAGGAATGCCAGATAGTCGAAGTCGAACACGTTGAGCTGCGGTGTGATGCTGTCGAGCTGCGCCGAGCGCGCCTCTCCCACAAGCCACATCTCACGCACTTTTCGTGGGGTGAGCCAGCTGACTGTGATGTTGGCCAGGATGTTATCGGGGAATCGGAGTGTGATGAACGCCACATCCTCGAACGGCGTCTGGGGCAGAACTGAGCTGGACGTTGCGGAGATCTCTATGGGGGTCGCGCCCAGTAATAGGCAGACCGTGTCGAAGTCGTGGACGGCGAAATCGAAGATGACACCACAATCCAGGCGAGGTGTGCGGAATCCGATACGCGAGCAGTGGAGCATGTAGATCTTACCGAATGTATCGGAATCGATCTCTCGCTTGAGCGCCATCACTGATGGATCGAACCTGAAGATATGGCCCACTTGGAGGGTGAGCCCATCCTTCCTGGCTATCTTCATAAGGTCCTCGCACGCAGGGGAGTTCAGTGCGAAGGGCTTTTCCACAAGGAGATGCTTTCCTGCTTCCAGAACGGCGCGGGCCACGTCCGCGTGAGTGGCCGCAGGTGTGCAGACGCACACGGCATCTATGTCGCTCCTGGAGAGCAAAGAGTCCATGTCCTCGGTGGTATCGACCCCGAAGGAGCGTTCGATCATCCGACAACGGGACCCACTGATGTCACAGACCTGGACAAGGTCGGTATGGGGCAGCTCGGTGAGTACGCGAACGTGGTTCTTGCCCCACTCGCCGACCCCTATGACCCCGACACCGACCATGGGTGGGCGGAGATAAGTTAATTACATAAACCTTCCGCGGGGCCGCCGGGAATACCGGCACGCCACCCCGGTTCGGTTATAATACGATGAACGCCTCCTCCTAGCCATGCGATGGCAGCGGCAATCGGAGATGGTCCTGATCAGGGAGATCGGCAAGCGTGGGGGTCTTCTGCCCATGCAGGTGGCTTCCCCCCTACTCGCCGATAGCCTGGGCATCTCGCGGGAGTTCGCTTCGGACCTCGTGAGAAGCTTGGTCCGTTCCCAGAGGCTGGCCGCTCACCAAAGCTTTTTATCTATCAACAACCATATCAGGTGTCAGTGTGGGGCGCGGATGTTCCCCGCCGCCTTGGCCCGAACGGGAGGCGTGTGCCCGCACTGCAGAAGGATGATGACCACCTGATCATTATCTCATGTTCCCAACCTCCCTTTTTCTTTTTTAGTTCCCCAGGGTGTGGATTCGGTCCACACCCTGCGGAACTCTTTTGTGAAGCTCGCACCCAACCGTCCGTTTCGGATAACGAGAATGTTCTCGTCGTTCCCCATTAGCCCGCTCTTGGTCGGATTCGCAGAGCCGGTCACTACAGTCTCACCATCGACGATGAAGGTCTTATGGTGCATCATACCCTTGTTCCCGTCCGCCCTGACATCAGCACCTGCAGCCAGGACAGCAGAGCACCGTTCCCAGCGTCTGGCCTGGACGCGTTCGCATACTCCTGATACCGAGACCCCCCGATGGACGGCTCGGGACAACGCCTCGGCCACAGCACCATCGGTGAAGGAGAATGCAAGGAACTGGACCTCCCGCTCCGCACCGTCTATCGCATCGACGATTACCTCACGGCAGCCATCGTCGGGGCAGAACGCGACCTGGAGGGAGGTCCCGCCCAGCTCCATAACAGGGGATGACGTGGACCCTCCGGTAGAGAACACACCCGCCCATAGCTCTTCGAACTCAGCTGTATAGGCGGCCGACAGAAGTCGGGAGCGTACTTGGAGGAGAACGTTATCGTTCCGCGCTGCGCCCCTTCCTGTCGGATTGAATGACCCGGTCACGACAAGCTGGTCATCGATGATGCAGAACTTGTTGTGCATCAGGGCACGCTCGGCATGTCCCCGTCGGACTGGGATCCCCGCCGGTACATCACCCCCGTGGACTACAACACGCGCGCGGGTCCGTCTTAGGGCGGCGATCACAGCCGGATGATCCACATCATAGAATGCACAGCTCACAGAGCTATGTGCTGAGAGGATCGCTGCGGCCAGTAACTCCCCGCAAGGTTCATGCGGACAGAAGTGCACAAGGGGTATGGGGGCAGCCTCGTACGGGATGCTGTCGACCTGCCAGCGAGCGGCCACAGCAGCACATGTCACAAGGACGATAATCGATAGAAGAGGCCTCAGTCGCATGAAAAGAAGAGCGGCCTGACAAACCTTTTTAAACCTGCGACGGGAACGTTCCACTATGCCTGAGTCCCTGGCGCCATATGTAGCACAGCTGCTACGCCAGGGGTATACGAAAGACCAGGTGCATGACACCCTCAGGGAGCAGGGATGGGAGGATAAGGCCATCAGCGAGGCTCTAGAGCAGGCGACAGTGCTCGCTGAACAACCCGAACCGCGGCTCGCCCCCTTTCCCAAACCCATGGTCCCGCCGGCGGTAGTGGCCGGGGTCTTGGGAATAATCGTAGTGATCGTGTTCGCGTCCATGTTCATGGGCGGCTCGGAGCCAACGCCGGTGGAGCCCACGCCCACACCACGCGCTACACCTGAGCCCACCCCTGAGCCCACGGTCGCACCTACAGCCACGCCGAAACCGGAACCGAAGGGATTGGGCGTCGACCTGGTCGGAGTGACGGTGCGTTCCAAGGACGAGACCCAGTTCCTCCACCGCGACTTCACTGTTGACGCGATCAAGCTCGTGTACGATGTCCTATCTGCGCCGAGCGCGCAGGAGCGTTACGAGTCGATCCAGAAATTCGTGGGATATTGTAAGAACAGGACCTTCCCTAATCCCGAGCTCGACCGTGAGCTCGAGGAAATGGACAAGGACATGGAGAACTACAAGTTCTACTTGGAGACCAACAACATACCCAAGGCCACAGAGGTCCTGGAAAACGATATTTTCGGACGATTCAGCGCGAAGCGTGTCGAGGGACCATTACCCGTCACCGTCTCGCTGAGCTACGGGACCGGTCTTGTCCTCAACCTGACCTCCACGACCCAGCTCATTGGTTTGAACACGCTCTGGGAGACATCCCATCTCATCCAACCGAACATCCCTGATGACGTGTGGACCGGGGTGTGGGACGAGGCGTGGACGAACACGTTCCCCGCGGGTGCTGAGCGCTCATCCTTCACCGTGGACATGCTCTATCTTGACCAGACCACGCTCGAAGTGACCCCGCCGCGGTCGGCGGCGTTCAAGTATTACGGGAAGAGCGGCCTGCGATCGCTACAGGGGGATGGCTACACGATTCCGAGCTTCGAGGCCGTGCTGATCTACCAGATCGGAGGCGAGGTGTGCACCCAGACCGAGCGGACATGGTCCGGCGGGAATGTCGGACAGTGGGTTTGCCCCGAAAGGGTGAAGGAGGGTGAGTTCTTCGTCAAGAAGAACGTGACCTTTTCGTTCCTGGACCTCTCGCCAGTGCAGGGGAACCTTACGGCCGTCTATCGTACCGAGCTCAAGGCGAGCATCAGTGGCAATCCCATCGACCTCACTTTCCTGTTCCTTGAAGGGAAGGAGCCATTCTCCAAATCATCGGCCTCCGCCCTCCTCAAGGACCTGAAGCTCAATATCTATACTGCAGAGACCGAAGGGACGGCAAAATGTCCCGTCCACGTCGTCGACGCTTACACAAATGCACCGGTCAGCTATGTAGCGGCCGTTGCTGTGGGCGAGTACATGATGGTTATGTACGCCGACGACAAGCCCAATCCAGCCTACTTCCGCAGTCTGGCCGATGCACTGTGCACAAAGGTCTAGACCGGTATCTGAGGGGACTCGACCAGTCGGTCGATGCCCATGCGCACCAGTTCATCATCACTGGGGAGAGCATCGTTCTTTGCGAACACGGCACATCCCTTGAGATAGAGGGGGACGCCCATGGTCGGATGGTCGAGGCGGAAGAGCGAGCCCTTACAGGATTGTGTGCAGGGGAACACTCCCCACTCCGGCCGTCCAGGGCGGGTGGAAGCGAGCCCAATCAAGCAGTACCTGCTGATGGTGACGAACACGTACGGGTGATGGAACGAGCCGTGGAGAGGATTATCCCCCTCTCCCAGGCGAAGGGATACGCCTTGGAAGGGATTCTCCACTTCCACCCGGCGGACGCCACGTGAGGCCAGCAGGCTGCGGACCGCGGGTACGTCCATGTTGGTCGTGCGGAACCGTTCCCAGGCCTCGGGTGTGAGGGCTTCCTTTGCTTGCATGAGCCGCGGACCACGCTTCTGCTTGTGGATGATGCCGCCCACTACGGGTTCGAGCCGGCCTTCCTCAGCGATAATGTCGATAACGCCCCAATCGTTGGCGACGACCTCGGTGCCGTCAGGAAGTTCGGCAAGGAGGGATTTCAGCCGGTTAATGCCCTCCTGTGTGACGGGCGGTGTGACGAAGGTTACGGCCACATCGGCGTCATCTGCCCT
This sequence comes from Candidatus Undinarchaeota archaeon, assembly GCA_964519305.1. Lineage (GTDB taxonomy): Archaea > SpSt-1190 > SpSt-1190 > JASMDC01 > JASMDC01 > JASMDC01. The sequence goes on from CAZFHY010000006.1 coordinate 114,393, forward strand.
CTTAAGAGCATCCGTGAGCTCAGTTCGTGTGGGCATGAGGCGCTGACAATACCCGTTCCCCAGGTAGAGCCGGTCATGCCCGGTCCAGTCGATCGTGTCCAACAACTCAACCCTGGAGACGATGATCGCACGCTCCATCACCTCACCACCTCGGGCCAGTAGCATTCAGCGGCCGAGCAGTTCCAGCCATAAAGATCCCTGTACAGGGTCCGGCATCTTTCCATGTATGCAGTATTATCCTCCGAACCCTCGAGCTCCTCCAGTGCACGGCGCACGAGGATGATGTCGTCCACCTTCTTGCTCGTGGGATGGATCCGACCCTGTATCTTTACGACGGTGACACCCGCGTCGCGCATCAAGCCCAGTCCGCAGATGCCGCATCCGCTACCGCCCCAGTTGGGTGCCCATTGCAGGCCGAACCGTTCCTGAACGGCCACGGCCAGCTCATCGCTACCCTCCAGGGCTTCGACCTGGACCGCCGAGGAATTTAGACAGAGATGGCTGGAGGCGACCCGCGCGATCGGTCCAGCGTACTGGACGGTCTTCGGGATATGTCGCATGGCTCGTACCAGATGCGCCCGCATGCTTCCCAGACGAGGACTGAGGAGGGCGAACATCCCCCTGGTAGTGCTCTTGTGCCGGGCCTCAGTGAGACCGTGGAAGTACGTGCACAGCCCCTCCACATGGGGGCAACGGGCGTTGAGCACGAATCCCTCGAGGGTGATGTCGGGAGCCGCTTGGGCTATGTCGGCGATCTCCTTGATAGAGAGGTGATGGGGGAGGATCACACGTGAGGCGCCGAGACGTTGGTAGAACCGGGCGGCTTGGGCATTGAACACCGCGTTGATGGTGCTGACGTGGATGTCGATACCCACATCGTTGTCATGGAGGTGGGACATTAGGCCAAGATCGGCAACAATGAGGGCGTCAGCCTCAGCAGCGATGGCCTCATCGACCTCCTCGATTAGATAGGTGAACTGGGCTGCGGAGTAGAAGTCCTGGTTATAGGCGACGTTCACGCGTACGCCGAGGTCATGGGCGATCGTCAGGGCCTTACGCAGTTCGTCATAGGATGGCATGGAAGAGCGAGTGTACATCTCGCGGCTGACACCCCCCATGTGGGTGTAGCGCTTGCGCCACCGGTCGGAGAGAACTGCACAGTACAGTTCAGTAGCTCCCGCACGGACGATGGGTTCCACCTCATCGGCCCGGTTGATGGGAGCGAGAATATCCATCGCCAGCTACCCCAACGGACAGGTTTTTATGTGCTTCGACAGCGCCCCGCTGTGCACATCCAATAAAAACGATGAACGTGCACCCCTTGATTGGAATGGAGCCCGTGCTCTCGGTAGATGATCACTTCGGTGTGCTGGAACGACTGGAGGCCATGGCCTTCGAGCCATCCGAGTGGCATGACCTCAACCTCGCTGCTCACGGGCTCTCGCTGACGGGTCAGTTCGAGCGTGCTGCCATCGTAGAGCGTGTCAAGCAGAAGATACGCATCCTCCCGCACCAGATCGAGACTGCGCTGCGTGTGCTCAACGACCTTGGCCATCGCGCGTTATTGGCCGATGAGGTAGGGCTGGGCAAGACCGTGGAAGCGGGTATCGTGCTCAAGGAGTACCTGGTCCGTGGCCTTGTGGACCGCGTGCTCATCCTCACACCTGCTCCCTTGGTCCGTCAGTGGCAGGGAGAGCTTGAAGAGAAGTTCGGTGAAGGGTTCATCACCCCTCTTGACGATGGGTTCCGTGGGTTCGAGAAGGAGGACCGTCTCATCTGCTCCATGGACAGGGCCCGCCAGCCCAAGAACGCACCCTTTGTCCAAGCCCGTCCATGGGACCTCCTTATTGTGGACGAGGCCCACCGGCTGCGCAACGTTGAGACGAAGCTCCACCAGTTCGTGGCCGGGATCGACGCTCGTTACCTGCTCATGCTAACCGCGACCCCCATCCAGAACAACCTCTTCGAGCTGTTCAACCTCATAGACCTCCTCAAACCGGGTCATCTGGGTACGCGGAACCAGTTCGGTGTCTATTTCGTAGGGGACCGTAAGGCTCAGACGCTCGAGAACGAGGGGGAGCTGCGCGAGCTTCTGGGCCAGGTCATGGTGCGCAACCGTCGCGCCGATGTAGGGCTCCAGCTCCCAGACCGCCATGTCCACGACATCATGCTTGATCCTTCTCCCCAGGAGGCCGAACTGTACCGTCGGGTCATCGGCTATATCGCTGACCAGTACGACGAGGCCGACGACGGTGGGGAGTTCGACGCCGCTGAGGCCCGTGGGACGACACGTGGTATCGACCTTCTGAGGCTCATGACGCTCGAGCGTGAGCTCGTGTCATCCAGTCAAGCTCTGGCCGCTACCCTGCGCAAGATAATCCCACGAGAGCCCGATCCCGAGAAGCGCGTGCTTCTGGACGAGCTGTACGAGCTTTGCCTGTCGGCCCGGGACAGCACCAAGGCCCGCAATCTCCTGGAGCTCGCTCAGCGCTTGGACACTTCCCTCATCGTGTTCACGCAGTTCATCTCCACCCAGGAGCATCTGCGGGAACGTCTGGATGCCGCAGGCCTGTCGCCCGTGGTGTTCAACGGCAGCATGTCACCCTCCGAAAAGGAGTTCGCTATCCAGGGTTTCAAGGAGCGGGGCGGTGTGCTCCTGTGCACTGACTCGGGGAGCGAGGGCCGGAACCTCCAGTTCGCCAACGTGCTGGTGAACTACGACCTTCCCTGGAATCCCATGCGCCTGGAGCAGCGTATCGGCCGGATCCACCGCATCGGCCAAGAGCGGGACGTCCACGTGTTCAACCTAACGCTCGCGGGCACGATCGAGGACCACATACTCACGACGCTCTATCGCAAGATCGACCTCGTCACCGCGGCTGTGGGCGATATGGACCTGATCCTTTCCAAGCTGCCCGATGGCGTATCCTTCGAGCGCCGACTGTTCGAGCTGTCGTTGCGCATCAAGGACAAGCGTTCCTTCGACGATGGGATGAAAGAGTTCGCCGATGAGATGGCGGAGGCCAAGGAGCTGGCAGCCAAGGTGCATCAGCTGGATGCCCGTGTGCTCGAGCGCTTCGACCTATCGTCACTGGAGAATGCGGGGGTGCGAATCGAGTGAGCAACGATCTCGATAGCTTCCTTACTGCCTACAGGCGAGTGGCCGGACTCTCTCCCGGGGAGGCTGACAAGGATGTGGGAGTGGCCGATGCCATCTCTGCTGCTAAGGGTAGAGGATTGGTGGCCGTTAAGAGGCTGGTCGAGCCTCCTGGCATGAGCAAAGATCCTTTCGGAGATGTGAAGCTAACTCACTGTCGCACGGTCCATCGCTCGACCCGCCGGAGCAGCCGGAACTTCGCACTCTGCTTCTCTTTCCGGGTAGGGATCCGCACGGCCAGTCTTCGGGAAGCGGTGTACCATGTAGCAGTGGACATGGCCACGATGGAACCGCTGGCCGGGTTCACAGGCTTTGCCGGACTGCACTACGAGAACGTCGACTACCGTCCCCGTCTTTCACATGAGCTGATCCAGCGTGCTTTCGCAAGGGCGCAGGCGGAGCTCGGTCGTCGGATGCGTCCTATGCAGGAAGAAGAACTGGCGCGCTTGACCGTCCAGCACCGGACCGCGGCTACCAGGGTGAAGGCCTACTTCCATCAGCTCCAGAAGGAGGTGCTCGAGGCAGAGCGCCGTGTCCAGCAGCGCATCGATTCCACTAGTGCAATGATGGCCTCTGCCACCACGCGAGAACTGAAGGAGAAGCGTCAGAAACGGCTGGTCCAGCTCGAGGCCGAACTGGAGAAGGTGCGGGACCGGAACGACTTCACACTCCTTGACTACCGGAAGCGCATGGAGGGCGAGCTCACGAAGGAGGAGGGCCGGTGCGGTCTGGACACCGACGTGACCATCACCTCCGCCGTGGTCCTGGAGTACGACACATCGGTGGAAACCTACCTTCTCGTTGGCCGGCATGCACACGCAGAGCTGGAGCGTGCACGTTCGCCCTTCGCAAAGCCAGATACGCTACAGTGTGCCTGCTGTGGCCAAGAGGCGGTAACACTGGCACTCGATGCAGCAGGACATCTGGTATGCCCCTCCTGTGCCCGGGTCTGTACGTTGTGCGGTTCCGTGCGCAGTGAACTGTGCTCACAGGGCCGTCCCTCGAAGCTCCTTACCCAGCCCTGTACGCGATGCGGGCTGTGAGTGGGACCCGGTCAATCCCGCGGGTGGCGGTTTTAAATAACAACGGCCGTAACTCTGACCGTCCATGGCCGAGCTGCGTGTCACATGCATCGTTCCCACCAGGAACGAAGAGCGGACCATCAGTGAGCTGCTAGAACGCATCAGTCCGCACTGTGACGAGATAGTAGTGGTCGACTCGAGCACTGACAGCACCCCTGAACGTGCGGCAAAGCATGCTCGCGTCGTACGGGAGGATCAACGAGGGAAGGGGATCGCGCTCCGCACGGGAGCGCGGGAGGCCACGGGCGATATCCTCGTGTTCCTCGATGCAGATGGTTCTCACATCCCTGAGGACATACCCGAGCTGGTCCTGCCTATCAAGGAAGGCCGTGCTGACATGGTAATCGCCTCACGTTCGCTTGGCGGGAGCGAGGAGCTCTCAGGCACTCTGAACCAGTGGTTCCGGGCTACTGCTAGCGGCGTCATAACCCTAATTATCAATTACCGCTTCGATTCGTGGATCACCGATAGCCAGAACGGCTTCCGCGCCATCCGACGGGACGTGTTTCTCAAGCTCGGGACCACTGCCGTCATCTTCGACATCGAGACGGAGATGCTCATGAAGGCCCTTAAGCAAGGTCACACTGTGGACGAGGTGCCCAGTCGCGAGAAGCGACGACGGTACGGAAGTTCGGGCATCAACCTATGGTGGATGTGGTATCGGTACGCCTGGACCACCTTCCGCAACCTTGTATAATCATGTCGCGAGTGTCATGCCGTGTCAGGGCAGGTTAATAACCCTTAATAACTTATATTCTGCCGAATTAGGCCGTAAAACGCGATTTCCGGCCGATTTAGAGAAACGTTTATATAGGGGCGGTGTTGCTCGGGTTCTCACACGAAAAGAGGCGAAGATTATGTTCATGACTGAAGCCATGTACGACGTTGCGGCTGTTGACCTTGCAGGTCACAACTCAGCGTACGATGGCCGTCTCGTTATTCAGGGCTATGACCGCGCGGGTAACGACTTCGACTCTGGTCGATACATGGTCGATTTCGACCTTAGTGAGCGTATCGATGGCGAGTTCGACCTAATCGTCCACGGCATCGCTCAGGTTAAGAAGGACTTCGCTCACCCCAGCTCGCCCGCCTATGGTGGCGCGTGGCTCAAGTACTCCGATCACGACGATGTACACGTCTCCGAGGACACCCAAGAGACCGTCATCGACATCCGATCGGACCGCACCTACAAGATCCACCTCATCGACGAGCCTTCAGGCACCACCCAGGATTATCTCCTCACGAAGGAGGCCGGTGAACTGATCATCGAACCGGTGCTCGGCGATCTCTAGGGCACCAACGATCTCATAGCGTACTTACCCTATCTAGGTATAGCTATCCCAGTTCTCACTTGGATTGAGGAATGTTCTCGTGGCCGCGGGATTATCCGATGGTCACGGTCAGCTCTTCTTGTTTGATGTGCCGATAGTTGCCGCCAGTGTCCGAGGTGCACTGAGCTGGCTCGCAGAATGCGCATTCTTCACTCATGTAAAGGCACACATCGACGGCGAACGTCCTGGTTCCCACTGTTGTGTTGGCCGGGACCGTGAGCTTAATGTTGCTGAACCCGATCTTGTGACTCTTCGCCGCGATAGTGCGCTTGCCAGAGAACCAATCCTGTCCTGAGAATGTATCCTCCTCCTTCGGGTGCAGGTTGATACAGAAGCATCGCGGGTCCAGATCGTCGTTCTTGACGGCCACATAGAGGGAGCGCGGGGTGGAGTTGGAGGCGGCGATTTCGAAAGAGGAGGTCTCTAATGCCATCAGTTCGCTCGACATCTTCAGTTTGTCCTCGAGGCGGTCCCGTCGCTCAGCATCAGCACGGGCTTCCGGATCTAGGTTCGCATCAGTCTCGAACTGGGCACCTGTGATCCACTTCATGAAGGGCGGTATGAGCACTGTGACCATGATGAGGAAGATGATGGCAATGAGCGTTTTGATGATGCGTGGCGGCATCTCCGTCTCATCGCCCGAGAGGGCCTTCGCCACCTCGGCGGAGCCGACACCCTTTTTGAGCAGCGCCCTGCGGATCTCGGGTTTTGTATGTCCACGCTCCTCGAGCGTACGGATCCAATCCCGGAGCTCTTCCTGCGACGGCATCTACCGACTGATAAAGACCTCAAGATTAAAAAAATAGATGTTCGGTATCGGGGCAACCGCCTACATTTTCGCGCCGCACCGGGAGCAGAACGCGGTCCTTCGCTTGTTGACGAATCCGCAAGTGTTGCAGGGGAATCCCTCAGGACCCTTGTCCTCTTCAGGTTCCTCATCATCAGTCGGTTCCGGTTCCGGTTCGGGCGGCGGTCTTACGACCGCGCCCACGGGAGAGATATGCTCAGCAATGCTGGCACCAGGTGGTGCTGGTGGGGGCTGAGGTTGTGCCATAGCGCCCCCGTACTCGTCCCTCGTTGTCTCGTTATCGGGTCCTTTCCCGGGTGCGTTGAGCTGCTCCTCAATGGCATCCACGCGAGCTGCGAGCTCAGTTATGCGTTCGGCCGATTCAGCAGCGCCTGCGCCAGCGCTGTCAAGGCCGTCATGGGCTTCGGCCCGCGCCGTCTCGAGCGCCTTGCTCAGTTCGTCCACGCGGATCTTCAGATCACGCTCCTCGCTCTCTACTCGGGTGAGGGTATCCCGTTCCTCTTTGGATAGATGGGCCTCCACGGAGCCTGCTGGCGTCTCGACTTTTGGAGCCTCAGATGGTGCCTTGTGCACAACGACCTCCTCATCGTCCGTATCCCCTGCGGTAGGGGGGAGCACCAGAGCGCTGCCCAGACCTGCGAGGGCGAACAGTACTCCGACACCCAGGAGGAACGTGGCCTTGAAGTCCATGACCATCTTCTCCACACCGAGCATGAGCATTACGAGGCCCACAGCAAGGATGGTAGCAGGGAGGATGGCGAGGATGCGTCGTGGATCGGGTGCTGCCATCTAACGGAACACCCCCATGACCTTGTCAAGTAGACCTTTCTTCGCTTCGGGGCGCAGGGTCTTGACCAGCTTGGCCACAGTCTTGAGGTCCGTCCGCCTGAAGTGCTTCTGCGTTATGAACTCCTCCTTCACCCGACCGTCGGCCTCGACGTTATCATTGATGAATGGCTTGGGATCGACGACCGACACCCTTGGGGGGGAGAGGGGGTAGTTCTGTGAGAGGCGGACCTCGTAGTGCACCTTCTTGAGCTGGGCGCCATAGAGCGCCTTGTACTCTCCGCTCCAGAGGTAGATGTTATTTGCTAGCGGTTTGAACGTGGTGACCATGTCGGACACGAGGATGTTCCCGATCTCCTCAAAGAACTCCTCGGAGCTTGTGATCTCGAACTTACGCACCCTCAGACGCTCCTTAACGATCTCCAATGCCTCACAAAGGCTCATCTCGCCCTCCCATTCCAGGCCAGAACCGGGGTGTCCGAAGAGAACGAGCCCTGTGGGGGAATGAATGGCGCCGAAGAGGAGGATCCTCTCGGTCACATCGAGCCGGGAGTCGAACTTGATCATTGGGGGTGTCTGCGGGAAGTACGGGTCCACCAGGACCACGGCCTCGTAGGTGCGGCCGGTCAGCACTCCTTCACCATTGATGGTCACGGCCCAGCCTCCCAGGACCTCCCTGTTCAGGTCCTGTGCGTACTTTCCCACCTCATTGTCGGGGATCTGTGTGATGGATGGCTCGTACTTCTCGAGGTAGCCCGCCTCATAGGATAGACGGGTCGTCGGGTCCATGGAGACAAGGTCCGTGCGCTTTAGGGCCCGGATGTCCTCAAGGACCTCCGCGATATGGGTGTCCTCGGTCCATGCTGAGGTGAGGAGGGGGATAACTACTGAGCCCCCCACATCGATATGATCATTAGGGAACACGTTCCGAAGGGACACGCGGGGGGGTACCCGGGGGAATTCCTTGGGTACATCCACGACAATGTCGAGCGTGATGCCCTGATGGGTCGTCACTGGCCCCTCCCATCGCTCCACGTTGCCCTTCACGGGACGCAGCTGGCTCTTGCGCAGTAGCTGATAGGTCTCCAGGTACAACCGCGGCACCTCGCGGTGGACCCGCTCGATGCGACGACGTAGGGCGTCCAGTACACCGCTCAGGTCAGGGTCCTTGTTCCATTGGTAAGTGGCCAGGTTCTCGAGCTTGGCATACCCTTCCTCGTCAGTGAGCCGTGGATGGACAAGCCCTACCCGTACGGAGGGGGGGCTTTTTGGATACCCCTGAGGGAGGGTCACTATAACGATCTCGCTCTCCATACGTCCCTTGAACGTGTTCTTGCCGGACTCCTGGAATCCCTGCTTGAGCAGCAGGCGACGGTCCTTCCCAGCCTCGACACGTTCCCCGATATCGTCCAGGCGTGTGTAGATGAACTCACCCGGAGGGATCTGTTCCTCGAACGAGTAACTGTCCAGTGTGAATCGCGCCGGTGAGCGTGGATAGGCGGGAGGTAGTAGCACCTCCATTCGCTTCCCCTTGTGCTTTCCTGTTAGCGCGATCCCGCCGGTGTCCTCCTTGTGCGAGAAACCTTCCTCATGCAGAAAGGATACTTCGAGCGTCTTCTTGATCTCGCCATCGAGGAACTGGGCGAGCGGAAGACCGTCGGGGATTGGGACCTTCCGGTTCACTCCTCCCCCGGAGATGCTCGCGTTCTTGGCACCCTCCACCTGTAGCTTCACCTGGACCATCTTGCCGTAGAACTCACCACGGAGGTCGTAGATTGAGTCACCTACGAAAGAGAACCCGCTCCCACGGAGCTGATGAATCTCGCGGAGGATACGCGGGTCGGGCATGGGCACGTGGAGGTGCGCAAGATTAATAACGGTAGCGTCGACGGTCGGCTCAAGCCGGGATGCACTGTCGAGGTAATACCCATGCTCCGGGGTTTCTTGCGAAGTACACGGCCCGAGTCGCGTTGTGCTCGAACAGTACACCACTACGTTCGGTGATGACAGAGACCGTGAGCTCTTCCCATCCATCCAATGCCTTATCGCAGAACCTGAACGGCTCAAAGTGGACGAGATAGCCGCCGGGGGCCGATGTGACGTACAGCGACTCGCGAACGGACCCGTCCAGATATGCCCGCACTGTCCGGGCAGCAGGGATGATGTCGCGGCCTGCCACGGATACCAGAACGTCCATGTCGAAGCCCCATGCCTGGAGCACCTGGTAGATTGGCTCCTCACGGGAGCCCGGTCGTACCTCCTCGATGGTCAGGCGTGTCTCTCCGGGCGCTACTAGCGTGATATGGTCGGTGCCGCTTCCAGTGCGGCCCAGACGTGCAACGCTGACGTCCACGGTGGCGCGGCCGGCGCTCAGGGATCCGGAGACCACGAGCGTCAGCACCCACTGACGCAGAGCGGGCACGTAGCGCATAGAGAAGACCCTCGATTCCGTACCCCGGATGGACGTTCGCAAGTCATCGCGTGTAAGGGTCGTGACGGGACTCCCGTCCCGGGTATCCACTACGGAGACGTAGGCATGAAGGAATATGCCATGTCGTGCTTCCTCGAGCGGGACCGTCCGGGGTTCTATGGACCGGACTGTGACCTCGTAGCCGGGGCTCAAAGGACCGTACCAGAGGGGGACGGAGGAACGTGCCGCTCCCATCTCGCCGTCGTGGTCCAGTGTTAGGAACAGCGGGATGGACCCTGGCGTGAGCGTACCTGCAAGGTGGGGTGGGAGCCGGGCACGGACCCGCCAGACCTCATCACGCCACGCCAACTCTATGTTCTCCGTAGGTAACGGGAGGTCACCCACGACCAGTGTGATCGAGTCTGCTGAGAGCCCACTGGAGACCGGGCCACCCTGCAGACGCACAGAGAGATCAAGGCTGACGATCACTTCACCAGTGGCAAGGGCGTCCATGTCCAATGCTTCTGGTCGGATGTCCTCCACCCGGACCGAGAGCCCCTCCGGCGAGCAGCCGTCCTCGCGACACATCTCGCCCGGACCGCAGACGTGACCGAACGAGGCCGCCTCGTCCGTGCAGAGGCAATGGGAGGGGCACAGCTCCCACGGGAGGATGGCCGGGATCCGTTGGAGCCCGATCCGCGCCACACGTTCGCCGTCCTCCTCCGCAACGACGAAGGGTGGTTCATCCCCGCCGCCGGCGCATCCGACGGCCGTGCACTGCTGGCCGTGCTCGCACACGTCAACCAACCGGCCGTCCTCGGTGAAACACGCGCACACAGGGTGTCGGTCGGAAGCGGGTACACACTGTCCGCCTGGGCCCATGCAGCGAAGGATGATGTCCCCCGTGCCCAGCGATCCGTCACGGCACAGACGATCGTAATCGGTGCCTCTAAGGCCGGTCGGCACCCATTGCTCGACCTCGAGCGGGACGGTGTGAACGCCCGATTCGGAGCCACGGAACGCGGTGAGACGGAGTTGGTAATGGCCGGGTGGGACCGTTTCGGGGAGGGTGAAGTCGATCTTTCCACAGGGGTATGTACGACGGACGAGGATGCGCGCCTCTGTCCCAGTGTAGTTGATCAGCGCCACCTCGCAACGCTCACCTGGCGTGTCGATCCACATGCGGACGTCCTCGCCCACCATGTACGATGGCTGCTCGAGCGTGACCGGTAGGGGCACGGACCTCCCGGGCTTAAGGAAGTGGACGATGGTGTTGGCCGTGGCCGAGAGCCCCAGAGGATTGAACATGGTGACACGCACCACGTACTCCCCCTCTTCGGACTCTGTCGAGAGCGTGAGCGGGACATAGAGGCAGGAGGGGAGACCGTACTGGGCGTCAATGACATTACCCTCGTGCAGCAGTTCGACGGAACAGGCAGATATGCCGGCCCCGGCGAAGGCGCCCACGACCATCGTCTCGCCGAGGAGGAACGTGTCCGTCACACGGCCGGCACCGTCACCTACTACAAGTGTAACAGGGAAGAGGCGCGGCCTGACGAGCACCTCAGCAGTGGCGTTGATCAGGACATTGAAACCCTTGTACTTGACCAGCGAGTGTATGATGACGGGCGTGGCAGGGCACTGGCCACCTTCGTACTCCTCGCACCCCATCCCCGCAGGATCGAGCTCGAGAAGGGCGGAGTCACAGGTGAAGCATGCGCGGGGCCGTCCGAGGGATTGACCATCGATGGAGAACGCACCCCATACGATGAACTCCACCTCGTCGCTGAATGAGAATGTTACGATGTCCCCTGCATAGTACTGGTCGAGGTCGGTGACCAGCGGGGCGTTGGTGATACAGTCCTCGGTCCCGTCCCGACACTGGAGGGGGAACTCCAGGCCCACTCGCTCCTTGCGTGTGATGTGGCTGGTCGCCAATCCTGTCGTAGGGAGGGTATAGGTGACGGTGCGTTCGCCGACCTCCTCTGCCTCGTCCACGAGTATGAACCCGCGGGGTGTGTAAGAGAACTTGAGGGTGGGTCGCAGCTCCTCGAGCGAATACGAGCGTGCCACAGTGAGCAGGGGCTCAACGGTGGTGAACCGTAGCGTGACAGAGTCACCGGTCACGTCGTAGGTGCACGCGCGAGTGTGCGCGGGTGCGAGCTGGGCACAGGCGCGGTCGAGCACGCCCGGTTTGAGGAGAGTGTCCATCAGTCCATCACCCACACCGTCGAGGGTCACGGTGATGTGGTTGATGGGAGAGCGTGATACATCGACCTCCTCTAGGATGGTATCCACGACCACAGCTGTCGCGGGAGCGACCACTAGGAGCAAGGCCAGGAGGATGGCGCTCCTCATGCAGCGCACCCCCGTACACCTGCGACCTGTACGAATCCGTGGTCGGTCTTTGTAGTGAACAGCGGGTCCATCACCACATCGTGCTCGCTATCCCCCTCGATGGTTAGGACGGTGGCGGCGGTGCGCACCTTGTACACCGGGGTGCCGTCCTGGTCCGTTGGTGTCGCAAGTAGGATGTACCGTCCGGGGAGCACTCGTGGGAAGGCATACCGCCCGTCAGCATCGGTCCGTACCTCGAGCATCTCCAGGTCGGGATCGACGGGAAGGAGCGTTAAACGTACCGCTGCCGGTGGGGAGCCGGGAACGAATACCAGTGGTCGCATGTCAGCGATATCACTGCACGGCCCCTCTGCTACATTTTCTGTTCGGTGGTCAAGGCAACCTAGTGTGAACGTTTCTGCGCACAGTATGGTGGTGTTCTCGGCCACGATCCCTGTCAGTGAGGCATACTGCGGGAGCACAACGTCGATCGGTACTTGGGCGGGGAGAACGACGTTCACGGAGGTACCTCCTACGCCCTCTGTGTCGAGTGGGATCACTGTGAGACGGCGGATACCGCAGGGGAGACCTGAAAGCAGGGTCTCGCCCGATACATCGAAGGTCAGCGCACCACCACAAGGCTCCACTATGACCTGTACCCGTTCTGCACCTACGGGCCGGATCGTCGCTTCGCAGGTCCCCGTGCAGGCGAGGTCCACCTCCCGAGGTGGTCCATTGGCGGCCTTAGGTAGGATCGTGCCTCCGCCAGTTACCAACCAAGGAACGATCACGAACCGCAACCGGAGGGGGCGCATGAGCGATCCGGATGGAAGGCGCCCGGCGGGTGTGAGGTCGGTGAGCTCCACCTCAAGAGGGAACTGGATGTCGTAAACGGCCCGGTAGCTCTTGTACCATGGAGCGCGACCTGAGCACAGATCGACCGCGCACGGTCGCTCATCCCTGGCGACACCACGCACCGTGATGGTGCGTTCGCCCCCGTTTACGGAGAGGTTGAGGAGAGGATAAGCGCTAGCGGCCCCCTCTCCCTTGTCGCCCAGGCGGGGCCGTGCCGACCAGGATAGAGACCGCATGAGAGCCACAGGGTCCGCCGCGTCCTCGTCGACACCGGCCAACTCGGCACCAAGTCGGCTGAACAGACGTTCGGACCGCATGCGTGCTGCAAAGAGGGTCGCGGCCACGCCGAGGTCCTCTCCGATAGCTCTTCGCAGGGCCTGTTCGTCCAAGGCCACGTTGCCCTCGTCTGTCATGCAGAAACCAGGATGGCGACGTCCCCTGGCGTCAGGAAGCGTGAACGGATCGCAGGTGAGGTCCGCAGTGGGGCCCGGTACACGTGGATCACGCTCCATGAGGAACGCGGCCAAGCTCTCGATCCCGCGGTACCAGAGGTTATCGACCTCGCCTGATTCGGGGCCCGCCTCGGTGTACAGCTGTGTGACAGCACGCGCGATGCGTACAAGGCGGAGTAGACGTAACGGCAGCTCAACTGCCACCGGTTCCTTGATGGAGGAGCTGGTCCCGTCACGTGTTATTGTCAAAGGGATCTCGGCGGAGAGGCGAACGAAAGCGTCCCCGACCTCCACGTCACTGGTTCCGAGGGAGATGCGGTCACCGTCAAGCTCCAATCCGTCGATCCCCTCCACGCCCGCGGTAGCGAGCTCCTGGATGTTGGCCTCCAAGCGACGGGCGACCGCCTCGCGCACCATGGCGCGTACCACATCATCAGCGGGGAGGTTCACCGCACGACCGCCGAGCACGAACACAGGGATGCCGTCCAGGGATGGCTCTGGGACCGCCGAGGGCGCGAATCCTCCGCTCTGAGCGACCTCGTCCACGGCCTGTGCCAGAGACTCACGTACTACCCCTTCCAGGATCTCGTGGAGCCGGACCGACTCGTCACGCACCTCGACCGCCTGTCGGGTGTCGTCTTTGATTTCCTGCTCGATCCGTCGGGGTGCCCGCAGAGCAAGGAACAGCACCGTGACCACCAGCGCGAGCGCAACGATGGCCAGAATTACGGTCTGACCTCTGCGGTTGAAAAGGTCCCTCCCCCTGGACACAAGGGGCTCCTCCGAGCTAAGGTTTAATTGTGTTTCTGGAAGGTTGCCTCAGACCTTATCCTTTGGCGCTTCTGCGTTGGCAATAAGGGCACCCTCGTTCTCATCCAGGGATTCGCCCCGTCGGAGCTTGTCCATGACGATCATCGCCTGGTCGAAGTAACTGCTGTAGAGCATCAGAAGAGGTAGGCAGAAGAGGATCGCCACCACTAGTGCAGCGGCGTGGAACATGGGCGCTCACACCGTGGGGACCGGGCCGGGAACAACTTCAGTTGTATGCCGCGCCAGTCGCTTGATCTTGTTGATGACGTCCTTCTTATCCTTCCAGATCAGTGCGTGCTCGAGCACATCGCTGATCGTGTCCACGGGGACGATCTCGATAAGCCCCTTCTTGTCATCATCCAACAGCACATCCTTGAGGTTGGCGGCAGGGATGAGCACCTTCTTGAGGCCTGCCTCGATAGCAGCCTCGATCTTGGACGTGACACCTCCCACAGGAAGCACGTCGCCCCGTACGGACAGGGATCCCGTCATGGCCACGCTCTGGCGGATGGCTACCTGCTCCAGAGCAGATACCACGGCGGTGACCACAGAGATACTGGCCGAATCACCCTCCACCCCCTCATAGGTCTGAAGGAACTGGATATGGACATCGAAGTTGGCGATGTCCTTCCCGAAGTACTTCTTGATGGGGGCTGAGACGTTCTTGATCGCTTCCTTGGCGATCTCGCCCAGCTTTCCCGTGGCGATTATCCTTGACGACTCGCGGGCCATCGAAGGGGTGACGTTGGCGACGATGGGGAGCACGATGCCCGAGTCACCGAACACGGCCAGGCCGTTGACCTTCCCAACGTTGGTGCCTGTGGCGCGGAACACCTTGTATTCCTTCTTCTCCTCGATGTACTTGTCGGCGATCTGCTGCTCAAGGGTTCGGGCGAACACCTTGGCCTTGGTGATGTGGGACGGGTTCACGAGGTCGCAATCCTCGGCCTTTGCGATGTCGCCCGCGGCGCGCACCAGGCCTCCGAGCTCACGGAGTCGGAGGGTGAGGTGGCCCTTGCGGTTGGCCCGTCGACGTGCCTCGTAGATCACCAGCTCGATGGCCTCCTTGGAGAAGTGTGGGATCTTGCCGTCCTTCGTCACTTCCTGGGCCACGAACCGGGCGACCTTCAGCTGGTTCGCCTCGCTGTCGGGGATGGTGTCGTTCATGTACACCTCGTACCCGTAACCACGGATGCGCGAGCGCAGAGCAGGATTCATACCCTCGATGGTCTTGACGTTACCGGCTGCTACGAGCACGAAGTCACAGGGCACGGGCTTGGTGCGTACCATGGCCCCCGACGACCGCTCACTGCGACCCGTGATGGAGTATTTCTTCTCCTGCATCGCGGAGAGCAGGTCGATCTGCATCTCCGGTTTAAGGGTGGCGATCTCGTCGATGAACAGCACGCCCTTGTGCGCACGGTGGATCGAGCCGGCCTCCACGCGGTCGTGGGCAGGCGTCTCCAGCCCTCCGGACTGGAAGGGGTCATGCCGCACGTCGCCCAGTAGCGATCCCTCGTGCGCCCCGGTGGCGTCCACGAAGGGCGCCTTCTCGCCCCGCCTGTGAGTGAGGAGGAGCTTGGGCACCTTTGACTTGGTCTTTGAGCGAAGGTACTGGAATGGCACGAACAGTAGAGCGGCAGCGATGATGCCTGTGAGCAGCTGTCCGGTGAAGAACCCGTACCAGATCAGACAGAATATGAGCATGAGGGCGATGAGGTTGCGCAGGGACTCGGTCTTGTTCACCTCGTTCTTGTAGGATGATACGATGAGCTTACCCTGGCCGGCCTTGACGGTCTTTACGAGTGGCTCGTTATCGTCCTCCGAGTTAGGGAACACGATGACGTCCTCTAGCTCTTCTCGGGAGATGAGCTCGGCCATCCCTTGGGCCAGCATGGACTTGCCCGTGCCGGGTTCGCCGATGAGCATGACGTGGCGCCGCTGGAGCGCGGCCTTCTTCATGACCTCCACTCCGCGCTCTTGACCTATCACCTGGTCAATGATCCCCTCAGGGACCTCGACGTCCCGTGTGGACTCTGGTAACTCCACAGTGCTAGAACTACCGTCACGACTTATAACACTTTTCGTTGGGAGCGGGCAGGTCTACTCTTCTCCGGCCACCTCGGTGGCCTCAGCGATTTCCTGGTCGCGGGATGCGAACTCCATGGAATGGCTGATGATCATGACGTCCCCGACGGCCTTGACCGCCTTGTGGGGCACGATGACGGCGCGCACGTTCTTGAGCGCCTTGCTCAGAAGGCTGTCGGGAGTGGACTTCACCACCCATCCATTGATCATGTACTTGCCGAGGACCGCATCCCCGATCTTACCGAAGTACATGCCTGCGTCGGTAAAAACGTCGATGTCATAGATATCGGATAGGCGCTTGATGGTGACGACCATATTGTGTAACCCCGCATCCGCTACCGACACCTTTTTTTATAAATCTATCATTTTCGATCCTCATGGGCATGATATACCTGGTGGGTAGCTCCCACGTTTCAGCTTCGGGCGCCGATCAGGTAGCGGATGCCATTCGCAGGGTCCGTCCGGACGTTGTCGCTGTCGAACTGTGCTACAAGCGCTACCATGTATTACGCGAGCATGGCGGTGCACCACCTATCCCCCCATTCCGCGAAGGCATCCGTGAGCTCGGTGTGCGAAGGTACCTTCTGGTTTGGTTCCTCTCCCGGCTCCAGGAGCATTATGCACGATTAGCGGGTGCGCCCGTCGGGACCGACATGCTCCACGCTCTGGACGCAGCAGCGGAGGATGCCGTGCCCATCGCCTTGGTGGACGATGACATTGACGCCACTATAGATAGGCTCGTGAACGCAGTGGGGCTGCGTGATGTCTTTACACTGATATGGATGGGCTTCAAGGGAGATCCCTGGATCAACAGGTTCGATATCACGAGCATCCCTGAGGATGACCTTGTCGAAGAGATGCTGGAGGAGCTCGAACGCGCCTTCCCGAAAGTGCATGACGTGCTCGTGCGACGGCGGAACCTCCGCATGGCCTCACGGCTCATGACCGTGGCGGACGCCCGAGGTACGGTGTTGGCGGTACTGGGTGCAGGTCATAAACAGGGTGTTGCCAAGCTTCTTGAAGGAGGCCCTCACACGGTCATTGTGGTCGGGCCCGACACGGCCCTCCCTGACTCGGATACTCCCCGCCTCACGGTGAAGCTATCACTTCCGGGGGAACCGCCTCTACCTGGCAAGGACCTATCTGCCGCGGATGCGGAAGTGGGCGGAGAGGTTGTTGAATCCCTCGCTCACACCGACGTGGGTTCCGCGGTAGTAGCCGATGACCCCGCCCGAGACGATGCCCAGCACGAGCACGAAAATGTAGAACCCTAATGCTCCGGCCATGGTACGCTATGTTGTACCACAAAAGGTATATAAAATATGCGGATTAGCTATCGCCCGTCCCCGGAGAGAGGCATCATGGTCGTACGAACCACACGCGGAATTACCCGAAGCTTGAAGCAGGAGATAACCCTTCTAAGGCGTCATGTGGAGATCCTGAGCGTTCTCCTTGAGACGAAAGAGCCATTAGGCATCCTGCGCCTCTCGGATCGCACCAACTACTCACCTCACAAGGTGCGCTACACTCTCCGAACTCTCGAGCACGAGAAGCTCATCAAACCCAGTACCCGCGGGGCCGAGGTCACCGAGGAGCTCGGTATATTCGTGGAGGACCTCATCCGTGATCTTTCCACTATTCGCGACGAGCTCAATGAAGTGTACAAGACCGTCCAGCGCGTACGCGAGGAATACCCCCGACGATAGGATGGGCCCAGAGGGCCTCGTCGGTTCATTCATACCCTTAGTAGTGCTTACGGGGCTCCCATGACCGTTCAGTTAGTACTCATCGTTATCCTGTTCGTTCTGATTCTCCTCTGGCTACGCATGACCCTGCTGCCCGACCACGTGGGCACGGTTACCGCGATCGGGGGAACTGTGGCCTGTGCCGAGGGCGATAGCGCCACCTGTGCTCGTCAGACAGTGGGTGGCTCCGCTGTTAAAGTGAGCGTTGACATTGGGGACGAGACCGTGGAGGCCGAGTGCTCAGGGTGCGTACTGTGCATGGGCGACCTTCGGGAGGGATACCCTGTGGGCGTTACCCGCATCGGCTCTCGCCTCATCGCCCAGCCTCTGTTGTTCCCCTCTCTCCAGAAGAGGTGGATGTCATAGTCGCGGAGGGGCTCGATTTAGTAGGGGCCTTCGTGCTGGGACTTGCCCAGGGTGCGGGGCCCTGCCTGGGTATCTGTGCTCCGATAATCTTCCCTCTCACCGCTGCTACCGCGGGAAGCGCTCGGGAGGGGTTCATTGTCGCTGGCCTTGCCGCATTGGGACGGCTCTTGGCGTACGTCGTCCTGGGTGCGGGCGCGGGGCTCCTGGGGGGTGCTGTCCAGGCCTTCGCCGAGGGAGGTGGTGCATGGCATGTGTACATGGCCTGCGGATTCGCTTCGGGGGTACTCGGTGGTTATTACTTGGTGAAGGCCCACACATGCGCCTGCATCGAGCTGGGGGTCACCAATCCCTTCATCCTTGGAGTTCTCCTGGGACTGGCCCCGTGCGCACCGCTCACCCTCATCCTCGTACAGGCCTTCGCCACGGGATCCGCGTTCTATGGCGTGGTCCTGGTGATCGTGTTCGGCATCGCCAGCTCGCTCCCGCTCCTTCTTGGCGGGGGTTTTGTGGGTCATCTCGTGCGTCATATCCAGACGGGGGGCGATTTCTCAAGGAACGTACAGCGTGTCAGTGGCGTTCTACTAATCATGGCCGGGGCCAAGTTCCTGCTGATGGCCAGGGCCGTGGAACTGGTCGCAGGACCCTGAGATCATTCCTCGGGACGCTCGACCCTCACCTTCAGGACCTTGCTACCGAAGATGGGGAAGGTCCGTCCGCTCTCGACCTTCAGTTCGTACGCTCCCTGCTCGTCTTTGCCCTTGAAAGTGAGCCTGTCAGTGGATTCTAGTCGCCACCCGCCGACGTGCCCGTTATTGAACCGTTCCTCAGAATGAACGACCCAGACCTCATCGAGCGCCTCTACGGTCTCGAGCACTTGACCAATGGGTGTTGTGTCCCAGTGGTCGATGGGGGGCAGACCGTACCGGCTACCGCCCTTACCGAACACCGGTCTCGGCCTGTCGAGCTTACGTGAGATAGGGGCATCGGTTATCGTGACGTCGTACGAGGATGTACCCAGGTTCCATCCCATGTGGGCGTCGATGACGGCGTACCGCTCCTCGTGCTCACGAGACTTCATGACGAAAGAACCCCACTGCTGGAATGATTGACCCAAGACCGATCCGAGGACCGATGTGTAGTCGGGTAGGGATCCGAAGAACGAGATGTGGTCTACCGAGTCCATGGCCGCGACCTTGTCCGCCGCATCGGTGGCCGTCGTGTACTCCCAGTGGTCCACCGGTGGGACCTGATAGGGGCCGCCGCCGCCCTGCTTGAAGACCGGTCGGGGCGAAGAGAGCTCTATGGTCTCGTCCTTCCCCTCGATGCTTGCCCGTTTTGATATGTAGTACTCGTCACCGAGGTCGTTAAGTGCGGTCTCGAGCGTCCCCTTCCGGTCGCCATGACAGCGATAGGTCGTCGTGTGAGACTCCCCGGGGGGGCTCCTGAGGACATGTTCCTTTGACAGATAGAGCCCTGGTGCGGCCTCTTGGAGGTCGGACAGCGCATCAATGAGCGCCTCGCGGTACCCTCCTTCCATCGAATAATCCTTGACCAGGTCCTCAGCGAGCATGGGGCGCCCGGCGTGGTGGCCGATTGATAAACCTTTCGATGGGTCGCGCTATCCCACCGAGCCCTTCAAGGAATCCTTGTCCTGGAAGAAGGGATCGACTTCACCCTCATCCTCAAGCTCCTCTTCGACCTCCCTCTTCTTGGACAGCGCAGTCATCTTGGCGCTGATGATGTCCACGGGCTTGAGGAGTTTGCCCAGGATATCGATCAATACCGAGCCCACTGTCTTCTTTTTTGGCTTCACGGCCTCGCCGCCTTCACCATAGCGAGACACTTGGGCCGCTAGTCGCTCCGCCTCGATTTCTTCGTCGCTCTTTCGTCGGAAGGTCTTGTATAGGGCATCGCGCATCGGTACTAGCGAACGGGTCAAAGAGCCGAAAATACCCCTGACCTGGGCGACCAGACCGCTCTCCTCCTCATCGGCCTCCACCATCTCCGCCTCGGCCTCGATCTCCTCCTTGGTCTTCTCCCGCTCGGGTGTGAGGATCGCACGGATCGTAACGACGAGCTTGTCCACTGGTGCGAACACGGAACCCATGGTCAGCGCGATCCGTTTCAGGATAGTGGGTCCTTGTTGGGTCTCCTCGATCATCGACTCCATTCGGTTCTCTTCGGCCTTCATACGCTCCATTTCTACTTCTTCTTCTGTCTTCTCCCTGGTCAGGTTGGCTAATCCCTCGGTAATGGGGCGGAACGTCTTGGCAATGGTGATGAAAATCCGTCGGAAGTGGAGCTGGAGGGCGGACATCTCTTCCTCTTTAAGGACGTTCCCGAACTCATCCCGCTCGACCTCCTCTTCCTCGGTCAGTGCTTTGTGCAGAGCCTTGAAGCTTTGTATGAGCCCCTCGAAGGGATGGGTGAGCTTGAACATCAACACCATAATCTTGGCACCGGTCGCGCTGGTCTCCTTCTCCTCGCTGAGCACCTGGTTGAGCTTCGCGGCCTGCTCACGCTCGGCCTCCAGCGCAGCCTGTTCATCAGGTGTCGGGAAGTACTTGTGCCGAGCTGCTGTTATCTGTTCAGCCAGTGCATTTGCCCGCGGCCTGATGGTGTGGGTCACTCTCAGGGCGACATTCTTGACCCGTCGACCCACCTTCCTTTGTACGTTCTGGATTATCTGGAGGCGATGGAGGGCGTTGAGCACATAGATGAGCCCGCCCAACGGCACGAGTGCAACACCGGCGACGATATAGATGGACAGACCGCTCATGAACGCGTACACGGTCCCACCTGCGCCGAGCAGCATGACCGCGCTCGACATAGCCAGACCTGTCCGCACCTGACCGCTGTACTCGATCCACATGGCCTCACCCGTGGCGTTGAGCGTGTACCGATAGGTGTTCTTCTCGTGACAGTCCTTGATAGAGGGGTAGGCCCGTCCACAGTTCATGCACGTGACGCCACTCACCGGGACGACGTATGTCTGACAGGAGGGGCAGGCCGAGTAACCCTCCTTCGACGGTTCCGGAACATCACACCCACATGAGGGACAAGTGTGCCGATCCGATACAACACCATAGCAATCGCAGAAGTGGGTCGTGGACACCAGTGTCTTGGTGACGCGACCCTTCGCAGTGAGGACCTTGAATATACCGAGAAGCATGCGCGTGGGGATGTCCCATGTATCCATGGTGATGTACAGTTGGCCGCCGAACTCGTCCACTAGCACATCGTTGGACATGAGGAACGTGAAGGTCTTTCGTTTCAGGTCCGTGCGGAACCACGACTGCGCTATCTCGTCATAGAGGTTATAGGGCAGGAAGCTTGGATCGAGCGCAATGGCCTGCTTGTAGCACGTGACCGTCTGCTTGATGGCACCGTAATTGTAGTACGCTCGCCCGAGTAGGTACCATGCATCACCTGACTCTTGGTCCTGTTGGATCGCATTGTTCAGCGCGTTGATGGCGTCCAAGGGCTTATTGGCCTCGATGAAGGCATTACCAAGTGCGTTCCATGCTTCGACGAATTCAGGGGTCAGGTCGACGGCCGCCTGGAACGCCTCGATAGCTTTGGGATAGTCCTGCTTGCTCATTAAGTCCTGGCCGGCGGAATATTTGGTCTTGGCATAGGTGGTGTCCTTCGTGGCCTCATCGCGGTAGTACTTATAGGCGCTCTTCCCGCCCTCGGCCGGTACCGCTTGGTTCGCTTGGTCCATCTTATCTCCCTGACTTTCCGTATTCGTTCCTCTAACTATCCGTTGCGTATTGCCTTTGGTAACCTTTAAAAAACTACAATGGGGAATAACTACTGCAAGTGGCCGATATATGTAAGGTCTGTGGACTGCCTGAGGACCTTTGTGTCTGCGAGGCGATCGCGAAGGAGACCCAGAAGATCACCGTGAAAACGGTGACCCGGCGTTATGGGAAGAAGATTACGATAATAGAGGGTATTGAAGGCAAGCACATCGATACAAAGCAGCTTGCCAAGAAGCTGAAGTCCTACCTTGCTTGCGGAGGCACTCTGAAAAAGGATTCTATCGAACTCCAGGGTGCACAGGCACGCAAGGCGAAGGAGGCCCTCATCAAGTTCGGCTTCACCCCAGAGTCGGTCGTGGTGACCTAGTAACTCTACAGGTATCCACGGCAGCTGGTCTATCCTACGTCCTAGGAACGGCTATCATCTGAACAATGGGAAGAGCGACAGCGCCACCTCGAACGGATCGGTGGTGATGATGCTCGATCCGTACAGCTCCATTGCGGCGACGTCGGAGCTGCGATGGGAAGGGTCACCCCGGTCCACCAAACGCACTACTACCGGGAATCCCTCCCATCGCGGATCATCGGACGGCGGAATCGCAATAGCGAGGTTGAATGACCGGGTACCGAGCTTATGGAGATGATGGTCGAGCACCTTGAACACCGCTTCTTTCAGGTCGTCAGTTATCGTTGGGGACAGGAGTATGACCTCACGTTCCTTGATGGGTGTGAGGTTCACGAGCACCCGCACACCCCGCCACTCGCGACCTAGATCCAGCGTACACTGGAGCTCAGACAGGTCATCGAAATAGTCGGTGCCGTGCGCTTCCCGATAGCGAGCTGCAGCAGCCCGTAGGTGTTCCACGCGAGCGTAGTGGAGCCCTCTGGTGCACACGACCTGGGCATGCCCGTGAGTGATGGATGCTCCGCCCTTCCAGAGGCAGTTCCAGATTATTAACACGTTCTGAGCATCCGGATCGAGCTGCCTGCACCGATCGGCCCAGGCGAGAGCGCAGTCGATGTAGTCGGCCACCCTCTCAGAAGAGATGTGGAGGGGATCGTGCTCGTCGAACACGATCAGACCATGGTAACCGTCGTACTTGGCGATGTTCGAGGCCGTGACGCAATGCTTGCCTTTCACTCGCCCGAACGGATCCTCGGGAGTGAGCTCAAGGGGTGTGCAAAAGGGTCCTCCGCTGCTTCCGGTCACCTCATCCGACACGTCCCCATGGGGCTTGGCGTCAAGTGGGCGATGGGCTCGCAGGGGATTGAACAACGAGCCTTCACCCACCACGGTGTTCATCACGTGAACGATGGGCTGCGACGTCACAGCTTCAATGCTCCCGAACCGGTCCACCACCCACTCCTCCATCGGGGGAGGTACGCTCAGGGCTCCCGTGGATGATCGCACATCAAAGATGCGCTCCCACCGCGCACGGTTGTCGGCTGACAACCGTTCGACGAGCTCTGGAAGATCGAGGACGGTGACGGTCATATCCTCGATGGAGCCTAGGAGGTTTTTATGTGTTGGCGCCCCGGTCGCCGATGAAATCCTTTAATTTCTTGGCGTTGATGAGCAGGTCTATGGATGAGATCCCGATAGCCGCCATAGGCGAGAAGGCCAAGGACACTCTCAGGCAGGAGACCAGACGCTTCCTGGAGATCGACCGGGAGGTCAACCAGGCTTTCCTGTTCGGCTTCATGGCCGGGGGACTCCTGGGGATCGCGATTGGCTACACCCTGCATGAGCTCGAGATCCAGCAGGATGTCGAGACCGCCAGCCAGTTCTCGTACGAGGACGTGGCGGAGGACATCAAGGACCGGCTCCGCACGGCTCTGCAGTAGTGTCGTCGTCAGAACTTAAGTCCACTGCTCGGCCTAAGCATCACAGGTCCTGCTGTCATGCACTCCTATGTAGGATCGCTATATAGCGTCAAGGCTATGAACTAGTGGAATGCGCGTGATAGAATGATCGCTCACCAGCCGCCTTCGCTGTCGCTCCATCCCTCGCTGGATTCGTTCCCCCAGCTCTGCTGCTGCTCGGCCGGTTGTTCCTGAGGAGCGCTCTCCTGCGGCGGGGGTGCGGGTGCCTGCTCCGTCTGGGGGTATTCTGCCCCTGGGACTCCTTGTTCGCTTTCCTGGTCGGACTGGCCCTTGTACTGATCGAGCTTCCCCTCTTCGGCCTTTCGTGCCTCGGCCCGCTCCTGGATGGAGAGCACCACGAAGATGACCATCCCGACGAGGGAGCCGAAGAACGTACCGATGCAAACGAAGAACATCTTACCAGTCGAACCGTCCCACTGGTTGCTCGCTCGGACGCAGGCCTGCTCGGTCAGTTGTGGTGTGGTGACTCCGTTGAGATCGGTACATGAACCCTCCCACAACTGCGCCAATGTGTCGGTGAGGGTCCAGCAATCGGGATCGTTCTCCTTTGTGCACTCTTCCGGACACTTACCGTCGTTCTGCGGCTGACATGCAGCAGGCGGACCGCCGCTGTCACCGGTATCGCCCCACTCTTCCCAGTCATCCTGAGCAGCGACCCCTATCAGAAGGAGTGTAATTAGGACGAACGCAAGAGTATATCGGCGGTCCATATGATGAAGGAAGGACGTCATCAATTATAAAAACGTGTTCCTAGGCTAAGGTCCGCCCTTTACCGGCAGGGGCGTACATCGCTTCTCCAATATGCTCCAATCGGTCGTTAGAGGTGTGATGATGGGTGCCGGACGTGAGGATATCACGCTCCGGATCTCGGCTGCCCGGTCAGCGCTCACCGGATGGGTCGAGGCCACCTCCATGACGTCCTCTAGTATAGTGTCGTCCGCTGCCAGACGATCGAAGAACCGGGGCAGACCGTCAGGATCGAGCTTAGCAGCATAGAGTATCTCCAAGCCTCCATCGTCCGCTTCCCGCTCCTGCTCCCTACTGAACGCAAGGGCGGAGAGATCGCCCGCGAGGGGTGCCAACTCCACTATGTCCGAGTCGGTCCCGCTCATGATGATCGCCACCATGATCCCGATGCCCGCGTTAGCGACCACGTTCCGCAGACCGTGGCGTCCGGTGACGTGGGCCATCTCGTGGCCGAGCACCCCTGCGACCTCATGAGGATCGTCGGTGGCGTTAAGGAGTCCGTAGGTCACGAACATCCGTCCTCCCGGAAGAGCGAACGCGTTCACCATCTTGGTATCGATGATGGTGAAGTTGAAGGTATATGGCTGGTCGCCCGATGCTGTCACGAGCCGATCGGTGACCTCCGCGAGGGCGGCATTAAGCTCCGTGTTCTTGCACTCGCGATAATTACGGGTTATATCCCCGGCGGCAGTGGCCCCGAGCGATTCTTCCCAGTCGACCGGGATCCTGTCAACAGCCATATCGAGGAGGATAGGGACGCCGGCATAGATACCTGCGAGGATGACAACGATGAATAGGAGGAACAGGGCCAACATCACCTTCTGCCCGGAAGAGTGCGCCTCCTTAACTGATGCCAGCTTATTGATCCGCTTGATAACCGAGGGATGTGCGCCCGAGCGCCTGACGATATCGGGGAGGGAATCCTCATTGACGTAGAGGAGGAGGTCATTTCCCAGGGCATGACCCTTGAACACCCAGAACTCGTCATCGGGCCCAAGCTCCATAGTGACCGATCCGTACGTGAGCCGAACGGGCCCCTGGTCCTTCACGGTGATCTCGATGGCCGATGGGAGGAATCGCACTCTCACTGGAGTCGACTCACCCTTCTTCCCCAGACCGAACAAGGTGGCCGGGAGCTCGCTACGGGGCTCGGCCATTGCTATCCCGAGGGACGCCGAACGTTAAGTATGTTGCGCCGCTATGAGCTTTCCAGCAGTCCGGTCTGACGGTTGAAGTCCTCGATGAGCTCATCGTACCGCTCGCCCATGTGCCATCGGTCCGGCCAGTAGTTCGGATCGTTCCACTGGGCATTGAGTTCGGCAAGGTCCTTTCCCTGCTGCTCGATCCACGTGAAGTACTTGAGATTGTGGATGCGCTTGCGGTCGTAGTGCCCGAGTTCCTTCATGAAGTCCGTCTTGATACCATGTATGTCCCTGTGGAAGGCCAATATAGCGTCGTCGCGGGTGAATGGTCCGTTCTGCGCATTCTGTTCCTCGAGACGTGAGCCGTACATCCCCATGGAGTCGGTAAAGATGGTGAAGAGGACATCGCTCTCGCCCAGTTCGAAGTACTTGGCGGCCTTGATGCACGTCATCATATTGCTGATCGAGGATATACCTAGCAGAGGGAGCTTGTCGATGAGCTCTTGGGAGACACCTTGATCCACAAGGTATTTCTTGCCAGCCTCCTCGTTGAACAGACGCATGGCGTTCATCACCGGAGCATCGTCCATGGCGACGATCATGTCCGTGTTCTTAACGTTGTGCACCCATGGGACGTGTTTGTCACCGATACCCTCGATCCGGTGAGCACCGAAACCGTTCATGAGCAGGGTGGGGCACTGGAGGGCCTCGCTGGCGACGACCTTGGACGTGGGGTATCGCTCCTTTAGATACTCTCCGGCACCGATGGTACCAGCGGACCCGGTCGCGACGCAATAGCCAAAGTACCTGTCGCCGGTGCGCATCTCCTTCTTCAGCACTTCCTCGATCGCGTGACCCGTGACCTCGTAGTGCCAGAGGGGATTGCCGGGCTCATCGAACTGGTTGAAGATGGTCAGGGCATCCCCGCTACGCCTGAGCTCCCAGCATTTATCATAGATCTCCTTGACGTTGGACTCGCACCCGGGCGTGGCGATGACCTCGCTACCTATGGACTTGAGCCACTCGAACCGTTCCTTGCTCATCTCCTCGGGGAGGATGGCCACCGAGTGGCAACCCATGAGGGATGACACGTACGCTCCCCCTCGACAGTAGTTTCCTGTGGAAGGCCATACTGCTTTCTCGTTGATGGGATCGAACTCACCTGTGACCAGGCGGGGGGCCAAGCACCCATAGGCCGCTCCGACCTTGTGGGCACCGGTTGGGAACCATTTACCGACCAAGGCGATGATCCTAGCGTCGACACCTGTGAGCTCAGAGGGCATCTCTAGATAATTAACGCCATTGAATCCGCCGGTCGACATGTCGTTCTTCCAGGATATTCGGAAAAGGTTACGTGAGTCCACGTCCCAGAGCCCGATGTCCTTCAGTTTCTGTGCTATCTTGTCAGGCACGAGCTCGGGATTCTTCATCTGCTTGAAGGTAGGGAGGATGATGTTGCGCTCCCGGAATCTCTCGATGGTCCTTTTGACCTGCTTCTCGTCGATTGTGATGTCCAGCATGGGTGGGATCCCCTACCCGCCAGTGCGGGTCGGAGGGGATGACAGTGTTAACTATAAATGGGTTTTGCCCGGGCTGGTCCGACGGGCGTTCACCACCTCGGGACCATCCCCAATGGGGCCTTTTCATATGATACTTCCACCATGTCGGGCGCCACGTGCGATATGGGGGAACGGGAAATGATTCCGACATGGTCGTATGGAGGAAGTTTTCATGAGAATACGAAATCGCACGCAGGAACCTTAATCCTCGGTTTTACGGATGATTATCAAATAAATATTTACTAATCGTAATATTAACTAATAATATTTGTAATGACTGTAGTAATATGCTTGTTTACGGCTGGGGGGCGATAATTGACCGAATAAAGGACTGGCTTTCCGTGTCACGATTAGCGTTAAAAACGGGATAAGAGGCCCCAATAAAGCAAATCAATTTAAAGGAAAACGCTATCGGGGGGTGCAGTGTGATATCATGGCTGGAAATGTCAAGTACTTTGTTCTGCAGCAGAACGGTAAGGACAGCAACCACGTCTTCTCCGGCAAGCAGCCCCGTGCTGCCGCCCTGAAGGCTGCCGCTCGCGGCTTCAAGAAGATCGAGCTCCGAGAGCGCGGTGCAAAGCGCATCCACATCTTCGAGGGCACTGTGAAGGTCGTTGACGCGCCTCCGAATGCCCCCTCCTGGATGCCGGCGAAGGTCAAGAAGGCCAACGTCAAGAAGCTCGGCATCAAGCGCCTCGACAAGTAAAACCGAGACGCAAGGTTGCATTGGGGGTCGGGTCCGCCCGGCCCCCTTCCTTGTTTTTTTTTCTTATCTGCTCCCTGTCCTACTTGCTGTTAGGACATCGCGTTCTCAATTATGTCTCCGGAACTTCCATTTTCCGGAATAGTATAGTATCCCGACGAAGATAGCACCGACGAACAAACCCGCATCAATGATGTCCTCGATGTTCAGCAGATTATCGATGAATGATTCTGTGTCATCATCATCCTCTGGTACGCAATAGAACCTGTCAATATCGCACCGGGTGCCGAACGAGCAGAACGCATCGGACGTGCAGCACTTATGGCCCTTGAGGCAGCAGACGAAAATGCAATTGCGCGAGGCGCACCTGCTATCATCTGCACACCGCTCTCCGACATCGAGGAGGCGTAGGTGTGGTAGTACCGTTGCGGTCGCTTGTGGCGACGGGGTTGTCGGTGAGCTCCCCGGGATATCGGTCGGTACCGGGCTTGCTGTGACCGAGGGCGCAGGTGTCGGAGTGGGATCCCGTTGGTATTGAATGAGGACAAATGAGTTCCCGAAGATGGTGATGTCCTCGCAGTAATCGAGCCTCTGGGTGACCCTGAGCGTGATGGTGTTCTCACCCTTGTCCAGATTATAATCGTGCGTACTGAGGTCCCAGCGCATGTTGAAATTGGAGCGAACGGTCCACCAGTCGGAATATGTACGCTCTCCAGGGACGGGGACACCGTTGACGATGACATGGAGTCGCGGTGCATAAGTGCTCGAGGCATGGATGTTGAGGGTGGTCGACTCGGGTCTCTCGGGAGCTGTGAATGGGATGGATATCTCAGTCACGAGCTCGCGGTCCTCGGATGTGCACTTGTAGGTCTTTGTGGGTGATCCCAGGTCATCGAAGGTCATCTCTTCCTGGAACCACTCCCCCGAAACACAGGTCAGCATTACGAGGATTATGATGACTGCTACCTTGTTGGAGCGCACGGGATTGATGTGTTCGTTCTTCTTAATAAGCCTGAGTTACAGAATATTCAACTCTATACTGATTCGTCCTCATCCTCATCAAGTAGGTAGTCGGGCGTTGGCGACCATGTACCAACGATCACAGCCGTCATGAACACCAGTACTAGGAGTGCACCGAGCCCCGTGGACCCGAACGCGAGCCCCACTGCAGCGAAAGCAAGAAATGCGCCAAGGAGCATCACGCCCCGGCGGAGTCCGCTCACCTCGTCCTCCCCTCCGAAAAGGTAGCCGAATAGGTACGTGGCTGCAAGACCGACCACTAGGAACACGGGGAACATGTACTTCTGGGCCAAGACCATTGTCGCAGCGAGCGCGGAGCTCGCCCTGCTCGCGCCCATTATGAGCGCGAGGGCCCAGAACCCGATCAAAAGAGCCACGAATGTACGTTCACGGAAACCCCATCGACTATCGCTCTCTCGGTCGAGGGCGGCATGGAACACATAGGTGGCCGCCAGGGCTACGAACGGGCCGGCCACCAGAAGGGCAACGAGGAGCTGAAGCTCCATACCGGCAGTGGCCATGATCACCGTCCTTCGCTGCTCGTCTCGTGTCCAAGCGTCTCAAGCTCGCGTTGGAGGAGCGTGAGCTCACGCTCACCAAGGGCGAACCTGCTTACTGTGACGAGAAGAGAAGCATCGCCCATGGACACCCGGTCCCTGAGGGATTGGATGGCCCGGAACACAGAGTCGAAACCGTTGTGGCCTACTAGATACTCGATCCCGTCCAGGAGCACGACCGACGATGGCAACTCATCGACGTAACGCTTGATTGCCTGGACAGTGTCAATATGTGAGGGGCTCAGGGTCACGTTATCGATGGAACGTTCGTCCGTGAGCCAGCGCACTGCGACCTCCTCGGACAGTTCGTAGCGACGGCGAAGGATATCGGGATTAGTACGGGAGATACAGAGGGTGGGTTTACCGAGCGTGTGGGCATGTGAAAGGAAGCGAAAGCTCGTTTCGGGTTTGCTCTCGATCACCAGATAGGAGTACCCAGAGCGAACTGGGAACTCTCCTCCAGACACTAGGATAGGTTCAGGCACCTCCAAGGGACGGGGCGTTTCGACGGGTACCTGTGCGGAGACCGTGGTGGCGGGGATGGGCGCGACCACAGCATTGGCCAATGCCCTGGTTATGTCCAGAGATCCGAGTGCCCGCCTGCTACGTCCGATGGCCGCAATTGCTGGGCCGTCAAGTACTGCGCCAAGGGCCTGGCGACGTGGTACTGGCGGGAGGGCGGATAGGGCGACCTGAGCAAGTGCTCTGTATACGTCGGTACGGCCTGCTTCAAGAGAGGCGATGAGCAGAGGCCGTGCCTCGGCGTCTAGTACCCTACGCAGACAGCGGACGCGGGCGAGGGTCGTAGTGGCCTCCATACCCACGGTCTCAAGAACATCCTCGAGAGCGTGAAGGTCCTCGGAGCCGGGTGCCCGGCGAGCCCAGGCCACACCTTTGACATGGTCCTGGAGGGCCAAGATACGTCGTGCATCCGCTAGCACATGGTCGGTCCCCGCTGTCGCGAGGACTACCTTAATCCTCCGCACACAGTCAGGTGGGAACAGGAGGAGATCGATCAAACGGATGAGCGCACCCTCCTGCGTAAGTTCCCCATTGACATAGCGACGGATCGCATCGAGAGCCGAAGGTAGTGAAGGGAGGGGGTTATCGACAGATCCAAGCTCATTGGACATCTCTACAAGGAGGTCGTGACGCTCGTCGGCGGGAGCTTCGCAGATGACGGTAACGGACCGGAGGATCAGACGATGTTCCTTGGAATCGCACCCTTCTGCTGCCGGACAGAACTTGCAAGGTGCAGGGGCGGACCGCCCCTCGAGCACATCCTGGCTGTGCTCCAAGTAATCCCGGAGGTTGGATATCGACGGGCTCTCCACTTCAGTATCGATCTTATCCACGATCGCTAACGCGTCCGTCAGAGAGACAGCGCTGGTCCTGGTCAGGATCACGATGCCCGCTGCTTCGGGCACGAGATGTGCTGAGGACGTCTCGCCTTCGACCAAGAGGCGGGCCGCAAGGTCATCAGCGAGGCCGGTTGGAGGGAGTATCTCACGTACAACGACTCCGACGTCACCCGAGGGGGGCGGTGTGGGAAGTCCGGCTGCAGCGAGCATGCTCCAAGGGCCTCCTGAACCGGGATCAGGCGGTGGCCAGCCGGGGAGGGCCAGGGGCCCAGTGCAAGGATTTTGACTGTCGAACGCAGTAAGGACTTTTGCAGTAGATTCGTATCCGACCGTAGCTTTGAGCAGTGATGCGAATGTGGACCCAGCCAGCTCGGAAGGGGTATCCTTTTGTGGAAGGAGTGAGGACAGCCGTTCGTCCAGAAGGCGCTCGACCAAATGATCCATTACCGATCGTTCTCGCATCTTGGAGAGGGCTCTGGCACGACTGGCGGGATCGGATAGGGCATCGAACGCACGGACGATGGCCGCCTCTGTTTGATCGGGATTGAGCGCACTGGAGAGTGCGAGGAGAGAGTCCATGCGGAGCCAAGGATCCTCGATGCTCTCGGTCAACTCCAAGAGGACATCGGTCCGATCGGCAAGTTCAGTGCTCAAGGTATCAGGTCCCACGAGTTCACCCAGTATCCCGAGTGATGTGGCCTTTTCCCAAGGATC
The DNA here is from genome assembly GCA_964519305.1 of Candidatus Undinarchaeota archaeon. GTDB lineage: Archaea > SpSt-1190 > SpSt-1190 > JASMDC01 > JASMDC01 > JASMDC01. Next base: position 146,071 of record CAZFHY010000006.1, read on the forward strand.
CGAGATCTCAGTGACCGTCCGTACTAGCTCCTTTGTGTGTGGCGTGAGGTGGTCACGGACTGCTCCCATGACGTAATGGCCTGAAGCGGCCAGGTCACGGAGCACTTCCAGCCTACGAGGGATGGCTGTGATATCAGCAGCGGGTACAAGGGTTTCGAGAGCCGTACTGGCGACGGCCTCTAGGAGGTCGGGGCGTGGCGTACAATAAGCACGTGCACCCTTGACCACATGAGCCGTATGCTCTGGATCAGGTAGCTCTATCGCTGCTGCCAGTACTGTGCGAGCAGTATCCCTCGGACATCCTGAGGCGAGCTTGAGGAGACCACGCACTGCCTCAGCACGGCTCCATGGATCCTCCAGTTCGGACAGTCTGTGGATAACTCTGGGGACAAGGCCCTCCATGAGCCGGCAGAACGCAGTGTCCGAAAGAGGTGCCCTAGCGAGATGGGCAAGGAGCGTTACTGCCTCGTCCGGGCTTGATTCCTTCACGAGATCAATGGCCGCCTCCATTGCAGCGGGAGGAGCACGGTCACCCAGCCCTTCGACGATGTGGAATAACGTGTGACAGCGTTCCTTCCGGGGGAGGGATGTAGCATCGATGACTATGCCATCGGCGAAACCCGTCACAAGATCCGGACCGAGCGCGTGACCTAGTGCGGCAACCCATCGTGCACGGCTGGAGACATCGGACTCGGCCATTTCCCGCATGAGCCAATCCCCCATCTCCGCGGCGATGGCGGGAGGGAATGCTGCGAGGAAGGTGGCCGCACGTCCGGGCGTGTCCTCGGCAACGGTGGACGATAGGGCTTCCTTGGCCTGACGTGAGAGACGAGGTCGCGTCCTCTCATCGGCCGCTGTCATGAGGAGGGGGATGATTTCCATGTGTACGGTATCGCTCGCACGTTCCAACTCCCTGAGCACGGATGGTGCTAGCCTCTCCGCTGAGGGCGAATCGGCCAGGACCTCACCAAGGGTGCCAAGAACGATAGCGCGCTCCTTAGGGACATCGAGGCGTTCGACGGCATCAAGGATACCTCTGAGACCTCGTCCGAGCTCACGAACCGCCCCCTCTAAGGCCTTGAAAAGTGCTGGGCCTCTTCGATTCAGGATGACGGAGACAATCGCGTCTGCGTCCCTTGGCCCCAGTTCGCTGGCAGCGAGCCGTAGGAGGAGGGCGGACCGCCTGAACCCTACATTCTCAGATTGGGACGCCAGATCGAAAAGTTCCCGGTCCGTCCCCGGTGTGGCCGTCAGTTCTTCAACGGATGCCACGACTTCGTCCAAGTGCCGCCAAGGCTCTTCTCCATCGAGGATGGAGCTGAGGGAGGCAGAGCCCATGTGAGGGATGGTTGCCCTCATCTATAAATCTTTGATGCCGCGGACCTCGCCCGCTGCATCCTTTTTTATGTATTGCATGCTCAGTCAACGGACATGTCCGTGTTCGGCGAGGACCCAAATCTGACTCGGATGGACGCTCCTCCAGTGTCCCAAGGCAGCGACGAGAAGATTCCAACTCATGTCCCGGGCTTCGACAAGCTCATGGGAGGGGGGTTCGAGCGCAACGCAACGATATGCCTCTTCGGCGGGCCCGGAACCGGAAAGACGACTCTCGCTCTCCAGATCCTATACAATGCGGCCTTGACCGATGGCGAACCGGGGCTCTATATATCGTTCGAACAGTCGCGGGACGAGGTCTACAGGTTCATGAAACGCATGGGGTACGACCTCGAAGCGCTCGAAAAGAAGGGCTTGTTCACTTTCAAGAACTACTACCCGACACATCTCCAGAGCTTCATCAAGGAGGACAGGGGGCCCATTGAGAAGACTATCGAGACAATCGGCGCCACTCTTCTGGGTATCGACTCCCTCACAGCCCTCGCGATGGTATGTGAGAACGATATCGAGCGTCGGCGGACCTTCCTTAAGCTCTTCGAGACTGTCAAGATCCATAACACGACCAGCATCTTCACCGTTGAGGAGCATATTACGCCCGACAATATCAAGAGCGTCCACGGCACCGAGTTCCTGGCTGATGGAGTGGTGAACCTCTACAACCTTCGCCGGGAATGGACACGCCGCCTGGGCCTGGAGATCATCAAGATGCGGGGGATCGCCTTTCCCCGAAAGATCGTACCCTATACGATCGAGTCCAACGGTATAAACGTGTTCCCTGATCTCAATCTATAACGATCAGATGAGACTGTCGGTGTCGCGTACGAGGTCCGCCAATAGCCGGGATAGTTCTTTCAGCTGCCCCCGGCTCACGGACACCGATCCCTTCTCGGTCGAGATGACGAGGCTGAGGGAATTGGCGTCCACGTTGATATGCTTGTCCTCGATTGCATGATAGAGCTTGGTGACGGTACGGAACGCAGCGGGGTAATCCTCTTTGAATCCGTGCTCCTTCACGAGCACTTCCTCGAAGACCTCAGACCTGTACCGGTCGATGGTCGGCACGTTGGGTATGAGCCCGCGCTTCCGTGCGATTATAAGCGCAGCGGTGATGGCGTTGTCCATACCGGTGTATAGCTGTTTGATGGTTGAGATGAGGAGGTGTGGGTCCTTTGCCCGCGTCATCGCGACATCGATGAGGAACGTAGCGGTCTTACTGGCCTTCCGTGCCTCCTTCAGATGGGAGGACGGGTCCATATCATCGGCGGGGAATCCCTATCTATTAAAAGCTTGCGTGCGACCGAGCCTGCCATGCCCTCCGACCCGGAGGAGGTTGATGGTCTGGTTGAGCCAGAACCCAGTAATACCCTTCCTCTGGTGCGAGTGGGTGTCGTCCTGGCAGTGCTCTGCTTGTTCCTCTATACTGCAGCCCGCTTGAACGCTCCCCAAGGATGTGCGGTCATCCATATCAAAGGATCATTGGCTGGCGGCAAAGAATCCCGGGTCACCTATGAAGGGGCAAGGGGCGTGATCACGGTCGAAGGAGGGAACTTCAACCAGCTGGTACAGGCAGCTGATCGGTTGGCGCTCTTCTTCCTGGGTGTTTCCGGTGAGCAGTACAACCTTAACCTCAAAGGGGAGATGCGGACCTATGAGATACCCTTTCCTGTCAAGACCGTTGACGGCGGGATGACCGAGATAATGGTCGGGATGCGTTCCAATCCATCCCGCCTGGGTGACATCCCGGTGGATGATCAGGAGGGGCTCGAACGGTTCATTGAGGCACGTCCGGCCCGATTCGCTTTCGCTTTCCATCCCAATGCTGGAGGTGAGGACGTGGTGGCCGCAACCGAAGTGTCCACTGCTCTGGCGCTCCGGTTCAGTTATCTGAACACCACTGACGACATCCTGACATTCAATGAGGCGACCGGCGGTGTCCACAGCCTTGAGACCGCACTGGAGGCGTGCACATGAGCCTTCCGATGGAGATCCTGAACGCCTTCCTGTACTTCTTACCCGCATATATGGCGAACATGGCCCCCTGCTACATGGCCCATTTCTCTTTCTTCAAGGCGCTCGCCTATCCTCTGGATATGGGCCGGGAGTGGATGGATGGCCGACGCATATTGGGTGAGGGCAAGACTATTGCCGGATTCGTGTACGCTGCTGTCATCGGTGCTGCTGTATCTCTGGGTCAGGGTAATACGTGGATGCTCGGTTTCGTGATGGCGATCGGTGCGCTCATGGGTGACCTCGCCGGGTCCTTCCTGAAACGTCGGATCGATGTGGGCCGTGGGGAACGAACGCTGCTCCTTGATCAGCTCGACTTCGTGGTCGGAGCGCTGATCGTCCTGTATCTCGTCGGATGGGCGCCACCGCTGAGGACCATGGTAATACTCCTCCTCATCACTCCTCCGCTCCACCTGCTGATGAACTTCGTCGGCTACGCGCTCAAATACAAGGAGGTGCCTTGGTGACGGATGAGCTGAAGCAGGTCATAGTCTTCCGTAGGGACCTCAAGCTCAGCCGCGGGAAGGCGGTCGTCCAGGGTGCCCATGCCGCCATTGGCGCCTTTGAGCGTGCCCAGCGCTCTCGCCGGGAGTGGGTGGACACATGGGGTCGGGAAGGGCAGCGAAAGATAGCAGTCCATGTAGACTCCCTCGATGACCTTCTGGACCTATATGGCCGGGTCCAGCGCGTACCGCTCCCGTGTTTTCTGGTCCGCGACGCTGGCTATACCGAGATCCCGGCCGGCACGGTTACGGCCCTGGGTATAGGTCCGGCACCAGAGGATGCGATGGACCGTCTCACGGGCGATCTCAAGCTCATGTGAGGGTGTCAGATGCTCGCCGCGATCATCCCCGCTTTTCACGAGACCGACGCCATCGCTACCGTGGTCAAGGACACGCTCCCTCACGTAGACCGGGTCGTGGTTGTGGACGATGGCTCCAAGGACGGGACCGACGCCGCTGCTAGAAAGGCAGGGGCGGAGGTAGTCGTCCATCCGGAGAACCGTGGGAAGGGCGCTGCCATGGAGACGGGCGTTGCCGCCGTGGACGCGGATATCTATGTGATGCTCGATGCTGACGGTCAGCATGATCCCTCCGATATCCCTCAGCTGGTTAAAGGGCTGGAGGGAAGCACAATGTGCATCGGGAGCCGGTTCCTGGGGGATGTTTCCCAGATGCCCTTCCAGCGACGGTTGTCCAACCGACTTGTTAGCAGTATATGCACTCTAACGACCGGCATGCACCTCACTGACGTCCAGTCGGGGTTCCGGGCGTTCCGTGGGGAGCACGCTGCTGAACTAGTGCGAGGGTTCGAGCGTTATACCGTGGAGGTAGGGATGGTGCTCCGAGCTGCCGACCTCAGTCTTGCCGTGACCGAGGCGCCCATCATCGCGGTATACGGCGACGAGCGCTCAAAGATCAATCCACTGGTCGATGGCCTGCGTGTGATCCGCCTTCTTGTGGGCCACTTACTAGGTCGTCGGTGAACCTTTAAAAGCGATGATAGGACCTTCCACCTTTTCGTGAGAACGGACGAGGTCACCGAATGCTTCTTCTGCATGATCGGAGAGGACGATCCTGTGCAGACGCCTCTGGTGTGCGATGATTGTGGCAAGCCAGCCTGTTGCGCACGGGGACATATGGAGCACGAGATCGAGGGCGACGCCATCCGGCACGTATGCCAGGACTGCCTCGATGGCTAAAGGTCAGCTATTCCTCATCGGTCTGGGGCTCTACAACGAGCAGAGCCCGTCCCTTGAAGCTCTGGAGACGATGCGTTCCTGCACGACACTGTTCGCCGAGTTCTACACAGGTCTCATGGCTGGGCTCGACCGCAAGCGTCTTGAAGAGCTCGCCGGCGGTCCTATCGAAGTTCTCAAACGCGAGGATGTGGAGTCACGGGCGGAGCGTATAATCGAGGCCACTGCGAAGGGCGACGTGGGATTCCTTGTCCAAGGGGATCCAATGGTCGCCACGACGCACCCGGACCTTAGATTGCGTGCCCATGCTGAGGGCGTTACTACCCGCGTGGTGCACGGCACCTCCATCTACTCGGCGGTTGGAGTGACTGGGCTCCAGCTCGTCCGGTTCGGTAAGGCCGGCTCCGTGCCTTTTCCTCATCCCAGCTACCTTCCCACATCACCGCTCGAGGTGGTGCACCAGAACATCGAGCGGGACTGCCATACCTTGCTGGTCATGGACATTGTGGCTGACGAGGCACGGTACATGACCGCCAACGAGGGTATGGACACCCTTCTTGCCATGGAGCGGTTACTTGCGGAACGGCGGGGCGGCCCGCCTCAGGACGGTGCTCCTCTGATTGACGGTGACTCCCTGATGATTGCTCTGGCCCGGGCCGGGTCCCCGGAGCCCGTGGTGCGGGCTGGCCCACTCCGGATGCTTCGGGAGGAGGACCTCGGCCCACCACCCCATCTGCTCGTGGTCCCCGCCAAGCTCCATTACATGGAGGCCGCCTATCTCCACGCCTTCGCTGGACTACCGGCGGAGCTAGTCCCTGATGAAGGATGAGGCTCGGTTCCAGAGCGTTCGATAAATACCGCGCCTTACGACAGAAGGACCACACGGCTAGGTTCTTGCTCATCTGTGATCTCGTAGCCGGTCGCTTTTGCTAGTCGCTTAGCGAAGTCCTTTACCTCTTGATGGGATGGCATGGCCTCGCGGGGAAGACGCTTGCGGGAGAAACCCACGTGCATGTACGCCTTGCACTCGATATACTTCGGTTCTGCCTTCTTAATGAGCTTGGCATATCCCTCGGGATTGGTCATGTTATGTCCCTTGACCAACGTGAGCCTGATGACCGTCCTGCAGCGGAACGACGGGAGCTTTTCAAGGCTCTCGTTCAACCGGTCCCAGGAAGACGCGTTCATGGGTCTGTCCATGGCAAGATAACGTTCTCGGTCAGGAGCGTCGAGGGATATGTAGAGCTGGGTCGGTTCGGTGAACGTGGGGAGCCGGTCCGGCCGAGTGCCGTTAGTGACCAGGAATGTAGTGATACCGCGGTTGTGGAACTCGAAGATGAGGTCGTCGATACGGTGGTAGAGAGTGGGCTCGCCCGCAAGTGAGATGGCGGCGTTGCGGGGGCTGAACGCCTCATCCAGCCGCTCCTTATCGACCTCGTCAAGTCCTTTGAACCCTATGAGAAGCTTTCGCTGTGCTGCTATCGCACCGTCCACGATGTCCTTGGGCTCGTCCACGTCCTCGTCCATATCCCCTCCCAGTGTGTGCTCCACGGGGCGCCAGCAGAGGAGACACTGGTGGTCGCACCACCCTACCGCAGGGGTCATCTGGAGACAGCGATGGCTCTCGATCCCGTAGAACTTCTGCTTGTAGCATACTTGCCCCGGACCCTCCCTGATCGAACGTTTCGTCCAGTGGCAGGTCTTGACCGCTGAGTGCCGACCGACCACGACGTAATGGTGCTTGGTAAGTAGTTCACGAAGCTCAGGAGTGAGCTCGGGCATGATGTGGTGGGGTGAGGGGCACACTTTTGAATGTTTGGAAAGCCGGGCAGAACAAGGCAGCGGCGAGCGCGTGACCGGCGCCCGCCGCCGCGGGTATTGGGAGGGGAGGGAGCAAGGCTCCCGAACGGACCGTCGTCGCCTTCCCCTTCGGGCGACTCCCCTTCGACGCGATTTACTAACGCGCTTTCAGGGCGTCCTTGGACCTATTAATCACTCGTGGATCTTCTGTACCTGCTCCTTGGCACGGAGGCGCTTCATGTCGCGAACAACATCGGACAGTTCACGCACGTTCTCCGCGATTGTGGGGAAGATCCGCTGGAGCACGCGCTGGAGCGCATTGATCTGGGCACCCACGCCCTCAAGCTCCTTGCTGTACTCTTCCAGACGCACGGTTGAGTGCTCCTGCAGTTCCACGTAGCGTGACTTGAGCTCGGCCAGTTCCTCTCGGATCTCGGCCATGCTCTCGTGCAGGTCCGTGCGGAAAGACTCAAGGTCCTCGATGCGAACCTCTGCTTCTCTCCATTTCTCGTCCACAATCTTTTCTACAAGGGCCTCGATGTTACGTCCACCGGGCGCTCCTCCGGGAGCTCCCATGTCGGGCCCCATTCCTGGCGGTCCTCCCATTCCTGGTGGACCCATTCCTGGCGGTCCTCCCATTCCTGGTGGACCCATGCCGGGCGGCCCCATTCCTGGTGGTCCCATCCCTGGCGGCCCCATTCCTGGTGGTCCCATTCCTGGTGGACCCATATCCATTCCTGGTGGACCCATGCCGGGCGGCCCCATTCCTGGCGGTCCTCCCGGGGGTCCCATTCCTGGTGGTCCCATTCCCGGCGGACCCATGTCCATACCTGGTCGTCCCAGCCCTGGTGGTCCCAGTCCTG
>CAZFHY010000007.1:0-147426 GCA_964519305.1 Candidatus Undinarchaeota archaeon
GCAAATCAGAAATCGCTTTTATCATGAATCGAATCGTGAAATGTCAAACCCGGGTTATCAGCAACAGGTCAACAGTGGCTGGCGGCGCTAGAACCGGCCGTCGTCGGGCAACAGCCGGACCTCGGGCGTGACACTGATCTTACCGTCGGTCCTTTCGATGAGCACTACACCGTAGTGCCTGTCGCGCAGGCTGCCGGCGTTGAGGACCACGGTGTCCGCGTCCTTACCGATCTGGACTGAGGTACCTGTATCGACGTCCTTGAGGCCTTTCTTCGTGATGTGGAACGCCGTCCAGCCGAAAGACTCATGGATGTGACCACAAGTGACGAGCATCGGTCGACGCTCGGCAATGAACTGACGAAGAGCGGTGGAGCCCACGTGACGGGCGACGAATGGAACGTAGTCGTGGACCTCGTGCGGTGGGACGTGCGACACGACCACCAGTGGTGCATCGTCCGGTACTTTCTCCAGGCCATTGGTAAGTAGGCCGGCGAGGTCCTCCTCCGTGTGCTCGGCGGGGAAGAAACCGATAGGATTGCTGCCGCCCAGACCGAGGAACCAGAGCCCGCGGATGCTGCGCGCGGTCCCGTGAAGGTATCGCGGGACTGTCTCGACGAGGTCAGGAGGATCGTGGTTCCCGTGGACGACCACTACACTACGGTCACCGGGGAGGGATGCGAGGACGTCCTCGAGCGTGGACCGGTCACCGAAGTTCGTGAAGTCGCCACCGATATCGAGCACGTCGGCGCCCTCGGCCGCGGCCAGTTCTAGCACCTGCTGCAACCGGTCGATGTAGCCATGTACGTCACGGATGACGAAGATGAGCGTGCGTTCGTCGACCTTGTCGGTCCTCTTTCCGGACTTTGTACGTTTCCGACGTTTGGAGGACGTGCGTTCGCGTGGCATCTCGGTAGGACTGGCGAGCCTGCTGCGCTTTTAAGGCTTTTCATCCTCGAGAGGCTCGCCAATCAGGTAGGTCGGCGTCGAACTGGTGACGCGGACCTTGGTCCAGGTACCGAGCGTACCGTGCGGAACGGCCACTAGACGGTAGCTGTCGGTCCGGGCGAGCATGCCCCCTTTCTTCCCTTCTTCACGTACGAGCGCACTCACGGTCGTCCCGGTCCTGCCCTTGTTCGCCTCCCCCTGCATCTGCTGGCACAGCCCGGCCGCCCTGCGCGACCGGCTCTTGAGGACGCGACCGGGAAGCTCTTTAAGCTTGGCTGCGGGCGTGCCCGGACGTGGACTGAAACGAGTGATGTTGACGATCTCAGGGCGTGCGAGGCGGAGCAGGTCGAGCGTGTCCTCGAAGTCGTCCTCGCTCTCGGTCGGGTATCCCACGATGACGTCGGTGGCGAGAAGGATGTCAGGTATGGTCTCCCGGCATCTCCTGACGATGTCGAGATACCCTTCACGGTCGTACCTGCGACCCATATGGGCGAGCACCCGGTCGCTCCCTGACTGGACCGGGAGGTGCAGGAAGCGATACAACCTGGGGCTGCTCATGCACTGTAGGATATCATCGAGCTGTGGGGCGATGAGATTGGGATTGCACATGCCTATGCGGACGCGGAACTCGCCATCGATGGTCACGATATCAGCAATGAGGCTTGCGAGCGAGTCGCCGATGTCCGCACCATAGGCGGCCGTGTCCTGCGCGGTGAGCCAGAGCTCACGATATCCTGCCTCAACGGCGCGACGTGCCTCTGCGACAAGTCCCTCGTGCGGGAAACTGAAGAGAGGTCCACGAGCGATCCGGGTCTGGCAGTATGTACAGGCGCCAAGACACCCCTCGGCGATTGGTATACGTGCAGTGATGCCGGGGATACGACGTTTTCCGAGACCTGACTTGTCCATGCGACGATGCTCAAGCGCACGTGAAGGTGACGACGTGCCCAGTGATGCAAGCGCCGTAGGAACCTGGTCGAGCTCACGGGGACCTACAAGGGCAGCGTCCGGCCGTACTGCAAGGACCGATCCGGCGTCCGCTTTTGGGAGGCACCCTGTGACGACGACGGGGAGCGTGATGGCAGCGATGCGCTTGAGCACCTTCCGTTCGGTGGCTGACTTTACGCAACACGTGTTCACGACGACCGCTTCCGCGGTGGCGATATCAACTAGCTCGTGACCTGCATCCTCGAGAATGCGTGCGATCATCTCGCTGTCCGCCTGATTGACGGTACACCCGAATGTCTCGATAGCGACGCGCATGGCCTGCTCACGTGAGTTCGTCGAAAGTGTCGTCGCTACGCGGCTTCTTTGTGACCGGGGCGAACGCTGCCCTCACATCGTGCAAGGAATAGCCGGCATGTGCGAGCGCTTCCTGGATCTCGCGCTCAGAGAAGCCCTCCTCCCTGCGTGACGCGATGTACCGGCGTATCCGGTCCACCTGGCCTTCATCCGACATGGCCTTGGACACGACGTTCGGGGAATAACCGCGCTGCTCAAGGGAGTGCAGGATCGCTTCGTCAGAGAATCCTTCCTCACGCCGGGCGAGAACGTACTGCATGGCGTCGTCGAGACCGCTCTTGCTCTTCTTCTTGGGCTTGTGTTTACGGCGGCTCTCCTCGTCACGTATGACATCGAGGACGGGATCGACCACGTCAGCATCGTACTCCCGTTCCATGAGCCGGTCGGCGATAGTGTCGAAGGACGCTCCCCGCTTGCGGGCCTGCACGGCATATCGCTTGATGGCCTCCACCTCTGCACGCCGCTCTCCTTCCTCCTGTGAGAGTATCTCCTCACCGCAGGCCGTGCAGAAGCTAGAGCGGGCCGGGATCCGCGCACCGCAGTGTGGGCAAGTGGTCCGTCTGAGAAGCCTGTACATAAGGACGAGGACGATGAACCCGAGCAGTCCCGTACCCAGGGTCGTGAGCCGCGATACATCGAGTGTACAGCTGTACTGCTCACACCATTCGAAGGTCCCACAGTCCAGATGCGAGCAGCAGGGACGCTTATGGTCCTTCCGCGAGTAGCACACGCCGCCGCAGATGCGACCGTCGCACACCACGCATCGACCGTTCTTGCACAGGGAGTTCCCCAGGCAATCGGCCGAGTTACAGCACTCATGGTCCGTACGCCATTCCTCGCCATCCCAGTCCGAACAGCACCGGCCGGGTCCGGAGTGGCACCGGGTACCGCATTTCATCCCCTCGCATTCTCCGGAAGAGCGGATAGGGAATATGACATCATCGCTGTCGATAACGAGGGATGGCACGCCTTCTACCGAAGCCTCGCCGAACAGGCACTCTTTACATGTAGCGTCCATTATCTTGGCCGATGCCCTGTCGAACCTGCCATCTGGCCCGAAGCTCGCCATGACGGCCACGTGGTTGAATGTGAGCGAATTCCCTTCGATCAGCTCCCGTATCGTGAAGTCAGAGCCGGAACGGTCAAGGTCCATGAGCACTAATCTAGCATCCAGCCCGATCGTACGGAGCATCGAGATAAGGAGGATGGACATGTCCTCGCAGTCGCCGAGCCTAGTCTCTAGCGTCTGGATTGGGCTTTCCGGGAAGTCCTGGCCTGGGGCAAAACGGTCCCTCTTGTAGTTGATACTGTCCCGCACGTAGTAGAACAGCTCTTCGGCCTGGCGCTCGATACTTGATGAGTTGGCGTTCGTAGCGATGGTCGTGGCGAGCTCGCGGACTGCGGGCTCGTCGATATGGACGAGATACTGCTGCTTGAAGTACTCTTCGAGCGTTGAGCAAGAGATAAGGCCGAGCTTGACGAGATAACCACCGGTCATCCTGTTGCCGTAGAGTCGGACGAGCCCAGGACCCTCCTCTGTGGCGACATCGTTCTCCGAAACCACCGTATGGGTTAGAAGGGTCCATGTGGAGCACGGTGTGTTCTCGAACCTGAGGTCGAATGAACCGGCGCTCTTGAGATAGGGCTTAACGAACTGGAACGAAGGATCGAGGTCCGTTACGAGCGGATCAAGGAGCACACGGTACCTGAACACCAGGCTCTCCTCTTCCGTCGTGAGGAGGAGGAACCTATCACCCGTATCGTTCTCTTCCACGACCGTTCCGTTACCGACACTTAGGAGTCTGCCCGTGACCCTCGTGGGATCGCGACGCCGGCAACCATCGAGGGCGCGGAAGGTGTGCACGGGCGCGGGAGGACAGGAATAGGCCTCGAGCGTGACGAACGAGGATGTGTTCGTGGATAGCGCCGTCGGATCGAGCACAATGTCGGGCCCTTCCGAGATGAGGGAGGGGACCGAGAAGGCGACCTTCTTTCCGGCCGATCCTTGGACGGTGACGACCTCCCTCACGTCAAGATAATCATCTTCCTGAACGATGATGACGCCGGTCTCGAGGGCCTCAGGATCGATGACATCGATCTCCGTTGCTAGAGAGAGCACAGAAAGAAGAAGCAGGATGACGAGCGTTCCTCTTCCTTGCATCGCTTAAGATGCAGAGGTTAGAGCTTTAATCCTTTTTGGCGTCCTCGTCCGGTTCGTTCATTTTCTCAAGCTGCTGCTCGATCGCATCGAGACGGACACAAAGATCGCAGTTGGAACGCTCCGACTGGGTGATCATTGATGAGAAACCGAGGGATATCACCGCGATAGCAGCGATTATCCCGACGAGGATGAGGATGAGCGCGTTGGAGTAGAGCTCGGTTATGAATGACTCAACGTCCGTGCCGGAGAACGATAGGAAGCTCGATGCTATCACTGCGGCGAATATGAGCATCGCGCTCACAGCGATGCTGTAAAGGTAGGATAGTTTAGTCCGTGTTGCCATGCCACCACCACCGGTAGGAGTTGTTACTCCTTCTTGTCCTTCTTTGGTTTATCCTTCTTATCGGGAGCGTCGCCCTTGGCCTTGATCTCCTTGATGTTCTCCGCGGTCCGGGCCGTTGTACGCGCGATCGCTAGAAGACCATCGACGAGTTCGGTCTCCACGTTCTCCATGATCTGGAGGAGGGAGGCGAATCCGAGGGCTACTGCAGCCAGCGAAACGAAGTCGAAGATGAAGGAGATGATGAACTTGTTTGTCTGCAGGTTCACGATGAACTTCTCAGGGTCCAGCTCAAGGAGCGGGACGTAGAACGAAGCGATTACGAACGCCAGCACTAGGATGCCGCTAACGACAACGCTGTATAGTATCGATAACTTAACGGTCTCAGCCATTACGTACCACCTATATCCGTATCCGGGGTTATACTTTATAAAGATGAACCCAAGGTCGCGATTTCCGCACTAGGAGAGATCAGCTAGTTCCTTCTCGGTCCGTTCGCGCATCTTCTTATGCAGTTCGGGGCTCAGTTTACCCTTTGCCAGCTGTGTGTCGAGCTTATCGAGCTTGGTCTGCAGTACCGATACGCGGGGATCTGTGTATCCCCTGGTAACACGTGGAGATGGCCTTTTCCCCTCGCTTCCGTAACCGTCGAAACCCAGTTCCGCGAATAGGTCCTCGTCGGAATCCTTCTCACCTGATGGGGGTGCTTCAACATCAGGCACTTCACCCTCCTCGAGCTCTTCGACATCTTTGATGAGATCATCCTTATCTTCAGTGTCATCTGATTCGAGCTCCTCGAGCATCTCGTCGGTCGGGAGATCGCGCTCACCCTCTTCAGGTTCCGGTTGTTCTTCTTTCTCAGGTTCCTGGTCTTCTCCAGTGACACCATCGCCGAACTCCTCCTCGAACTCGTCCATATCGATGATGTCCTCGCCATCTATCACGGCCTCTGCGTCCGGTGCTTCCTCGTCCTCCAGCTTGGGTAGGAGGTCCGGTTCGGGTGGATGGCCCTCGTCAGCCGATTTCTTGTTGAAGAAGTAGAGGAAGCTACCGCAGCCCACGACCACGAGGAGCACGAGCACGCTCTCGGGGACCGAGAACTTCTGAGATTTCTCTTCCTTGTCCCGCTCCTCATCAAGTCGGTCCTTTACCTGCTCGTTGGAGAGCTCGAACCAGAAACCACCCCGACATTCACCGGTCGAACCGACCCAGCTCTCACCATAACCGTCCGTGTCCTTGTCGTCACCACAGCACCTCCCATCACGCCAGATGCCGCCAAGCGATATGCAATCATCAGGGTTCTTGTCTCCGTCCTGTACGGTCGGTTTGCACGTGTAGATGCACACACCGTTCTTACAACTATAGCACTGCTTGCACAAGGGCATCCATGTCCCGTACAGACATCTGCCCCACCGCCCGCACCAGCTCTCGTCTTCGACGCAGCATCGGTCCTCGTTCCACGAGCCATCCTTGCACTTGGAGCAATAGAACTCGCTGTCAGTTCCAGGCACCCATTTCGCGGAGATACAAGCACCCTCGATGGAGCACCAGCTCTCCCCCGGATCATCACCGCAGCATGTCTCGTCCTTCCACGTACCTCCCGAGCAGATGCATGTGGAACGGTCCTTGTCCGGATCGGCGACCTTGTCGATGCATTCACCCAGAAGGCAGCAGCCTGATTCGCAGTGGTTGTGTTCGGTACAGCCTGTACATGTTGTGTTCAATGTGATACGGTCCCACGCTCCGCACTCCCACGTGGCGCATGTCTCGTATCCCCCATGACCCGGGACCTCTATCTCAGTACAGTTCCATGCATCGCAGGAGGTGTTGTGTCTGGACACGCAGTCGAACTTGGAACAGGACTGGTATCCTATAGACATATGTGCAGGTCCATGCAAAGCACCGGTCACCATCCCAGACAGTGCAATCGAACCGCGAGCATGCTTGACGTGAGTTGGGACGCCTGTTGGGCGGTGCCTCGATGTCCAGAGGAAAGGGAGCAACGGTGCATCTCCATATCTTGCAGGTACCATCTATGATCCGTTCACATCGGTATTCACTGCAAGTATCCCGGTCATTGGACGATGGGAGGTCGGTGTCCGTGCATTCCCAATCGACACATCGTCCCTCCTTGTCCTCTGTGCAGTTGAACGTAGCGCAGGTCTGGTCGTCCGAACCGGGCACGTCGACGGATAGGCACTCCCATCGTGCGCATACACGGTCGTTCATCTTCGTGCACGCCCACTCTGAACAGGTAAGATAATCGCTTGATGAAGGGAGTTTGGTTGAAGCACAGTTCCAGTTGATACAGAGCTCCTTACCGCAGGACGGTTGTTCCGCAAAAGGACCGATGGGGAAGTCGTTGTCCCCGTAGTTTGGTGCGACCGACAGGATGCAGGCGACGATAACGACGATAATGAGCGAACAAGCTCTATGTACCATTCTCGTAATGGGAGAACATCACCATCCCTTTTAAAACTTGGGCAGATGGCAGGCCGGCACAGTCCGATACGGAGGGCGCTGACCCTAGTTTTTTAACGTTCACCGAATCCAGTGTATACATGGGAGACCGGTACGACCTCACCGTCATCGGACTTGGCCCCGCTGGAATGGCCGCGGGGATCTACGCTGCACGCCGTCGTGTGAATACCCTCGTCATCGGTAGGGCCCCCGGTGGAACTGCAGCGACTGCCCATCTCATCGAGAACTATCCGGGAGTGCTCGCCACTACCGGCCTTGAGCTGATGCAGACCATGGAGACGCAGCTGCGCGGGTTCGAAGTGGATGTCGAGGTGGACGAGGTACTAAAGGTGACTCGGTCAGACGATGGCTTCACAGTACAGTGCGCTTCTGGTGCTGAGCATGTCTCGAAAGCTCTCGTAATAGCGACGGGTACCGAGGTACAGCGTCTGGGCGTGCCCGGCGAGAAGGAACTTCGTGGACGGGGCGTTTCCTACTGTGCGACCTGTGACGGGCCACTGTTCCGCGAAAGGACAGTTGCCGTCGCTGGCGACGGGAACCGCGCGGTCGATGCGGCACTGCTACTGTCCGAAGTTGCCTCTCATGTCATCCTCATATCTCCGGGGGCCATCTCTGCTGACGAGTCCCTCGTGGCACGACTGGATAGAGAGAAGGTAGAAGTGCTTGAGAATACCAAGATTACTTCCATCAAGGGAGATCCTCTAGTCGGAGCGATCGACTTGGAAGATGCTGATGGCACTCGGGAGCTGCCAGTGGAAGGTGTGTTCGTCGAGGTGGGCTCCATGCCCGCTACCGAGATCGCGTCTTCCCTCGGTGCCGAGACGGACCGCTCTTTCGTCGTCGTCGACGATGACCAGAGCACCAACGTGCCAGGCCTCTATGCGGCAGGGGACGTCACAGGCCGTTGGGCACAAGTAGTGATGGCCTGCGCGCAGGGGGCGCTGGCGGCGACAAAGGCATGTGGCTACATCCGGAAGTGTTCGAGGGAAGAACGATGAGCGAGCACGTCCTTGTCACCGGTGGAGCGGGCTTCATAGGTTCTCACCTCGTGGACTCGTTGGTCTCAGAGGGGCATACTGTACGCGTTCTCGATAACCTGGACGAACAGGTCCATCACGGCAAAAAGCCGGAGTACCTGAATCCGAGAGCTGAGTACATTATCGGTGATGTGTGCGAACCTGATGATGTACGTGCATCACTGGGCGGCGTTTCTGTTGTTTTTCACTGTGCATCAGCGGTCGGCGTTGGGCAGTCTATGTATCGCATAGGTCACTATGTGCGGTCCAACTCATTGGGCACGGCCGTGCTCATGGATGAGATAGTCAACCGTGAGACCGATGTGCGCAAGGTCATCGTCGCCTCTTCGATGGCGACATACGGCGAGGGAGCATACTCATGCGAGAAGTGCGGGACCGTAAGGCCACCGCTCCGCGGAGAGGATCAGATGCGTTCCAGGCAATGGGAGCCGATTTGCCCGTCCTGTGGTAGTGCGTGTCGTCCGATACCTACACCTGAGGATGCGCAGCAGTTTCCCAACTCAGTTTACGCTCTGGGAAAACGTGACCAAGAGCATATGGTGCTCATGCTCGGAAGGACATATGGCTTCGGAGCAACAGCCCTCCGGTTCTTTAATGTGTACGGTCCTCGACAGTCGCTCTCGAACCCCTATACAGGCGTGTGTGCGATATTCTCCTCCCGTATCAAGAACGGTAATCCGGTCGTCATCTTCGAGGATGGCCTTCAAACACGTGACTTCATCTCCGTCCATGATGTGGTCCGCGCGAATCTCCTGTGCATGGAGCGTTCGGAAGCTGACGGGAAGGTGTTCAACGTCGGTAGCGGTACGCCCGTGACCATCAAGGAGATCGCGACTACCCTTGCCGATCTCTATGGTTCGGAGGTGAGACCCCGTATCACGGAGGAGTTCCGAAAGGGGGACGTGCGCCACTGCTACGCGGACATGACACGTATCCGGTCCATAGGTTTCAAGCCCTCCATAAGGCTTGCTGATGGCCTGCGCGACCTAGTCGACTGGGGCGCAGATGTCGAAGCTACCGACAGTTTCGACCAGGCCGAGCGTGAGCTCGAGGAGAAGGGTCTGGTCTAGAGAGATCGAGAAAGGAAGAATGGAGGATATGACAATGAAAGTACTTGTCACCGGTGGTATGGGATTCATCGGCTCCCACGTGGCCGAGTTCTATGCTAAGAAGGGCGCAGAGGTGGTCTGTGTGGACAATCTTTCCCGAGCTGAGCTCCTGAAACGCCAGAGCGTTGTGAATCCGCTCTATAATCATGATTATCTCGAACGTAACTATCCCTCGATAAAGCTAATCAAGCAGGACGTCCGTGATCTCGGAGCACTGCTCCCCATCATGCAGGACGTTGATCTGATTGTTCACACTGCTGCCCAGACCGCGGTCACGACATCGGTCACCGAGCCAGAGCAGGACTTCACCGTCAACGCCCAGGGCACGTTCAACGTGCTTGAAGCGGCACGTCGTTCTGGCTCAGATCCAACCATTGTCTACTGCTCCACGAACAAAGTGTACGGGGACAACGTCAATACCGTCCCGGTGAGCGAGGAGGAGACGCGATACCGCTTCGCCGATCGGGCCGGGATAACCGAGATGTTCTCTATCGACCGGTGCGAGCATACCCCCTACGGCTGCTCAAAGCTAACCGGCGACCTCTATGTCCAGGATTATGGCCATCTCTACGGACTTCGCACGGGTGTGTTCCGCATGTCGTGCATCTACGGGACACGACAGCTCGGAGTAGCTGATCAAGGCTGGGTGATGTGGTTCACCCTGGCAACGCTCGGACGACAGCCATTAACGATATTCGGAGATGGGAAGCAGGTGCGTGACGTGCTGTACGTCACCGATCTCGTGGAAGCGTACGATGCGTTCTATAGAAGTGATCTACGCCAGGGTGTCTTCAATACCGGTGGGGGTCCCGATAATACGCTCTCGTTACTGGAGCTTCTGGACATCCTCGATGAGCTGACGGGAATACGGAGCGAGCTGTCGTTCGCCGACTGGCGTCCTTCGGACCAGAAGGTGTACATCTCGGACCTTTCCCGTATCAGGGATACGCTAGGATGGACTCCGAAGGTAGGGCCGCAGGAAGGGATGGAACGTATCGTTGAATGGGCCCGGACCCTCTCGATGGGCGAGTGACGCTCAGCGCTTGAGGTAGACCGCCGGTCCGTTCCGACCGATGAACTCGCCGTCCTGGGCTACGAGTTTTCCTCGGACGACCGTGGCCACGGGTAGTCCCCTAACGGTCATACCCTCGTACGGTGTCCATCCGATGCGGTAGTGGAGGTCGTCGGCGGTGATGCGCTTGGTGGCCTTGAGATCGACGATCGTGAGGTCCGCATCGGTCCCCACCTGGAGCGAGCCCTTGTTCGGGTAAAGACCGAAGACCTTTGCAGCGTTCGTCGATAGCACCTCGCACGCCCGTCTTAGCGTCAGACGTCCCTCGTTCACACCCAGAGAGAGAATGAGTGGTACCATGGTCTCGACACCAGGGACGCCCGAGGGGGCCTCCCAGATACCAGCTTCCTTCTCCTCGCGGAAGCAGGAGAAGTGATCGGTCGCCACCATATCGAGCGTACCATCGGCGAGCGCCGTCCATAAAGCATGGACATCGTCCACTCCGCGAAGGGGAGGGTTCATCTTGAGGAAGGGACCCTGCTCGCGCATGGCGTCGCGGGTGAACACGAGATGATGTGTGCACACCTCGCCGGTGACCGCGTGGTCCGTGCGCCAACGCGCGACCTCTTGTGCACCCTCGCGTGTAGATACGTGCACGACGTGGAGCTTGGTGTTCGTATGACCGGCGAACCGGCACATACGGGCCACGGCCTCCTCCTCTGCGATATTTGGCCGACCGAGGCTGTGGAGTACGGGATCGTCACCCTCCTTCATACGCAGTTCGGTCTCATGGTCGATGACCTCCCCGTTCTCGCAGTGGAAGAGCGCGGTGCAATCGTGTCGTTCGACCTCCCTGAGGAACTCGAGCACCTGTCCGTCATTGAGCTTGTAGGGTGGGCTGAGGAATCCCTTGAAAGAGGTGATCCCCTCGCGTACCATGTCACCGATGGAACCGATGGCTTCGGGTGTCATGTTCCCCGCATGAAGAGCGAAGTCTATGTTCGCCAGGTCCTTGCCGGCCGCGATCTTCTCACGTATAGCAGCTGGACCCAGCAGAGGTGTGTCCGTGGGCATCTCGATGATCGTGGTCAGACCACCGCACGCCGCAGCCACCGTTGCCGAACCGAAGTCCTCCCTGTCTATGAACGGGGGCAAGGGATCATGAACATGGACATGGGGATCGATCATCCCGGGGAAAACAAGCTTACCCTTGGCATCGAACACTTCATCAGTGCTCTCGTTGATTGTGCGAGCAACCCTCTCTATGCGACCATCGGTGATACCGATATCGGCCATAAAGACCGTGAGAGGTGTGACCAAGCGTCCTCCCTTGATGATAAGGTCCATCCTATTACTCCTCCTCATTGAGGAGCATAGCTGCGATGACCTTACGATAACCCTTGACGATGTGGACCTTGTCCCTTATGGTCCGCACGGTGTCCATGTCCACGACCGAGACGGGATGGTGCGGTATATAGGCGAATGATTCATCAACTCTCTTGAAGCTCTTGACGACGAGGAACCGCTTCTCCAGGGGCTTGTAGATGACTATGTCGTTAGCACCGTCCGCACAGATCGTGTCGAGGTCCTCAGCGAGAGCGGCCTGTTCGGGATCGTCGTTCGTTCGTTTAAGGAACAGTCGATTGTTGTTCGCTTCTATGATCCCCAGGAGCATAATGAGCACTGTGCTATCATGATCGAGAACGTACCGTGGTTCAGCACCCTCGCTAGACACCATGTTGACCATTCTCAGCTCGTGGAATAGCTCGAGATAACGCTTGACCGTCGTAGAGGGGAGTGCAGTGACCAGGAGGTCGGACCGTGTGGCGCCCCTGTCGCCGACACCATCCAGCGTCATGAGGAGCTGAAGTGTGGTCTCGTTGAGGAGGTCGAGGATGTCCTGGGCCATGGCTCGAAAGACCGCGGTTAGCATAATAAAGCTTTGCCTCGGAGGCGACATCGTGGGCGGTAAGGACGGATCAGCGCCTTCAAATCTCCTGCTTGGATGCAGCGGGTGGAGCTATCGTGAGTGGAACGGCCCATTCTATCCCAATGCAACCGATTCGACACGCATGCTACCGTTGTACGCCCGGGTCTTCCCCACGGTCGAGGTGAACTCGACCTTCTATCGATTACCGGCAGTTTCCATGGTGAAGCGCTGGCGTGACCGTGCTCCGGAAGGCTTCCAGTACGCCGCCAAGCTCCATCAGAGCATTACCCACGAGCGCAGACTGGACGGATGCCAGGCCATGCTCGAGGAGTACTTGGACCGGATGGGACCGCTGGAGGAAGCAGGATTGCTAACAGCAGTACTGGTCCAGCTCCCGCCTTCCTTCACACGGACGTCGATAGATACACTGACCGAGTTCCTCGATCTGATTCCGGATAGTCCCCGGTTCGCCGTAGAGTTCCGACATAAGAGCTGGTACGATGAATGCAGGCTCCGGCCCGAGATCCGGGAGGTCCTTGTTCGCCGCAATATAGCAGTTTGTGTTATGGACGAGCCTGGGCTCAGGACTGCGCCCGAGGTGACGTCCGATCTTGCATATGTGCGCTGGCATGGACTGAATCCTCGTCACTGGTATGCCTATTACTACTCACCCGATGAGCTGGCGACATGGGTTGATCCCGTTCGAGCACTGTGCTCGGAGGCCGAGGTCGTGCTCGGGTATTTCAACAACCATCCACGTGGGAGCGCTCCGGCCAATTGCCGACAGTTCGCGTCATTGCTGGGAATCGGTCTTGGGTCCATGCCACAGGGCCAGAGGACGCTCTCGAGCTTCACGGGCAAGTGATCGCTCAGCTGAAAGGGAAGCTATAAAAACCGGCGACCTGGCGATCTGGTCCAGTGGGACGGTATAATGTCTATGTTTCATCTGGGGCCGTAAACAAGGACCTTGATGAAACAGCAAAGGCTGTGAGCGAGCTCAATGAACGAGAAGGTCTTCATCTGGGTCTCGAGTTATCGTCCGTACACGTTGACGAGGTCCGCGACAACCTCGACGATTACAGGCAACAGTTCGATGACCAGGGCCTTGAAGTTGGCAGTATCCATTCCTCCATGTGGAACAACCTTTCCTCGGAGGACCAGAGACTGGTCGACAAGGGTCTGCGCGAGGTACATGAAGCCATAGACCTGGCAAGCGAACTCGGGGCGCGGACGGTCGTCGTTCATCCCGGTTATGAATTCTGCGATCCGGAATGGGAAGAAGCTTTCGGTATAACAGACCGGGGCCGTTTGGACATAGCCTATAGATCCGTGTGCGAGGTCGCTTCCTACGCTGCTGAAAAAGGAGTGATCGTGGCCTTCGAGAACCTCGACTTCGTCGGTAGCACGGACATGGAGCGTCTCCTTACGCTCGTGGAACGTGACAGGGCCACGAATCCTGACCTCTCCTATGCACGTATGACGCTCGATCTGGGACATTTCAACATCAGGGGGAGGCATATAGAGAGCCTCATCGAACGTTACAGCGAAGAGATCGTGCACACGCACCTCCACTACAATGATGGTGACAAGGACGCGCATGCACCCCTCGGTCCCGATACCTCACACGGTGCTGTGAAAGACTATCGAAGCGCTATCGAGGCGCTCGGTAGTCTACCGGATACTACACATACACTCGAGCTCCATCTCAAGGGTACGTACGATGAGTGTGCAGATGAGCTGGAGCGTTCGGTCGGTTACCTGCAAGATGCTGGTTACTTCTGATACTGGCCGGGTCTACCACATCGAGCGAGCGTTCTGGTAAGATGCCTGTATCTGGGATTTGGCATCCCGTGCGATAGAAGGCATATGGCCTGGTAGCATGACCTCCGCATCCAGCTTCGACAGGCGGCCCAATGAATCGATCAGCCTTTGAGTGTTGCCTCCATCGAGGTCTGTCCTGCCGAAGGAGCCGCCCGGAAATACCGTGTCACCAGATACGAGCAATCCTGCGTCCTCTTCGAAAAGACAGATGGATCCCGGACTATGACCGGGTGTATGGAGCACCTTGAACCTGAGCCCTCCTACCCTGACCACCTTATGCTCGGTGAGCTCGATGACCTCGACCGGTGGCGGAGGTCGTCCAAGCATACCGAATAGGTCGGGTACAGCCCCATCGCGCACAATGTCCGCCTCATCCTCATGGCAGAGCACCTCGGTGTCCAGTGCCTCCCGCAGTGCGCTCACTCCACCGGCGTGGTCCGCGTGTGTATGGGTTAGCAGGATAGCTGTGACATTCCCAGGGCGCACACCGATCTCGTCCAGTGTTCGCATGATACGGTCGTGGTAACGCCCTGTGCCGGCATCGATGATGAGATGATGTCCCTCGTCATGGACGACATGAACGTTCGAGTCGAATCCTTGGCCCACTATGGTAAGACAATGATCATCCACTCTCATGTATGGAAAGGATTGTACGCAATCTGATAAACCTTGCCGACAGGAGCGTTCAGTCCACTTGGACTACAGCGCCTGCTCGTCGCGGATCGCCACCGCCCGTGTTCCCCGTGGTCATATGAACCCCTCCGAAGAATAGGTTCATCTCCTTCCAGGAACTGACATCGAACCGTCCTCTGAGGCCCTTGACGGTCGTGTCGGGGAAACCAGGTTCCATATGCAGGACATCCCTATGGTAGTGGACCCTTGGGGCCTCCACGGAACTTACAGCGTCAAGTCCGAAAACGACACGGTTGAGGATAACCTGGGCTATGGCGCTGATGATGCGGTTCGAGCCGCCGCTCCCAAGGACCGCGACCACATTTCCGTTGTCGAGGACAATGGATGGCGACATGGACGATGGGAGCCGTTTCCCGACCGGATGTGTTTGACATCCTTCCGGATTCAGGTCCCCTTCACCGAGCATGTTGTTGTACTGGATGCCGGTCCCGGGAATGACGTAACCAGCGTTCTCACCGTTGGATGAGGTCAGACTTATCGCGGTCCCATGGGCATCAGTGACCGATAGATGGGTCGTGTTCCCGAGCATTGGTGAATTGTTCGTGACAGGCGGCGCGTTGGTGAATCGCTCAATGCTCTTGGGGGAGAGCACTCGTTCGACCAAACCCTCATCGTGGATGTGCCCGTCCATCATCTCCCGTCGCATGGCGACCGACGCGATCTGCGCATCGGCGAAATGGGTTATGTACTCAGGTCCAAGACGCTCAAGGGAAGCCAGGTCGTGACGTTCTATCGCCTTGAGGATGAACGCGATGAGAATGCCGCCGATAGATGGCGGTGGGTTGGAGATGAGCTGTTGGCCCAGGAAAGAGGCGGAGAGTGGTTCAGAACGAACAGGAGCATAGTGCTCAACGTCCTTGGACGTGATGAGCCCGGGAGATCGTTCCATGTGGTCAAGGATCCTCCCGTAGAACTCGTCCTCAAGGGTTCTGCGCCAGTCACCGTGCGTGAAAAGTTCTAGGAAACTAGCAGTGTCCGGGTTAACGAAGATGTCACCAGCCTTCTTCGGGGCACCGTCCTTACAGAACACCCTTCGGCTCTCCTTCGAGAGCACAAGGATTATATCCAGTAGTTTGATGAACGAACCTTGACGCGGCGTGATGACGACCCCGCGACGAGCAAGTTCGATAGCCGGGGCGAGCACTTCTCGCAGAGGCAGCGCACCTCCCTCTTCATGGAGATGGAGCAGTCCCGGGAGAACACCCGGGAGGGCGGCAGATCCGATACCCGCATAGTAATGCTCCAGGCTTCCTCCGAAATCAATGGATACTTCCTCGAACCCTTCCTTGGAGATACCGTCGCCTCCAAGTCCGGGCATATCGACGAAGAAGTCAAGCATCCAGTCCTCGCCAGTCGGACCGTCGTGGACGATGGCGAATCCACCCCCGCCCAGGCTTGTAAGTGTTGGCTCAGTGATGCAGCTAGCTGTACATGCAGCGACAGCGGCATCGAAGGCGTTCCCTCCGTTCTTGAGCATCCTAGCACCGACCTCGCTCGTGATCTGATGGCCGGAACTGATAACGCCTTTCATGGCCTCACCCTAGCTAGACCGAAGGTCTTCCCATACCTTTAAAGTCTTTTTCGGTAGGCTCCGGCCCGGCATCTTCATCGAGCAGGCGCCATAGGTAGTACGCAACGAGCCCTGACGTGACAACCAGTGCTTCTTGTAGAAAAGCAAGGAAACGCTCAGTATGGGAACCTACGCCGAGGACCTCGTTCTTTGTCAGAAGGAAGGTGCCTAGCACCCAGCCGAGCACCAGCATCCGTCCGCGCGGATGCGCGTACCGTGTATCCAGTGCTAGAAGGTACGCCCCGACGATCCCGAACGCAAACACAAACTCTCCGGCCCCGAGATAATCACTGATCCCCAGCGATTTCCCGAACTCCTTGAACTTGGCTGGGGCGAGCACATCGAGAGAGAACGTGCCTGCCTGGAGCCGGTGCCACAAGAGATATGGCCCCCCTACTAGCAGAGCGATTCCGATCAACATGAAGACCTCACGTCCGCTCACGGGACGACGAAGGAAGAGAATCGAGCGCATGATCATGACGCCGTAGAGAAGAGCTCCCATTCCCAGCGTGAAGCAGACTGATGCCATGGACTGAGGATGGATCAAGGCCACCATGAACGCGAAGAGGGCCATTAGAGGATAGGAGAGAGTGAACGAGTAGATCATGAGCGGTATGAAGAAGAGTCCGAGCATCTGAGGGAGGGGTCGGACCACGTAGATCTGTAGCTCAGGAGCCGTGAGGAACATCAGCGCAACGGCCAGCCCACCCGTCGGTCGGCCTGTCAACCGTTTTCCCACGGAATAGAAGACAAGCGGGAATACCAGCGAGAATAGGATCATGAAGATCTGCGCGGTCGGTACGATATCTTGAGAAAGAACGATACCCATCACGCCGATAAGAACGCGGAAGCCGGGTACATAGTAGTTACGGGAGAGCCCTCCGTACTCGAGTGCGAGGGGGACACGCTCACCGTGCTCCATGATAAAGCGTGAGAACGCGAGCTGGTACATGGTGTTCCCATAGTTTGGGAGTATGAACTGGGTTACTCCCTGGTAGTTCATCCAGATGTTGCCGAGAAGGATGAGGGGAATGAGGGCACGTGCGACTGTGTCCTCCAGGGGAGCACCCTTCCGATCGCTCTTCATAAGCGCCCGCATAAAGAGCAGAATGGTCGCGATAATGAGGATTTCGATGAGCAGGGATTCACCAGCGATATCATAGAACCGCTCTATAGTGCCACTGAGGGAACCGAAATCACCCTTGATATGGTCGAATATGTCCACGGCCTTCATATTTGACCGCCCCCTTCGCCCGGGACGATGAACCATGGTACTAGATCGCGCCCTTCTCTGAAAGGCCAGGCATCCTCATCAACGCCGATGACCCGGTAGATCTCGACCCCATCCCGTGCATAGACACGTCGGAATGATTCAGAGTTCGAGAACTTCTTCCGATCGACGCATTCCTCTCCTTCCTTGGCGGGGGGGCAGTGGGACTTCCACCCGAATCCACAATGGATGGCCCGGTCGTTCGGTGGGATGACGATGTAGGCCATTTGACGTTTCTTAGCCAGTTCCCAGGCATGCTTTGCGTCATGGGTGGTGAAGATATGCTGGCAGTCCCACATCCATTTGTCCGATTCGTTCACAAGGAACCAGTCACCACCAACGCCGTTACGCACGCCTGCTACGGCCATGTACATCTCACCACCGAAGATGTCACCGTTGACGATGGTGTTCTCGGGAAGATGCTCGCCCATCCAACGTGCCGCCTCAATCTCTGCAGGCTTGACGACGGCACCGAGCCAAGGTCTGCTCTTGTTGTACGCGTCCCTCATGCCATAGAACACGGCAAGATAGAGCACGACCGTCACAAGTATGACCTTGATGGCAAGACGGCCTTCCTTCCCACGCATCGACGCGGACCGGTTCGCCAAACTATAAAAATGGATTGGGGGAGGGGGGGTGCATGGAGCGTCCTCCCATCCTCGATGACATAGAAGTGATTGTCGCAAAACGGTTCGCTCAGGATGCGACCGGGCATGACCTCAATCACCTGAAACGAGTAACTTCGCTCTCGCTACGTCTGGCCGAGGAGGAGGGCGCCGACACAGAGATAGTGGGTGCGGCAGCGCTCCTTCACGATCTTCATCGGCTCATGGAACTTGAG
Organism: Candidatus Undinarchaeota archaeon; assembly: GCA_964519305.1. GTDB lineage: Archaea > SpSt-1190 > SpSt-1190 > JASMDC01 > JASMDC01 > JASMDC01. The sequence continues at coordinate 18,513 of CAZFHY010000007.1, forward strand.
AGCGGGCACTACCATTCTGCAGAGGAGTCGCTCCCCTTGGCACGCAGCATCCTTGAGGAAGTGGCATTCCCGATAGACCATGTTGATCCCGTGCTGTTCTGCATCGCACATCACGAGGACTACTCGTTCACGAAAGGAGGGATCCCGTCCTCCCTCCCTATCGAAGCCATCATCATCCAGGATGCGGACAACCTCGACGCCATGGGGGCTATCGGTATCGCTCGCTGCTTTATGTTCAGTGGTGCTCATGATACGCCCATGGGTGGGCCCTGGGACCATGGGAGGGACGGGCCCTACGAGCCTTCACAACAGGACGGCTCGGCAGTGGCTCATTTTCATGAGAAGCTCCTCAAGTTGAAGGACGATATCCGAACGCGGTCCGCTCGGCGGATAGCTCTCGAACGACATGAATATATGGGGACCTTTCTCGAACGCCTCTCCAAGGAATGGTCGGGGGAGCTCTGAGGAGCTCAACATCCCTTTTTATTGTTAATCCGCGAGTCAATTCTGTGCTCGCCGAGGTGTTGTTCCTCGCACTCGTGATGGTAGTTGGATTCGGCCCAGTCTCACGATTGGACGATCTGTCTTCCGAGGCCTGTGGTTGCCTTGCTTTCGTGCTCGGAGTGCTCGTCGTTGGCCCTGCGATCTACACCGTAGCACTTGTGTACAATGGACTTACACCTACTATGTCCTTGATCACCGTATCAATGCTCGCCCTTCTGTCCTTACACTTTTCGCGCAGGATGAAGGATGCACCGTCATATCCGTTCTCCTACCGCGCCTCCCTTTTTATCGTGCTAGCTCCGCTCTATATAATCTCTTCAAGGGTATTCCTCAGTCAGGGACCTGGGGGCCTCCATTCGATCCATCCAGTATGGGGCGACCTTCCCATTCATCTCGCATTCATCACCTCGATCGCGTACGGAGCGAACCTGCCACCGGTCTACCCTATCATGCCTTCGGTACCGGCCCATTATCCCTTCATGATCGACTTCGTCTCGGCAGTTCTTGTGAACCTCGGTGCCTCGCTAAGGTCAGCTGTCCTTCTGCCGAACATACTCCTATATGCTTGTCTTGCCACCCTGGTATATGCACTGGTACGTGAGGCTCTTGGTGAGGACAGCGCTGCAGACCTTGCCCCGCCAGTGATATTCTTTGCAGGAGGTCTCCAGTTCCTTCACGCGATCATGTTCAAGACATTCTCGGATGGAGAGCTCGGTCAAGCGGGATATCATCTTCACAACACTACGTGGGCGTTCCTGCTTCCTCAACGCACCACTTTGATCGGTCTCTCAGCTTTCTCAGCGGTCTTGCTGCTCCTAGTACGGGGTGTATCGCTCAACAGGCAGCAGCGTCGACTCCATTTTGCGCTTGCGGGATTGATCACTGGACTTCTTCCCCTCTTCCATGCACACTCATTCCTATCTGTATCCGTGGTCGCCTTCGGATTCGCATTGTGTCATGTGCGGGACCGCAGTGGGATTGAGGACGCTCTATTGTTCGTCCTGCCCGTCATCCTGCTGGCGACACCTCAGATATTCACCATGTCAGGTCAGTTCTCACGTGAGGGCTTTATTCGTCAGCAATGGTGGTGGATGGTCGACGAAGGGGCTACGGCCATGGATGTCATATGGTTCTGGTGCAAGAACCTAGGCTTCATCCTCTTGACGTATCTCATCGGTCTTTATCATCTTCCGCGTAAGGCGCTCATCCTTGTTGTTGCGACAGCACCTCTTCTGCTTATCACCAACGCCATGGTCCTCCAACCATGGGAATGGGATAATTCCAAGCTAGTCCTTTGTTGGATTATCGGATCCCTCCCCGCTATCTGCGCGGGAGCTGTACGTCCGATGCGATGGAGTCCCTTGGGGGGTCTTATCCTCATCCCATTGTTCGCTTCGAGCGTGCTTTTCCTCACTCCGATGTTCGGGGGGACATCCCTTCTATTCTCTGAGGACGCCATAGCTGTAGCTGAGTGGGTACGGGATAACACTCCATCCGATGCAGTGTTCTGCGCTGACGCGGGCTTCAAAGGAAATATCCACCATAATAATGCCATAACGTCATTGGCAGGTAGACGAACGTTCATTGGTTACAATGGGTGGCTCTCCAGCCATGGTCTCGATTATGATCAGGAGTGGTCAGACACAAAGCGGATGCTCGCAGGTGATTGTGATGCCCTTAATCGATATAATGTCGGTTATGCATATCTTAGACCGCAGGATGGTGGCCCCGCACCCGTGTTCGAAGAAGTACACCAACAGAATGGCTACCGTGTGTACACAATTCTATGTCCTCGTACCACGATTCCTGGAAACCCGTAACCTTTATAATGCAACAAAGAGTCCTACATGCACAGGATGAAGACCCTGTACATGCATAAGCAGGCCGCTGCTAAGATGCTCGAAGAAGCTGATAAAATGCGGCGTAAAGTGCGGTGCGGGATTGTAGTCGGTAAGGAGAGCGAGAACCGGATCATCATATCTGATATTATCAATGTACGGAACACTGCCGATCAGTGGCATCATCATCTCATCCCGGAGAAAGAAGGTAATGACCGTGCGATCCAACTGGCCGAGCAACGCGAGTTGGACGTTGTTGGAGAGTATCATACTCACCGCAAGCTCTGTAAGATAACCACTACTGACCGTGAGCTTCTGAAGAGCAAGAGAAAGGCTCTCTGGTTCATTGTTACTCCTGACGCGCTAAAGGCCTTCGATTGTCATGTTATTGGAGAGGAAGTCATGGCGCGCGAGATCCCTATCTACTTCATCTCCAAGAAAGCGGTACCTCAGGAAAAGAAGACCGGAGATGCACCGGCCAAGAAGGTGGCACCCAAGAAGAAGAGCGACACCAAGAAGGCATCCTCTACCAAGAAGAGCGATAAAAAGAAGGCACCATCCACCAAGAAAAGCGATAAAAAGAAGGCACCATCCACCAAGAAGAAACCGACAGAGAAGCAATCGAAGAAGGTAGGATAATCGGGTCGTTGGAACACGACTTTATAAATATTGATAATTATCAAGGTAATGTACATGTTGCCCGCATCCGGTCCGATTGTTCAGAGTGATGGACTCTTCCTGTTCACTCTCACTCTCCTTCTTGGTATGTTCAGCTGGGTAGTAGTTATCGTCTATTACTATCAGGTATGGAAGGAGTACTATGGACGGTACTTCTGGATCACCCTCGGGGCAGGATGCATGCTCGTGATTCCTGTCTTCGCATATCTCAATATCCTGTACTCGGAGGATCCCTTCCTTGGGACCGTATTTGCATTTCTAGCTCTAGTATCATACATGCTCGGTGCACTATTCTTCCTCAAGGGCGGATTCGGTATAAAGTCAGATATCGAAGAAGAAAAGGAAGAGAAGGGGAAAGGGGATAAGAAGAAGCGCGGTGGTGACCGCGATACGGAAGAAGAGGAGTAGTAAAGAGTAATGTTTTTATGGGTTCGAAGCCTTAATTATACTGCGAGGGGACCCTCTGGGGGAAGCTTATCGAGATGAACTATAACGTCCTATTACAGGGCGCCATCGTGGTGCGAGGTGTTGATGGGCAAGAGGAGACCATCAACAAAGCTCTTTCTCTCACATCGAGGCTTCTGAACAAGAGTGCCAGCTTCGTTGATGTTTCCATTGAGGGCGAACCTGTAATAGTCGCTAATACCGGACTCGTTGCTATGAACTTCTCTCTTAAGGTGTTCAATGCGATGAGCGAGGACCATGCTGTAAAAATTGCGAAGAAGGTAGTGGGACAGAACCTGCCATCGACACCCTTGGTGCTGAAAGAGGTCCACGATATCGAGTGATGACGTGGTGACCTCTTATTGACAAGCAAGCAAGCAATTTATAAAGTACGGTGTACCTGCCAATAGTATGCGGCGTGCAGTCAGTCTCATCAATCCCGATTCAATCTTCTTCTGGATGAACCAGAGTACCTACAGAACGCTCAGAAACGACTTTGACAGTTTCGCTGAGCGATTGGACCAAACGGTCACCCTCCTTAGACCCCTCTTCACACACTACTTCGAGGGAAAAGGCATAGAAACGGAGATTGAACAAATAGTCTCGTTAGAAAATGATGTAGACCGGCTCTTCAACCGTATCCATGATGACATAAGGTCCTTGGATGATGTTGCCGCCAACGAGAAGGAGGACCTCCTTAGACTACTGTTCAAGATGGAGGAGGTAGTGGACTACGTAGAGTTCGTTGCTAAGCTACTCAATGTGGGGCGAAATGTATCATTCCCTCCGGATGTCCAAATCAAGATTATGGATATGGTGGATGTGCTCGCCCAGGCAACCGACACGCTCTACTTGGCGCTCAAGGAGCATGAACAACTTTCGACCATGGAGGAACTCAGTAAGAAGGTCTCTGGTTTCGAGCATCGGATAGACGAGCTCTACATTGAGTTCATTGAAGTGCTCTTGTCCCACAAAGAGCTCTCTGTCTCTGATTACACCTTTATCAAGGACATAGGCACCATCCTTGAGGACATGTCGGACGCCTTGGACGAGGTCGAGGATAACCAGCGTGTGAGCATATTCTCACATGAATAGAGCTCCGCTTAATCCACAGAATGGAATACGGGATCAGAGTCACGTTCAAGGAGAATGTGGCACTTCCATCGTTCATCATTGCGTTCTGGAAGCTCCTTGAGATAGTGTACACCTCTGCTCTCTCGTCTTATCATAGCAGCGGTCGTGATAAGACTTGCAGCATCCAGCATGTTCCTCAGTTCAAGGAGAGGTACGTTCACACCCTCTTCCAGCAAAGATTGCACACGTTCGTGTAAAACGTTCAGTGTCCGTATCGTTCTTTTCATACCGGGTACGGACCTCACGATACCGACGTTCCGCCACATCATGGAGCGGACACTTCGACGGATCCGTGATACGTCCGTTCGTTTTGGGGTGATTGGTAGCTCGGAGATCTCATGTTCGGGAGATGGGTTCCTGCGCAGGTCCTCGGTAACGACACTCGCCGCACGAGCGCTATAGACCAGGCATTCAAGGAGGGAGTTCGATGCAAGCCGGTTGGCACCATGTACACCTGTGCACGCGGTCTCGCCCAGGGCATAGAGCCCTTTGATTGAAGTCCGACCCTGATCGTCGACACGTACACCCCCACAGCAGTAATGCGCGGCTGGTGAGACGGGTATCGGCTCCCGGTCCATTCGTACTCCATACCACCATAATTGGTCGAAGATTGATGCAAAGCGTTCCTTGATGAACCTCGAGGAACGTCTAGTAATATCGAGGTGGACGGGGCCGGACACACGTTCAGCAAGTATGGCACGTGCAACAACATCTCGTGGAGCGAGCTCTTTGGAGGGATGGTACCTGTGCATGAAACGCTCACCTTCGGAATTTATGAGCAGTCCTCCCTCACCACGGACGGCTTCTGATATGAGGAAGTGGGGTTTGTACCTTTTGTCAAGTGTCGTTGGATGGAACTGGACGAACTCCATATCCTGCATAACCGCACCAGCGCGGTACGCTATGCCAATGCCGTCCCCGGTCGCAATGCGTGGATTCGTGGTGTTTGCATAGATCTGACCGAGACCGCCTGTCGCGAGCACGACCGCCTTTGCCATAAAATTTTCTGTACTTCCGTTCTCCCTATCGAGACAAATGACGCCAACACAGCGACCCCTATCAACGATAAGGTCAACCGCGACCATCGACTCGAAAGCAGTTACGTTCTCCGTCATCCGCTCATTGAACACGAGTGCCCTTTCAACGGCTTTTCCAGTTGCATCACCCGCAAATACTATGCGGCGAGCGGAATGACCGCCTTCCATACCGAGGGAGAGATGACCATGGTCCCGATTGAAGCCCACACCCATCTCGATAAGCCTTTGTACATGGGCCGGTCCCTCCTCGACAAGGCGATTGACGTTCGATACGTCGCAGAGACCGGCACCCGCTTCAAGGGTATCCTTGATGTGCAGATCAGGACTGTCTGTAGCCTGGTCTATTACCGCAGCGATCCCACCCTGCGCGTAGTTGGTGTTGCACTCCATCAGTTCCTTCTTGGTAATGATCCCTATGGAGGCATGCTCTGCGGCTTGAAGTGAGAAGTACAGGCCTGCCACACCCGAACCGATCACTACGATGTCGAATTCTTTCATTCATCACAGCCCTTGTTCAGCTGATGTATGTCAAGGGCTCTTGGTGAGTGCGTGAGAGCGCCCATGGAGACCACGTCGACACCGGTGGCGGCATGTTCAAGGAGGTTGGACTCGGTGATATTGCCGCTCCCCTCGAGCAGGATGCTATCCTTTAGACCTTCGTGCTCTAGTTCGTTGATGATTGCAGTCGACTCGGCAGGTGAGAAATTGTCCAACATGAGCACACAAGGTATGGTTTGGGCGCCATCTTGCAGCGAATCGAAACACTTCGCGGCATCCAAAACCTCTTTCCTGCAAGTAGTCTCGATCTCTATGAAGCGTACCTGCTCACGTGCTTCCCATGCGCGGTGTAGAGCTTCTTTGATGGGATCATGGACACCCATGGATACCAGTTCCGCAAGGTGGTTCTCCTTGATGAGGATCGCGTCATCGAGTCCGAGACGATGGCTCACCCCGCCACCCATGACCACAGCGCGCTTGTCGAGCATAGGCCATGGCGTCTTCCTTGTAGCAGCGATCGCGCAGTCGATACCGGCCCCCTTAATCAAATCTATGAGGTGTGCAGTACGTGTCGCGATACCGGACATGCGTTGAACTAGGTTGAGGTGCGTTCGCTCTGTCCGCAGGAGGAGCTCAGCGGGGCCTTCGAGAGACATCAAGGTGTCTCCCGGATCGACACGCTCTCCATCATCGATAAGGACATCCACGGCAACATCTAGCTTGCGAAGGAACCACGACGCTTCGCGGATCCCCGCCACAACCCCTTTTCCTTGTGATGCGACGAGAGCCCTTCCGGTCCGAGCGATGCCTCCGAGCACGCTATGGACTGTGATGTCCCCATCACCGATATCGGATTCATATGTATCGAACGTGAAAATACGGGACCAGCGCTCGTAGGCGGGATTATCAAATGAGAGGTCTTTTTTCGCGTTGAATGCCCTCATGAACAGGTCGCGTCGTTCGGACATGGATTCATCCCACCTGCAGCATACGCTCAAGGGACCTGCGCGCTCCGTCTGCCACGTCCGTCGGAACGATAACTTGGTATTGCATCGTACTAAGTGCCTCATACACTTTCTCGAGTGAATTCTGTTTCATCTGAGTGCATATACCACCAACAGCGTAGTAACGTCGGTCGGGCTTCTCGAGCTGGAGACGGTTAACCATCCCTTGCTCGGTCACGATGATGAACTCAGATGATTCGGAATCACGGACATATCGCAGCATACCGCTCGTGCTCTCCACAGAGTCCGCGTGTGCCCAAACGGCAGGAGGACATTCAGGGTGTACAAGCACAGGTGCATTGGGATGAAGGGATCGCGCTCTTCTGACCTCCTCCTCTTGGATTCGATTGTGGACGTAACAATGGCCAGACCAGGGGATGATCCGTTTAGAGCTCTGCGTAGCTGTATAGGCCGCAAGGTTACAGTCCGGAAGGAGGATCGCTTCTTCCTCATCGAGCGACTCGACCACTCTGACCGCATTTGCAGATGTACAACAGATGTCGCTGGCTGCCTTTACCGCTGCTGAGGTGTTCACGTATGCCACGACAGCTGCGTCGCTGTGGGAGGACCGCATCCGCTCCACCTCGGAGGCAGTGGCCATTGCGGCCATGGGACAGCGTGCATGTCGTTCAGGGATGAGCACGGTCCGCTCCGGATTGAGCACAGCAGCTGATTCTGCCATGAAATCGACCCCACAGAACACTATCGTTTCGGCCTTGGTCCGCTGGGCGATACGACATAGCTCGAGCGAGTCCCCGATGTGATCGGAGATCTGATAGATCTCGATGGGTTGGTAGTTATGAACGAGTATGATGGCGTTCTTCTCATCTTTCAGAAGATTGATCTTGTCAATGGTCTCCGAATCCGTGGTGACCGTCTTAGGCATCTCAAGCACATCCTAATAGTGTATGTGCTCTCCCATAGACCTTGTCAGGGAGGTCACTTACTGCTCTTTCCAGCGAGCACGGCGGAGGCGTCTTCGACCTCTTTTGCACTCTTGGCGATCTGAACGAGGCCGTCAACGAGTTCGCGTTCAGTGTACTCCCATACTTGCAGCATGAAGGAGAATCCAAGAGCTATGGACGATAGGATCGTTAATCTGAACACGAGGTTGATAGCGAATCCTGTAGCGTTCATCGTGGAACTGAAGTGGCCCATGTCCAACGACGTGATGGTCGGTACATAACCCGCGACTACCACTAAGGATATGATAAGGATGGCGATCACTGAGAATGTGTAAACCATGGAGAACTGCATCTCCTTGCTCTCATCGATTATGACGTGGCGTTTCTTCCGATAGATGATGCCGAAGATTCCCATTGTATCCCCGTGTCCTTTGATTGGTTCGCAGTAGAGTCTTAAAAAGACAATCTGGAATCGTGATACACATTATCAGACCCGTCGAGTATGATCTATGGACCGACCTCATTATTATGGAATTTATCAGGTACAGACCTGAGGACGTTCCTTCATCCTGTCCGTAAGGTCGCCTTCCATCACGAGGGAACACGTGGTATCTAGATCCCGACTTATGGATAGAGTCGGCACATCCTAAAGCACCACGAGCGCGACAAGTGCAATTAACGCACCTGTAATCATGCGACCCGTATAGGTGTATACGTTAGCAGATTCGCTAGCCCCTTCGATCTTGAGGAGTTCTATATAGGGTTGCGGGGCTCTGCGATACCAACCGGTAACCGTCACTTTCCTGTTGACGAAAGCGTTCGCACGACCGAGACCGAACATGAAATCGAGGATATGGAACGGTTGGTGGTAGTCGAGGAATATGAATCCCGTACTGTCCTGGAGCACGAGGTCCTCAGATGCCACGTATCCAGGGATGCCACGGCCGATGATGCGTCCCTTGACGGTAACAGGACGTCCGATGACGGGTGATGCGTACTCATCGTACACGAGGTCCTCCACCGAGGCCGGATCGAATCCATCGGGATAGGAGAGACGGGTCTTTACCAAGTAACCTAGGGCAAAGCCAAGCACTGCAAGTTTGAGGAGACCCATGGGTGGTGTCAGTGAACCGTAGAGTACCGCTGCCGGGATACCGATGAGACATAATATGTGCAACTGTCCTATGGCAATCTCGTACAGGAAGCGGTACCATCGATCGCTGAATGAGCTGGATGAGAGATTGTCCAGAGATTCGAAGTAATCGAAATCGTAAGTGCTGCCCATACCTCTCTCCTTTGCCGCTTCCTCCATGGCCTTCACACGTCGCGCGGTGAGCGGATGTGTCGAGAAGAGCTCGAAATAGCGACCCCAGGGATTGACAAGGTCCCAACGCATGGCTTTGAGAGCATCCATCCATGACACGGCACCAACGCCCTTTGCTGATGCGGCCAGCGCCCTAGCATAGGTATGGTCCGCAAGACCGAGTGCCCGTCCGGCCTCGATACGGAAGCTGCCTGCATCATCCTCGGTTCCCACAAGACCATAGGAGATCTTGATAAGGGCCGATGCGAGCGCATCGGGATTGTGCGTCTGCTCTGCCGAGAAATCATCCGCATAGAATTCCCGGACACGACTCAGGAAGAGCGCGAGGTACTGGCTGAGAACGTACACGATGTAGGACACCGCGGCGATGGCTAGGAAGTAGGGGGCGCCCCTGTTCTCCCTGCTGTCTCCGCGTCCACGGGCCATATAGAGCGAGTGGCGGAAAATGATGTAGAGTATGATCGGTATGGTGGAGGCGATCATCATGACCACGAAGTCGTTGTGAGCGATGTGCCCTAGCTCGTGGGCGACCACAGCAGTGATCTCCTTATCGTCCAGCATGTCCAACAGGCCTCGGGTCATAACAAGGTGGGCGTCGCCTTTGTGACGACCGAACACGAACGCATTGGGATTACCGTCCTCGATGATCCCGATCGCAGGCACGGGCATACCCTGTTCTTCACAGGTCCGCTCGACGAACTTGGCGAGATCAGGATCGAGACCTTCCAGCCCTACCCAACGTATGTGGTACACCCATTTGAGGAAGATAGGTCCAAGGTACCACTGGAGCAGAATGATCACCAACGCCCCTCCCACAGCGAATCCGATACCGAGTCCGTAGATCTCGACGAAGACCATGAGAACGGCGAACAGGAGCCCGAACATCATGGATAGGACCATGACTGAGCGCTCACGTAGACCCATCATACATCACCTATTGACGAATGGGGGGTGGAAGAAGGTTAAAAAAGTACCGGGAAACTGATCCTGCGACAGAAGGGGCCTGTTCTCCTGATCCTGTCATTGATGGCCGATCACTTTGGAGTAACTGTATCCTTGAGCTCGATCATATCTCGTTCTAGAAGTCTGACCTCCTTCTTCTCAAGGGCGCCAGGATCGAGGCCGACGATTAAGGTGGATTCGCTCATCATAACCTTGTCGTTGATGAACCCAATGTACTTCAGCACGTCCTGGAAGGTGTTGAGACTGATGAGGTACTCGATCCCATCGAGGAGGACAACTCCATTCTCGGCCTTCTTCAGGAAGGAGGATACCAACGAGAGCAGGTTAACAAGCGCCGTAGGCTCGAGGCTCTTGACCTTCGGGTCCTTTATGTTGCTGAGCCAGATGATAGGTGTCGTCTTGAGGTTCCACGATTCGCGTATCTTAGATGGATGGATGCGGGTAATGCACAGACCTTCAGCACCCTTGGCCACGTGTCGCGCGAATTCCCTGAATGACCGTACGGGCTTTCGTTCTTCGACATAATAGACAGTCTTATGGTTAAGAGTGACCGATGTCTCAGGAATATCAGTGGAAGGCTTAATTGTCTCGGTGACAGGATTCACATCGATTTCGTGATAATACATTGTCAGCGGGCGAAGGGCGTTCCGGTCGCCGGAGGTGACGTACCGCTCAGCGGGGGTGGATACACCGAGCATGTCCCTGAGGGCATCGAGCTCCTTGCTCATCCGCCGATGGTCCGTGATATCCTCGACAACGGCGACGAGTGCCTTACGTCCCCCTCTGAGCCGGTTCTCTGAGTGACGGATGCGATAGTATCGTCCGTCAGATCCGGGGCACTCGATAACATCATCGCCCTTTTCCAGGTCCATTGGACGGTCGGGATGAGGTACGCCGAGAGCATGGTAGAGCTCATAGCACTTCTTTCCTCGGAGCTCTCCGAAGCGCTCCTGCAGGAACGTGTTCATGTAGATTATGACCTGGTCCGGATCGATGACAGTTACTCCGAGAGGGAGGGCATCGATAAAGCGACGGAGAATGTCCTGTCGCTTAATGACCTTCTTACCGGGTCCACCTGTAGGTCCCCCTTTCGGGAGTATCGCTTTCGGAATCTTGTCGATGGTCACGGATGATCACAAGGGCTCATGGTGAATCCTGTTCAGGAGAACAGGGAATCGTACTTGCCCTCTGAGATCTCGCGCTGAGCCTCACGTGGGTCCTTCCCTTCGACAGTGATACCCATGGTCAAGGCCGTCCCGATAATCTCCTTTGTTGCGCCCTTGAGATCGATGGCGAGCAAGGCGGAGGTCTTCTCCTTCGCTATTTCGAGGGCCTGTTGCACACTCATGTCGCCAGCGGTCTGGTTCTTGTGGTCGCCGGCACCCTTCTGGATGCCTATCTTCTTTTTGATGAGTTCACTAGTCTTAGTCGTCATAGGTAGGTTCCTCCCGTACTTCCGGCCGCTCCATGAGCCTGACGGATTCAACCTTGATCGTAACTGGGATGGGCACAGCGGCCTGAACGAGCTCGACGGTGACATCCTGCTTTATCTTGTCGACGCGCGTCACTTTAGCCTTCTCGCCCTTGAACGGTCCCGATACGAGCTCGATGATATCGCCTTTCTCGATATTAATGACTGTAGGCGTTGCTGTCAGGAAGTGCTTGACTTCCTCGAACGTGATGGGGGCACGAACGACTCCGCGGGCGTATTGGATGCCTTTGACAGCGTCCTCCACCTGGGATAGTTCGTCCGCTTCGATGACAACGTATCCTTTCAGCTGCTTTGGGGCGATGACGGACTTCACACCGATGGCGAGCCTCTTGGCCCTAGCGACGACACGGTCGAGCACCATCTCCTCGCGGCCGGCGGTTGTCCGTACGGCAAACAGTTCGGTCATAATGAACACCTAGTTCCTATTTTAATGGCATGAGCATGAAAGCGGTCATGATAATAAGACCGATCGTACCTATGAGCACAATCCCTAGTCCTGTTACTTTCACGACGCCCATGAACTCTTGCCGATCAGGCTTCTTAGTAATGAGAAGCACACGGTAGTACTCCCGCAGCTTCTTGCGTATGTCTTTTGAGATCTGTTGTGGTTCAGGAATCATCAGACTTCCCTTTTGGAGTGATGAACTCGATACCTAGCTCCGACTTCATCTCCTCGTTCTTTTTAGCCTGGAAGGTCCGCTCCGGTGCGAAGATCTGAGGTGAGCTCACGCCGGTGACGATGAGCATGACGCGAACGGTCTGCTGCATCTCCTTTGCCAACTGGGCCCCCCAGATTATCCTTGCATCTGGTGCGAGCTTCTGGGAGATAGCGGATACGACATCCTTCGCTTCGGTAAGAGTTAGATCCGGTCCGCCAGAGACGTTGACGAGCGCACCCTTTGCGCCTGTGATATCGACATCTAGGAGCGGATTGTTGATCGCTTTTTCTACGGCCTCCATTGCCCGGTTCTCGGTATCCGATTCGCCAAGTCCGATCATAGCGAGGCCGCCCTCGTTCATGACCGCCTTGATATCAGCGAAGTCGAGGTTCACGAGACCCGGCCGGGTCACCAGTTCAGCAATCCCCTTCACGGCGTTGACGAGGATCTCGTCAGCGACCTTGAAAGAGGTGTTGATGGGGACGTTGGGGACAATCTCAAGGAGCTTGTCGTTGGGGATGAGAATGAGCGTATCGACCACGCTCTGAAGCTTATCCAGTCCGCTGCGGGCGTTCTCGTACCGCTTTGCACCTTCCATCTCGAAAGGCATGGTGACGACGGCCACAGTGAGCGCACCGAGCTTCTTTGCGACTTCTGCAATGACGGGTCCGGAGCCAGTGCCCGTTCCCCCGCCGAGACCGCAAGTAAGGAACACCATGTCGGCACCGTGAAGGGCGTCCTTGATGTCCTGCTCGTTCTCTCTGGCCGCCTCCTCGCCCTTAGATGGGTCGGATCCGGCACCTAGGCCATGGGTGATATCCTTTCCAAGGAGTATCTTCTTGTCCGCATCAGAATACAGGAGGTCCTGTGCATCTGTGTTCACGATGATGGTCTCAGCACCTTCTATCCCGACCTCCATAAGCCGAGTGATGGTGTTGTTACCAGCTCCACCTGCACCGATGACCTTGATAGTCGCTTTTTGATGGCGGAGAAGCTCTTCTAGCTCGGCATCGATGGTCCTGGTGTGATGGACCTCTTCGTGCATGGGGCCCTCTCCCACTTCGATGATCCTCGTCATTATCAGTTTCCTCCCTATACTAGCGCGTCCAACGACATGTCCAAGTTATTTATTATTACTCTTACGAAACACGTCAAGGAAACGGACCTCGTCCTTCTTGACGTATTCCATGATCTCATTGGCTATTTTAAGCTTGTAGGAGCGCGGGAATACCGAAGGCTCCTCGGGGACCACGATAGCGACGTCCTTCTTTCCGACAGTGATGTTGAATTCCTCAACCGGGAGGTCGAGGTTGATCTTGAGGACGGCCTGGACCATTTCCTCTTCCTTCTTCACCTTGTCGCGTACGTCCACCTCGTATACGAGTGTCTTGCCAGCGAGCGGGTGGTTGAAGTCAACGACGACTCTACCGCCGCTCACAGACGCAACGGTGCCGCTATCATTGTTCAGAGAGACGCTCATACCGGGGTATGGATTGATCCGCTGTTTCTTGAACTCCCGCATTGGCACGAGCTTGCGCCTTGAGGGATCTCGAGCACCGAATGCCTGGTCGGGGGGGAGCTCGACTGTCATCGAGCCTCCTACCTTCGAACCAACGAGCGCGTCTTCAAGACCTTTGATAAGGTGTCCTGCGCCGATGATGATCGTGCGAGGACCATAGCTCCCCTGAGGATCGAACACGTTCTCCTGACGTGCCTGCTCCTCGGACGTGAGGTCAAAGACCTTTCCTGTCTCTTTGATTCGACCGACATAGTCCAAGAGTATGAAATCGCCCTTTTCGATTTTTCCTGCCATGGTAGTACCACCTCCTATTGGGACAAGGAGCCCCAAAAGGAGAATGACGCAAGAAACCCCTGTTTTTAAAAAAGTATCCCTTCACGCAGGCCGCCGTCATTTGTTTTTTCATTCCGGGTTGTGCGTAACTAATAGGTCGATGAAGTTGTTCACGATGATCTCACCATGGGTGTTGTCCTTTCCATGCTTGTGCATTAGATCAGTCACCTCGGGGTGGAACTGAACACACCAGATAGGACGATTATTATGGGCCATCGCTTCCACCGGGCATTGTTTGGATTTTGCGAGTACTTGGAATCCTGCCGGAACGCGCATAACCTCGTCCTCATGCCATTCGAAAACGAGGACATTTCCAGGGAGATCTTTGAACAGCGGATGGTCCTCGAGCAACTCGACCTCGGTAGGTCCTACTGCCTCGCGATACCCTTCCCCCTTTACAGTCAGTCCACCGAAGGCTTCGGCCACGAGCTGGTGTCCAAAGCAGATTGCCAGCACTGGACGGTCAGTACTGCTCAGGAGATCGAGCTCACGAACAACCCATTCCTCTTTCCTGATCTCCCTGAGATAAAAATCTGAACCGCAGAGCATGAGGCCTGACACAATATTGTTGTCGGGCAGCTCACCTTTATCGGCACGGTAGGTCCGATGTGGGATGTCTCGTTTATCGAGGAGTCGGCGTACCTCCTCGATACAGACCGTGCCGGGATGGTGCTGTAGCAGCGCCACGGGGAGCATGAGCGCGGGGACGGTAGCTCAGGTTTAAACGTGTTCCGCGCGCGTTGAATCTGGCACTTGAGTACGTTAATAAATCATGAGACCACAGCCATGATAGATGGTCATCTCTAAGATGCAAGGGGAGACCGTTGACCTCGAGGGGCTCATGGGGCTTTTCTTCCGTAGCCGATACAAGACTATCGCCATCAAGTCCCTGCAGACACTTCAGCAGAGAAGGATGACGACTAAAGAGCTCGCTGAAGTAATCGGGGAGTCACGTACATCTGTGAGTGATGTCGTCAAGCGTATGGAGCGCCTTGGTATACTACAGAGGGAATGGCGATACTCACCGTGGTCCGTTTCCTCCCAGTTAGGGCGAAGGTTCAACCGGTATTATAACTTCTGGAAACGATTCCACTCCGAATCCATATGACCAATCAAGGAATTGGCCTGCGCTTGCGCCTGTTTGTGCCCGGGGTTCCGGAGACGTCATCGCCATCAGAGTCTCTACTACGACTGCCACTCATGAAATAGGAGTAGATACCATCGGTACCTCGACCTATAGCTCCCGAAGCCTTAGCACGTTCAATCTTGCGATGGAACTCCTTGTTCTCGAAGAGCATGGACTCGGATAAATGGAGCTTCTTCAACTCCTTCTCAGAGAGCAGTTCACCCTCTCTCTCTTTGTGATAAGCACCCGATGCACAGAATGAGCACAGGCCCCCGTGCGTGGCCGGGCGTTTCCCACATTTCTGGCACATCATCGCATACCCCAGTTCCTTGTCGAAGCGTCCAAGGAGCTTCTCGACGAGTGCTCCGGAGATACCGTACGCGAGCTTAATTCCGCCGACGGCCAGCAACACGGATACTATGAGGACCGCCATGGCACTAAGAAGGGTGCTCTGTTTGCGCATCTCACGTTTCCCTGAATCGAGGTACACACAGAAATGACCTGAACCGCATTCACCACCAGTTGAACAGTCATCATCCGAACGGCAACAGTCCATGCCGGTATAGCAGCATAGCCCTTTCGAACAATGACCACTCTTGCAGTTCTGGCTAGATGTGCAGTTAAGGCCGTCCTTGAGTGTGATACATATCCCGTTCTCGCACAGATATGATCCGCACTGGTCCGCAAAGGTACATGGATTATCGTTCTCTAGACCTGAGCAGGTCATGTTCCCACACATACCGCTCCTGCACTCGATGTCATAGACACACGCCGAGTTATGGTCGAGCGCGGCGCACTTCCCTGCGATGCAATGATAGCTCGTACACTCGTGGTCCAGGACACAGTTATCTCCGTTATCGAGAGTGATACAAATCTTCTCGCTACAGTGTCGTGTTGTGCATGCGACGTCCCGGTCACATTGTTCACCACGGAGGCCGCGCGCTGCGCAGGTGTCCACCTTACAATACCCACTATAACATTCCTTGTCGGAACCGCATGAGAGTCCGTCCTCGATAAGTTCGCACGTACCCTGGATGCAGTGGCGAGTCTCACATTCCTTGTCATTCGTGCATTTCTCGCCACGAACACGCAACTGACAGATACCTCCTTTACAGGTAAGGTACTGGGGACAGCCACAATCTGTACAGCACGAGTTGTAGTTCTCTGTACCATCGCAGAAACCATCACCACAGAAGAACGTGTAGCATCCGTTTGCTTCTGCCCTGTGACGTTCGGGGAGGCAGTGGGAGCCCGTTGAACAAGGGCAGTCCGACGGATCGGTATCGCATCTTTCACCTATGTCAGAATCACATTCATTATCGCCTGCCTTCGCCCTTCTGAGACAAGTGATGATTGCAGATTGGTCCGCGAGTCGTTTACAGTAGGGGATGGCGGCCGTCTTGTCCGTAAGGAGCAATGTGTTGGCGACTGCGGTGATGCACGGCCCTTGGAGATCCGGTGTGGTGATGCTCGAGCAGATTGTGCCCGAAACCAAAGGATCATTCTCCACATGGATGTCGGCGATGTCCTTCAGGCAGCCATCTCTTTCGTTCACAGATCCAATGTCCGTGCATATGTCTGCACCAACATCGATGTGGGTCGTACCTATGTTCTCGCCGACGGACCGCATGCAGGTATCGCGGTTCCACTGGCCGTGTCCGTCACGCACGAGTACCTCGCAGAGACCGAGAGATATTTTGAGATAGACCTCCTTCTCATGTTCGTCATTGGTTCTCCCATAGTACTCGGCCAAGTCACTCGCGTGGTCGAAGTAGCATGTGGCGCGACGACCGGGATGGAGAAATGCTTCACACTCCTCGACCACAGCATCCTCCTTTGGTACCTCGCCCACGACAAGGCACAGGATCAATGCGAGGGCGAGAACAGCTCCTCTTCTCAACGGGACGACGGGGTGTGCAAATCCTTAAAAAAAGAGGCTTTGGGGTGCATGAACAAGGGGAGCTTGTCCTCCATGGTAGCTTTTTAAAGCTTCATTTGTATTTATTGATGCAAGATGGAGCTACTCGTTCGGAAAACAGTGCTCCTTTCATTCCTGCTATTCCTAACTGCACTTGGACAAGCGGATAATCCTGATCCTTCGAAGGTGGACATACTCTACGATCACTTCTCCTTCCAGACCATTATACTCGTCGATTGTCTTTGGGTCCTTTCGTTCTTTCTCATCCTCGTATACACGGCCGAGATAAAACGTCACATAGTCTCGAAACTTTGGGACTACGTGAGTATGGGGCAGATCCTTTTCCTTATCGGTATAATCTTCATCCAGGCCAGTATATTCTCGACCCCTGTCGATCAGGTCTTCGCGACCGACGAGACCGCGCGATTCATGATGGGCTGGGCAAAGATTATCCTTCTTTTCGCAATAGTCATTGCCGGTATCCTCTTCTTCGTCGAATGGCTCGCCATTTTCAATATTACGCCGACCATCATGTCAACTGGCAATCTTCCCTTTCTCGGATTGTCGATAGTCCTTACGATACTTGGGACCACGATTCCGATCTACTGGCATCCAACCATTGTATTTGGGCCTGAGGTCATTCTTTTCCCAATCATTGCGCTCGCAGCGTTCATGGCCGTGACCATTTACTTCACATCGATGGGATTCCTAATCCTACGCGAGCTCCCCCAGCTCAGGCGGTTCAAGTGGATGCTGGGATACTCACTTCTCCTGTCTGTGTTCGTTGTTATCGTCGTCGTGGACTTCCTTGCGTTCTACTCGCAACCAGAGAGCCCCATACCTCAGAACGTTGTATTCTTCGTCTTTGCGGGGATCAGCTTTCTCTTTGCAGGGTATGTGCTCGAGACAAAGGCAGTAGTCATCTTCGCTCAACAGTTCATCGTTAAGGAGAAGAAGGAGCACAACGTGAGCGGCACCCGCATAGGCTACGTCCTCGATAATCTGGCGAAGAAGTTCATGCGAACGACAAAGCTTGAATCGATCGTTGAGTCCAATTCTATCGAGGGTCTAGAATTCAGTGTGAAAGAAAGGTCGTTCATATTAGATGGGATTGAAATCGATGATGAAAAGAACCAGGAAAAGTTGTCCCGACTATTCCTCGATATGTGGGACCTCATTATCGATTCAAGTCCACCGGAAACCATAACGGATTATGATACCGTTGCGCTCCGTAATGAGTTCAAGGCAGAACTGTCTAGTGCAGAGGACAAACTACCGCCTCCTATTGCAGGCCGGATCCTTCCCCCGCGAATGATACTTAAGGGTATGCTCGATGATATCGTGAACACGTTCTATCGCCTGTTTCCCGAGAGTAAGGAGTTCGGTTCACAAGTAAGTAAAAGCGTCAAGAAGGCGTTCGGCCCGGAGCATCTTAGGACCCTTGAGAAACTCGAGCGGTTCGATCCCGAGACCTATCTGGACAGATTGGAGATCAAGGATGATGAGGAGCTTATTGCACGTGTATCCCGTGACTATCTGACCTTCTACCGACATGTCTGTAAGACCGCGAAAAAGATGGTAGACCGAAAGCGAGCTAGGGAACTGATCAGCCAGGCGATAGAGGATGCTGCACAGAATCCGATATATATCTCATCAGGTCTTTCGGATATGATTGGTAATGCGCTCTTCGCGACCGAACACTCATGGGGGAACAACGTACTTGATCGCGAGTTCGAATTGCTTAACGCCTCATATTCCGTCATGACGTCGTTCCCACCCGACTTCTTCAAAGAACAGTTCTATGCGAGTATGATCGATCGCAGCATCAAGCACCACAGGAATGCTATCTGGATAACTTCGACAAAACTTTCAGTGGTCAAACACCTCCTCGCTGAGAACATGAACGTCGAGGAACACCTCGATAATAACCGTCTCAAACTGCTCATACTGGATCCAAACTTGGAGGAGGCTGTTGAAAAAGGCCATAATTGCTACCTTGTTCCTCCAGGATTCAACAAGCTCGCCATGCAGTCAAAGATCGTGCTTGAAGACCTTCCCCCGAGTGGGAACGTTGTCGTGCTCGAACTACCAATAACGGCCATGAAGGCAGAGACCACGCTCCTGTATAAGTTCATCTACCATATCAAGTCGATGTGCGAGAAGTATAACGCGACGCTCGTCATCGGTGTGAATCCAGTAATCCTTTCAGAAGAGGATATGGGGATGTTCAAGAACATCTGTGAAATCACAATCGAGGTCAAAGATGACATCATGAATATCCATCGCATGGACGGCCCCCGAGCTGCTGTCGAAGTAGCTGAGCAGAGCGGGATGCTCATGTATCGTCCGAAGGAGAAATCTGAAAAACCAAAAGACAATAGTGAAGCATAGTCATCTTCGATGGTCTTCAAAGGCCGACTAGATAAATCATCTACTCGTACCCATGACTTCTGAGAGCATCTTCTCCAGTTGTGTCAGCCGACCGCGCATTTCCGTCACGTCTGCCTCAAGCGTAGAGATCTGGACGCTTTGATCACGGTTCTCCTTCCGTAATGTCTTGGCCCTCTCCCTAAGGTCGAGTCTTTGCTCTCGAAGGGAGGCAAGGTTGTTCTTGATATTACCGTGAGCCTCATCAACGATCCCTTGTACCGGGTCCTTTTGATTCGTTCCCATGAGATGTGACGCCTTCCTTTCGCTAGGGACCACGTGCTGCGATGGACTCGAGTTTCGCTAGCATCTTGGAGTACTTTTCATGTTGTTGATCATACTGAGCCTCATTGATCTTTTCCTCGAGAAGGAGGTCATCAAGTTTCTCGATCTTTGCCTTAACCTTTGGGATGACAGCACGCGCATACTCGGGAGTGACCTTTCGTTTGCCGGGATCAGTGGGTGCAGGGGTAGTTACTGCTGGTCGAGGTGCAGGTTCCGGCTTGGTCGCAGGAGCAACGGGCGCAGGGGTGCTTGCGTTGTCAGCCTCCTCTGCGTCGAGGACATCTCCAAATGGATCTTCAGAGTCCACTACGGGCGGCGCAGCTGTCTTGACGGGAGCAGCGGCCGCATCCAGGAGGTCGCCTACGAGGTCTCCAGTCGCGGGCGGTGCCCGAGTGGGTTCTACGACCTTCCTTATGGTGGGTTGGACCCTTTGAACGGTCGGAGCCCTTTGGCGTTGGCCCCGTGTCTGGATCATCGTCTTGCCACGGGACCGGATGAAAGTATGCCAAGCTTCAGCATAATGTTCCTCATCGAACACGATCGACACCCTACCATGGGGCGTTAGAGCATCTAGTTGAGTTCCCGCGTAGGCGATCTTTGAAATGGCCTCTAGCTGTGTTCGATAAAGACCGCCTGACTCCTCATCCTGAAAATAAAACGCACGGTCCGTGAGGCACTCCGTAATCACTTTCCGGCTTATGATGGTCCCTTTGGACGTCATGGCGAATGCACCAACAATGATCGCACCGTATACGACAATCCCTAATACTTTGAAAATCACCAGGAATACAAGTGCGAGGACTACTGCGGCGCCAGCAGCTACTTGCATGTTATTCTTGACATAGGTTACCGATGGTGGTTCTTCTTGGCTATCTATCTCGAGCTTCTCTCGAACATATGCGATACGCTCATCCGGTAGAACATCTGGAACGATATCTGACGCGTTATCAATTTCAGATGTGCCTTGTGGGACCTCAGAGGAAGCTATCTTGCTCACCTCCGCTGGCCATGCCGCCCACCTCGAGTTTACGATCCATGAGGTCTACGATAATGTTATTGATCGTTTGGACATCTGCTATCTTGCTCAGCTCTCTGATGTCACCAAGCACATCGGTGACGTACACGCTCCCGAAACCGGTGTAGAGGTTGAATTCGGTCGTGAGCTCAACGATGTCCTTGACTTTCACTTCCTCTCCCTCTGGTCGGAAGATTATTCGCTGATCTGTGATGATGTATGTTCTATCTTGAACGTCGATCCGGTGGACCGTGCGTTCACCCATCATCGGAAGGAATTGTTTGGCCTCCTTTCCGGTCATGGCCGTCTTGGTCTTATCCGGAGGTTCCCCGATGATGAATGCGAGGACGATGAGCACTCCACCCAATCCCATGAACTGCTTTGCGTTCTTGATGGCCTTGTCACCGGCCTCATAGAGACTCTTCATGATGGTCACTACGGGCGAGCTGCCCATCCCCGCGGGCATAGAGGAATCGCTCATGACCTCCTCCATGTTGTCCACCTGCTCCTTGAGCATGGATAGTACCTTCTCCCGGATCAGATCACCCTGGGAAGAAAGGAAAGCGCCAACTATGATGATGACGATTCCCATGATGAGTATGGGTTTGTTAGAACCCATAGGACGGGGGATGCGGACTACCTTTAAAAAGATGTCCCCCGCTGCGCTGCTTTCTTCTTTCAGGGCGTGCTTTTCTTCTTTCTTGGGATGAGCGAATCGATTTTACCTGCGAAGAAAATCAAGATCAAACCTATCGCGATATTGATATAGGTCGCTCGTACGTTCCCTTTGAACAACATGTCAATGAAACCCGCATGTTCAACCGTTCCCTTTACGATAGCGACCTGATAATCGACCGATTCACCACAGTGTGGCTCATTGACCTCGAACGCTTTACATGTGAATCCGCATTGGCTACCAATATCATTTGATTCAAGAGATCTTCCCACAACGACATTTCCGTTCTTTAGTAGAAAGGCATAACCTAGGATTCCACCCTTTCCCTGGACAGCATATACCAAAGGCGAATCCAATGAGAGTGGGCCTTTGTACACCAGAAAAATTATACTGCCCCCCTCCTTTCTGATATGCACCGTCGAATCACATCGTACTTGATAATCATTGACGAATCGTATTATCTTGTAGTTTTCTAGCTGCTCATCAAGCTTACCAATAATGGGGTTGATTTCCTTGGATTCAGCTCCGGATTCGATGAACAACTTTTCTATGTCCTCTTTTGTAACGACCTCGTACGCGTCTGCACTCGCGTAATTGAAGTTCTTTGCTCGTACTCCACCGAAGAGGCCGATAAGGAGGAGCATGACACCCAGTACGACAAACTTCGGTGTTGCTGACAAATCAATCACCTAACTGAGCCTTGAGGGTAAGAGCGCCTTTATGCTTCGGATTAATCTGCAGCGCTTTTGCCACACATTTCTGTGCCGTGGTCGCGTCCCCTGACGTATGAGAGGCTTTTCCGAGGTCTGTCCAGATGTCGGGATTGTCTGGTCGGGCTTTAACCGCGGCCTTAAGGTGTGCCATCCCTTCAGCCACCTTGCCACTACTTACTTCAGCACCTCCGAGCGCTCCGATCGCCTCTGGATTGTTCGGGCTCATCTTCACTGCACGTTCGAAAGCCTCAAGGGCGCGAGCTTGGTCACCCATTTCCTCGAAGGTCCGCCCCATGTTTAAAAGGATAGTGATGTTCTCAGGATCGACGCGAAGGGCACGACGAAGGCAAACGAGCGCTTTGTCCGGAGTGTTTTCCAGACGATATAGCGTAGCCATATTGTTCCATGCATCTGTGTCATCAGGCCTGGCTTTCGAAGCGCGTTTATAGCAATTGAGCGCGTTCTTGATATCACCGCTCTTTCTCAGGGCTAATCCAAGATTGAACCAGGCGTCGACAAGTCCATCATTGAGCTTGACTGCCCGTTTGAGCGCCTTCACACCGTCTTGAAGGGAACCTGTCTGTGAAAGGACAGCACCGAGATTGCTCCATGCCTCAGCGTTCTCAGGTGCGGTCCTTACCGCTTGCTGGAGACATTTCAACGCTTGCTGGTCGTCACCAGTATGCATATAGGCTGAAGCGAGGTTGGTCCATGCTGACACGCGGCCCTTGTCAACACCTAACGCCTTTCTATAACATTCGATGGCCTTCTCACTGTTCCCTTGGAGCTCAAGAGCGATCCCAAGGACCTCCCATGCATCGGCGTCGTTAGCGTTCTGACGAAGGGCTTCGCGGCATTGGTCCGCGATGTTGTTAACAACCGAATGGTCGAGCTCTGCCATCTACTATCTTGATGTTTCGGCTAATGCTTAAAAAACCAACCCGCGGGCCTATTCTGTATATACGAACCCAACCATACTTATATAACGGTTTATTACTAGTGTCTCGTTCAGTGATAGCGGGGACTATATTTGGCCGACGCCGACACGTGCGAATGCTGACCGCACTAGTCCTCATATTACTACTTTCCCTAGGCACCAGCTGGTGGGATGATGAGTGGCACTATCGAGTAGGGTTCAATGTAACTGCCGAACAGGTTATGCGTGAAGTGCCTGTCGAGCTCACGATAAACCTTGGTAGTCTCGTGGACAAGGACCTCGATATGAACTCTGTTCGGATAGTGCGCGCCATTAGGGCGAATGACTATCCTCTTGATCCGATGTTCTCGTGGTCGGATGAATCTATCCACATCTACTTCGTGCTCGAACGCATCCCCGTCGAAACACAGCAGTACTATGTCTATTTCGATGTAACCGATTTTCCGGAGAAGGAGGCAATAACCTTCAATAACACCGAACTCGGTGTAGACTACCGGGATATGAACGGCGATGGTGTCGAGGACATCCTACTCTACAACAGCAAGGTCGATGTGGTGCTCTCCGGGAGGAGCGGTGCCCCACTCCAACTCACTGACAAGTACCAACGTGGTATCGGCAACTTTACATACGTCGCTGAGGACGAATCGTGCTTCACGATAGACCAGTCGAAGGTCGTGCGTAAGGATTACTCCACTATCGTGGACAATCACAAGGCGACAGCAACGTTCACATCGACGATTGATGATGTTAACCTGGTGAAGGGGAGGGACCTCGAGTTCTATTGGGAGGCCGAGATCGAGGAGAATACGACAGTTGTATGGCTCACGTTCACCATCACCAACCTCTTTCAGCTTGAGGAGAGTTACACCGGTTGCGAAGACTGCGAGTATTCACGGTTGTTATTGAATTCAAGCTTACCATTCTTCAACATAAAGAGCCACGGACAGACCGAGACGACCTTCGAGTACGACCATTCGTGGGACGGACCTCGTATGGTGTTCGGTGACGTGGGGTACTTCTATACGCTCCTCCTCACGGACCCGGGGGTAATTCATGGTGCCTGCCACGATCCGAGGGCACTGACGATGAAAGAGTTCGAGCTCGGCACAGATGCCACGTTCACGCTACCCATGGTCGCCACGCACACGACGAGCTACGGTCATATCGACGAGATCCTCAACAGGTTGAACAGTTCTGTAACCATTGAGACCGGTAGCCTAGAGTACATCAACTACTGCGGTGACGGTAAGTGCAATCCCGAAGAATGTTTCGAGATGTGCGAGGACTGCTCGTCTGGTGACTTCAACAGCACGTGCGTCGGCGATAGCTTCTGTGCTTGGCAGGTGTACGGTGAGAACTGTGAGACGAGCGCGGATGACTGCTCCTGTACGGATGTGGAGTATTGTAAACCCGATAACAAGCTATCCAACGAGTTCGGTTGCGTTCGCAAGAGCATGAAGATAGATGAGGGGATGACCTGCGTCTCCAATGAAGACTGTCAGACTGGGAACTGTGTCAATGGCATCTGTTGTCAGGAAGGAAAGGACTGCTGCCTGACCCACGAACACTGCGGTTCTGACAGGTATTGTCTTTTCGACCTGCTCTATTGCACGAGCAAGAAGGAGAACGGCGTCGTGTGCAATGCGTCGCTTGAGTGTAGTAGTGGTAATTGTAAAAATGTCTGCTGTCAGGCAGGATCGCTATGCTGCAGGGATGATGAGGACTGTCTCTATGGCATGTGCACCGATAATAACTTCTGTATCATCTACCTCCCTGAGATCGTAGTTGACAAGACTCTGACGAGCAAGAATATCACCATCGACAAAGAGACGGACATCACCGTCATCGTGAAGAATGTCGGACGGGGTCTCGCCCATAAGATCATCGCCACCGATCCCCTC
Organism: Candidatus Undinarchaeota archaeon; assembly: GCA_964519305.1. Taxonomy (GTDB): domain Archaea; phylum SpSt-1190; class SpSt-1190; order JASMDC01; family JASMDC01; genus JASMDC01. The sequence continues at coordinate 43,843 of CAZFHY010000007.1, forward strand.
CCTGAGAACACGGAACTGGTGCGTGGCTTGAACCAGGTTGAGATCGAGTATCTTCTGCCCGAACGGGAGCACGCCTATAGCTATACCGTACGCGGCATCATAAGTGAAGGGAATGCGACCGTGGGGAACGCAACAGCGGGAAATGCAACGACCATCAATGAAACGAGTGGGGGCGGTCCCGCAGTCACCAGGACCACTTGGCTGTACGAGGTCAACAAGACCATCGTGGAGGTGTTCGACCAGGAGGAGGATAAGACCACTGTGGTGGTCACACCTGGTGAAGTCAGGATCGTGGTGGCCACACCGACCCCTGTACCGACGATGGTGCCGACACCCGAGCCGACCCCTGAATCCACTCCCGAGCCTACGCCGACTCCTACTCCTACTCCCACTCCAGTGCCTACTCCCGTGCATCCGGAGCTCACGCCCAGACCTACGGTGACTGAAACGCCACCACCTGAGGAGGACATACAGTACGATGATTGGGAGGTCGTGGACAAAGCACAGGGCGGTCTCGGACAAGAGCATCTGAAGAGCCTCATGACCTACACCGTCGGGCGCACCATCAAGTCGTTCTCAAATATCGGACATGTTAAGAAGGCCCCGGAGGGTGATGTTTTCTCATCAATCTCGTTCACCTATTCCTGCAACTACGATAACAAGGTGGTCTATCTCGAACTCATCGACGATAGTGGGAAGACCCTCTGGGGGAACAACGTTCCGGGGAGGTCGTCCGGAACGGAGGAGATCACTGACCTGAACACGACATCCGTCACCTTCCGCCTCATCGCCATCAAGGGTGGACGAACACCCAAAAAGGAAAAAGCGTGGTACGCGACGGTCCAAGATGTAAAGGTGACGACCGGAGGGGCAAAATCAACTCCGAGCTCATTTCTGCCGACCACTAGCGAGGACTCCACCGTCGCTGAGAAGGTCCGGGCGTATGGGCCCTATATCGTAATAATCGCTTTGATAGGTGCGATCGTCATCAAGCGGGACGAGATCAAGGGCCGGATAGAGGAAATGAAGACACGCATGGCCAAGAAGAAGGAAGAAGAGGCTAAGGCCGCGGAGACAGGCCCTGAGGAGGAGGCCACGCTGGAACCTGAACCGACGCTCACTGAAAGTGATGACTTGCTCGGTGGGGAGGGGGCCCTGTTGGAGGGCGAAGGCGACATCCTCGCGGACGAGGGTGCGTTGCCTGGAGCGACGCCCGCACCGGCCGATGAAGCGACTGCTGTCACAGCTCCGGCAGGTGACGACCTCCTGGGCGGAGAGGATGACTTGTTCGGCGGTGAGGACGACCTTCTTGGTGGAGAGGGGGATGATATCTTCGGTGGTGAGGATGATCTTCTCGGTGGTGAGGATGATGATATCTTCGGGGGAGAGGTCGAGGAAGCGCCGCTGGAGGAGGAGCAGCCACCTGCCCTCACTGGTATACTGGGCAACGTCATGGCTTCAGCTTCCACTGAGATAATGGCCGACGATATCGGTTCGAAGGATATTTCGCTCGGATTCGAACACCGTGACCGTGTAGCAAAGATTCAGGAACATGCTGAGTCCCTTGACCTGTTCATCGAATCGAAAAAGAAGTTCGCTGATGGTAAGAGGCTCCAATCCCTTGAGGCGCTACAAGCGCGTATCAAGACAATTTCTAGTGAGGGTGCAAATAGTCTGAGCTCTGTCCAACAGGGGAGCATGGAACGCGCTGACCTGGAAGGTGTTCTTACTAATGTGGAGCAGGAGCTCAAGAAGGTAGTTGATTTCTTCGGCATCGACCTATAAGCGACCATCACTTGGAAACGCTACAAGGCATAAAGACCACTTGTCCGAGTCTCTGCATTCGGAACCGATAGTATAGAGAATATGGAGAATAATTACGCAAGGGATTTGTGCACGAACGGTATTATTGTTTATTGCGACGTACGTGAAGGGGCGGAGTGTGTGGAACCCCAGTGGGTCTCCTTCCTCCCCCAAGTGTCACCCGCCCCTTCTTTCCCCCCTTCTTTAATCAGACACTCCTGACAGGATATTGTACCTGTCTGTGAAAAGGTTTTTATGCGGCTGCCTTACACTCAATGATGGACATCTACATGGATGCGAGCTCATTGAATGGGAACGGTTCACAAGTGAGTCCGGCCAAGGACAATGGCCGGGAACAGAAGCTTGAGGCTTTACGTGATTACCTCAAACAATGCGGTTCTGTCCTCGTTGCCTTATCTGGAGGAGTGGATTCCTCCGTATTAGCAGCAGTCGCGTTCGATGTTCTCGGTAAGGACGCCGTAGCGGCGACGGCTTTTTCTGAGACCTTGCCTTCACGTGACCGGAAGGATGCTAGGACGATCGTGGACCTGCTAGGAATTCGCCATGTGACCAGGAAGACACAGGAACTTGACATCCCGGGCTATGCTGAGAACGGTCCTGATCGATGCTACCTATGCAAGCGGTCATTAGCATCCGAGCTCAAGGATATCGCTCGAGAGGAAGGTCTGGAAAAAATATTGGAGGCCACGACCATTACTGAGGCTCAGTCCGAGGACCGACCCGGGCTCCGGGCTCTTCGAGAGGCGGGGATCCGCAGTCCGTTCTTGGAGCTCGATATCGGAAAGGACGATGTCCGTGCTATTGCGAGGATCTATGGGCTCCCCGTGGCCGAAAAACCATCATCGGCATGTCTGTCCTCCCGTTTCCCTCATGGTGAACTTATCACGGTCGAGGGGCTCCAGCGTGTATCACGAGCGGAAGGGATAGTCAGGGACCGATTGGAAGCAATTCAAGTAAGAGTGCGGTCACAGGGCCGTGGTGCTCGAATAGAGCTGGATCCTCGTACGCTTGAGCGCATCATGTCATCTGAATGCCGTACGACCCTCACCGAAACAGTTAAAGAACTGAAGTCGCTGGGTTTCTCCCATGTCGCCATCGACCTCGAGGGGTACCGGCCTGGCGGGGCCGACGACCCCGGAAGAGGTTCTTGATTCCTATCATGATGGCTCGATTTCCCGCAAAGAGGCCATCGCAGCCTTAGAGGGTCTGAGCGTGCTCTCCGTTGGTTCTCTTGCTCGCATCGATCTGAACAGGGAGGCCAGATGTGGAGTGCCGGAGGTCGTGTACGGAGAGGGAAAGAGGCTTAATGAGCTCAAGGATATCGCACTAGCTATGCTCAGAGAACGGGGGAAGGTCATCATTACGCGCCTTTCGCCGGAGCGTCGTGACGTCATCGTACCCCTTCTCAAGGATGCTGACATCGAGTACGACGATGACGCCCAGGCTCTTGTGGCCCGTCGAAAGGGGTCCATGAAGAAAGAGAGCTATAAAGGGACCATCGCGGTCCTCACGGCCGGTACATCTGACATACCTGTCGCTGCTGAATGTGGACTTATCGCAAAGGAACTTGGATTGAAGGTGATCATGTTCAATGATGTTGGTGTTGCGGGAGTGCATAGGTTAGTACCCTGTATCAAGACACTGGTGGATGAGAAGGTGGATTGCATCATTGTCGTGGCCGGAATGGAGGGTGCGCTTCCCTCGCTCGTGGCCGGGCTCGTTGACGTCCCCGTCATCGGGGTTCCTACATCGATCGGCTATGGTGCCAACCTTGGAGGGATGACCACTCTGCTTTCGATGCTTTGTTCATGTGCGCCGGGGCTCGCTGTTGTCAACGTGGATAATGGATTCGGGGCAGCAGTGTTCGCACGCAAGGTCTGCATCACGCATCGGAGAACGGAGGGTTCACCATGAGCGTTGGACCCGGACGTATAGCTGGTGGAGGGCATGATATCCAGGTACAGACTACCGTTGACGATGTCACGGGCGAAGTGCTCGGATATACGATGGACCGTCTACTTGAGGCAGGATCATCTGACGTTACATTCACACCTGTCACCATGAAGAAAGGCCGACCCGGCATCACCGTCACAGTGCTATGTGCAGAATCGCTCCTTGATCAGGTCTGTGACATCCTTATTGCTGAGCTCGGGACACTTGGTGTACGATGGTGGCCTGTTCATCGCAGAAAGGTCGAGCGTCGGTTCGAAGAGGTATCTGTGATGGGGGAGCGTATCACACTCAAGACCGGTACCGTGAACGGTCGAGATGCAATGAGCAAGCTTGAATACGATGACGCGTGCAAGGTGGCTCAGAAGCTCAAGATACCTTTGAGGCGGGTCCTTGAGGAGGGAAAGCAATGAGCATACTCGTTGTCGGCGATATAGCCGTGGACTCACTAGGTATCGTCAGTCATTTCCCGGAGGTCAGCACTAATGCAGAGGTCAATAACTTCACGAAGGCCTTTGGTGGCAGTGCTGCGAACACAGCAGTGGTCGCTCGGATGTTGGGGGACAAGGTCGGTTTTGCATCCGTGATAGGTCATGATTTCCCAGAAGGGTACATGGACCGGTTGAAGACGATGAAGCTTGACCTTTCCTACCTTGGGAAGAGCGAGTTGAACACGACATCCGTGTTCATCTTCAGCAAGGGTAACGATCAGGTCTCATTCTTCTATCCGGGTTCAAGTCAGGAGCTCGATGGGATGCGCATCCCGCGCGACTACTTGTCCAAGTTCGATATTGTCCACATGTGCCGTAACTTCCCGAGCCTCCAGTACCGTATCGTACGAGAATGCCGGGACCTACGTACGAAGGTGTCGTACAATCCTGGTTACGGCATCGATGAGATGGACAAGCTCCACCTCAGACGTATCATCAAGGGTACTGATATCCTCTTCCTGAACGAGGCTGAACTCGATTACATGCTGGAGCTCTTCGGGCTCGAGGCACCCCATGACGTTCGGGGATGGGCTGACCTCGACATCCTTGTCCTCACGCTTGGAAAGGATGGCTCCCGCGTCATAACACGGGAAGGGGAGGATGCTATCGTCCCGGCCATCGAGCTACAGGTCGTGGATCCCACCGGCGCAGGTGACTCGTTCACTGCGGGTTTCCTCACATCTCTAGTGCAAACAGGGGATCCTGTCGAAGCAGCAAAGATCGGTTCGGCGACCGCTAGCTATGTCATCACCAGCACGGAGACACAGCCGACCATCACGTTGGACAATGTGATGGAGAAACGAAGAAGTCAATATATCTAAGAGCTGAAAAAGAATGATGCTCCTCCAAGCTCGAACGGGAACGGACCGCGCGTGATGTGCTATGGGGATTGATGTTCTTGGGAATCGACAGGCTATATCCCAGTTCAGGGGTCGGTTCGAGTCGATGGCGAAGGGCAAGCTGATACGGCTCGGTAACGCGGTCCCAGGTGCGGGACGATACGATCCATCAGCACTCTATGCTCATCTTATCACTGCTCTGGCACCGCTCGCCAAGAGAGACCTTTTCAGACCCAATGCGTTCTCAAAGGAGCGACGTCTCCATGCAGATGCAGGGACTGGGCCGATCTTCGACTTCGCGGACGAACTCCTTGAAAAACTCCTTGATTTCTCAGCCCTCCATGGTGACAAGGACCTGCAGGATGACCTGCGGTCCGTTCAATGGAGCGATATACCGCGGCGATTGGATCTTGAGAGCGAGATAGCGGAACTGACGACTGAGCTTGATCCCAAGACATTCCTATTCTCCTGGGACCGGGCCGTAAAGGGCTTTTTCCATAAGTATACTCGCGTCTTCACTCACGATGAGCTATGGTATTCGATATACCTTCGTGAGCTGGAGGACTGTGCGTTCCTCGTTCTATCAGTGAAGGACGAAGAGCTCGAGCAGGAGCTCAACCGCTTTTTATCCTTGCTGCTTATCGTATATCCGTCAACATGGCGAAGCAGGAAGGGTGTGCTCGATGTCCTTTGGTCCCGCGCGGTGAGCTTCTATAACAGGCGCTTTGGAATGTATGACCAATAACTAGTGGATTAATACCGGCCCTTCAGCAGCTCACGTTGCTCGACAACATATAATTATGATGATTGTCCCACACTGAACACCCGTGTGAAAAGTCATCAATCCGGTAAAGAGAGCGAAACAGATGGACGTACTTATCGAACTCATCCTCATCCTTGGTCTAGCTAGAATATGCGGTAGCATTGTCGAACGACTTGGTCAACCCCGCGTAGTAGGTGAGCTCCTCACAGGGTTCGTCCTTGGCAAGGCATGGCTGGACATTATCCAACCGGACGCGGCACTGGATGTCCTGTCGAACTTGGGAATTATCTTCCTGATGTACCTCGCTGGCCTCCATATGAAGCCACAGGAGCTTCTGGACGTATCAATACCGGCTTTTCTCGTTGCCTTTTTCGGTGCTTTCGTTCCTATGGTCCTCGGGTACGAAGTGACCGTCTGGTTCGGATTCAATCCAATACATGCGTTGTTCGTAGGTGTTGGGCTCTCCATAACCGCGGTCGCGGTCAAGGCACGCATACTCATGGATCTGGGGGGTCTGGAGTCGAGAGTGGGGAAGATCATCATGAGTGCGGCCGTCTTGGATGACGTCATGGGCCTGGTGTTCTTCGCTATCCTCTCGTCGCTTGCCGTCGACGGCGTGCTCCCGACCGGAGGGGCACTACTTAACATCCTTGTTCACATCATGTTCTTTTTCGGATTCGCCGTGTTCGCGGGATATCTTCTACCATATCTGGCGCCAAGGATACGGAAGCTGGCTGATACAAAGGACGGCCTCTTCACGTTCTGCCTGGTCGTGAGCTTCTCCTTTGCGTACTTTGCAGAGGAGTTCGGCCTCCATCCTATGATCGGCGCCTATGTCGCAGGTCTACTCGTTAAGTCGCTAGGGATGCAGGGCATCGATACCAAGCAGGTACTTGATATGTTCACTCCCGTAGCTTTCGGGTTTCTAGGCCCGCTCTTCTTTGTCCGGATTGCGTTGGAGGTGGATGCGAGCGCTCTTTACGAGCATGGTTCTTTCGTTCTCGCGGTCATCACAGTAGCTATCATCGGAAAGGTTTTCGGATGTGGTCTTGCAGCACTCCTGACGGGGAGCTCAAGACGCGAAGCAGTCGTAATCGGCCTTGGGATGAACGGACGGGGTGCCGTGGAACTGGTCATTGCCCAGTTCGGTAGACAGATGACGGCCAATCCTCTCCCTGATGTCATCTTCTCTACACTTGTGATAATGGCGTTCACAACGACCTTGCTCACCCCCATCACACTGAAACGGGCTTTGCCTTGGTATAATGAAGAGCGGTTGGCACACACTGATCCCTCATGGCATGAGAGCTAGAATCAACTCATTCGCGCGCGGTCGGGGTAAGTATTAAAACATTGAACGGGGTCCAACTCCCCGGGAGAACATGCGGACGATTTTTCGTGTTGTGGTCCAGGAGTGCACGTAATGCAGCCCATCCTCTTCGAGCTCATCGTCGTTCTTGGTTTCGCACGACTTGGCGGGAGCATCGCCCAGCGCTTGGGACAGCCTCGTATCGTGGGCGAGCTCATGGTAGGGTTCTTCATCGGGAAAGCCTTCCTCAATCTGATCGAGGTATCGGATGCGCTGGATGCTTTCGCTGATGTCGGTATAATCTTCCTGATGTATCTCGCAGGGCTTCACATGAAACCGACGGACCTTCTGGACGTCTCGATCCCATCCTTCCTCGTTGCGATCTTCGGTGCATTCATCCCCATGTTCCTGGGATTCCAGGTGACCATATGGTTCGGATTCCATCCGGTACATGCGCTCTTCGTCGGTGTGGCTTTATCTATAACCGCAGTGGCCGTGAAGGCGCGTATCCTCATCGAGCAAGGTGAACTCGAGACACGTGCAGGTCGCATTGGCATGGGTGCGGCAGTTCTCGATGATGTCATAGGTCTTGTGTTCTTCAGCATCCTTTCCACGATGGTCGCTGTCGGGACGCTCCCGGACGGTATTGAACTGTTGAGTATCCTTGCGCGCGTCATGTTCTTCTTTGGATTCGCCATGCTGGCTGGATTCCTCTTACCACCTCTCACGAAGCGGCTGGGAAATCTCGGTGAATCGCCGGATAATCTCCTGACGTTCTGCCTAATCATAAGTTTCTCATTCGCGTACATCGCTGAAAACTTCGGGGTCCATCCCATTATCGGAGCCTATATCGCCGGTCTCCTGGTAAACTCTATCGGCATGCAGGGCATCGATACGCGTAAGCTACAGGAGATAGTCCATCCCCTGGCCTTCGGGTTTCTAGTCCCCCTCTTCTTCGTCCGCATCGCTCTCGAAGTGGAGGGCTCCGCGCTCTTCGAGAATCCAACGTTCACCCTAGCGATAATCATAGTTGCAGTGTTAGGGAAAGTGGTAGGGTGCGGGATCGCCGCCCGGATTGCCGGCAGTTCATGGCGCGAAGCGCTCATAATCGGTCTTGGGATGAACGGACGAGGTGCCGTGGAACTGGTCATTGCTGAACTGGGAAGACAGTTCACGAGGAACCCTCTTCCGGATATCATTTTCTCGAGCCTAGTTCTCATGGCGTTCACGACGACCATCCTTACACCAATCACTCTCAAGATCGCCATGCCTTGGTACCGCGAAGAATTGATGGCGTTCACTGAGCCGGACTGGCGAGACAGCTCGGAACCCGTCCGTAGCTCGCGAGCGGGTGCGTGAAGGTGGGGAAGCAACGACATCACCGGTTACCAAAGGTGATTGATGAGGATGACGACAAGATCCAACCTGTTCTAGTCGAGGTGTTCTCGTCACCCACATGCCCTCACTGTCCACGTGCGGTGCGAACGGCAAAGAGGGTTGCTCGTACGTTCGGTACAAAGGTACGTTTCATCCATACCGACATAGGAATGGGTGCTGGATCACGAAGAGCGAAATCGTTCAAGGTCATGAGCGTTCCTACGATCCTCATCCACAGCCCCGAAGGGGAGGTCCTTGGACACAGAGGGAATCCTGAGGACAGCACACTTGAGAAGATGATACGCCAAGCACTTGGTGAGGCCGAGCCGATAGGATCATCAGATGGAATACTGACCCGTATCAAACGCACGATAATCGGCGACTAGCTTGCTTATACACGGACGCCCCTCTTGACCTCCATGATCTCCACGTGGTCAGGCTCGAAGGCTGCTTTTATCGCGGGGAGCGCACGGTATGGATCGAGACCACGGCACGTAAAGATATCGATAGCGGCATATTCGTGCTCAGGCCACGTATGGATCGATATGTGGGATTCCGCGATAATGGCGACGGCTGTCACTCCCTGAGGCGAGTACTTACGGGTCGTCATATCCATGAGCGTAGCACCGCAATCGTCCACGGCCTGACGGAGGGTCAGCTCTACATGTTCCATCGTATCCAGGTGCTTGCAGCCCCAGAGCTCGATGAGTACATGAACGGCGAGGGCTTCCACGGGTATATGAAGGACCGTAAAGGATAAAAACAAGCTCGTGGACTGTAAATCTGTGCTTACCGGAACGTTCGTTGACGAACTAGTCATCATCATACTCATACTGGCCGTGGTGTTTGGCCTTTCCACAGGCCAGATCCTTGTCATTCTCGAGATCACGCTCAAGTTCTTTGCTGTCTTTGCCGTGATCTGGTTGACCTATTCGTTCTTTGTCCTCGGCAGTTCCGAGGGCGATGAGGATGACGAGGGTTGGTGGGGTAAGCGACGTAAGAACGAGCAGGATCAAGGGGGCGTGGAGCACGTCAACTGATACCTGTGCGGTCTGTAGTGCCCCTGTCAAAGAGCGCCGGGGAAAGGTACAGGGCACCTATGTCAAGATCCCTGGGAAGAAGAAGTACCTAATTGTCTGCTCAGGTTGTCAATCACGTCTACGGACAAGGGTCGGCGACCGTAACATAAAGTCCGAGGTTCTCGAGAGCCTTGATTGAGCCCGCTTCAAATACTTGTGGTAGCCCAGTAATCGAATCCGCCCACGATTCGTAGGAGTGTTCTCTTGGTCGGATCGAGTGCAATACGTGCGTGGGGACGTGAGATAACCACAGAACGCAAAGGCGATTGACACCCATCCGACATCCTTAAAACCTTGAGCATGTAGGTCGACGATGACGTACGGGGGCACATGACAATGGGTATGGTTGAAGGCGTGATCCAAGGGGAGACCATCACATATGAGATCGCTCGAAAGATCACCTCCCGGAACTGGTCACGTTTCTTCCTCTTTCTCTTCATAGGATTGGTCCTTCTGGGCGCGCGTGGTGTCCCTCAGCTTATCGGACTTGTGTTAGTCCTCCATTCCTTCACGAACCTCTGGGGTACTCGGCGTGTGCCCATGGTCGTATGCACGGACCGTGCCTTCTATCTGCGCAACCGTGTCGAGGACGAGAAAATGCGTCGCATGTCCTACAAGCATCTGGCCGATTCGTTCCTCATCTCGCAACAAAAGGATAACAAGATCGTCCAGGTGGTCAATATCGTGACTGATTCGGGTGACCGCCTGTCCTTTACCAGTCATAAGACCGAAACCGCGGCTGATGTAGTCTCATGCCTCAAAGCCAACATTAAGGCGGCCATGGGACGTCATAGGGTCGTTGAGAAGAAGATCATTGAGCGCGAACGTATCATAGAGAAGGCGGCCACCACCCCGAAAGCAGGCGCTGGAAAGGGTTCAAACCGATGCTCCTACTGTGGTGCCACGTTCGTGCGAAAAATGTCCTCTTGTCCCCATTGTGGTGCGGACCTCACGAGCGATGATAGCAGCGGGAACGATGAGAAGGGAAAGGATGATGTCGAAACGAAGCTTATCAAGCTCCGCAAGCTACACGACAAGGGCCTTGTGAGCGATGAGAGCTTCAAGAAGAAGGAACAGCAACTCCTGGACAAGCTCTAGAGTGACGTAATCGTCACAGAGATACCTATCCTGCATAGGACCATCCTTGACCGTAAGGGGATTTCGAGCTGGTAGTATTATTTCCTAGTTAACGTCCTATAAGGGATTTGTGCCCCTCTTCGCCCTCCGCGACAACTTTTTATACCTACGTGGGTTGGTTCTGTGCAATGAGGCAGAGGTATGTTCTACTGTTGTTGATAACCCTCTCGCTCATCGCTCCGTTCGCCGGGGCGGTGGCCGCCGAGAGCATCCGCGAGGAGGTGACATTGACACGGCTAGACCGGTTGGAGGCGACCGTCGAGTTCATATTCTCGAAACGACAGATGGACTCCATACAGGAAGAACACGTAAGGATGATCTGCAACCGGGCCCACTTCTCCTCATGCGATGCAGTTGTCGATAGGCTCCATAACGCCATCACGGTTACGGCCTCCATGCGACCTACAATCGTTATCGATACCGTTGAGGACGCAGGTGGAGGGAAGCTTCGTGCGGTCTTCGCTCATAGGTACGCACCTCTGCAGCATGTCCTGGCCACGCGAGTTAGTACCCAGAACACCCGCCTAACCATCCACTATCCTACCCATTCTTTCTCATTCGACAAGCCCGTGATGGAGGAAATGAGGAACACCTTCACGATAACCTTCAATCACCAGCCCTTCCCGTTCGATTTCGGGACGGCCCTCGCGAGCTCGAACGAGGATCTGATCGTTGGCGATACCATAGACATCCCGGAGATGCACGGGGAATTGTGCTATTCTGCCCTATTTTTCGGTACGACGAAGGTATTCCATACGACAACCGTTGGTTGCCAGAAGATGTACCTGCCCAGCGGAGGTGCACCGACCGGAGTGGAGCCAGCTATCCATGTCCTCTCCTATTCAAAGGACAATGTACAGTATTCTACCTTCGGTCCGGAGGACGTTCCCATCGAGCCCTCTTCCATGGCCCTCGCCCTTTCGCTCGAGCAACGCGTGATCAAGCTCGGCCGTCCGGTCCGAATCGACATCACGACCGATGAGGAAGCCGAATGGTGTGAGGTGGTAATCATGGACAGCCTCCTTAATCCTCTTGGTACGGTTAGGTACGAATCTTGCGATGAGATCCTTGTGGGCACTAGGACGTCGTGGTTGCCCGGGCTCCATTATTTCAGGGTGACCGTTCACGCTGGTTCCAAGCATGCGTCCGCGTCCGAATCCGTTACGCTCGAACCTTCAGGTCATGAGGAGGGACCAGGATTCGATGTGGAGAAGGACGTGTTCACAGCAGGTGAGTCCGTGACCCTGCATTCATCCTTCCGTGGTAGGGGCCTCTACTGCACTACGCGTCTCTACGATCTCGAGTACAACCTGGTTTCAGAAGTGGACTCGTTCGGATGCGAACGCGCCACTGTAGACCTGGACGAGACACTAGCAGCAGGCAGTTATATCATCAAGACCGATATGTACGAAAAGGGACGGCTAAAAGGATTCGAGTCCACCATCATCCAGATCAAGCCATGGAGCCCTCTTCCAGGTACGCTCATGGAGCGGTTATGCTCGGGTTCGTTCTTCAGGTTGGAGGACGAACGCATACCTTGCCTCGTACCTGGAAGGACATGTACACCGACCTCGCTCCAATTACCGCTGTGCCTGTGCTTTGACAAGAGCGGCAACGTAAAGGACAGTTGTAACTATGCGGATGTCTGTACAAAGGACGGTTGTCGCGAGCGTGCGATACCGCCCTACACCGTTATCATGGACGGGACCAAGTGTGTTGCTAGGCGTGGAACACATGTACTGCCATGCGTCGGACCGGGAGAGCTCTGCTCAGGTTCGTGCTTATGCGTGGACAGGTTCCGATCACCGATCTCTACATGTAATGAGAACTCTCTATGCACACCGACCGGTTGTAGCGCACCAGAGATTGTGTTCGATGTCGAGGAAGTGGAGCCCGTCTCCGCACGTCGTTCGGATCTTGCGAACGGAATAGACATGACCTGGCACGGCGTGCTCAAATACCACGACCGTATCACGGCCGGAGAGGGATTCACCGTCCGCTCGCGCCTCGGAGATGCTGATGAGAGCGCGACCATCGATGCATCGGGTGATGGACGAGTCACAGTTTACACACACCTGGCGACACAACTCAAGGAGGGGGAGACGGAAGCCTATCTCCTGTTCGAGAGAGAGGAGGCGAAGCTCCTTGTGAAACGACAGTTCTCGGTACAGTACGATGATCCGGGATTGCTGTTCGAGATCGTGGACGTTGAGCCGGAGGCGCTCGATGCTGAACGACTTCGTGGTGAGCAGTCGCTGCGTGTGCGTATGCGCGTGTATGACGAGCAAGGCCATGATGTAGTGTCACTCCCCATCTCGGCGTTCGATATGGTCGTCGACGGCGTGCTTGTCCGTTCGATCTCAGCGAAGTTCATCGACGACATGTGGACCGTGGTCGGAACGCTCTGGGCGGAGGATCTCCCGCCGGGGCCGAGGCGACTGACATTGTCCGTGGACCACCTAGGACGATCGCGCAAGATCGAACGCAGCATCGATGTGATGCGAAAGGCACCACTCGACGTGAGCATCATGAAGGTCGATCCGGGTACGAAACAAAAACCGCTCTTCCTCATGATCGTCGGTATCGGGTTCGATATGGATGTCTATGTTGAGCTACAAGGGTCCGAGAGCCTGAGCAAGAACGATGTGACCATTTCACTGAACAAGAAGGACATCTCCGATACGATCACATATATCGTGAGCACGGCCAAGGGGCCGAAGATACACCTCTCCAACGTCCGGCTCTGCCCCGACCATCCCCCTCGCCCGAACAGCGAGATACCGTTCGAGGTACAGATACGAACGGGAGATGAGACGGCCAGCGACAAGACCCGACTGGTCGTCCGGGGGAATCCCGGCGATTGGTCGAACCTGGGACAGACGGGGTGTGATGCCCGATGAGCGCAGGGATCGAACGCCGTGGTCAGTTCACGCTCATAGGTCTTGCAGCAATCGCTCTCGTAGTGCTCATGATCGTCATGTTCACGCTCAAGGGGACCGAGGCCGATCGGGACCGTCGCATAACTGAGAGCGAAGCAATGGATATTTCGCGGGTCCTTGAGAAGGAGACCCGGTTCCTCGAGGGTGTTCTTGAAGATGCTGTTGCGTCCGCCGTGTTCGAGATGGGGCAGAACGGCGGGTACACGCTGGAGAACAGGCCCGGGCTCAAGCATATGGGCATCCCCTACCTGTTCTATCAGGGGCATGTCGTGAACGTACCCACGGTCACAGTCATGGAGGACATGCTCGCAGAGGAGGTCGAGCGTAGGGTCACCAACGCGATCGAGAAGCATAAGGTCCAGCTGCGAAAGGAGAAGCGTACCTATTCCTTCGGTCATCCCGTGGTAGGGGGCATCATCGAAGAGACCGGATGTCGTATCGATCTGAGCGTACCGATCGTGGTGGAGGCAGAGGACGGAACGATGCATGCATCATCCACGATCGAGTTCACCCACGTGAGCCCTCTGCGGATAGGTCATCTGCGTAAGCTGGCCGAGGAGTACGTCCAGAACTACAACCAGCTCCGTTTCATGGAGATGGGGATTCTGGCAGGTATCCGGGAGGACGCCCGTATCTGGGAACCTCCGGGAAGGCTCATGCACTCGGTATCTTGTGAGAATCCCCCATACAAGGGGAAAGATGAGATGGTGACGCCGTTCAGGGAGAACTGCCAGCTATCGGTGGCACGTGAGCTCAAGCGCATCCGTAACCTCTTCCGTGAGGACCGACATGTAGAGTGGAACCTCGACTTCAGGCCCACCGACACCGATTTCACCTTCGTGGCGGAGAACGATAAATATGGGTACGAGACAGAGCGTATCTATCTAGTTCCTCAGATGCTCGCACCATTCTCACCACGGTCGGACGTATGCATCTCACACTACGAAGTGACCTATGAGCTGAGCTGGCCGGTACTGGTATCACTTATCGACCTGCTTCCAACGGCGAAGGTCGTGGGCGGTTCGGGTTCCGCCCTTATCAAACCGCTAGAGTTCCAGTTCTATCTGGAACCGTATCTAGGGACCAACGAGGACGGGTCCGTGAACACACGTGCCGTTAACGAGTCCGTCGATGCTCCTTCACAGGTCGATAGTAAATGCGCCGGTTCATGCAAGCTCGATCTGACGTTCACCAACTCGAACAACGGGCGGGTATGGCTCGATACATGCGCATTCTCCTACGACGGTAGCAAGCTGTACGAGGAAGAGGTCACCTGCGGTGTGCACACGCTGGTCGCAGCCGATGCCACTGACCCGACCCTTGGCAGGTTGATTAAGAGGGTGAACCTTCAGGACAAGCTCGAAGCGACCTACACGATCCCGCCTGCGATAACGGTGGAAGGGACCGTGTACGAAGAACAGCGGACCTACTGTGAGATGTCAGGTACCCTTACTTCACCGAACAACGTTCCGATCGTAGCCCGGGGTGGTGCACCTCCAGCTTACATCGAGGTACTGCTCATTCCATTAGAGATCGGACTGGGTGATGTGCAGTACGCTGCGGCCGATAATTCAGCACATTACTCGTTCCCGCAGGTGACACCTGGCGAGTACTGGCTCGTTGCCCGGTCCACTCCTGATGCGGACGGACATCCCCTCATCGCTGTGGACCCGGAAGGGAGGATAGTCAACATAAATGCTGACTCGCGAAGGATCGACGTAATCATGAAGCCGCTCCAGATCGCGTTCGTCCATGGCAAGTACGAGCGCGTCTCGGAGGTGAACGACGCGTGCTGAAAAGGCCTCATGGCCAAAAAAAGTATGCGTTGGTATTCGTACTACTGTTCATTATAACGACCTCAGCCCAGGCAGGGCTCGTACCCATATCCGATAAGTACGCGGGTGGCGCAAAGAACATGTGCAAGACCTGCATACAGTGCGTGGATACCGAGGGGGAGGAGCAGAAGAGCTGTCTCATGGGCTGTCTCAAGGCGGGTGTCGACCTGCTGCTCGGACCACTGTGCGGTAAGATGTGCAAGGACAGCAAGATCTGCAACGGTCTGTGCGGTAACTGCATCCCATGCGCGTTCGAGAAAGGGGATGCGGCAGAGAAATGCCTTGTGAAGTGCGTTGGTGAAGCTCTCATCATAGGACCTATCTGTGGTAATGTATGCAATAAGACCGTGAGCCAGGACTGGATGAACGGTGCGGAGAAGTGCGAGGGTGCATGTACCGAGTGCGCTTCATGTGTGTTCGAGGAGGGTGGTGATGCCCAGGAGAAGTGCGCGCTCAACTGTGTCGTGAAGAACATCCTGCTCAATCCGCTCTGTGGAAAGGCCTGCTCGAAGGCCGGGGGCGATCCCAAGGGATGGGAAATATCGGAAAGTGACTCGGCAGAAGAGCAGGCGAAGAAGAAGGAGGCCGCAAAGGAAGGCGCCAAGGCGGTAGGGCAGTGCGAGTCCATCTGCACCACGGCCGTTGAATGTGCCCCCTGCGCCTTCAAGAACACTGGAAGGGAGAAGGCGGCCTGCGGAGTCTCATGCGTCGTCGGTAACTTCATATGCGAAAAGTCCTGTCGCAGTATATGCGATGATCCGAAAGCTTATCTGACCGAAGAGGAGAAGAAGGCTGAGAAGGACAAGAAAGGACCGAAGAAACCATCAATGACCGATTGCACGAGCAATTGTCTGTCTATCTGCGGCACCTGCAGTCAGTGCGCGAACCAGAAGACCGATTCGGGGCTGAAGGAGTGCCTTATCAGGGAGTGTGTAGGTAAGAACCTGATCAAGGTCGCATGCGAGAACCTCTTCGTGGGCCCCATGGTGCAGAAGTGCCTTGAGTGCGGGAAGTGTGCAGCAGAACCAAAGGAGCTCCGGTCCACGTGTCTGAAGGATTGTGTCGGTCGACAGCCGTTGGCCTTCGATATCTGCGAGACCGTGAGCTGTGATCCCATCTGCTCGGGCCAGCGCACTGAGGAATGTCGGAAGAAGTGCGGCGGGAGCGACACGTGCGTGGACGTTTGCATCCAGGACTGCAAGGTCGAATGCCTGGACCTATGCCATGCTTGCGGCCGGTGCGGTTTCGAGGGCACGAAGGAGGCCATGCACGAGTGCACGATACGATACTGTATTCGGCCATTCATGATGACGCCCATCTGCGAGGACTATTGCTCTGAAGTGATTAAGGGACTGCGGCCGGAGAACTGCATGGCCATATGCATGCAATGCGAGGATGCGATATTCTCTGTGGATTGTGTGACCAGAAAGAGCCAGGTGCGACCTCTTCTTGTGCAATGCATGTTCCGTGACGTGTGCGATGAGCGATGCGACGAACACTTCGAGAACGTGCAGGAGGCGGACGAGTGCAAGGCCAACTGCGACAAGTGCAAGCACTGTGCGAACGAGGATGATTATAATGTCCAGAAACAGTGCATGGAGGACTGCTTCGGTTCCCTTTCGGTGAAGGCCGAGTGCTCGGACCTCTGCGTGGAGTGGGGCGTGGCCGCGGGCGACGCTACGCTCAGGTGTCGCACCCTTTGTGCGGCCTGCGTTCGATGCGATGGAGAGACCGATCCGGCGAAGAAGAAGAACTGCCTCCGCAACTGCACGATGACCCAGATGGAGGATTACTACGGCGAGCGGTGCGACAGTGTATGCCAGGACCAGGACGATGTGCCGACCTGTCGTGACAAGTGCATGAAGTGCGACAGCTGCCCCTTCGAGGGCGACGGTCAGAACATCACGTCATGTATCCTGAACAAGTGCGTCGACTCCATCTCAGTGGCACGACCGATCTGTGAGGACGTGTGTGAGAACGAGCAGAACAAGGCCACATGTATTCAGGGCTGCGTCAAATGCCCCACATGCGTCGAGTACGATACACGACGCAAGCGCATTGACTGTTTCACCGAATGCATCGCACCGGACATCCTAGGTAGTCAATGCGACTCGCTCTGTATGGAGCGACCCAACGTCACCGGATGCAAGCAACGGTGCCGTAATTGTCACCTGTGCATGGACAAGACCGGTGACTCACGCTTTAGATGCCTCGAACGATGTGCGGACCGGGGACAACTCCGCTCTTCGTGCGAAGGTCATTGCGAGACGGCCAAAGACCCGGTCTATTGTCAGAGCGCGTGCATGACCTGTCCCCAGTGCGACAAGCTCGAGGGCACGGAGCTTGACTCGTGCATACAGGAATGCACTGGGATAGTCACCCGACAGATGCTATTCGACACGTGTGATGACCTGTGCGCATCTTACCAAGATCCGGATCGCTGCAAGGCAGCATGCGACGAGTGCACAGATTGCGACATGGGTGCCGGACAGTACGATTGCCTGCAGGATTGCGTGGATGCGACGGACCCGGGTCTGGACTTCTCTGATAAGGAGAAGGAACGGCGTGAAAAGCTCAAGAAAGGATTGCTATCCGGTGTTTGCGACCTCATGTTCGGCAATATCTGGGACATGTTCTCCTGTGACCTGGTATGCGCGATGGGTGGTCCTTGCCCGATCCCTGACCAAAGATATCTTCTAAAGTGCCCCGAGACAGCTCAGGAGAACCTCTACCTCTACTACTCTGACCTTATCACATACTTCGAGAACGTAGCTGAGTTCTACGCGAATATCGAGGCGGCCCTGGACGCCATACTCTTGGGTACGGCGGGGATGTGCGGTATGTGCAACTATCAGCTGGCCATGATACAGGGGGCGTACAGCACGTGTAGCGGCGTCTGGAATCCCACGCCCTTCGGAGCGGCCACGATACCTTGGAACGAGTGGATGTGCGATATCGCGGGGGTCGCCAACTGCCAGCCGCAGGTATGTCTCACAGCGACGAAGATAAACACCTGCCCTCAGCTCTGTTCCTCCGCGGTGTGCCACGTAAACGAGTTAACTGGCACCATCGCTCCCGGAACAGGTTTTTGTTGCGCACCATGCACAGCCGGTTGTTGTATGTGGACCCCATGGGTATCGATCCCCTCAGTGACAAATCACGTCAATCCACCGGGTATGAAAGCATGTCACTCCTTCCTTCATGAGGCGGACGACTCGTGCACAATGGACGGGTTGTGGTGGCGCAAGGTCGTCGATGCCCCTGCTCTGAGGAACCCGTGCTTTGTCATGATCAAGATCACCGAACTCCGCAACTATGTCCACACCCTCCGCGCAGAGATAATCCCCGATATCATCACACAGATACGAGCGCTGCGTGCCAACGCCCGCAGGTGCACGGTCCGTGTAACATGCTCATCGAACATCAAGATATACCTGGACCTGCTCGAGGAGATCTGGGACAGGGCCAACCATGTGGATGGCTGGGATACCAAGAAGTTCGAGGACGAGACCAACAAGTTCACTCTCGCCATGAAGGACTACATGGCAGATATCGGTTCCGGTGGAGGGGGATTCTCGTTCGACTTCAGCGCAGGTGCAAGTGGCTGGGCGAACTTCAAGAACGGCATCAGTGTCACCGCGTCCGCGTACATGGACATCACCTCCGGCGGCAGCTTTGAGAAGTACCTCGTATGGGTGCCCGACTACAGCCCGGCCATGTGCGAGATCCCTACAGGGGCAGCTTCTAGCGCGGGCTCGACCGCTGCCTCGAGCGTGATTGATAAAGTGAAGAAGAAAGCCAAAGAGGGTGCCACCGATGCCGTGAAGAGCACGTTCGGTGTCAAGCAGATGCAGGCCATCGCCGAGTATCATTCCAAGCTCCTGACCATGTCGATGACCGGAGTGGTCGCCGGTAAAGCAGGTCTACCGGGTATTACATGTACCGGAGGCTATCCACTTCAATGCACGCCTTCGATGCCCATCGCATGGCACCTCGTAGAGGGTCAGAACCTCGGCGAGGACCTCGTGTTCAATTTCCCCGTACTACCTAAATGCGGTGTCGAGGCCTTCGGTAAGGCAATGCCAGGTGATGCCTTCTGGCACTACCAGGAATGTCTTCTGTACAGGTCATCCTCGTCCGACCTCGGTTCTATGGGTGAGGAAGAAGAAGAACCGTGGGAGGAGGAAGAAGAGGAAGAAGAGGAAGAATGGGAAGAAGAAGAGGAAGTATGGGATGATGAAGAGGAAGAG
This sequence comes from Candidatus Undinarchaeota archaeon, assembly GCA_964519305.1. Classification (GTDB taxonomy): domain Archaea; phylum SpSt-1190; class SpSt-1190; order JASMDC01; family JASMDC01; genus JASMDC01. The sequence continues at coordinate 63,636 of CAZFHY010000007.1, forward strand.
ATCGACGAGGAGGAGGAGATCGATTGCTTTGGACTTGCCGATCTTACCCCGTGCTACAATAACCGGGGTATCTGCTGTGATGCGGTCTGCGTCCCGGAAGCAGAAGAATGCATCACTATGGAAGAGGAGTGCATCGATAAGATCGACGGGGAGACCTGCTGGGACGGCGATGCCCTCTGCTGCTTCGAGACCTGCATCCCGAACGCCACTACCTGCGGTACGGGTTCTGCTGAATGTTATGGCATTCGCGACAGGACCCCTTGCTCAGCTGGGCTATGCTGTAACCAGCAGTGCATAGCCGATGCCATCGCCTGCAGTGGTACGACACCCGACTGTCTTGGAAAGATCGATGAAATGTCGTGCATCGATGGAGAGGGTATCTGCTGTCGGGAGACCTGCATACCGGGAGCCGCCTCCTGTGCAGTCGTCCTTGGATGCGAGGAAGGCCTTGATGGTGTAGCCTGTGCAGGAGGAACTTGCTGCGATAGCTACTGTGTGCAAGGTGCGACATCATGTGGGGCCTATATCGGTGAGTGTGCAGATGCGGAGGACCTGACACTATGCACTGGCAACGGTCTTTGCTGCAGGGAGAGGTGCATCCCAAGTGCGACCTCGTGTGGAGGATCCGTTCATCCTCCCGTGCCGGATGAGATCGCAGCGACCTGCGGGAAGGCATGCGAAGAGGATCATGCGAGCCCGTACTATTGTCATCCTACGGAGAGGATGTGTGCGTGCAGGACAGATACAGGTCCTCGGTTCAAAGAAGAGATCACTTGTACTCCAAGGGTTACCCGACGAATGGTCAGGAACCTTATGCGATGCTGTGAGCGCCATGAGCTCGATGAGCTGGATGTGTGCTACACGACAAGGAGCGAGACTGGTTTCTGTTGCCAGGGTGCGTTCTACGAGGTACCCATCGACCTGTCCTGTATCGATGATGCGCCAATAATGGAGATAGCTTCCATCGCCTGGGAAGCTGATGGTCGCGAGGTCCTCTCCAGGGTCGCCGGTGAACCGGTCAACCTGACCGTCGTGCTCAGGAACACCGGGAAGGACCTTGAGAACGGAGACCTTTCATTCCGGGTCGACGCAGGTGATGATAGGATGGTGGAGGAGGACCGGCATGGTATCATGGTGGGAGGGGATAGCGTGGAGCGCTTCATACTTCCCGTGATACCGGAGCGCAGACTGGCCGGTACGGCACTCGATGGGATAGCCCTTCTTGGATACCTCAATCTTCAGGTGAGTTCCAACGATACACGCCTGTACCTACTCGATGACGATACAATCGATGTCGTCGAGGGACATTTCGAGTCGGGCGGTCTACCCATCCATCATATCATTGCAGGCGACACGGTGACCGGAGTTGCTTCCATTGTCTCGTCACGTGACGAGGCCGTGATGGCCATCATATCTGTCGCATTGACGCTCAATGGACTGGAGCTCGAGGGTACAAGGAATAGTGAGCTGGTCAACCTTGAGCCAGGGGCGACCGTTACCATTGGATCAGAGTATCGAGTGGTCGGTGCTGACGACGTGTCCACGGAGTTCGGTATCCTCGTGGAGGTCGTAGGGCAGGACGACGCGATGCTCCAGTACAAGCGCTTGGACGAAGTGGTATACGAGGACGCGGTCCGAACCGTGCTCTCACCGTTCCTCAACATCAAGGAAGTAGCTTGGACCGATGATGACGGGAGCCTGCTGGAACGTGTGTTCGAGGGGAAGCTCGTGAGAGCGGAAGTGACCGTTGTCAATCCTCTTGCAATGAGGTTCTTCGGGACCGTTGAGGTAAGGGTGAAGGACGAGTCCGATGTGAACATCGTCGCAGGACGTATGGTCCTCACGCTTGAGAAGGGACATGAGGCCGTCATCAAGCTCCCGTCGTTCACTACCGATGTCGCCGAGATTATCGCGCTCGGCGAAGGCGAGACGACAGTGGAGAAGGCGAACAAACGGTACCATGTCTACGTCAACGCTACGGATGACGAGCTCAGCTGGCTGGACATCGAGGACACGGTGTTCGTTCTCGATTCACTGGTCCTCTCGGAGACGGACACGGTCGATGTATCGGCCACGAGCGAATTCGAGGGATGTAACCTGAGGGTCACATGCACGGGATGCAATATGGGCTGCGAGATAAAGGTGCAGGAGTGCCGACCCGTGTTCAACCTGTGCAACTGCTATCAGTGCTCTTACTCGAACGATTGAGGTCAGGCCATGGTACGTCGACCTGTTGTCGGTATGGTCGTTGTCATGCTCATTCTTACGAGTGCGACCGCAGGTCTCATCCCGATGTCACAGAAGGCATCAGCGAGCGCAAAGAACATGTGCAAGACGTGCATAGACTGTGTGGGTACCGAGGGAGAGGAGCAGAACGCATGTCTCATGGGCTGCCTACAGGCCGGCGTCATGGCGTTCCTGGGTCCCATGTGCGAGAAGATCTGCAAGGACAGCCAGATGTGCTCGAACCTCTGTGGCAAATGCATACCTTGCGCGTTCGAGAAGGGCGAAGGTGCGGAGAAGTGTCTCATCAAATGTGTCGGTGAATCTGTCCTTCTCGGCCCGCTCTGTGGTGAGCTGTGCTCATCGGCGACAGCTCAGTCATGGATGAAGGACGCTGACAAGTGCACGGGCAAATGCACGGAGTGTGCCTCGTGCGTGTTCGAGGATAGCGCGGACGCGCGGAAGGAGTGCGCTCTGACCTGCGTGGTGGAGGACCTGATCCTGGGCCCCTTGTGCGAGAAGGCCTGTTCCAAGGCAAAGGATGCTGCCGGGTGCACGGAAACATGCTTGAAGGTCGCTGACTGTGCGGAATGCGCGTTCAAGGACACCGACAAGGAGAAGGAGCTGTGCGCTCTCGCGTGCGTCGGTGTGAACTTCGTGTTCGATGCGGTGTGTGAGAAGGCCTGCAACAAGACCGCCAATCCCGGTAATTGCACAGCGACCTGCATGAAGATCGCCAAGGACTGCGCCCCCTGTGCCATGAAGCCCACCCCGGACACTCGTGAGGAGTGCCTGATCAGGACATGCGTAGGGTTCGAGATCATCGGCCCCCTGTGCGAGAACCTGTTCGTCGGTGATGTTGTGCAGAAGTGCAAGGAGTGTGGGGCCTGTGCAAGGGAGCCTGAAGAGAATCGCGATGCCTGTCTCAAGGAGTGCGTTGGCAGGCAGCCGGAGGCGTTCGACGTATGCGAACAGGTCAGCTGCGATCCCATTTGTGGTGGCCAGCGTACCGCAGAGTGCCGGGAACAATGTGGTGAGGACAGCACCTGCATAGAGAACTGCAAGCAATCATGCATGAACGACTGTAAACAGCTATGCGGCAGTTGTGGACAGTGCGGGTACGAGAAGAGCCGTGAGGCTATGCACGAGTGCACTATCAAGTACTGCGTGCAGCCGTTCATGATGACGCCCGTGTGCGAGGACTTCTGCAGTAACTCTATGATGGGTCTTCAACCCAATGACTGTGTGGCCATATGCAACTCTTGCGAAGACTGCATCATGTCGGTCGACTGCGTCACCGGTACGGCACAGGTCGAGTCCTGCCTCAAGGAATGCATGTTCGATGATTCTTGTTCAAAGAACTGCAATAGAATGTACAGCTCATCAAAGAACGTCGATGATTGTAAGAAGAACTGCCAGAGCTGCAAGCACTGCGCCAATGAGGACAATGTAACGATGCAGCCGTGTCTCATGGAGTGCTTTGATTCGCTCGATGTGAAGGATGATTGTTCGGGGCTCTGCCAACAGTGGGGTGTCGCTAGCGGGGACAGTATGACCCGGTGCAATGCATTATGTGCATCATGCATCAAGTGCGATGGCCTACCTGGGCAGGAGAAGACAGGTTGTCTTCGAAACTGCACGATGGGGCAGATGGAGGACTACTTCGGTGACCAGTGCGACAGCCTATGCAGGGACCAGAACGATACCGCATCGTGCCGGTATAAATGCATGCACTGCGACAGCTGTGTGTTCGAGGCCGATGGTCAGAACATGACCTCCTGTATCCTCGATAAATGCATCTCGCCACTGGACGTGGCCAAACCCATTTGTGAAGAGATCTGCGCCAACGAGCCAGACGTCAATACTTGTGTAGCCTCCTGCATGGAGAAGCCGGAGTGCGTGCACCACGACACGCGACGCAAGCGTCAGGACTGTTACACTGAACATGTGGCCCCCGCTCAGCTGGGACCCTCGTGCGACCAGCTCTGTAATGATCTGCCTGAGCCCGACAAGTGCAAACGGCGGTGCCGCAGCTGTAATCTATGCATGAACGACCGGGGGACGAACCGTGACGGATGCCTGGAAAGGTGCGCCGATCGGGGCAGAAGAGGGGACTCGTGCGAGGACCATTGTGCTTCAGCAAAGGACCCACGCTCGTGCAGGAGCGCCTGCATGACCTGCCCTATGTGTGACCGGTTAGAGGGAGATGCGCAACAGTCCTGTATCGCTGAGTGCACGGGCGAGGTCACGGCCCAGATGACGTTCGACACGTGCGACGACCTCTGTTCGACCTATAACGACTTCGACAGGTGCATGGCCGCCTGTGGTGACTGCAATCAATGCTCGATGGGACCTGAACAGTACGGATGCCTTGAGGATTGTGTTGATGCCACCGATCCCGGCCTCGACTTCTCTACAAAGGAGAAGGAGAAGAAAGAGAAGGCAAAGAAGGCACTCTTATCGGGAATGTGCGACCTCGCGTTCGGCAACTTCTGGGATGCGTTCTCCTGCGACCTGGTCTGTTCCATGGGAGGAGTGTGCCCGATCGTGGATGAGCGGTATCTTCTCAAGTGCCCGCCGATGGCACAGGAGAACCTCTACCTCTACTACTCAGATCTCATCACCTACTTCGAGAACGTGGCACTGTTCTACGAGAACATGGAGAAAGCCCTTGACGGTATCATGATGGGAACGGTGGGCCTGTGCGCCATGTGCAATTATGAGCTGATCAATCTTCAGGCCACCTATAGCACATGTACGGGTATCTGGAATCCCACACCATGGGGAGCCGCGACGATCCCCTGGAACGAATGGATGTGCGACGTCTCCGGTATGATCAGCTGTCAGCCACGTATCTGCTCTGCCCTAGCGGGGGTTAACCGATGTCCTCAGTTATGCTCACTAGCGGAATGTCACTATGTGTTTGGTGGTATGTGCTGCTGTGGGTGGCCATTCTGCTGCCCCAGCTACATCGCAGTACCATCCACAACGGTCCATGTCAATCCCACGGGCATGAAGAGCTGCCATCGGCTCGTCCATGAGACCGACGACGCGTGTACCATGGATGGCCTGTGGTGGCGTGGGGTCGTGGAGGCACCTGCTCTGCGCAATCCGTGTCATGTTGTGACCAAGATCGCAGAGCTCAAGAACTATGTCCACAAGTTCCGGACCGAGATCCTCCCTGACATTATCGTACAGTTGCGTGCCATGCGGGCGAACGCCCGACGCTGTACCGTGCGTATCTCTTGCTCGTCTAACATAAAGATCTATCTCGACATCCTCGAGGAGATATGGGACCGGGCCAACCACATCGATGGCTGGGACACAGAGAAGTTCGAGTTCGAGACGAACAAGTTCACCCTCGCCATGCAGGACTTCAACGAAGATATCAACTCAGGCGGTTCAGGATTCGGCTTCGATTTCTCAAGTGGCAGCGGTTGGACCAACTTCAAGACCGGTCTAAGTGTAGGTGCTTCGGCCTACTTTGATAATATGCAGGGGAAGAATCCGGAGAAGTACCTTGTTTGGGTACCGGATTACAATCCTCCTTATTGTATCCCCGGTGCAACGAGTGCTGCTACGACAGCAGCCACTACCGCAGCTGCGGACAAGCTCGTCGATAAGGTCAAGAAGAGCCTGAAAGAAAAGATGATGGATGCTGTGAAGGAGACCTTCGGTGTCAGACAGATAGCAGTGCTCGCTGCTTACCATGCAGAGCTCCTCGCGGTTTCCCTGTCCAACTCGTTCGCCGGTGTTGCGGGAGTCCCCGGGCCGTGGTGCACTGGGGGCTTCCCGATGACATGCATCGACGCCTTCCCAATACGCTGGCACTTGGTAGAAGGGATGAACCTCGGTGAGGACCTCGTGTTCAAAATGCCGGTCATCCCCAGCTGTGGAGTGGAAGCCTTCGCGAAATCGATGCCGGGTGACGCCTTCTGGCATTACCACGAATGCCTGCTCTACCAGGGCCACACGCCCGATCCTACCAGTGGTGATGAGGAAAGGGAACTGGAAGATGAACTGGAGGAGGAAGAGGAAGTAGAAGAGGAGGAGTTCGAGGAAGAAGAGGAGCAAGAAGAAGAGGAGTTCGAGGAAGAGGTTGACTGCTCAGACAAGGAGGACCAGGAATCCTGTTTCGAAGGCGATGGCCTCTGCTGCAACGGTGAATGCATACCCGGGGCCGAGGCATGTACAACGGAAGGTGAGGAGGAGTGTGCCATTGCCGAGGACGGTTCCTCGTGTGGTGGTGGTAAGGGCATCTGCTGCCTGGGGACCTGTGTTCCCGGAGCGAGCGGCTGTGGCGAGGAAGAGGAGGAGTGCGCGGGCGAGGAGGCCGGAGCACCTTGTGATGGTGGACAATGCTGTGAGGGTAGATGTGTCCCAGGGGCGACCGGTTGCAGTGGTACCGCGGACTGCATCAAGAGGCCTGATGGCGCCTCTTGCGTCAATGGTACTGGCATGTGCTGCGAACAGAACTGTATCCCGGGTGCGGAAGCATGCGCTGTTGCGCCCGAATGTCAGGCCGGGTACGATGGGCTACCTTGTGCGGACGGGACGTGCTGCGATGGCGTTTGTGTACCCGGAGCATTATCCTGTGGAGGTTACTCGCACGAGTGCGTTGAAGGAGGTGACCTGACGGTCTGCACAGCGGACGGTCTCTGCTGCAGGGACCGGTGCATCCCCGGAGCTACCTCCTGCGGCGGACGACCGGGCGGGGAACTGCCCGACGATATCAAGGAGATCTGTACGAGGGCATGTGATGAAGCGAGCGGTGGCGACCATTACTGCCATCCCACCGAGCGCATGTGCACGTGTCGTACGACCAGGGGACCCGTGTACATCGAGGATATACCCTGCGCTCCGCGTGTCTCTAAGCGACTGGTCGCGGGACTGCGACGATGCTGTGAGAGCAAGGGGATGGACGAGGTCGACCACTGTTACACACTAGAGAGCGAGACCGGGTTCTGTTGTCAGGGCGCGTTCACTGAGGTACCTATAGAGTTCGAGTGCGTCAAGGACGCACCGGTCGTAGAGATCGCCTCAATTGCGTGGATGGACGGTGACAGGGAGGTCCTCTCGATGGTCGCCGGAGCTACCGCTAACCTTACAGCAGTCCTCAGGAACACAGGGAAGCGTCTAGAGGACGGCGACCTATCGTTCCGTATCGATTCCGACGGGAAACGGCTTATCTCCCAGGACGAACACAATATCGCGATAGGCGAGTCGAGCGTTCATCGTGTGGGCCTTCCCGTCGAGCTGGAAACACGGCTCGCTGGCAGAGCGCTAATAGCGCATGCCCTCATCGGATACCTCAACGTCCAAGTGTCGTCGGATCCTGTTCGTCTCTACGTCCTCGCTGAGGATACGATAGATATAGCGGACGGGTACTTCGAATCATCGCGCGAGCGTGACTACTACGTCATCGCAGGTGATGTGGTGGCAGCAGCAGCGGCTGTCACGTCATCGAAGGACGATGCCGTTGAAGTGGTCATCGAGATTGTCATGACCGCTAACGGTACTGAACTCGAATCCACGAGGACCGCCAGGACCACGACACTTGAGAGAGGGGCGACCGTTACCATCCGTACACCGACCCGGTTCATCGGAGAGAGCGATGTTGGGACAGAGCTTGGTATGATCGTACGGGTCGAGGGAGCCCGGGGAAAGGTCCTCCAGTACAAACGGCTCGAATCCGAAACCTATCCCGACGCCGTCAGGTCGGTCGGATCTCCCTATCTTTTCCTGCGTGATGTCGCTTGGAAGGACGAGGGTGGGCGCCGTCTGAAACGGACCTACGAGAACGTCAATACAAGAGCTGAGGTTACGCTGCACAATCCAATTCCGATGTCCTTCGACGGAACCGTGGCTATCGAGGTCGTGGATGGTCAGGGGAACGTCGTGGCGACTGGTGGACGACGCGCGGTCATCGACATGGACGGCTCGGCAATCGTCCAGACAATCCCATTCACCACATCCATAACAAAGGCCTTTGCGATCGGCCCCGATGGTAGCGCTGTCGAGAAGTCGGAGGATAGCCGCTACCGTGTCAGGGTGACCGCGAAGACCGATGCGATAACATGGGCGGACATCGATGATCATGTATACGTTCTTGAGACGCGTGCCCTCGGAGAGGGGGTGACCTCGGACGTCATGGCCTCCAGCGAGTTCGAGGGTTGTAGCGTCAATGTCAGCTGCACGGATTGTTCAGAAGGATGTGAAATCACGATAATGGACTGTGAGCCGGTCCTTAACCTGTGCAAATGTGCTACTTGTACATTTTCGAGATGATGATCGTGAGCACTGCTAACGATCCAGTTCGCAAACGAACGTACCGGTGTGCTATCATCGGATTGTTGACGCTCATCATCTTGATGAACACAGGGCTCGCAGGTCTAATCCCCCTGAGCGGGCAGTGGTCCGGAGCTGCCAAGGGCATGTGCAAGACCTGCATCCAGTGCGCTGACATGGAGGGAGAGGAGCAGAAGGCATGCCTTATGGAATGCCTTCGTTCTGGCGTTGGATATCTCCTTGGGCCTCTCTGCGACGAGGTTTGCGCTTTCGGTGGAAGTGATAGCGGATCCGGCTCTGGAGGCAACTCCTCCATAGGACCGCTGTGCAAGAGCCTGTGCAGCGAGTGCATTCCCTGCGCGTTCGAGAAGGGGGATGCCGCCAAGAAGTGCGTCATAAGCTGTGTCGGAGAGGCGCTCGTGGGGAACGTACTTTGCAACAACGTGTGCGGTAAGGCAGCCGAGGAGGATTGGATGCGGAACACCGCACGGTGCGAGAAGACATGCAAGGAGTGCACTATGTGTGCGTTCGAAGGATCGAGCGAGGAGCGGGAGAAGTGCGCTCTCGATTGCGTTATCAGGAACCTCGTGCTCGGTCCGCTCTGTGACAAGTCGTGCGCCAATGCCGACGATAAGGATGAGTGTGTCGAGACTTGCTTGAAGATCGAGGAGTGCGCGATGTGCATCTTCGAGAGCGATAACGAGGCCAGGAAGCAGTGCGCTCTCATGTGCGTTGCTAACAACTTCGTTTTCGACGCGGTGTGCGACAAGACATGTCAAGGTGTCAATTCCACCTTCGGCTACAACAAGACGTCCACCTGCAAGCAGAAGTGCCTGGAGGTCGCGAGAACTTGCCCTGTATGCGGGATGAAGAACTCACAGGAAGCTCGTGAGACATGCCTCATCCGTGAATGCGTGGGCGCACATATCATCGGACCGCTGTGCAACACCCTGTTCATGGGCGATATGGTCTCAAAATGCATGGAGTGCGGCGCCTGCGCGGCAGAGCCCGAAGAGAACCGCAAGGCCTGCCTCAAGGACTGCGTGGGGAAGGAAGGGGAGACCATCGACATCTGCCGCGATGATACCTGCCGTCCAATATGTAACGGCCAGCGTACGGAGGCCTGTAGACAGAAATGTGATCCCAGTGGACTCGACGATGGATGCGAGGATACCTGCATACAGGCCTGCATGACCGAGTGCGAGGCCCTCTGCCAGCAATGCGGCAGATGCGGGTACGAACCCAACCGAGCAGCTATCCGTGCCTGCACAACCCTCTATTGCGTGCGTCCGTTCATGATGCGGCCCGTGTGCGAGGATTACTGCTCAGAGAGCGGTACGGGGGGATTGCGCACGGAGGACTGCGTCAACGACTGCATCAACTGCGAGGACTGCATCATGGAGGTGGACTGTGTCACACGCAAATCACAGGTCCGCCCCTGCCTTGTCCAGTGCATGTTCAGGGATATTTGCGAGGACTCCTGCGAGGAGAACTACAACACCGGAGTGGACACCGAACGGTGTAAGCGTAACTGTCAGCGATGCAAGCACTGTGCAGGGGACGATCCTGAGGAGACAACCTCGTGCCTCACCGGATGTTTCAATTCCCTGTCGGTGCTGGAGGAGTGCAACGTCACATGCATCAGCTGGGGCCTCCCCGAGGGCAGCGAGAGCCATACACGGTGTACTACGCTGTGCGCGGCCTGTACCAGATGCGACGTCCTTGAGGAACCGGACAAGGGCGCGTGTCTGAAAGAGTGCACCATGGCGCAGATGGGGGATTACCACGGCGATGTGTGCGACGGGCTCTGTCAGGACCATACGAACGTAACTCGCTGCCGCCAGAAGTGCATGGGGTGCACTAGCTGCGTTTTCCAGAGCGGGGGCGTTAACCTCACCACTTGCATCCTACGCCAGTGCGTGGACCCGGGTGTGCTCGCTAATTCAATATGTGGGGAGGTATGCGCTGGTGAGGACGGGCGAGAGGACTGTATCGATGCATGCGTGAGATGCCCGGGATGCATGGAGGGTGATACACGCAGGAAACGCCTGGACTGCTTTACACAGTGCACAGCCGAGCCCATGTTCGCGGTCGAGTGCACGGACATCTGCCAGGACCGTCCAGGGATCGATGGATGCTTCGATACATGTAAGGGATGTGTGCTCTGCCTCGATGATACCGGACCACGAAGGCGGGGCTGCCTCGAGCGATGCGTCGATCGTGATACGCGACGTGAACGCTGCGACGTGTTCTGCGCATCGGCCATTGACGCGGGTTCATGCCTGAGCGCTTGCTTGACGTGCGACAAGTGCGATCCTCTTGAGGGCGCTAACCTACAGGAGTGCATACATGACTGTACTCAGGTCATCACTGTCCAGATGCAGTGGGATATGTGTGACGATGTGTGCGCAAGCTTCCCCGATCCTGAACGATGTCTTGGTGTATGCAGCGGATGTAACCAATGCTTTGGCCAAGAGAACCAGTACGACTGCCTCGGGCAATGCGTGGATGCATCGGACTCGGGACTCGACTTCTCCAACAAGGAGAAGGAGCGTGAGCTCGAGCTCGAGAAGGAACTGCTCTCAGGGGTTTGCGATCTCATGTTCGGCAACATCTGGGATATGTTCTCCTGCAACATGGTATGTGCTCTCGGCGGGCCTTGCCCGATAACCGAGATGCGCTATCTTCTCAAGTGCCCTGAGATAGCTCAGGACAACCTCTATGTCTACTACACCGACCTTATCACTTACTTCGAGAACGTGGCGGCCTTCTACGAGAACATGGAGAAGGCCCTCGACGCGATACTTATGGGTACCGTCGGGCTTTGCGGGATGTGCAACTACATGCTCACTATGCTCCAGGTCACGTATACACCCTGTGTATCCGTCTGGAATCCCGGCCCCTATGGTGCCGCTACTCCGTACTGGAACGAGATGATCTGCGACCAGGCCATGATGTCGACCTGCTTCGGGTGGCCCGGGTTCTGCCCACCTACATGGTTACAAGCTCTTGTCAAGTTCGCGGACCGCTGCCCCCTGTGCCAGGTCGCGGACTGCGTCGGATTCGAGTCCATATGCAAGTGTGGGTACATACCCTGTCCGAAATGGGGCGATTCACAACAGGCGTTCGCCTATCCTAAAGCGATGGACACCTGCCACGAGGTCGTGCACGAGGCCGATGACGCCTGCACGATGGAAGGATTGTGGTGGCGGAAGGTCGTCGATGATCAGGGAGAACGCAATCCCTGCCATGTCATCGGAAAGATACAGGAACTGAAGAACTACGTCCATGTGCTCCGCACCGAGATCATCCCCGACACCATCACCCAGATCCGTGCGCTGAGAGCCAATGCAAGGCGATGCACGATCCAAGTATCATGCCGGTCGAACATCCGGATCTATCTCGATCTCCTGGAAGTGACCTGGGACCGGGCCAACCATATCGATGGATGGGACACCAGGAAGTTCGAGGACGAGACCAACAAGTTCACCCTGGCCATGCAGGACTTCATGGGCGACATCAGCTCCGGTGGCATGGGCATCTCTCTCGGCAAGGGCGGGAACATAATGGGGAACGTCAGGGGCGGACTCACTGTGACGGCATCGGCCTATCTCGATATCACAGCTGAGGGTAACATGGAGAAGTACATGGTGTGGGTGCCCAAGTACCAGGACATGCAGTGCGGTGGCGGTGGGAAAGGTGACAAGGGGAAGGACTCGGGCAAGAACGCCGGTCAGGAGGCCGGGGACGGCGCCAAGAAAGAGGTACCGAAGACCTCGGCCATGGACGTCGTGAAAAGCACGTTCGGCGTGAGCCAGATCCAGGCAATGATCAAATACCAGAAAAAGCTCATCCAGCAGTCCAAGAACAAGAAGAGCCCAGCCGGTGACTCGAACGGACAGAGCGGATGCACGAGCTCGGGGGGTATGTACTCATCGTGCATCCCGTCATACCCTACTGACATGTACATGGTGGAGGGCGATAACCTGGGTGAGGACCTTGTGTTCAACTTCCCCCTTTTCCCAAAGTGCGGCGTCCAGGCTTTCGGCACCGCAATGCCCGGTGACGCCTTCTGGCACTACCATGAATGCCTGCTGTACCGCTCGCACACGCCGGGCATGACCATGGAGGGTCTCTTCGATGAGGAGACTGGCGGCGATGAGGAGACCTGGGATGAGGAAGAAGAGGTCTGGGGCGAGGAGGAGGAAGAACATGAGGAGGAGGAGATAGACTGCACCGACCTTCCCGATTTCACATCATGTTACGACGACGAAGGTATTTGCTGTAATGAGGGTTGCGTTCCAGGAGCTACTGATTGCATCAGCGAGGAGGATACCTGCTCCCAGGAGGAGGATGGATCGACATGCATGGACGGTATCGGTCTTTGCTGCACGGGCACGTGCTACCCCAACGCGACTGGATGCGGCACGCCATCGGTCGAGTGTCATGGTGAGCGCGATAAGAACACATGTAGTACTGGCCTGTGCTGCGACCAGCGGTGCATCCCCAACGCGATCGCTTGTGGTGGGACGACAGCGGACTGCCTCGGTAAGAACGATGGTGAGAGTTGTGCCGATGGCAGGGGTATCTGTTGCGAAGAGGGTTGCATCCCAGGCGCTCTCAGCTGTGCCATAAAGGCCGAGTGCAGCAGCGATGTCGATGGTGAGGAATGCACCGGAGGTCTCTGCTGTGACGGGTATTGCATACCGGACGCCCGGTCATGTGGTGTGTTCTCCAGCGAGTGCTCGTCGGGAGGTGACCTCCATCCGTGCATGGCAGATGGGCTCTGTTGTCGCGGCACTTGTATCCTCGGTGCGACCTCATGTGGTAGCAGACCGTGGACACCGCATCCGGACGAGCTGTCTGGCGAGTGTAAGAAACGTTGTAATGAGGAGCACTCAAGCCCTCATTACTGCCAACCGATGGCGGGCGTTTGTGCCTGCATGACATCTAACGGTCCGCGGGTAATAAAGGACTTGGCGTGTTCGCCTCGTGTGTCACGTGACGTGCTCGAGGGGATGAAACAGTGTTGTGCAATCCTTGGGATAGAAGAGGTGGATGTTTGCTTCTCGGAGGAGAGCGAGACCGGATACTGCTGTTTTGGTGCCTTTTCCGAGCATCCGATCGATCTTGACTGTGTGAAGGGAGCACCGCTCGCGTCCGTATCCACCCTGACATGGCGGATAGAGGAACGCACAATCGATGCATTTGAGGTCGACCGTGATGTCAACCTGACCGTCCTTATCCGCAACGAGGGGAGCGACCTCAGGTCAGGAGAACTGTCATTCGTCGTGAAGTCCATGGGTGAGCGTGTGATCGAACGCACGATAGAAGAGGTATCCGTAGCAGCTGCGAGCGTCGGGAGGTTCCATGTCCCAGTGGTCCTGGAAGATGGATTGGCAGGATCTGTTCTGGAGGCCAGAGCGGTCCTCACTTACGCGGATAACGTCGAGATATCGGACCCGGCCTATCTCTTCGTGCTCCCCAACAATGCAGTGGGTGCGGTCGACGGCTATTTCTTGAGCAATGGTGAGCGCGACATATTCCTATTCCCCGGAGACAGGGTATCGGGTGAGGTCAAACTCGTATCATCACTTGATGAAGACGTGACCGCAAAGATAGAGCTTTGGTTGACCTCGGACGGATCAATCGTGGAGGGGACACTGTCAACTGAATACGTGGACCTCGGACCCGGGACGACGGTGAGCCTAGCAACAGAACCTCTCTACCTCGGAGAGGATGATGTGGGGAAGATGGCCGGCATACTTGTACATATAGAGGACGATGGTGGGCGCACCCTGCTGCACAAGAATCTAGTCAGTAGCGTACTTCCTGATGCAGAACTCATCGTATTCCCGCCCTATCTCGATCTTGGGATGATCACTTGGAGCAACGAGAACGGCGACATCGTTGAACGTGCGTTCGAAGGCACGAGAATGAAGGCTGCCGTACAAGTCGTTAATCCGATGCCGATAATGTTTAGTGGAGAGGTTATCGTCAGTGTGATTGACAAGGACGGTAACGTCATCGTGACCGGTACGGAGTGGACCGAGCTCACCGAGGATGAGAGGGCAGTCATAGTCACCGATCAGTTCACAACGAAACTCGCCCAGGTGTACACCAGGGGGGATGATGGCAGTGCTATCACCACAAGGGAGGATAATCAGTACCAAGTCATCGTCAAGGCCTCCTCTGCGAGGCTGACGTGGCTAGAACTGGAGGACCGTGTTACCATCCTTGAATCACCCGCTCTTGAGGAGGGTGCTGAGATCGATGTTATCGCCACTAGCGAGTACGAGGATTGCGGTCTTGAAGTAAGGTGTGAGGGATGCACCTCGAACTGCGAGATCGCTATCAAGGATTGCATGCCCGTGTTGAACCTGTGCAAGTGCAGGACCTGCAGGCATATCAGTACATGACGCGCTATTAACATTCCTCACGACGTGAGATAGGAACGTAAAGGTCACCAATACGTTCTGTGAGCAATGGCTGGAGTACCACGTCCTTTCGGGTATTGTCCCCTGAGGTGATCTTCACAAGGGAAACGTCCACTTGGGCCAGATACGTCGGAGCACCCGATGCGTCAAGTGAAGGCCTAGCAACGCGGAGGTAACGCCCGGGCTCTGCTCGTTCGAGGATGTAATATCCGTCCTCATCGACTATCGCACGGAGAAGAGGTCCGGGGCCAAGGGGTGCGAAGAGCAGCTCGATGTATTGGTCAACGCTCCCTTTGACATAACCGAGAGGCTCACTGGACCGCTCCTCTACTCTGTGATCGTTGGTACAGAGAACGGTCGAGTTGAGGTACACACGGCCTACGACCTTACCAAATGGCTCCATCGTAATGGTCTCGGAAAGTGTGTCCCTGATGTTACGCTCAAGGGTTACACGTGGCAGACCTGTAGGATCCGTGGATCCGATGATGATCGAATGGATGCCGCAAGGTACATCGTTCGCACGGAGCATACCGTCCGTGTAAGGATAAGAGCAGGCGTCAACGGAAACGGTCCCCGTGCGCGATCCTTCTATAGTGAGCTCGATCGAGCAAGGCCCAGTACAGGGATCATCGATTGTGGAAGGATGGCCTTGGTCGTCCTGGGCTTCAGTATTCTCGCCCATTAGGAGCGGGCGCATGTAGAACACCAATTCAAGCGTGTTTGACACATCCGTTCCTGATCCTCCTATCACACGATAGGCTTTATGGACATCTCTCAGAACCAAGCGGAGCGGGAAGTCAATGTTGTAGGATACCGTATACCGCCCCATGCACTTATCGCTGGCCACGTCGACGAGGGGCATGGAGGTCGGGACTATGTGTATTATCTTCTTGCTCTCATACCCTTCAATACCTTGGTTCGCCAGCATAGTGAAGTTGACTGCGAGCACGGTCATGGAATGGTCCCATTCGAGCGATGGATACTCGAGAGCGTCGTTCGCGAGGACTATGGTGCGAGCTACGGCCAACCGTACGTTATCCCTTACAGGCTCGATGAGCTGGTCCCTTTCACGTAATACGGTCCGAGTGCTGCAAGGAGTTGTGCCCGCCACTAGGCCCGGTGGTGATGGGATGCGCTCATCGTTGATTATCCCCGTGAGTAATGTCCCTTCCATGGTCCGGTTCCTTTCATAGTCGGTAATGAACGACCGGGCGGTCTGGAGGAGCAGCCCGAGCCGGAGTGAATAGGTCCGTGTTACTGTGACGGTGTCCTTAGCCACGGTATCGTCAGTGCGTACGCTTGAAGGTATCGTGAGCTCCACGCTGATATCTTCCACGGCGATCTCAATCTTGACGGAGGGTTCACCGACCTCAATCCGTTCATGGAGCTTATTCGCCGAGAGAGCGTTGCCAATAAGGACCTCCAGTCTGCGAGCGAGCATCTGCTCCACAACCGAGTCCGTGGGGACGTTGATGACTTTACCCCTGTAGAATAGATAGGGCACTCCGTTCACGCTCAGCTTAGGTGACATACCTGCGGGGAATCCACCGTGAGCCCCTACTTCGATTATTGCATCTGCAAATGACTCGTCAAGGATCCCCGCTATCATCGCTTGTACATCGATGAGCTCGTCCCGCGTCTCCGTGGCCTTCTGGTGCTCCTGACGCACCTGACGTTCGACCTCTCGGGACTGTGAGGTCATGTAGACCATCGTGATAATCAGAATGACCGTAGCGGCAAGGGCAATCAGGCTGATCTGAGCGCGATGTGTTCTCATGGGGCACCACCACGCATGTTCTTCCAGTTGCCGGGATTACCTTCGAGCATCAGGGGGACACTATCGCTCAGTTCTCCCCCCGGTGAATCCATGGTCACGGTCAGTTCCAGAGATCGCCCACGTGACGGACCTGGAGGGAGCCTGATCCGGGTGAGGTGTAGCTTCACGCCTTTTTCAGTGCTCACCGAGTGGGATAAGGCCTTGGTGATATCCGTTCCGTCCAGAGTGACAGTGAAGTCGTCCTCGCTGATCGTGTCCAAGGAAGAGAGTGTCAGGTGGACCTCTATCGAGAAACCTACCGAAAGGAGGAGATTGAACAGAGGCCTATCAGCGGTCCCCGGATTGATATGAGATATGTGCATGGCTGCAGGAGCATCGCCCACTACGTCCATGAGCATCCGCGCTGCTCCGTTCCGACCGAATGACCAGACCGAGACCTTGATGTAGTTCGAGGCCGGTGGTGATGATGACTGGAATGTCGCGATCACGATCCACGTACCCGACTCGTGATCATAGGACGCGCTCGAGAACACCGGTTCCAGTTTATCGAGGGAGATATCGATGTCATCAGCGCTGAGACCCTCCACAGGATTCCCTGACTTGTCGTTGACCTCGAGCTCAAGTCGGATGGAGACACCCTGTAACAGGTCCGCAGCGTCGATACGCGACGGGGTGAATCGACGGACCTTGACGGTCAACTCGCGGTCTTCAAGTGGGTAGAGTACTTTAATGGCCCTTCGTACAGCGGAAATGCGTTCGCGATGATGTATTTCGACCACAGCATCATAGTCTCCAGGGGTTATTCGGCCCTCCACTGGAAGAGAGATGCTCCACATGGTCCCAGTAACGTCAACGGTGGCGTTCTGGGGCTGGAGGAAACCCACCCGTCCTAATGAGCTGACCTCTCTAGATGAGGAGGAATCAAGAGGCACGTCCTCGAATCGAACGATTCCGGTCCAAGTTAAGGTGATGCCGTCAGCGATATCGGAGCTGGAGACTTTATTTGGTGTGAAGATCCGTGTCTCGAACTCGAGCTCGGTCTCGATGCATCCTTCAAGGGTGCATGTCTGACCGGCGTTGCATGACGAGATCGGGCCTCGTTCATCCATACAAAGACAGTGTCCGGAGCACACTTCACCGAGCGTGATGCAATCGAACTCCTTGCTCCCTTGACGTGCTTTGCATGAACCGGGGATCTGAACGATGATATAGGGTGACGTGCGTGGTTGTGGTTGGCACCCGTGCGGATCACAGATATCAGTTGGTCGACAAGCGGCAACTGGCTCACCACTGTTATCGAAGCAGAGGCAGCCGGGGATGGACGTCGAAAGCGCACTACAGTGCTGTCCCTCTAGAAGGCAAGCGATTGGCTCGCCATCCACCAGGAACGAACCCCTATGGCAGAGGGACTCCATGGGCGAACTGACCACGGGTTCCCACTCTTGTACCTCGATAACACGGGATGCCATTCCCGTGAGCCTCCCATGGGAGTAGACGCGCGCCTGAACTATATAGGGCCCCGGAGAAATGGTCTCGTCCAGACTGATGCTACGCTCACCGCACCCTTCGGTCCGCGTTACAGCGTTCAGCTCATCATCGAGAACGGAGGTCTCGCACGACTCACCCGAGCTCTCGATCTTGACCACTACGTCATCACCAGGTCGATAGTCCTCGCGGTCAACGACGATCTCTGCATGGTCCGGAGCAAGACCTACAAGATCGACAGGAACGGTCACTGTGCTCATCGCCCACCAGGTTATCCCTGTGATACGGACCTGATAGCGTCCAGGGACCCATGTGGTGGACGTGCCCAGTGCCATTCTTGAGCAGTCCTCGAACTCTGAGCGTGCGATTTCACCCGTGTCCGGGGACACCAGAGAGATCTGGCATCGATCGATCTGCTCTTCCGTGGTCACTGAGATTATAATGGGCTCTCCAAGGCTGAGACCGTCACTCTGTAGGTCGACCTCGAAGGGGAGCTCTTGTTTGTTGATTGTGACAGGAGATGTCCCGAAATCTGCCTTGCCGGTGTCAAGGGAGAGCATTACGAGCTCGTAGGTACCCGGTGCGGTCCCCTGAGGAACGGATAGAAAGAAGGATTCGCATCCCTGCGAGGATGAGAGGACTATGACGTTGTCACCGTCCATAAGGGCCCCGATGCAGAGGATACCGTCAGTAGACGGCAGATTGATTACATCCCCCGAGTCATAATAACCACCAGGGACATCGACCTGAAGTTGCCTCGTATCCTCGTTCACCACGAACGTGGATCTGATTGGTGTATCGAGCGGCCCCCCGATGATCGTCTCATGAGATGGATAACGTATGATGATCTCACGGCTGGACGCAAATATCCCGGGGGAGATCGTGAACTGAAGCGGACGATAAGTGAGGGCGAAGGATGTGGATGCCTGGCCGTCAGTGAGCTGGAGGTCCTCGACAGTGATTCCCCCTGGGACCACTACAGTGAACACCACTCGTCTTTGGAGAGTGTCAACCAAAGCACCGCACGAAAGCGCATGTGGTAGCGTGGTGCATCGACGTTCGAGAGATGACTGCTTAGGCAGTTCTCCGTCGTCCGGGAATGAATATGTAAGGATGGTCGTGATATAGGAAAGGGATGACACGTCCACTTCCTCGAGAAGTGAAGGTATCGTTGCTGCCGAAGATGGCAGGAGCAGGAGGATGAGGCAGATAAGGAGGACATTGACGAATGGCTTGCGGGGACATGGACTACCTTTGTACTTCGCTCGCCAGGAAGTACCGCATGTCTTGGTCATCGTTGTTCCCTCTGTCACGAGATGATACACCCGCACGAGCAGTCCCCGGTAAGCATCTCACAAGATTGTGGATCGAATGAGAAACTGCAGTACTGGGCGCAGTCCTCGCACGCTAGAGCTAGTTTGCATGACTCGCTCGAAATAGTGGTCGCGATCTTTCCTGGTCGTTGTGACATCTCCACCAAGCCCACGTCCAATCGGGCGTACGGGAACAAGTTACGGTCCCCCAGGAGGTCAAGCCAGCTTGAACCAGTGGTGGTCTCTGCCAGAACTAGGAGCTGGTAGCCCTCGCCCGACTGAGCTGTGAATGCTGGTGTAGACAGGGATATTGACTGTCGTGATGCGAGTGAGATACCACTCTCCATGGCGAAAGCATCGTTGTAGACTCCATCATCATCGAGCACACGTAGCGTGATGTCACCGTCGAACACTATCGGCTCAGTGTTGATTATCGTGGCGTGCCCTTGGGCCCATCCCTCGATGAATAGACGGTTGATCTTCTGATCAATGTCATCGGTGAAGAACATGTCCCTCAACGTAAGTTCAGGTCGGACCACCTCCAAGGATGCATCCTGATACAGGGAACGGAGGTAGGCTACATTATCATTGCACCTGACCGTCATGTTATCAGCGTTGCACGCGGACACAACCATCCCTTGGGATTGGAAGCGAGCAGAGAGCACGAGCGAACCACCGCTCAGTAGATCGGCACCCATTTCGATAGTCCCGCCGACCATTGAATCCGTGAGCTCGAAGGGCTCTGTCTCAAGCGAGTAGATACCAGGGCCAGACACGGACATGTTCGTGATAGACGTCTTAACGGGGCCGTCCTCGTCAAGTGCAACGACAAGTCCCGTGAGTGGGAATTCGGTCGTCGCCAGCTCTACTACACCAACGACTGTCTCGCCAGGGTAGATCTGTGTGATCCGCTCACCCGTTGTTGTAGTGAAGTACACATCGAGCACGGTGATGTTCTCCATCGTGAACACTGCACAGAGCTCACCCTCTCCACGTCCAATGACCCCTGACGCTCCGCTGACCTCGCCCCTCGGGTATAAAGTGGTGTTCTCAAGGTCAGATGCGATGAGGAAAGGTTGCGCTGTGATGGATACGGTGGCGTCAGGTAGTAGCATACCTAGGTCGTGGTTGGCAGTGAGGGATTGGAAGCGTTCATCGCATGGACAAGCACATTGCTGGTCCGTTCCGCACTCATCACAATGGCAGTCTGACAGGATGCGAAGATCGATGGCCAAGGAACCGCTGACCGACAACAGCCCACGGTTGCGCACGGTGACGCCTGCTCGCACCGTCTCGTCCAGGTAAAGTGCTCTGACTGGTCGTCCGCTCCTGAGGATGGCGGGTCTGATGTCCAGGTCGGGCGCCAGTGCATGGCACATGCGCTCGCATGTTTCAGTACCGTCCTCCCGCCGACACCGAACACGACATCCCTGGACGGTCGGATCAACAGCGGCCTCGTGGACAGGAGCATCGCGACATCGTTCCACACACCGGACCTGAAGAGTTGCGTTCGTCGGGAACCGGTCCAAGCATGCCACTTCGCATGTGGGACCAAGGGCCAGACACTCCGCTGTGATAGCTTCTTCCTCGAAGCCATCGTAGCAGCACATACCGGTCGGTGAGGTCACCGTCTGACATCGGTCGAAGAAAGGTGACGGGATCTGTTCGGTCAGGGGAAGACACTCCTGGTCGGGATCGAGCGGGGGACGGGTCCAGTCCAGCGCCATGGTCGTGTTGAACAACCGGGAACAGCACCCGAGGGCCTGAAGCTGTTTGCTGTGGCCTACCGTTGTGCATGGAGCGTGGGTCGTCGTCCATCCGGTCCCGGCCTCGCATACGCATACACCGGCCTGCGCATGGCAATGGGAGGCGGTAGAACCGTGACATCTCATGCAGACCACGGAGCAGTCCTGATGCGGAGTGTTGTATGCCAGGCAAGCGCCATCACCCACGAATATCTCTTCTGTCACCATACCCGCGATAGTGGCCACGACCATCGTTGCAGCGCTATTGTACCGGTCGAGGTTCGGGATGGAAAGGGTGTAGGACAGGTCCTCCACACTGCATGAGCCGCACCACGAGGGTCCGCCGCCCATTGGCATCCCGGGAGGACCACCGCCACCAGGTATGTCTATCGTAAACGTCTCGATGATGTCCTCCGGTTCCCCGACGAGCCACGTGAAGAATCCCATGGGGGGTCCGAAGACCGAAGGGAGATAGTCGTAGTATCCGGCATCCGGGTCAAGGAAAATGTTAGCGGGATCGACAGCGTTCTGTATATAGTCCACGCCCTGTTGCGCCGGTGTCTTATCTCCCTCACGGACGGTTTCGATCACCTTTGTCTTATTCTCATCACCCGGTTCGCAACAGTACTGGCAGTCATGGGCCACTCCTGAACCACCACGACCGGTGCATTGCCGGTCGCTACATCCATCCCCCTCGCAATGCATCGCGTTCGCCGCCAGCCATGCCTTGCATGATGGCTTGCAGGCACCGGCCAACCACTTGCACCCGGGCGAACGCTGCTCGCACGCTGCCTTGTTGGGATAGTTACACGCTTCTGCATCCTCATCGTCCTCTGTCACAGGCTCGCGGTCGAAGCATGGTCCGGACGCGTACTGCCGGCAGTGACTCTTCCAGCCGCTCCCGCCTGTAAGCCCGACACCCACGGCCCTCGCAGGTCCCTCTCCCCGACCGATGTCCGTGAACACGCTCGGATCTGCAAGGGTGGCGATGACAGCACGCATTTCGGTCTGGAAGCTGGTAATGTTGTAGTCGTCTGTGGTGAACGATGCGCCGATCGTGGACTCAAGGCGCTGAAGGTCCTCTTCGATGCGGTCAGGTGTCAATCCGCTCGCCGTAGCCTCGCGCACCCGTCCGGCCATGTCGTCCATCGTATCGGCGAGCTCGGGTAGGAGGGGGATCACGGTCCCAGAAAGGTAGCCGTTGAGTTCTTCCACCGTCTGTGCAAGATCGCATACGTTGGCATTCTTACCGAAAGTGCATACATCGTTGATAGCGTGGACCATTCGGGAGCACTCCAACACTTTCACGGGGGCAGGAAGGCTCTTATCATGGGAATCGCAATCATGTCCCTTGCGTTCGGGGATGTTCTCGCAGAGGACACATGAAGAGCTACTACCACTGCAACGGGCCCTCGCTGCAATTCCACAGACCTTTGGTTCCACGATACTGGTCGGTGCCAGTTCGAGACCGCTCCCGCAGTGGGGATAATCTGCCGAGATGAACTCGTTCCTTACCTGGATGCATAAGGTACACTGGATCCGTAACGCTTGGGTAAGCAGCTCCAGATCCTCGCTCATAGCACCGTAGAACGCGTCAGCTCGCTCGTAGAACGCTTTGCCCTCTTCGAGATAGTGCACGATGTTGGTGTATGGGCGCGCCGAACAGTCCATTAGCGCAGCATTCAAGGGAACTGCAGTGTCATTGATGATCACTCCCCCTCTAACAGGGAAAGGCATCTGACAGGCACTACCGCTAGTGTAGTCTATCGCCATCGGCGTGGGTGATGGAGTCGGGGTGGCATCTTCACTACAAGTCGGCGATATGATAATGAACGCAATTATGACTAGGATCAGGGGATTCTGCCATTTCACATAGGATCTCAGGCCCACGTCATCTTCACCGTTCTTGTCCGTTTAGGATAGTCCCCTCTACCCGGTAGTTGTTTCTGCCCTGTGTCATTAATAAGACTAAGCCTTGAGGACTGATGTGGGCCTCTGAAGGGCCGTCTGCTCGTGGAGAAGCGACGCACTTATTCTGGCTCTTCCCGCTTCTTCTTCTCCTTGACCTTGAGGCCAGCAGTGAGTAGCTTGGAAAGGGTCTGCATCTTCTGGGTCACATCGCCAGACTCGACCATGAGCTTGTTCGTGAGGTCTATACCGAACTCAAGGTCCTTGGCCTCACCGCTCTTTAGCTCCTTGGTTGCCAGGGCGATCTGGATGTCGTGGATCTCGAACCTGATGTTATCGATATCTCCGAGTATCTCGTTGCATAGGCTCGAAGCTTCCTTGAGTTTCATGGCCACGCCCTGCCGGATAATATATATAAACCCTTTGACATCCGCATTACGAGGCCGCAGTGGACGAGGACGTAATGTCAGGGCTCCGCCTTCTCGACCGTGCGCTCATACTAACGAATGAGGAGCGGATCCTCCTTGTCTCGGACCTTCATCTTGGTTTGGACCTTGAGCTACGGAAGAAGGGTGTCACGATCCCTTATCAGACAGACCGTATCAAGAAGAACCTTCTCTCTATCACACGGTCTGAAACCCCTGATCGGGTCGTGATATTGGGCGATGTACGGCACGCGATACCCGTCGCGACGCGTGGTGAGGTCGTTCATATCCCTCGTTTCCTTGAAGATATCAGGAAGGAAGTTTCCCTTACTATCGTTCCGGGGAACCACGATGCTGGTATACGCGACCTTGTACCCCCGGATGTAGAAGTCGTATCGTCACGGGGTATACGACATGGTGAGGTAGGGCTGTTCCACGGTCATACGTGGCCGGGGGCCGAAGCCTTGTCAGCAGAGACGCTGATCTGCGGGCATGTCCATCCGTGTGTCACCCTCACTGATGAGGGGGGTCATCCATACCGTCTGACGTGCTGGGTCAAGGCCGACCTCGACCGTGAGACTCTTGTCGAGCGTTACCCTGACGTGGACGTACGGGCGCGACGTCTAATAATTATGCCAGCGTTCAATCCGCTTATCACGGGACAGAGCCTCAACACTGGAAAGCGACCTCTGGGCCCGATCCTCAGGAACAACATTGCCATCCCTGAGAGCTTATCGTACACTTTATTGGACGGTACACACCTTGGAAGGATAGATGAGGTACCTACAAAGTGACCAGGATAGGTGTCACTGGGGAGAAAAAGGTGGGTGTGGCGTGAACCACACCCGTTTCCACCCCCAAGGTAAGAAACTGGAAAGGTAAAATTGGTTTCATGGTTTATAAAGAAATGCCCGGCATCGAACGAAGGAACGTGCTCCATTGGGCGAAATAGAGAAGAATCTTCCGTTATTTGATCGAGTTCTCCGAAACGACTGCTCATGATTTAAAAACGTTAGTCCACGGACGAAAACGTGACGGTGGACCATAGCTCAAAGCTCACATGGAAACGGTATTACAGCGAATGGGCGGTCGATTACGACGGGGATGTGATCACTTATGGTTACAGACCGATGGGTGTTCTCAAGAAGGCTTCCGAATCTGTGACCATCGGCCCCAGGATACTTGACATAGGTGCAGGGACCTCCTTATGGTTCGTGTCAAGAAGTGAGATAGTCAAGGGAGAGAAGAGCACTGCTGTTGCGCTTGATATCTCACGAGAGATGTTAGAACGATCACGGTGGAGAGGTGCTGAGCCTGTACAGGGAGACGCGGAATCATTACCCTTCGCTCAAGGGAGCTTTGATACGGTACTGGCCCTTGAGCTAATCGAGGCCCTTCCTCGACCGGCGGCCTTTTTTGATGAGGTGAGGCGAGTCCTTCGTCCCGGTGGTTCTCTCGTCCTTACCCTTGAGCTTCCTGGAGCGGATAACGTCGGGCTCCCGGGTAAGGAGATCATTGGAGGGGACATCATCAGACACTCTGTCGACGACATCATCGCGATGATCGAGGGCGCCGGTCTCGAGCCCGTCGTCAATTTCCGGACCCGAGGATTCCACGTCTACGAGATCGTTGTCTTCTGTGCCACTGCGCCCGTCTAGGTACTTCTTCTTGAGCGCTAACCAATGGACCATCCGTTCCTGCCACTCGTCAAGGATCGAAGGCTCCATGAGAAGGATCAGGAAATAACCATAGAAGAGCGAGAACACATGGAGGAGGTGCGCTTCGGGACGACGCATGTTGTCCACGGTCTGTCGATATGCTTGTGTTTCGTTCCGTACCTGTGCGAGCTGCCTGTTCGCGTCCTTCACGCGAACGGATAGCTCGTGTTGTCGTTGATTGAGCTCTGTAAGCGATTCATTGACAAGGAATCGCTCGACACGGATGCCCTCTAACGTCCTGTTGACGTCCATTGTCCGCTCAATGAATTCGTCATGGGTGATAGTGCCGTTCGCTAGCGAAAGTTCCAGGAAGGTCCTGTTCTTCGTAGCCTCGTCCTCTAGCGTACCGAGACGGATGTCTGTTGTCGTCTTGATCTCGACCTCGTCCTCTACGGAACTGAGCTCGCTCTGGGTGCTCTCCACCGTAGCGGTCGCTATCCATTCGGCAGTAATGCCATCGGAAAGACGGTCGTATACACGCTCGGTGATATCGGAACGGAGGACGGGAAGAACGATGAATCCCATGACAAATAGCGCGATCAGAGACTCCCGGGGTCGGGAAACGACCCCTGCTCCGATACAGCACCAGATAAGACCTGAGGCTCCGACGAGGATCGTCTTGGGTGAGAGCGCTGCAAAGAATATACTGGACCCGATGATAGAAAGGAGGAAGAACATCGCTGCACGTCGCGGGCGGAGACGGAGCTCGAGTATGGTGCCGAACACAGCAAGGAGCCCGATGTTCATGATAAGATGGCCGGGATAGAGGTGGATAAGAGAATATGACAGGTAAGTAAGTGGTCGTGAGATGTGAAGCCCGTAACGGGAAACGGTCTTGAGGGTCGGTGAAACGAGCAGACTACCTCCCGTGAACCACAGATAAAGGAATACTATTGTGGCCAAGAATGAAAGGGTGACGACTGGCCAGATAGCGTCTTGAATTGTGGCCTTCTTACGATCGCCGTCGATTACCGGTCCCTCCGCTTTTCGTGATTCCGAAGGAATCTTAAGTATTTGCACCAATGGCTGAAGCGATGGACCCTGCGTTCAATGTTACAGCTGTCACGAACACTATTACGCTCATCCAGGCTCAGTCGAATATCATACGATACCTTCTCGGAGCCGCTGTGGTGTTCCTTTCTTACATAATCTCACGGTTCGCAGGAAAGGCCCTACATAAGATTGGTACTAGGCTCGCCGAGCATACGAGCACGCGAGTTGACGATGAGCTCCTTCGTGTGAGCATCAAGCCCGTAAAGGTGTCGATAGTCATCATCGGTTTACTTGGAGCCCTCTTCATTTCCGGGTGGGATGCCGAATCCCTCCGACTGATGACCAATCCCCTCGTCGCGATAGCTCTGATGGTGCTCGCGCGTATAGTCGTCCATACCAGCTGCGTATTCATCGAGGAGTACGGTGCTCACCTCGCCGATATGGCGGATACCACCATTGACAAGCGGTTCATACCGACGATCCAGGCCATGCTTTCCATTGTCATATACTCTGTTGCCGGTCTTATGGCTTTCTCATCGCTCGGTGTGGACGTCACTCCCCTCGTCACGCTCGGTGGAGTCGCCGGTATCGCTGTTGCTGTCGCTTCTCAGGATACCCTTGGTAATGTTGTGGCAGGGATCATCGTCATGTACGACAAGCCTTTCGCTTCCGGGGACCTAGTTCTGCTCGGAGGTCCCGAGGGTGACGGTGGTACGGTGCTGACGGTGGGTCTCTTCAGCACTAAGGTCAGAACGTGGGATAACAACGTGATCACGTTACCCAATTCCGACCTGTACAAGAAAGGTGCCGTCAACTACTCGTACGGTGACGAGCGCGTCCGTGTTCGCATCCCCGTGGGTGTCGCTTATGGCACCGATATCGAAAAGGCCCGCGGTATACTGCTCGAAATTGCTAAGGAGGATGAGAGCGTGCTCGATGAACCCGAGCCCAGAGCTCTATTCCTATCATTCGGTGACTTCGCATATAACTTCGAGCTCAGGGTGTACATCAAGGACCTTATGGACATATTCAACGTGAAGGACCGCATCAATACGAACATCAAGAAGCGGTTCGACGATGAGAAGATCGAGATACCGTTCCCGGTCAGGACCTTGCTCATGCCGAAGAATCCTATTGAGTGATCGTTCAACAGGACTTCAGGAGGACTTCCCGGTCCTAGTCCGTATCAGGGACCACAACAGGAAACTTTATATACCGGTTTTCCTGCCGAGTGACAACATGTTCAGGAGCAAGAGGGGAGAAATCACTATCCTGTTCGCTACGTTGGCCTTCGCTATGATTTACATGGCTACCACACTGGAGTACGGCAATGCGAATCCTGGTTCTGGTTCCAATGTCGTGGACCTGGCACCTGTCAAGTTCATCGGTGTGACGTATGCTGATCCGGAGGCCGGCTATTTCAGTGGAGGGTCCGGGGAGAAGGTCGTACTCATCTCTCTGCGCAACAGCGGAGGAACCCATGAAGAACTATCTCTCGTGTTCATTCATTCCCCTCGTACTGAGGTCCTGAGCAACGACCTCGAGAAGGAATCAGAGGATATCAATGGCACCGTGTACGAGCGGTTCCCCCTTCCTGTGCTGTACGGGTCGGAGAAGGAGGTAGCCTTCACGCCGTTTTCGCTCAACAGAACGAACAACGTGTCCGTGATCATACAGAAAGAGGAATTAACGGTCAGGCTCGTTGACGTTGAGGATACCGTATACGATGAACGCGCTCTAGAAATCTGAACAACGGATAACTGGCCGGAATAGTTCAGATATATATGCCTTTGTCGACCTAGGTAGAACGTCGAGGTATATATCGTTGGTACAGGACGAGGGCTCGGAATCCGAAAAGAAGAGGATACTCATCGTTTCAGGTGACATGGGTGAGGTGCTCCAGCTCAAGGAGCTCCTGACTCTTTATTCCCAAGACATGGAACTCGAGACCGCTGAGGATGGTATCTCGGCCTTTCGCAAGCTTCTAGGCGCCCGTTTCGACCTATTACTCCTCGACTTCTTCCTGCCCGATGCTGATGGTGAGGCAGTGCTCGACAAGGTCAAGGAGCTCCGGCCAGGTCTGCCGGTCATCATCATGGCCGGAAAGGGTGCGGAACAGTTCGCAGCCCATATGCTACGGCTCGGCGCCTCCGATTATGTGCTCAAGGGTACGAACTTCCACAGCGATATGCTCCATGTACTCAAGCGGAACCTGGATCGGGTGGAGCAAGAGCAGCGTGTTATCCTCCTTGAGGGGATGCTGTCACAGATGCCGGTGGGCGCATTGGCCGTTGACGAGAAGGGAATAATCGTTCTGGCCAATACGAAAGCCAAGCAGATTCTTGGTAACGCGACCCTTGAGGGAAACCCTGCCAAGAAGGTATTGACCGACGGTGATGATATCGCAGCGGCATGTACCAAAGCTCTGAAAGGAGAGGTCGTGCAGCTTGACAGAGGCACGGTCCAACCTATCGAACTCTATGGGTGCCCGTACTGGGCAGTCCTGTTCCTCAAAGAAGACTGATCTTGGGAACCCGCCCTGTTAGTTCTGCTTGAGCAGCCAGCGCATTATGTTCACCATGAGGAACTTGTTGTCCGCCTTGAGCAGGTGCTCGTTCGTGATCATGGAACCATCACCGAGAGCGATAATGCGTCCCTGGCCGGACTCGGACCCAACGATGATCGGAGGATAACCCTCCTCTCCCTCATCCCGCTCCATATCCATGTCTGCGTCAGCGAAGTGGTGATCACCGTATGCAAGGATGAAGGCGTTGTCGCCGTCCGCTCTGAGCGAGCATCCTGCAAGATAGAGGACCTCTGAGACCCCGCTCATGACCGGGTGGTCATTGTCAACTACGATCGGTGTGTAGGCTGTAGGATCCTCGGACTCTTCGGTTACATGGTCCGGATTGAATCCGATCCCAAAGGCAGCAGCTAAGGGAGTGATATTATCCTTGTGGTTGAGGATGTTCCCGAGCTCTGCGACCAAGAGGAGCCCGCCACCGTTGTCCACGAACTGCTTGAGCGAAGCGACCTCTGCCTCTGTGAATGGTTTCTGTGGTACATTGACAACGAAAACTCCTGCGTTGGAGATGGCACCGAGACTGGGTGCCGTGCTTACCTCGAAACCATATTGTTTCAAGATGTCCACGAGGAGGGAGAGTCCCTCTTCTTCTGTGTTCGCGATATGGAAATAGTCTCCATGCGACTCATCAAAAAGGATTGCCTTTCCACCCATGTTGGTCCTTTTCTCAGGCAATGCTTAAATCTTGAACCACGCGTGCATCCAAACTCATTATCGAGAGGCCCAACATCACTCGTTGAACAGCATCTGCTCGGCTTCCGGAGAGATCGGTTCTTCCTCCTCAGGATCACCGAACATACGGGGAGCATCGTCAACACGTTCCTGTACTCCGTAATAGAGCGCAATGAGGTGTGAGCAGAAGCGAGAGTGGTCCTCCATGAACTCAGGGCACGTGCAAACGAACCTATGGAACGGTCGTGTAAGGTCCTTGATCATACAGAAATGGTCATCTTTGTCATCTGAACAACCACCGAAGACCGTACGGTCATGGATATCGTGTATGACTATGAATCCCGATTTGAAGAAACGATGACCTTCGAACACATCATCCATCTCTACCTCTGCCATGTGGAGCCCTTTCCCGTAATGACATTCATAAGTATTTGCGTAACGCGAGGAGTGCCACTAGATCTCTTTGACGCCGAAGCTCGTTCCGACAGAGATGGCGACATCGAGGAGATAGTGGTCCTTGGGAACGCAACGTTGTTTCCCGATTGTATCGGAAAGTGGTGAGGATGTTATCTCTCCCCCTTTATCAGCGACAAGTCGTCCGAACCTTCTCTGTGAAATGAGGTCAACGGCCTTCCTTCCGAACAAGGTGCCGAGCACTCGGTCCCGCGATGATGGAGGACCGCCACGTTGAAGGTGACCTAGCACTGTGACGCGTGATTCGATCCCGGTCCGTTCCTGTATTCCATCAGCGACCACCTTTCCGATCCCACCTAACCGGATAGGGTCCGCACTGTCCTTGACCACACGCTTGACTACCTGTGTACCGCCTGCGGGTTTGGCACCTTCGGATACGACAATGATGGAGAACCGTTTACCGCGACGACTCCGATGGTCCACAACCCTGCAGACCTCTTCAATATCGAACGGGATCTCGGGAAGGAGCAGGATGTCGCCACCACCGGCGATACCGGCATGAAGGGCAAGCCATCCAGCGTTCCGGCCCATGACCTCTATGACCATTGCACGATGGTGTGACATGGCTGTCGTGTGTATCCGGTCCAGAGCTTCAGTTATGATGCCGACCGCGGTGTCGAAGCCGAACGTGACATCGGTCCCTGCAAGGTCGTTGTCGATGGTCTTTGGGATACCAACGATGTTCATTCCGCGTTCGGCGAGCCTACCTGCAATGGATTGAGTACCGTCCCCGCCGATAGTGATGATCGCATCGATACCTAGGTCTCTACAGGTCTCTATCACGCGTTGAGAGACATCCTCCTTGACGAGCTTCCCGTCCTGTTCGCGCGCGAATGCGAAGGGATCGGCCTTGTTGGATGTCCCGAGAATGGTCCCGCCCAAAGATAGGATCCCTGATACATCGTCGTACGAAAGCGGACGGGTCCTGCCCTCGATGAGACCGAGGAAGCCGTCCTCGATACCGATGACGTCCCAACCGTGTTCGACGATCGCTGTCTTCGATACGGAACGGATCACGGCATTAAGGCCCGGACAGTCACCGCCCGCGGTAAGGACACCGATCCTCTCGATCTTTTTATCGACCATGATGATACACGATCGAAGGTGCGGGCGAACGCTTATATTCGTGATGGCGGCGTGCTCATTGCGACTGTCCGTCCCAACCTTGGGCAGTCTCTGTTCCACGTGCCTCACCCGTCATGTACCTATATCCATAGTAGGATGACACTGCAGGCCTATCCGTGTAAGGACTGGGTGCGGTGGACGTGGAAGTGACGGGAGCTACCGGCGCGACCGTTCGTGGTGTGAGTTCCCTGAAGACGACCCTGGCACCGAGCACTAGAACGATAAAGATGGCTAATCCGATGACGGCCAGACCGGGGATGTTCTTCCCGGTGATGAGATCCCACAGGAAGCTCTCCTGAATCGCCCTGAGGAGCTGGTTGCTCGAGCCGAATTTTATCGTCACGTGCCCTCCGGAAGTGGCGAGTTCGGGGAACGTCTCCGATGTTACCACGATGTCGATATCAGCGGTCCCGGCGCTGGACAGGAACGTGAGAGGGAGGAGGAACGCATGCTTGCCATTCGGTTTAATGGTCGGTACCTGTACCTCGGTGAAACCAAGACGAGCATTGACTGTATTGATACGCACGAAGTAACTATCCGGTACATTGCCCAGGTTAGTGATCTGGACAGGGACGTCTATCACAGGTGTGTCCATCACATCGTAGCTGCCCATGACGTCGATGGAGACAGAGCACGTGCAATCATCGCTCCCCGCGCAGGATTCGCCGATAGCGGTATCGCACACACCGTTAGCGCAGAAGATGGGTGCACAATCCCTTGAACAGAAGCTGCATTCATGCGCAGCGCATATCCCGTCCCCGCAACCGGCCTTGCACAGCTCCTCATAGGCATCGCACACCTTACCATCAAGACACCCACAGTCCTGGCAACAGTTATCCTCGTTCTCCGTGGGTCTATCACATACACTATCTCCGCACCACACGCCAACGCATCCTGTCGAATCGGCGTCGGTCCTGTGTGGATCACAGACGTGAAGAGGACCGTCGCATGCGCACCCAGGACCTGTACGGCAATCCTCGATAAGGGTATTGCACCTTTTGACGGTCGGACAGCCGTCCCTGCGATTGGGATCACGAGGACAATCTTCGTCAGTGTCCGGTACGCCATCGCCATCGATATCACGTCGGCATGTACCCTGAGAGCATGTGTGGAGCGGGCCATATGTGCTCGTGCACTCGGAATTCGCAGTGCAGGGAACGCAAAGGCCGCGTTCGCAGACCTGGCCTTGTTCCTGACATACCTTGATATTGGTGACGACGCAACGCTCGCTCACGCATGAGAACTTCAGGACGAGTGATCCGAGGCACGCAGTGGGGCACTCTTCGTCCTTCAGGCACGGGAATCCCTTTCGCTGCGGATCCGGATCTATTTGGTCCGGGATGTTGTCATCGTCCATATCGGACACGCATCCGCCTTCGTCCGCATGGTCGCTCCACGGATCGCAAACGCTTCCCTCAGAACACCTACAATCGGGACACCAGAGACAGTTCTCACCAGCATCCTTCCTGCACACGCCATCGATACATGTCTGGACACACCGCTCCTCGATACATGTATGCCCAAGGCCGTAGTCGATGGTGCAGACAACATCCGAGTCACAGCCCGAGCATCCGCTCGTCGTGCATATGGTGCCATCCTTGCAGGTATAATCCACACCCTTCTTGCAGAGGAAGTCCTCGCATACGAACGGGACGAACACGTTGTCCTCGCACAGGTTCGGACAGTTATCGTTGTTCGTACAGTTGAGTACCCGGCAGGCTCCACTGACAGGTTCGCATTGCTTGCCTTGACCATACTGGGCCGCGCATGCCTCGGTCGATGTACAAGCCATGCACCCTTCCTTCTCGCAGACGAGATATGAATCAGAACATTCACGGTTACGTCTCTCGCAAGAACCGCCGATGCAGGCGTAACCGATATGCAAGGTCCCATCACATTTGTTGTACCGGGAGCAGTCCCCATCGTTCAGGCATGGACCGCAGGAGCCTGCACGGCAGAAGAGCATTTCAGTTGAACAATCCCGAGTTCCTGCATCTACGCAGGCACCATCAGTGCAATCCTTGAGCAGGGCGGTGTTATCGTCACATGATCCCGGGCACTTCAACGTGTCGATGCACACGCCTGTTAGGGAACACGATCCGAGACCACCCTCGGTGCAACATGTAGCGTTCTCCGGTCCGCATCGCCATGAACCACCGACGCAACGAACGGATTCAGTGCATGGCCCAGTGCCACACTTCGCGTAAGGAGGGATGCCCCCGAGCTTGTCGCCTAGACTGACGCATTGACCGTCACAGCAATAACCGGTCGAGTCCAAGGTGTCGCAGGGTGCACCTTCGGGTCCGCACGCATCCTTACACAGACCGTCAGCACAGAAGTGCAGGTCACAATCTGCTTGGGTGATGCAAGGACGAGCTGCTCTGCAGGTACCTGATGCACAGATCCCTGAGGCGCACTGGCAGTCGAGAAGGCATGATCCGCTGTCAGGAACACCTCCCGCTACGGCACAGGCCTTCTCCACACAGCAGTCCGAAGCACAGGTCTCCGGATTGAGACAGAACCCAGCGAGGTCCCGAAGACAGGTCCGCTTGCGGTTATTGCATTTTAGTCCTTGATCACATGCGCAATCATCCGTACAGGAACCATCGAGACCGACGGATCCCTTGACGGTACACACTTCCTTCGATGCGCACCCTGACGCGCATTCAGCGTGGCCAGTGGCATTCGTGCCCAGCTCCCTCAGGCATGACCCATCAGTGCATTCGAGCCCGCTGATGCAGTCGTTGTCGATGATGCATTGCTGAGCTAGCGTTTGGTCACCGCGTTCCCTGCAGGTGCTTCCTTTGCAGACACCGGAACTGCACTGGTCGGCAGAGTCGCACTCTACTCCGACCTTTTTGAGACATTTACCTCCTGTACATCCCATTGTGAGGCTGCACTGGCAGTCATTTGAGCAGGTCTCGTTGAGGGTGACCGTTTCCCTCGGTACGCATGTAGCGGTTGCGCAGCATGAGGTCGCACAGTCGTTATCGAGGGAGCATGAACCGCCGGTCTTTGCTAGACAGAGTCCGGACTCATCGGTTATGAACTCCTTGACGCAGGAGTGTCCCGTACCGCATTCGCAGGTCTCCCTGCACGGGTCCCCTGACGTGACCGAATCCTTGGGTACGCACCTGGCGTTCGCGCAACATCCTGAAGCGCACTCGGTCGTGAACGTGCATGCCCGGCCAAGGCCGCTCCTGCACAGTCCTTCTGCACACGTTAGCCCACCTTCGCACTGGCATGTTCCACTGCATACGTCACCAAGGGCAACAGCCAGGGATCCAAGGCAAAGACCGTTAGCGCAACAGCCAGACGTACACTGCTCATCGTCTTGGCATGATGCCCCGTCTTCCCTTTTACAGATCCCGGGGTCCTTGCACGAGAGCGTCGACGCGCACTGGCAATCGGTCTCGCACGGTCCATCAAAGACCATTGTCGTACCACAGGCACCTCCACAACAGCGTCCGAGAGCCCCGTCATCAGTTATGCAGATTGCACCCGTGTTATCCGTGCACCATCCGCACTCGCTCGGTGTACCGCTACCTAGCCTGTCGATACATGTCGTCTGATATCGACAATCATCGGAGTCCGAACAATCGTCGGAGCAGATCCCGTTCGTACACGGGTACGGGCCGCATGACTTTCCGTTCCCGCAAGAACCTCCGGAGCAAGTACCCCTGCTCCCGGGGCCATCGCAGCAGTAGCCGCCCTCGCTCGAACAGACCAAGTTGCTCCCGCACACGACCTTACCTGAGCACGAGCCTGAACCACACGTGTCGTCTGAGTTGAGAAGATGATCGCCATTGTTGTCGGTCAGAGGGGTGGACCGGCACTCACCGTCACAACAGTAGCCAGTACCGGTCGAGACGTCGCAGCGTGCACCATCGACCTTGCACGTGTCACAAACATCAAGGGAACCGTCAGCGTTAACGTCGATGCATGCATATGACGCACTACAGCCTGACGAGGATGTACAACCTTTCTTGCATGCCTTCTTCCCTGCTTCCAATGAGATGCATTTGAAACCGGACGCGCAGTCACCGTCCGTTATGCAGGACACACTGCATGAACCGGCCATGCAGATGTTCGGGTCGCATGCATGTACCCCACTGTCTGCAGTGCACTCCCCTGTAGCATCGCATCCATAGAGGTTGTCGCCAGCACCGCAACACGGCTTGCCCTTGGACGCGCATTCCCAAGCCGGGCCTCCAGGGGCATCAGTGATGCATTCATATGCGGAGATGCACTGCCCGGAGCCACAACCATCCACGCCCGAGTCGAGGACATCGTTGCCGTTCACGTCGACGACTGATCCGGGGACTATAGCGCACTCATCACCGCAGCATCGTCCTGTACGGCCTTGCTCATCCTTGCATGTCGCGCCCGGATTGTCCTCGCATGATGAGCACACAAGGTCGGCACCATCAACGGTCGTAATGCAGTCAGCGTCGCCGGAAGGGTGACAGTCGCTTGCATCAGAGCATGCTCGTTCTATGACGAGCTCGGGACCGATAGGGCTAGTGGTGAGCATGTTGACTCCGGTGAAGGGTGCTGAATCGACAGCGACACATTCACCACCCGCCGTTGAGCAAGGAAGGTCTGGTAGCGATGGCCAAGTGTAGTAATGCGTGGGTTTGAACGCCTCGACGTGGAAAAGGATGGTCAGCCATCCAGACCTGTGTGCGAACGCGACGGCATCCGATACATCACGTTCGATAAGACAACTATCTCCAGAACAGTCAGTTCCCGCGTCACCAAGGGAGTAGTCGTTGCACGCTTCACGGACGTTGGGGATATTGCATGATCCGAAGGAGCAGTAATAGAGCGTTACCTTACCTTCGGGAGAACAGATGCCATTCTCAGCTTCAGCACAGGCATGGTGGAGCTTGAGGACCGCAGAACTGAACGGAGTCTGACCAGATATCTGGAACGCGATAACCGCTCCATTGTTCAACGGCTCAAGAGGATCCTGGCAACAACCGACATCTTCGATCATATCCTCCCTGCATGGCTTGTCATCCAGCTCACGACAGCATCCGCCAAGGGACTTGCCGGGGATACATCCTGCATGGCGATAGGTCTGGCGGACGGCAACTCGAGCGAAATCGGCATCAATGTCGACAGCACCTTCCGTGCTTACCGACCCCGTGCACAACGGACCGATAGTGGCCCCTGAAGAGAGCACAAGAAGGAGGATGAGCGCACAGGAACAGGCCCGTATCCTTCCCCTGGGCGCTCCCATCGCTATCAATCCACACTCTCTTCATCCTTGTTTAAATAACTTGGTAAGACATCACCATTGGGCCAAGCCCGCCCCTGAGCGGGAAGCTTATTAAAGCTGCTCATGTCCCCAATTAATAATGGTCCCGAGCGTGGACGATGTGTTCCCTGTGACAGAGATGGGGTTCGGTGAGAACATCGAAGGGGGCCTATGCTATGCTCTTGGCCCATTATCAGCCACGTTCTTCCTCACTAAGGAATGGAACAACTATTTCGTGAGGTTCCATGCGATCCAGTCCATCCTTGCGTCGACCGCTCTTACGCTCATCGTGTTCCTCATTCCAATCACCCTGATCATTGCCATCTCATACCAGGCCATGGACGTGGAAGCTGTCAACACCCTCGATGAGGAAGAGATGATCAAGCTATTAGGTGCGGCCGCCATTGTCATTATCGCCATGAACGTTCTAGTGATCGTTGCTATCGCATTCTTCGTTCTTGCGATGTACAAGGCTTTCCTGGGGGTACGGTACAAGCTACCGCTGGTGGGCGCTCTCGCCGATAGATGGTCATCCCCTCCACCGGATGGACCAGTATTGATCTATGACGGATAAACCGTTCAAACAGCATTATTCTAAACGGTATCCGGTCCTATCACTGTGTAAGGGCGTCGGTGTCCCGGTCACAAGCATAGTCTAGGGAGGCCGAGAAGCATGTCCTGGACCTAGCGTAGCTTTTTAAAATACCAACAGACTCACGGTGAATAAGTACAGGTGTTGAATGACCATGCCTAACGGACAACAGACCCCAACGGCCCTTGGCGTCACCGAGAACCTCGGAGGTGCTCTTGCCTACTTACTGGGACCTATCACAGGGATCCTCTTCCTGCTCATCGAGAAGAACAACAAGTTCGTGCGTTTCCACGCCATGCAGTCGACCATTCTCTGGGTGGCTATGTTCATCCTCCAGAGCATACTGGCGGTAATACCGATCCTCGGATGGCTCGTGCTCGTACTCTTGATCCCGATACAGATCATCCTGTGGCTCTTCCTGATGTACAAGGGATACTCGCATGAGTGGTACAAGCTCCCCGTTGTCGGGGACATCGCCGAGCAGCAGATGGGTGCTATCGGTGGAGCTCCCGCTGGTGCTCCGCAGCAGGGCACCCAACAGCCTCAACAGGGCTACCAGCCTCAGCAGGGCTACCAACAGCCCTTCCAGCAGGGACAGCAGCCGCCCCCGCAGGGACAGGAGCCCTACTACCAGGGCTAGGACGACTTAGTCGTGACCGGGACCTCGAGTGAATGGGGTCCCTTCCTTCCTTCAGAAGGTTCAGCTCTCGACCTCGTACTGTAGCCAAACGATGCCCTCCTTGAGCTCTTCGGCCTTCTTCAAACGGACCTTGATGGGCCCATCCGGCCCTTCCAAACCTACATCACTGAACAAGGACGTGGATCGTGTACCGCCCACCAGGCACGGATGAACGAGAACGCTCACCTCGTCAACGAGCTCGGCCCTGAGCATGACACCGTTGAGGGTGCCTCCGCTGTCCATACGGACCGTCCTCACGCCATAACGCTCATTTAACGCCATCAGAGCGGCGCGCATATCGACATGGTCTGATCCCGCAACGATGGTCCCGATCTGACGCTCTTCCAGATAATCGATGTACTCCTGTGGGGTGGATGTTGAGATGAGTGCGACGAAATCCCGCCAGATCCCGCTGTTACGCAGATGGTGCCACGTGCGTACGCGTCCACGACTGTCAGGGATTACTAGGAGCGGGCGTTCATCGTCAGGATCGACCTTCCATGGCTTGAGATCATCGGGGGTCTCTGCCGGGACCTCCTCGCCGAACAGCTCCGGTCCCTTGATGATGGTGTCGGCACCTGCAAGGGTGGCGTCCTCATTCCACTGCTGGATTAGCCCGTAGTAGGTCTCCATGTCGGGCATGAAACCGGTGATACGACCATCGACGCTCGAGGCGTTATGGATGATGACTCGGGGAAGCATGAACGTATACAATTCGGAAAGAGATAAATCCGTATTTCAGAGGTGACGTGGTGTACGTTGTTCATGGGTCCCGGTCGTCTTCGCTCCCGGCCTCGCCTTTAACTTCTCGTTCCATCCTCTCATGGTCCTCTTTCGTGATATCTAGAGACTTCCTGAGCGTCTCGAGCATCTTCCTCTCCTTCTTCGTGATAATGCCATCATCCCATGCTATCGAAAGCTCAGTGCGATATAGCTCGGCCTTGTCATCGTGATTCTTTAAAGAGGAAAGTCCGACTTTCGGGAGGAGCTTGTCGGTGAGGTTCTGGCTCACTGACCGGGCCGGGACAGAGAGCATTACGACGAATCCCGCGGAAACCAGGTTGGACAGGTGCATATCAGCGAACACTGTCGTTGAGACGACATCCTCCATGAGCTCCTGGACGACGAAGAACGCGATGGTGAGGATGCTCGTCATCATACCGTAGAGCACGCTCTTGCGGACGATGATATCAATATCGAACAGACGCTCCTTGACTATTCCGTACGCGATGAAACCGAACGAGATAGGCAATGCCATGAGCACGGGATTGATACTGGGGGATGTGTTGAACATGAATCGATAGACCAACAGGGCGAACGATGTGATGAACGCAACGAACGAGGCGAGCACGAAGTACGCGGAGCGACGTCTAAGTTCGATGTCATCTCGCTGCCTGAACATACGAAAGAACGTCGAGAACAGCAGGGTAAGCATGATAGGGACGTAAATGAAGGAGAACAACCTCAGTGGTGAATCGAGACGAGGTGAGAACGCGCCGAACGAAGCATCTCCGCCCTGGACCACATCTCCTATGACCACATCGGGTGCAAGGACCATGGATATGGCAGCAATGGTGGGAAGGATGTAGACAGCAAGGTATCTCCTGTGTTTGAGGACCACCCCCTTCTCCCAGAATGCGAACGAGAAGTGAAGGAACGCAGAGACCGAAAAGACGTCCGCGATTAGGTACACACCGAACCACCGTTTCCAAGTGGAGAGTTCCCGGCTGCAGACGAGCATCGCGGCGGATAGGCTGATAAGGGCTGCCAGGAAGAGCGCGAGCACGAAGAGCCTGACATATCCCTCTTCCCGCTTCTTCTTCAGCAGGAACGCACCCAAGAGAGTGCAGACTATGAAAGGGATGATGTAAATTATCGCCCGGGGATCGAACACGTATGCTGTCATCATCGGTCACGTACTCATACTGGAAAGACGGGTTATTACCTGTACCGTTCTACTGCGGACAATAGAACCGCCTGGATGAGCTGCTGATAGTCCTTACCTAGCGTACTCCAAGCATCGTAGTACGAACCGCTCTGGTGAATGGCGGCCATGGAGTTGAGCTCGAGTATCCATGGATTGCCGTCATCATCAATTCTGAAGTCAACGCGAGCACAATCCCTGCACCCGAGCGCCTTAAAGGCAGCGACGGTGAGGTCCCGTACTTTCCCGGTCAGCTCGTCGGACATACGTGCTGGGCACACGTGGCTTGCGACACGGTCACGCTTGGTCTCGAACGAGAGGATGCGTGACGTCCCTTTCATGTTACCGAAGTCGATCTCGAGCACAGGGAGCGCCTTGGGAGGATCGTTACCGAGTACACCACAGTTGACCTCCATGCCGGAGATGAACCGCTCTACAAGGGCAGGTTGCTGGAACTCATCGATGATAGCAGCAACAGCCTTCCGTAGGCTCGTCTCGTCCTCGACGACCTGTATCCCGAAGCTCGTGGACTCCATCTTGGGCTTTACGATGAGCGGGAAGATGAGCCCCTCCGTCAACGTATCATCAGGTGTATTGAAGAGCTGGAACGCGGGGGTAGGTAATCCGGCGCTCCTGAGAACTACCTTTGCCAGGTACTTGTCGAGCGCGATAGTGTGCGCTCTGGGTCCGGAGCAGACATATGGGATACCGGCCAGTTCGAGTATCGATGGTATGTGGGTGTACCTGCATTCGCCCTGGACGCCATAGGCGAGGTTGAACACCATGAGGTCAGCAGGATCATCAAGGGAGGAAAGGAGGTTCTCCAGACGAGGGATCAGGTCCACGTCACCTTCGAGCACCGTTACGTCGTGCCCGCCGGCGCTCAAGGCATTCTTGACCGCTTCGATATCCTCCTCTTTGTAGTACTCCTTGTTCTGCATTCCCAGCTGGCGAAGCCGTCGTGCCTCGGGCGTATTTCGGACGATTGCGATGTGCATAGGGTTCACCTCAAGGTCAGTTCGTTCTTTCGTACGAAACATATGTAGCGAGCAATGTCGCGGTGAGCATGGAGCGCTGTATGAGCGAAGGCAAGTATAGACGTTCCTGCGGCGTGTGGTCGTCGAAGCCGATGGGGCCAAGACCGTCCAGCGTGGGAACACCGGATGATCCGAACCAGCTCGAGTCCGCGGTGCCGGTACGACGTTCTTTCTGAACGTTCTGTTTTAGAGCTGCGGCCACGGACTGGATCCTATCGAGGAGGTAGCCCGTCCCTTCGTTCTCTGGCCAGGCTGGACGGAAGCTCGTGACCTTGAGCGAATTCTGGGCGCCGCTCACGGTCGGGATCGCACTGATCTGCTCCATGTCCTCCTTGATAGCTCTCTCGGATGCGGGATCCCAGAACCAGATGTCCACCAGGGCGGTCGCAGAGGATGGGACCGTGTTCCTGGCCTCACCTCCCCATGCTCGTCCCACGTTAAAGGCAGTTCCTGGATACTTCTTGTTAAGACCTTCAACCGCGATGATCTTGTGGGAGAGCTCTTCCAGAGCACTGGTCTTGAACGATTGGAGCAATCCTGCGTGAAAAGGTACTCCTTGTACATCCAGCTGGTAAGCGAGCTTGGCACGTCGCGAGACGACGACCTCTCCGTTAGGGCCTCCGCACTCGAAGTAGAGGGCAAACTCAGTGTTCCGGGCCAAGGGTTTGAAGAGAGGACGTGATGTGGTCGCTGCACGTTCCTCGTCACTGTTCAGCACGACTGTGATGGCCAGCCCGTCCATGAGTCCCGCGGCCTTGAGAGATTCTAAGGCTGCGAGCATGACGACGATCCCACCTTTCATATCGCTCGTACCGGGGCCGATCGCATACTCTCCATTTATCGTGAAGGCGGGAAGGCGAGTGTAGTCCGTGTAGGTTGTGTCGGTGTGCCCTCCGAGAACGATCTGCTTACCGGCCATCCCGTTCGTAGCTACGAGATGGTCACCGAAACCACGGGCAGAATGACGTCTTACGGTCATCCCAAGGGCCTGAAGTCGCTGCTCGATGATCTCGTTTACCTTCTGAACACCTTCGACCATCTCGGACCCGCATGGTATATCGACGAGTCTCTTGAGCGTCTCGATATGACGTTGTTGGTCATTCTCGAGCGTTGTGACGAGCTTTCCTACTACCGATTGCGGAACGGTGATGATATCCTGTTCGGTCATGGACTTCACTCACGAATGTAATCCGGGTCACGCTTCTCATCATCGTAGTCCATAACAAGACCTTGCCACGAGCGGAACCTTGCCTTGCCGTTGGCGTTGATGTTCAACAGGTAGTTGGGCATTACGGGTGTCTTGCCCCTGCCCATGGGCAGCGTGCAGATGTAGGTGGGCACAGCGAGACCTGATGTGTAGTTACGCAGGTACTCCATGATGTTGTACCCGTCCTGAATGCTCGGCCTGAAATGCCGGATGCCCTCGAGCATCTTGCAGTTGAAGATGTAGTACGGTCTGACTTTGACCGTCAGGAGCTCCTGGCACAACTTCTTCATTACATGGCGGTCGGTGTTGATGCCCCGCAGGAGAACGCTCTGGTTCCCGAGCAGGATACCAGCACGAGTGAGCTTATCGCACGCCTCGGCGACCTCGTTGGTGATCTCTTTTGGATGGTTGTACTGTGTGTTGAGGTAGAGCGGATCGTGCGTGGAGAGCATCTCGCACAGGTCGTCGGTGACCCGCATGGGGAGCACACAAGGCATCCGGCTCCCTAGACGCTTGATCTCAACGTGAGGGATGGCATCCAGTTCACCGAGGATCCAATCGAGCCTATCGTTCGTGAGAGCGAACGCGTCACCACCGGTGATGAGAACGTCCCTTATCTCTTCGTGCTCCTTGACGTAATCCAGGGCCATTGAGATGTCCTTCTTCGAATAGAGAAGGTTCTCGTGGCTTATGTGTCGACGCCTGAGACAGTGGCGACAGAACATCGCACAGGCGTTAGTGACGTTGATGATGAGCCGGTCAGGATAGAGTCGGGTTGTGAGCGGGGCCGGTGAGTTGTACAGGACGGTCTCGGGGTCCTTCTCGACGGTCGTATCCAGTACCTCATTCACTATCGGAACGCTCTGCATCCGTACGGGACACTTACGGTCCTTCCTATCCATGAGACTGGCGTAGTATGGTGAGACGCCCCAGCGGTACATCTCTTCTACATCTTTGATATGGCCCTGTTCCTCCGTGGTGAGCTCGATGATACGGGCGAGCTGGTCCACGCTCCTTATGGTGTTGCGCAGATGCCATCGCCAGTCCTTCCAGTCATCGTTCGTCCCACCGAGCACATCGAGGATGAGCTTCTTGTTCTTCTCGTACTCGGCCGCGAGCTTTCTGCCGGTCGGGATCGAGTCCTTGACCGCCAGATAGTCGGCAATGGACTCCTTGTACGACTCACATCGTTCGAGGGCATACTTACGCTTCTCGGGAGTGATGTGGAGCATGGTCTTCTCAACGGGTACGAAAGTCGAATCGGAGGTATCGTCCTTTTTCACCATCAGCGTTACACCGTGCCGTTGGCCTGTGACTCAGGCCTGATGGGGACCTTGAGACATAGCGTGGTATAAAAGGTTGTCGTTGGTGCCCTGAGCACGGTGGCTCAGAAGTAGCGTTCTAGGTGCTCTCGGGACGTCACGGCGTCCTCGATGCCGTAACCGTCACGCATCTCGAGGTTAACGGCCCTGAGATGGGGGAGCGCCGCCACTTGGCGATAGACATCATCGGGAAGGGCGCCGGAGACCGGTTGATGGAGGTCCGTCGTTCCATCGTTGTCGTGCATGTGCACGTGGATGGTGTATTCTCCCAGAGCCTCGATGAACTGCTCGAAGGGAATG
Organism: Candidatus Undinarchaeota archaeon; assembly: GCA_964519305.1. Classification (GTDB taxonomy): domain Archaea; phylum SpSt-1190; class SpSt-1190; order JASMDC01; family JASMDC01; genus JASMDC01. Next base: position 107,127 of record CAZFHY010000007.1, read on the forward strand.
TTGTGGATTTGGGACGCGACGTAGGCATGTCCCACGTCCAGGCAGACGTATGGTTCGTACCCTTCGTCACGGAGGTCCTCGATCAGGCCACGCACTTCCCATGGGGCCGTGTACGAGGTGCCCTCACCATGGATCAACGGGACCTCGTTCTCGATAGCGATATCGATACCGCATTCTTGGGCTGTGTCGAGTATCTCCCGGGCGCATGACAGGAAGTTCTCCCTCCTCTCGATGTAATCGACACCCTCTGGAGGCCTCCCCTCGACATGGAGCACAGCCACCTCGGCGTTCCCGGCGTAGGCGTGGAGCCACGACTTAATCGCATCAGTGCTCATCCCACGAGTGAAGGGATCAGGGTCCGTCAGATGGATGCCACGGAAGGGAAGATGGATCGAGTAGACCTCCCGATCGATGCCGTCAGGGAGGTGGTAGGGGATGACCTCGACATCGAATCCTTCGGTGTAGAGCGATTCGAGACCTGAGTCGAGGTCGAAGTCGATAGTGGATGAGGCGGCGTATCGAACACCAGATCGTTCATAGCCAGCTTCCACGGCATCTGCGGGCTTTGCATCTCCTATTTATACCTTATCCGGGTAAGGAAATATGGGTCCTTCAGTTTCGAAGGTAGAGGCCCATGCACCGTACGTGGATGAATGCCCATGACGCTCGACGTTGCCGTCATCAATCCTCCGCCACCCACACAGAACTGCATCTCCAAAGAGGGCAGGTGCGCGGGGAGGGGATTCCTGCCCCTCATCCATCTTACTCCGTTATCGCTCCTCTATCCGGCAGCGGTCATCGAGGCCCAGGGGCATAATGTCAGCGTGCATGACGGCGTAGCCTCCGGACCGTTACCGATCGATGCTATCGATGCGGACCTCGTTCTCGTGAACATATCGCCCGCATCGTACACCATGGACATGGAGTTCGTCAAAACGGTGAAGGAACAGAGGAAGGATACTCTTGTCGCGGCCCTGGGCACGCTCGCCACATCAAGGCCGGACCGTATTCTGGCCGATGGTGCAGACATGGTGCTCCGCGGAGAGATCGAGTCGACCGTCGCCGAGGTCACACGACGGCTCGTGAGCGGACGAAAGCTGGTTGGAGTGCCCGGCCTGTCCATCCGTTCCGGTGGTAGGATAGTGCACGGCGGTGATGCGGTGCGTCCGGACCTTGATGCCCTCCCCTACCCTGCACGACATCTCATCGAACGGGACAACTACCGGTTCCTCTTCACGGGTGACATAACCACTTCGATTCTCACTGGACGAGGTTGTCCGCACCGATGCACGTTCTGTGCCTCGAGCATCATCAACGGTACTCGGACGCGTGACAGGGACCCAAGGTCGATCGTCGAGGAGATCAGGTACGTGCATGAACACGATGGTACGAACCACTTCATCCTGTATTCCGATACGTTCAATGCCTCACGAAGGTTCGTCCTCGATCTGTGCGATGAACTCCTACGCGAGGACATGGACATCGAATGGGCCTGCAACAGCAGAGCTGATGGTCTTGATGACGAAGTACTGGAGCGAATGTCACGTGCGGGTTGCAGGCATGTAACGATCGGGGCCGAGTCAGGGTCCGATGAGATACTGAAGCGTGCGTGCAAGGGAGAGACCACGGCCATGGTCCATGATGCCGTAGAAGCGTGCTCACGTGCCGGTATCGATGCGTTGGTGTACTTCATATTAGGTCTTCCCGGAGAGACACGTCAAACAGTACAGGAGACCCTGGACTTCGCAGCATCTCTGAGTACGGACTACGTCATGTTCTCAACGGCGACACCGTACATCGGGACACCATTCGCGAAAGAGGTCGGCTTCGACAACGACGACCTCGATCTACAGCGTGACGAGGTCAATGCGATCGTGGACTCGGACGCCATCGGGATAACTCCCCAAGAGATCCAGGAAGCGGTCAAGGAGTCTTACATCAGGTTCTATATGAGACCGAACACCGTAGCGAACCATGCATCACGCATAGTCCGAAGCCCGAAGATGCTCGGTACGACCGTCACAACAGCTGCGGGTATGGCGCGGTACATACTTGGTATGGACGTGTCCGATGAGTGACACTGTTGTGGGTAAGCGTCATCGTCGTCGTCTGATCGACCGTGATACGGTCACATCGTGCCCATCAAGCTCGAACTCGTCCTCGGCACCATGGTCCCTGTTGGCGCGCCAGTAGGTGGAGAGGTCCTGTATGAAATCGGTCGGCTGCCGCAGTGGATCCTCTTCATACTTGGTGGCCATATCAGCGACCTTGACGAAGGGCTTGTACTTATTGGCATGGTGACCGGACCCGAACTGGATGTCAAGTCCCTTGTCCGAGAGCGTTGGCTTGAAGAAGTTACAGGCGTACACGTCCGCCCCGGACTCGGGCATGAGCTCCTCGATGGCCTTTAGAGCGGTCCTTTCGACATGGGGATCGAAATCGATGTTGGAGACGATGAGGTCGTACTGTACCATCTCGCCTTGTGCTTTCTTTTCTGCAAAGGCGTCGTGATCACCGAGGGCATAGGGCTTGAGGTCGTCACCACGATCGAACTTGACCGCAGCAATGCGCACGTACCAGTCCTTACCTATACGCTCCTTGTAGGCGTCATCTATGCAGATGAACGAATCGTGGTCGCCAAGGTGATGTCTGAGGCCCCCGGAGCTCTCTGCTTTCTCTCGCACCTTCTGGACAGTATAGGGTTTGTCGATCGGTTTGGCTATGTGTTCGGTCTGTTCGACCTCGTCCCATTTGACGGAGCGTCCGACGACACGGTAGCCGTCACCATTGCGCTCCATATCCTCACCGGTCGGGTACAAGGCTATGGGGTCGTTGCTAAGGCCGAGCTTGCCAATGCGTCGCATGTCCTTCTTCAGGTCACGGTCCTTGGGAGCATGAGCGTAGATCCTGATCACTCCGAGCTCGCCCTCTGAATCCGTGTACACACAGTCGACATTGCCCCAGGTCGAAGTGGACATGCGTTTGAGGTCCACGCCGAAGGCCATTGAATCTACGTCCTTTCCGACTATCGAGGATGCATCGTCGACGAGCTCGTCTATGAGACCGTCCTTGCTCTCGGCATAGGTCGAAGCAGAGACCGCGGACGTTATGAGGTGTGGCTTATCGGAGTACGGGACGAGCTTACGCTCGAGGTAGTCCTCACCCTCGGGCTCGAGCTCATCGAGTCCTCCGTACAGCATGATGATGTGACGGGCCACTTTACCTGTATTTAAACGTTCCCACGGGCGAGTGGTGGCACGCTCGCGTCCATCGACCTTTCACATTCTGCTCGATTAGAATAATGGGATAATCAGAGCTAAGGAGCATGAAGGTGAGAAGGAGGGAAGACCCTCCTCCTCTGTATCCCGCCGCCCGGATTTGAACTGGGGACATCCTGGTTGCTGTACGAACACCGGCTACCAGCAAGCACCCGTGGTGCTCGCCTACAGCCAGGCGCTCTGCCAGACTGAGCTACGGCGGGACTGACTAGTAGTGCGAGGACGTATAGGTTTAAAAAAGCTTACTCCTCGGCAGCGCCTTCCCACGATACGGGATTGGACTCTATCTCGAGCTTTCTCCCATCAGGTCGGTTGTGGAGGATCCGTGCTGGCGGTAGGTCTACAGTACCGATGACCTCGATAACGCTGGTCATCGAATAGGAGAACACGCGCTCCTCCTTTGGCTCCAGTCTTTCGACGGTCCATATGACTTCGGTCCACTGTTCACCCCTTTGGATGGTGGTCGGTTTCAAAGTTGGGAATGACTTAGAGACCTTTGCCATGAGCGGTACGCGATCGACCACGTTCACGTTCTCAATAGCACGCTCAGAGAAGTTGCGCAAGTGGATGGTGATGGACGCGATGGCCTTACGACCCCTCTTATCCTTCTTGATGGATATCTCTTTCTCGAGCGTGAGCGCTCTGCTTGTCTGGAGCACGAATATTGCCGCCAGTACGATAGCTACGGTCACTGCGAGGAATGGGATGTATGATACTTCTGCCCGTACCTCGGCTTCCTCCAGGGGATCGAGAGAAACCTCCCACACGTACAGGTAAGCATTACGCTCTGCGACCTTGCGTGTAGGACGGGGTTCTGCGATGGTGAATATGTCAAGGTACCACGGGATGCGCTCTTGTACAGTATATACCGTGGGTGTATTCCCCTTGTTGCGTAACCTGTAGGTCGTCTTCTTACGCATCATCTCCTTCTCGATGACGGGGAATACATCGACACCGCTCTTGCTACCGACAGTGAAACCAAGTGTCTCGGGACCGATGGTGAGCCCTCCGGCCATGACCGAAACCGTGATGGAGTAATCACCCGGGGCTATGTCCGGTTCAAGGGTCACCGAGTGCGAGGCGCTCAGTGTACCCCCGTCCTTGTGAACTGTCACAGGCGTCCTTCTGATGATGGGGGGGATAATATCGCCATTGATGTCAACGATCTGCACGTCCACATCAAGGCTACCCACTTCGATGTTAACTGCGTTCTCCACGATGATGCCGATATCAATGCCATCTTCGGGATAGAATGGACCAGGATCACGGAGAGAGATGCTAAGCGAAGGATTGAACACAGGCACAGGTGTCGGAACAGGAGTGGGTGTGGGCGTGACAACGACGACCGTCACTTCCACACGTTCGATGATCTCAGGAGTAGGTTCTGGAAGTGGCGGTGGGAGGACCTGGACATAGAACTCGTCCTCGGAACGGGATTCGGCAATAAGGTTGCGGCTCGAATTGTAATGACGAGCTATCATTGAAACGGAGAAGACGTATGTATATGTCCGCGTCCCGTTAGGGGGGAGGATTCTAAGGATGTTCTTTCCCCTGCGACCGCTCGATGCCAATCTGAACGAGTGATCTATACTTGGACGGATCCATGTGGGGTATGCACCTTTCGGCGTGAGTACGATCTCCATAGAACCATTGTAACGGTTCTCGACCACGACCTCAAAGGTCGCCTCTTCGCCTGGTATAACGGCGCCCTTGATGGCCTTCACGGACAATCTCACTGTGTCGACCTTTTCGACCGATGCGCAGAATGTTGAGAGCACCAGCACTAGAACGAACAGGAGGCGTGCCCGATGCATCGGTCGCAAATGGGTACCGAAGCTTTAAATGCTTACCCGGGACCCCGGTCTCTCGGTTCTACCCTGTCAGGGAGTAGGACACTTCGACGTCCCTGTCCTGATAGAGCCACACTTCTTCAAGAGAGACCGTAATGGCCTTCTGCGTGCCGCGGAGGTTGCTTAGAGAGCTCTCCTTCAGTGGAAGGATTATCCTGACCTGGAACTCGTCATTGTCGAACGAGACGTTCTCTAGCGTCACCTTGTTGTCCAGGACCTTGCACATCTTGGTGGATGTAGCGTCCTCGTACTCGCACGTGCTCTTGGTAAGGTCGAAGTCGTCGGCACGGGGCACGTTCACGATCATCCGGGGGATCTTGTCCTCAAGCACACCGCTGTTATCGGTGATGCCCTTCTTGACCGTGATCTCGATCGACACCTCGGCATCCTTGTCGAGGGGGACCTCCTTAGGATCGACCTCGATTACGATGGGTACGATCTCGGAAGTAGTGGTCGTAGAACCGCTCTCTTTTGTGTCTGCAGAATCGGCTATCTTGAAGGTATTTGCGGCCTTCACAGAAGTCTTGTACTTGACACGTACCTTAAGCTTCTCGGGATTCATGGCGGGAACGAACTCGGTCTTGGCCTTGACCGCGACGTTCCACTTCTCATCGTCCTCGTCACCGTTCTTCATGTTAAGGGCGATGGTCTTCCACATGTTACCCTTATCGATCTCCATGTTCACGGGGTCCGTGAGTACAAGGGCCTTAACATCCTCGATGGCGTCAAGAAGTCCGTTCTTGACAGCGATCTTCAGCTTGATCCGGTCACCGGGCTCGGGATTGGAGGGCACGACCGAGGACGTCACCTCTACATCTCCGGCAAAGTTGGTGGTCTTACTTGTACCCGTTCCGGATCCTGTGGTCGTACCACCGCCAGCACCCTGCTGACAGCCTGCCATGAAGACAAGACCGCAGAGCACGACCGTGATGATGCAAACGTCCTTTATTGATGCCATCCTAAGTCACCTCATTCTGTGAGATCGTAGGCTAAAGATATCGTTGAATCCTTGTAGAGCTTAATCCTATTGATGCCTACCCGGACCAACCGCTCAGTACCACGCATCTCGTTCAACGATGATTCCTTCATAGGGAGCACGATGTGCACGCTCAGTTCTTCGGAGTGGAACTCTACGTCCTCGAGGGTGATCGAACCACCGGACATCACGCATGTCTTGGTCTCGGCATTATCCTCGTACGTGCACGAAGGTTTGTCGAAGTCGTCAGCATCGGGGATCTCGATCACGATCTGTTCGATGCTGTCAAGGAGGACACCGCTGCTCTCGTCAGCTCCCTTGAGCACCTTGATGTCGATGACGACCTCCTCATCCTTGTCGAGGGGGACGACGCTCGGGTCGACCTCGATGGTAACAGGTACGATGGATGATGTAGAAGTGGCCTTCTCACGTGTACCGCCATCTGGCGTGTCAGCGATACCGAACTTCGTGGCGGCATGCACAGATGTCGAGTAGGTAGTTCGGACCTTGACCTCTTCGGGATTGTTATCGGGTACGAACTCGCCGAGGTCCTTGACCGTCATGCTCCACTTGACGTCACCGTCTTCACCGTTCTTCAACGTCGTGTCCACGGTCTTGAGCATTTGTCTGTCGGTGATATCGACGTTAGCGGGATTAGATTGGATCTTGGCCTTGACGTCCTCGATATTATCGAGAAGACCGTTCTTCACTGTGAGGGTCATTCTTACGCGTTCCTTTGGCTTCGGGCTCTCCTTGTCGAGCTCGATGGAAACACTGACCGCATCGCCAATGGAAATAGGATCTCCAGGCTTCACGGTCGATGAACCGCCGGAACTGCCACCGGAGCTGCCCGAACCAGGTACGTTCGGCTCACTGTCAACTTTTTCGCAACCGGCGAAAAACACCAGTGCGCATATGACGAATAATACAGTAATCCTATCAGTTCTCATGTCATTCTCACCTCAAGTGTCCCAAGATACACCGTCCCATTTGAGACTAGTTGAATATTGTTGTGTCCGGATATTAAATAAGTTGGGTTTATTGGTAGGTCTACCTTACCCTGTTCGGCTTCCCCCTTAATAATCGACCTGCTACCCTCACGGTTCATAATATACACAGTCAACCAGCTACGTTTCTTCACCTGGGTCACGTCGAGCGACATGGATAGTTCTCGCAGGTCACGCTTCAACCCGTATATCTCCTGACTCGTTATGTTGAACTCGTAGGATGCCTCGGGTGCTACCTTTGGCGAGTAGAATACGATAAGCTCGATGTCATTAAGATGATAGCTCCCTCCATCTCCGGATGAGAACTTGATGGAGTTCATCGTATGGAGGATGTGACGTGGCAATGAGAAATCGATCGTATACGGTGGCGCGGACTTTTCGCGGACCCTGCCTGTGAAAACGACGTAATCGTTGATGGCTATGCTCAGTTCGCCGGTCGTGTCCGCCTGGTCGACGCTGAAAACGAGACGACCTTTGACCCATCCCTTGATCTCGCGTCGTGAGAGCGCGAACTGCTTTTTATCTATGACAACCTGTCCTGTCCTGCTGGCAAGTGTCAGTCCTGAGATTATATATGTGGTCGGGGACCACACCCGCCATCCGCTCCCGGAGGCATCGACGTCGATCCGGTTCTCACCGTTCTTTAGCAGATGTGCGAATTGAAGGGGGTCGATACCATACTCACCAGGATCGGTGATCTGTGACCAGATGACCTTGTCGTTGAGCCGTATAACGAGCCGACCGTTCCGGTTCGTGGATAGGACCGTGAAGTTGAGCTTGCTGCCGATGAGCTGGTCGAAATTCTCGCGTGATAGTGTGAAATGCGCTTTATGTACGCTCTCTGTCATTACGCCGCGGGAGACCTCGAGCGGCCCGATCATGGTAAGAAGGGACACTGCTCCGCCCTTGTTCTTTATGTACGCCTCATAGTGGTGTGAGGGTGGTGTCGCCTCAAGGTCCACAGAGACCGAGCGAACGGTGTACTCGGAACCAATGGGGCCGACGGTCGTCCGGATTATAAGACCAGTAGAAGGATCACGCTCGATGTCGTCCTCCGGGTCCTCCCCGTCCGGGAGTTCACGTGCAACGGGTGTTGGTACTGGCGATGCCAGGGCTACAGTATCATCCGGTACCATGGTACCGAACCGCAGGAAGACAAGGAGAATGGACAGCACGAGGATAAGGAGTCCTGCGTTCATCAGGTCCCTTCGTATCCCATCGAGCGCCATTATCCGGTACCGTTAATAAAAGAGTGTGATGTTCCTTTTTATAGGTGCAGTGTCTGTAATGTCAAGGATGGAGGTGAAAGAAGGTGAAGGTCCTCAAGCGTGATCTAAGACATGACATGCTCAAGCTCCTTGTCGAGAACATAGACGACCTCTGGCATCTCCATCACGTAATAGAGCCCCATGACGTGCTCTCCGGTCGTACCTTCAGGCGCGTGCAGTCGCGTGGTCCTGAGGAGGGCAGAGGGGAGAAACGTCCGATGTTCCTCAAGATCGCCGTCGAGCGCATCGAGTACCACGAGTTCGCCAACATCCTCCGTGTAACAGGGCCGATAACCGAAGGCCCACCGGACGCGTCCCTTGGATCGTACCACACGTTCGGCCTCGCGGAGGGCGCCGTGTTCACTCTCTTCAAACCCGGCCGATGGGGCAAGTACCACCTTGAGCGCATCCAGACCTCTACAAAGCTCCGCAAGAAGGTGCTAGTGGTCATAGTAGAGCCCGGTGAGGCGACCCTCGCACTGGTCCATGCCTACGGAGTGCGGATGCTGGGGACGGTGGCGACGAACCTCCCGTCCAAGCGGAACGATCCCGAAGGATACACGACGAAGGAACGTGACTTCTATGGTGAAGTCGTGAAGGGCATGGCCGAAGCGATCGACTCGCATGAACCTAGCGGCACGATCATCGCAGGGCCAGGATGGGCGAAGGACAAGCTCGCGGCCGTGTTCCGAAAGGAACGGCCCGATGACAGGGCACATGTAGAGGGCATCGGCTCGGCCGGAGAAACGGGCGTGAACGAGGTCATCAAACGTGGTACTGTCGGCAAGCTCTATTCCGACAGCAGGGTCGCCCTGGAGATGGAACTTATCGAGCGTCTCATGTCCAGCATCTCAAAGGAGGACGATCTCGCTACGTACGGTAAGGATGATGTGCGATACGCGGTCGAATGCGGTGCCGTCAGCCACCTTCTAGTGACGGACGAGGTGTTCAGGAAGGCCAACGCGAGCGGTAAGGGTGACGCTCTCGACGGGCTCATGGAGGACGCGGCAAAGAAACGCGGGGATGTCGTGATAGTCAGTTCTGAGCACGAGGGTGGACGACGTCTCGACGGGCTCGGGGGGATCGCGGCACTACTCAGGTACCCGCTCTCTCGTGAAGAATGAGATGGATGTGGCCCGTCACACTAACCCCCTTGCTTCATAGATTGCCGGTCGGCGTGCTCCACAGGATAACCCTCGCGGCGGGCCATGTACGGTGCCCGGGTGGTCTCCTGCTCATCGACACGACGACACGTCGCTCTTGCAGAAGGACCTTAAAGGCACCACTTAACCATAGTGCTGTGGTCGATAAATAGGTTTCGTTGTTGATCGATGAAAATAGCTCTTGGATCACACGAGTATGTTCGTGAGACCTGCCTCGCGTGCCAGGGCGACCGCCTTGTCGAACTCCTTCTTCGAGAGCCGGCGCTGTAGCCCGGGATAACGCTCCGGATGTTTGCTCACGAGGTTGTCCGGGTGGTACTGGTCCATGACGTTCACGCGCGTGTCCGTACCGAGCTCATCGGCGACCCATGTCATAGCTGGTCGAGTGCAGCAGTCAAGGTGCCCTGGGAGCACGAGATGTCGGATGATGAGCTCACCATGCCGTGATGCGAGACGATGGTTGCGGGTCACGACCGTGAAGTACCGCTCTACCTCTGAGAAGCGAGAACCGCAGTCGTCGTTCCCGTACTTCAGGTCCGTGAGCCAGACGTCCACGAGCCCGTCTAGGAGGTCCATTGCCTCGACGGTCAGGTACATGTTCGAGTTCCAGACGAGGGGCACGTTCTCGTCCATGCCGGTCAGCGCCTTGAGCACCGCGGGTAGCTGCGGTATCGGATCACCGCCCACTACGTTGAGGTTGCGGACGTTGCGGTCGATGAGCGCCCTGAACGCCTCACGCAGGCGTTCCGTTCCAGCGGGCTCTCCGACCGAGGGATTACGCGAGATGTCATGGTTCTGACAGAACACGCACCTGAGATTGCATCCGGAGAAGAACACGGTACCCGATGGGACGAGCTCCGGTTCCTCCCCCATGTGGATGAACGACGACGAAATGAAAGGTGTGATCCCGGCCCCGCAGACCCCACTGTCCACGTTACGGTCCACTGAGCACCGTCGCTCACACAGTCCGCATGACGAATAGTGCTCGTCCGCCATCTGCGCCTTAAGGTCCAGTAGGGAGAACGGAGCCGTTGGTAGTACGATATCCTCCGCAACGACCCGGTCCAGCTCCTTGATGCCCCGGGCGTGCTCCTTGGCTGGATCGGCCTCGGGATCGATCTCGACCGTTCTTGCCAGCAACCATCGAGCGCGGGCCCGACCCTCCGCGACATCGATGTAACGGCCCAGCACCTTCCTCACACCGGGATCGTCGAAAGCGGCAGCAGCGTCCGGTCGGAGGAACTGCCAGAGCATGGATACGGGATGTGAGGTAACCTTTATGAGTGGAGATGGTGCCCCTTGAGCCGTGAGCGACGGGGATGCGGAGTGGGTCGGTCATCCTGACGTCTATAGCCCCCGTGAGGATTCGGAGCTTCTCGCCGAGGCCGTATCGAACCATTCCAAGGTTGGACGTGCCTGCGAGGTGGGGCCGGGGTCCGGATACGTCACTGTTGCTTTATCACGGATCGCGGACCTTGTCGTAGCGATCGATATCAGCATGGACGCAGCACGATTGACCAGGGAGAACCTCGTCCGCTCAGGTTCAGATAACTTCGAAGTGGTGTGCGGTGACCTGCTTACTGCTGTGGGTATTCGGTTCGACCTTATCTGTTTCAACCCACCCTACCTCCCGGAAGATCCCGGTGAGGACCCGCTCTCACGTTCATGGGCAGGCGGTCCCACAGGACGTGAGGTCCTTACACGTTTTATAGAGGGGCTGGCCGACCGGCTCGCTGAGGGCGGTGAGGCGTTCGTGGTCGTATCCTCGCTAATGGGACCGGACGAGCTCGGCGCGATCGTCCGGGATACCGGGCTGGAGCACGAAATAGTCTCGAATCAACGCCTCGACTTCGAGGAGCTCGCGATATGGCGCTTGCAGCGGCCGAGGATAAATTGATAAAGGTTCGTTGGGACCTTACAGCCAATGCCGGGCAACCAGTATGACGCGGTCGTCGTTGGCTGTGGTACGGGCGGTGCCGCTTTTGCCATCAGGGCCCGGAAGCTCGGACTATCGGTATGTGTCGTTGATACCAAACCACGCGCCCGGATAGGCGAGAAGGTATGCGGTGATGCGGTACCGAGATATCACTTCGACCGGCTCGAGGAGGAAGCGGGCATCACACCTCCACGCGGCGATGAACTAGGCCAGGTCATTACCGGCATGAAGCTGATCGGCCCATCCCGGACCCGCATGGTCAGGGTCCACGAGGACGGGTACACGGTCAACAGACACGAGTTCGGCCAAAGGCTCGTGAACGACGTGGTCGACGCTGGAGCTAACCTACTTGACAAGCACCTCGTGCTCGGTCCGATCATAGAGAATGATCGTATAGTAGGGCTCAGGACGAAGGACAAGATAACACGCATGGAGCGTAACATCTACTCTTCGGTCGTCGTGGACGCTTCAGGTGTCGGCGCCACTCTCAGGAAATCGGTCGATTTCCCCGGCCGTGAACGTGGCATACATCCCAGGGACCTCGGTATCTGCTACAGGGAAGTGCTCAAGCTAAAGGAGCCCATCGATGATCCTGATATCCTTGAGGTCATTTTCGACCGTAACGTCGCCCAGGGCGGGTACATCTGGGTGTTTCCCAAGTCGGACACAGTGGTGAACGTAGGTGTCGGCCTCACCATGTCACTGGGAGCGAGCCCACTGGCTGCGTACCGTAGGTTCATCAAACGGGACAGGATATTCAATGATGCCGATGTGATCGCAAAGGGGGGCGGTATAGTGCCCATGCGCAAGCCCGTCAGTTCATTCGTGGGGGACAGATTGCTCCTCGTCGGGGACTCGGCGTGCCAGGTCAATCCGCTCCATGGCGGTGGGCTAGGGTACTCAATGATCGGTGGGTGCATGGCGGCCAACACCGCCGCCGAAGCGCTCGCCCGGGACGATGTCTCGTACAATGGTCTCTGGAGCTACAACCACGAGTACCAGACAACGATAGGTATGCGTCACGCGGCGCTCGATGTGTTCCGCATCATGCTCAATTCGCTCTCCAACCGTGATCTTGACTTCGGATGCTCGGGGAGCCTCTTCACCGAGAACGACTTCTTTGCCATCGATAAGAACGGCAAGTTGGAGCTCTCTACCGCACAGAAGCTCATCCGCGGGCTTCGAGGGCTACACCATCCGACCCTCATGCGCTCTCTCATGTTCGCCGTCAAGCGTATGAAGGCGCTAAAAGAGCTCTACATGGCCTATCCGACAACACCGGAAGGGCTCGATTCGTGGACCTCACGCGTTGATGAGGAGTACGAACCGGTCTGGAAACGATTCAGTAAGTCGTTCGAGAAGACCGACTGATCCCGTCCCTGCGATAGCTTTATTAAGGAAATCGCTCTCCGTGTGGCTGCTCCGGTAGTGTAGTCCGGCCAATCATGTTGGCCTCTCGAGCCATTGACCCGGGTTCAAATCCCGGCCGGAGCACCATTCCCTATCCAATCTGTAGATAGCAGAATATCCAGAGTGTTCGGCTTATCTCAGCAGCCCCAGCCGTATGAGCAGGCGCGCCTCTTCACCTGTGATGCTGCCGTCACCTTTGGCGAGGTCCCACACGTGACGATGGATGTCTCCCGACATGTCATTGGTATCACTGAAGAGCTGATGATCCACCGCTTGTTCGGCCATGTACTCGATTATTTCGGACTCGTACTCGGCGAGATGGCCGTCGATATAAGCCAGGCTCGCGGTTGTCTTGGCACAGCCCTCGAGCACGTGATCGTACGCTTCGACGAGGCATATCCCGACAGCTGTGCCCAATCCGGCGGCAAGGGCCACTTGGGGCAGGAGGCCCGGTTCGCGGTAGGCGTCCAGGTCATCGGTGACGGTGTAACCCGTGGACGCGGCCGACCCACCGTAGCCGATGGTCTCGAGGTCTTCGATCATGGATATCAGCGCCTCAGTTCGCTCACATGACGAGGTTCTGTTCGAGCCTGTCTAGTCGATAGGTCTTGCGCTCGTGCTCCATCTCGAGTCCTTTTAGATTGTGGTCGCGCAGGGGCCCGCCGATTAGCGGGATCCTCGTGGTCCAGCTCTGCTCGATAGCCTTTGTCTGCTCGGCCTTGTGCTCCTCCTGGACCCTCCGCACCTCGTCGTAGGTCGCAGAGTGCCAGAGGCCGAGGACCATCGAAGTGTTGCCCTTGGGATCCTGGTACCCGCTGAGGTGGTCGAGGAGCGCATAGGTGACCTCGGCCCTCCCCATCTCGTTCACGGCATCGGCCACGGGGGAAATGGATTCGAGCTCGTCGAGCACGTCGGGGAAGAACATCGGTTCTGCCGAATACTTGAGCACGTCAAAGGAATGTTCTCTTTGAAAGGTGAACGTCTCAATATGATTCTCATCCCACTCGTTGCGGACGTACGCAAGGTCCCTCGTCTTGATCTTGGGGCCCAAGCCCACGCGTTTACCTTCGTAGGTTGGATTGATCCCGATCTCGTGACAATCATACCACAGGTCGATCGCGGTCATCAGGACATCGGTCCGGGTGGGCCCTTCACCAGTGAAGTGCCGTACCATCATACCAGAATATATCTTGGAATGTTCCTGTATGAACGCATAGTGCTTCTCGAGGCCGTTCTCCAGAGCGGCCTGCTCTCCGATCGCATCTAGGACCGTTTCGACGTTCGTCTCGTACATCGTTCGCTCACCTTATCAGGGCAAGGCTAGGTTTCGGTTTACCTAATATACATCCCCTTTGGTATGCCTAAATATTCCGATGAATATGGAAATCGTGGATGTCATAGTCCAATAAGACCGATATTGGGGGAACTGACTACCGTAACCGCGCAAGCTTTCCGAGCAGGCTCGACTCGGTCCCTGTGATGACACCGTCCCGCCTCGCCAGCTTCGCGACGTGTGCGTAGATGTCCGATTCGGTCTCCGCGGCATCGCCGAACCACTGGTTCTCCACGGCCTTCTCCGCTACTTCCGCGATCGATTCCGCCTCGCTGGGTGAGAGATGGTTGTTGATGTATGAGAAGTTGGCGGTCATCTTGGCGTGCTGTTCCAGTTTCACATCGTGGGTGGCGACGTAGGCGGCACCTATTGCGGCGCCGATTCCCAGGAAGAGACCGTACTTGGAAAGGAATCCAGGCTCGTTGTTCGCGTTGAGGTCCTCAGCTGTCGAGTACTGGAGGGCGGCGTCGGCAGAGTCATAGCCCGCAGTTTCAAGATCATCATACATTAGTCGTCACCTAACGGAGCTTGGGCCGCACTGTTCCGTTCTAAAAGGTACCCTTGGGGAAGAAGTGTGGCCTAGGACAGCACACCTTGTGCCCATTGGCCGAACTCCTGTCCGAACCTGAAGGCATCGCCTGACCGTGCTTTTACATCGGCCCCGCTCATCCAGAGCTCATGAGGGAAAGGGGCCCATCCCCACTGTCGTGCATCGTTCGAGATTATCTGGTACTCCCAGGTGAGCTCGAACTTGTAGGTGCCGAAGGCACCGATCGGACGACCATGACGCGACTCCCATCGAAGGCATCCGAGGAACTGGGCCGTCGGCTCGGAAAGACCCTCGATGGCGCTCGTGGACCCGATGAGTACCGCGTCGGCGAGGAGCACGTCAGGGATGGAGGCCTTTTCCGCGATGACGAGATGTGGTTCGCACCCCGATTCCTTTACACCGGCGGCGATGTGATGGGCTAGCTCCTCGGTCTTGCGCTTGGGCCTGTCGTACACGATGAGCACACGTTTCGGCCAGGGATCCTTACGTTCGAGGACGACCGCATGTACGGGACAAGCACGGACGCACGCTTCACATTCGGTGCATGCGTCAGGGTTCGCGACCAGGGCCTGTGCGCCCGCGACATAGAAGACAGATCCGGGGCAGACATCGGCGCATGCGCCGCTCCCCCGACAACGGTTCTTGTCTATCCACGGAGGCATACTGTTAGAGGTATGATGGATGAGCAATAAAAACATGACGCCATCGCGGCGTCCAAAAGGAAAGGATGTGGGGGACCGGTTCGACGGCCCCCCACGTTCTGTTCGCGGGTGCTCAGGCTAGGAGCGCTTCCTCAAGACCGTCGATGATCTCGGCCTTGTGCTCGCGCATCATCTCGAGCTTGCCCGTCCGGTAGGTGCTTACCATCTTACCGACACCCGGGACCTTGTTCACCCAGCTGTCCTTGATGGCGGCCTTGCGCTCAGTGACCTCTTCGTCGAGCTTCCCGCGAAGCTCAGCGTAGGTCCCTTCTTCGGAAAGACCGAACACCTCGGCGGTGTTTCCCTCGGGATTGTCGTAGCCGGAGAGGCTCTCGAGCAGCTCATAGGTCACCTGGCCCTTCCCTGCAGAGTACAACGCTCCGGTCACAGCGGATGTATCCTTGAGAGCGTCCACGGTAGAAGTGAGCTTCTCGGGGAGTGCCCCGTACTCGTTCACCTTGAAGGAATGCTCCTTGGTGATGTGGTCGTTATGCCACATGAAACCGCTCTCGCACTCCCGGGAGGTCTCCTTGCTCTTAACGAACTCCCAGTGCACGGTGCGGTATCCGGGGAACATGTCACCTTCTACCTTTGCGTGGATACCCTTCTCGGAGCAGGTACGTTCGAGCTTGCATATCTCGCCCTCGACGTCCCACTTGGAGTATCCTTCTTGATTGACCTCGGCCCGATGAGTGCCTGCTCGCATGACATCATAGGACTCGGTAAAGGAATAGTCCTTTTCAAGACCAGCCTCGATGGCAGTCTGCTCACCGATGGAGCCAAGGACCCCGTAGGCCTCCTGGCTCACATCGAATTGGTACGGCATGTTGACGCGTTCTAATCCGCCTAGCATGTCTGTTGTCACCTGAGAGGGACACTGGGGCGTCCCGTATATAAACGTTCGTTTGGGTCGTGCCTTTGACCCGTAATAGCACGATTGTACTGGATCAATACGATATCGATCCACGGTCTATATAGTAGAAAGAAAATGGTCCCGCCGAATTGGCGGGATTTCCTGTAAGTGCTGTACTACTCGACCAGGGATTCTTCGAGCTGGTCGATGATGGCGGACTTGCGCTCCATCTCTTGGGAGACCTTCTCGTGACGCTTGGCGGTAATGTGGTCTCCGACCACAGGGAGCTTGCCCGCGAGGCTGTTGTTTATCTTCTGGTGCTCGCTGTCGGTCACGAGCTGGAGCACCTCGCGCATCCCTGCGTAGGTCTCACGGTCACCGAGCTTGAGTATCTCGGCCGTATTGCCGGACTTATCGCTGTAACCGTCGAGGTGATCGATGAGATCGTAGGCGATGACGTCGATCGGCATGTACTTCACTGACGCCTTGACAGCAGAAGTGTCCTCGAGCTTGTCCAGGTTCTCCGCGAAACGCTCGGGGAGCGCACCGTACTCGTTGACCGTGAACGAATGCTGGTCCACATATCGGAAGTGGCCCCAGAAGAGACCACGTTCACCGTCCTTGGACACGCTCTCGGTCTTCACCACGCCCCACCGGGGGATGGTGTAGCGGGTGGTCATACCGGTTTCGAACGTTGCATGGATACCGAGCTCGTCTGCCTTGGCCTCGAGCCCCTTGACCTCCTTGTACACTTCGCCGCGGGTCGAACCCCACACGGTGTCGTACTTGTATAGTCCACCGCCGAAGGCCTCGTCGATCGTCTCGGTGAACGAATGGCTCTTCTCGAGCCCGGCTTCCTTTGCGACCTGCTCACCGATGGCGCCGAGCATGCCGTAGGTACCGTAGTTCACTTCTGCCTCGTAGGGCATGGATGTCCGATCGACGACGCCTAGCATGTGTTCAGGCCTCCTTTAGTAGCGATCCCTCGAGCTGGTCGATGATGTCCGCCTTTCGCTCCCTAAGGGCCTCGACCTTGGCGAGCTGGCGGTCCTTGATGTACTTGCCCACGAGCGGGATCTTACCGAAGAACCCGTCATCTATCTTTTCCTTGCGGCCCTGTACCTCGGAATCGAGGAGGGTGCGGTAGGAGTCGAACGTACTTCCATCGTTGAGACCGAACACTTCAGCGGTGTTCCCCTCGGGATCGGCGTACCCTGCGATGCTGTCGAGCAGTTCGTAGGCGACCTTCTCGCGTCCGGCAGTGTCCAGTGCATCCTTGACGGATGATACGTCCTGCAAGCGGTCGATGGTCTCGGTCAGCCTCCGCTCCGGGATCGCGCCATACTCCTCCACCTCGAAGGAGTACTGGTCCACGCAGCGCGTGTTGCTCCAGTGGAACCCGCTCTGCTCGTCCCGGGAGATGGGCGTGGTCTTGACTACCTCCCAATCCACCCTGCGATATTGTACGTTGATCTCGCCCTTGAGCTTGGCATGGATGCCCAGACTGGCGGCCTTTCCCTCAAGTTCCTCGAGCGCGTGGTACGCGTCCGACGGGGTGTCGCCATCGATATGGACAGTGACATGCCTGATCCCCGCGTTGATCTCATCGTACGTCTCTGTGCACGAGAATCCCTTCTCCAAGCCGGCCTCGCTAGCGGTCTGCTCGCCGATGGCCCCGAGCACATCATAGGTCGCTGAGCTCACGTCAAGTGAGTATGGCATCGTGATCCGTTCGTAGTTCTCGATCATTTGTGATCCACCCTGAGGGGATGGCGGCCCCGGCCCTCCTTTTATAACCACCCTTGGGCTCACACCGTGATAAATCGAATCACGTCTTGTTGTCTCACGGGCCGTCACCTTGGGCAGGTTTATATACGCCTGAACCGTGTTGTACCCCGAGCGTGGTGACATGGAGCGGTACGATCTGACCGAACATCCGTTGACCATCGTGAACGAAGCGGGCGGAACACTGTCCGTGTATGTGGGCGAGCGTTCCTTCAATAGCTACCTCGATGATGTAGCCGATAAGGGTGCTTACGGGGAAACGCTCGTGTTCAATCCTCCTGATTCTACAATGACCGTCACATCGGAGACCGAGAGCTATCTGCTCGACGGTGCCGGTACAGTGGTCGTCGCAAAGGACGCATCTCCGCGGTTCCTGTACTCCGTACCCGAGACCGGCTCCATGGGCCCCCTGGCCATGACCACGACTGCGCCCGAGTGGTGGGAGAGCTACGAAGGTGAGCCTATGAACACAACGGGCTACAGGGGCGACGAATGGGTCGGTGTCTACGACCTGTCCGAGCGCAGGAACACCGACACTGGTGGCTCTACCGAGTGGACCAACGACGCGGTCTCTGCCCGACCTGAGGAAGCGGACGGTGTGTTCGGGTTCTCCTACATGACATCCGGCAGGGTGAACGACGGCGGTCCGAACGACATGGTCCCAATCTACGAGAACAGACCTGTTGAGAGCATACACCGGCACCCCAAGGTCCATCAGTACGTGCAGGGTTCGGACATCACGGGCATCCACGAGCTATATGTGGTTGTAGAGGGGAAGGTCGGTATAGGTGTGTTCCACCCGGAAGAAGGTACGATGGACTACCATCTCCTCGAGGCCGGAGAGGCATTGGTGGTCGATCCGGACGAGACGCACGCGATACTGGCCACATCTAAGGAGTTCGCGTACGCTTGCGCCCAGACACCGAGCACCTACCATTACCCCTTCGAGTACACGAAGCACGACTTCTCACCCGTATCCGAGATGGAGCAGAGGCTCGGCTACGATGTCAACGAACGCCTGAAAGGGTTCACCGAGCCAGGTGTCTACACACTGGACGTGGACGCCCGAGCACTTGGTATTGACTAGTACATCACGAGGAAAGCTCTTCGATCAGTCCATTTACCCTTCGTACGATATCGTCCCGTATCGCACGTACCTCTTCGAGAGGGCGTCCCTTCGGGTCGGGCAGCTCCCAGTCCTCGGTAGGGATCCCTGTCCTGGGACATGCCCCGTCCATACATCCCATGGTGATGGCACGGACCGCCCCGTCGATCATCTCTTTAGTGAGCATCTTCGGGCGCTCTTTCGATAGATCGATGTCCATTTCCATCATGACCTCCACGGTCTCTGGATGGACATGGTCCGCCGGCTCGGTCCCGGCGCTCACGCCGATGTAGCCTTCAGGTGCATCGCGGTCGAAGAACGCGGCGGCCATCTGAGACCTGCCGGCATTGTGCACACAGATGAAGAGGACTTTACGAGCGGGATTGTCTTCCATCGACAGAGGATTCGCGATATCAGGTTAAAGAGGTTACGTCCTAGACCCGGTCGGGCCGGTCCTGGAGAAGATCTACCATGTCGTAGACGACGCAATCCCAGGCGAGCGGTTTCGCGCCCCCGCCTTTGCCGTTCTCCGGATTGTAGTGCTCCCACCAGTCGTTCTCTTTCACAAGGTCGACGGTCTTATGTGCGACCTCCTTTGCGAGGTCCGTCCTTCCCTGGTTCTCAAGGCCTTTCATGACGAACCAGTTGACGTTCAGCCAGACATTCCCACGCCAGTAAGTGTCTGGATCGTAACTATCGTTGTCCATAGAGGTCGTGGATATGCCGTACTGTGCCCAGAACTCTTTGGTGTTCGTTAGATGCTCGTCTATCATCTTTGAGTAGTCGAACTTCCTATCAAGGAGCATCGGGTAGAACATCGCGGCCGACTTAACAGGCGAGAGTGTTCCATCTGAAAGAATGTCGCAGAACTTGTCACCATCGTACATCGTGTTGAAGATGGCGTCCGTTGTCTTTGCTGACTGCTTCTCGAGCCATGTAGCATCCCTTCCGATCTCTTTGCTCAGGCTAGCGAGGATCTTCACGTTCTTTGCGTAGAGCACGTTGAAGTCAACGGGCTTAACTTCGAAGCTACCGTTTGCCAGTATCTTCTTCTCGTTCCATCCCTGCTCCTGGCACTCCTTGAAGATGCGCATCTTGTGCTCTCCTATCTCTTCACGAGTACCTTCGGTCACACCGTAGGTCGAGTCCCACCTTTGTGAGTTGTCCCAGCCGCTCTCCCAGGAATGATAGATCGATAGAAGCTCGTCACCGTCCGGGTCCCTGACGTCCTTGAGGTGCTTGTAGTAGTTCTCCAACTGGGGGAGGACCTCTTTAAGGAACTCCTTGTCACCCGTGCGAGCGTAGATGCGTTCTACGGCCATAGCGATGATGGGGGGTTGGACCATGTCGGAATGATAGGGTGAGGACCAGTACTCGTCCACGAGGTCCTTGAAGCCTTCGGGTACCTCCTGTCCATCACCATTGAAGTAGTTCATGTGAGGGATGAACCCGTCAGCACGCTGGTTCGCCAGCATGGACCGGACCTCTTCCTTGGCTACACCGGGCTCTCTTTCAGCAAGCACATAAGCATGGAAGCAGGAGTCCCAGAACCATTGCCGACCGACATAGCCCTCGTGGTTCACACTGGGGGTCGTGAACGTGTGGCCATCGACGGTGACACGCTGCTCTGTGAGCAACCTGTATGCTGATTCCTTGACTTGCTCAAGGTCCCCATCAGTAGGGCAAGTGGTGTAATCCAACTGCATAACCGACTGTCCCCAGTTATCCCTCTGTGAGGGATGCCAAAATACGCGGATCAGGCTGCTTATATAGTTTTCTCCAACTTTCGATGGACGAGGGTCCTCTCTTGACATAAGGGCTTCAATGTTACTACTGTATAATAGTAACATATATAAAGCTGGAGAACAATAATACTATCAGTCGTTCTCGCCTGGTGTTCTCATGGAGAGTTATGTTGCCGACATTGCATATGAGGCTGTTGACAAGGGTGTCTTCGCCTCCCGGCCTACCTCCTACAAGCCTTTTTCTGAGGGCCTGAGCGGCGCGAACGTTGGAATGGTCGAGTTCGAGGACGGCACAAGGGCCGTGTATAAGGGTGGCCCCTGGGATGAGATCGCCGGAGAGATAGCTAATTACGGTGTATGGGAAAAGTACAACCCTGCGGCAGTGCCAAAGGTCTTCTATTCAAAGAAGGAAGGCGATGACCGCTGCTCATTTCTAATGGAGTACATCGATTCACCTAATCTGCACGAGCTATACACGGAACCTGCTCTACAAAAACAGGACCCAGGAGCGGGCAGGGTCGGCACACAGAAAGCCCTGGATGAGATCATCAAGTGCTACCAGACATCCAAGAAGCAGGCATGCCCTACAAATGATTACCTTGACAAGATTTCGAGAAAAGTAAAGCAGAGTGCAGAAAAGCATGACGAGATCGCAGACCTTCTCAAGTACGACACCATAACTATCAACGGTAACGAGTATACCAACCCACTCAAGATGGTCGAGGAGTTACAGCAGCACAGCGGAAGATACAAGGCATCGTTCTCAACCCTGACTCATGGCGACCTCCATGCTCGCAACATCCACTACGATAAGGAAACAGGACGCTCCTACCTCATCGATCCAGAAAAGTCCGAGTTCGGTGACTATGCAGCTGACATAGGACGACTGATGGCGACCACAACATGCAACTACACTGGTATCGAGAAGGCTGAATCGAAAGAGGGCAATATCAGTTACGAGAGCTTCCTCGGGGACTACTTCAAGGACATCCTATCGGACATCGAGACCAGAGCGGCTACATTCGCGGACCGGAACGGTGACAAAGGCTTCCATGACCGGCTTGAGCTCAGTCGGGCTTCCTCCAAGTTCGTCCTACCTGCATTCAGCGACGACAAAGAGTTCTCCCTAGTGAGCTTCGGTGAAGGTGTTAAGCTCCTGGACGAAGTATATAGGAACGCACAAAACAAGTAGTTCTACGTTTTTCAAACGTAGTTCGTATCAAGACTGATCTTCTGCACTCTCTTCTTGATTCTTTTCCAGAAGTGATTTCATCTTGATGATGGACTCCTTTATTTCCTCGTTCTCAGGATCTAGAGAAAGAGCCCTGTCATATCTTTCCAGAGCACTTTTCAGATCCCCCTTGGCAACGAATGTAAGTCCGGAGGCAAATAGTGTCTCTGAATCGTCAGGTCTTAGATCCAAAGAGAGCTCGAATGCCTTGAGCGCATCATCCAATGACTCAAGCTCGAGCAGTGCATTACCAAGTGATTTCCATGTATCTGGATCACGCCCATAGATATCTAGAGATCTCTTGTATGCTTTAACTGCAGCTTCAAGATAACCTGCATCGTGATTGACCCGTCCTAGATTGTAAGCAATTGTTGGATTCTCCGGGTCCAGCTCAGCTGCATGCTGTATCGCATCAATTGCAGCATCGTACTTATTGAGCTGATATTTACATGAACCTAATGCTGCCCATGCTTCTGTGAAGTCGTCTTTTCGTTTAAGAGCTCTAGAATATGCATTTATCGCACCTTCAATTCTTCCTCTTTCCTCTAGTGCCCTTCCAAGTTCATACCAGATGTCCTCTCTGTCCGGATCTATCTTAAGTGCTTTCTCGAAACACTTCGTAGCTTCCTCCAATCTGTCTAGTTCCAGATTGATGATGCCGAGCATACTCCATGTGTCGGCATCTTTGCCCCCCAATCTGATACAATCATTGAACTCTTTTTTGGCGCCCTCCAGATCGTCGAGTTCGTAAAGTGCACGCCCCAAATTGTAATGGCTTGTAGGGTTGTCCGGTTCTTGGATTAGCGCCATACGGAAAGCTTTTGCCGATTGCTCCATTTTCCCGGCTTCATAATAGGTGAGGCCGAGGAACCTCCACGTCTTTGCGAGCTCTGGTGAATAGTTGATGAGCTTCGTATATGCCGCAATGGCTTCGTCGAACCTGCCTTCTTCTCGATGTATTGTGCCAAGTCTCGCCCAGGCCTCGGATATGTCTGGTTTTATCTTGACTGCTTGTCGGAATGCTTTGACGGCTTCTTCTGTATTTCCTTCGGATAAATTTGCGAGCCCTAGCGTGAACCATCCATCTGCATCCTCTTTCCACGCTGTAAGCCTAAGTCCTCCGGATAGCATGCCTCGCTTCCGGTCGTCTTTGCCCACGGTATTGGTGGGTCAGATGAGGCTTATAAACGTTCTGAGTAGGCACAATCGAAATGTATATAAAGGAGTAACTACTATATAGTAGTAACAATGGGCCTGTTCGATTACTTTCGTACTGATCGCACCCCCTTTGAAGATGTACAGCGATCGGTCAAGGAAGGCGTCGACGGGCAGTCGTTATCGGACGAAGCAGTACTTGAAATCCTCAATGCTGCCTCGAGGTACGTAAAGGACGCCAAGCGTGGCGAAGATGCAAAGAACGAGGTCTCATTATACCTGACCGGTGAACACGCAACGAAGCAGCTCCAGTATACGGGAGAGAACGGCATCGATTACATGAACGGTTGGCTCAGTTCATCGGTCGAGGACATCATCCGGTCAGCAGATGAATCAATGTCATATGATGGTCGTGCAAAGGACGTTAAAGGACCGCTTACCCCTAACAGGCCCACAAGGGGTGGCTGGTCAAACGGTGCGGACTTTGACAAAGCTTTCCTGAAATATCAGACCTCCCGGATGGAGGACCTAGGCAAGCAGCATCAACAATCGTATTCCAATACGAACGTGTACCACGGATGCGGCCTTACGCCCGATGAGGTCTTCAAGAACGGTATCCCCGCAAAGGGTGGGGACCACTACGAAATACAGGACCACCAGTACGACAGTAAGGATAAGAACGGTGGTTCGGCCCTCCGTGGCGGGTGCCTGGACGCGAGAAATCCCGCTAAATTCGCAGGTGAGGATAATTTCGTCTACCTAATAGCGCCTGTCGGCGGGGCTATCGATCTGAACACCGCCCTGGGTGAGCGGCGGTTCGATGCATCTCAGGGTAAGATGGTCGGGAGCATTATGTACGGTGAGACCGAGTACGCGTTCGGATCAATGCAACCAGCTTACGCGATCAAGGGCGCATTCAAGGTGGGACCTTATTTCGAAGCACCTGACGCGCACAGGCTCGGGGAGTTCATCCCGAACCCGAACTATGCTATAGAACGGTAAGTCGTTTTTCTTCTGGAAACCGGGAAAGATCGATTATCACTGGGCCGACGTTTCTTCCGTTGTACCTGACATGGGACGCTCCTCTATCCCTTAGCAGCAGGGAACGAAAAGAAAGGGGTCCCTCGCCCCGGGGAAGGGCGAGGGAAAGGGGGACAGGGGAAGTCGAAAAAAGCATCACATGCAATGTTTCTTCAACAGATCGTGGGAAAGTCCGACGTAGGTGTGCTCTCCCAGCTTCCTGATATCCACATGATCGTGGTTCTTCAGCTTGAGAAGCTGGTCTTGCGTCACCTCCGTACCGAACTTCGATCTGTGGGCCGCCGAGAGTTTATCCAGAGTGATGAACTTGTACATCTCGTTCCGGGTCTTGGTGTAGACCCTAGCCCTAGAGAACGTTGAGTAAACCGCCCTCAGTCGCTTGATGAGGACCATTTCGTTTGGCATCTCCTTCACGACCATTATCATCACCTGATGGAGCTGCGCCCGGGATGGGGTATATATAGTTTACCTTTCACCCGTAGTAACACAAAAAACGCAACAATATTCACTAAAAAGGGTAATAAATAAACCTGTAGAGGGCGAGATATTTCATTTACTCATAAAAAATGTAGAATATTAAACCCCGGAGGTAGCGAGAATAAACCTTTTCTAGGAGCGACGAGCTACTATGAACGAGTTCCTGCCCTTATCGACCTCTTCGAGATGCACGACCTCAGCCGGGAATTCATGTTCGATAATGGTTGCGAGTTCCTCTGCTGACCTGCAATGGAAAGCGAACACCCGATGATAGAAATCGTGGACCACAGCTTCCTTGATATTCTCTTTCTTTGATATGGCAGAGGGCACCTTCTTGGCAAGGAGGGAGTAATTGATAATCTTTGAATCGGTATCGACTGCATACTCGACACCATGGTGCTTTGAGAAGGAAACCCACTCATCAAAGCAACCCTGGCTGGAAGAGCAGATAATTAGGTGACCTCCGGGGCGGAGGACACGAAAGGCCTGCGTAAGGAAAGATCGGAGACCGTCGTCGGAGAAGTAAGGGACGAGCCGCTCCGACAAGACGATATCGAATGAGGCATCCTCAAAGTGCATCCTGCGAGCGTCGTCACGAAGGAGCTTGACCTTCTCGGTCTTTTTGTACCGTTTCTGGGCGGCCACGAGGAAAGCGTGGTAGATATCGATGACGTGGACATTCTCTGCAAAGAGCTGGGAACGATTGATCCATGTGGTGGTCGATGCTCCGGTCACCAGGATGTCGCGACAAGATGATACGAATGAGAATGCGAGCTGGGTCACTTCCTCGGATGGCCGGTAGTAGTCCGGAAGGTCCGACCAAACGGTCGCTATGTTATCCCAACCGGGTACGTTCGTCCTTTCCTTAGTAATCGATGAAACGTCACCAGCGTCTATCTTGAGAACGTCAGCAAGAATCCGGTCGACAGCAAGAGGGTATTCACCTTTGATGGGCTCGAACGCAGTGACCGTGGAGAATGACCGGAGATAGGGCTCGAGAGGGCCGAACACGTTCTGAGTGACGTTCTTCCCATAGGTCTTAGCGTCCTTGTCGCAAACGAGCATGATGATGTCGTACTCGCCAGATACCTTGTAGGCCGAATGGATGTAGGGGTTCTTCTTGATGGCCTCATGGATCTTCTTCTCGTTCTTCTTGTATTCCTTTGTGATGGCCATGACGAAGGCGAAGAAGTTGTAACCACATCGTTCGGCGTCAACGTCCACAGTGAACTTCTTTATCTGGCCCTTGGACCGCATACGATGGATACGTTTCCAGACGGCCTGTCTTCCGATGCCGAGCTCCGATGCCATGGAGTCGAGCTTAGTCTTCCCATCGTCTTCGAGACGCTTGAGTATGCGGGCATCGGCCTCGTCGAACATCGAGCTGGATGGTTTACACTGTAATTTATATTTCTAGTGGAGGGGCCGAAACAAGCTGAATCGGGTAGAAATATACACCAAATATTCGTAATTATCAATCCAAGGCAAAGGTTTTTCAAGCCGTTCCTATGTCCTCACGATATGGCTGACGACCGACAGTTCACATTAAAGCTCGGAGAAGACTCACTTGCGCTCACGTTCGACGACGTTCTCCTTCTTCCCGGACGCTCAAAGGTCGAACCGTCAGCCGTGGGGACCGTGACCCGTATTACGGAGCGTGTGACCTGTACGATACCTATCATATCAGCGGCGATGGATACCGTGACGGAAGCGAACATGGCCATCGCGATGGCACAGGCAGGAGGTCTGGGCGTGATCCACAAGAACATGCCTGTAAAGATCCAGGCCGAGATGGTCCAGCGTGCAAAAAGGCATGAATCGTTCATCATCAGGGATGTGTTCACCATACCCCCGGATCTCTCGGCAGGGGAGGCCAAGCGGATAATGGACGAACGCGGTATAACGGGCATACCCGTTGTCGACGACGATGATCGCCTGATCGGGATCCTGACGCTCCGCGATCTAAGGTTCATTGATGAACCCTCATTATCGGTGTCCGAGCTCATGAGCAAGGCGGTCGTCACTGTCGATGATGAGATATCTATGGAAGGGGCTCGAAAGCTCCTGCAGGAGCACCGCATCGAGAAGCTGCCCATCATCGACGAAGAAAGACGGGTGACGGGGCTTATCACCGTCAAGGACCTTGAGAAACGGACGGAACATGCTCATGCGACCCGTGATGAGGATGGACACCTTGTCGTCGGCGCAGCGGTCGGTCCGTTCGACAAGGCACGCGCAAAGGCCCTGGACCGGGCAGGTGCGGATATAATCTTCATCGACTGTGCACATGCACACAACATGAACGTCGTCTCGTCCTTCAAGAAGATCAAGAAAGAGCTGGGATGCGAGGTCGTCATCGGCAATATCGCCACGGCCGAGGCAGCAGAGGACCTGATCGCCGCAGGGGCAAGAACGCTAAAGGTCGGTATCGGTGCAGGATCGATATGTACGACGCGGGTTGTCGCGGGCATCGGTGTCCCACAACTCCAGGCTATCGCGGCCGTCGCTGATGTGGCGGCGGAGAACGATGCGTTCGTCATAGCCGACGGCGGGATACGCTATTCAGGAGACATCGCAAAAGCACTTGCTGCCGGTGCTGACACCGTCATGCTCGGGAACATGCTAGCAGGGACCAAGGAATCCCCTGGTGACGAGGTCATCATCGGAGGGCGACGTTTCAAGAGGTACAGGGGGATGGGCTCTCTCGGGGCCATGAAGGTCTCAGCTGACCGATACTTCCAGGACTCTTCAGTTAGCTCGAAGCTCGTACCCGAAGGTGTCGAAGGGGCTGTTCCGTTCAGAGGTCCCGTCAGTGATGTCATTTTCCAGCAGATGGGCGGTGTCAAGTCCGCGATGGGTTACGTAGGTGCTGCGACCATCGAGGAGATGAAGGCGGTCTCACGGTTCATCCGTATATCGCCCCATGGTAAGACAGAGAGCCACCCTCACGACATCCTGATCACAAACGAGGCGCCCAACTACTTCACGACCGATTCGGTCAGGCACGCGTGAGCCTTATCGGCACTCCGTGCATGGGACGTGGGACTGTGGTGGTGGTCCGTCCGGTAGTCCCTCAAGTGCAAGCTTGCGACACCTATCCTCTGATGCGAACGCCGACTTGAGCGTGATCAGATCACATATGTCCGGATTGCGTACCAGAGCGGCCACTCGCATGAGACAGTAGTCACGCGAGTTGTACTCGTTCGATATTGGGACAAGAAGGCATAATGCATGGTCACCTGTCGCGAGTGCGAGGTTCAGATTGCACCTGTCGCGGGAGCTTGGTCCATGTTCTCGCACGATCTTAGTGCACACACGTGCGTCCCGTTTGAGCTCTGCGACCTTCACCAGACATGCATCATGGGACCATGCCCCCTCGACACGACGCATCCGCGTACAAGGGACCGTGCTGTTCTGGAATGAGGCGAGCTCGTAAAGACAGTTGTCGCGGGAGCCGGGTCCGTACGTAAGGTTCGATCTCTCGCATTCAGATAGACCGAGGGACAAGGGATCGTCAGGGATGGGCGGGGGCTCTGATGATGTCTCGACAATACCGACGTCCGCGTCCGGTGCTTGATCGGTACAGCCGGTGAACAAGATGAGCATGACCAGGAGGACCGATGTGACCGGTCGTGGCTTCATCGTGACATGCTCCTGGAAACATATTTAATAAATGCTACCGAGCCGCCCGTCCAAGAGGTCATTATATGGTGAACAGCGAAACGGCCATACAGAACCTGACTGAGAGCATCGCTGAACCAGTCGACCTGCTTACGAAGCTCCGCATGGAGCTCATCCACACCTACTATGGACCGTTCGTTCTCTCAGGAATCGTGCTAGCGCTGACCCTCATCGTCATCCGGTATGCGGGTAAGTTCCTGCGCTACCTCAGAACACGCCTGGATATGGACAATGTCATCATCGAGAGCTTTCTCTCGGATTACATCACCCGCGATGATTTCGACAAGGTCTACCGCTCCATTATCCAGCTGACCGAGCTGTCGATATTCTTCATAGGTTTCTCTGCTGTGATGGGTATTTTCCAGCTGACGTTCATCGGGGAGCTCTTCGACAAGCTCAATGTCTACCTTCTTCGGATAGTCCTGACCGTCACCATAATCATCTTCGGGATATTCATGGGCGAGGTCTTACCGAACATCCTCCCGATATGGCTCATCATCCTTCCGATGCAGGCGATCGAGCGCCAATATAGGATAAAGCTCGATCTCATGAAGGTGACAGGATACCTCATACGAGGCATCGTCTATTTCCTGAGCATGCTCCTGATCGGTGCAATCCTGGGCGTGTCCGGCGATGCAATCGCGCTGGTGGTCTTTCTTGTCATCGCCTTCGGTATGGTGCTGTTCGTGTTCCTCATCAAGGACCAGCTCCCCAACGCATTTGCTGGGGTCTACCTCACGGCGACCGATTCGATAAACATCGGCGACACGATCGTACTCGACGACAATGTGAAAGGCGTCATCAAGAGCATATCACTGCTACATACAACGCTCGAGGGGAAGAAGGGCACATTGTACATAATCCCGAACCGCTCTCTTACCAGCACGATAATCGCGGTCACTAAACGTTGTGACAGCGAAAAAGCAACGTGCAAAGAAGAGTGAAGGGCGATCACTGGCCGAGCATTCGACGTCGAACCGTGTGATATATCCATGCCTCGGGCATCATTCCAAACGCGTCGTTCCGAAGCCTCCAGCGTGCGAAAGGACGATAGAGGGCTGCAAGTGACCTGAGCACCGGATCATCGATGAGGTTGGCGGTGTCGGCCAGGAAATTGGAGGCCACGTACGCTCGCTCGATCTCGAGCCTCTCACGGTGAGAGAGCCAGGTCATCCGTGCGATGATAGACATGACATCAGTTAGATACGAGCCCCATTCCTCGAGGGACTGTGGTTCGGGGAAGCCGGTGCTGCGAGCGAGTTTATGCATCTGCGTCCCAGGATAGACCGAAACAGGATTGAAACACGAAGTCGTTGCTCCAGGATTCTCATCGAGGATTCGTAATGCCAGTTCAATCGTGCGTTGCCTATCAGCAGATGTTTCACCGATGAAACCGAGCATGAAGTTGAATGATGCTCCAAGCTCACGTCCGCGCAATCTCCTGTTGCACTCGAGCACTTGGTCGACAGTGATGTTCTTACCGATGAGGTCTAGCACGTGCTGGGAACCGGACTCCACACCGAAGAGCATCCCTCTTACCCCTGTGTTCTCCAATAGGTCCAGATCATCATCCGTGAGTCCGTTCACAGCGTCGACCCGCACACCCGCAACGAGGTACTCCACGTCGTGACCCGAAGCGTCGAGACCCTTGAAGATGTCGAGGAACCGTTTGAGGTCGGCCGCCATGTTCATGTCCACGAACTCCACGGCCTTCACACTGGGATAACGTTGCAGGAGGTCGGTAACATGGGATACCGTTAGCTCAGCGCTCATTGACCGGGATCGCCCACAGAACATCGGACGATTGTAACAGAACACACATCCGTTGGGACAACCGCGCGAGCTCTCGAAGATCACGGAGCCCCTTCCCCTGAATTGAGGGAGATAGTCATCCATCTCTATCAGATGATACGGCACGGGAAGCAGGTCGTTCATGTCCACTAGTCCGCGGTCCGGATTATGACGAATGGCTCCCTCATGACCCAGAGATACGCCGGGGACATCGATCTTCCCACCACCCTCAAGCGCATCGACGAGGGCCGGCAGGGTGGCCTCGCCCTCACCACGGATGACCATGTCCACGAGCGGATGCGCGAGCGTGATATCTGGAAGAGCGGTCGCATGCGGCCCGCCCCATATGACCGGGACCTCGCCTTCGTCCTTCACCACTTGTGAGGCTTCTAGCGCGAAAAGCAGCTGTCGACCGGTTATGGCCGTGAATCCGACCATTAATGGGTTCTTGGCGAGCTCCTGCCGCAGCCGTCCCTCCCAATCCTGATGCACACGCTGATCGATGATCACGATTTCACGGTCCTCGTGGAGATTCCGGCATGACGCTAGCAGGCCCAGCGGTATCGCTGGACGCTCTTTCAGCGCTTCCATGAACTCAACTTTAGGCTGGACGAGCACTACGTCAGCCATGGTTGATGCTCACCTCGGTCAGGGCCGTCCGCACATTATCGTCCATCCAGGCAACCTTTATAGCTGCTCGCCTTCCGTACCGCAGCCGCTTTCGGCCGGATGGCCGATAGAGATAATATAGACAGGTTCATGTGGTGGTCCGATACCCAGGGCCTTTGCTATCCCTTTCTCTTCGAACGCTCCGATGGGAACAGCACCAAGCCCCAGTGCAACGGATGCCAGGAGGATGTTCTGTGATGCGTGGCCGACCTCTATGTAGATATACCGCATGCCACGTTCTCCATATCGGGAGGTCGTCTTCTCGTGGTCGGAGCATAATATGATATTTACGGCCGCGTCACGGACCCAGGGTTGATTGAGGGCCGAGGCCGAGAGTTCCCATCTAACGTCGCGCCGGGATAACTCCTCGAGATCCCCCGACTCCGGTCTGTAGCGGAGAACACTCTTAGGCGTAGCAGCGAAAACATCGAGCGGGAAGGTAGCTCCAGCGGAGGGAGATGCACGATAGCCTGTGACAGGACACGTGATTCCCTGCGCCGCCCAGCAGAGCGTCCGTACGTCATCCATTGAGACGTCCCCATCTGTGTACTTTCGAATGCTACGTCGCGCCTTTATCGTGGAAAACAGGTCGATGTCACTTTTAGGCACACCACGCTCATCCTTAACGAAGGACTTTGGTGGTTTGACCAGAGCAACAGTTGCAGCAAGGAGCACACCGCAGGAAAATCCGATGAGATCCCGTCGACCCATGATAGGTCGTACCGTTCCCATGGTATTGGAATGATTCCCAATCCTTAAATCTCAATCTTCCGGAGTTCAGGATAACGACACTATACTATTCCTATTAGCCTTTGTCCATCTTTACCCGGAGCTTCCCGCCCGGACTGAGAACAAGCCTGAATCCCCTGTCGAAATCTTCGTCCGCTTCCCGGTTAATGAAACCCTGTTTCTTTAACTGGGCGATGACCTTTGCGATCTCTGAGACGCTGATCTTGATCTTGGCGTTCTTGACAAGTCGAGAACGCATCTCATAGACGATGCTAGACTCGTGTACCGATTTCCCTTCCTCTATGCTAGTGAAAATGAAATTAAGGATTTCATCTTCGGCTCTCCTTCGGATTTCTTGCTTCATTGACTACCGGTCCGGATTTATATCCCGATGCATAAGTAGTTGCGCGTGGAGCATGCGCTATACTACCACGATTGAAGTTACGCATGGCCAAACGGTGCTATCATTCCGCTGAGAGCGCAAGCAGGAGCTCGCCGTTCGCCTTTGTGTTCCTCAGGATGGTCTTGATCGAGAAAAGGGCATCCTCGATCGGCTGCTGTAGCTCGGGTTCGAAGTAGTCCACTTTGGTATCGAACTCCTCGACCTCCTCATGGAGGGCATCGATATCCCGGATGGCATCGAGGATGAGCTCTTCCTTCTCCTTGTACATCGCGCGCATGATGTTCACATAATCCTCCGAGGCACGCTTGAGGTAGCACGCGATCGTCTGTGCATGTTCGGTCGAAAGTACGGTCCCGCCCAGGAATACGTTGATCAGGCTCTCGAGCTCCTCAAGGATCTCTTTGAGGTTCTTGACCACTAGAGTGTATACGACCGCTTGTCCAAGTGTGATCTTGAGGCTAATTGCGACGTCGGTGTACTTGGATGCAAGGATGAGCTTCTTGAGTAGAAGGAGGTAGAGCTTATCCGACTCATAGAAACCCGATAGTGCCCTGAACTCATCAGGGTTCGCGCTAGTAAGACCGGTGTTCAGACCGTCGAAGTAGTTGCGCGTCATGTTGTCGAGACGGGTGAGCAGCTTGGTCATTGGGACGGGTTGGCTCCCTATCATGTCCCGGATGACGATGCGCTTTGTACTGGTCTCGATGATCTCGGTCCCGGAGAACCTTCGGATGATATTCTTGGTGGCCTCGACTGTCTCCAAGGACATCGGGGTCGAAGAGAAGAGGACGATCTCGTCGGCGCCCGACAGGTACCGGGCGACGATGAGTTTCTCAAGGTCGATGATCTGGTAACGAGTGATATCGATGACAGTCTCCTTGATCTGCTTCTGACCCACCGTAGCAGGTTTGACCAAGAGGGCGCCTGAGGGTGTCTCTTCAACAGAGACCGAAGATCCTTTTAGCAGGTTCGCCTTCTTCGTCCATGCTCGAGGTAGAGTGACGACGAGGCTTGATTTGCCGACCTGCATAACCTTGCGCTCCATACCTGAAAATAATTATTTTATCTCTTAAATAAGTATAGGTAGTTCACCGCCCAATAGGTTCTTATCAGTCTAGGTTATTCTTTCATAAAGCATTATCGATATCATATTGTCAGTGGTTGGAACGCCGACTGGCCAGGCAGGTGGCAGGGCTGGATACGATCCCGCCTATTTCCAGAGTGTAGGTACCGATCAGGTCGCTCGTCGTAAGAGAGTGAGCGCAATCAATGGGCTGCTGACCGTTGTGATACTTGCAGTATCGGCCGTGCTCATCGTGTTCGCTGTGTTGGCCTATGTGGAACCCACGATCAGCCCCAGCATCGAGAAGCATATCAAGACCACTCCGGACCAACCCGTGAACGTTGTACTTCTCACTGGATTCGATCCTTGCACCAGTGAGAACATTGAAGTGGATATCGTGAAGCGACAAGCGGGGAACGATATCACAGCTATACAGAAAGGGGGCGTGTACTGCATCATACACATATCGATACCCGCAGAACGTGTGCCCGAGGTCTCAAGCTCATGGTCCGTCCATTATGTAAGGACCATGGATGAACTGAAAGGAAGGAGCGGCGGAATGGGTATGTGGGGTGGAAGCTTCGTGCAATATCGCGACGATATCCTAAAGGCAGGAGCAATATTGCTCTTTGTGCTCCTCATCCTTTGGTACATGCTAGAGACTATTATGGACAGGTTCCCCATCCTGCACGGTGTGGTCTATGGAAAGGGGAATGAACGGTACCCACGCCAAGGATAAGGGAACGATTACTAGCGATCGATCATAGATTATCGAACAGCTCAACCGAGTTTGTCTTCAAGAGAATTCAATCTTCCATCAAGCTCTATCAACCCACGTTCGAGCCTTTCCTCGAGCTCTTTAACATCCCCTGTATCAATGGGAGGGATATCTGTGGGTGTCGGTGTAGGTACGGGCGTGACACCACCATCAGTGTCGAGCATATATCCGATAGCGATGATCAATGCAATGAGCCCAAAGAGCATCATTATGTTCCGGCTGTCCTCGCTCATCGGCTTTGGGGGAGGTACATCATCCTTGTGGATGACATCGCGGAGCTCTTTCACCTCGAGCTCCTCTGGATCGATCTCAAGGATAGCCATCATACCCACCTCCATGCAGACAAAGACCGGGCGACCGACGCGCGGGCCATCCGTAGGACTCCCCGAAGTGCGTCCGCCTCACCACTCGCACGTTCGATAGGACCGTTCGGAAGTTCCCTTGCTCCGTTCACGAGGTCCTTGGCGACACCTGCAAGAAGGGGACGGACCGTGCTTGCTTTCTTTGCGCGAACGGTATCACCCATCCCTTCGTAGTAGTTCTCGAGCTTCCCTGCCAGAGCTTCGAGCTCACGAGCAAAGCGTGCCAGCTCAATGAGCTCTTGGGCGAGTTCACGGGACTCGTCCTGTTCGAGCGAGGTCCGCGGTACGCATCTCCCAACGGTGCGCGAGCACCACATGCCCGGTGAGCAAGGGCAATCGACACAGCAGGACATCGATGTCTCACCAAGATCACATTGACCGTCTCCGCAAGAGACGTCCTCAGGAGACAGGAGCGTGGCACCGTGGCAATACGAGAGTGGCAGCGGGAAGGTACCGAAGACCGAGAGCATCGATTGGGCCTCAATATCGGGTACAATCGTGAGCAGAGAGCACGTGTTCGCTGCGACCTCACCCCGCTGCAGGATGTCCAGGCAGAAGGATGTGAAGATAAGGTCCCTGTGTAGCTCGGTTTCATCGAGCCCCTCGACCAGAGCGCGTCTGCATTCTACACGCGCCTTATCGTGCTCACCTTGAGCGACCAACAGGCCGGCCCTGAACCTGTGGGCGTTCACCGTGTCCTGGTTGGCGAGTGAACGTTCCGCCTTCGCAAGTAGTTCGTCAGCCTTGTCGTTCGACCCGAGTATGCGATGGCACAGGGACATCCCACCATACGAGAAGAAGATAGTATCACTGGATGTGTCAGCGATCTGACTAAGGAGCGAGTTAGCGCTCTTGCACGCTTCCTTGGCACCATTTCGGTCACCTATCGAGTCGAGCGTACGGGCTGCTATGAACGTCAGGATAGGTATCTGTTGAGGGTAATCGGTGCCCTTCATTTCATTAAGTACGATATCTACGGCCTGCTGTTGCAGGGATGTAGATTGGAGCCGTTCGCCCGCCTGTAGCCACTTCCGGGACAATGCAAGGAGCCCGAAAACATAATCCTCTGAAGCACAAGATGAACGAGACCTGAGACAGGTCACCTTGAGAGAGACGCGGTCCGAGCCGTCATATTCACATTCAGATATGACACGTGTCGACCGCCCGGGACCAAGTGTGAGCTCGGGCAGACCGCACTGTTTCAGGTTCCCCGAATTCAGACGATAAAGTGCGGATTTCGATGTGAATGTGTTAGGGCCAGGGTTCTCTATTGTGAATATGAGCTTGTTACGGTCGTCAGAGCCTATCCTGGTTATCACAGGACTGCATTGCTCGGTCTGTACTTCATCTGCGCAAGAGAGGATGAGTTGTGATTCGAGGATGCGTGCTATCGCCCTCGAAGTTTCACGGGATCCTTCGATATCGCCCGCCAGGCGTTGTATCGTTGCGAGCGAATCGAGGACCAGCGGGTCCACTGCCGCACATAGGAGATCGTCAGTGGGACAGACCTTTCCGATGATGTCATCAAGGATGGATTGTACCTCTTCAAGGGTCGCTGCGGCGTTCGAATAGTCCCCGGAAAGACGCTCGAACACGGCCACAAGGGAGAGGAGGGCAGCGTTGCCATGCTGTCTGGCATCATCCTTGCTCAATGGTGAGCGTCTAAGGAGTTGAGCGAACTCCTTGTACAAAGCGGACCGCTGGCTCATGTCAAGGTCGTCGAGCTCCAGACATGTCGCGGCCCTTACTGCATCGTGGATACCCTCTTCGCTCTTCTGCCGGGCGAGCCAATATCTGGCGGCCTCCATGTACCTCTCCGCACATCGTCCGAACTCGTCCGCGTATGCTGCTTCAAGTGCCTCACGCTCTATTGACTGGGCGCTCTCCACCTTTTCTTTAACAGAGAAGGCGATATTGCTATCTACATGCGAACCGCTATCGAGGGTAGCAACGACATGTAGCTCGTACTCACCGGGCCCCGGGGGCGTGAAGCTCGCTATAAAGTGGTCAGCACGGTTCCTGAAGTACACCTTTCCCCCGAGAGGACGCTGACGAGCGGGTGTCTGTTCTACACCTAGCGGTCCGTCGTCGACCTCCACCTCGACCATTATCGTGCCAACGACCACTGCATCCTGCACGGGACGTTCGTTCTCATCGATGAATACACGTGCTTCTACACGCTCACCGGGCGTGATGATGTACCTGTCGAGCTCGACGTGGACTTCGACAGCACTGCTATCCGCCACGGTGAAAGACACGTCGTCCTTTTTTACTGCAGCATCAGGGACCTCGAGAGTGCCTTCTACCCGGTACAGCCCTTTCGGACCGTCGCGATCGATGGTGAGGGCCCCGCGCCATGTGAACTTGCATGTTTGTGGGCATGAGCATTGCTCACCTGTCGGACACTGGCAGGGACTATCCTGACATGTCTTCCTTACCTGTCGCATAGGAACGTCCTTGAACGTACCATCGGGAAGAGTCACTCTTACAGAGAGAGTTCCCTCTGAACGTGTAACGACATCGACCGTGACATCGTCACCGACATCGGCCGTGATCCTGTCAACGGATATCTCAAGTGGTGAGGCTTCCGTACATAGAGGTAGCCATGCGGTCTCGCCACCATATGAACCCGAGAAACCGACGAGCACACCGTCACCCTCTTTCAGCGACACTTTGACTGCGGGGTTCGGCCCGGTTATCCTGTAATCCATGTCGACGGCGTCCTCGTCATCGCAAACACCCAATCTGAACCTGACCGTCGTATCGTCCACGGTAACGAGCTCGTCGTTCGTGCAGGGACAGCCGTACATGCACCCGTCGTCAAGGTCCCCCTCCATCCCACGAGGTACAGGCTCATCTATTGCTGCATCCCTGAGCTGCAAGTAACCATGTGCCGACGTTGGGGTCCCACCACCCATCCGGAGCGTCATGGTGCCATGTCCCCGGACCAGTACGAGCTTCGATGTCGCGCTGCCGGGATCATCATCAGCGCATTCTGATGGATCAGAGCCGGTCGAGCCGTGATCCAGCTCGAGGTATCCCTCAATGCCTTGAGAGAGCTCCTGTACGCGTACTGTGTACGTACCGGTCCCTTCGGTGAACGCAGCATCGGTGCTGAACCCCCATCCATGTTCCCGACAGCTGGCAACGGCACCTGTGGTCCCTATGATCCATTCGTCACCGCTAGGTCGTTCGACGATGAGGCGGTAGTTACAGCTGTTACCCGTGCCTTCAGTACGTATGCGCAGGCTCACGGTCTCCCCTAGTCCATAACTGGTGCGTGGAGAGGTGACTCTGAGGCTCGGCGAAACGGTGGACCGGGACACCCTGACCTCTCTCTCTGGTGATGTAGCATTGTCCCCCTCTCGCGAACAAGCGACCCAGACCTTGTACACTCCTGCCTCGCCGGTCTCGAGCGATATCCGGTAGGTCCCGTCCTCCTTGTCCAGGTCCATCTCGAAATGACCGTCGAATGGTTCACCAACGGGGTCGGGAGTCACCTCCCGTAACCAGCATATGCACGTCCCATCGAGCATTTGACCTGATCCGGTCG
Source organism: Candidatus Undinarchaeota archaeon (assembly GCA_964519305.1). Classification (GTDB taxonomy): domain Archaea; phylum SpSt-1190; class SpSt-1190; order JASMDC01; family JASMDC01; genus JASMDC01. Next base: position 145,020 of record CAZFHY010000007.1, read on the forward strand.
CATACCGTGCCGCTACCTCGATGTCCTCCCCAACCGCGATATTAGGCCCTCGAGGGAGGTCGATGGTAACGGAAGCTTCACAGTCAGCAGGACACGAAAACTCGCCTTCACCGTGCTCGCACAACCCGTTCCCGCATTCAGAGCCAACACAGTCCTCAGGACAGATCTCACCATCCTCGCCAGGCTCGCAACTGTCGTTGCCGCACAAGCTCAGATGGAGCTCGCCTCCAAGATAGTGTACGAGCACCACGTTGCAGGCCGCCTGATGCGGTATGACGAAGATGGTCTCTTCCACCTCCGTGTCGGGTGGTCGTATCTCGAACTTGATCTTGTGGTCCGTCTGTCCATGTGTCGTGATTATATGCTCTTTGGCAGGCGACTGCATACCGGTACCTTTCTGGAAGCGTCCAGTGCATTCGGACTGGACCGTGAAGCTCACACCGACCTCCACGTCTGAGATGACACGGTACGAGGCGTGGGGCCAGACCGGGATATCTCCAAGGTCCCCTTCGTCACCATCGACCGTTACCGTGGTCGGATCACATCCTTCCTCAGGTTCAGCTGACACCTGCAGACTACCTTCACCCTTGTCAACGCGGAAGACGCCGCGCTCGAAGCAGAAGTCCGGATGACTGAACGAGATGAGCATCTTACCCGTGGTGTCGGGAAGCGGGATGAGGAACTTGCCCAGGACATCGGATGTCCACTTCCTGTCGTCCCCCGGGAAGAAGATCGACATGCCGCGGACTGGATCGCCTGTAGCGGCGTTCACGAACCGTCCGACAAGGCGAATCCCCTCGTGCGGTTCCTCCTCTATCTCAAGAAGGGGGGCCGCTATGTCCGGGATACCATCAACGTCGACGTCCTCGAGGGGGATAGGTGTCTTGCCATGAGAGATAAGCTTGGTGAGTTGACCCGTGCTCCATTCGTTCACGATATCTGAGATACAAGAACCGGGGAAGCCATCGATGGCCGGGACATAATGGAATATGCGATCGGCAAGATAATCCCCTGTCGCGTTGATGATGTAGGCGTCCTCCCCTTTATAGTAGTCCACCTTCTCGGTACCCTCCACACTAAATGCGCTGGTGGTCGTATAGAGCGCTCCGTCGTCACCGGTCCTTGTGACCGTATGGTTCCATACACGCCCCTCGTGGATCGGGAACTGGAGGAAGTGGAGGTCCCAGTCCTCGAGCTCACCATCCTCCTCGATCGCCTTCACCGCAAGGTCGAAAACACCTACATGATAGATGATGGTCCTGATCATGTCAGGATCGTTTGGATCGTCCCACACCTTGCACGGGACCGTATAGCTCCGTCCAAAACTGGTGATGTCCTCAACGTAACAGAGCGTGACACTGCCATCCGTGTCCTGAGAGAGCCAGTAGGTCCCAATGACCCACTGGGGCGCGCTGTTGGCGATGGCAGTGGCTGATGGTACGAGCAGTACCAACAGTATGATATAGAGGACAGAGCGTGCCTTCATTAGCCCTCCCACTACGGAAGAAGGGCGCGGGGTGTTTTATAGTTTGCGCCGATGAAACCTAGTCACGCTTCCTCCCTAGATAGGCCCCTGCCAGCGCGAGAAGTGCCAGCGACTCCACTACACCCACCCCAGGAGCGGTAACCAGATCGGAACCACCCGTGGAGCCCGATAGGACGACGAGGTTGACGGTGAGCGGCTCTGCGCGGACTTCCTGCGGAACAGCTGCGGCCGCCTCGATGACGAGGCTCGTGGTCCCGACCTTACCAGCTATGAGAGGTATCTGGATAACTCGCTGCTCTCCCTTTGCCAGCTTGTAAGTGCACGTCTTGACACCCACGTTCTCCCCACAATCGAGGGTGATATGGGTGGTCGCAGAGCCGGAGACGCTGAGCGTCACCGCTATCTCGCCCTCGTAGGGGTTCTGGATGTACACAGGGTAGAGGTGCATTGCACCCACGGTGAGCGCGAGCGACCTTGGTTGAGCCTCCGGATCGAAGAACGGCAGGTCGTCGACGCACATGGCCCTCAGCGGTGACCAGAACCATCCTGACCGGCAGCAACGGCCGACAGCGGTTATGCAGTTACCTGAGACGCACTCCCAGTTGTACCGGCAGGCCCCCATGCGGTACCCGCCCACCTTCAAGTTCACCTTGAAGGGTATCTTCTGGACCACGTCGCGGCATTCTGCACCGCTCTCCAGGTCGGGATCGCCCTTGCACACGGTCGATGTGATCTGGACCGTGAAGTCTGTGGGACCCGATACCGGCAGGACCACGTACTTCGATGATCGTGGCTGGAGGGTGAGATTGTAGTACTCGCCATCCTTAATGACCAAGGGCTTGCCTGCCGCGTTGATGACCTGTATCGACACGGGCATCTTGAAGTCCGTGGGGTTCTTGATGAACACCGGCACATCGATGA
>CAZFHY010000008.1:0-147194 GCA_964519305.1 Candidatus Undinarchaeota archaeon
TTTGAATCTCGCTATAAATCGCTGACGGGAGCGCGTCTGAAGTCCTTATCCGTTAGGCGACAACGTTCCCGTAATGGAAAACCATAAATATACAAACGTATACTTATGTATACAGATGTAAATCTATCAAGAGGTAATCATTATGACTGCTACCACGATCAGAATACACGATGATACAAAGCATGATCTGGATCTATTAAGGGAATATCGGAATGAAAGCTATGATGAAGTTATTAAGAAAATCCTCTTTATCATGAAGAATTACAAGACCGAACCTGAATTGAGTCAGGAGACAATTGATTCGATCGAAAGAGCGAGGGAAAGGATAAAGAAAGGAGCTTTCTTATCTGAAGACGAAGCGAGAAAGAGGCTTGGCCTTTAATGTATGAACTTGTCTTTGATGAGGAAGTAATTGAATTTCTCAAGAAATTACCGGAAGCGACTCGAAAGAGGATTTTCGATAAGATCGTATCATCTAAAGTGAATCCCTTCTTTTTCTTTGAGAGATTAAAAGGAAGACGAGATTTCAGAATGCGTATCGGGGATTACAGGGCAATCGCAGATATCGATTCAAAAAAGAAGGTGATTCAAGTTACTTTGGTCGGGCATAGGAAGAATATCTACAAGAAACTCCGACGATGAGGGAACGTCAATCGCCTAACAACCGGCCTTCTAGCTCCGGGCCGCTGAGACGACCCTCCGCCAACACGCCCCCGTGAGATCCTGGGGCCTAGCTGACCTGAGCTCTGCTTGAAAAACACTGGACGGGGACGCGATAGAAGGCCTTGATCCGTTATCCGCACATCGCCACCACCTGTCTTGTTCCTTCGCTAGTACGCCTGACCAAGCCATAACAGCGCAGCTGTATACCCTCATCCGATAAATCAATCCATCACCCCCCGGAGGGGTATATAGAACTTCTTATCCCGGCGCGACCACTTGTTTGTATGAGAGCTCATGGGCCCCTCTCGCGAACCAAAAAGTATTTATCCGCGGTAAGATATATCTTACCTAGGTGCGTCAATGGACATCGCGATCACGAAGCTGAGCTCCAAAGGACAGGTCGTCATCCCCTCCGAAATGAGGGAGGGCCTACAGGAGGGGGATAAATTGATAATCATCAAGAACGGACCCCAGTTCATCCTGAAGAAGGCCACTGAACTCGAGGAACAGTTCACGGAGGACCTCGAATTCGCCAGGAGGACCGAAGAGGCGCTCGCCCGCTATGAGAAGGGTGAGTTCAAGGAGATGACCAAGGAAGAATTCGAGAAAGAGCTGGAAGAATGGTAGCGGTAGCATATGATACCCTCTTCAAGAAGAAGATCAAGGGGATCAAGGATGAATCACTGAAGACCAAGGTCAAGAAGAAGATACGGAAGATCGTGAATTCCCCTACCACTGGAAAGCCGATGAGGTTCTCAAGAAAGGGAACGAGGGAAATCCATATCGCTCCATATAGATTATCGTACATGTACATTGAAAGCGAGGACAAGGTCATCTTCCTTGACCTTTATCATAAGGATGCACAATAGGAGCCCCGTTCTTTCGTCAGCATACCTGTTAGCTGACATCGGTCATACGAGCTATTTGGTTCTTAGAACCTGACGGGAATGTTCGGATGTGCTAGGGGCTACACGCGGGTCCTCGTCAATACCCTTATATCACTACACTCCCCGGAAGCACCATGAACGACAGCACGCTGCTGCATCTGATCCTCATCGTCGCCGTGCTCTCGCTTGCATCCAACGCCCTTGTGCTGGACCAGGTGCGGACATCGTCACGCTCTTCGACGTCCGCCTCGAACGCCCCGGGGAGCGGACCCCCGTCGAATTATCAAATCTACCAGGACTCCATGATCTTTTGCAGGGGGGATGAGGGATGCATCGAGGATCATAGCAAGTGCTATGACGGGTGCTCAGACCTATACTGGCAAGAACAGAATACAATAACTAAGGGCGCTTTTCATAGTCAAGTATGCTATCTGTTCTGCAATGAGTGCATCTCGGCATGCACGGGTGCGACGACGAGTCGATGCGAATGCAGGTACGACGACATCCTTGGGGGATTGAGAATGGACAGGTTCGTCATCGGAACCATCAGGGATGTCGTGCGTATCTGTGACCACGATCACACGTGCATCCAGAACTGCGTGGAAGCTATCAAGATCAACGGCGAGCTCCCCTCGGGGGAGGGATTGACAGCTTCCTGCTTAAGGCCCAATGAGACTGCAGGATGAGTTCGCTGGGCATTTCGTATGCTCACAAGGAGGCGTAGTGCCCTTGCTGGGAATTGAACTAAAAGAATAGATGTCAATAATTCAGAACGACGTCAGCTAACAACCGGACTCACGGTTCCGGGCCGTCATTGTCATTCCGGCCCTCCATCCACACGGGCCCGTGAGATCCTCGAGCTTCGCTGGTTTGAACTTAGCCTAGAAAACGCGACATGGGCCCGCGTTTCATGCTCCGGACCGTTAGTTGACATCGGTCGTACGGACTTATTGACGCTGAGCCCCTGTCGGAAAGGTGCGGATGCGCTCGGGACTACGCGCCGATGCCCATCAACATGCTTATATCACTGTGTATCCCAAAATTGTCATGGACGACCGGACGCTGCTCCACATCGTGCTGACGCTGGTCGTGTTCAACATAGCGCTCAACGCGTACACTCTGACCGAGATGCGACAGCTGGGTTCGCGGGCGGCGGCCGAGTCCATTGGTCCCCCTCCTGCCAATCCCTACTTCGACATCATGCAGGGCAGTATTACCTTTCTTAGTGAATGTCATAGAGACTGCATAGATGCGCAGCTTGCGTGCTTGACTCCGTGCACTGAACACTTTAGCACTGAGTACTTGGACTTGAAGTCGTACTCTATGTGTGTTAATAATTGTAACCAAGAATATCTTACGTGCAGGGACCCCTGTGATAAAAACTGTGGTCGTGAATCTCATGATGACACTTGCGGTGAATATGGAGGCTGGGAAAAGGACAATGATCCATATCCCCGCTTGATAACAATACAAAGAGAATGCAAATCTCGATGTAGAAAGGAGTGTGGAGAGAACATTACGGACTGGGACAGTAGCAATGATCCCTTCGGCCGCTTAGACGAATGCTTGGATCGATGTGGAAAGGAGTGTCCGAGTATTGTCTTTACTGTACCCTAGTTCCGGGTGAATAACCGCCACGGGAAAAGGCGCGATATTCATGCGTTTTACTAGTACGGGGCAACGCCCCCGTCCATAGGCTTTTATCCCTGCACGTCCTAGAAGCACCATGAACGACCGATCCCTGCTCCGCGCTGTGCTCATCATCGTCGCGCTCTCGCTCGTCATCAACGTCTCAACCCTGAGCGAGCTCGGGAAGCAGGCGACCGGGGCACCGGCCGGCGGGCCGCCGGCGAACACTGGTGACTTTTCCCCGGCACCCGACAACCCCTGGATATGGTGCGGGGATACCACGTCCGGCTGCAAGGAGTGCTATCCCTGCGAGGACGATTGCGAGGAGGTCTCCCGGAAGCATGGTGAGCAGCAGATCGAGGAGGCGCTGAGGATGGCGGAGGAGCAGGGGATCCTGGATGAGATGGGCAAAGACCAGTTCCTCGAAGAGATCAGCTGGCACGTGCAGCAGCAGGTCGAGGCCAACCGGACCGCCTGCGAGAAGCAGGTGGAGCAGTGCATCGCCAGCAGCAAGGTCGACATGAACGCCTGCTTCCGGGGGTGCAAGGAGGCGCGCAACACCTGCTTCGAGCCGTGCAGGCAGTTCGTCATCGAGTGGATCGAGGTCGAGAAGGCAGACGGCAATGAGCTATTCCTGGAAAGGGCGGAGTTCTTCCTTCCCGAGCACTTCTCAAGGGTCTTCAGCAAATGCCTCCACTGCTTCGATGAGCAGACCGCCTGCGTGGAGCAGTGCACGGTGACAACGGACACGTGCCCCGATCCGTGCTCCCTGACAAGAGAGAAGAAGGATATCTGCGTGGCTACCGTTTTACATCGCGACGCCCAAAATTGCTTGTGGACGATTTACGACCGTTGCCAGGGGACATGAACAAATATCGATAATTCTTACCGACGTCAGATAAAATGAGTTATCCGCACCTCGCCACCACCTGTCCTGTTACTTCGCTAGTACGCCTGACCTAGCCTTACAGCGCAGCTGTTTACCCTCATCTGTTAATTAATTCAATTTCTACTCCCGGTCGTCACGGATCCATTTATTCAACGGGATATCTATGATCTTTCAGTGCGGGCGCATGTCACCAATAATATCATAATCGTGACAATATATTATCATAACTATTATATACTCGAAGCTGCATAAAGAGGTGATATGGTGGTAATCAGACCGATTTCCGATCTCCGCAACCGTTTCAACGAGATCTCAGAGCTCTGCCACAAGGAGGGGGGGCCCGTCTACATCACGAAGAACGGGAAAGGTGACCTCGTCGTCATGAGCATCGCACGGTACGAGGAGCAACAGGCCTTGCTCGAGCTCTACCAGAGCCTTGCCGTCGCTGAGCAGCAGAGCTCATCGAAAGGGGGCCGGAGGACGCATGGGGAGATGATGGCGCTATTGAGGAAGAGGCTCCATGGCTAGGAAGTACATCATCGAGTACCTGCCCGTCGCGCAGACGGACCTCTTCGAGATCTTCGATTACATCAGGAAGGACGACCCTGACTCGGCCGGGGACTTCGTCAAGAGGATGGACGAGGTCGTACGACAGCTGGCGACGTTCCCGGAGATGGGGGTTGTTCCAAGGGACGCCCGGCTCGGATCGATGGGCTACCGGATGCTCGTTATCGATCCCTACCTCGTGTTCTACGTCGTCAGGGACGGGCTAGTGGAGGTCCGGAGGATTCTTCACGGATGCCGTAAGTTTTCGTTCCTCCTGTGATAAGTCCCGACCCGTCACTGCCATCGCACGGTGTACGTGAGCAAGGGCGCCCCGCCGATCGAACACCTCCGTGAGCTCTCGACGCGACCCGAACCCGGTGACCATTTCCCGTCAGGGCCGCACTGGACCGTATTGGCCGACGTGACGTTGACATCATCGGAGACCATCAGATAGGACCTGGCGTTACCGGGATTGTTGTCGGTAACCTTCATCGTCCGGCCATCCTTGTAGAGCGTGATGGTCCGGGTGAACGTCTGGTAGGTGCCCCCCTCGCCCGAGTTTAGGGAATAGGAGAACCCGAGCTCGTACCTGTCGGCGTGCTCGGTCCTCTGGACAGCGTCCTTCCCCACCACGACCGAGGCCGTGGCCCTCCAGGAGCCCAGGTAGCGCAGGAGGTCAAGACGGTCCGTGTCCTTCTGCGTGAAGTCGTTGCCGAGCCTGTCCGCGGACTGGATGTTGAGGTTCATCTTATCGTCCAGGTCCTCGCTGGTCTTGAGACCGTAGCCGGGGTAGCCCACCGGCCGCAGACGCCAGCTCCCGTCGTACCAGAGCCAGACCGCACCGAAGTCGAACGGTACGTGCAGGTCGTGCCTCAGTACAGTGCCCGGTGTCGTGTTGTTCACCGGGTGCCTGAGCAGCAGGTAGCCCTTCCCGCCGTCGAAGAACACTACGGTCTCGTGATCGGTGTGGACGATGCGGTCGACCGCACGGTCAGCGGTCCGGGAACCTTTGTATGTCGCGTCCAGCCGGGTGTCGCCGATGGGCGCGAGAGTCCCGTCGGGCAGCGCGAGGTCCGCGAGCCATCTGTCCGCCGCTCTCTCGAACTCGAGAAGGTCAGCATCGTCGTACTGCCGGTTCGCGAGTCTGACCGCGGCCAGGGTGTAGACGAGGTAGCTGCTGCCCTCGTACCACGTGACGTAGCCGTCCGAGGTGAAACCGAACCCCGCTAGCTTGGCCTTCACGGGGGCCAGGTCGGGCGCGTAGGAGGCGTCCTTCTTTTGCATCAGCAGCATCCGGATGAGATCACTGCGTATGGCAAGGTTGTTCGAGCGCAACGGGTTCGCTGTATCAATCGCGCCGATCCCGGTGCTCGTCCCGGCGAGGAAGGAGTCGAGGAGTTCCAGCGCGCGGTCCGTGTCGAACTCACGCTCGTTCTCAAGGCACCAGAGCAGTTCGTCCTGAAGGTCGGCGAGCTTGCTCGTGTCCATACCGATGCTATCACCGTACCGCATGTCGTCCAGGGAGCAGTCGACCGCGTCCGTACCGATAGTGGCCGGGCCTGACGACCATGAGCTCCCCGCGATGAGAGCTGAGATGACGATGACGACGAGCACGAGCGTGCGACCGCTGGGTCCGCAATCAAGGTCCGGCATGTGATCATGAGGACAAACAAGAAGCGTTTTATAGATTATACCGCCCGGTTCCAGTCATGAGGAGCCTGATGGCCGTCGGCGGCGTTGTGGCCCTCATCCTATTCTTCGTCCTTATCGGTCAGGGGGACGATGGTCCAGAGCTCGAGGTATTCGCAGGATCTGCGTCGAAGCCTGCGCTGGAGGCGTGCGCACGGCTATATGAGGCGGAGACGGGCATCCCGGTCGCGCTCCACTTCTCCGGCTCGGGGACGATGCTATCCCAGATGAAGATGACCGAGCGCGGCGACCTCTACATACCCGGTTCGCCCGACTTCTTGGAGCTCGCCGTCAGGGACGTTACCGTGGACTCTGCCACTATCAGCGTCCTGGCGTACAACGTACCCGTCATCGCTGTGCAGAAGGGTAACCCAAAGAACATCACGTCGCTGGAGGACCTGCTCCGCGACGAAGTCAGGTTGGGCATCGGCAACCCGAAGGCCGTGTGCCTGGGCCTGTACGCTGTGGAGCTGTTCGAGCACAACGGCCTTGGCGACCGGCTGCGGGACAAACAGAAGGTGTACCCGGAGTCATGCTCGAAGACCGCGGCCCTGCTGGCCCTCGGCTCCGTGGACGCGGTCATCGGCTGGCGTGTGTTCGGCTCCTGGAATCCGGAGGATATCGACATCATTTACATACAGGAGGACCGCATCCCCCGCATCTCGTACATCCCTGTGGGCGTCTCGACGTACTCGAGGGACAAGGGCCGTGCCCTGGACCTCCTTGAGTTCCTGGAGTCGGACGTGTGCAGGACTGCCTTCCGCGAGAACGGCTACCTGTCCTCTGAGGCCGAAGCACGGCAGTTCGCACCGAAGGCACAGCTGGGCGGGCTGTACCCACTACCGGCGGGGTGGTCGGATGGGTAAGGACGCGGGTATGGGGCAGGACCGGTTCGTGATGTCCTCGTACCTCATCCTCGGGTTCCTGACCCTGTACATGGCCATGCTCGTCGGCTCGCTCCTGACCCACACCGACCTGCCGACCATCATGGGGACCCTCATGTCCGCCGAGGTGCTGTACGCACTGAAGCTGAGCCTTATGACAGCGACCGTATCCACTGCCCTGTGCATCGTCGTTGCGGTCCCTGCGGCATACATCCTCTCAAGGTCGGACTTCCGGGGAAAGGCGTTCGTGGACTCCCTGCTGGACCTGCCCATCGTCGTCCCGCCGGTCGCCCTGGGTGCCATGCTACTCCTCTTCTTCAACACGTCTCTCGGTCGTGGTATCGAGGCAGGGACTCTCGCGCTCATGTTCGAGCGACCGGGCATCGTGCTCGCCCAGTTCACCGTCATCACGGGGCTTGCGCTCAGGCTCCTGAAGAACACGTTCGACCTCATCGATCCGGGGTTCGAGGACCTAGCACGGACACTGGGGTACACACGGTTCCAGGCGTTCGCCCATGTCACCCTGCCGCTGGCGCAGCGCGGGATCTTCGCCTCCATCGTCCTGGTCTGGGCACGTGCGTTCGGTGAGTACGGGGCGACCATCACCTTCGCCGGAGCGACCACCATGAAGACCGAGACGCTGCCGGTCGCCATCTACCTGAACCTGGCCACTGCGAACGTGGCCGCGACGATATCCATCGTGCTCATCCTCATCGCCGTGGGCTTCGGCGTGCTCGCGTGCCTTAGACTTGTGGGAAAGGAGGTCCGGACGCTATGATCAAGGTCGAGAAGTTGAGCGCGCAGCGGGGCACATTCTCGCTCGACGACATCTCGCTCACCGTAGCGAACGGCGAGTACCTGACCATCCTCGGGCCCACGGGCAGCGGTAAGACCATGCTGCTGCGGGCGATCGTTGGCCTCCAGTCGATCGACTCGGGTAGACTGATGGTGGACGGTACGGACGTGGCCGGCCTACCACCGGAGGACCGGGGGATGGGATACGTCCCCCAGGAGCACGTGCTCTTCCCGTTCCTCGACGTGTCAGGGAACATAGCTTTCGGTCTGCGCAACCACAGCGGGAGCATGACAGAGAAAGATGTCCGGACGAAGGTCAGGGAGGTCGCGGAACTTGTCGGGATATCCCAACTCCTCGACCGGGACGTCCGCTCGTTGAGCGGCGGTGAGAAGCAGCGCGTGTCACTGGCGCGCGCCATCGTGACCGAACCGTCGATCCTCCTGCTGGACGAGCCCATGTCTTCGCTGGACCACCAGACCAAGGAGGTCCTGTGGCGGACGATCAGACGCATCCACCGCAAGCTCGATATCCCGATCATCCACGTGACCCATGACTTCGAGGAGGCCTACCTGCTCAGCGACCGTATCGGGATCTTGGACGGAGGTCGGATCATCCATATCGGCAGCAAGGACGAGACGTTCTACCGCCCCAAGGATTCGCGTGTCGCGTCCTTTGTGGGGATCAAGAACATCTATCCCTGCAAGGTCAGATCGGTCTCGAAGAAGGATGGTACGGTCTTTGAGTGGCGGGGCCGGGAGTTCGTGGCCGCGGAGTGCAAGGTCGATCCCGGAGAAGATGCATCATTCTGCATCCATCCTACACAGGTCATGATCATCCCCACCGACCGGGAGCCGGAACCGAGGGAGAACACGCTCAAGGGCAGGATAGTGGACGAGTTCTTCCGTGGGCCGACCGTGACCCTCTTCTACCGGATCGAGGGCTCGGAGAACGAGCACGATCTTGAGATAGACATCTCGGACTTCACCTACCACAGGTTCAAGCTGGACAGTATGAAGGACGTTGATATCTACCTCAGGAAGGCGGCGGTCCATATATTCCCTGACGGGAATGGTGGGAAAGGTACCTGATACTTAAGCCGTTAATTCGGTTATCCGGTCGCTCCGAACGGAGTGTCACTGCCCAGTAAAGACAACCTTTATATAGCCGCCTGCCCCCGGAACCGCCCCGGAGGACCTGACTTGTACTGTGCATCGGACATCGACCTGGAATCCGACGGGTACGGTGGCTCGAATGCTGCTGAGAGCACGATAGCATCACAGGACCTCCAGTGCTCCAAGGTCACCCGGTACCTTCTCCAGGCGGCTACTCTGGTCGGTGCCTCTTACGGACTTGACGTGTTCTGCTCCTACATGGTCAGCCGCTCCGGTAACTGGATGCAGGATCCCGGAGAGTACCTCACTCCTGAAGCCCAGACCAGGGTCGCGGAGGCAGTGGACGCCGAGGACGTATGGGCGGAAGTAGGCAAGGACCTCTCGTCTTACTCTGCAACGGACCTCGTGGAACGTGTGCATGAGAAGGTGATGGGCCACCTTGATTTCGATTGGGACTATACGTGCACAGGTGTTGACAACGCCTTGGCAGAACAGGAGGGCATCTGCTTCGACTACGCAGGCATGACCTACGGAACGCTACTGAAGCTCGCTTCCGACCATCCCGAGCTTGCCGATCATCTCGAGGACGTGCGTTGGGCCTTCGGGGTGCGGGGTGAAGAAGCCACCCAGCATTCCTGGCTACAGGTGCGTGGCGATGATGGGGCATGGCATGATTACGAGACCGCTGTTGACGTGGTCACTCCCAACTGGGACCATGCGGAAGTGCTCCGTACCAATCCACCGCTGGATCGCGGCGGTTACAGCCTCATCGGTGCCCTTCAGATGGATGTCGACGGGGCGATCGAACGTGATGTCGAGTGGGGGAACGTCCTCCTGCCCAAGGCAGGTGCGGGCGAGGGCATGGTGAACCGCTATGAGCAGCTCTCGGGTCATGATATACCCAACGACATCGAGGCCTACATCCCTGAAACGCTCGCCATAACAGCTGCTGGCCTCGGTATCGCACGCGGGGTAAAGCTCTCACTGAAGGCCGCCGGGAGCCTCGTTCGCGGACGTGACCGGGACAAGGAGAAGGAATAGACCTTCGTCTACCGGACAATATCGGTCCAATTATTCGCACTTTCAAGATATGGAGTTAGGCTGCCCGAAAGGAAAGGTTTATTAGGTGGGCCTCACAGTTAGGTGTCACTAAAGTCGAGTGGTGAAAGACATGTACGGTATGGACCTTGAAACGGACGGTGACGCTGTTGCGCTCGGGACCGAGGATTACTGCGCGGTCGATGACCTCGATAAGACCAACTATGCGGGTGCCATCATCGGTGGGATTTCCGGGGCGGTCGCAGGAGTGGCCATCGCACCGACCGTGAACTACGTCGCTAACGAGACCATGTGGGCGGTCACGAACCCCGGCTGGCATCCTCCTGACTGGCAGATGTGGAAGGACATCACCTATCTCGCTATGCTGCCCCAGGCCGCCCTCGCTTCGAGCGTCTCTGGCAGCGTCATCGGTGCCTACATGGGCGACAGGTTCCTTGGCGACCATGAGGGTGGCGAGCGTCCTGCCGAGGATGCGGACTTACCCGTGTATATCATGTAAATGAGGGGCGAGGGGCCGTCAAGGCCCCCCGCGTTCTTCCTTCTCTCACGTCACGCTGACGTGAACGTCCCCTGCAGCTGGTCTATGGCGGCCTGCTTCGTAGCGAGCTGCTCCTCGAGGTTCGCCATCTGGTGCTTGACGTACAGGTCACCGAAGAACGGTACCTTCGCCCAAAAGCTGTCCTGTATCTCCTGGGTCTGTGTCTCCTGCTCGTTCTCCACCATCTGGTCGAGCTGTGCGTACAGGCCCGGATCGTCCAGGCCGAGGACAACTGCAGTGTTCCCCGTCGTGTCAGAGTAGCACGCCAGGTTATCCAGTAGGTCGTACACCACTGTGGTCGTGTCGAGCCCCGAGACGGTCTGCTGGATGCCGGAGACGTCATCCAACGCGTCCAGGTTCCCGACAAGGTTCCCGGGGAGGCACCCGTACGCCTGGATGTTCACCGAGAGCGTGTCGGTGTTCCGGGTTACGGTGTTCGGTCCGGCCGAGAGGGACTCCTTCGAGACGTTCTCCCGCTGGACGAACTTGTAGCCCGGTCCGAACCCGATTAGGGTGAGGTATCCCTCCACCTGTGCGTGTATACCGAGCTCTTCGCACTGGTCCTCGACATCCGACAAGGTGTTCAGCAGGTCGTGTTCCGTCACGCCCGACTCGTGCATCGTTCCGCTCCCCCTCATGAGGGAGTAGGCGATGCTCGTCTCTGTTCCAGCGTACACATTCTGCAATCCATTATTGGAGGCAACTGCGCCGCCGATCGCATCCAGGAACTCGCAGGTGTCGTTGGACACCGCGTCCTCATAGGGCATGTGTACGCGTTCATTCTCAAGGTACATTTCATTTCACCTGCGGCCTCCGACCGGCGATAGTCTTTTATAGTTATCGTAGGTATGCTGCGCGGTATCTACGTTATTCGAGTAATATTACCTAAATGGGACATATATTCGCAAACCCCACACAAATGGGACATGGCCAATCCGTCAATATTCACTACCACTGAGTAACAACAAATACCGGAACATATATATACTGGAAATGCCTACTATACTCTAATGGCGTCCGGCAATAGGGAGGTCGACGATTTCATGGCCTCCTTGGGGATCAGCACTGAAGAGCTGGACCAGTTGCAGATCATGACGGACGATGGCTGGCAATCATCCTCGTCATACGATCCTAAAAGATGGGACGGAAAGAAGGAGACCCGGACAAAACCATCTTATGGTCTGACGCCCACCAAGGACAATTCATCTTCCACCTCGCTAAGTGACCTGGCGATGGACGAGCGGCTGGATATGTACGCTGGTATCAATGTGGGAGGGAACCACCTCATACACGTGACGACGGACGCTGGTGTAGAAGGTATCCTGAAGGACGGATACATGAAGGCCGGGAACGCCCAGAAGTACGCGAGCGAGAAGGGCGCCCGATATGGACGGCCCATCGGCAAGGGCATCTATACCCTTGATACTCACGACGATCCTTCTCTTGATCAGATACTAACGCCCAACTTCCTGGGTTTCGCTTTCGAGAAATTACACAACGAGGGGCTCCGGGTACTGAGGATCCCGAAGTACAACGCGACCTCGGGAAGTAGCCTAAGATATGACTTCCCGTCACGTCCGGACCCTGGAGAGCACGGATACGCCATCATCCAGCAACAGCAGCTCCCCTACGACAAGGTGGAGACGCTTGCCTTCAATGGAGCAGGAAAGCTCGAATGGGCACCTATCTCGGAGATCGCGTCCGGAAGTTACTCGCTCTAGGTTCTTTCGGAAAACCCGTAAGAAAACGTTGTACTCGGTCCAAATACCGTACAAATCCGAGACGTTCTTAATAACAATTAATAAATTATATTAAGGAGAAGCCCCATAATAATCAACAGGGCATTTGCCCTATCGTGACCAAACCGCCTTTGCCTTCCCCTCTCCTTTTCTCTTTCTACCCGCCAGGGAGAAGACCGTCGCTCTTCATGACAGAGACGGCAGAATCTACGACCGAACGGGGGCCGCGGACGTGCACTGACACTTCGCCCGACCGCGGGTAGATGCCGATGTTAGCCCCTGTCTCACGAGCGATCGAGGCGATGGCCTCCGCCACGGTGGACTCGTCCTTCGTAACGAGAATGCCTTCCCACATGACCTCGTCCCGCACCTCTACCGGTGGGAACAGCTCGCCCAGAAAACGGATCAGCTCCGCGGGCACACCCGGAAGAAGGTACACATCGAGCCCATCGGACTCCAAGCGGATGGCAGGGGCAACGCCAGCATGGTTCCTGATGGGAATACCGCCTTCGGGAACCCTGGCCATACGACGGCGCACGTCCGTGATGTCGCCCTTGCCCCTGCTCCGGTAGGCCTCAGAGACCCACTCCTCGACCCGGGGATCGATGGAAACGGGAAGGGAGAGCGCGCTCGCAACGGCATCGATAGTGATATCATCATGCGTGGGGCCCAGACCTCCTGACACGACCAGTATGTCCGAAACTTCCCGTGCATGATTGACCTCTGCAGAGATGTCATCGAGGTCATCACCGACCACCGACTGTCGGACGATATGGATGCCGGCGCCAACGAGCGCACGGGCGATCTCGGTGGCGTTCGTGTTGACTATCTCACCACGAAGGACCTCATCACCGACGCATAGCACGGTCGCGCGGAACATGATGAGGACGATCCCAGCAACACATAAAACGGTGAGGGTAGAATGGGAGGTCGTGGCGGAGCATGACGACCTCGAGCGTCTGGAGATCTCGTGCAGGTTCAGCGAGAAGCACGAGGACTGGGATGAGGCGGCCGAGGGATGGGAGGTGTTCGCGGCTCTCCAAGGTGAGCAGAATGCCTGGGACAAGGCCGCAGAAGCGCTCGAACATGCAGCCGTCGACTGGCGCAAGGCAGGACTGGAAGATGAAGAGAACGGTGCCTGGCGCAAGGCCGCGAACGCATGGGAGCGAGCGGAGCAGATCGACAAGGCAGCGGTCGCCGCGGAGAACGCACGCGACTGGAACCGGGCCATAGGCCATTGGCGGACATTGGAGAACGAGGATGACCTGGCGAAGGCGTTGGAGAAGGCCCGTCTCTGGGAGGAGGCCGCCCCTCTATGGGAGAAGAAGGGTGACTGGAAAAGGGCAGCCCGGGATTGGGAGCACACTAAGGAGTGGGGGAAGGCAGCAGCTGCATGGGAAAAGGCCGAGTTCCCGGCTGCAGCGGCCGACCTGTATGAGCGTGTGGGCAACGCGGACGCAGTGAGCCGTCTGTTGGCCACGGTGGCAGAGAAGCGGGCAGAGGCACAACGGCTCGAGGTTAGGGAGAAGTTCGAAGAGGCATCGAAACTGTGGGAACACGTGGGCGAGATCGAGCGTGCCAACCTCTGCGTACGCCAGCACAACCTGCGTCTGGAGAAGGAGCGCTCGCGTCAAGTTTTATAAACGATCTCGACACTTTCATGAAACAAGGAACCTGCTTCTAGGTACTACCTTAGTGCTCTAATTCTTAACATCGTGATATGTCTTATCAAAATACATATCCTTTAAAAACGATGAACGGAATCTCATCTCTTACCCCAGTCTGATAGGTGAGAGGGAATGGACTTCATTATAGAAAATGCCTTGAAGAACACGCGTGAAGAACCGGATTTCATGAACGCCGTAGGAGCACCCCGCATATTCGTTGTCGGGTGTGGCGGTGCCGGTAACAACAGCATACACCGGCTCCATAACATGGGCATAAGCGGCGCTGAGATCATCGCGATCAACACGGATAAGCAGCACCTGGACAACAGGCATGCGGACACTAAGATCCTTATCGGGGCCGAGGTCACTCGCGGTCTCGGTGCCGGCGGATTCCCGGATGTCGGGAAGAAGGCGGCCGAGGAGTCCAAGCATGAGCTCCAGGAAGCATTAGGGAACGCTGACCTCGTGTTCATCACGGCTGGTATGGGCGGCGGTACCGGGACCGGCTCGGCACCTGTCGTTGGTGAGATCGCCCGCAACAAGGGTGCCATCGTGATCGGTGTCGTGACGATGCCTTTCTCCCTGGAGAGGGCACGTCGCATGAAGGCCGAGACAGGGCTGTACGAACTGCGCAAGCAGGCCGACACGGTCATCGTCATCGAGAACAACCGGCTCGTCGAGGTCGCAGGCAAGCTCCCGCTCGGGCAAGCGTTCGCCGTGGCTGACGAGCTTATCGCCATGATGATAAAGGGAATCGTGGAGACCATCGCTGTCCCCTCGCTCATGAACCTCGACTACGCTGACGTCAAGGCCATCATGCGCGATGGTGGCGTGGCCATGATCGGCGTTGGCGAGGCCACGGGCGAGAAGAAGGCCCATGACGCTCTCCAGAAGGCGCTGACCACACCGCTCATCGATGTGGACTACAAGGGCGCGTCCGGTGCTCTCGTTCATGTCACCGGTGGGCCCGACCTGACCCTTGCCGAGGCGAACGAGATCGGAGACCTGGTGAGCCACAATCTGGACGCTTCAGCTGGCGTCATCTGGGGCGCGCGGGTCGACGACGACATGGAGGGTCGCATCAGGGTGATCACGATCATCACCGGTGTGAACTCGACCTGTATACTCGGAGCGAACCAGGTACAGGATGAGAAGACGGACGTTTCAGGCCACTTCAAGGACATCGGCCTGGACATGATCTAGGTCTGGAATTCGGCCGGGTCCTTAGGGGCCCGGCCACCCTCTCCCCTGGTGGGATTAGCTTCTCCGACGCCATCTATTTATAGAATAGGCATACCTCTTTTTCCCAATGGGTCGACTAGGTTTCCTGCATGCCCGAAAACTCCGGAGATCGCGGGAGGACCGTGAGCTCGGGGTCACAAAAGATGCTTCCCAGGAGCGGCCGGAGACCGAGGACGAGGTACGGGCCCGAAAGAAGCTCGAAGAACCCATCATAGCTGCCTGGGAGGATAGGCCGTCAGTAGATAAGCTCGCCGACTCGCTCGAGCAGGCCGCCAGCGACCTCGAGTCGATAGGGCGAGCACGAGAAGATCTCGGAGATCTCAAGGACGGTGGGTTTGAAGGACAGGGCCAGATGATGAACGCGCGGTCCGAGCGCGCAGGTGAAGTCGGTGGACCTTCCAGGGAGCGACCTGTACGCGAACGCGGCCCTGGTGACGTCCAGGCGCCGGACGCAGCATTGCTCGAGGACCTTTCAGAGCAGCGGCGGTCGATACTCGCGCACCTTGAGGATATGCGCCAGCGGATAATCGACGACCCGCTCCTCTCGCAGGAGGATCGAGATACTCTCTTGGGAAAGATCCAGCGTAAGATAAACGATACCCGTACGCTCAAAGGTTGAGGAGCCTTCGTGCGTTCCCGCCGAGTATGAGCTCTTTCTCATCCTTCTCAAGGGGAAGGATGTCGATCTTCATGCGCTCAACGCTCGGATGGGAGAAGGGTGAGTCGGACCCGAAGAGGATGCGCTCCGGACCGTACGCGGCCGCCGCGACCAGGATATCGGCGTGGACCGATGTAGATGTCTCGAAGTAGACATTGGGGATGTTACGGAGCTTCTCTCTCGTGCGGTCCTCGTGTCGGCCAAGGTGGCCTACGATTAGCTTGAGCTTGGGGAACTGGCGGGCAAGAGGGATGAACTTGATCGGTGTAGTAAAGCTCACGTCACCCCGGAGCCGGTCCTCGCTCGGTATGTACTCGCTGTGGATGAGCACGGGCATCCGTTCCTCCTCGGCTATACGGAGAATGTTGAAGAGGCGGGGGTCGTCGAGACCGAACGCCTGCGTGCGCGGATGAAGCTTGATGCCGAGCGCGCCCTTCTTGATGCAGCGCTTGAGCTCGCCCACGCCCTTGTTCTTCGGATTCAACCGGCAGAACGCGATCAGCCGCGGATGCTCGTCGCACGTATCGAAGATGAGATCGTTCTCGTTGTGGAATGTACCGTCCTTGCTCCGGCCGAAGGGGAAGATCACGGAGCGTTCGATGTCCGCAGCGTCCATTTTTTCGATGATGTCCTTGCCGTACTGCTTGAAGAGGAGCTCGTCAGGATTGAACTCGGTCTGCGGATGCTTGACCGGTTCGTCCGTTCGTCCGCCCTTCCCGATGTGGTTGTGGAAATCGATTATCATCGGACCTGTTGAATTGCTCACGATCTATATATAAAGGGTCAGGCTGGCGCCGGGGCTCGCGACCTTCGAAGATATTTCTACGTTTATCGTAGCACGGCAGTTACACGGGCACGTAAAACGCAATCTATAAAAAGCGGAAGGGGGGCGAAAGGACCTCTCAGGGGTCCGGAAAACTGCCTCATCCTCGGAATGACGGAGTATATACAGAAAATACCCAAGGGATTAAAGGAAGTGACCGGACCGGGGTAAGCGATGATGATGGAAATCGACCTTGACTCTTATGGTCTTGATGACGGAGCGTCGGCCCATATGGCTGACATGTACTCATCGAGCGACGATCTGGACATGCGCGATCATGCTACGGCTCTCGTAACGATCGGGGCGGGTATAGCTGCGATCACCCTGGGCGCCGCGGCCGTGAACTATGGTACGAGGTACGCCGAGCACAAGGATGCCTACGACGAGCACCCTGATGGTATCGAGGCCACCAAGTGGGGGAAGATAGAGGAAGACCTGTCCGACGCCCAGCGCGATCTGAAGGACTATAACTACACGACCACTACATACATACCAATGCGCTCGGGCGACGTAACCATCATGATGCCCATCACCCATCATCACCACCACGCACCCGATCCCGCTGGCGCTGCCGGCCACATCGCTGCAGCAGAAGGGTACCTGTCGCAGGTGAAGGACGGGTCCGATGCCGTGACCGGCGCGCTCGACATGGCCCGCGACGGGATATCCTCGGGCGAGTACAACGGTGCTATGGACATCCTCGGCAGCATGGCCAGGAGCGCGGGCGTCCAGGAGGCATCGTACATCGAGCAGACCCAGCCGATCTATGACGAGATGCAGGGTGCTCTCACCGGGACGGTGCTCACTGGCATCGGTGCGGGTGCCGCAGGCATCACTGCCGGTATCGCTGCCAAGAAATGGCATGATGAGCAGTAATCCCCGTTGATGTCCCGGGCGCCGGATCGCAGGACTAAGCAATAAAAGGCTTGACATCCTTCCTGCGAACGTGAGAGCCCAACGCCCCTCCGTCACGGTGCTTCGTCTGAACCACCGGCGGGGACGCGATGCACGGATAACCAGCCACTGCGGGCTTGTGGCCCGTGCACTGGGCGCCACTGAGATCGCCATCGCCGGCGAGAAGGACGAGAACGCCCTCGAAAGCATCAACGATGTCGTTGAACGATGGGGCGGTGAGTTCAGGGCACGGTACGAGCCTAGCCCCCTCAGGCTAATGAAGGACTGGGCGGGCAAGGTGGTCCACATGACGATGTACGGGCTTCCCGTGCAGGACGTGGTCCCGGAACTGACGGGTACTGAAGAGCCTCTCCTCCTGGTGATTGGCGGTTCGAAGGTCCGAAGGGAGGTGTACGACCTTGCGGACCATAACGTAGCAGTGACCGGGCAGCCCCACTCCGAGGTGGCCGCTCTGGCGATATTCCTACAACTCCTCTACGGCGAGGGGGCCTTGTCACTGGAGTTCCCGGGCCCTATGAAGGTGGTGCCCAGTGCGCATGGGAAGGTGATCATAGATGACTGAGGAAGGACAGGACCGGGACGATGATGCCCGGCAGGACAAGGCGGAGGCCCCGAAGCCAGAGGCGCAGGACGCGCCACAGGAGCGGATATTCCATCCACGGGAGGAGATAGAGCTGTTCTCCTACTTGATACGTCCTACCTCGAGGCTCGGTCTCATGGCCCGCCACTGGATACTGGCACCGGTGATGGGCGGCGGGTGCATAAACCTTCTATGCCGCGGACCGGCGGTCACCGAGGAGGTACGTGCGTTCGTCTACAACATGAGCGAGCGCATCCCTTTCGCCCACCTATCATTCTCCAATACGATCTCCCGCTTCTCTCTCGAACGGGTGCTCGAGCAGAGGCACACGGCGATCATCGACAGGTTCGAGCACGCGTCCATCGGTAACGTGGACGACATAATCCAGGCACGACGCTCGGGACCGGTGGAAGCGGGCGTTATCTGCATCACAGAAGTGGACGAGGCCTTCACCACTGAGGACATCTACGACGACAACCGGTTCAGCGAGATGGCCGTCTCCGGATTCCTGCTCTTCGTCATCGACGAGTCCCTCCTCACCGGATTGGAGGAGCCCATCATCACCGATGAGGGCGAAAAAGTGCTCCAGCATTTCCTGCGTAGGTTCGGTAACCGGTAGTATCCGACATGGTAGGTACCGTCGCATGGAGGCTGCCCAAGGGCGTCCGTAATAGGCTCGTGCTCTTCACCGCTGTCGCCATAATGTTCCTGGCCCCGCTGTTCCAGGACTTCCACCGATTGGGGATACATGACTGGGACCAGCACGAGTTCTATCATGCCGTACCCCGAGAGACCGTCCTCAGCTACTGGCAGTTCCCTCTCTGGAACCCCTACCATTGCGGCGGGAACGTGATGCTAGCCAATCCACAGTCGACCTTCCTCTCTCCGTCCTTCCTGCTCGTGCTCCTGTTCGGGGTGATCCCCGGGCTGAAACTGAGTGTCCTTGTACATGTCATCATCGGGATGTACGGCATGTACCGGGTCGGGGCGACCCTCGGACTGCCGAGGACAGGCCGCATCGCTGCCGCGTTCGTCTTCATGCTAAACGGCGCGTTCGCCTCACATGCGGCGCTGGGGCACACGACCTTCCTCCCGATCGCGTTCATCCCGTGGGTGTTCGATGGCTATCTGCGGGCGTTCGACGACCTGAGGTACGTCGTGCCCGCTGCCGTGTTCAGTGCGATGATGGTGTTCGGTGGTGGCGTGTATCCTTTCGTATTCACCATGCTTTTCCTCGTGGTCCACGCCGTGCTGAAGGCCGTACAGCTGCGTTCGACGACACCGTTGCGGGCCACGCTCGGCGTCCTAGTTCTGACCTTCCTCGTTGCCTCGGTCAAGCTCGTCCCGCTCATCGAAGTCCAGCTCGAGCGCTCTATCGAGCGACGGGTCGATCCTGGCTACACCCTGACCCTGCTCGCTATGTCATTTGTGGTGGACGAGCTGAACACGAGCGATCTATCCTACCGTATCTCGCCCAACCAGGTGTACTTCTGGCACGAGTACTACGCGTACATCGGTATTATCGGGCTGGCAGCGTCCATCTTGGGAGCGGTCTTGTCACTAGGTGACCGTTGGCCGCTCGTGGTCTCGTGCCTGGTCATCATAATGCTCTCGTTCGGTACGAACGCCTTCATTGACATCTGGCGACCTGCGCATGCGCTCCCGGTGATCCGGTCCCTCAGGGTCCCTAGCAGGCTCAACATGATGTTCCTGTTCTGTTTCGCTGTCTTTGCGGGCCGGGCGTTCTCGTCGCTCAGGCGGTGGGGCGTCCCGTCCCCGGTCGTCTCGGCCCTGGTGTTCGTCCTCCTCGCCGATATGATCTATGTCAACAGTGACCCCTTCTACGGTTCTTTCACGAGGACGCTGGCGCCTATCGGCCCCGCACGGCCATTCTACCAGATCCGCGTACCCGGGGATGACCGTTTCAAGGTGCAGTACCCCGTCTTCCTCCTGAACCTTGGACTGGTCAACTGCTACGAGCAGGCAAAACTACCTATCCGTGCACTTGCCGTGAGCGACAAGGGGTACCGGGGCGAGGTGTATTATTTATCGTCGCCCGGGACTCCCGAGCTGCTCAGCTTCTCTCCGAACCGGCTCGTCATCGGTGTCGATGTTAGTTCGTCAGACACCCTTGTCGTTAACCAGAACCATGATCCCGGGTGGAAGGCGGCCGACCGGTCCGTACGCGCTGAGTCCGGGCTTATCGCATTGGATGTCGAGCCCGGTGATACTGAAGTGGTCCTATATTACCGCCCGACATCGTTCCTGCTGGGTTCGTTGCTGACTCTAACTGGTCTCGTCATTGGCTGGTTCCTCTTTGCACGTGAGCCGATGAGCGCTGGACCGAATTGACGTTCGGCGGGGTAGATAATTTTTTAATACGCAGCCCTGATATGATGGGAGCGTGATAGTATGAGAGAACACAACTTGATCACTCTGTCGGTCATCGTTCTGACATTGGCAGTCTTGTTGTCCCCCATGTCCACGGCGGACGTTATGAGGGACATGACCATCGAGGGCGCCATGTCGATGATACCTGAAGAACACAAGGGACTCATTACCGCGGAAGATGTGGGCGAGCTCTACGACCAGGGGCTCACTGACCCTGCCTCGCTCGGTGCCGCCATTCAGACGCTTATCTCACAGAAGCAGGCAGAAACCGCGCCCGCCAAGGAGACCCCGGAGGTCGAACCGGTGACCGATCCTGTTGTGGATGTGCCGTCCGTGGAATCCGTGGACTCGGGCGAGCCCATCGAGTACGCGGTCGAGGGCATTCCCAAGGCCATACCTGCCGAGCTCATCGAGGCAGGTGCGGAAGCGGAGTTCATAGGCATCTTGTGCCAGTACGCACGTATCAACACAAAACCTTTCATCGACACCGCCGATTTCGCCATTACGAAGTACGTGGAGGCCGCTAAGCTCTATCCGTTCATCAAGAGCCTCGACACTGCCCCTATCGCGCTCAAGCGCGGTAAGGTGCTGGACAAGATCGATGTCGTGTGCTCGTCCGATGCTGCCAACTACTACGAGAACACCCAGAGCCTCGTTGGCGAACTGAGCGGAGCTGATGCGCTCGGTCCGCAGCTCGCGAAGGCCATCAACGACGTCACCAACGATATCATCGCGTACGTCATGGGTGGCGGGTCCGTGTCCGCTACCGAGCTGGAGGCGTACTTCAGGGAGTTCGAGTCCGAGATCCGTTCGGTCTCCACGACACCTGACGAGGATGGTATCAAGGAGCTCAACCGTCTGTATGGTGAGATCACGGTCAAGGTCCTTGCCTACAGCGAGAAGAAGGTGAAGGCGAACAAGAACATCCTCATCGAGGAAGGGCTCGATACGACCGAGTTCGACTCAGGTCTAACATTCATCTCCACGAAGGCCTCCGAAGCCGCTGCTTTCTTCGCGACGAACCCCACAGAGGATGCGCGGCGCGAGTTCATCGCCACCATGCTCAAGGAGAAGGGGGCAGTACAGACCAGGATCGCTTCGGACCTGGGCGCACAGGCCATCCGCCTCTCGCTCTCGCGGTCCAAGAGGCTGGGAGCTGCCGCCGACAAGAAGTTCGGTAAATCCGATCCCAAGGGACCTGCCGACAAGGACGTGGAAGCTCTCCGTACCGAGCACAATGCTCTAATCCAGCTCCGCAACTCCATCATCCAGGACATCGTGGACGCAGTGGCCGAGCATTACCCCGAGTACAAGGACCGTGTCCTTGAGGACGAGGCCGAGATCGAGACCGTGCTCACACTGTTCAAAGAGCTCGGTGCCGAGGGCAAGCTTGTTGTTAGGGGTTCAGCACCCGTCACCAAGCTTAAGCAGTTGCGTGCTAGCTGCAAATCACTGCGTGGGAATCTCAAGGCAAAGGGGGTGAAATGATGATGAAGCATGTTATAGCCTGCATCCTCATGCTGTGCCTTATGGCTGGTTGCTCGTCCGGTCCCGCTGACGGCGGTACGCCGGATGGGGGCGAAGCTACCGCGACACCCACGATCGAAGCGGATACTGGTGAGACGGCTCCAACTGCTGCGCCCGATACGACGGAGAGCGAGTCGATCGACGACATCGAGCTCCCACCGGACTCGGACATCGTGGATGGAGCATCCGATCTGGGGATGGACTCTCTCGATATGGAGAACCCTTTCCCTGCAGAAGTGGATATCTCCTAGCGGTCAGAACCGGTATAAGGTCCTTCCGGACCATCAGAAGGAGAAGCAGCCGTCCTCGTACTGTTTGGCCTCTCCTGACAGCTCCATGACCCTTAGTAGCGTCTCCATATGGGTCATGCCACGTCCGGCATAGGGATTGTCGTTCTGGACTTGGTTAAGGGAGACGTACCCGTCGTTGAACTGGTCAGGTAGGACACCCATGTCCACCATGGCATCTATGTAGGTGCTCCGTGGGGACGCGCGAATCGGCCCTTGTGCATAACTGGTATCGGTAGAATATGATGGGTTGCCCTCATCGGCCTCGCTTGGAACATTACTATAATCTAGAGCGTTCGCCAAGGCACTGTACGAGGTACCGGTCTCTTCTGGAGCGATTTCCTCTCTTTCCTCGGTACCGTGGTAATAGGAGCTGCAGTCGCCGATCTCATTGAACGCGGTGCCGGCCTGCTCGAATGTGGTGGCGAACTGTAACATAGGTTATCACATTGTACGATTTTTACACGCTTATTCCGTTACTACTATATAGTGGTGATAGTTTATATACTTTTCTATTGTTTATTCCATACTTTAGTCAAATTGGATCCAGGCAAACGGTTACAGTTCTTAGGCAGGGGTACCGAAACCCTCAGTTGGATGGGTTTCATCTTCATCACTGAACAGGTCCTTGACGTAGGATGAGGTCTTTCTAATGAAGCCACCTTTCTTCTCCGCTTTTACGCCGTTGTACACAGCATCGGCTGCGAAAACGAGGTTGAGCGGGAAAGGGCTTACGAACGCAAGTGAGGTTGAGATCCCGGTATGGGTGGCGTTGAGCGTACCGTCCTTGTCCCTCTTACCGAGCCACTCACGTGTCTTGTTCATACCCTTCCGCCAGTACTTCTCAAATCCTTTCTCCTCTGGTTCTTCAATATTACCGTGGACGTTGTAATGACGGGCGGTGAGGTTGACACCGAGCTGAGCGAGATAGATTGGGGTGTAGACCGGATGACAGGCCTTGACCCCCTTCATTAGCTCCATCGAGGCCCAGAATCCCGGTGAGAGGTTGTCATAGACCTCAGTGGAATGCTTATTGAGCTTCTCCAGGTAGGTCTCATAGTCCTCTTTGCCATAGCGATTGCCGAAATCCTCCAGAAGCGCAGAAAGTTCCTTGCCATCGTCTTCGTTCTTGACGGCATATCCACTGAAATGGTCACCGGACAGGAAACCGGAAACACCTTGCCGCTTTCCGTAGATCTCGTGGTCCTCGGAGGTATATAGCTTACCGCCGCGTGAAGGCTTGAAGGACCGCTTCTCGGTCGCCTTTAGATTATCAGCAAGAATGATAGCCTCGGCAGGATCGAGGTACATGAAGCTCTTGTCACCGGACGCGAGCTCGAGATAGTGACGGCCGTCCTCCTTGACCTCTCGACATTCGAGACTGTCGAAGTTCTGGCCGTAGGAAATCCTCCTGGGTCCGGGCTCCAAATTGTAGGAGTCAAGGATTTCCATGTTACTACTATATAGTAGTTATACTATAAAAACCTTTCCCTATTGTAGAGCCTGACCTCGAACCGATATTGATAATGAATGATGACATTTCCAAAAAGTTTTTAATCAGGCGGACCCGCGCAACGCCTCCTGGGGACAGACATGATGGAGGAACTTTCCCTCAGGGAAGAGATAGCTCAGCTTCGGGAACAAGGATACGATGTTTTCGACCTCCACAATCATTCAAGGTACTCCGATGGTGACCGGACTCCCGAGCAGATGGTCAGGTACGCACACGACCTGGGGCTATCTGGTATAGCGATAACTGACCATGATTGCATTAAAGGGTACGAAAGAGCACTAGCTGAGGCCGAGTCGTACGGCGATGGATTCATGGTCGTACCAGGAGAAGAGGTTTCGTCCGAGAAAGGGCACATTCTAGCGTACGGGGTATCAAAGAAGGTCCCCGGTGGGTTGTCACTAGAGGAGACGACCTCGCTCATACATGAGCAGGGTGGTGTCGCTGTGGCAGCACATCCTTATTCAACTCTGGGAACGGGGGATCCATTCTCGATAGAAGAGGTGACTGAGGGACAGTTCCTTCTACTGGACGGTGTGGAAGCATACAACGGATCAGTGCTATGGCCCAAGGACGCGAACGAGAAAGCACAGCAGTTCGCACAAAAGTACGGTCTTGCACGTATAGGTGGCTCTGACGCGCACACAAGATGGGCGCAGGGTCTGGGGCTGACACTCACAGAAGGTGTGGAAGATGTCGACGACCTGCTTGAAGCAATACGCGAAGGAAGAACGGACTCTCTAAAAGCAGCGGTGAACGATCGTACATCGATAAAGGTACACAAGTACGCAGAATACTTCTTAGGCGGGATACCGAGAGGGATCAGGTACCTATGGACGCAGTTCAGGGAACGGTTCATGGATCCCGAAGAGGACGTAGAGCGACCCTAGAGAAAGAAGCTCATTCTGGGGCTCCTTTAGGAAACTGAAATAAAGGGTTACCTCTAAGAAATCGACGATGGCCGGAGTTCAGAAGCGAGATGCTGTTGCAGAATACGAGGCGGGCCTCGTAAGGTTAGGAGATCTGGCACGATATCTACTGATCGGATATGTGGGTGGTGCGGCCGGTGTTGTGCTCGCCAGTATATTCGATGAGACGTTCGGGATGGCGGTCTTCGGTGGAGTGCTCGGCCTCGCTATCGGGCTCCCGTCAGGTCACCGGGACATCGTCGCGCGGAACATCTTCGCAGGATTCATTGGAATGCCTCTCGGGCTGAGACTCGGCTGGTTCGTTGGTGGTAACTTCCCTGAACCGTTGGGTGCGCTCGCTGCGGTCGTCATGTGGGGCGGTATCGTAGGGCTTGCGTTCGGCCTGGCACCCCCATACTCACGAGGACGTGTAAGGTCGACACTGGCAGGAGCGGCCGGGATGCCGTTCTCGCTAGTAGTGGTGATAGGATTGAGCATCCTGCTGGGCGGCGCACCGACAGCGGACCTTGCCTTCGCACGTGGATTCTCATACATCTTCGCGGCCTGGGGTGGGTTCGTTGGCCTGTTCCTCGCAGCCGCCTCGTTCCTCAATGACCGGGAGATAGAAGTCGCACGGCTCAAGTGGGATGCACGCAAGGATGCGGAGAAGAAGGAATCAGAGATAAGGGAGAAGCTCACCATCAAGAAGGAGGAATCCATATCCCGCGAGGAAAGACCTGCCTCGGAGAAGAAGGTCGAGAAAGCCCGGGATCAGAAAAGTACCGCAAAGGACGAGGGAAAGAAGAAGAAGAAACCCAGTAGAAAGTCCGGGAAGAAACGTGCAAAGAAGGCCTCAAAAGGGAGTAGTAAAAGAACCAGCTGAACGCTGACAGATACAGCACTTGTCCCGGTATTATTCATCCGAGTTCATTTTGAGCGGAGATTCCTCGTTCTCCAATTCCTCTTCGGTCGAATCCTTGTTCTTTACATCATGGATGTAATGCTCTATCTTCTTCTTCTCCTTCCAGATAGTCTTATGGGTCTCCGTCTCCGTGAACATCTCGGAGCCTTGTGAGTGCATTTCTTTCCCCAAAAATAACTGTATGTTCCATTGTATATAAGACTTTAGCACCACTTATAAGATATACGTCGTATAATGCACGAATACTTACGATTATGGGCGTCGGGGGCACGTAAATTCACAAATATCGTAACGGGGCGAGGATTGTCCTTGATTCGTTGAACAGGGGAGAACACTCCGGAGTCTTACTATGCTTCATCGAACTGGTCCAGAGTTCGCATACCCCTTGATAGTCGTTCACCTGCGATCCCAGGTCCTTCCAGACCGCGAATGACCTCCATCATGTTCTTGACGAACACATCCTCGTCCCGACCCATCTCGATGATGAGACGGTTCTCCTTCGGGAGCGAGGTGAGCCTGCGCTGGATCTCTTCGGCCAGCTTCACATCGGCCGGACGGACACGCCATCCCCTCTCAAGGGAGGAGCGGTCCAGTGCAGCGGTGACATCTTCAACGATGATGATGGCGAGGTCAGGTGTGACGGCGAATGGTACAACGGCCGTCTTCAACCATGATTTCAAGCGCCGGTATTCCTCGCTATCGACACCGTCCTCC
Organism: Candidatus Undinarchaeota archaeon; assembly: GCA_964519305.1. GTDB lineage: Archaea > SpSt-1190 > SpSt-1190 > JASMDC01 > JASMDC01 > JASMDC01. The sequence continues at coordinate 26,576 of CAZFHY010000008.1, forward strand.
TGTAAGCGGGGGACGAGCGTCGCAGCGATCGTGTCCATGTACCCGGGCTTGACCGCCCAGCGTCCCGCTTTGACGGCAGGGGCGATGGAGCGCTCGGTGAGGAACGCGGCATCGGCGGACATCAGTAGGACCTCGGCGACTGGGGATATGCGCAGGAACGGGTCCGCGGAATACCCGTTGGTGAGAGCGGTGCCCGCGAGGCCTGCGGAGAAACGGGGTACGCGGACCAGGTCCACGCTCGCTTCCTCGAGGGCCATGGAAAGCTTGGCGGCGATGCGTGACGCCGTACCGACCACTGCCGATTCAACGGTGATGAACCGTCCCCAGATAACCTCGTCTTCCATGGTATTTCACCCCTTCTTCTCATCGATCGGTGTTGGCGTGTCGCAGTACTGACATGCGCTCCTACCCGGTGGTATGGGTGCTCCGCATGAGGAGCACTTCGTCCGTCCGCTTCGCCGGAAGAACGCGATATCGGTACGTTCTTGTTCACGCACGTACCCGCCAAGGATGCCACCCAGGACGCCCAGGACGCCCATATAGGTGACTATTAGCGCAAGGATGATGAACCCGGCACTGCGAAGAAGATCGCCGATGACCGGGATGCCCGAAAGTACGCCAACGATCATCTCGGAAAGAAGGTAGGCAGGGACGACCATGATGGCGGTCATGATAAGTGCCGTGACTATCCCGCCCCAAACGCCTTGTGCGGCCAGGTAACCCGCGGCGAAACCGCCGACAAGGGGCGCCAGCTCCTCAACGAACGGGACGAACAGGACGACGATGCATATCGCGACGCCGGCAAGAGCGCCTATCAACACATCCGAAACGCGCAAGCAATCCACCTCAATCGAGGATGAAGCGACGACGCACGATCATCTGGACCACGGCCGTCCCTAGGATGACCACGAGGCCTACGGCAATACTGGAGGCGACGCCCTGGACGCCTAGGTCCGGGTTCAGGATTGGCTCGGTGGCCTTCTGGGCCAAGAACGCGATCGTCACCGTATACACAACGAGCGTGAAGTACCGTAGCAGTCGTCCAGTGTCGGGTAGTGCGTCGATGGACTTGCCAAGGAGCGTGAAGATGACGGCTGCTGAGAACCACACGACCGCGCCGGCCACGAACGAACCGGCGGCCTGCATTGGATCGGCCCCGCCACGCTCCATCTCGCTCAATCCCTGTGTGATAGAGAACAGGATCAGGACGATGGTGATCAGGTAGGTGATGAATGATATCCTTGCCTCGCGATAGGCGCTGAAGAACTCGGCGAAGAAGTCCTCCACGAAACGCTCCATGTGGAAACCCTTGAGGACGAGATAGGTACCAAGGACACCTGCGAGGATGCGTGAGCCCTCCCAGCCGTAGACGAAGAACACTAGCGCGGCCAGTCCCGGTACGCCTAGGAAGAGCGCGGACAGGTTTGGATCGAGCGTTGCCTTCTTGATGAACTCGGCCGTCATGTAGTAGAATCCCTCGAGGCGCTCGGACTGCTTGACGACCACGCGGTCGAGAGAGTCTATCTTCACCCTCGACTCCACCAGCGGAGTGACGTACTCATCCTCGGCACCGTCCGTCACGAGGATGACCGACTTGGCCTTGGTATGTGCGAGAACGTGATCGAGCTGGGCCGAGAGCTTCATGTCCGATGTCGTGCCCACTGAGACATCGCCAGTTATGGCCGCGATGAAGAACTTCGTTATGCCCTTCTTCCGCTGAGCGAGGTCCCTGTAGACGCGGACGCCCTCGAAGAGCGTGTTCGCATCGGTATCGCTGGGGTCAGCAAGGGCCAGTTTGACGGCGGCCTTGATCGTGTCCTCCTCACCCATCACGGGCCCGTCGATCTCTGCCTTCCGGCCGAGGTCGTCGTCCCGGTCGATGACGAGTATAAGCCGAACGTCCTCCTCTGCCCCCTCCGTAGTAGAAGCGGCCATCCGGGGCGCAATGTGCCGGGTGAAAGATATAAGTGTTGGCCTGCCCCGCTGCAGCCGGGATCCCTCATGAGCACTGACATGGATACGCTCGTGGAAAGAATAGCCACAGAGTCCGACATGAGCGCCGACGAGGTGCGTGCAGCAATAGAGAAGAAGAAGAAGGAGCTTGCAGGCCTCGTGTCAGAGACCGGCGCCGCCCACATTGTCGCGAACGAGCTTGGGGTAAAGACCCTCGAGCGGGCGCGGCCTGCAGTGCGTTCGATCGGGGAACTGTCCGAGAACATGCGTGAGGCGGATATAATCGGACGGGTCGTCCGGGTCTTCCCGCCGCGCGAGTTCTCCCGCAAGGACGGATCCCTCGGACGTGTCGCCAACATAATCATCGGTGATGAGACCGGGACCATCCGGGTCTCCTTCTGGGACAAGGGTGTCGAGGTCATCGACCACCACGGTCTGGAGGTCGGTACGCCCGTCAAGCTCGTCGGCGGATTCATAAAGCGGGACAATCTGGACCGCATCGAGATGAGGTTCACCACGCGCTCACGAATCGTCGTGGATCCAAAGAACGTGGAGATCCCACCGCTAGAGAAGCTAGCTGGCGGGGGCTCTGGCGGCTCTGCTCCCGCACCTGCCCGACGCCTATTGCTCAGGGATGCTGTCCCGGGTGACGTCGTAAGGATCAGGGCGACAGTGGTGCAGCTCTTTGAGAACAATCCGCTGTACGAGGTGTGCCCGTCCTGCGGTAAACGCATCAGGGCCGACGTTAAGGGGAAGTTCGTATGCGCCGAGCATGGAGAGCAGGAGCCTGCCTACAACATGGTGGTGTCCGCTACCGTGGACGACGGTACGAACTGTCTGCGTGCTGTGTTCTTCCGAGATAACGCCAGCGACCTCCTGGGTCTTTCCGTGGACGACGTGCGTTCCGAAGGCGAGAAGGCGGGCGACATGGTCGCGGCCGTTTCGCATTCAGTCGGGACCCTCCTGGGACGCGAGCTCCTGCTCGAGGGACGTGTCCGTTTCAATGACATCAGCGACAGGAACGAGCTCATGGTCAATCGTATCTCGGACCCTAACGCCAAGGCCGAGGCCGAGGCACTCCTCACGGATCTTGAAGGGAGTACCGGCACGCCACCCTCTCCATCTTAATAATACTTGGGCGGGTGTATTGTATCATGGACCCCACGATAGAGGATCTTCCGGGCATCGGACCGAAGACCGCAGAGAAGCTCCGCGAGGTCGGATACATCGACGTGCTCGCCATTGCTGCCGCTTCTAGTGGCGAACTGATGGCCGCTGCAGAGATGGGCGAATCCCTTGCCATGAAGGTCATCAACGCTGCGCGACAGGTACTGGACATTGGTTTTGAGACCGGGCTTGATGTCCTCGCGAAGCGTAAGAAGGTGGTCAAGGTCACCACCATGTCCACGCAGGTGGACGAGCTCCTTGGGGGTGGGGTCCAGTCGCAGGCGATAACCGAGGTCCACGGCCCATTCGGCTCGGGGAAGAGCCAGATCGCCTTCCAGCTCGCAGTCAGTGCGCAGCTCCCTCCGGAAAAGGGTGGCGTGAACGGCCATGTCGCCTTCATCGACACCGAGAACACGTTCAGGCCCGAGCGCATAATGGGCATAGCGGAAGCACTGGGGCTCGATCCCGAAGAAGTGCTGGGTCACATCCATATAGCACGTGCATTCAACTCGGACCATCAGATGTTCATGGCCGACAAGGTCGAGGAGCTCATCACCAAGGACGAGATCCCCATCAAGGTTATCATCGTGGACTCCCTCACAGCGCATTTCCGTGCGGAATATGCTGGTCGAGGGAAGCTGGCAGAGCGCCAGCAGAAGCTCAACCGACTCCTCCACAACCTCCAGCGAATGGCCGATATACACAATCTCGTCGTGTTCGTCACCAACCAGGTGATGTCCAAGCCCGATGTGTTCTTCGGACCGACCATGGAGGCCATCGGAGGTAACATAGTGGGCCATGCGGCCACGTACCGGCTCTTCCTGCGAAGAGGGAAGGGCGGGAAGCGTGTGGCACGGCTCATCGATTCACCGGACCTGCCTGAGGGCGAGGCTATCTACTCGCTCACACCTGAGGGGGTCCGCGACTAGGGGTCGACAGGTGATCATTGGCCTCCTTGCGGACATTCACGGTAATATCCATGCACTGGAGGCCGTTCTGGCTGACCTGAAATGCGACGAGATATTGTGTCTTGGCGACCTTGTAGGGTATGGTGCATCCCCCGGAGAGGTCGTGGACCTGGTCCGGGACGAGGGCATCAAGTGTATCAAGGGGAACCATGACGATGCAGTGGTAAGGGGGGACTTCAAATGGTTCAATCCCAGTGCTGCAACCGCAGGACGGTGGACCCGGAACCTGATAGGTACCGAACGACGTATCTATCTCGAACGGCTCCCTGAGACACTGGAACTCCATGGCGTGGCGCTCGTCCACGGATCGCCCATCAATCCGCTCCATGAGTACGTGGACCCCGGATGTAAGGAGTCCCGGCTCAGGAAGTTCCTTGAGATGACGTCCACCCGGGCGCTCTTTGTGGCCCATACACATCATCAGTTCATACGGAGGATCGGAGGCGGGTACGTGGCCAATCCCGGATCAGTGGGGCAGCCCCGGGACGGGAATTGGCATGCTGCGTACGGGCTGCTCGACACCGAGTCATTGAAGTTACGGATGAAGAGGGTCCGATATGATGTCAAGGCGGCAGCACGCGCGATCCGCGATGCAGGATTGCCGAACGCAATAGCACTAAGGCTATTCGAGAGTATGTGAAGAATGGAAATGGTCGGGGCCTTGCGACCCCGGACCGTGAACACTGACTACCTGGTGGCCAGTTTGATGTCCTTGGACATCACGGTCTTACGACCGCTGTGTTGAGCTATCTGGAACGCACGCTTGGAGATGTCCGCACCGAACTCTTCGAGGTTCTCAATCATGAAGTCGACAGCGTCGACGCTCACGCGCTGGGCGCCGGCGTTCTTCATTACCCGAGCGATGGCAGCATGTGGCAGTTCTGTCATATGTCTCACCTTGTGCCTGAGGAGAGGGTAACTAATATAATGCTATTGCATGGCCCTGGGCCAGCAATCGTCCGCGCCCGCACACCTTTTTAAATATCGACCTACACTCCGGTCGCGGGACTACTCATGGGAAAAAAACTCCGACTCTCTCGCATCAGCGCCAACGGGCGATTCGTAACAGTACCTATGGACCACGGTGTGTCTATGGGCCCTATCGCGGGCATTGTCGATCCACTTTCGACCGTCTACTCGGTCGCCGAGGCGGGAGCCACGGCCGTGTTCCTCCACAAGGGACTAGCTCGACTGATGACGACGGCACCTTGCGGCCTCATCGTCCATCTTTCTGCATCCACTTCGATGGCCAGCGATCCACATGCGAAGGTCCTTGTGGGCGGGGTCGAAGATGCCATGCGCCTTGGTGCCGATGCGGTCTCCATACACGTCAACGTGGGAGCCAACACCGAGGACGAGATGCTCGCGGACCTGGGGATAGTATCATCGACCTGCGAGGAGTGGGGTATGCCCTTAGTGGCCATGATGTACCCGCGAGGACCTGGGATCGACGATCCGTTCGATCCGGAGCTCGTAGCCCATGCTGCCCGGCTCGGAGCCGAACTGGGTGCCGACGTGATCAAGACATCATACACAGGGGATGCCGACTCGTTCGCGAAGGTGATCGATGGGTGTCCCGTCCCGATCATCATAGCGGGGGGTCCGCGTTGCGATACTCCTCGCGACACTCTGGAGATGGTCCGGGGGGCGCTCGATGCAGGTTCACAGGGTATAGCGTTCGGAAGGAACGTGTTCGGTTGTGACGATCCAGGCGCCATGGTCCGTGCATTGCGAGCCATTATCGTCGATGACGTGAGCGTCGATGAAGGTCTGGAGGTCATGGGATGAAGGAGCTATGGGCCCTTCTCCAGCCGGATGAGGCCTGGATCAGAGCGGTCCGTGAACTAGGTGTGACCACTTTCCTCGCCCTTGGTGACGATGTGAAATGGGCGCTCGAGCACCGTGAAGCTCTCGGTATTACCGTTGCCGCACCGGACCCCGATGCTGACCTGCTCGTGACCACGGACCCTGCCAAGTCCGCAGGTGGCGTACTCTATGTCAAGCTCTCAAGTTCCGATGACCTGAAGATACTGGAGAACAGTGAGGCGTCCACGGTCATCGTCGAGGCGTCCGACTGGCGGGTCATCCCGCTCGAAAACCTGATCGCGTCCTCCCTCCGCGTGCTGGGCGTGGTCTCAGGCGTCGAGGAGGCCCGGCTGTTCGCCACCATCCTTGAGAAGGGGGTCGACGGACTCGTGGCCCGTGACGAGATCGAGGCCATACGTGATATGCTGAGCGACCAGGCCCGTCACATCGAGCTCGCGCCCGTTGAGATCTCCGAAGTGAGGGAGATCGGTGAGGGGGATCGTGTGTGCATCGACACATGCTCTATCCTTGAGCCGGGCGAGGGCGCTCTCGTGGGTAACCAGGGCGCCTGCCTTTTCCTCGTGCACGCCGAGAACGTCGAGAACCCATACATCGCAACGCGACCGTTCAGAGTGAACGCCGGACCGGTCCATGAGTACGTTCTCGTGGGCGACCGTACACGCTACCTCTCCGAGCTAGAGGCCGGTGAGCCGTTATTGGTCGTCAGGACCGACGGAGCTACCCGCATCGTCACCGTTGGCAGGTCAAAGATCGAGCGTCGCCCACTGGTGCTTGTCGTGGCGAAGATGGGTGATGTTCCTGCAAAGACGGTCCTCCAGAACGCCGAGACCGTAAGGCTCGTGCGGCCTGACGGGAGCCTTGTGCCCGTGACCGAGCTGAAGGCCGGTGACGAGGTGCTCACCTATCGCGAGGCACCTAAGGGGCGACATTTCGGTATGGCCGTTGAAGAGACCATCGTGGAGCGGTGACATGGACGCGGTCGTGCGACCGGGCGAGGTGACCGGGAGCATCACGGCCCCTTCGTCGAAGAGCATCAGCCATCGTGCCCTCGTTCGTGCCCTCCTTGTCCGGGGTCAGTCGACCTTACGGAACCTGAGCCGGTGCGCGGACGTCCTGGCCACACTGGAGGCCTGTCGTGCCTTTGGAGCGGAGATCGTGGACGACAATGATCTGATAACGCTGAGCGGGTGCGGGCGCGAACTGAACGTCCCTGAGGGGACGATCGACTGCGCGAACTCGGGGACGACCCTTCGCTTTTTCACTGTCGCCGGATGTCTGGCACCGGGAGCCGTACGGCTCACAGGGGACAGTTCTCTGGTACGGCGTCCGATGGAGCCGTTGCTCAAAGCGCTCAGGGAACTGGGTGCTGAAGCTAGCAGGGACGCGGACGGCACCGTCATAGTCCGGGGCCCATTAAGGCCGGGTTCGACCACATTGGACGCCACGGCGAGTTCCCAGTACCTCTCAGCACTGCTCCTCGTGCTCCCTGTGCTGGAAGGAGAATGGCGGATAGACCTTGCAGGACCTTTAGCATCCCGCGGGTACGTCGACCTGACGCTCGAGGCCCTGGACGATCCTTCGTACGCAGGGCTTGATGATGGCGGGGCTTTTATCGAGGGCGGGGTCGACTATCGGCCCATCGAACGGACGATCGAGGGCGACTGGTCCGCTGCAGCTTTCCCTGTGGCGGCCGGTCTCCTGGGTGGCGATGTCCGTGTCAAGGGCCTCGTGAAATCGTCCCGACAACCGGACAGGGCACTTCTGGAGCTCATCGACCTCTTGAACGGCGATGTCTCGTGGGATGGTGACACCCTCATCGCCCGAAGGTCCGAGCTCAATGGTGCCGACCTGGACGTGTCCGACACACCTGACCTCTTCCCTGCGGTCCTCCTGCTCGCAGCACGCGCTCGGGGTACGACCACTATTACCGGCACTGCCCGTCTGCGGTACAAGGAGTCGGACCGCGTTTCCACATGCACTGACGTGCTCAGGGCCATGGGCGCCGATATCGCCGTCGGTGATGACCGTGTTGTCGTAAGAGGTGTGCCCTCCCTCCGGGGTGCCGACGTGACCTCGCATGGGGACCATCGCGTCGCCATGATGGCCGTCATGGCGGGGCTCGGCGCTACCGGTACCACGACGGTCCAGAACATGGACTGTGTGGATGTGTCCTGGCCCGGGTTCCCCGAGGCCGTGAAGGAGCTTGGGGGACAGGTGAGGATTACCGCTCCTCTTCCCTGAACCGCTGTCGCCGTGGAAGCTCGAGCTCCCTGTCGAGCTCGTTCGCGATCTCCTGCATGTTCTCGAACATCCGCTGTACATCATGCTGGAGCTCGATGAGGGTACGTTGGAGGTTGTTCCTCCTGAGAAGATAACGGTTCTTCTTCCGCTCGACGATGCCGCTCTGGAGAAGGTGGTTGAGGTGGTGGACAATGCTCGTCCTTGAGAGACCGAACTCTTCCACGAGCTCTGAACTGGTCACTCCGGAGCCGTCCTGAGTGGTGATGATGACCCGCTTGAACACCCGCATGCAGGTCTTGTCCCTGTCCTTGGGTCCGCAGAGACCGAGCGCTTCGCACATCCACTCGAGGTCCTCATCGATGCTTGGCTCGACCGGCAACCGCTTGCGATAGATGACGATGCGTTCTTCCAACATGGACACCTGCTTTCTTTCTCTTATGTTAAAATAGGTACAACTTATATAAAAGTTTTTTTATCAGCAATGATTATTAACATTTTTTAGTTAACCTATGTTTTGATAGGCAAAAACCCTTAGTAAAGTTTAAATATTGGAGTGAACTAAATATCCTATGATATGTAAACAATGTTTGTTTACAAGGTGATAGAATTGGTGTTGTATTGGAGACCATTCAAGGACATGCGAAGGATGCAAGCGGACATGGACCGTATCTTCGGGGGCACCCTGCTCCTTACCGAGGAATCGGGTAAGGATGGTGGGCTAGTCTCTGCAGGTGAGCGGTTCCGGAACCCTCATGCAACCCTTCGCGAGACCGACGAGGGCTTTGAGGTAACGGCCGAGGTGCCGGGCGCTTCGAAGGAGGACATCGACCTTCAGGTCAATCCAGACTCCCTCGTCATAAAGACCGATAAGAATGAGGTGAAAGAGGAAACGAGCGATGAGGGGACATCACGGTACAGCTCGTACCGAGGTTTCTACAAGGCTATCGGCTTCCCTGTTTCGATCGATCCGGAGAAGGCCAAGGCTTCGTACGAGAACGGTGTCCTCAAGGTCACTGTACCTCGACTCGCCGAGTCCAAGGGGCGCAAGCTTCTTATCGAGTGAGAGGCGCGCTCCTATCTCCATTATCATGATAGACCATGACCAAAAACACTGCCTTCCCAACCTGGAGCGGGGCCGCTACCACTGTCACTCCTTTTCATGTGCCCCGCTCCTCCCCTTTTCTCCTGTTTTTACGTGGCAGGGGGGGCGCCGCGCCAGGCAAACGCTTAAGTATTTGCCACGCCTCCCGGCACGTTCTCGGTGAACCCGATGCCAATCAAGAAGGAACTATTGGAAATCCTCGTCTGTCCGCTCTGTAAGAACAAGGTGAAGATCGTCGGATCGGACAAGCTTATCTGTACGAACGATGAGTGTGGAACGATCTATCCGATAGAGGATGGCATCCCTAACATGCTACCGCCTGACCTTCGGTAGGAAGGGCATAGTGCCGGGGTGGCAGAGCGGCTAAATGCGCGGGTCTTGAAAACCCGTGGACGCGAGTCCTCCTGGGTTCAAAGTGCAACGGGGAATCCCCCCGTCGTATGAAAGTCCCAGCCCCGGCGCCTCACCCTTCTTCGGGTCATCGGGTGATATGGAGGCACTGACATGGACATCCACGAAACTATCCTCAAGGCCCGACCGGTCGACCTGGACCTAGGTCCGAACTCGGTCCTGCTCAACGCACAGGACGCTAAAGCAATGGGCGTACGGGCCCGTGGTCGTGTTCGCATCAGCGGGGGCGGGATCATCACGACAGTGACCGCCTTCATCACCGGTACACTGGTGAAACCTGGTGAGGTAGGCATACTCCCCGATATCGGCCAGATGCTGAACGTGAAGGATCGAACGGAGATCGCCCTTGAACCTGTCGGGCTCCCAGAGTCGACCCGCCTCATCAGGAGGAAGGTCCTTGGGGAAAAGCTCGAGAAGAGCGAGATCGCGAGCATCGTAAACGATGTGGTCGAGCGGAAGCTCACTGATATCGAGCTCTCCGCTTTCGTGGCGGGCCTCTCTTCTCATGGCATGGACATGGAAGAGACCGCGAACTTCACCATGTCGATGGTGAATACAGGAAAGCGCATCGAGCTCAATGTAGGACGTGTTTTCGACAAGCACTCAATCGGTGGTGTCCCCGGCGACAAGACGACCCTCCTCGTGGTCCCCATCGTCGCGTCCGCAAACCTCGTCATTCCAAAGACGTCATCACGCGCCATCACCAGTGCTGCGGGCACAGCGGATGTTATGGAAGTGCTTGCCCCCATCGAGTTCGGGGCGGATAAGATCGAGGATATTATCAAGAAGGCCGGGGGCTGTCTCGTGTGGGGCGGCACCATGGACCTCCTTCCCGCTGATTCGATGCTCATCGAGATCGAGCGACCCTTGTCCCTGGACCCTGAGTGTCTCGTGCTCGCATCGGTCCTGGGGAAGAAGAAGGCCGCAGGGAGCAATTACGTGGTCATAGATATCCCCGTGGGGAACGGCTGCAAGGTGACGAGCGATGACGAGGCACGTAATCTCGGCATCAAGTTCATCGAGCTGGGACAGCGTCTGGGCATGCAGGTGGAATGCGCGATCACGTTCGGCGGGCAGCCCGTAGGGCGGGCCGTAGGCCCTGCCCTCGAAGCGCGAGAGGCACTTGAAGCGCTCAATGGTAATTATCACGGGAGCTTTACTGAGAAGGCGACCTCGCTCGCGGGCATCCTCCTAGAGCTCGGGGGCGCTGCTGCTCACGGTAAGGGGAAAGCGCGTGCCGAGGAGATCCTCGAATCGGGCCAGGCCCTGAAGAAGTTCAAGCAGATACTCAAGCTGCAGGGCGGCAATCCCGATATCAAGCCCGAGGACATCGAGCTCGGAAAGTTCAAGCAGACCGTGAACACTCCACAAGAGGGCTATGTAACCTCGCTAAATAATGCGGTCATCAACCGGACCACGCGACTTGCTGGTGCTCCCAAGGACAAGAAGGCGGGGATGTATCTCCATGCCAAGAAGGGACATCGGGTCGAGATGGGTGCACCTCTGTTCACCATCTACTCGTCGAGCGAGAGCAACCTGGACCGGGCCGTGAAGTACGCCACAGGGGCCCATCCGCTCAAGGTCGAGGGCATGGTCCTCAGGCGCGTCAAGACGGGATAGCTCACCAGATGTGACGATCGACCGGTAGGATACCGGTCCGGGAGCGGCCTCTCATCACTACGTAGGCGTCCAATTGATGGTCAGGGTGACCTTCGACGCCCTACAATCCGCCTTTGGTACCGAGGGTTAGCACGAACGGATGGATGTTGGTTGGGACTGGGTCGGGGCCGGAATCCGTATGGTACGTGGGTGTCCCATCTTTATGGTCGGTATCACGGGTACGGGCCTCAACGGAGATGATCTCCTTGGGCATATCGTCCGTGAGATTGGACCCGAGTATCTCTGTAAGGTCCAATCTTCGATGTCTCGTCAGTATCATGATGTTCGGATGCCCCGGGGAGTATGTTTTTAAATCTTACCATAAGAATATTGAACTTAATACACCTTAATTAGTGCTATGAGCCGTTATGTTGGCCCATCGCGGCATTCTTCGGGAAATTAGATCTCAGCGTCATCCAGGGCCTTGGCGCAGTCACAACCACCGCCACGCTCAGCAGGTAGGCGGTCGATCACCCGGGAGAACACTTTCTTGAGGGCCTCGATGTTCTTGTTCATGAGCTCCACGACCTCTGTCGTGCCGAGGGGACTGTCAGCCATGCCTGCGGCCCAGTTCGTGACCAAGGCAAGAGAAGAGTAGCACATGGCCTTCTCCCTGGCAAGGACGACCTCGGGGACGTTCGTCATCCCGACCACATCGGCTCCCAGAACACGGATCGCGTTGATCTCTGCGGGGGTCTCGTACCGTGGGCCCTCCATGCAGGCATATGTCACCTCGGGGAACACTTCACGGTTGGTCACGTTCTTTGCCTCTTCATAGAGGAGCTTGCACATCTCCGGGCAGTAAGGCGTGGTCATGTCCACATGGAACACATGACCGTCGTCACCCTCGTAGAAGGTCGTGACGCGGTTCTTTGTGAAGTCCATGAACTGGTCGAGGACGGCCAGTGTGCCGGGGGGCATCTGATTGTGACATGATCCTACTGCGGTGGTCGACATGATGCGTTCTACACCGAGCTTGTAGAGCGCGAATGTATTGGCACGGAAGTTGATACGGTGCGGTGGGATCGAATGGCCGCTCCCATGACGCGGGAGGAACACGACATCGACGCCACCTATTGTCCCGGTACGGACCTCTTTTACGCGACCGTAGGGTGTGTCCACCTCAACGATCTTAGTGTCCTCCAATAGCGAGTATACTCCTGATCCACCTATGATACCTATGTGAGGCATGAACATCACCTAATCCCCAAAAAGGGGTTCTTATCATTTAAATAAGCACGACAGGGGGGCCAGCCCTTTATCGAATAGCGCGTCGTGGTCCTTTCTCCAGTGCACCCTTCCCTGCGGGTATGAACCTTTGGATGTCGTCAACGGTCAATGCCTTGACCTTGTCACGGTCCTCATCCCCGATACTTGCATGGAACTTGGCGATGATATCACGGGCCAACTGTGCGGACTTCTTGTGCCCGGGGACGATGACTACATGGCAGATGGTGTTCGCGATGACGGACTCTACGGGGCCGCCCATGATAGTACCTTCATCCGTCATCCCGACAGCGAGCCTTAGGTCGGCGTTATGGAAGTAGTTCTTCTTCCCGTAGATCATGAAGCTTCCTTTAGTCAGGTATTCGCCCGCAGGTGCGCTCTTCGATACCTGGGAACCCAGGACCCAGAACACGTCCATCGTGGTGTATCCCATGCCCCATGCCTTCGAGTATGATGCGGTGGCCTCAGCTACCTGATTGAGCACCTCGTCTGGCACCTCCTCGTCACCCTCCACTTTGACGGTCATGAATGGCGAACCCGCCAGGTCGGAGTGGAACACGATGTCCTTGTCGGAGGTGTGCTTCTTGATGATTATCTCGTTCGTGGTGGCGTCCCGACCGCCTATCACGAGCCTTCCGTCCATCGACTTGAACCATCTGAAGCTCTCGTACCAGGCACGTTCTTTCTGGACCCTGAGGCGCACGGGTGCATCGACCTCGATCTCAGCAGTGCGTGCGTTCTCCAGCTTTGCACGGGTGTGGGAAATGGCGACCTCGGCCCCCTTTATCTTCTCGCGCGACTTCTTGGCTCGTTTGTAATAATACTGTGCGTTCTCAACCGCGCTCTTGCTCAGGTCGACGGTCACGCGCACGACCGTGCCGTCCCGGTCAAACGTTATAAGGGTTGCCGACCGTCCCGGGAGCATGCTCGTCCGGTTCGTTCGCGTCCATCAACAGGACACTGAACCGGTACGCAAAGAGCTCGATGCCAAGGGCCAGGTCCTCCGCGGCATAAGGTTCCTCCACGAGGACGATTATGTGCTAATCCCCGTGAACTGTGACATCCCTGGAATGGAGATGCTCGAACGCGACATCGAGGTCGAGCATAATCCGCGAAGCCTCTCTGAAGCGCTCAAGGGTGTTCTTTCTGATGAGCAGATGGCCATGCTCAGGACCTCGTTCGACGTCGTGGGCGACATAGCCGTCGTGGAGGTCCCCGAAGAGCTTGAGGACATGGAGGGTACCATTGGTGAGGCCCTTCTCTCGGTCATCAAGGGCGTGCGAGTAGTGTGCCGGAAGGTGGGGCCGACTGCTGGCGAGTTCCGTGTGCGGCCTGTACGTGTCATCGCCGGTGAGCAGCGTACCACGACAGTGTACCGTGAGCATGGATGTAACTACGAGCTCGATCTGGCCAGTGTATACTTTTCTCCGAGGCTCGCGACCGAACGTGCACGTGTCGCATCACTAGTCCAACCTGGTGAGACCGTCATGGGCATGTTCGCAGGCGTCGGTCCCTTCACCATCCTCACGGCCCACGTCCAACCTGCGGTGAAAAGGGTATGGTCAGTTGAGCTGAACCCGGATGCGGTCACCTACATGAAGCGCAATATCGAACGGAACCGGGTGAAGGGGACCGTGCTCGCGGTCCAGGGGGACGTACGTGAGGTCGTCCCTGCATTGGGCCCGGCCGACAGGGTGTTCATGCCGCTGCCCAAGGGGGCCCATAAGTTCCTGGACGTCGCGATGGCGGCAGCCGCAGATGGTGCTGTCATCCATTTCTATCACTTCACTCCCGAGGATGTGCGGTTCGAGGAAGGTGCCGCTCTCATAAAGGCCGCTGCAGAAGAGGCAGGCAAGTGTGGAGAGGTAGTGTTCCAGCGACAGGTCCGTTCCTTCTCTCCGGGCGTCTGCCAAGTAGTCGTGGACTTCCAGGTGGCCGGCCGAGCGCCGTAGATATTTTTTTAAATGCTAGCACTCCTCCAGAGATAATAATAACGTGCGGGGGTGACAGAGCTGGCCAAATGTGATGGATTCAGGGTCCATTGGTTTAGTACCTGCGCGGGTTCGAAAACGATACCGGTCAACTCCGGTACGTTCGGAAGTCCCGTCTCCCGCACCAATAAGGGCCTGTGGTCTAGCTGGTTATGACGCCGCCTTCACACGGCGGAGATCAGGCGTTCAAATCGCCTTGGGCCCATGAGGGAGGGGGTTGTTCCCCCTCCCTGATACCTATCTATCAAGCCCGTGGTCCGTCCACCCACTGGGAAAGGGATAAAAATAATGCGCTCCCGCCGCTCATGGAGGCCTCATGATCGACCTCAAGCGTAAGGTACCAAAAGGTAAGGTCTTCGTGTTCAGGACCAAGGACGGCCGTGAGGTTGGAAGGGCGAGCACCCTCGCAGAGTTCCGTGACTTCCTCCGGGGTATAGACGAGGATTGCCTTCTGAACCATGTGACCCCTGAAAGGAACGACTTCGCAGCCTGGCTCGAGGGAGCGTTCAACGAGACCGAACTCGCTAAACGGATGCGGAAAATACCCTTGGACAGGGCCCCGAAGGTAATACGGGCCCAGCTTCTACTCCTCTTTTCAAGAAGTCACAGGACGGGACGATCCATCCCGCCAATCAAGCAAGAGGATAGGG
Organism: Candidatus Undinarchaeota archaeon; assembly: GCA_964519305.1. Lineage (GTDB taxonomy): Archaea > SpSt-1190 > SpSt-1190 > JASMDC01 > JASMDC01 > JASMDC01. The sequence continues at coordinate 41,772 of CAZFHY010000008.1, forward strand.
TGAAGGTGTCACCTCCTCTTGAACGTGGAACACGAATGCCCAAAATTGAGAAACAGGGTGCCAAGCAAGTAACTATCGAAGAGAAGATCCCCGCATCCAGAAAACCGACGCCTCCCCGGAAGATCACGAATGAGGGCCCGGCAAAGCAGACCAAGGACGTAAAGCGGAACCCTGTCCGTGGTAAACCAAAGACACATCCCGCTCGGGACTCCAAACCGCGGACCGGAGGGAAAAAACCCATCCTTGCCATGGTCCCCACCCTTGAGGCCGCTATACGCGCGGCATCGGTCAGTTCGGGTACGGGTCTCCTGAACCCACGCCCCCCACCTGGAGGGAAGCTCGATGGACTGCTCTGGGGGCTCGAGACCTATGTCCATCCAGCGGACGTGCTGGCGGACAGGGCTGGATTCGTCGGTTTCGTCCAAGCTTGCAGTGAGTACCTCTCAAATGCTGCGAGCAAGTTGACTCCCGAGGCTAGGGTCGCATTGCGTCATCTCGTGGATAACTTCCCTGATGATGCGGCCGTTGTGCACCGTGCACAGGATTACGTTGAGACCGTCCGGGCCGTCCGGAGTCTAGTCGAGCGGAGTCCAGTCATCGCCACACCTACCTGATCATCTCGGTCAGGCGCGACTGAACGGGTAACCATGAACGTAGTGGTCCCGTTGATCGAGCCGCACCTTCAAGACGTCAACGGCGTTACATTCAAGACCCCCACCTGTCGACTCGGAACAGAGCGAGGCCTGACCTCCCCGGGCATGGAATATACCGGTCATCGGTTCGTTCCCGAAGGGAATGAATACCACCTCGCTCAGCATCCCTTCAGGCCCGTTGCCTGTATCGAGCAGCACCGTCGCGAAGCCGCGATCGTCCGTCCGGTAGTATCGTGGAGACGTCCCCAGTTTTCGGACCTGTATACGGGCACCAGGCAGAGGCTTCTCGTGTTCAGTTGAGAGGAGGATGACCTGGAGCGCGACGTGGCCGGGCATAGTGTTCTGGGCCAATCCTGCGAGATCAATCCGATAGAGGCTGCACTCAGTGCAGGAAATAAGGGGGACGCGCTCCGCGAGACCGCCATTCTGAAGGTACGGTAAAGGGTGATGGGAGATAACCCATTCAGCCCCGAACTCAAGGATCATCCGAAATGCCATTTCCGGTTTCTGCGGAAGGCATTCGGTCTCGATATCGGAGAATAATGCGATCTCGCGACACAAGGTTGGTGATAGGACGACGTCCGAAGGATTCTCAAGACGCTCCAGTTCACGGACCACTGAAAGGTTCTTTTGCCAGACCTCGTTACCTTGCCCCACGTCGATCGGGAGAGACGCTATCTGGGTGACCATAAGGAGGGCGAGCACTCCGAGACCGGCCTTCTGTCCGAATCCCATGTTGCGGGAAATATCCACTACAGCGATGACGGCGAGCGCGACGAGCGGCATGAGAACGTTCACCACGAACTTCCACTCGAAGTAAATAGGTGAGAAGAGGAACACGAGTAATGGGACGAGCGCCCATGAGCCGAGTAGAAGTTTAGCGCTACGTCGTCCAGGGATGACGAGCAGTGCGGCCAAAGATGCCAATAGCACAGGGAATCCTATGAAGTCATGTGCCGTGAGGAACGGATTGACGGACGCCTCGGAGGGATCGCGCCATTTATCCTGGAAGTTTATGAGGTAGTGTGCGACCTCAATTGTCGTGTCCAGGCCGTTGTAGTAAAGGTATGCATTCCATATGAGAAAGGAGAGCGCACCGCCCGCCATGATGATGCCGAGCAGCTTAAGACGGCGACGACCGTTCCCTGTCCTTGGTGCGTCAAGGACCAAGAACACAAGGAGCACGAGGTAACATGGTGCGAAGTTGAGCTTTGTGAACATCCCCACAGCGGACAGTACGGTGCCGGCGACGAGATGTGACCTGGATCCCGCGCACGCCCTCAGATAACAGTAGATCACTGAACTGTACAGGAAACAGAGGACCATCGGATGCAGGATCGCCAGTGAGTACGAATAATAGGAGCCATGCGTTCCAAGAAGGAGCATGGAGATGAGGCCTGCACGCTCCCCTGCAAGCTCTTTGACGAGAAGGCTGAATGCCAGGAGCGCACTTATTGACGCTATGATCACAGTTAGGTGCCCTGCCACGATCCAGTTCCCTATGATCGAGTGAACTGCGCCGATCAGCGCGAAGAACATTGGCGGATGGAGAATGAAGTTCTGGCCGAAGATGCGGGGACGACCGTCCTCCATGAGCGACCGGGCAACGAGCATGTCCCTGTACTCGTCATGGACTTTCGTCCCATCGAAGGATGTGATATCATTATCCACGATCGGAGCGAGCATGTCGAAGTCCCATGTCGAGTAGGAAAACAACCCGAAGAGAATGGCCAGGATCGTGGCAATGACCATCATAGAGGGCTTATCATCAGTGGCTCTGTTCGTCATGTACGCAACTCCTTGAGTTTATAATAATAATAGTGGTGTTTACGTTCCCGTACTGCGGTAGGATGGGTATATTTATTTAAAGCAACATCGCCTTATTCTCACTGAATCATCAATACGTAGGAGGCTATAATTATGGGTCTATTCGATAAATTACGTGGAAAGAGCGATGCACCACCGAAGCCTGGTGGTCCTCCGCCCGGTATGCCGCCTAAGCCCGGCATGGGTCCTCCAATGAAGCCCGGCATGGGCCCCCCTGGGAAGCCCGGTATGGGTCCCCCGATGAAGCCTGGCATGGGCCCCCCTGGGAAGCCCGGCATGGGTCCTCCGATGAAGCCTGGCATGGGCCCTCCTGGGAAGCCCGGCATGGGTCCTCCTGGAATGCCGCCCAAACCCGGCATGGGTCCCCCTGGAATGCCGCCCAAACCCGGCATGGGTCCCCCCGGAATGCCGCCCAAACCCGGCATGGGTCCCCCTGGAATGCCGCCCAAACCCGGCATGGGTCCCCCCGGAATGCCGCCCAAACCCGGCATGGGTCCCCCTGGAGCTCCTCCTGGTGGGATGCCTCCGCCTCCTGGCGGGATGCCTCCGCCTCCTGGCGGGATGCCGCCTCCCGGCGGTCCTCCCCCTGGCGGGATGCCTCCTAAGCCCGGCATGATGCCCCCTGGCGGGGTCCCGGGTATGCCTCCGCCTCCCGGTGGTCCTCCCCCTGGTGGGATGCCGCCTCCTGGTGGTCCTCCCCCTGGTGGGATGCCGCCTCCCGGTGGTCCTCCCCCTGGCGGGATGCCGCCTCCCGGTATGGCTCCTCCGCCCGCGGCGCCTCCGCCGGCAGCACCTCCTCCGGCAGCACCTCCTCCGGCTGCACCACCTCCCGCGGCTCCTCCTCCTGCAGCGCCCGCTCCCAGAGCACCGGCTCCTGCGGCCAAACCCGCAGCAGCAGCAGGGCCAGCAGAGGGCGTACCGCTACCGAGCTCGGTCCCGCTGTTCATCCGCGTCGACCGATATGGTGAGGTGTCCAAGAGCATCTACTCGCTCATGGACCATGTGCAGAACCTGGATGATGTCCTTATGACCCTAAAGACGCTCAACCAGCTGGAGAACCAAGCGATCGCTATCTGGTACGGCAATGTCGAAGGGCTTCAGAAGGTCATCAAGGAGGTCCAGAAGAACTTCATGAGGCCCGAGAGCCTCGAGGAGAAGAGGACCGGAGCACGTGTCCCGAAACCATCGGAGCGGAAGAAGAGCGAAGCTATGAGCGAACTCGAGGGTTCGATCAAGAAGCTCCAAGAAGAACTCGGTAGGATGGGCTAGCCTTCGGGCTAGCTCTCCTTATACTCCCCTCGCGGGGGTGGCGGAGCGGCCAAACGCGACAGACTCAAGATCTGTTGGCTTAGCGCCTTCAAGGGTTCGAATGGGGTGAATTAGCCCCCGGATATCCCTTCCCCCGCACTCAATAAGTACATTGAGCCCGACCGCTCTTAAAATCCTACTGTCCTTCAAGGGATAGTGCATGGTCGAGGTGCATCTTCGCCTGGTCGGTCCGACCCTGAGCCTCAGCGGCCTTGGCCGCGTTCCTCCAGAAGGTCGGGTTCTTTCCGTTCAGGACACATGCTTTATCAAAATGGTCAGAAGCCTTGTCGAACAGCCCTACGACCATGTAGACCTCACCGATGTTGTTCCATAGATCGGCATCGCTCTCATCGAGAGCTAGAGCCTTAGAGAAGCATGAGAGCGCTTCATTGTGCCTGTTCTGTTGCAGGAACGTTATGCCGAGATCGTTCCAGGCGGACGGGTCCCGGTCATTGGTGAGCTTGAGGGCGTTCTGAAGGCAGGCCGTGGCCTGGTCGAGGTCGCCAATCTTGCCATAGACCGCACCAAGGCTCGTCCATGCCTCAGCAAGTGTCCGGTCCGCTTTGATCGCCCGTGTGAGGACCTCACGTGCTTGCTCGAGATGTCCATCCTCGAAGAACAAGGACCCGAGATTGTCAAGGGCCTCAGCGTACTGAGGGTTGATGTTAGTGGCGGCCACGAAGCAACCCCGCGCTTTCTCACGCATGTCCATGCGTTTATAGAGCAGGCCGAGGTTGTTCCATGCGCACTCGTCCTTAGGGTCCATCCACACCGCCCAACGGAGGTAGTGTTCGGCCTCACTCAGCTCACCGAGCTTCTCGTACACCTCGCCGAGGTTGTTCCATGGTTCCTTGAGGGACGAATCGCAGGATATAGCCTTCTTGAAATGGGCGACCGCTTCGCTGACCGATGACTCGGTCCATGGTTCGGCATAGGAACGAGTGAGCTCTAGAGTGACCAGACCGAGGTTGTTCCATGCTTCCGCGTACCTCGTGTCCAGTTCGCATGCTTTTTGGAAGCACTCCTTTGCACGGGATAGCACGTCCGAGTCGGTCGCCGTCACGAGACCGGCACGTTTCTTTACGAAGTCGAGCCTTCTAAGGGATACACCAAGGTCATTGAGCAGGAACTCGTCCTTGGGCTTCAGGTCGCATGATGACTCTAGCGCGCGGACCGCTTCCTCGAACGCAGTGACAGCTGCAGTAAGGTCTCCGGTCCTTTCGTGGGTGAGCCCGATGTTCAGCATTACCTCGCCATCCCCGGGAAGGATGTTCTTTGCAGCGGTGAGGCATCTGATTGCCTCGCTGAAGCGTCCCAGACGACGGTTGATAAGGCCCGCGAGCACCCATGCTTCACCGAGCTTCTCATCTGAACGGAGGGCCTGATTGACCGCATCGAGCGCCCCTTCGAGGTCGCGCTTGTCCAAGAGGTCCTCGGCCTTGCGCAAGGCTTCTATCCCCGGGGAGGACTCGGGACTCATTGGGATTCGGCCACCCGATGAAACTATTTAAATCCCATCGCGCGGGCGATACGACGGCCGAACCGTCGCAATCGCATCCTGCGACGCCATTCGTCCGTGACCCCAGAAAGGTCCTGTCCACCGACCTCATCTATCAGAGCGTGGAGCAAATGGTCACGGTCCTCCTCAGGTCCCTCTGAGATGCGGTCGAGCTCAACAAGGAGAAGGGCCTCGTCCGCGGTCCGCTGGAGACGTTCCTCTGCTTCCCATTCGCTGAAGATACCGGTGTTGCGATAGGCCAACGTCAGTCTTCGGTCAGAGGTGAGAGCGAGCTCAACGAGTTCCTCGGGATCAAAATGATCGGTCCGGTAACCGAACCACGCCTTCCAGCTGGGATCGAGGAACAGCGTCCTGTGGTCCTCCAGTGTGCGGGCGGTCAGAGTATAGCCATACGATGAAGGATCGAGGAACGCGGGTGAGCCGGGATCCACGGTGAGCTGGACCCCGAAGTCCGGCTTGATGAACACACGGTCACCATGGTTGAGGTTGATGAGCTGTTCCCACAACGACCAAGTGGCGGCAAGAGACGTGCGTGTCTGATGCCCCAGTCCGATGGTATAGTACACGGCCGTGTAGATATGGAGGCTCTCGCACGTCCGAAGACAGGCCTCGAGCGCAGCATTACTGTAACGTCGCCCGTGAGCACGTCGGACGTTCTCATCAGCCGATTCGGGGGAGATCGTGAAGCCTACCTTTCGTAGTCGGGACCAAGGGAGGAGGAACTCGTGGGATGCCGGAGAGAAGAGCTCCATGGTGACGCGGTCTAGCTCGGGATTCTCCTTTCGGATGAGCTCTACGAGACGCTTCCAGTACTTCTTCCCCCCCATGCGGACGTCATGGAACAGGAACACGCCGTTGATCTCAGTATCAGCAAGACGACAGAGGTCGTCGACGATCCGCTCCGGGCTCCGGAGGAGCGGTCGCTGGACGGAGAACTGCCGGCAGAACGGCTCGTAGGAACCCCCACAGGTCGAGCACCGGTAGACGCAGCCACGCATGGTCGGGATGCACCAGTACCTGAGATCTATCTCAGGATCGAACTCCAGGAATCCACGGCCCTCTACAAGGTCCAGTGTCGCGTAATCAAGGTCATTGATGTCCTTTGGAGGCTTGGCTGGATCGTTCCTTACGAGCCTGCCGTCCTTTCGATAAGCGATACCGGGGACCTTAGCGAGCGGTCGTCCGCGGGCCAGTGGTATCATGGCGGCCTCGGCAGGCCCTACGACGACCGCATCGACATAGGGGTGCTCGTCGAGGACGTTCTCCCAGAACTCGGACGCGCTGATCCCTCCCATTACGATCCGTGCATCGGGGTGGTGCTCCTTGAGGAGTCGTGCGGTCTCGAGGGCCCCGTGCGCGTGAACGATCCAGTGGAGGGAGACTCCGTAAACGTCCGCTTCGAGCTCATGGATGTAGCGCTCGACATCCATGGTCGGATCTTCGATCATAAGTGATCCTAGGTTCACGACGCGAGCGCCGATGCCCTCGTTGTGGAGGAGATTGGCCAGTGATACCAGACCGACGGGTAGCATGGTGAACTGGTGTGTGTAGGGTTGTGTACGACCGGCCGGGCCCGGGAAGAACGGGCGCGTCCGAAAATCGAACGTGGCGGGAGGATGGATAAGGATAGCGTCGGACATCGGGCCAGTACCTATCGGCCCATTAACGGCCTAGTCGCCAGCGATCTCTGTCCTGCTCAGTTCAGCGTCGATGGCACGCTCGACGTAGCTCTTGGCCCAGAATAGCGAGAAGAGCACAAAGAACTTGGCCCATATCAATGCATAGCCGCTAGCGCCCCGAACCGCTCCCCGCATCGACCAGAACAGTCCTTTCTGCCGGGATCGGCGCGCCTTCAAGTAACCGGGGGTCAGAGCATCTTCAAGATGACTGACCGCGTCCTGCGAACTATACTCCATCATGGACCACGCTGGGAATATAGTGTCACTCCGCAGTTATAAATCTTTCGCTCAGCTGTTTCTTTTTTAAGAATGCCCGTCCGTTTGAGTGGTATGCCTCCGGCCTCGCGCTATGTGCTGCTCATAGCGCTCATGGTGATGATGGTCAGTGCCTGTGCTATGGTCGCCGGGGCAGACGAGGACGCATCTGCGATATCGGATGCTCCTAACGTGACCCACGCACCCACAACCGGGGAGCACGCTGGTGAGCAAGGTGGGATCGCGGAGAAGTTACGCCATGTGGCGAACGAGCCCCTTGTCGTGCTGGGGATCATCCTTCTCGCGGCCGAGATCGGTGGAGAGGTCTCACGCAAGTTCTTCGGAACACCGACGGTCATCGGCTACATGATGTCCGGGATCCTTATCGGCCCATCTTTCCTCGGGCTGGTCACACCTGTCGGAGAGGTCGCCACCTTCATCAAGTTCTTCCAGTTGCTGGCCGTGTTCCTACTACTTTTCGGGGTGGGGCTGCACGCTAACATCAATACGCTCCGCAGCCAGGGCAAGGCCGCCTTCCTCACTGCTTTTGTCAACGCAGCATTCTCGTTCCTCGTTGGATTCGCTCTCTACTGGTACGTCATGTCCCCCGATGGCCAGGATCCCCAGATAAAGCTACAGATCGCGCTCATCATGGGCGCAGCTTTCACTCCCACATCAGCTTCGATCCCGGCGAGCATCCTACAGGAGATGCGGAAGAGCACGACCTTGGAGGCAGCGACCATCCTGGGAGCGGCCGTCGTCGACGACGTTCTTGCGCTCGTGGTCCTAACGGTCGTTGCCAGTATCATCGTCTCCGGAGGGGCCGTATCGGCAGGGAGCATCGCTACCGCGTCCTTCTTGGCGATAGGGTTCGGAGTGGTGTACACCCTCGTTTGTCTGAAGCTCATACCCTACCTGACCAACCTCTCGATCCTAATAGGCGCCGAGGACCTGGGTGCCCGGTTCGCCCTCGGTCTAGGCTTCGTTGGTGCGATCGTGGGCGAAGTGATATTCGGGCTCTCTCCTGCCATAGTCGCCTTCCTCACCGGGCTTGCGACAACTGAGAGCAAGGGCATCACAAGGATCAAGGAATACCTCGAACCGTTGTTCAACATCCTTTCACCCATCTTCTTCGTCACGCTCGGTATGTCGGTCAATGTCAACGAGATGACATCCATTCCCCTTACGCTCTTCTTTGTCATCGTGCTGGCGGCGACCCTCAGTAAGGTGATAGGGACCTTGGTAGGTGCAGGTCTCGCCGGACTTCCGGTGCATGTATGCACCCGCACGTCCATGGGGATGATCCCGCGCGGAGAGATCGCATCGATCGTCGCGACACTTGCAGTGGACTCCGGGCTCATTGGGCTCGACCTCTATGGTGCTATCATCGGGATGGTCATTTTCACGAGCCTGGTGACCCCCAGCCTGATGATGAAATCATTCGAAGAGGACTGACCTGAGCCGTTGTCCCCCCTCCGGAGTAACAAAGTATATAAGCAACCTTGCCTGCTAGTTTGGACCCTGGGACGGAGCTATGGAACTACACCTCTCGCGTGACACGGTCGACGAGATCCAGTCCTATCTTCAGGACAACGATCTCGGTGGCTATTTTGTCTATACCGAGGAAGGCTCCGATCCCTATGCCGAGAAGGTCGCCGAAGTATCGAACTCGTGGCCTGCCGCGTTCTATGTCCCTGCCCAGGGGGACGCGGTCGCGATCGTCAGCCACGCGGAAGCGGGCGCGGTTGAGCAGGCAGGTGTGTTCGACAAGGTCAAGGCCTGGAACTCCTACAGCGAGTTCAACGCCTACATCGGCAAGGCGCTCGATAGCGCCGCAGGACCCGTAGTCATTGATTCATCCTCCGGCGATGCACGCACCGATTACCTCTCACACGACTCTTACGAGGACATATCCCGTCTCACCAGCGCTGCTGATTTTCAGGGTGCAGACGGTCTGTGGGACTCAGTCGGGTACGTCAAGGCCAGGGAGAAGACAATAACGGCCAGCGATGCCACCCGGTCGACGCGACTTGACCAGCTGGCCGCCGGTGTGAAGAAGGCAGGAGCGGATGCTCTCGTCATGCTCTCCGGTATCGGCCAGGCGGCCGATGTCATCACGACATACACGCTAGGCCGCGCAGACGATGAGCGCTCCGCCGTCATCGTCAAACCCGATGGGGAAAAGGTAGCTCTCGTCTCGTCCACTGACGTGTCCAATATCGGGGCCGGAGCGTTCGACCGAGTGCTAACGTACGACAACTCGGCTCAGTTCGAGTCCGCTCTTGAGAGTGAGCTCGACGGGACCGGGAAGTTGCTCTACAATCCCGATATCACTCAGGGTAATTACGAACTGCTCGAGAAGGCCAGTTCAGGCGATCTCAGCTCCGCTAATAGGCTTTTCTTCGACGTCCGCAAGACCAAGACCTCCGAAGAGATCGCAGATATCCAGAAGGCGGTGGACATCACGAAGGACGTCGTAGAGAAGGTCATCGATTCCATCGACGTGGGGACCACGGAGAAGGAGATCTACGATCGCATAATGGGTGAGTGGGACAAGCGCGGGCTAGATCCCTCGTTCACGCCTCTTGTGGCCATCGGAGAGAACGCCGCCAACATCCACCACCTCACGCCCACTGACAGGGACGCCCGGAAGGGCGACGTCATACTCATTGACCTCGGGGCACGACTCCAATCCGGTATGTGCTCCGACATCACCTACATGGTACACATGGGCGAGAACCCCTCGGACGAGGTCAAGGCCATGGACGAGGCCATGGACAAGGCCATCTACGCTGCCGTGGACCGCCTCCAGGTGGGGGCCAAGGGTTTCGAGGCTGACAGGGCCGCACGAGGCGTGCTCAGGAACGCCGGCTACCCCGAGTTCCGTCACGGGACCGGTCACGCTCTCGGGTTCACCGTCCACGACCTCGGCAACGGTGTGAACGGTGGGGCATCGAAGCCCTACGAGGCCGGCGAGGTGGTCACCGTCGAACCCGGCATCTACATCGAGGGCTGGGGCGGGTTCCGCAAGGAGATAGACGTCGTCATCACCGAGGACGGACCTGTTATGCTCAACGAGCCCGCAAAGCTCGTGTGTAAGAAGGTGTAGCGTACTCCGTTACTCTTCCTGCGCATCCCACATCTGCTGACGCATCTCCTCGCCTTCCTCGATCACGTCCGCTGATGGACCGTACTTACCGCCGAGGCTATGGTCAGGGAAGATGAGCTCTTCAATCTCGTTCTGGAACTTATAGACCGCGCCGCCGATAGCGCCGACTATGAGGAGCAGGATGATGAAGAACGTCGTATATGAGACAGTTGTGCTACGGTTGAATATGGCCACCCGGTGGTTGCCCGTGTCCGCCACATAGACACGCGTTGCGGTAGCAGCGACGCCCGATGGCGCCTTGAGACGGGACTCCTCGGAAGCGGCTGAGCCTCCGATATGCTCGTCAAGGTCACCGCTCATGAAGAACACACCGATGCGGTTGTTTCGTGTGTCTGCCACGTATATGCGCTCGTCGTCAACGAACACGCCGCGCGGTGAGTGCAGAGCGATATCGCTCGTACCGGGTTCGTTCTTCCCTATCTGGCCGACGTAATCCAGCCCTTCATCATAGTATGTGACACGATGGTTCTTCGTGTCGGCTATGTACAGGAAGTCGCCCGAGGCCATCCCTGAGGGCATGTTGAGAGTGTTATCGCTGTCGGTAGCGGTGCCCGTGACCCCTATCTGCTTGATGTACTTGCCCTCCAGGTCGAATATGTTCAACCGATGGTTGTCGGTGTCCACTACGTAGATGGAGCTGGAGTCTGCGAAAACATCCGATGGTACGTTGAACTCGTTGGTCTCTATGCCCGCAGTCAGGTTCCCTATCTGGAACTTGAAGTTCTGGTCCAGGTCGTACACCATGACCCTGTTGTTACCCGTGTCCGCGACGTATATGGCCTCAGTAGTGGCGTACACTCCGCGCGGATTGGTGAAGTGTTCATTGTCCGTTCCTGAACCACTCTCGAACGCATCCTCTTCTCCGTTCCCGTTGATATCCTTGTAGCCACCCTTACCGCCGAGCTGTCCGACATATTTCCCGTCCAGGTCGTAGAGGACGATACGGTGGTTGCCGGAATCCGCTACATATAGGTCGGTACCGGAGACATGTACACCGATAGGGCTTTGGAGGAGGTCCCGGCCTTTCCCGGATCGTCCCGTTTCTCCTATCTGTGATCCGTATGAGGCAGCATGCACAAGTACCAACGCGAGCCATATCGTGACAGCGAGAGAAGCTCGCGTGATTCTGGGCATGACTGCTCCTCTGCGCCAAACCTATATAAGCTTCACGGGGGCGGCGCACAGCTCGACTCGGACGGTCCTTTCTTCAGGGGACCGAAACAGGATTGTGATGCCTCAGATGCCCGCCACTCCGCTCTAAGGTAGGTTGTTATAAAGGAATAGGGAGCCTCTCGTCCCGATGCCCCTGCCTCTCGATGATCCTCTCCTCGAAATCGGGCTCTTCTTTGCTGCAGGACATCTGATGAAGGTCGCGGACCGCTATCCTGCGCGGAGCGAGGCTTCATGGGGGATGGTGGCCGGGGCCGGGAGCGGACTGATCCTTGCCGCGCTCATGTCCGTTAGTTCTTCCTTTTCCGCAGTAGTACTGGCAATCCTTGCAGGTAGCATGGTGACCGGGAAGGTCGACTGCCCGGCGCATTGGGCCGGTCTCGGAACGCTAGTTGCCGGTGCGCTCCTCTGGGGGATCGCGACACCTGAGCTCGTGATCCTGTTGGTGCTCGCTGTAGCGGCCGCGATGGATGAAGTTGGCGACGAGGCCGCTGAATCATCCGGACGCGGTATGAAGCGGGGCTGGGTGCTCATGCTCCGCCCTTTTCTGAAGCTCACCGCGATCGGAGCGGCGATATGGGCCCTGCTCCCATGGCAGGGGGCCTGGGCAGTGCTCGCTTTCGATTCGGGCTACACCGTGGCCGATGTTGAACCGGCAGGCCGGACCTTATAGAGCGTTATGCGGGCCCGGGACGTGGGCTCTTGGTACAAGCGGCTGTCAAGTACCGGCACGAGTCGGAAGTTATCATGGTACCTGCGGCATGTAGCGGGGAGCGTCCTTCCGGTGGTAGGGAGATTCGACAGCTCCCGACAGAACACGTTCTCGTACAGGTACACGCAATCACCTCTTGTCACCATACCTTTAGCAGCATGCTCGTACTGGAGCGCCATCGCCCGCTTTCCCCATGCGTTGTTCACGAAGAAGGGCGAGGCGGTAAGGACGTAGCAGTTGTCCGGGACGGCTGCGGCGGCCACCTGTGCGAAGCTCGCCTCTTGTATCGGGCCATAAGGGCATCCGGGTGTCGAGAACACCTCGGGCAGTAATGGGAGAGAAAAGAACACGAGAACGACCAGTAGCAGTTGTGGTCGCGCCTTCGCGCGCTCGGAGGCCCACCATACGCCAGCGCCCGCGAGGATGAGCATCGGTGGATAGGCGAGTAGCATATGACGGTCCTGATTACAGTCAGTTAGCGGGATCCGATGGAGAGTGAAGGCCGTGGCGGCCACCATGAACCAGGCCAGGAACGCGAGCGTTGTGGACCGGTCCCGTTTTGCGAGGGTTACGGCACCACAAATGGCAAGGAGGGTCACTAACGGTGAATGGTGGGCGGTCCCATACCAGAACCACATGGCCTTGGGCACGTCCTCTCCCCCCGTTGAGAACATCTCTCCCAGAGATGAACCCGACCATGAGAGCTCGTGGGACAGGTAGGACGGGAGAATGGCGGTCCCAAGGACAAGCAAGGCGAGCATGAGGTCGCGGAGGCGTGGGCGGGCTGCGATGGCGATGGCCGGGAGCGCCATGGCGGCGGCAGGGGACACCGTCAGTGCGAGCGCCGAGGCGAAGCTGGCTGATACCAGTGCCATGGGACGTCGCCATCGGCCATGGACTAGCGCACCGCACATGGCGATGGTAAGGAGCAGTATCGATATCGGCTCATATGAGGCCGTCGTGGCGTAGCGGACGTGTAGTGGTAGGATGGCCAGTAGCGTGGGCGGTACAAGCGCATGTACTGGTGGGAGGCCTGCCAGAAGTCCCGCGAGGAACAGGAACGGCAGGGATGCAAGGGCTGCCGCAAAGGACAGCGATGGACCTGATCCTGCTCCCATCAGGGAATCGGAGAGCGCGATGAGCATGGGCCATCCGACAGGGAGCGGGGACGGGGCCGTTCTGTAGCACTCGCCCAGCCTGCCCATGGTGCACAGGTCGTGCTTACCTTCGACCAGGATGAAACGGGCTCCCTCACTGTATCCCCACTCGTCCATGAACACTCGGGGCGTGAACGGTTCGACCCACGGTGCGACACGTAGCAAAAGAGCGAGAGCGCACACAGCCCACAACGCCATGATGACCGGCCTCCCTGCGAGGGCGAACGTGTTTGCCATCGGACGTCGTAGCCGGACGAGAGAGAGCACGAGACCAGTGATCAGAAGTATCGTGAGCGACTCCTGTCTGAGACCTGCAAGTGTGCGGGCCGTCTCGTCCGGTGGTGGTGCAGGAGTGGGCGTGAACTGCCAGTCGTCCGAGAACAGTGTGTCAGATGGTCCGGACGCGCCGGCGAACTCGTAGGCGACAGCCCCAACAGCGATGGTTGAGGGGTTGCCTATGGCCTCGAGGGATATGCTCACCTCGAGAACATCAGGTCCATTAAGATGTGCTTCAGTCCCGATAGCGTCGAGCTCTTTGAGGATGGGCTCCTCGTCGAATAGACGGATGGTGCCATCGGGGGCGATATTCAGGGAGTACTCGCGTCCATCATCCCCGTCGGTATTTAGTACGAGCTCGATGACGTTCGCCTGATGGTACGGTCCGGTGGCCTCCACCCGGACCATGAGGCGCCCACCTTCCATACGTGTAAGAAGTCTTGCGAGGTCCGGCCCCCCGGGGGAGGCATCGCCGGTCGGATCATCGGCGACAGTACCGGCGTCATCCCACCCAGTCTGCCCGACCGCAAGAGCAATGATCAGAACGAGAACGGCCCACCTCACGGTGCGACCCCCTCGATGCGCGCCACATACATGGAGTAGTGCATGTTGGAAACGGCATCCTTGGGCATGTCCAGTGTATGCTTAGGTCCGAGCCGGAACCGCTCGGTGACCCATGGGACTCGGGACTTGGACATCTCGACGTAGACTACACATGCACCCGAACCGACCAGTCCCTCCAGGAGCTCAGGATCCTCCACCGACACAACCGCACGGTCCATTCGTCTTCCCGCGTAGAATGGTACGAAGGATGCCACTGTGCAATCCTCCCCGACCACGGTCCTCGCCATGATAAAGAAATCCTGCTCGAACGTGTACCGGTCGGGCGAGACGGAAGTGGTTGCTGCGGCATCGGCCGTGTACAGTACACCTCCAGTAACGAGGAGGACAAGAGACGAGATGACCAGGATACGACGCCACGGACCTGAGTGCCCGGCAGCGGAAAGTGCGATGATGACCGGGAGACCGACTGCGGCCCAGAGCCGACCTACGAGGACCTCCGCGGGTCGCAGTTGCGAGGCCAGGGCGACCGTTGGTAGGGATCCGAGAGCGATAAGGAGGACCGCTGACACCATGGGCAGCGCCCCCTGGCTCGCGAGAGCGCCCCCGCCAGCACCGGCGAGCGTGCAGAGCGCCAGTGAGAACGCCAGCACGGACCGGGGCTGGAAGAGCGGATCGCCGTGAACTATAAAGATGCCCAGTCGCAGGAAGAACCATCCCAGCAGTATGAACAAGAGGCGACGGTCCTGGCGTGCGAGGGCCGCGATACCGAGCAGGACGAGGAGCGCGGTCCCGGCTGGGATGTACACACCGGAGAAGAGCATGCGGATATAGGGGGTTCTTGACATGAGGAACGCGGGTGAAAGGTCGAGCGTGCCTGCCGGCTCCTCGCCCTCCTGTGACCACGTGTAGCGGGTGTAGTCCGAGAACTGTGACCAAGCCGGGATCGCGAGCAGTAATGGGAGAATGAGGGCAAGCCTCCGGAAACGTCCGCTCTTTGTCAGGAGTACCAGTACTGCGAGGAGAGGGAGGGCAAGGACGTTGTCCAGCCTGACCTGTAAGAAGAGCGCGATGGCCGCACCAGCGAACAGAGAGCTCGAGCGGGTACGGGCCTTCCATGCATGAACAAGAGCGAGGGCCGCTATAGACTCGAACAATACCGATAATGCCTCGGAGTGGATTGCTGTCGAGTACACGATATGCATCGGAAGGAAGGCGAGCGCTAGTGCAGCGATGAGACCGGCCTCCGGACCTATGAGCATGGACACCAGCAGGAACAACACCGGGACCGTCAGGGTTCCTGCGGCCACGGATAACCATACCGGTAGCTGTTCGTCAACACCCAGAAGGCCATGTGAGACGGACACCACGAGCGGATAGACAGGGAGGTAATAGCGGCGGAGCACTTCGCAATCACCCAGACTCCCGAGTATACAATAGGCATCGAGGCGCTCGAGGAGAACTCCGCGGCCCAGTTCCACGAACATGAGCTCACTATCGAAAGCCTCGACATGCTTGTACGGTACCGTTGCACGGAGCAGGAGGGCTACGATCGTGACGGCAATAAGGGCCGCACGTATCCCGGGCCTTCCACGATGCAGTGGGGCGAGCAGCTGCTTCCGATGGCGCACTGCTAACAGGATAACTAGAGCCAGATTAAGTGCTGCGCACGCCAGTGGCAGCCCATCCAGCCCCATGCGACGGCATGGGCAAGTAGGTTTATATAAGTAAACGGCACAAGCTCCTACGATGGTGCTCCGCTACGCCTATCTAGCGTTCGTGGCCGGATATGTGTTCTTTACGCCCGGGTACCTATTCTCCCGACGTATATATGGTCGAATGGACCATGTGGAGGCGCTAGCGATGGGTCTGGGCATGAGCCTTGTAATGGTACCTGTGTTCTCATTCACCGTTGCGCTCCTGCTCGACACGTACGTGAGCGATGGCATCGTCCTGGCCACCGCGACCGCGATCAGTCTGTTATGTGGAATCACGCGAGAGCACATGGTCCAGCTCGGAGTGGCGTCACCTGACGTGATCGAGATCGAGGTCATCGAGGAAGACGAGGCCGAAGAGGAAGAGGCCGAGAAGGAAGAGGCTGAAGAGGAAGCGGAAGAGGCCGAAGACGAGGACGACGACGACGAGAAGGAAGAGTGAGGATCAAGACCTCGCAGTGATCTCCCCGGCATAGTCCGTGTGCATCATTGACCTGACCTTTTCAGGATCGGTCGTATGGCCGAGTACCCACATTAGCTTCACGAGCGCGGCCTCGGAGTTCATATCGTAGGCCGGGATGGCCCCCGACTTGAGCGCGAGAAGTCCAGTCCTATACACGTCCGACCACGCAGCGCCGAACACGCACTGCGTGGTGAGCACAACGTGACATCCGGACCCTACCACTTTTTCGATGGTCGGGACCAGGCTCAGTTCATCGGTTGGGACGTTCCCCGCACCGAACCCTTCGATCACGATACCGTGGTGACTCTCAGCGATCGATGGGAGCAGGGACGGCTGGAATCCGGGGAAGAGCTTGACTAGGCATACATCGGTCGCCAGGCGTGTGTCGAGCACAGGTGTGCCCGCGATACGCGGACGAGCATGCGAGGAAAGGACGATGTCGGCCTCGACTGTTCCCACCATTGGCATTCCCACGCTCTCGAAAGCATCGTAGGCCATGGCGCGTAACTTCTTCGACCGTGATCCCCGGATGATCTTGCTATTGAAGACCAGGACGACCTCTCCAAGGTCCGCACCGGTGGCCACGCGGAACGCATCAAGGAGGTTCCTCCGCCCGTCCGATCCGACCTCGGAGAACGGCGTCTGTGAACCCGTGAGAACGACAGGCCCGGGTAGGTGGCGCACCATGAGCGAGATGGCCGCTGCGGTATAGGCCATAGTATCGGTACCATGCGTGATCACTACACCGTCCACATCGTCCTCCGTGAAGGCTCGATGTACTGCCTCGGCGATCTGCACCCAGTGGTGTGGCTGGAGATTGGACGAATCATGGTTGAAGAGCACCTTGGGGATGATATCGGCGATGCTCGCCAGTTCGGGTACCTTGTCAACGAGGTCGGGACTGTCCTGTCCCGGTATCAGGCTCTCGGTCCCATCCTCTTTAACAGCTCCAAGGGTCCCTCCCGCAGAGAGAACGGCTATGCGCTTCATGGCCTGCGGAGAGAGGTTCGCTATTTAAAAGGCTTGGCTCCGGGACGCCAGCAGCGAGCCTTTATATTTGTTATCGCGCCCTTGTCATGTCATGGCCGATAGCAAACCGGTAGGCGACTTTCTTGTTCCTCTTCTTAGTTTCTTGGTGGTGCTCACGGCAAGCATTCTCCTTTTCGCCAAGCTCGGAACCATGGACCTCCCTAGCAAGGGAGACCTCATGACGCTAGTGCTCCCTACTAACCTCGGTGGTGGGGATGACGATGGCGAGGGCGGTGGCGGTTTCATAGGCCTTGTCAGGGGGAACCTGGCACTTGTCCTCATCCTGTGCGTGTATGCTGCACTGGTCATTTCTCTCATCGCGGTGTCCGCGGTGCTCAGTCCGATACCGCTTGCTGGCGGGATAATGGTGTCAATGGGCATTATAGGGGCGATGATGCTTAGGCTGGGCTCATCGTCCGGTACGCAGACTGTCTCTGTGGCCATTCTCCTTGCTTGCCTCTATTCCGCTTACGCCTCATGGAAGAAGTTCTCTGCGCTCATCCAGTTCTCTGGTGGTGAAGTATCGTCAGCAGGAACGGCAGGGTTCATGTTCATCGTCGCTCTGGCCCTTGCTCTGGTAGCGTACAATGTCGTCGTGCGCGACCAGACGGACATGCGTGACCAGATCCTGGGGAACTTGTTCTCCAATGTGGGTTTTGAGGGCGAGTTCAAATGCACGCACGATGACACTGAAAGGTGCATCAATGACATCCTTGAGGGCGCGACCCAGCAGATGGCCAAGAAGCAGGTGGCAGGGAGCGTAGAAGGCCAATTGGGGTGTAGCGGATCAGATCAGCTGCGTCCCTGCATTCGCCAGATGGTCAGTCGTCAGCTCCCCGCGGGTGTCACCGAAGATCAGGTGGAGGACCAGACCGACAACATGATGGGCCAGGTCCTGAACAGCTATGGTGTGGACACCACGCTGGGCTGGGACACGCGTACCGTCGATGACCTCGTGGAAGAGGTAGTAAAGACCTCTCCCCAGGTGCGGGCACAGATGGAGGATGGTATGAAACAGCTCAAGAACACCATGGGCATGGTAGTCAAATTGCTCGATTATCTCCCCTACATCACCGCGTTCATAGTCTTCACCACGACGATGTTCACCCAGAGCCTCGTCCGACCCCTGACGTCGTTCCTCTCTACCGCTATCTTCTCGGCACTCCTTGCATCGGGCATCGTGTCCAAGGTCCAGCATACCGTGACCGTGGAGCGGTACGTGGTCACCGTCGGCAAGAGCGCTCCGGTGCAGAAAAAGCCAAAGAAACGCGAGCGGAAGCATCACAGGCCCCCTCCCAAGGAGGAACCTGCCGAGGACAAGCCCGAGCCCCGACCTGAACCGAGGGAGGAACCTGAGCTCCATCAAGGCCCGCCGCCGCAACCAGAATCCGCCCCTACACCCACTGCAGAGCCAGAATCGTTCTCCGATATATCGGCCGGTGGCGGTGCAGGGTTCGACGACCTCTAGAGCTTGTGCAATACGCCACGGGACGACAATTGTCCTAATTAGCGGTCTCGATAATCGATGGACTTAGCGTTTGCGATTTCTCCGACTAAAGAAGAAAACGGTCAGGTATCGGTTCGATCAGTCTAGAAGAGTCTCTGAGCCTGCTCGCCAGCCTCTACACAGGAGTAGGCCACACAGACGTCGTCCTTCCAGAACTCGCACTCTGCGCACTTGCGCTTCTGTTGTTCGGGTATGCTCACACGAATCACCTGTTAGGATTTATGGGGGCTCAGGTTCTTTATATGTGTATGCTTTATACATTCATATAACATATTATACCTTATTAGCTCCGTGACGCGTTCTTGACGCTCGAAAAACTATCTTTTTGATAGATTTCTGACCTCTGCGAGCGTAAGTGCCCGCTATACAGGGCTCTATTTAATTCCCGAGTTGGGTATGAGGCAGAGGAACTCGAAGTCCTCAGGACCGGCGTTGAGGAACTGGTGCCACTTGCCGCCTGGCATGAAGAGCACGCTCCGCGGGCCCAGCTTGTTGTCACCCTCCTCGGTACGCACGATACCCTCGCCCTGGAGCACGAATACCTCATGCTCCCAGTCATGCTGGTGATAGGGAGTGCAGCCATCCTTCTCAACACGGAAGAGGCGCATGGCAAAGTTCTCGGCACCCACCTTTTGATCGATGAGCCATCGGATGGAGATATCCCGGGCACCCTCCATCTTCACGGGACTTTCGTCAACATCCTCGGCCTTGGCGATGAACATGAGAAGCATGGGTATCTCCGTGCTTAAAAGTCTGTGTTTGGGTCGGGGACCGGTCACGGTGAACATAAAAAGGTTCACCGCGCCACCATCCCCTATGTCGACTCCCGGCCGCCGTATCCTTGTGCTCTACCATTCGAGCTCCGGGAACACGCGACGGGCCGCCGAGCTGGTTGCCCAGGGTGCGTTCGGTGTTGAAGGAGTGAGCGTCGAGACCATCCCTGCCGATACGTACGATCCGGACATCCTTGAACGAATGGACGGGATCGCTGTGGGAAGCCCTGATTTCTTCTCGTACGTTGCTGGAGAAGTGAAGTGCTTCTTCGACCGGGCATATCGCGACACTCGCGTCGACGGCAAGCCTTTCGTGGCGTTCGGTACCCATGGCGGTGGTGGTAAGGTCGTAGAGGTTCTGGAGAAACTGAGCACGTCTGTCGGGCTCGTGAGGGTCTGTCCCGGAGTGATCGTCAAAGGACGGCCCGGGCCGGAGGATGAAGAACGGCTCCGGGAACTTGGACGTGCTCTGGGAATGCGATTGTTGAAGGGTTCGGAGGAATGAGGTGGGCTCTATCGTGGTATGGACCGTCGCAAGCTTGTTCCGGATCCTCCTATTGCTACCAGTGCTAGCGCTCCCCGGAGCATCGCTGCTCCGAGCTGCCCGCTGGCGTGGGACGGTCCTCGAATGGTGCGCTCTTTCACTCACCATGGGGATATTGGTGGTGCCCCTCGTCACCTATCTCCTATTCCTTGTGGGGTACCTCCCGGTTAGCCTTATGCTCCTGATGGTGGTCGCTCTGACCATCACGGTGGCCTGTGCTATTCTCCCGGGTGGCAGTCTTCGGGTCTCGGATAGCGACCGTTTCGACGCGCTTGCAGTAGCGGCCGCCGGTGTCATCATCATATGGAACCTCCTAGCTGTACCTGTGGAGCTCGAGACCGCTGGGGATACCCTGCCACTCGTGACGGGGGCGGGAGCGTTCCGCTTCGGTATGCGCCCGCTCGGGGCTACGCTTTACAAGCATACAATGCTCACATTGCTTGGACCCGCGAACGAGCCCCTCGTTATGGGGACCGTGCTCGGGCTCATCCTCCTTCTCACGTACTCTGCTGGACGTGCACTGACAAGCAGTCCAGTTCCCTCCCTTGTGGCCGCACTGGTCCTCTCGCTCAACGGGACGGTGCTCAACTTCGCTTCGTTCATCACCGCCTTTCTCGCGCTGTTCGGAGGATGTGCTCTACTCCATCTCCTAGTGAAGGCTCGTTCGCCACGTCAATGGCTCCTTGTTGGACTGGCGCTCGGCAGCTGCTACTTCTACCGGAAGGAAGCGGTCCTCCTGACCGTTCCCGTTCTTGTCCAACTGGTGAGGGGAGCAGGTCTACGAGGCCCCCGTCTCATCGCATTCTGCACGGGCGCGGCCCTTGTAGTGGCGCCTGTGTTGCTCGGCCACCAGCTCAACTTCGGCAGGATACTCGTACATGAAGCACACACCAGCCCTCTACCAACGGAAGAATGCCCGCCCCACTACAACCATGTCCTCGGTCCTTTCTCGTTCTGCATGTACGGTATGCTGAACGCTCCCTTCTACGCAGTCGTGGTCCGGACACCGGGCTATGCTTTTCCATCGTTCCTTTACATGCCTCTACTGGTGGTCCGTACATTCGGACTTGTCCTAGCGGCCTTGGCGGCCGCTGGTCTCGTATTGCGTGGGAAGGACGGGGCAGGACCGGTCCTATTGACATGGACCCTGCTCATGCTCACGTTCCTCGGTCTTAACGAGAACTGGGGCCCGCCCAAGACATCGCTCATGTTCATCGCGCTCCCTCCACTTGGGCTCGCTGTCGGCCGCGGACTGGCTCTACTGCTCCGAATGGATCGACGCGAGGCGGTGCGTGCTTATCTTGCGGCCTTCGCCGCTGTAGTCGTGTTCGTGGCCGCAGCAGGCTACGTGGACGCACCTCCTGATGCGCGGTACGCTCTTCACATCCCCTTCATGTCGGAGGATGTGCTCGCGGTCCGACAGGCCCGCGTTGAACTTCTCTCGCCTTCACTGCTGCCGGTGGCCCCGCACTTGGATGCAGATTGGTCGGTCGAATACATGACGGACCAGTACGTTCAGTGCACAGGGGACGCACGTATGTGCTATCCAGCGGTGGTCGCCCGGCCGTTCTAGCGGTCCGATGCCAGTGCGGGGACCCAGTTAGCACGTACAGAATCACATGTCGACCTGAGAGCAGCATCACTTATCAGGTCGCATCGCGCCACGTCGCTCAGGGACATAGGTCCGTTCGTATAGCAGATGTCGCGGTGGTATATGTCATTGATACTGGCACAGGCCTCGTCCGGGATGCCATGCAACGCCAGACGCTCCACGCAGATATCCCGCCAGGATTCTGAGGGTACAGTCCTGCAAGCGGTCACTTCACCGGAACGTACGATGAGAGCGGTCTGACAGAACGTACCGAGCTGTGGTTCTTCTGTACCGCCACATGCCACGACGTCGCCTTGTATCAGAGCCTCGGACACGAGTGATACATCGTCAGTGTGTTGGACCGAGCGTGGATCCCCGGACGAAAAGACGCTGAAGAGACAATGTGCTCGCCAACCTGTGTCGACCACCTTGATGCAGAGGTCGACATCGGACGTCTGTGAGCCTACTTGTGCCCGACAAGCATCCAGGGTAAAACGATCACTGATGCTCTCGCAAAGCGAACTGTCGCCCTGGCCGAGGGCTCGTGCCCAGAAACACCTATCCCGTCCCTGTTCGTCGACGATGTTCCTGCAGAACGCTTCCCCTCCCGGTAGTCCCGGTCCCGTATGGAGAAGGCAGGTCTCACGCAGCGGGTCGTTCACGATAGAGGCGCAATCGCCAGGATCGTCATCGGCTGCGGCCTGCTGGAAGATACAGAGCCCATGAGAAGGCCCCTCGGGTAGTGAACTGCAGTCCCAGGCATCCGCTCGGGCAGCGGAAGCGGCCAGGAGGATACATAGAAGCCATATACCGAGGAGGGCGATGGACGTGCGAGATGTACCCTCCATATCTAGGGACTCCCATTACACCTTTTTATTTGTTCGTCCCTGACGGGCGGCCTGCCGTGAGTTTTTTAACCGTTGGTGTTGTGCCCGATGACGCGGGACGATGCCGATGGAATCGGTCCTATCGTGTCGTAAGGGGTGAGGTGGACCATGACGGAGAACTACGTTATCGCGCTCGATGAAGGGACGACCAGCGCCAGGGCCGTGATCTGGAACGCAGAGGGACGTGAGGTCGCGTCCGGCCAGCTGGAGTTCGAACAGGTGTACCCGAAACCAGGGTGGGTGGAGCACCGACCTGAGGACATCTTCATCGCTCAGCGCGCCTCCCTGCGAGAAGCGCTGGACAGGGGAAAGATATCATTGAGCTCGATCGCAGGTATCGGGATCACAAATCAGCGGGAGACTACCATCGTGTGGGACCGGAAGACCGGAAAGCCCGTGCACAACGCCATCGTCTGGCAGTGCCGGCGGACATCTGGTATCGTGGACAAGCTGGTAGCCGACGGTCACGGGGACCTGTTCACACAAAGGACCGGGCTCATCCCCGACTCGTACTTCTCGGCCACAAAGCTCAAGTGGATCCTGGACAACGTCCCGGGTGCACGGGAACGGGCCGAACGTGGCGACCTCCTCTTCGGGACCGTGGACACCTACCTCCTGTGGCGTCTTAGCGGTGGGAAGGTCCACAAGACTGACTATACGAACGCCTCGAGGACCATGCTCTTCAACATCCACAAGCTCGCCTGGGACGAGGAGCTCTGCGGGATCCTCGATATCCCGATGTCCATGCTCCCAGAAGCTCGACCGTCCAGCGAAGTGTACGGTCATACCGATCCCGCTATCGTGGGAGCGGAAGTACCGCTCTGCGGAGTGGTCGGCGATCAACAGGGAGCGTTGTTCGGGCAGTGCTGCTTCGATGAAGGCGAGATGAAGAACACATATGGCACTGGCTGCTTCCTCCTGCTCAACACCGGACGCAAGGCGGTCCCCTCTAACAACCGTCTCCTTACGACGGTGGCCTACAGCCTCGAGGAGGGGAAGGCCCACTATGCGCTCGAGGGGGGCGTGTTCATCGCGGGAGCAGTTGTCCAGTGGCTACGCGATGGTGTGAACATCATCGACCATGCCAAGGAGACCTCTGGCATGGCGGAGAGCGTGGAGCACTCCGAGCTCTACCTCGTACCGGCCTTTGTCGGACTTGGCGCACCCCACTGGGACCAGTACGCCCGCGGTCTGCTCATCGGGATCACTCGGGACACCGGACGTGCCAACATAGTACGAGCTGCGCTCGAGTCCGTCGCTTTCCAGGCCCGGGACCTTGTCGGAGCGATGGAGCGGGACACGGGAACACCCACCAAACACCTCACCGTGGACGGTGGGATGGCCCGCAACGACTTCCTGATGCAGTTCCAGTCGGACATACTCGGTGTCGATGTGGTGCGACCGCGCGTGCTCGAAACGACCGCTCTCGGGGCGGCGTTCCTTGCCGGACTTGCAGTGGACGTCTGGGACGGTCTTGACGAGATCCGTTCTCTGTGGCAGGCCGACGAGACATTCAGTCCCAAGGACATCGACCGGGACGCTCTGTACGACCGATGGCAGGACGCCGTGGGCCGTAGCGGGGGCTGGGCCAAGAAATAGGACCTTCGTGACTACCGGTCCGCACCTGTCGGAGCATCGCTGTCACTGCCCGAGAACAGGTTCCTGAGGTACACGCAGATGACCCGGGGATGGTATCGCGGATTGAAGAGCACGTTGGGAAGCATGTTGCATCCATGCGTGCAGAAGCACCTCATGCTCGTTATCCTCTCCCTGACACTGATCGCCTCCTTTGACGACCACAACTTCCTAAAGTCGAGATCATGCTCACGGAGGTTACCCATCTTCAGGTCCAGTAGCTCACAGGGGAAAACATCCCCGTTGACATGGATGACGGCGTTGATGCTGCCAGCATAGCACGGTGTGATGAATTTATCCTCTCTCACTGTCTGGATGGTGAGCTGGGTCATCACCTCCTTCGCGCTCTCGACAAGGTTCCCCTTTGTCCTCCTGAACACTTCCTCCATCAGTCTCTCATAGGTAGCGATGTCGATATCAGCGATCGCGGGGTCCTGGACATCACCGCGTACGAGCGGGAAGTTTGTGATGTCGGGTCGAAGGTTCTCTCTCAACCATTCGAGTATGGTGAAGATCCTGTCCTCGTTCAATCTCGAGTATGCGGTTATCGTTCCGAGCTCAAGTCGATCGTTCTCGATGGAGCGCAGCTCCTTGAACGTCCTTACGGCCTTGTCGAACACACCCTCATTCCCGCGTATCCGATCGTGACGCTCTCCGATATCGTCGATGCTCACGAACACCCTGATCCTGAGCTTGGGGCATGCCTCCAACGTACTCTCGACCAGCTCGCGTGCAGGTACCGTCCCGTTGGTCGGGATAACGAGGTACCGCATCCTGTTGTTCCTGTAGAACGTCGTGACTATATCGAGGAGGTCCTTTCGCAGAAGGGGTTCCCCACCGGTGAGCGAGAGGACAGCGAAGCGCCCCATGCTCTTTGATATCTGCTCGATCTCGTCCAGACCGAGCTCACCCTCAGTGTAATTGAGCTCCTTCCAGAAGAAGCAGTGGCTGCATTTGCAGTTGCATCGGTTCGTGACGAAGAACGTGACATACTCTGGTAGAGCATCTCTTTTAGACACGATCTTGCCTAACATATCAATCCCCAGATGATACCGCATAGGAACATCAAGAAGTTCAGTTCGTGAAAGATGACGGTAGGGACAAGGAACCCGAGACCTTTCTCCCGATATATCAGACCGAAGAAACCCAGGTTGACGAGCCAGAAGAGGGGTGGCACGGGGGAGAGCACGATCCCGAGGAGCTTGCCCCAGTGATGATGAGAGGCACTCGGTGCCATCTGGACCTGCTCCCTGTAGTTCTTTACCGATTTGGCCTTGTACCTAGAGATCATGAGGCTCCGTCTGAGGATGCCCGACAACGTGAACTCCTTGAGATGGGTCACTTCTATACCTTTGTCCAGGAGAATCGTTCTGCCTTCCTTGAACAATCTGAAGCCCCAAACGTCGTCCTCTGCCGTCAACAGGTCATCATCGAAGGGGATGAAATGGTCCCTCCGCACAGCAAAACAGTGAGTGCTCGCGGCCTGGAGGTACTTCTCGGCGATCCTGTCGAAGATGTAGTGCTCGTAGAGGTTCTGGTACTGCGATGCGAAACTGTCCACGGGGCAATCCTTCGAGTACACCGTCTGGACAGCAGAGATGTCATTGTTCTCAAGGTCGTCCCTTATCATCTGTAGCGTATCGGGAGTGACCCTCACGTCAGCATCGAGAAAGAGCAGGACCTCGCCTTGCGCATTCTTCGCCCCTATGTTCCTTGCATGGCCAGCCCCCAATCTTCCATCGCTCGAAAGAACGGTGATCGGGATGTCCTTGTGGTCAGCGAGAAGATGTGGTTCTAGCACACCCTCGTGCACGATGATGATCTCGAAGTCCTTGAACGTCGAAGAGACTAGCGCTCCAAGTACCTTCTCAAGGGATCCGCTGTTGTCCATTGACGGAATGATGATGGAGAACGACGGGGTCCCCATTCTCATCGGGCCTCGCAGGGAGTGATCGTATCGTCAATGACCACTCCCGGATGCCTCCCTCGTCACTTCTTCGGGACGAGCTCCGGGAACAGTCCGACGATAGTCTCCACGGCCTTGTCGACACCGTCCCAGATAGGATCGAACGTCGGGATGCCGAAGGCCTCCTCGTACTTCTTCTTAGTCGCTTCGACGTCCTCACGGCTCATGTTCTCATGGTTGATGGCGATGGCCACGATCTTGGTCCCGGAGAAGTGCTCGATGAGGGATATCGCTTCCTTCACGGGCGGGAGCTCGAACTGCGGGAACCCGGCCCGCGTCTTTCGGGCAGGGGGTACCTGTAGGATGATCGCATCGGGGTTCGAACCACGGATGATATATGCAGTTGTGATATACGCTGGATGGTCCAGGGCACCCTGGCCTCCCACGATCACTAGGTCACCGTGCTCGCAAGCATCGACGACCCTACGCTCAACAGCGCCCGAGATGAACTCGGCCGGGAGAGCGTCCACGGCAACGCGGTGCCGGGCACCTTGCATGGCGCCGGTCTGGCCTGTCGTTACCAGTCGGACGGATATCCCGAGGTCCTCGAGCTTTTCGAACATGAACATCTGTGTAGTGCGCTTTCCGACACCTCCGTCGGTGCCGAGGAGGAGAACGACCGGCTTCTTCTTATTGTAGATATCGCCGCTGAGCACTCTCATCTCGCGCTTCTTGGGCGGTTTACGGATGTCCCAGATATCTTTTCCCGTCCGTTCCATGGCCTGGATGAACTCCTCGTCCTCGGTAAGGAACTCGTGAAGACCGTTGACGACGTCCATCCCCATCTCCATTGCCTTGATGAAGATCGGTCGGAATTCTTCGGGGAACATCCCGTCATAGGTCGCCAGGCCCATGATGATGCACTGTGGCTTCTGTTCGGCCTTCTCATAGGCCTCCTCCATCGAACCGAAGATAGGGATCGGTTTGGCAGCTTCGAGGACCTGGTCTGCCGTCTTTCCGGTATGTCGGCTGTCAATGATACCCATGAGGGAGTACTTCCGCGAGAAGCGTGAGAGGCCATTGGCGCTCTTGCCCAGGCCGTCTCCGAAGCCTCCTTCAGCTATCACGATGGCAGGAATCTGGTCTTTGTATTCCATGATTATGTCCCCCTTTTGATAATGGAATTGACGGGGGAAAGCAATATAAAACGGAAGGACGCGCGGGCCATAACGTTGAATTAACGTTCGGGAACAAGTGAGTGGTTCTAGGGGCTACTCATCAAAGAGGCTCTTATCGGTCCAGAACTTCTTCTCCTTCTTTTTCCGTTTGAGGAATACATCGTAATCCTCGTACTTCTGGCGGAATAGGAGTTTCATGACGTAGGACCCGTAGGTGTCTTTATGGTCTCCCATTACCCTACTATAATAGTGCCGCCCATCGCATAAATATCTACGGTTATCCCATGAGGAATAAGTTCGCGCCTTCCCCTACACCGGATTCCAGGAGGGATGCGTCGTCCTTGAGCACCTTCTCCCCGAAAACGAGGTCCAGGCGTGAGCTATCAGGAAGGCCGAGCGTAGAGCGGAGCTGGACCTTGAGCGTGGAGACCGTCTGGTCCTCGGGTATGGATACGTTAGTGTCCTTTCCCCCCTCGATCGGTGATACGATGAGGTTTACCATCTTGACCTGCCGTTCCACGGCCGCGAGGTTCTGGCCTTTCTTGAGACCGAGCTCACCTACTTGCGTGGTGCTGGGGACGACCGCACCCTTGAGCTGGGCAACGAGCACTCCGTTCACACCGACGCGCGTTTTGAGGTTGCTGAGCAGATCGCCTACCGTCGATTCGGCCGAGACGTTTATCGTGTGGACGTTCCCCGCGAGCTGTACACCAACGGTGATGAGCTTGTTGAGACGCAATCCAGCGCCCTTGTCGAGCCTAGCAGGATCTACAATGAAATCAGGATTAAGGAACACAGGGCCCTGTGAGAGCACGTAGTCACCCGTCAGACTGCATCGGGTCTTGAGGAGATCGATGGTCTGGGCAGCAGTGATCCTCCCGGGTACCCCGAACCGTTTCGTCCCACCGATCTCAGGGATGAACACGGCCAACTGTGCCACGGCCTGTATGGTGACCTCGTCCCCGCTTACAAGACCTGCCTGGCTCACGGTACTCTCTCTGTCAAAAGATTGTCCTCCACGAACAAGGATGGTGTCCGCGAGCTTGAGACCCGCTTTATTGATAACAGCATCGGCAACGTCCCCGAGGCGTGTCTCCGGGCTTACTGAGTGGACCATGGTCCCTCTGTTAGCGGGGAGCGTCACCCGTAGCTGGATGAAGTCCGCGCACACATCAGAGAATTTGAGCCCGGCGTAGATCTCGGGATCGTCGATATCCGGGGCGCGATCAGAGGGCACGAGCGCTAACCTACGACCGTGAACGAGGAGATTCGTGCGCTCCCACGTCCCTTCCTGCGAGCGGTCAAGGTCCATTAGCACGTAGCCCTCACTTTCCCCTGCCATTTTGAAATGCTGGAGCACAAGCTCCTTGAGCGTTGTCTGCTCGAAAAGAGGTGATGTTGGATTGGGCAGGATCGATTTCAGAGGCTCGATCGGGAACACGAGGAACTCCTTTCCCGGTTCGCCGTCCTGCCAGCCGGTCACGTACACCTGGAACTTCACACCCTGGTGGGCTGAAAAACACTTCGGGCAGCGGTTACGCTGCAGGTCAAGGACGTTCCCGCATCGGACGCAGACCGTGTGCTGTGCGTCAGCCTGCTGGGTCGTCGCATAGACCTTTCCGGACGCTAGGAGCTTGCCGATCACTAGGTTACGTAGGAGGGTCTGCTGTTCTCCACGAAGCTTGGCGATATAGGCCCTTGCTACGTTATCCGGGACATCGACCAGCCCTTGTAGCTCAGATACCTGCATACGTTGTATGCTGGCGACCGCCTGATTGAGGAAGGGATTGATCCCCATCTCGGCCCGCTTTGTGAGCTTTATCCTGTTGCTGCGATACTTGCTGGCGGCCATCTCGGAGAGAAGCTCCACGGTACTTGGATAGGTCCATGTGGTGGGTACCTCTACGTTGAGCACGAAGTCCCCCTCCTCCTCGGTGACCCAGGTCTTGGCCCTCTCTAGTACATAATGGACATATAGACCGATGGACTTGAGCCTGTAGATACGCGATAGGTGGTAGACGGATCCGACGATGCGTGTGAAGTTCTCTAGCAGGGCCTGTCCCGGGTCGTTGGGGTCGAAGGGGTGGACCTGAAAGACCTCATCAATGTTCGCAAGACGGAAATAATACATCCCTGTCATAGGTCACGGCTCCCGGGTCCGTCACGATGGGGCACGAATACCTATTTAATATTAATCCCCTCCCGATGTCTCAGAGATGTACGGTGCAGTGGGACTTGGTCAGTGCGGTATGAAGATACTCGACCAGTTGTATATGAACCTGAAGAACGAGAAGACGTTCCTTGACTTCTTCAAACAGGACCCGTCAGTGTTCATTACTCCCGTATGTATCACCTCGGGTTTCACCGACTACTACCGTGCATGCCCCAACCTTCGCAAGGCTTTCAAGCTCGATCCGGTCGTGGGAATCGGGATCGATGGCTCGTGCATCGCCCCTGCCCTGGGAAAGACTGACCAGACAGATTTCGAGGGTCGCGTTAAGGGGGGGATGGGCGCAACGCCTTGGAAGGGCCACATCCTTCTCGAGGAACACCAGAACGAGTTCCTGAGCGAGTTCCGCCGTCTCCTACACCTTAAGATGGGAGAGAACGGGCCTCCGGTCATCCTCATGGTGTTCGGTGCAGGGGGCGGTACGGGTTCCGGTACTGCACCTAAGATCGCAGAGTTCCTCAAGCTGGTCTATCCGAACACGCCCATCATCGCTGTCGCAGTGCTCCCTGCCGAGGAGAGCGAAGGCTACATGCGTGCATGGAACGCGGTCTGGAACATCACCAAGATGCTCGACCTAGTCGACGGGCTCATCGTCGTCGATAACCAGGTGGTCCTCGAGCGCGGTCACGGAGCGTTCATCGAGAAGATACCGGTGTTCAACGAGATGGTGGTAGACTCCCTGAAGAACCTCGTGCTCGACCTCATCGTGTCCATACAGGACTCAACGGGCAAGCTAAACCTGCCCGCTTTCGACATTGCGGACTACATCAGAGCTCTTGCCTATATGCCGGGTAAACCCGGTATCGCCTCGATCGGTCGTAGCCAGATGTTCCTTAGCTTCTCGGAGACGCTGCTCCCCTTCTTATCGAAGGACAAGACCCAGCAGGTCGCCGATGAGACAATGAAGTGCTGGTCGAAACAGCTCATGACCGGGCTGGAAGAGACGCTCCCCGTCTCTGCTGCCATGGTGTTCAAGGTGAACAAGAAGTACCTGAACAAGGTATACTTCGAGAACATCACCAAGGACCAAGAGTCCCGACTCACTCGCAAGGAGCTCCATCATGGAGTTGTCCCCACCGACAATCCCGAGATATCCGTAACAACGTCCTTCACCTACAGACCACAGGACGTGAGGCGATTGAAGGAGCTCGAGGTCAAGGGGAACGCGTGGGCCAGAAAGACACTCCGTGAAGCGAAAAACACCTCACCGGACGAGGCACAAGCGCTATTCGATAACGTTACTGAGATGGAGTTCTTCTCAGGGGGGTAGGCGATAGCTTCTCCTCGCTCCATGCATCTCTTCGCATTGGTGCTTGTATGTACAGTGATGATCTCGCCAGCGCTCGCACTGAAGACATGCGATTCGCTGGGCCCTCTTCGAGAGGGCGCGTCCGAGAACTGCACCTTCCCGCACGTCTCGGCGACCGAGGGCATTGTCGTGGACGTGGACCCTGCATCCGTCGCATCCTACACGACCGTGTCATTCCCGCCTACGGGCTCCAATTTCGAGGTGATCGTCAATGTGACGGCACCACCTTACCGCCTTGTCGTCGAGAATCCACAGCTCAACCTCACCCTGGTAAACCGTACATCCGGTACTGTACGGACATGGGCCACGGTCGAAGTGAAGCCCCGGGAACCGGTCGGACTGCTCTGTCCCGAAGCTCCCATCTCCCTGGACCTCGGCGATAACCTTGACGTGAGCGCATGGGCCTTCGCCACAGATGCGAACGTATCCGCGACCTTCGATGACTCGGTGCTCAATCTCGAGTACGCCCAGAACGTCACCAGCATGATCCAGGGCATCGTGAAGCTCGCTTCCTTCCGTGCGATCGGCAGCGGTTCCTCGACCATCACCCTTACGGCAACGGGAGAGGGTGATGTGGTCCTGGACACATGCGAGATCGAAGCCACGGTAAAGGGGAAGGTAACGGGCCCTGAGGTCGACATACCTGTCGTTCTGCCGACAGCCGAGCTCACGACCACTGCTACGGTCCTACAGGGGAACGAGACCTTCAACGCCACTGTGACCTTCACGAATGAACAGCGCACCGACCGCATCCTCACAATCTCTGTGAACACAGAGGCGTTCGATGTGCTCGGCAGCTGGAAGGACGGGGAGCGGACCGAGCTCCTCGTGATGAAGCCCGTTGCGGGGACTGTCATCGTTCTCACGCTCCGCCCGCGGTTCAACGGGACGGATACACTGCGCGTCACCTACTCGTTCGAGCGGAACGATACGGTTGAGACACTGGTCCGTGCCCCTATCACAAAGCTGGCCTCGGGAGCTTTCCAGATTATATTCTCGCGCGACCGCCTCGAGGTGTTCCCCGGCGACACGGTCGATACGACCGTCTCTGTCACCGGAGTTCCTGATATTGTCCTCCCTCTGAACATAACCGTTACTAGCAGTGAGACGTTTGCATCATCCTCTAAGGTGATTCAGGTCGCATCCGGGAAATCCTATGCGCTAAAAGACCTGGGTCTCGTACCGACTACTTCAGGTCTCCATGCTATATGTGGCGTTATCAAGGATCTATCGGGCGAAGGATGCACCGAGCTGCTCGTTCGAACACCACTTGTCCAGAGCCTGGCTGTCGGAACCACGTCACAGCGCACCTTCACCGGGATGGCATCACGGTTCCCGATCTCGATCATACTAACAGGGACGGTACCGGCCGACCTTGTTCGCATCCTCAAGCTGACCGATACCGGAGGTTGTGCCACAGGTCTGAAGGTGGAAGGCCTGACGGTGGCCAACGAAGGATGGTCCGTGCCCGCACGCGCAGAGGTCAACGGGACCGTTGTCTACTCTTCAACCGGAGGCGCCTGTGAAGTCTCCGTTAATATCACCTGCACTGACGGCAGGTGCGATGATAGTTCGTCTTCATTGAGCATCGAGACGGTAGCGCTTGATAGCCTCGCTACGGCCGCGATCTCCGTGGAATCGCTCCATGAACGAGAGGACCTCCTTGGACAGCGTGCTATTGTTGAGAACGAGCGGGCGAAAAAGGCCAAGACGAACGCCGCGGTAGGTGGCGTTCCGGGCATCCTGTTCGGTTTCGGGCTTGGTGGCCTGCTTGCAGCTCTGATCGGGTTCGCCATTGTAAGGGGAGCTCCCGTACCAAAGAAAAGCAAGGGGCCGGAGATGAGCGCGAAAGAGGACGTTCCGGCTCATGCCGAGGTCGACGATGATGAGGCCGAGGATGAAGGCTACTGGGAGGGTGAGGACGATGAGGAATAAGTACACAGTCCTCCTGCTCTCATTGATACTCATCAGCGGATGCACACAGTTCGTGTTCGAGGGCGAACCACCGGCCTGCGAGCCCGATAAGGGTGTTCCCAAGGACTGTATGGATCTTATCAATCCTGTCCGCGGGAGAATTGACGCTAAGTTCGTCGAAGGATATGTTGATGATCCTGTCCTGGCCAACGTCTCCATTTGCGAGACGGGAGAACAGGCGCTCAGTGGAGTGACCGGGTGTACTCCGGAATCCTTCAAGCATGTCATGTCGGGCTTCATATCAGAGGTCACGCGTGCTGTATCCGGATCGGGACCCCGCGTCGATAAGCTCATCACCGATCGGATGGAGATATCCTGGGCCACGATATGTGACCGGCCCTCATGTGTACATGATTCGTTGATGACCGCCAGCCGTGCACTAAGGCTATCCCGGTACACAGCGGACCTGCGCAATGGTACGGTCCCGACGTCGGAAGAGCTCGCGGTATTGACTGTACCCGAGCGCAAGCTCCTTCTCGACTATCCCTCGTTGTACGAGTCGCGTGTCGTCGAGGCCGGAGAGGAATCACAGAAGAACATCAAGGAATTTGGAGTATCGGGGCTCGGGCCCGAGGCACCTCTTGAGACCTTCAAGGAGGAACTCGAGAAGTCCAAGACGTTGTTGGCGGATGAAGGCGAACGTATCCCCGGTCTCGTGACAATGCGGATTCTCCCGGCCGCGCTGGTCGGATGCTTCCTTGTGCTTATCATCATCATCGCTTACGACCGCAAGTATCGTGCACAGATCGAGTTCTGGAAGACGTTCACAAGCTCCACCAACATCGTCCATCCCCGGTCGGTGGCCCTAGGTGCCCTGGGGGTGTCTGTTGTACTGGCCATCGCTGGTGCGGTGCTCCTGCTCCTGGGGCGTGGTTGAATGGCTCGTCTCAATAGCACGTTAGTCGTCCTATTGATTCTCCTTTGCTTGTCCGCCGTGGCAGAAGAGTTCAGCATCACGGGCACCGCCCAGGTCATCGCCTCAAAGGAACCATATGATTACGCGACCGATGCGGACCTTCTCACGGTAAGGATCACCACCAATCAGAACTCACAGGCGCAGGTCAAGGACGACCGTGGCCGTGTCCTCGGTACCGACGCCACCTGGTCCAAGAACCACGATATCATGATAGGGAAGCTGAGCTCTGGCGGCTACCAGCTCAAGATAGAGGCCTACAATCTGACCGGTAGCCAGGACTATGCATTCGTCTCCTTCAACGTGGCAAAAGCTCGTGCCAACCTACGCACGGTCCCGGTAGAGTATACAAAGGACATCGAGATCCCATGTCGCTCTTCTGGAGCCGTGAAGATAACCGACAGCCTTTCCCTGACGAATCAGGGTAAGCTCGACGCGTACAACGTCGTGGCACAACTGGACTCATCGTACATGTGTAATGAGGATGGGGATTGTCCCCTGGAGATCAGCCTTGGTGACCGTTACGAGAATAAAATGAGCTTCAGTGAGGTCCGTTCGGCACAGATTCAGTACATCACGCTCAACATGAAGACCGTGCAGGTCCTCACACCATGGACGACCTACTCGACACCCCTTCGTATCGAGGGTTCGAACGCACTTGAGATAGTCGTGGACCTGAACATTAGGTTCGTACCGGCGCTGGACGTGAGAGTGAGCCCTGATACGTTCTCATTCGAGAACGCTTGCGGTAACGAGGAACGGACCATTACCATCGAGGACCGCTGCTGCGTTTTCGACCTGCCATTGGCCGTTGATGTGAACGTGGACGACCATCCGTTCATATTCGATACGACCAGCTATACGGTCCCCAAGTGCGGGAAGGCGACCGTCGACTTCAGTCTGGCCAACCTCACACTCCTGGAGGGTGAGGAGGAGAAGCAGGATGAATACAAGATCAACCTACGCTTCGGGGATGAAATGCTCCAGATCCCCGCCGATGTGTTGGTCCGACCTCCAGAGCTACGTCTGAGCCCCCGGTCGATCGGGCTGGACGCACCCTGCAAGGGAGAGCTCAAACAGCCTATCGAGCTGTACGTACCTTCCACGTCCGGTTGCGTTCGTGACCTTGAGCTGAACATAACGGGCAATGTCAAGGATTTCACGTTCGAGTTCGAAGCTGAAAAGACAAACAACCTGTCTCCTGGTGACCGGATAAGCGGGACCATGAATATTAATGTCCCGAAGTACATCAAGGCAGGCGAGTATGCAGGCCGTCTAGTGGCGAAATATCCGCGCACGAAGACCGAAACGGCAAAGAAAGAGATGGTAATGTTCCTACGTGTACCGCGCTTCGACTACCTCCTCAAGTCCGAGAGGGTGGACATGCGTGAACTCCCTTGTGGTGATTTCCGGGCCCAGAACATTACGATCGTAGAGGTCGATGGGGGTTGTGCCGAGGGGATCACGGGCGAGATAGTGAACTGCGACTTCAATAATACCTTCATCACCGTCGCCGAGGACACTATCGGTGTGTCGGCAAAGGAGAGCGGTGACTTCGATCTCGAGGTCAACGTGCCCCATTACCTACCGCCGGATACGTATTCATGCGGGCTGCTCATCACTGTGCCTGAGCGTGGTGACCGTACGATCCCATTCTCCTTCACGATCCCCCATCCACAGCTCATGATAGAGATGCCGGACAAGCTCACGCTCTACAAGGAACGCCCCCCGTCGATCACGGGTAACACGAGCCTCACTCTGGCAGAGGTGGGCGGGTTCACCCCTCTCCGGAACATAACGTTCGATGTCGTTGCCAAGGTTTGCCCCGTTGGGGCCGCGGAGGCGTGCGTGCGCTATGCCAAGGCAGTAGAGACGCCCCTGCCCGTGTTCGAGATCGACAAGGGGAGCCGGCTCACTGTGCCGATAGGCCTTGGGTTCGACTTCTCCGATCCAAGGGGGGATTACACGATGGGTCTTGTAGTCGATGCTCTGAACGATGACAGGGCCGCAGAGGAGAGACCCATGGAGTTCGAGATCATCCCACCGAGCTGTCGGAAGGCCAGGGACGATATCAAGCTCATCGATAAACGGTTCCCAGAAGTGAAAAAGGCTCTGCGCGACTTCCTCGTCCACTGTGATGACTGGTCCAAGCGGGATCCTGTCATGTCTGCGAAAGCCGCATCCCTCGTATCATCCTTCTCGGTGTTCTCGACGAACGTGCTCACTCTCAACGAGATGACACGGAGCCATAACCTAACGTCCGTACGCGCTCTCTCAATCCTGCGTTCGACCGAGCGTAACCTCGAAGCGTTGTGTATCGATATCGATGAGGCGCGGCCGATCTGCGAGATGGCCAACGCCACGCTCCTGACGACGCTCGAGGAAGTAGGAAGGTACTACTGCATGAACTCCACGACGCGTTCCGAGCGTCTGCGTCACAACGGTGCCATGTCCAACGTGTTCCTCGAACGTGTGAACCTGCGCTGTACGATCATCGACAATCTGGACGTCGTGTCGACGAGGTACGACAACGTCCAAGCGCTCAGGCAGGAGGCATTGGGGGACCGTATCCTTCCGCCTCGTGCGTTGGAGAAGTACGCTCGACTGATCGCAGAGTACAGGGATATCGAGAAAGGCTATGCTGACCTTGGGCTCACAGATGATGTCGAAAAAGTGAAGGGTGAACGCATCATCATCGAGAGCGAACGCGAGGACCTGGCACTGCTCTGGTCGACATTGATCAACGTGGTCGTCGCCTTCGCGTTCATGGTCACGGTCATCATCACTGGTATGTACGTGCGTTATCGTATCAAGACGCAGAAGGTGCTTGAGCTGTGAGATCGAACGGAACGGCCCGTGTTCTGGCCATTGCGACAGTGGTACTGTTAGTGATGCTGACGCCGGCATTGGCGGAACCACGACAGTGTCGACAGCTCATCGATCTGTACTCGGAGATAATCGCGCGTGGCCACAGGGACACGTTCATAACAGACATCCCGACGGCCTCTTCGGTGTGCCATTTCGCCCGGGACCTCTCCTATCTTTGTGATTCACAGACACTGCCTTCCGGCGAGGACGGTACCTTCGGAGCCACTTTCCTCTCGTCCACATTTGACTTCATCAATCACACACGGGATACATACTGGGCGATCACTGCGTCATCCCAGACGTATGATCTGAACCCGTCGATCGAGAGCTTCGGTATGATCACCGACAACATCGAGGCACTCGCCGAGGACCGGCAGAACCTCACAGTAGCCTCTTTCGAGCATGAGGAGGTCACAGAGGTCCTCACGAACGTGGACGATACATATGAGGACATCTGCTTCGTCGCTCTCTCCGTGTTCGATGCTATCGTGGAAGGCGAGCCTAACGTTTGCCGTCAGGCCGAAGTGCTCGGTCTGGTCTCTTCATGGGCGCGCACGTGCACATCGGCCAAGGCAGAGGAGTATGCCTCGCGTCACAAAGAGGCCGTGGAAAGTTGCACGGCCCATACGAACAATGCCAAGGAGAAGAGCGCTGAGGGTAAACGGCTCATTCAGGACTATGCGGGTTCAGTGTCCTATATCAAGATGATCCGCTACGCTCAGGGAAAGAGCGCTCTTGAGAGCGCTCGGCGTTCCTATTCGGTCATCGGCCAGCACGACTCCGCCCAAGAGATGATCTACATCTACTGGGACGCCCATGTGGAGTACAACATAGCGAAGCTCGACTTCGAGAACCTCGTTCAGGTCCTCCTTATCTCGATAATCCTCATCACGGGCGTCGTGGTATTGCTCTATATGCGCTACATAATCATCCGTCGTCGCCAAGAGGAGTACTCTGACCTGTAGGTCATGAACGCTTACTTACCTAGCCTGTAGGACGTGCGGCCACCCTGACCATCGTACCGTTCGGTGGCGCCGAGGCCTTGATCCCGAGGCGGTCCTCCACCGCGCTGGCGAGTTCTGCGCATTTCCATGCCTCTCCATGATTGCAGATCACGGTCCCGGGAGATAGTTCCCTGGCCAGGGACAGGGACTGTTCGTGGTAGGTGTGTGACGAGAAGCTCACGAAGCCGACCTCTGCCTTGATCTCCACTTGCTGTCCGTTTATCATTATACGACGTGAGCCGTCCAACAGCTCTCGGCCGGGTGTCCCTTCTGCCTGGTACCCGACGATGAGGATGAGGTTCCTGCTATCACCTGCAAGATGTCGCAGGTATCTTGGTGAACTGCCACCGGTCAGCATCCCGGCAGTAGCGACGACGATCGTCGGGAACTCGCCGGATGCGACCTTATCGATCCTGCGGTTCTTGGGGATATGGATGGGTGTCAGCGGTCCTTCATGAGCGTCCAATCGTATAGGCCTCTTCGCCCCATTGTCGTACACCTTGGTCGCCGCAAAGAGCATACCACCGCACGGTACGACCCTGACATTCCCGCGGTTCTGGAGCTCTTCTTGGTGTTCATGCAGGGTGAGCAGGACCTCCTGCGACCGTCCTACCGCGAAGGCCGGCACAAGGATAGTGCCGCGTCGCTCGAGAGCTGTCCTGATCAGATCCATGAACGCTCGGTCACGCTCTTCGATCGTCGGAAGGGCATCGCTGAGCCCGCCGTACGTTGACTCTAGAATAAGGCAATCCACAGGTCCTTGAGGTAGTACCGCTGACGGGATGGTATGGAGCTCACGCTGACAGATGTCACCCGTGTAGAAGATGGACCGGCCACCGCCCCGTACAAGGAGACCTGCCGCACCGGGGATATGCCCGGCACGGTGAGCGGAGAACGTTGTGCCTCCTGGAAGGCGGACCTCTTCTTCCAGGCGTACGTGCTGTATGAGGTCCAGCGCAGGCCCCGGGTCCGGTGAGTGTCGTCCCAGGATCGCCCGGACCTTGGCCGAGTCCTCGAGCAACAGTCGTGTCAGCCGTGCCGTCTGAGCGGTCATGTAGATGGGATTGCGATACCCTGATGCCACGAGGTCGGGCAGATAGCCGACATGGTCGAGGTGTGCATGCGAGACTAGCACAGCGTCCAGCTGTCCCGTGAGCTCATCGAGCGCGATAGGGTGCTCCTCACCGTCCGGAACGAGCTTGAGCCCGCAGTCAAGGAGCAGACGAGCACCGGGTACACTGACGCTGATGGCGCTGCGACCCACCTCGAGGCCTGAGCCATGGAACCTCAGCGACATGCCGGCAGCCGTCATGGTGGGCCACTAATGACCGTCTATTTATAAGCCGATTGGGGAGGCAGGCTGATCATCATTGTTCTTGGGGCACTGCGGCCATGCTCGTAGATAGTGGCTGCGATATCCGTAGCAGAAATATCCCCAATTCTTCTTATCGGATATCGAAATGGAATAATGGATACTGATTGAGCGTTAGCAATTTATACTCCGAATGTACTATTCTCTTGTATAGTGTGGTTGGGGGGAAGGAAGTGAATTCTACGACCACCCACCACGGGCCGTCTTGGTCCGTGACCTGCCACTAGGGGAAGGTCGGCTTGCTGGGCGGCCTTCCCCAAATAATTACATGGGCAGAAGTCACTTCTAGATAAGGGGCTTGTCCGTCTTCATGCATTCAACGAAGCGGTCGATTGCCTTCGTGATACCCCGTTTCTGCGCGGTCTCCATGAACACCTGCGCTGGCGTTATCACCTGTTTGATACGTCGCTCGAAGGGCTTCAGGAAGACCTCCTCACCGAATCCGCGCTCTTCCAGGTTCACGGCGGCTATCTCGAGCAGGTCACCCCATACTTCATGTATGGATCGGGCCCCTGAAGGAGTGAAGAACTTGCCGTCAAGTCCGCTCTTCGCGGCCGAGGTCAAGCTCTTCTCGAGCATCTCAGGCGTGGACTTCATCAGATCATCGATGACCGGATTGTCGCGACCTTCCTCGATGAGACCGAACTGGGCCGCCTGGGGTGCCATGTCCTCAATGATGGACGGTTGACTGTCGATCTCCCGTGGCTCTACGATGACCGATGTAGGTACGTTGAGCCGAACCCATCGATAGTCCAAAGAGAGCTTTGTCCGAGCGTCCTTTGCGTCGAATGTGAGCGGCAGACCGTCCAGGGTGGCCAGATAGTCGTCGAAGTCCTCAGGGATGTATGTAGGTATCCCGATATGTTGATGGCCGTGGGAGAAGTTACGGCGGTAGAGCGTGATTCGACCGTCGAGCACGAGCTCGGGGTAGTTGAGGGTGGGTGAGTTGCAGCTTATGGCCACCATGAGAGGGACAAGGTTCCGTCTCAGGTGGTAAAGATGGGCCAGTTCCTCTTTCAGGAGGGAGAACTCCGCCTGGTAAGACACGACAAGTCCCATGGATAGGAACTCGCGGAGGGCCTTGTCACCCAGTTGCTTATAGTAGTCGATGAACGAGTAGTAGCGGGACGAAGGGAAGACGTACTTGCGCGCGTATTCGGCATCGTCGACAGCGGTATCGAGCGCGGGATCGGCCTTGATCTGGTTGAGGGCGAGGCCCACAAGTTCGGCGTTTGGACTCACCTTCTTGACCTTGAGCACGGCCTCCCAGTACATGGTCTTGAGGCGTGCATAGTGTTCGTGGAGCGAGATACAGGGGTCCGGATTGAACTCGATCATGTCCCTGTGGAACTCGCGGGCGAGAGTACCCACGTTCTCGATGTCGATCAAGGGACCTTCGGTGAATACCTTGTCCGTCACAGGGGCCGGTACGTACACACCGTCCTTCTTCTCGATGATGAACGATTCAAGTTCGCCACCGACTCGACGGATGTTATCGTAAGTGTGCACCTCGGGGGAATGCTTCTCTGAGTCGTACTTCTTAGTGCTCATTTAGTGGCCCCCTTGACCTTTTTACCAAAACACTCCTGGGAACAGAAGTACGACCGTTTTAACTCGAAGTTCTTGCCGTTCGGATGAAAGTACTCCAGACGAACAGAAGAATGCTGTTCCTTCTTCTTCGAAAGGTCGATGGACTTGCCACACGTTAAGCACTTTTTTGTGGGCATCTGAACAGGGCCATCCCCCAAAAACATATAAAAGCATGGTGAAGGCGTTCGGGGCTCCGTTTTAGAAAAAGATGAGCAGGAAGGACCGGTTCAGAAATCGTCAAGTGATCGCTGGTTGCGTGTGGAAAGAAGGTCCTTGACGGTCGCCCACGTGTGCCTGACGACGGGGGGGAAACTGCCGTGTTCGCTGTACCATTCACGTAGCCAACGTTTGGTCGTCGGATCGGACGGATACCCTGAACCAATGTCGCCGAATTCCTTACGCAGACGTTCGACCGCAGAATCTCGCTCGACCTTTGCCAGGATCGATGCCGCAGATACCACCGGGAACTTCACGTCCGCTTTGTTCTCAGCGATGATATTGACCTTGTGCTTGAGACGGGACATGAGCTTGTCCCGGAACGCAGCACAGTCGCTCTGGATAGCATCGATGTACACAGTGTCCGGGGCCAGTTCATCGATGAGAAGCGCCATATGGTTGATCTCAAGGTCATTGAGGGAACAGTCCCTGTGGTCGATGTCCTTGGCAGGGATGACCGATAGACGATGGTCGGTCGCAGCTTCCCGGAGGGCTCCTGCCAATTTCTCACGTCGTGCGGGTGTCAGTTGTTTGGAATCTTTTGCTCCCAGTGATCTAAGGTCGACGGTCTCATCGTACACATAACCGCATATGACGAGCGGACCGATAACGGGTCCACGTCCTGCCTCGTCGACACCCATTATCCGGGGGCTCAACGGTTATCCTCCAGGAACTTGTTAAGGTCCTCAAGGATGGGCATCCCGCCCCGGGCTCCAAGGCCACGCGTGTTCATCGCGGCGGTCGCACATCCCAGTCGTAGACGCTCAGCGGTAGGGAGTTCCTGTATGAGGCCGTATATGAAACCACCACAGAATGCGTCACCCGCCCCTGTTGTATCAACAGGGTCCACCTTGAACGCGGGGACCTGCACCTCCTCTCCGTCGATGATGGCGAGTGCGCCCTCGGCCCCTTTGGTGATGACCACATCGCCGGTGAAACCCGGGGAGACCTTCTGCACGAGATCCCATTCGTACTCGTTAAGGATCAGGAGGTCGGATAACTCGAGGAGAGGCTCTATCCCTTCTTTGATCATGTATCCTGATGGTGCGAAGATGGAATAGCGTGCACGCTGGAACGCGTCCTTTGCAAAAGCGATACCGCGCTCGTCGATCCCGGCAACGAACACGACATGGACATCCGCTGCGACTGGTGGTACGTCCCTGGGATCTAGGAGTGCGTTCGTCCCCTTGAAATCGTAGATGACACGCATGCCTTCTGGCTCGAGACCGATGAACGTGTAACCGCTCTTTCCTTTCATACGGACGACATGGTCAGTGATCACACCCTCGGCCTCGAGCCGGGAGATGATGAGGTCACCGTTATGATCGTTCCCCACGCGTGCTACCATTGCCGTGCGGACACCAAGCCGCGCCAGGCAAGTGGCCGTGTTCGCGGCGCTCCCACCGTAGTACTGGGAGATGTCCTGGATCTTCACCTTCTCATCAGTGCGAGGATTCCGTGTGACCGAGGCCACCATATCGATATTCGCGGACCCGAGGCAAAGGCACTGGATCTCCATGTGCTCCCATCCAACCTAAGAAAACTATATAAGGAGCGTGCCCAGCCCCCACTTAACAGTGACAGTTGGGGAGTATATAGATAGGATCGCTATTGCAGGTCAGAACGCCTATGACCTTGCCGAGCGAACGGCTTGGCATATGGGCGACAGTACACATGACCAGTTCGCAAAATGTCACGA
The DNA here is from genome assembly GCA_964519305.1 of Candidatus Undinarchaeota archaeon. Taxonomy (GTDB): domain Archaea; phylum SpSt-1190; class SpSt-1190; order JASMDC01; family JASMDC01; genus JASMDC01. The sequence continues at coordinate 84,461 of CAZFHY010000008.1, forward strand.
TTACGTATCCGACGGCATCACTAACGCCTCGAACGCCAACGGGAACACCGTGGACGAGCTGAAGAGCGCTTTCAAATCGGAGTTCTATGGTGTAAAGGCCGAGCCGGCCAAGTACGTGGAGTCGGCGTTCAAGAACGGAGCCCTGTGGTTCATGCTGGGTGGCGGTCCACTATCACCGGCACCATGGGCTTTGGCAACATGTACAGTCACTGCTGGTCTCTCTTACCCCTTCGTTATGGGGAGTATCCAGCGCCTGTTCAATATCCATTATGGTGAGTATCGGGACGTCCATGCTCTCATAGCAAAGCAAGTGGTCAAGGAGTTCGATAACAAGTACCAAGCGGACTACACCACGGATGCGACGACCACCGCGCGTGCAGAGGCCGAGGTCCACCGTCAGGAGCTCACCGACCAGTTCCGTCACGAGCTCCGCCGGGCCAAAGGGATCCCTGAGGAGCAGTTGGACAGCTACGCGGACGACATGGCAGGATACGTCATCGACACCGCCGTGCAGACCGTAAGTGACCAGGTATCCAGTGCAACGTCAAGGTTCATCGGCCAGGAGACCTCACAGTTCATATCAAAGGCCTGGGCCGGCAATCACGAGATATTCGATTCCAACCTCCTAGAGACCGCCGTCCCGTACACGGAGATCGCCGAGAAGGCGCTCAATTATGCATCGCTTGACTCGGACAACATTGTCGACAAGGATATCTTCATGCATGCGAAGGGTGTCGAGGCCGAGCGTGGAAAGGACATCCTCGGCAGCTCCCGTATCAAGTATGTCGCAGCAAAGGCCGGAAGGAACCTTGCCAATGATATCCTCGGATCGGAGGCCATGAACGGATTGGTCCATGGCCTGTTGCAGAACCCGGAGTTCCGCAAGGACATGCACTCGACGATCTCTTCAACTCTCGATGAATACTCTCTCCTCATCAGCGTGCTCAGGGCCAATCCCGCCAAGGGTGACGACCGGGAGCGGCTCAAGGAGTACATCCATACCTCGGAACGTGAGCATTGCGAGGACCTTGTTACTGCGGCGGACGCGTTCGCTGACACTGTCATCAGGAACGAGTACGCGAGCATCAACGAGAAGGCGGCCAACAAGTACAGCAACCTCTTGGAGATGAAGCTCGGTACTTCCGGACAGTTCGATCTCTCACGCCGTATCAATGGCGCCCTGGGGGACTACAGCAAGGTTGTCGAGGAGATAACTGCTGACAGTACCATCAAGGAAGGTGACTGGGCCAAGTTCGACTTCTGTCTCACTTCCGAGAAGAGCACCGATGCGGACTACCATAAGCTGACCTCTGATATCGCGGGATATGCAATAGCTGCGCTCGCGGACCAGAGCGACTCCAATTCGATCGAGCGTGGTCGCAAGGCCGAGCAGCTCCTGCGGGACACCCTGGAGTTCGTTTACCTCACCTCCATGCTAAAGGAGGAGGGCACGGTCACCGATACCGAGAAGGTGTCAGCGTGGCAGGCCAAGTTCGAGGATATCACCAAGAACTCCCTTATCGTGTAGAAGGGACGCCGTCAACGATACCTATTTAAACACTATCGGCCCTCTTCAGCTAATCCCACGTAGCGGGGTAGGGTAGCCTGGAGTGCCCGTCGGGCTCATAACCCGAAGATCGATGGTTCAAATCCATCCCCCGCTACCTAACCTACTTGATCAGTTGGAGGAATGATCGTCTAGACGTCGTACGCGTCCTCGGGACCTTCCTTCACGGGCGTGCCTTCAAGGTGTTCGATGTACGCTTTCGTACCGAAGGCATAGGTGTGATCGTCGACCTTGACCATGTCGTAGGCATCGGTGCTGAAGCGACCGATCCGGAGGTCACCCTCCCCGATGTCCCAGCTCTCCTTCTCCTTGAAGAATGCCATTTTCTGTACGAACCCGGGCATCTTGTTGATGAATGAGCGATCCTCTGTGTAATCAGGGAAAACCCCGTCTCCGCCATACTTGAGCTTGACGCCCCATTCCATGTCGCCCATGTCCATCGGGATGTTCAGCTTCCCGTCCTTCCCGTGGTAGACCTTAGGGTTCTCGAGATTGTAGGATACGGTCTCTTCACCCTCAAGACGCTCGAACCTCATTTCCCAACCTGAGTCAAGGACGTACCCGTCCTGGAGGACTAGGTGCTCGTCGGCATCCACTTCCATCATCACGTCGGGTTTCGAACGGTAAGCGTACCAGACCATGTTGCCCCCGGCCCACATAGGGATGCCGATCGATGCTAGCGTGAAGGCGAGAGGGGAGACCGCACCGCCGGCCGCGAAGAGGGCACCCGTGGCGATGGCTGAACCGAGGAATGGGACGATGCGTGCGTACTTGGTGACCATGTCCTCGGTCCCTTTGAGCTGGTAGAAGTGCTTGTCATGGCCCTTGGCCTTCATCTTCTCGGAGTTCTTGATCAGCTCCTCACGTACAGCGAAGCCGATCTTATCGTTCAAAGAGTCCTCGAGCGCATCGGTCGCCTGCTGGGCGAGGAACAATCCTGCGAGCGGGACCGCGGGGTTGGCCATTTCCGCAAGGAACTGTGGTTGCATGAGATAGGTGGCGACACCGCTGGCAGCGCAGAAGAGGCTCTTTACCAGGTAGGGTGACTTGAGCGATTCGCGAGGGTTCTCAGAATTGACAGCATCGTCTACGTATTTACCCACTAGACCGTCAGCGACGGCCTCCATCTGGTCCCGCCCGAGCTGTTGGGTCGCTGCCAGGAAACCCACTACGCCGTAGACGGCACCCATGCTCATTGCGACACCGACGAGCGAACCTTGCACGAGCCCCTGGCCCATGCGACGCATGACCTTACCGGCCTGGAGCGCGGCATACTCCGGCTCTTCACCGATCACTTCCAGGTACTCCTTGAACTGTGACAGCTTGCTCGTCTCTGCAGGCTCGAAACCGAACGCCTCGGCATCAGCGGACACACCGAAGAAGTCGTACATGTCCGCAAGGAATCCAGAGTCCTCGCCGACCAGCACTTCCCCGAGACGGTGGGCCTCCTTCCGCTCGTACTGGAACGCGCCTAGCTCCTGCTCGAGGTCGATATCCGAGTAGATGAGCAGACTTCGTCCGTCCATGTCGACCGCTGCGAGCGGTGTGACCGTCCTCTCCTCGTGAGAAGCGATTAGCCGGTCACCGTCCTCCTCGACGACGGTACCTTCAGTACTGGCTGCGCTCACTGGTCTGAACAGGTTCACCGATGTGTCCTCGGTATCGAGGGATAGACCGTAGCCCTGGACCTCGAGGGTCGTCGAATCGTAGGCGACCGTGAAGCGTGCTGAACTCTCTTTACCAGGTCTGTATTGGGAGAGCATCTCTGTGAAAGCAGGATCGAGGTCAAGACGTTCCTCCCAGAAGTCCAGCTTCTCGGGATTTATCTCAACGAAACGGTATCCTGCCTGCGACATGCCGGCGATCGCTCGGTCCCCGATTTATATACCTAGACTTGAGCCTTCGTACATCCCGCGTTACTACTTTTGCTTGCGCTCAGTGATGTCCTCTACCACCGCCACGATGAACTGAGGCTTGCCGGTAGGATCGTGCAACATGGACGCGTTGAGGTTCCCCCAGATCTCTGAGCCGTTCTTCTTGAAGAACCGCTTCTCTATCTGGTAGTGTTCGCGTTTCCCATCGACCATCTCTTTGACAAGGGCGTAGTCCTTTAGCATATCCTCCGGATGCGACAGGTCGAACACGAGCTTACCACGCAGTTCGTCACCAGAATATCCGAAGAAGCGCTGTAGTGCGCGATTGGTCTCGAAGATCCGACCATCAAGGTGCATGCGCGCGATACCCACAGCAGAGCGATCGAAGATGGCCCGGAAGAGCTCCTCGCTGGTCCGGAGCGCGTCCTGTGCTTCCTTCAGCGCGGTGAAATCCTCGACGACGGCGAGCACACGGTTGACGGAACCTTCCTCGTCCTTGATGGGCGAGAGGTGGTACCGCAGGTGGATCTTCTTCCCCCATGCGGTCGTGTACGGGTGCTCTGAGACCGTGATCTCGCCAGTGTCTATGCATTGGCGGAAATCGGCTGACACACCGACGTCGACCAGGGGCGGGAAGGTCAGGATGTTGATCGCTTTCGTGGCCTCCGCTGAGGGCGAACCGAGTATCTTGAGGATAGCCGGGTTTACAGCAAGGATGGCGCCGCCCATATCAGAGTTGAGGATCCCCACCGGTGCGTTGTCGAACAGGAGCCGGATGCGCTGTTCGCTCATCCTCAGGGCCGCCTCAGCCTTCTGACGCTCCATTGCGTTACCGATTATCTCTGCCACCACCTTTAGGAGAGTGACGTTCTCTTCGCTCCATTCCCCGATCTGCTCAATGTTATCGAAACCAAGGAATCCGGAAGTCTCGCCCCCGACCATCAACGGGAGCACCAGAAGTGACTTGATGTCCTGTTCCTCGAGGAGTTTCCGCTCGGCAGTGGCCTCCTTGGGGAGCTTCGAGACATCAGTGATATGTATAAGCTCGTTCTTGAGGATCCGGGACATCCACCAGGGCAACATGTCCGAGGGGAGACCTTGAAGATTCTCCTTCTGAGGTTCCACCCCCTCGCTACACCACTCATGGGTGTTGTCCATCATGCGCTGCTCGTCGCGAAGAGCGAACAGATAAGCGCGACTGGCACCGGATAGTGTCCCCATGTCCTTCAGCGTGGCCGATAGGGCCGAGTCCATGTCCGTCACGTTCACGAACCGTTCCGAGACGCCCGTGATCGTCTCCTCCACTTTCAGCCTCCTGTTGAGCGCCGCCTCGACTTTCTTACGCGCGGTTATGTCGAGAATGGAAACGAAGACCTTGGAGAGACTCTCCTCATGTCCGGGTGCCACGGCAAGGCTCAGCTGGATGTCGATCCGGTCCCCCTTCAGGGTATTGTTGATAGCCTCGGTCTCAAAGGTGGTCTTCCCCTCAGCGAGCGCGATGATCTCTTCCCTGAAAACAGGGAAGGACTCCTCCCCGAATACTATCGGAAGTCCCTTGAGCAGTTCATTCTTGTTCTTGGCCTTATAGAGATCGAGTGTACGCTGGTTGATATCGATGATCTTGACGAGACCAGCGCACTTTGCTACGTCCTCAGGATGTTCCTCGAAGTACTTACGGATGTCCTTGATACCCTTCTTCCGAAGTTCATCGAAGAAGGCCTTACCTGCCGTGAAGTCCTCTTCCCATAGGGATATGGGCGAGTACTCGAACAATCCGCGATAGCGTGACTCCTCTTCAGAAATATCATTCTTTACTCGTTGTTTCTCTTTCGTTGAACCCTTTGCCATCGTGACCCCCCATTTTCCTGGATTGTGTCTCACGGAGCCCGCAGGTTCACTCTGTGCGCCGCGGTTTACTTGAATAGCACACATTGAGGCACGCCGCGCCAGGTCACGGCGCCACCAGTCATTTGTATCTCGCCGAAGTCTTAAAGGTTTTACGCTAACGTCGCGTCATCGGTGCTAAAGGGAGTCGAGGAGCCTCGGTAGGTCCGCGATGCTCTCAAGGACGTGATCGGGGCGTATATCCGTCGTTTCGAGATCGGCCTTTTCCGTAGCACCGGTGAGCACCAGGCATGTCCTGGTACCGGCTCGGATACCTGCTAGAATGTCGGTGTCCAACCTGTCGCCGACCGTGAGGATGTGTTCGGGAGATGTTTCCAGCTCATCGAGGGCGATGTCCATGATGATGCGTTCGGGCTTTCCAACGACGAGCGGGTCTGTACCGGACGCGCGCTGGAGAGCAGCGACCTGGGCCCCGTTCCCGGGGAGGAAGCCTTTCTCATCAGGTATGGTCGGGTCGGGATTCGTTGCCACGAACAGGGCACCTTCCAGGACCTCTCTTAGCCCAGATGCCATCTTCTCATAGGAGAACGACCGGTCGAGGCCGACGACAACGGCCTCGGCCCCGTGATCGACGACCTTGATGTCCTCGAGAGCGAGCTCGTCCACAAGACCTCGCTCCCCGATGACGAGGGCACTGTGTATCCCGGTCCGGGAAAGGTGCAGTGCCGTCGCTCGTGACGAGTTGAGCACTGAACAGCGCTCCATGTCTATACCCATGGATGAGAGCCTCTTACGATACTGGGCCCGTGAACGTGTCGAGTTGTTGGTGAGAAAAAGGACTTTCAGCCGTTCCGAGAGAGTATTGATCGCATCGATTGCCCCCGGCAGTGGAGTGTTCCCGCGGTAGACCACACCGTCGATGTCCACGATGAGGCCGGTGATGGATGCCATGTCCGCTATCCCTTAGCGACTGCCAGCGGGACCATCCGGGCGACCTTCCGGGCAAGACCTGCCGCGTTGACTGAGTCGACCACGGCAGATACGTCCTTGTATGCACCAGGGGCCTCCTCGGCAATGACCTTCGGGTTCGTGGCCATTACGGCGATACCCTTGTTGGACAGTTCTTGTTTCAGTGTGTTCCCGCTGAACTCGCGAAGTGCCTGATGTCGGCTCATTACCCTGCCCGCACCGTGACAGGTCGAACCGAAACATTCGCTCATTGCTTTTTCAGTGCCAGCAAGAAGATAGGACGCAGTGCCCATATCTCCGGGGATGATCACCGGCTGGCCAACGTCACGATAGTCGGCAGGGACCTCGCTACGTCCTGGACCGAATGCCCGGGTCGCACCCTTCCTGTGAACGCACACCTTTGACCGTGTGCCGTCCACGTCATGCTCTTCCATCTTGGCGATATTGTGGCATACGTCGTACACAAGGCGCATCTCGGGATCGCCCCCGAACACCTGCTTGAAGCTCTCCCTCACCCAGTGAGTCATGACCTGTCTGTTGCAGAACGCATAGTTGACAGCGCAGAACATCGCTGCCAGATAGTTATCGGCCTCGCGGCTCCCAAGTGGAGCACATGCGAGCTCTTTGTCCGGGAGCGTGATCCCATATGCTCGCGATGCTGCTAGCATGATCTTCACATAATCGCTGCACACCTGATGTCCGAACCCTCGTGAACCGCAGTGGAGCATGACCATCGCCTGCCCCTCCTCCACACCGAACGCCTTGGCGGCACGCTCGTCGTACACCTCAGCGACCTCCTGCACCTCCAGGAAGTGATTGCCTGCGCCCAGCGTCCCCAGTTGGGGAACACCGCGCTTCCGGGCCCGTACATCTACCCTGCTCGGATCAGCTCCATCGATGCACCCGCTCTCTTCCATATGCTCAAGGTCGGCAGTGGTCCCATAGCCGTTCTCCACGGCCCACCCCGCACCTTGGACCATGACATCCTCGAGGTGGCGTCCGCCAACGCGTAACCTGCCCTTGCTGCCTACTCCGGACGGGATGTTCTTGAAAAGCGTCGGAAGGAGGTCCTTAAGCCCGGGCCTGATCTCCTCACCGGTGAACGGCGTTGTCAGGAGACGGACACCGCAGTTGATGTCGTATCCCACGCCACCGGGCGAGACCACGCCGTCCTCGAGCGAGAATGCAGCGACACCACCGATGGGGAACCCGTAACCCTGATGGCCGTCGGGCATGACGAATGATCTGGAGATGATCCCGGGAAGCTTGGCCACGTTCGTTGCCTGCTCCAGGGTCTTGTCCCGTCGCATGGTCGTTGCGATACTCTTGCTCCCGTACACGCGAACTGGCACTCTCATGCCATGGTCGGCGGGGATCTCCCATGTAACGTCAGAGACCTGCTCAAGTGCTCCATCCCAGGCCATGATGCGGCACCTGCCCCCCAAACCTATAAAGGTTATCGAGCGCGGCCCCGCGCCATCACGCTTTTATGTATTCCCCGCAAAGCTGTCGACGATGGAGAACCCGCTTGTGGGGCCGTTCGAACGTCTCGGCGGCAGACCGGCGACGGATACTGACAGACGGCTTCTCCTTGTGCTCTTGTTCATGCTAAGGTTCATCGCATTATCGCTCCCTTTCTACCTTCTTCTGGACACGGGTGTTGGCCTGCTACCGCTCCAGCGAGTGGTCGCTTCCCACACGGCGTTAGCCGCCCGTATCGTCGGTGGCGAGGCCACGCTCGTTCAGGGATGCACTGACTTTTGCACGGCAGGGGGGAACATCACCATGTGCGGTCCATGCAGCTCGGGCATACTCCTGCACGTCCCAGCTGAACCCCTGGTGACATATATCGAGATAGTGGAGGCTTGCACAGGATGGCGGTCCATCATGGCGTTCACCGCACTGGTCTTCGCCCTTCCCGGGACCAGCTTGCACCGCAGGCTCCTCGGGATTGCGATCGGATACCCGGTTATCTATCTTGTGAACATCGTCCGACTCTCCTCTCTTGCATTCATCGTGCACCGGTGGGGGACCGAGTGGTTCGACCTGTGGCATACATTCCTCTGGCGGGAGGGGCTCGTCCTCGTCCTGTTCTTGATGTGGGTCACGTGGGTGGAACGTGTGGCATGGGCGGGGCCTGAACCACGCGATATCAGCGGCAATATCTGACCACTTGCATGGTGTACGGGAGGGGGCGGCGCCGTCCCCGGCTCAGTTTTATAAAACAGGAAGCATTCTGAACGGTAAGAGCGCAGCTATAGCACAAGCGGTGAGTGAACGGATGGCATTGAGATACAGGTTCGGAGTGCGGCTCGTGGTTGCAGTTCTACTCCTTTCGATCGCTCTGGGTGCCGCAGACTTCGTCGTGGCCAAGGGAGTCAACAATCTGAAGGGAACCCTAATGCGCTGTCCTTCTCAGCCAGGACAGGAACCCAAATGTGATGCCCATTCAAAGGAAGCATCAGCGTTCATCCCTGCTGACGGTTCGGTACCGATCGTTCTTTCCATGAACGTTCCCGAGACAGTGAATGTGGACGGGGTCAAGGTCTGGGCCACTGTCGAAGCGGACAGGACCAAGGGTGTGCTCGATAGCACCTCGATCAAGGTCTCGTTCTGTACCGATTATGAGGATCCCGTTACCTGCTGTGACATGGGTATCCTCAAGATACATTGCGACCAACTCATCTACGATGATTGTGTCGTCCTGGATCAGGACTGGCACACGTACAACGTTACGGGCGGTGATTGTTCCCTCCAGCCTGGAGAGAACCAGATCGTGCTCGCAGTCGAAGAGAGCGTTCTCGCGATTCTTATTACTCGTGTGGAGGCCCACTACGGGCTCTCGGACGAGATGATCTCAGCGATGACACCCACGTGGTATCCATCGCAGACCCAGTTCGCCCTCGTCATTGTCGTTATCGTGCTGGGTCTAGTCGTCGGTCTCGTCAAGATGGGTATAATCAAGGGTAAGAAGGTCGATGCTTGTGCTGTATGCAGCGAAGAGAAGGAAGTACTCTTCGAGTGTCCGCAGTGCAAGCTGAAGGTGTGCTCGGAGTGCTTCATCAACGACGGTACCAACTACTGCTGCAAGAACTGCATCGCGTACAGCGGCGAATACAAGTACACCTCCGGGCTCGATGAAGGAGCGGAGATGAAGGCCGCAACGAAGTCCGAGGACAGCTTCAAGAACCTCATCGCTGATGTTGAGGCCGGAGATGTCGGTGATAAAGGGGAAGGCGTAGGTCCGTCGGAACAAGACCGGAAACAGGTGCGCGAGCAAAGTTATGCTCCTCAACAGCAACAAGAGCAGGCCCCGCAGGGCTAGAGCCTCACTGACCCTCGAACTGGACCTTCTTTACATCCCTCGTTTCTGGTACTTAACCTCGCCGGATAGGAATACCTTCTTGGTCCTTCCTACCGGTTCGCGACGGATAATGCTACGTCCCTCGAGCCCTGCGAGGATGCGGGTCAACTTGGGTGCGGAGAAGCCGGTCTCGCGCCTCAGCTCACGCTGGGTCATACCTTCGCTCCCGAGCAGTGTATCCAGCACCGTCTCCTCGTCCTTGGTGAGCATCGCAAGAAGATACGAGAAGTCCTCGCGTGTCGTACGCGGGGCCGTCTCCTTCTCACGCTGCTTCTCGATGGACCTGGAGAACACCAGGATGATGATGATGATCGCTGCGGCATATAGCGCGAGAAAGATATCGAACAGGGATGATAGCACCCGGCCCTGACGTCGCCGTAGCGGGATCACGATAGTGAGCGCGCCGTCATGGATAGCCCGTTTGAGCTCGACATTGCCTTCGAGAACAATAAGGTCCTGCGGAAGTGGTAGCGACGGTACCGAGCTGTTGTCGATGACCATCTCGTACGGCCCGAGGTCATAAGTGATCGAAAGGTCATGCAGTGTGCACGTCGGTTCGAACGTATCGACCAGGAGCGCATGCCCCTCCAGGGGGAAGATGTTGTCGACTGTGAATCGAAGGTCATCGCCCTCGAAGGAATGCTCCTGTGCACGTTGCAGGATACCGAGGTGGGGCTCGAGCGTCCGTCCTCCTTTTAGCATACAACGGGAGGTCTCACCCTCTATCGAACAGGCGAGCTTGACGTCAGTGACCTCGCATGCTCCAGAGGCAAGAAGGAGGATCACGGTGGCCACAACCAACAGGATGCGCCCGTACCCCATGGTCGAGGGCATGCCGCGAATCAATATAAAGGTTGTTGGACCTGCCAAGGCCATGCATGGGAAGTCGTCGGACGAGCGTGAGGACAAGATCCTCGAGATGCTGGTCGCTTTAGAGGACCGGCTCCGTTCGATCGAACGGCTCACGTTCTCGGTTTGCCTCGTCGTCGGGTTCTTCATGGTCACGATCTTGTTCCGCGTCAATATGGTCTCCTATAAGGCAGAGTACATCGTGCTCTCCGACGGTGCCGACAAGGCACGCGAGACCCTGGGCGAACTGGTCAGCTCCTATTACTGGTCATCACAGTTCTTCTTCCTCGCGGCAGTATGCTATCTCTTTGCGACCTATTACAGAGGGATGCGTGAACAGGAGAAGCTCGCCCGAATGCTCGAAGTTGTCTCGGGATCATGTTTCGCGATCGGCGGACTGACCTTTGTGTACGCGGGTTTCAGGCTCCAGTTCGTTCAGGAGTCGGTGACGGTGTTCATAGGTGTGCTGCTCCTTGCGTTCATCGGCTTCCAGGTCGCCTTGGTCAAGGCCAGGCACAGTTGAATCACTGGGCCAGCGTGAGCGTCAGGAACTCCGTGCGCCGTGAACCGCTCCCGGGCTCGAGCACTACGACTACCCGGGTGATGCTCACCTTCTCAAGACGGGGATTGGTGGTACGGTTCGTGTCCCCGATCTCGATAGTGAGGCCGCCGGCACCGCGGTTCGGTGCAAGTCGTATATGAACGTACGGTGCGAAGTCCTTGATCAGCTCCTCTGAGTCGGTGACATGCTCCGTGAAGAACGCATTGACCTTGCGCTGGTCTAGCACTGAAGGTCTGACGAGGTTGCGGGCCGGGTCGATATAGGCAAGACCTGGCCGTCGGAGTGTCGAGACAGCACACGCCGGAGGCACGCACTCCCATACAGCACCGCTCAGGAGCTGACCTGGTTCCCGCACCAGGGCGTCGATGAGGTCGTTGGTGCTCTTCTCCAGATGGAACCGTGACGCCCACTCTGAGCGTTCGTTGGCAAGACGGGTGCGGGCCGAGCGTATGAGCGATACGAGGAGCAGGATGATAATGATCGCCAGAAGACCGTCCATGGCGAACACCTGCCCCCGTCGGGCGATAGCTAGCCGGCCCCGCATCAAGGACACCTCCCGTCGTACGAACTTACGCAAAGGGTCTGGAACCTCGCCGTCGTGCAGGTCGCAGGTGACAGTGACATGTCCTGGAGGCTGCCTTTATTGCTCGACAGGATGATGTCCTGCCCACGCTTGTTCGTCACGGTGATGCGCAGCTCCTTGCCCTCCATCTCGAGGATGGACTTGATCTTGTTGAAGTCGTTGCGGAGGACATCGTCATCATCCGACGTGACATGGATCGTGAGCGTCGTCGCGGCCTTGCAGTGCAGTTCCTCGCATATGTAGATGGAGCGATAGAGCTCACCTTCGAGGAAGATATGAAGGAGTTCGTCCAGGAACTGTGTACAACCGCCCCCGTCGGGCGGATTCGGATTGGGCTGGAACCCCAGGCCGCACGTAACTTCCTTCATACGCTCGGCCATCTCGTTGGAAAGGTCGAACCTGATGAGCGCGTAATGTTGCTGGAAGTTGATAGTGCTGTTCGGTGATGGATGGACCCTGAGCACGGACCGTGTGATCTCCTCTTCACCGATCATCAGGATGAACTTCCCTGTCGTGACCGACTCTATCGATACGGTCTCGTTAGGATTGCACGGGATGCGCATGCTCACGGTACCGTTATGGCCTGAGAGCCGGTCAATGGCCGTCTTGAGCTGTCGGCCAGTGACGGCAGCGCGCTCGTAGTCAGCATGTGCTGAGTACTGCCGGTGCTGCATGGACATGAATGAGCCCAGGGACCCCACAGCGATGATGTACACCGTGACCATGAAGAGGAGCTCCTGGGTCGCGGATCCCCTGCGTGAGGCCCTCATCGCGAATCACCCACACGAACACGACCCTGTCGGTCGCTCCATACAAGAATGATGTCGTTCTGATTGAACAGGGTGGTGTTGTCCGGCATCACGAGCGCCGGATTCATCAGGAGGGTCTTATCGATAAAAGCGCCCGATGGGAACCTGTCCTGGTCCTCGATAAGGAACCGGAGCACCGTCGTGTCCGGATCACCTGTATCCCGTTTAGTAATTCGGATACCGGCTACCGGCGCCCGCATGGGGACCGAGAGGACCGATGCATTACCGCCCATGGCCTTGGCCTCGAACACCCGGGCGGCGACCGTGTCGACGAAGGATTCGGTCGCGCGGATATCGAGGTTGGTGCGCGTATTGCGCCAGTTGTAGGTGTTTAGGAACGCGGCGAACCCGAGGATGACCACACCTACCGAGAGGGCGAGCAGGAACTCGAGCGAGAACTGACCCCGGTCGACCGGGGAGGGTTTCCTACGCATAATGTACCCACTCATCCTGTTAGAGCCTATGGTGGTGTGGCTTAAAAACCTATTGTACTGATCGTATTGGGCGCCCGTACCACGGATGGAATGTCTATGGCGATGGTCGTTAATCGTCCTCTTCCTGCATGGCATGGAGCACGAACGGATTGTCATCCGTCGAGATCATGACATTCGGATCGGAAAGAGCCGTCTCGACCGAACCGGGGAGGATGAAGAGACGTGCATGTGCACGCGATGTGTAATGGTCCGTCGTAACACCACGCGCTACCAATCTTGAACTGATGGCCTCTGTTGTCATGGTCGAAGGATCTGGACCGTCCGATGCCATGACGTAACCCCACATCCCGAAGGTCGGTACCCACGTCACCATGGGACGGACCACTTTGAACGAGTCTGTCAGCGTTAGGGCGATCGATCCGTACGCATCGGGGTACCAATAGGGCGATGTAGCCTGGGTGGCGAACACGCCGCCCTCGTCCAGAACCGACCTGACCAGCTGATAGAACTCACGGGTGTAGAGAAGAGCCACCCCGCCGGTAGTTGGATCCGAGAGGTCGCATATGATCACGTCCCACTTTCTTCCGGACTCGACCGCCGATTTGAGCACGAACCGCCCATCGTTGAACTCGAGTGTGACCCTTGGATCATCGAAAGCGCCCTGGTTCACCTCGGGAAGGAGATTGCGTGCGACGCTCACCACTCGCTCATCGAGCTCGACGAGGGTGACCTCCTCGGGACCGTGCTTGAGCACCTCCCTGAGGGCGCCCCCGTCCCCTCCGCCGATGATGAGGACACGTCGTGGCGATGGATGGGCCACCATGACCGGGTGTATGAGGTTCTCATGGTACATGGGCTCGTCCTCGACGGTCATCTGGAGCTGTCCGTTGAGGAAGAGGGACTTCCCGAATTCGGTATGATTGATGATATCGATGCGCTGGTAGACGGTCTGCTCTGTATAGATGACACGGTACTCATAGATGCGATTGACGAGCTGGAGCTCGATGCTGGTTATGTCCACCGCCTGAAGGCCGACGATGAGAATGAGGGCGAGAGGGAGCGCGGCCATGACGGGGACTTCACTTCGTGGTAGGGTCCGGCGTACGGACAGGACCGCACCCGAAAGCACATTGAGCATCGCGCCCAGTATCATCGTCTTGATCGCTCCGAGATATGGGATGAGGAACAGTCCCGTGGCGGCGGCGCCGACTATACCTCCCAGAGTATCTGCTGAATAAGCATAGCCGACATATTCTCCCGTCCGCTCCTCCTCACCACGCCGCCGGTCCTCCTGGGCGAGCAAGCGTCCCGCCACGGGCAGCTCACCGCCCATGAGAATGGTGGGCGGCATGAGGGCCACCATCGCGACGAACACCTCGACCGTCCAGTCGTGGATCTGCGGGAGCATCCGAGCAAGAGGGAGGAGGTAGAGAGCGCAGGCGGCGATCGCGAGCTCCATACGGATGAACAGGCCGGTAGGGTCCTCTACGCGCTCCGAGTAACCACCGAACGCTTTGCTACCGATGGCAAGTCCCGCCATGAAGGAGGAGAGGATGATGCCCGCGGCCGTCTCGGTGGCGCCCAGGACGATGGCCAGCTCCCGCAGGAGAACCACCTCATAGATCATCGCAGCAGCGCCGGTCGTGAAGAGGGCAATGAACACTGCACGTCGCACGCTCATGCACGTCTCATCGTCCTCCGGCGATACCTTGGGGACGAGCTTCTCAGTGGGCTTATGCTCCTTGACCCGTTTTTTTCGGGCCGACCCTCCGACGCTCAGGACTTGACCCTCTTGATCGAGCCATTGAGCGCGAGCCCGTAGGCGGTGATGTAGTTCTCGATCTGTCTCCGCCAGTCGGACAGCTCGGCGATGTCCCGGCCATTGAGCTTGAGCTCTATGAGGTCGCCCTTGTCCATGAGAGCGACCTTCTCCATGAAGTCCGCTAGCTGGGTGACCACATCGGAGCGTTTCTTTCCTTCCATGCCAAGGACCTGGATACCATTATTCTTGCCCTTCGTGTTCTCAAGCACGAACTGGCCGAAACCGGCCTGGTCGGTCGTCACCGAGAGCGCCATCTGGGCTGCAGCTTCGGCAGGTGTGTACCCCCACGGCTCGTACCGGGACGGGAACACGCCCATGTCTCCTGCATTGAGGGCCTCGTAATAGGAGAGCCCGAGCACCTGGTCCGACTTGGTCAGGTAGGAGGGGTAATGGATCACACGGACCTTGTCCTTCTCACCGTTGTTGAGCCCTGCACGCTTGAGATGGTTAATGACCATATCATGGTTCTCATCGTACATGAGGTTGAAGGCGCAATGGGGAGGCGAACCCTCTTTCTTGAACTGGCCCACGAGACCGGTGACATCAGCCACAAACCTGTCGGAGACCTTTGTGCCTTTCTTAATGGACTTCATGTCCTTGGACGTGATAGAGTCGATGAGCTCGAACCGGACGTTCTCCAGCTCCTCGTCCACCAGCTCCTCGAGACGGTCGAGCATGACCTTAGTGCGGAGCACCCAGTCCTTGATCCCGGCTATACCGGAAGGGACCCAGACGAAGGCATAGACCTCGTTGGTGTCCTTCTTCTTCTTCAGACGCTTGTTCAGCTCACCGAGCGCATCGATGAATATGTCGATACCCTTGTTGCTGAACTCGTACCGTCCGCAGGTATAGAAGACAAGGCATCCGAGTAGGTTGATGTCGTAGTAGGGTGCGAAGTACGACCGGAGGAACCGCTTCACTTTCTTCCTGTTCTTGGCATGGCTCACCGAGAGCTTCTCGGCCGAACCGAACGTGGAGAAGTCAAGAGCGTTCGGTAGTACAGCGTCCACCTTCTTGCCAAGGATGAACTGGGCCTCTTTGGCGGTCGTCTTGCTGACCGTCGTGAAGGCGTCGGCGTTCTTGGCACAGGCCACCTCCATCAGGTGTTTCCCCTCGCATTTGTAGTTGTACGCCTCATGGGGATCGACGACAGCGTTCTTCTTGGCCCCTTCGAACACCATGCGGAAGAGGTCCCTGCCGGAAGAAGCGATTGACCGGCCAAGGATGGTCGCGTGGGTCGTGAACACGAGGCCTACTTTGGATTTCTGCTTGTGAAGATGAAGGAGAGCGCCGCCCGCGAGCCACTCATGGAACTGCGCGACGACCCGCTTTCCCTCGAGAAGCGGAGATTGAGTGAGCTCCTCGATGACCTCACCGCAGGCAGTTGACCACCCGATGGGTTCGTTGAAGTCGTGGCCCATCATCATTGAGTCGACACCATAGTCCTTCCAAAGGTCCCACTTGAGGACGTTGATGCGCTTCTCGACACCGTTATCCGACTGGATGTCGTTCATGATGTAGTCACCGGCGTCAACGAGGATGAGGCGCACATTGCTCCCCCTGACCCAGCGTCCCCAATGGCATATGATACCCCTGTCGGCAAGACGCTTGAGCGCAGGGACCACCTCTGGAGGTGGTTCCTCGGGCACGAGCTCGGTCCGCGCATCGTCGGGCCAGTAGAATCCGATGAGGTAGTAATTATCGCCCCAGTTGCGTCGCATCTGTTCGGACTTGGAAAGGAGTACCGTGTAGATACCCCCTACCTTGTGGCCTCCTTCGAACGATACCTCGATAACAGCATCGATGGGTTGCTTGGCCTCCGTCATGGGCGCGCGTGCATGCCTCACTATTAAAAAACTAGGCTCGCGGCGCCAGTTCGCGGGATTGATAGAGCTTCTATTCCAACAGGGGCCCGGCAGTGCGATTCCGGTATCAGTGCGGTCTCAGCCGTTAATCTGTTCCTCGATCAGTCTGCGCGCAAGCTCCATCGCTTCGTCGAGTCGTTCGCAGTCCTTGCCCCCGCCGCTGGCGAACGTTGGCTTACCGCCACCTCCGCCCCCGAGGACCGAGCAGGCCTGGCGAAGGACAGGGGACACGTCGATGCCCGCATCGTCCGAGGACCCGAAAGCTAGGAACGGCTTCTCATCATCGCTGGCGAGGAGTGCGACCGTTCTCTCACCCGCGATAAGGCGGTTGACGGTCTTGATGACCTCCTCACGCTTGAGGGGAAGTACCTCGCAGAAAAGCTTCAGGCCTGACATGTCCACGGGCTCCATATGCTCGAGCTTGAACCGTGCAAGATGGCTGGACGCGCTCTTGTACCGCGACCATAGCGCTTCTTTCTCGGTGATGAGGTTCTCGATGGTAGGCTTCAGCCGCTCAAGATCAGCACTGAGCAGTTCACTAAGCTCACCGGCACAGCATGTAGCCTCGATGAGGTGTGACCGGGCACGCTCACCGGTGAGGAAACTCAGTATGGTCTGCCCACCGGTACGGTTCCTGCCCGTGATGGAGATTGTACCGATCTCTCCCGTCGATCCCAGATGGGTCCCCGAGCACGCCGCCGCATCGAACCCGTCGACAACGACCACGCGGGCCACGTCACCCTTTATCCGGTCGACCTTGATCCGGGCATCGGGATGACGGCCCAGGACCTCCTCCTTGGGAACGAGGTCGGTATGGACAGCTATGTCGTTTATCACTGCCTTGTTCGCCTCTGCCAGAGCCTTTATCAGGACGGGCCAATCGAGAGCGTGTCCTTCAACAAAGAGCTTCCCACCATCCTCTTCGAGAGCGATCTTACTGACCGATGCTTCACCTTGGGTCACCTTGTCTATGGCCCTGAACAGCACGTGCTCGCCAGTATGCGCACGCATGAGAGCTCTTCTGCGCACTACGTCGATGTGGCCTGTGACCTCTGCGCCCTCGGGGGGCAGTGGTGTATCAGGACCTGTGATGTGGACGATGTCGTCACCGGAGCCCTGGGTATCGACCACGGTGGTCTCACCATCGCTCCAGATCAACTTACCCGTGTCACCCGGTTGACCGCCACCCTGTGGGTGGAAGAGCGTCCTTTCGAGCACCACGCCCTCCTTTCGCAAGGAGACGACGTGCGCTGTGAAGCTGTCGCCTACCGGATCATCCTCGTAGAGCCTCTGGGTGGGCATGAGTCGGCGCTTTAGCTGGAAGACATAAAAACCCATCCTCACAGTTGATGGGCCGGCTCAGGGCGGAGGCAGTACGTCCTGGTTGAACGCGGCCAGGCATCTCTCCTTGTAGGATGCAGAGATGATGCTCTCACAGACCGTACGGTCACCTATATCGACCGCCAGATAGCCGAAGCACATGTCACGGTACCAGTTATCGTTGATCCGCAGGCAGAGCTTCGGATCCTGTTTCCGTGTAGCGATATGGCCGATACAGAAGTCCCGCTGGCCGGTGATTATCAGCTCACAGAGGTCCGGGTTCTGGGAGACTGTGGCCTCGCACGTGGTCTTGATCCCGGCGTCCTTCACACCTGAACAGAGTGCAGGATCCTTCTTCTCCATGGCGACGTTCGTTGTGCATCGGTCCTGCTCAGAGACATTGACCGCCTCAGCGCATAGGTTCACGTCCTTGAGCGTCAGTGCAACGTTGGAGATGCACGCGTCCCGTTCCGACGGCACCAGTAGCTGTTTGCACGGTTCCGTATCCTGAGTGATGAACGAAAGCGTCCGGTGACACTGATTGAAAACGTCCTTGTCCACGATCTTCATACAGAGCGTGTTGTCCTCGAGCACGAGTGCCGCATCCAGGATACACATCTCACGGTCGTCCGCAAGGTAATCGCATCTGAAGGTCCGTAGCTGGGGGGATGCCTTGAGGATGAGCACGACCGCGAGGACGGTCAGGACGATGTAGAAGACGATGCGCCCGATAGGTAACTCGACGAACTCTTCTTCCTCCTCTTCATCCTTGGAAGGGGGAGCTTCGACGACTTCCTTCTTCTTCTTTTTCTTCTTCGGGACCTCTTCCTCTTCTTCCGACTCTTCTTCTTCTTTCTCAGAGGTCTCTTCCTTTTCCTCTTCTTCCGACTCTTCTTCTTCTTTCTCAGAGGTCTCTTCCTTTTCCTCTTCTTCGGAAGTGGCCTCTATCTCATCTTTATCGGTCTTCTTGGACGATTCATCCGTTTTGGAGGTCGTTTCTTTGTCCTCGGATTCTTTTTTGGGATCCTCGGTCTTGATTTCGATCTCCTCGTCCTTTGAGTCCTTCTTCTCCCCGGCCACGGTGCTTCCTCATTGGACCATTATGGTTTAAAAATACGTCACATGCGGGCGAGGTTCAGAGCCAGTGCCACAAGTGATGCACCTACGAGCGAAGCGGCCGTCCCGATCCACACACCCCAGACCGGATAGAGGTTCACTATCAGGAACGCGTACACCCCTGTGGACGCGAATCCGGACCAAGAGTGCTTCACGACGGAATCCGTGACCTCATGGCCGTTCGCCAGGTGGAGAAGCACGAGGACCGGTAGGATCGTGCCTGGGAACGCAGAGAGGAGCCCACCCCAGGCCGGTCCCAGAGTGTCGGCTGCCAGTGTGACACCTGCGACCACTAGTCCTGCGAACAGCGCCCGTGGGATAAGAGCGCCCTTGGCTCCTGAGCCCGTGGGACTATCGGTGATATCGCGTGTAAGGAGAGCAAGGACTACTATGGCGGACGCGAGGAGAGCGAGCCGACCCATGAACGCATTGGGAGCGATTGCTTCGAGCGTCCATACGGACGTTGCCAGCACGGTGAGCGCCCCGATGAGAGCGATCGCCACCTCGGTACTACGGGAGTTCCCAGCAGAGAGCCGACAACACGCGACGTACGCCAGAACGAAGAACACGTCGGCAGTGAGCCCGACAGGGTTCCATGTAGCGCTCTCGGCAGCAAAGGTCGGACCGTGAGAGAGGCCGATGAAGTGAAGGTTGATCGCCGTCATTGTCGGGAATGCCATGAGGACCCCTGCAACACGTGGACCTGAACGTTCGGCGAGCGCCGTCACGATTAGCACGATGGCAGCACCAGCGATGCCGCGAATGAGGAGCAGTGAAGGATCGACCATGGCTAACGACCGGTTTGTTGATTACAGGGACCGGTCGCAAGCCTGTTGATTTATAATGGTTCTCTCTGGGTTCTCGCGGGGGAAGGGGGAGTCCCTCTTCACATAACGGGATTGAGCTCGAGGTACAGGGGCGTCCGCCTGACCTGGATGCGCTGGTACGGGGCGTTCACGCGCTGTACGAGCTCGGATATGTTGTCCTGGATGTAGCGCAGTGCCCTGAGATCGTCCTTGTTGGCACCGAACATGGGGATCTTCCCTGTCCGGAGACCTTCGATGACCATCTCTCGGATGCGCATGTACTCTTCAGCGTGGTTCCGCTTGGGGCGCTCGCTGGGCCGCTTGAACGATGGGAGCGAATAGTGCTTGATGGACCCGATCTTTCGGGACTTGATACCGCCGTGCTTCTCGATCGCGAGCAATGCGTGCATGATGGCACGGTATTCGCTCGTGTTGGAACGAGGCTTATCACATTCTTCGAACATGGCATCTAGAAGCTCTGCCATGGTGAATTCGCTTTCGCTTAATGTTTCCTTGATGGACTCTAATAGCTGCTCTGTCTTCATTGTTCCCAACCTCCGTCCCGGGATGTCTCACCGGACTGTGTTCCCGCTCATCAAGGTGCGTACCTGGGGGGTGGCCGCTTCACCTTGGGGGTGAGAGAAAAGGTGTCGTCCGAGCTTTATATTCAAATAACATAACGTTTCTATAACGGCACTATAACATATTGTTAACAGGTGGTACCATGCGCCTTGGAACTGTTCAACGTCACGTCATCAGAAGCCTCGGAATCTCACGAAAAGTCGTCGGGGACATAGTCGAGGAGTATGCTCCGAACCGAAGGGAAAGCGGATACGCATCCGTTTCCCGAGCCTTGAGCGTCCTTAAGAACGAGGGAGTCGTCATGAAGGACGATAATTTCTACACGCTCACCGACAAGGGGATGAAGCTGTATAAGGAGCTCTTCCCGGAAGAGTGGAAGGAGAACTATTCCAAGGACATCCGGGGAGCGGTCCAGCACATAATGTCGACCGTCAAGAACCCGGAACGACAACCAGCGGTCCAGAAGATCGTGTTCGCCTACTTCGGTCATTTCGGTCGCTCGACCCTGGTCGAACTCTCGGAGGCGCTGGGCATGGACCAGGAGCAGTGCGGGTACGTCGTTGCCGTGCTCTATAAGATGGGGCTCCTCGAGCTCAAGCCGGACAACAGTGCTGCCATAAGCCAGGACCTACTGTCCTCGACGTTCGACGCAGCATTGAACAAGAAGAAAACGATGTCACGTAATTGATACCGTTCTAGGCGGTCGGCTCTTTGACCGCATAGTCGTACTCGTTACGGGACACGACCTCGCCCTCTTTCTCGAGCTCCAGCCTGAGCTTGAAGGCCCCGGTGGTCTCGGGGGTCCACTCCAGGGTACCGAACTCCTTGGAAGAGCTCTCACCGACATCGATGACGGACTCCTGCTCCTTGACGACGTTCCCTTCCGCATCGACGAGGGTCGCGCGCAGTGACGCTCCGTCGTATGCCTTGTAGAGGTCGTTCGTCACCCAGAGGGGGACCTCTAGGTTCTCACCGAGCCTGACCTTCTCATGCTCCTGGTCTGCTGAGACGAGCACGGGCTGGTAGGCTGTGGCCACGGCCTCGAACGCCTGCTTGGGGCGCCTGTCGTAGTCGACGAGCGACCAGGTGATTGCGTCCTCCCAACAGTCAACGAACATGAACTGGAACAGCGCAGTAACGGGCTCGTGCTTGTGGCGGCGATAGTTCTCTATGGCGAACTTGTTCACGCGCGCCTGGTAATCCTGCGAGTTGGCGACGAAATCCTCGATGGACCCGCTCCGGTCGATACCAGCGATCATGTGGGTCTGGAGCGGCTGGAAGTCCTTGGGCATCCATGACCTGGCGTAGTTCCAGTTGGTCGGCTCCATATCCTTCTCTGTGAATATCCTGCGCATGGTCTCCATGTTAGGGAGGCCCTGGGCACCGAACTCGCTGATGATGGGTTCGGCGTTGGCGGCGTCCTCACGGAACTGGTGATAGTCGCCCGTGTACCAGCCGAAGTACTTGTGCTCGTACGTCGGGGATGATACCTTGACGAGCCGCGTGGGATCCTCTTCCACAGCAGCAGATCGAAGGGCCTCGTCGAACTCCTCGACGTTGGCCTGCACCAGCCAGTGACGGCCGTCCAGGGCGCCCATGAGCGTGTTACGCCGGTGCTGCTCCTCCTCGGGGCTGTCCCCCTTCCGTCCGAAACCCAGGGATTCCCAGACGAACCCGAGCACATCCCCGATGTTGTCGACGGAGATCGGCTCGTTATGGCAGGCGTACACCATCACGGAAGGATGGTTGTATAGGTTCCTGACCATCTTGCGCATCATGCCTACGGCCCTGTCCTGGAGCTTGGGATCATAGTTCCACTGAAGGATGAAGTCCTGCCATACGAGGATACCTTCCTCGTCGCATCGGTTGTAGAAGTCATCATCCTCGATATGAGCATGGACACGGACACCGTTCATGTTCGCCTTCCTGAGAAGTTCGAAATCGCGATCGTAGAAGGATGGGCCCTCGCTCATCCATTGTGTCGATATGTAGTTCGTACCGCGGACGAAGAGGGGCTTACCGTTAAGGTACCAGCCACCGTCCTCGCGTTGTTCGAACTCACGTACGCCGATATTGCCCGTGTCGCGGTCGGAAACCCGTCCGCCGTCGACGACGGCCACCTCGTAGTTGTAGAGGTTGGGGTCGCCCATGTCCCAGGTCCACCATTTCTTGGCCCCGTTCATGGACATGTCGAACATGGCCTCGTTCTCGCCCTCCTTGACATCGACGGTCTGTTCGATCTCGTACGACTCGCCGTCGAAGTTCTTGGGGGTCAGGCGTACACGGACGGTCGTTTCCCCATCCCGGTAGGCCTTTATCGGTACCGTGACCGACATGTCAGCGCCACTCTCCCGGATCGTGGGGGTGAGCTTGACGTCGCCCAGGACATAGTCGCCCGTACGCTTGATAGTGACATCGCGCCAGATGCCGCCGGTGTTGGCGTCCCGACCCCTGAACGGATCTAGCCCGCCGGGTCGGCAATCCCACTGGTCCAGCACACCTTTGATGTACTTCTTACCAGTGATGTATGAAAAGAACGGTTCCTTGGGAGAATCCACGCGCACGGCCAGGGAGTTCTCGTCCTTGATGACGTCGGTGACGTCGTAGGAGAACTCGTCGAAGTAGCCCTCGTGGGCGCCTAGTTTCTCGCCGTTGAGCGTTACGTCGGCTTTGTAATCGACGCTCTTGAACACAAGATGATATCGGGCACCGTCCTCACGTTCGGGCATGTCGAAACCGTGCCGGAACCAGACCGTCCCTGAGTGGTCCAGGCCTTCCCGGTACCAGTTCGACGGGATCTTCATGGTGTCCCAGCCATCGTCGTTGAACCCCTCGCGAGCATACCCACGCAACCCGCCAAGATGGAAGCGGTCCGTACGGTAGGCCCACTCTCCCTCCAGAGATGTCTCTTCGACGATGTCCCGTTCGACTTCCATGTACAGTCCCCGATAATCGAGCCGTGGCCCGATGTCTCAGTCAAATCCGGCAAGACAGGTCCCTTAAAAGCTTTCTGGTTAACCGGCGAGGTGCTAATTGCACCGGGAAAAGGTAATATCTTCTTGGCCCTTCGACCTATAGGGTTGCCTTCGATGCCCTCTTTACGCGGGCAGGCGAGCAAATCTATATAAACCGGCTTCCCTGCCGGGATTCACAGGGGTGTACATGGTACCGGTCGAGGAATCCCTCTTAGAGAGGGATGAACATAATCCTTTCTTGGAGCCAGTGGAGGATGATCCCTTCCGCTCGGGCGTGGTTTTCAACGCTGCCGCGGTGAAGTGGGACGATGGCTACCTCCTGCTCGTGCGCGACCAAGGCGCACCGGGCAAGCTCTTCGATGGCGATGCCGACCTTACTGACCATGTATCCAAGCCCGAACAACTCGAGCGATGGAACAACTACTCACGCTCGAGGTTCGAACGCGTCGTACTGGCCGCTGACGGACACACGGTCCTCGAGCGCTCCGAAGCGCCCGTGATGCTGCCTGACAGCGACTTCGACTACATCGGCGTGGAGGACCCTCGGGCCACCCTGATACCCGGGTCCGACGAGTACGCAGTGCTCTACACGGGCCTCAAGCACAGGGACGATCCGGACGATGGTTTCCACTATCAGATCTGCCTGGCCACGACCAAGGACTTCAACACTTTCGACAAGAAGGGACCCGTGGATATCGAAGGCTTCGAGGGTGTACGCAACAAGGACGCTTTCCTCTTCCCCGAGAAGGTCAACGGACGGTACGCCATGATGCACCGGCCTAACACCGACCTGTCCATGCACGTAGCCTACTCGGACGACCTGATCCACTGGGATGACGCAGGTATCGTCATGGAGATGGGCACTCAGGAGTGGGAGGGTGCAAAGATCGGTGCGAACGCGCCGCCCATCCGGACCGAGCACGGCTGGCTCGTCATCTACCACGGTGTGGACCCGGAGAAGCACTACCGTCTGGGCGTTGCCATGCTCGATCCGGACACGCTCGAGTGCACGTGGCGGTACACCGAACCTATCCTGTCTCCGGACATGCCATACGAGGCGGAGGGTCACCCTACTCTGGGTGTGCCCAACGTGGTATTCTCGTGCGGTGCCGTGGACGCTGACGACAAGATATGGATCCCCTACGGAGGGGCCGACACGGTCATGTGCTCTGCCTGGCTCGACAAGGAAAAGGTGCTCGAGCTCTACGAGAACGACATGGGTATCGGGTACTAAAAGGGCCTTTTTACGCGTTATGTGAGCGTTAACTCAGCGTTAGCCTATCGTTAAGTGGGGCTTACCGTATAGCGTTACGCGAACTTATATCAAGGTGGCCCAAAGGCAGGTTTATTAACCGACCTTTCAGCGTGCTGGAGCAGTGGACGAGTACGATGTGGCCATCATCGGAGCTGGTCCTGCGGGCCTCTCCTTGGCAGCTGACCTCTCCCGCGACTACAAGGTAGCACTCATAGAGCGGGGCGAGATTGGCCACACCGACAAGGCCTGGGGAGTGCTCGAGACCGATGGTTACCGCGTTGACGACGACCTTGTCATCAACCGTTTGTACCGTGGTGCGATCCGTCTGCGCTCCGACGACAGGTCGATCACAATCGACGAGCCAGTTGCCGAGGGAGACAGCTGTGCTCTTGTCGATGAGGAGAAGGTCATGGCCAAGTGGAAGGGCCAGGCGGAATCGTACGGATGCAGCCTCTTCGAGAACACATCATACCGTGACCTCAGTTATACTGGCGATGGTGTCGAGGTGGAGACCGATTCGGGGCAGTTCAAGGCCAGGCTACTGATCGATGCCACCGGCTACAACTCGCCCATAGCACAGAAGGTCGGTCTGCACAAGGAACCGGACTACTACGTGCCCACCTTTGGTGGCTACGTGGAAGGGGCATCCTTCCCGGACCCGACATCGGGGCTCGTGGCCGTCCGTGATGCCGACACCGACGTTATCGGCGAGTATTTCCCTCTCTCCAAGGAACGTGGCGTGTCCTGGGTGTTCCAGGCCATCACTCCCGATGAGTACGCGACGAAGAGCGAGGATGAATGGATCCAGGGGCTCAGGGACGCATATGATGTCTTTACATCGAATGATCCCGAAGTGGAGGGCTCACACCTCGTCAAGGAGTGCTACGGTGTGATCCCGATGAGGCAGATGGACAGGAAGGCCGCTGACCGTGTGCTCATGGTGGGTGACGCTGGTGGCCAGACCCCCTTCTGCACCCTCGGCTTCAATGCGATCTTCAAGGGTCATGAGCGCGTGGCCGAACAGGTGGGTTACCTTCTTGAAAAGGACGACCTCTCCGCAAGCTCCCTCAACTCAGTCTCCTATAGGGACAAGAACCCTCTCTCGGACATCCTGATGCCGATCCTCATAAAACAGGGGCTCGAGATGCCCGTGGACGAGATGATGGGCCTTGTTGAGCCCTTGATCGAGTACGGTAGCTCAAAAGCGTTCTCCCAGCTACAGGTGCGTGCCCTGGACGATTCGGTGCGTATCGAGGACCTCGAGTCCTTCTTCCGTGCTTCGAGCGAGATGCCAATGCGAGAAAAGGCACGCATGGCATGGAGCGGGGCAAAGACGTCCGGCTTCGTCGACTCGTGCAAGGCAGCGTACGCCGTAGGCCGTGCATACATCGACCACTGGTTCTCTGACAAGGAAGAGGACGACCAGTGAGTCGGCCTGAACGCAACAGATATAACACTTGATTAGGCCGCCTGATGTGATGACGTCGGACCACCTGCCGCGCAATGGCATCGTGCTCGGGCTCATCGACAGCCAGAACGACTGTGGTGCCTGTGTGGTCGAGGACGGTCGTGTCCTTTCTGCTGTCAACGAGGAGAGGCTCACAGGAAGGAAGCTCCAGGGCGGTTTCCCGACCGAATCGCTCGAGGAAGTGCTCGACATCGCCGGGCTCGGGTACGGTGACGTCGACGTTATCGCTGTGAGCGGGCTTCTCACGCCACCACCATACGCACGTTTGGTCCGTGGTATCCAGGAGATCGAATGTGATGTCCGTGCATCGAAGAAGGAGGGGCCGGTCTCAGTGGTGTCCGATCTCGTGAAGTTCAGGTTCGGACTGAACATCATCGAGCCTACGTCCACAGCCGGACGGAATCTGAGCAGGACCATACCTGCCCTGATCCGGAAGGACCTGCCACGACCGCTCCGTGACACGCCGATCGTACCCATCGACCATCACATCACCCATCTGGCAGGAGCGTACTTCATCTCGGGGAGGGATGAAGTGCTCGCCATCACCGCTGACGGCCAGGGCGACGGCCGCTCCCTCTCGGTCGCCAAGTGCGAGGGAGGGGCGATCGACATAGTCCACGAGATGTCGGCCAACGACTCGTTCGGACTGTTCTATTCAGAGGTGACCCGATGGATGGGGTTCCTGCGTCACCGTCATGAAGGCAAGACGCTAGGCCTCTCAGCACACGGTGACGCTGCTGCGGTCGACATCGAATTCCCGTTCACCGATGAGGGCGTCTACACTGGTCGCTTGGGACGCGCTGCCCAAAGCGATCTGGCCCGCTCGTTCGCCGGGTACCGGAAGGAGGACGTGGCTGCATGGGTACAGCACAACCTGGAGGAACGGATGACCGCGCTCGTCGACCGGTTGGTCGAACGCACCGGGATTCCACACCTTGCCCTCTCCGGCGGCGTCTTCGCGAACGTACGATTGAACCAGCGACTGTGGGAGCTTCCTTCCGTAAAGTCAGTGTTCGTCGTCCCGCATATGGGCGATGGCGGTTGCGCGATGGGCGCGGCACTGGCCTGGGCACGCCCCCGACCACGTCTGTTGGACGATGTGTTCCTCGGTCGATCATACACTGATGACGAGGTGGAACGTTCGCTCGACCGGTCAGGAGTAGGACATGAACGCCCCGCTGACCGTGAATCGACCGTCGCTGACCTTCTGGCCAAGGGTGACGTCGTAGGACGTTTCCACGGACGTGCTGAATGGGGGCCGAGGGCGCTCGGTAACCGGAGCATACTTCTACAGGCCACTGACGGCAAGGTGCTCGACTGGCTCAACGAACGGTTGAAGCGTACAGAGTTCATGCCGTTCGCACCCTTGGTGCTCGAGGAAGAGGTCCGGAAGTGCTTCAAGCGAGTGTCCGGAGCGCGACAACCGGCAGCTTACATGACGATCACGTTCGACACGACGACATGGATGCGTGAGCACTGCCCAGGAGCGGTCCATGTGGACGGCACGGCACGGCCACAGATCGTGTCGGCACGGACGACGCCGATGCTCCACAAGATACTCGCGCTCTATCACGAGGCTACCGGTCTGCCCGTGCTCATAAATACGAGCTTCAACCTGCACGAGTCACCGATGGTGTACCGTCCCGAGGACGCGATACGTTCCTACAAGGCCGGTGCGGTCGACCACCTCGCGATCGGACCCTTCCTGGCCTCGGCTTGATCACCGGTCAGGCGTTCTCCGGTCCGTCTTCCTCGAGAACGGGCGCCAGCTCACCCTCGAGATATCTTCTGACCACTTCCCTGAGGATGGCAGAGGACGATCCCGGATCATCGCGGTACTCGGAGAACCGGACGATCTTCGGGCTCAGGCCGTGCTCTTTGAGCGCCTTACGAAGCTCTTCCTCGTCCTTGGGCTGGTTGAATCCGAGGATGACGACATCGGGTTCGATGTCGAGGAGCGGGTGGAGCGGGTCATCTATATCACCGAGCACGGCCAGGTCCACGGGCTTCAGGGCCGATACGAGCGTTACCCGTTCCTGTTCATCGAGGATCGGGTCCCGTCCCTTGATCTTGCGCACGTTAGCATCACGAGCGAGCACCACGGCGAGAACGTCCCCGTAATCCTTGGCACGTTCGAGCGTGAACACGTGACCCCCGTGAATGATGTCGAAGGTACCGGCCGTGAGGACGATCGTGAGCTCCTTCCTGCCGGTCTTTGTGAGATGTACCCGGCTTTCCGGATCACGCTCTGCAAGCCCATTGTCCACAAGGTCGTCAACGAGCGAATCGAGCGATGCCTTGGGGATACCGAGCACACGGGACAGCTCCTCACCGTCCGGTCGCCAGGCCGTCCGGTTCAGCACCCATAAGGCCTTGAGCAACGGACGGCGGAGGGAAGCTCGCATTGGCGCACCGCCTTACCGAACGAATATAAGTCTATTGGCTGCACGCCGACCCATGTCTGCGCCCGTGCTCGGAAAGACCTACCTGGGCTGGTGCGAGCAATGTAATGTGCCCGTCATTGGCAGGAAATGTGGACGATGTGGGGAACAACCCAGGACCATCGGCCTCACACCTCCGGCGGACACCAAGCCCGCGTTCCCTTGGGACATAGAGCACATCAACGCGTTCTTCCTTGAGCATTACGGCGCACCCCTCCTCCGGGATGACCGGGTGGCCGTGATGAGCAGCACGGCCGGTTTCGACTGCGCCTATGAGATCCTGACAGACGGCGTGAAGCTCTGCATCATCGGGACCGATGACGCAGGAGTGGAGTTCTGCAAGCTCTATATCCCGGGTGCCCAGAGGTTGGCCGATGGTGGGGCCCGTGGAGGCGTGGCCATAGAGGAGGATGTCGTCAGGTTCCTCGAGCATGGCGATCTTCTCAGGCCGGGCGTGGACGGAGCGGATCCGGGGATCCGAAATGGACAGGAGGCGTTCGTCCATGTCAACGGACGCGTCGTGGCCACCGGGACCGCCCGTATGAACGGCGATGAGATGTGCACCGGAGAGCGAGGTGTCGCAGTGAAGGTCCGCAGGTTCGGACGTTCCGACGGTGACGACTTGGGCCCGTCTACCTGGGATGACGCGGTCGAGGCGAACACGCGACGTCTGGACAATATCGAGCGACATGCAGTGGCCTTCATGCGCAAGGCCGTTCATCGTAACAAGGGACACCCCCTGGTGGCCATGAGCGGTGGTAAGGACTCGATGGTCACTCTTGTCCTCGCATCGAAGGCCCTCGAGGGATTCGATGTCCTCTTCGTCGATACAGGACTTGAGTTCGATGAGACCGTGAAGTGCGTGCACGAGTCATGTGAGGCGCTCGACCTCGAGGACAGGCTCATCGTCGCCTCCGCAGGTGACGGTTTCTGGCGCAGTCTGCCGACATTCGGGCCTCCTGCAATGGACTACAGGTGGTGCTGCAAGGTCGCTAAGCTCGGTCCCGTTTCCCGGACAATCGGGGAGCGATGGGGGTCGACACTGACCTTCGGGGGCGAGCGGAAGTACGAGTCTTTCTCCCGGGCAAAACGTCCGCCGATCGACCGCAACCCGTGGGTCCCCAACCAGCTCTCAGCCTACCCGATCCTCGACTGGACCGGGCTGGACGTGTGGCTCTACCTCATGCGGGAAAAGGTACCCGTGAACCCCATGTACCACCGGGGTCACGAGCGTGTCGGATGCTGGATGTGCCCTGCGTCCAACGCGTGGGGGTTCAAGCGACTGTCCGAGACGCACCCTGACCTCTCAAAGCGATGGGATGATATCGTCCGGGAGCATGCCAAACGCCATAATCTGGACGATGAATGGGTCCAAGGTGGCTGGCGCCGACACGGTCACGGTGAGAAGCAGGAGCTGAAGGGCGGCGCGCCAACGGCCACCTACCTCTCTGAGAGCGGCGGCGGCGACATCCCGATGTTCGATGTCAGGATCGAAGGATGGGAGGACAGCCATCTTCTTTCGATGCTGGGAGAAGTCCATCATGAGGACGATATCACCATCGAGATGCGTGAGGCCTCGCTGGTCATCGGACCCGAGGGTAGTGCTACTGTTATGGGTGAGGGGCTCACACGCGAGGTAGCGCAAGAGCTCCTTGAGCGTGTGTGCAAGGTGCTCGTCCGTGACCGGGCGTGCACGGGATGCGGTATTTGTGTGGCCGCCTGTCCGCGTGATGCGCTCTCGTTCTTCGGTCGTCTCATGCTGGATGATAAGCGGTGCGCGAGGTGCGGGAAGTGTCTCGATCAGGCGTGTCCGCTTGACTTCCTTGGCAGGGAAGAGGCGTGAACGGATCGGCCACGGGCCTCGAATACCTATTTAAATGTTGACACCGGGGCGAATCCCATGCCGATCCAGATCGTGTACACCGATGTCGCAGGCAAGCGGAACCATGATGTCTCTGCCGAGGAGATCTCCATCCAGACCAGGCCGGGCATCACTGCTATCGAACGCATCAAGTTAGCCGGGCGTGACGCAGTCGCCGTAAGGTTCCAGCTCATCACCGATTATTCACCCTCCGTCGGAACACTCAACGTGCAGGGTATCATGATTATCTCGGGAGAGCGTGTCGACAACATCCTGGAAGGTGAGGGCGATATGATCGGACTCCTCATGCCTGCCAAGGAACGTGTGTTCCAGGCCATGTTGCAGGATCCTCTAATCCTGTCCATCAACCTCGCGCGGGACCTCAAGCTGCCGCCACCCATCTCGTCCCCCAAGATCCTGCTCGGTGACGACTCCCCCCGCATGCCGGAGAAGAAGAAGGCTCCGAAGAAGGCGAAGAAGTCCGCTGCCAAGAGCGGTAAAAAGAAGTAGGCGACGTCCCTTGGTGGCACGGGGCGAAAGGGGCAATCCCTACGAGTGGTGACCTCAATGGAAGGAGTGCTCCACAGACGTATCCGGGATATCCTCGTCAACTACCATGATGGTGGTGAGGACGCGCTCGCCACGATCGGTGAGGACGCGGTAGGTCCCCTTATTGAAGCCCTCCGTGATGAAGATCAGACCATCCGACAGTTCGCAGCGCTCGCACTGGGTGATCTTGGGAGCGTCAAAGCGGTCGAACCCCTCACCGACCTGCTCGGTGACAAGGACATGTACGCCAGGTACGGGGCCGCGCTGGCTCTGGGCAAGATCGGGAAGCACGCTGTCGAACCGCTCATCGGTGTTCTTGCGAACGGTGACGAGGACAAACGTCACGCAGCTATCTTGGCCCTTGGAAGGATCGGTGACAACAAGGCCGTGGAACCTCTGATCGAAGCGCTCGCTCACGACGACGATGAGGTCCGTAAGCACGCTGCAGAGGCGCTCGGTCGTATGAAGGACAAACGGGCCATCACACCGCTCATTCGAACGCTGGATGACGACTACATCTACGCGCGGTACGGTGCCGCCATGGCGCTGGGCGAGATCGGCGAGGATGCTGTCGACCATCTCTTGAAGGAGCTGGAATCGCCCAATGAACGGGTCGTTGTGGGGGCCATCATTTCGCTCATGCGCATCCGGGATTCCCGTGCGCTCGAACCGGTGACCGTCCTCGTGACGCATCCGTCCGCTGAGGTGCGCAAGCATGCAGTGGAGGCACTGGGCAGGTTCGGTGACTACTCATCCATCCCGATACTCAAGGAGGCTGTCGTTGACGATGAAGATGGCGACGTGCGTGCCAAGGCCGCTGAAGCACTGGGACGTATAGGCTCGAAGGACGCGATCGCCGCGCTCACCGATTGCGCTAAAGACCATCACATCTATGTGAGACGTGCAGCCGCCGAGGCCATGGCAAGGATCGGTGAAAGGGCTGCTGTCCTGCCGCTCCTGACGCTCCTTCGGGACGAGTACGAGGAAGTGCGATGGTGTGCCGCGGAGGCGCTCGGTAGCATCGGTGACAGAGATGCCGGTTCCGCGCTCATGGACGCGCTCAAGGACGAGTCCAGTCATGTACGCTGGAGCTCTGCCGAGGCACTGGGCAATCTGTCGATCCGTGCAGCCACGCCCTACCTCCTCATGGCGCTGAAGGACAACAACAGTCACGTCCGCTGGTCAGCCGCAGAGGCACTGGGCCGTATCGGGAGCAGGTCCTCGGTCAACGGACTGATCGCCCTCCTCGACGACGAGCACATGTACGTGAGACGCTATGCAGTAGAGGCCCTGGGTGAGATCGGTGACGCCCGGGCCGTTCGCAAGGTCATCGTCGCTCTACGTGACAGGTACGAGGACGTGCGGCTCTGTGCAGTGGAGTCCCTTGGAAGGCTCAGCGATCCTCTGGCCGTCGAACCTCTAATCAGCATGGTCGACAACCATCACGAACAGGTACGCACGAGGGTCGTAGAAGCGCTCGGTCGTATCGGGGACGTGCGCGCCGTCGAACCGCTGCTCGACCTGATCAACGACGCTCATGACGATGTTCGATGGGCCGCGGCCGAAGCCCTTGGACGCATCGGTGATTCACGGGGAACGGTCCCGCTCATCCAGCTGCTCAAGGACGATTACGTGGACCTGCGCTGGTGCGCGGCAGAAGCGCTCGGTCATATCGGCGACGTTCGTGCAAGGGATGCGCTCCATGGTGCACTCGATGACATGAACGGACGGGTGCGGCTCTCCGCGGCCGAGGCACTGGGTCGCATCGGTTCTCCGGCCTCGCTCAAGCCTCTTGTGAAGGTCACAAAGGACACGAACCCGCATGTCCGCAAGCACGCCGCGGACTCTCTTGGAAGGATTGGCGAAAAAGGTGCTGTGAATGCGCTCCGCTCTCTCATGGATGACGATGATGCTTTCGTGAGGTCCGCTGCAGAGGGGGCCCTGGAGCGTCTCGGTGAGCCCATATCGAAGGTGAAGAAAGTAAAGAAGAAGGGCTGAGCACCCCTTTCTCGTTAGTATATACGATAATTCCCGAGGCTTAATATCATCAGAAATACAATCGATTATTTGGGGGACACGACGCCACCCGAGTCCCCCTGGGGGCGGCGAGATAGATCCTTGCGTTGCCTTGGGTTGCCATTCCTTTATGGCTCCCGCCCCCGTATTCTAATCCCTTGTACTGATAAGAGCCCTTCTCCCTCGATTGCACCCTCGCCGGGTTCCCAAAACCTTATAAACCGCCTGAGGGGCTCGATACTGTCATAGGGTGACATGGTGGAGTTGGACGCCATCTCCAATGGCTACATTTGGAGCGTGACTCCTAGAGAGGAGAACTACAAGCTCGTAGAGGGAGACCGCCCGCTCGATGTCACCAACGCTTCGAACGTCTTCGTACGGGGGAACTGGATCCTCGACTATGAACTGCGTACCGAGGCAAGGATGGTCTCGTCCACCGTCGACAAGGACCGTGCAGAAGCGACCTACGAGCTCGGCGGGAAGGAATACACCCGCACCATCCATTACGATGGCAACACCATCAATGACACCACCGATCTGCCCGATGCCGAATACTCGGTCATCCCTCGTGGCGAGACGGCATTCCAACACCGTCTCTGGGGCATGATGCCATCTGTACAATGCCCTCCCTATGAGAAGGTGGGGGACCGGTACGAGAAGACCGGCCTGGACGGTGTAGAGCGCTCATTCTCGTACGACACATCAAGCTCCAACGGAAAGACCAGCCTTTCCATAGATGTGGACGACCGTTTCCCGGAAAAGGAGTTCATCGATCCGCAGCAGTGGGCCGCGTCCCGCCCCGCACCCAACAGCGGAAACGACCGGTACGACACCGCTTTCCAGGGTGCCGTCGATGCTATCGCGCAGCTTGTCACCTATGTTCCCGTGGAGGGCGACCGACAGGTCAGGGCGCTGGTCGCCGGATATCCGGTATTCCCGAGTGTGTTCGGACGCGATTCCGACATCACGAACTTCGGCCTCGTCTATGTCGATCCCGACCTCGTCCGGGACAACGTCGAGTTCCGTCTGACCTGCCTGGGCACCAAGATGGACCATCACAAGTCCGAGGAACCGGGGAAAGCGGTACACGAGTACAACATCGACGAGCTCACCGAGTCAGGTTCATTCAAGCGCTTCCCCAACTACATCGGCACCGATGAGAGCCCGCTCATAGGCATCTCAGTGGCACGCTACACGCGGATCGCTGACGACGATGCCCTCCTGGATTCCCGTGCGGCCGAGCTTGGCCGTCTCTTCACGTTCATCCGCGACCACGAGGACGCTGACGGTCTCCTATCTTTCAAGGGGGACGACCGCGATCCTGTCACCAACGAGCCTGTGTACTTCACCCGGTACCACACCTGGCGCGATGCTGACAACAGCGTTCTTCATCCGGAAGGTCAGCATCCTGACCAACCGCTCCGCGTGCTCTGGGACCAGCTATGTCTGTTCGGTATGTACGAGGAGTTCCACCGCCTCGCATCCAGCGACAAGAGCACCAACGCCAAGCTATCGTCCATCATGGGTGTAAACGATGCCATGACCTTCCTCGCGTCCAAGCGTGATGCGCTGAAGCTAACTATCAACGAGAAGTACTGGATGGACGACCTCGACGCGTACGCCATCGCCCTTGACAAGGACGGGGACCAGGTGCGGACCGTGAACTCGGACGTATGCATGGGTCTGTACTACCGCGCTTTCGATGATGACAAGGCCCATCGCCTTGTCACCAACGTGCTCTCCGATCCCGACCGGCTCGGTGACAAGTTCGGCATGCGCACCATCTCCAAGGAGCACGGGTCGTATGCCCCCGACGGGTACCACCTCGGTGGTGTCTGGCCTTTCCAGAGCCCCTTTGCCGCGGTCGGTGCACGTAACTACGGGGAGGACGCTTACGCCGACAGCCTCGAGTCCGCCAACGTCGAGGTCATAGAGAAGATGGGTTCCATCCCCGAGGTACTGAGGGCCGATTGCGATGAACCGACCATCCGTGGTCACTCCTGCAATCCCCAGGCCTGGTCGGCAGCGGCCATCTTCCTGGCCCATTTCGAGGGTAAGGGCGCAAAGAAGGCTTAGGGCTCAATGCGGCCCGGTGTCCCGTTCTCACTGATAGCACGTCCCACACCAAACGAAAAGTATATAAACGACAAGGGGGTGTCGTCACTTGCTGGTGACAACTTATGTACGGAGATGCTCTTGAACTGGGTGGGATTCGAGATGACCTCGAATCGTATACAGGCGTTCTGCAGAAATACGGGCAGGAAATTGCCTCAGGAAAGGCCAACTGGGAAAAGCTCAAGGAGAGCGGTGACTGGTTAGGCAATGCTGAGGAATACATCAAGGGTGCCCATGGCAGCGACGCCAAGTCAGTGTACAACGCGCTGAAGGCGACCGGTGACGCGACCACGCTCATGTCCATGGGCATGAAGCAAAAGCACGGCGCCGAAGGCGTGAACGCACTGTGCTCAGAGCTCGCAGAGGAAACAAGAGGAAGATACCTCGGGTTCATGAAGATCGCCGAAGAGGCAGGTATGCCGAAGTTCGGAGATTACTTCGCCAAGATCGGTGACGGCCTGGGAGACCTCTACTCTGGATCGATAGCATCCTACATGCAGGCAGAGGGAATGATGCACCTCACCGATGCTTCCGAAGGCATCGCAAAGAGCCTGAAGGACTTCGGCGGAAAGATCGAACAGCAGCTCGAACAGCTGACCACTACGATCGAGAAGCTGTCCGACAGGTACGGGGACATCTGACCCCAAAAAGGATAGGCGCGGGGGCAAAAAGCCCCCGCGCATCCATTCTTTTCTCCTTTTCCCAGCGGTAGCACCGAAACGAAACATTTAAATAGCTGGAGAAACATTTACTACTGTCTGGTGACAAAACATGTACGCTGATGCTCCTGATACCGGTGGGATACGAGAGGACCTGGGAGGCTATATGGGCATCCTGGGCAAGTATGGACAGGATATTTCTGGCGGAAAGGCCAACTGGGAGAAGCTCAAAGAGAGCGGCGACTGGATGGAAAACGCCGAGGCATATATCAAAGAAGCTCATGGAAAGGACGCAAAGACGGTATATAATGCTCTAAAGATGACCGGCGATGCGATGACCCTGATGTCCTTCGGTATGAAGCAGAAGTACGGTGAGGAAGGGGTCAACGAGATGCTGGGCGAACTGGCGGCAGAGACCCGTGAGAGATACACCGGCATGAAGAAGATCGCCGAGGACGCGGGGATGCCAAAGTTCGGAGGCTACTTCGACAGCATCGGTGACAGTCTGGCCGGTCTATACTCAAACTCGATGGCAGGGTACCTGCAGGCCGAGGGAATGATGCATCTCACAGAGGCATCCGAGGGAATAGCCAACGGCCTCAAGGACTTCGGCGGCAAGATCGAGAAGCAGCTCGAACAGCTGACGGCCACCATCGAGAAGCTGTCGGACCGGTACGGGGACATCTAGTCCCCGTACTTCTCCTCCCCATACCTGGACCGATAGTCAGCACTATCAAGAATCATCCTCATATATCGCACGGTCCCCGGGGCGGATACCTGGAAACAGGGGGACGCGAACTCCAACGACACACATTTAAGGCTTGTTCAGCGACCGGCAGGCATGACGCTAGTCGTGTACAACACTCTGGGCAGGGAAAAGCAGGAGTTCAAGCCGGCCGAAGGGAACAACGTACGGATGTACGTGTGCGGACCCACGGTGTACGACTATTGTCACATAGGTCATGCCCGGTCCTACGTCGCATTCGACGTCATACGGCGATGGCTGGAGCGTAAGGGGTTCAACGTCATCTACGTTCAGAACTTCACGGACATCGACGACAAGATAATCAACAGAGCGAACGAGAAGGGCGAGGATCCCGTCAAGCTCGCCAAGAAGTTCATCGATGCGTATGTCGAGGACATGTCAGCGCTAGGTGTAAGGGACGCGGACGTGCATCCCCGGGTATCCGCACATATCCAGGACATCATCGAAACGGTGAAAGGGCTGATCGATAAAGGGTTCGCGTACGAGGCAGGGGGAGACGTGTACTTCTCGGTCGAGTCTTTCTCCAACTATGGGAAGCTCTCGAACATATCCTTGGACGATATGCGCAACGAGCAATCCGCTCTCAAGCAGCACTCGCGAGACTTCGCTCTATGGAAGGCTTCGAAGCCCGGCGAGCCCAAGTGGGAGAGCCCGTGGAGCGAGGGACGTCCCGGATGGCATATCGAGTGCTCGGTCATGTCATCGAAATACCTCGGTCCTTCTTTCGACATTCACGGAGGGGGCGCGGACCTCGTGTTCCCACATCACGAGAACGAGATCGCGCAGGCAGAGGCGGCGTCAGGGAAGACACCTTTCGCCCGATACTGGCTGCATAACGGTTTCATCACCATCGACAAGGAGAAGATGTCAAAATCGCTCGATAACTTCTTCACAATCCGCGAGGTACTCGAGAAGTTCGAGCCGGAAGCCGTCAGGTTCTTCTTAGTGCTCACGCAATACCGGAGCCCCATCGACTTCTCGGACAAGGGGATCGAAGAGGCATCACGCGGCTTAGAGCGGTTGCGGAACACGGTCCGGAAGCTCCAGGCATTGATCCGGGACGCCACAGACACGGGAGCTCTCTCGACGGCGGAAGAGGGGATGCTCAAGGCGGCCGTGAAGGCTGAAGAGGATTTCGCCTACGCGATGGACAGCGACTTCAACACGGCAGGCGCCGTGGCCGCGCTCTTCGAGCTGGCGTCCGCGACCAACGCTTTCCTCCAGAAGAACGATGAGCCCAACCGGCTAGTCCTGAAGAGGCTCATGGGGACCTTCCTGGACCTCGGGGACGTCCTTAACATCTTCTGGGAGTTCAGGGAAGGCTCGAGCGGCGACGATGAAGTGACGGACGGTCTGGTCAAGCTCCTCATCGAGCAGCGGAAGAACGCACGTACGAACAAGGACTGGGCCGCAGCGGATGCCATCCGCGACAAGCTCGCAGAGATGGGGATCGCGCTGGAGGACAACGCGGGCGGGACCGTGTGGAAGCAAGTTTAACGTCGGATGATGGTACTCCATGTTAAATTTGATTAGTCGTCCGGACAATGGCTTAGCGCTGATTTGGCCGAGTCGCGGACCAGATCGAAGTCATCATCGAGCGCGGACTTCAACGCGGGGATAGCTGGTTCGATAAGGCTGGGATCCTTGGCAGCGAGGACATCAAGCGCGATCGCGACACTTGCTCTAATGTTACGATCCGTGTCAGAGAGTGCCTGCGAGAGGGGTCCAATAGCTAGTTTGATGATTTCAGGTCTCTTATCACCGAAGGAAAAAAGGGCACTGACGGCTTCATCCCGAACATCAGCATTATCATCCTTGAGTAGATTGATGGTTGCGGGAACGACCGTGATGACTGACTCGGGATCATCCCCACCTATATGGCTCAGGACTACTAAAGCAGCCTCCCGGACAGAAGGATCCTTGTTCTTCAATAATCTCTTGAGCGTGGGGATTGCTTTATTGGTACTTCCAGGATGCCTTATACTATACCAACG
Organism: Candidatus Undinarchaeota archaeon; assembly: GCA_964519305.1. GTDB lineage: Archaea > SpSt-1190 > SpSt-1190 > JASMDC01 > JASMDC01 > JASMDC01. Next base: position 122,927 of record CAZFHY010000008.1, read on the forward strand.
GAGGGCATAAGCGGCATCAACGATTGTCTGCACATCATCCGACATGAGGCCGTCAAGAAGAATCGGTATATGTTCTGTTCCTGCGTCAGGATCCTTCTCGATGGTCTTGCGGAGCTCATGCAGCGATGATATTGGTTTGTCAGCATCTATAGGTTCTGTAGCGATGGTCTCTTCGACATCCTGCGGTGCTGTTTCATGCTTTACATCCTCTTCTTCGTCTTCTTCCTCCACTTCCTCTTCGTCTTCTTCCTCTTCTTCCTCCCCGATCACGTGCGGGACCTTCGTGACGATCTCTGCTCCCGTTACCCTGGACCTCCACACCGCGATGAGAAGGGCCAGTATGACGATGGCGGCGATGACGCCGGGATGGACCGGGTACTGAATCTTGCCGGACGGACCTGAGACGGTCTCCGGCTGAGCGGGCCCTTCTACGTCAGCAGCGAAGACGCGGTCAACATCGACCGTGCTCAGGTCGGCCCACGTGTTTATTGGAGTGCTGCCTTCTGTATCCTTGGATATGTCCACTCCTTCATCGAGAGCGAGACCTGATTCCACGTAAGAGATCTCGTGGGACCGGACCGTCCCCTTCACGATCCTGTTCGAGACCGTCGGTGATTCGTACACCCTGTCGTTGAGCATCATTCCTGCAGTAAGGTTATACTCCTCGACCTCTTCATGGGCATCGTGCGCGCTCACGAACGTGGAGTATCCGATCTCGTATGGCACGTAGATGATCTCGGACCCTCCCTCCATATCATATGACGTCCGTGCATTGGGGATCTGGACCTCGTACTCGCCCGTCTCGTAGTTCATCCCCACATGCCTGCCCAACGAATCGACCACGTGGAGGTCGAGGTCTAACTGCTCACCCTCGACCATCTGCACCCATGTCCTGGTTATGCCGAAGAGGACCTCGTTGACACAACTCCAGAACCCGGCGTATTCGAGAATGGCGTTTTCGGGGAGCACGTTGCTCGCAAGACCCACGTGTTTGGCGGCTTTATCGGACAGGGAGAGGAAATAGCTCATCCTTTCGACCGCATCGATGCAGGCTTCGCCTTGATCGGTGAATCTGCCGTGCTTCTCATAGCACCGGGTCTTGAGCACATCCCTGTACTCGTGGATACGCGCCAGCTGGTCGAACTCTCCATAGCTGCCGCACATGAACTCGAAGAAGTCGTGCTGCTCCGCACCTATCGAATCGAGCAGTGCCTTGTAATGACCTCTCATACAGTTGACGAAGGCCGCTCTAAGGTACTTGCGCGCGTCATCTTCATCGACACCCTCTTCCTTGACGATGTCGTTGACGACCGTCTTGCAGTCCTTGATCAGGCCGATGCTCTCGAAGCTCTTCTTCATGACGTGGGTGAACATGTCGTTGGCCTTGCAGGTGGTCCCTCCAGTACACCCGCGCTCATCGCTCACCGAACAGGACAGGTCGCACGTCCCCTTGACATAATACCCGCTCGATAGAAGGACATACGGGCATGCACAGTCGTTCTCGCTCGTGTAGCAGTTCTCGCCCAGGTTGGGCTCGCAACGATTATTGTCACGGCATACGCGCCTAGGTTTTTTCAGGGAGCGGAGACCGATGAGATACTCCCTGTGCTCCTCGTAGCTGTCGCTGTCCTTCAGGATACCTGGATCGCCGAAGTAGGAACAGTCCTGCGGGCAGTTAACGCACTCGCTGGGATTACAATTCCCGTCCCCACAGACGACGTCCGGGGGCATCCGGTCATGCTCAGAGAGCACTAGCAGCTCGAAATATGTTTCGAAGGGGGATGATTTTGAAATGACGACCTCGCATGCCTGGCCGCGTTCCAGCCTCACTCGTTTCTCGATGTACTCGGGTATAATTCTATCAGAGACCCAGCGACCGCATCCCGCGACGTTGATCTTGTACTCTGTGCCGAGGGTGAACATCGCGATCTTGTATATCCCCGTATCCCTTGCCTTGAACCCGTACCTGACCTCTTTCGTATCGAACTTTGCACAGAATTCCGCTGTTTCGCTGATGACACCGAGATTCCTGCCCGTGCATCTGACGGGAACAGGGCTTACTTCGGGGGGGCGTGGACAGTCGCGGGGACAACTCTCGTACGACTCGTCATCTTCACAGACCACGTTCCCGCAGTACTGCTCTACACAATTTCCCTCGAAACATAAGCCGTTGTCACAACCACAGTCCTCGCAGCAATTGGCCCTGGTCTCGTGCGTTCTGCACTCACCATCGCCGCAGACCTCGGTCCTGACCTCAACTGATATGTCGTCCAGTCCCCTGCTGTCCCAGTCCAGCTCAGCACCGTGGGCGATGCCCTCCCATCTGAAGATGCACGTCTCGTCAGAATCGTGCTGCAAGCTCTGGCAGATGATATCCTCGTTGGAATCCACGATGCTCATCTTGTAGATGATGTCCCGTTCCTTAGTCCCGAACGTGCGGAAACTTATGATCCTCGGACCTGAAGGTACGTATGATGAATCCGAGTCCATGAGCAGGTACCACTGGTCCCTTCCGAGTCCGTAGCAGTCACCGGAGAAGTACGGTTCCACGATGATCTTCCTGTTATCGTTCGATCTTGGACCACCGCACCCGTCGCTGACTTCCACGGACCAGGTATTGAAGGTGAAGGTGGCGAGGTATCCTTTGTCGATATTTCCGATCTCGATGATGTACGTCTCCCCTCTGGCGAGCTCGGACTGCAGACTGCTCGAGCTCGCCGAGACACTAGACTTTTCTCCGACAATGTCGAGTTCAGAGTCCTTTATCACGATACTGATACTCCGCTCCTTCTTGAACGAGCGGGCCTTTATGGCGAACGGGGTGTCCCGGAAAACGTGCACCTTGTAGAAGACCTTGTTGGCCTTTGGGGACAAGCACTTCGTCTCGATACCGTTGTAGCTTTCCTCGATCTCAACGACATCGCCGAAGTCCGTGCTGCCGCAGAGATTGAGCACAAGGGGCCCACAAAAACCTCCGTCGCATACCTCGCCATCGGGACACGCTTCTTCGGCCATGTACGGGCACCCGCTGTCGTCCGCCTTGCAGGTCCACTTTATCGTTTCCCCGTTGCATCCACTATCACCTGTCGAGCACGCCTCGATGCACATCGCATCCTTTTTCACACATTCTCCGTTCATGCATTTCTGACCGCTCCCGCAGTCGGTGTCCGCGCAGCACTCGTAGTCGCATGCCTGCTCGTCATCGCTGTCCACGCAGTGATGCTCGGGACCGCACTCTTGTCCGTTCGGGCAATGTGCTACCTCCTTACAACATCGCTTTCCGCTTTCGCAGCAGACCTGTGCAATGCAGTTACCTGAACGGCACTCGTCATTATCGGAGCATGATTTGCCATTGTCAGCAAGGGGGGAGCATGTCTTTAATTCTGGTTGACAGTACCATCCTTCTTGGCAATTAACTGTATCTTCACAGCAGGTGATAAAATCCGGTTGGCATTTTCCCCCGCAACAGTTGTCAGAACCGCAATCTTCGTGCGATGAACAGGCTTGATACAGCGTTTTTTTCTCAACGGGCTCCGGTTCTTCACTGACAACGCAGATATGCTCTTTCTGGTCACAGTAATAGTCGCCCGGACAATCACCCGAGGATCGGCAGCAGTAGGACCCGTCCTGGCAGCAGAGACCGTTGTTGCAGTTGTTGGACGAGCACTCGTCGTCGGACGAGCACGACTCGCCGTCGTCCTTCTTCTCATCCTGGCAGCGTTTCGTGCTCCCGTCGCAGTCCAACGATGCACAGTGCGCATCGGCCGTGCAGCATACACCGCTGTCGATCGCGGGATCGCAGCAGATGCCCGTGGAGGTCCCAGAAGGGATGTAGCACTTCCTGCTCTCACATTCCGAGTTCGAATGACATGTCTCGTACAGCTCGGCGAGGTCCGGTGTTTCGACGCATATCTTCGTGTTCGTGTTGCAGTCACCTGAATCGCAGTGGTCATCAGAGGTACAGCATTTCGCGTACAAGGATTCGTATTTACAGCAGATCCCCGTACTCGCGCCGCTCTTCCGGTGGCAGTTGTCCGACTTGCAGTCAGCGTCCGACGAGCATGGTCCGTAGTTCTCCGCGCCCGAATAGGAACATGCGTGGTAATCGAGATCGCACACGTGGTTGCCCTGGAGGGGCTCGCAGTCGGCGTCGGTGTTACAGCAGTGGGGCTCGTCGAACGGATACATGCAGCACACGCGCTCGACAGGGCCTTGAGGGGAGGGCGTGGGCTTCTGTCTGCAATAGCTGTTCTCCCCCGCACAGTCGTCGTCCGACGTACAGGACCCGCCATCGGCAGCACCGGCGCTCACGCACGTCCCTTCCGAGCAGACCTTGTCGGGTGAGCAGTCAGTATCCATCTTCTTAAGGCAGTTGCCCTGCCGCGAGCAAGACCATCGTGTGTCACCGTCCGTGCATCCATAGCTCCCTTCGCCGCACTCGTCGTCACAAGCCGTGCAGTAGTGGTCGTCCCCGCAGTACTGACCCAAGGAACAGTGACCATCGCTTGTGCAGCACGTCTTCCCGGCAGCGCAGCAGATGCCGTTGCCGGCATTGGCCGACGCACATGCGTACTCGCGCACCGGATCGCCCGCAGGCTCGCCGTCCTCGGCCGGGCGCACGTTGCAGATGGCGTAGTCGAGTGCGTTGGCCGGGATGCTGTAGGAGGCGCAGTCGCCCTGAGGTCCGTAGTTACCGTATTCATCATCGTTCTGGTAGGCGAACCAGTAGTTGGTCCCGTCGGTGGCCTTCCACGCGTACGCCACGGGGCCGTCCCAGCCGGTGCCCTCCCAGCCAGGATCCACGTCCGACCTGTAGACCTCTGCGTGGTACATGGTCACCCCGCAGAACGTGTACACGGACTCATCGAAGACATCCCACTCAGAACGGGTGAACTGGGCCTCGAAATCAGCGAACCACGCAGCTCCGCCTGTGGTCCTGTGCTCGATGTACGATCCGTAGCATCTGCCGCTGGACCATATGCTGTCGATATCGGTCCTTCCGGGCGACATGGACGATGGCAGGCAGATGTGCGCGAAGTGAGGATTGGTCCTGCCTGCGCACACGAGCCCCGGGTCGCAGGTCACGTCGTTGTCATCGTGCTCATTGCAGAACCCGCCGATGCCGCTGGCAGCGAGAACGTCCGCGGATTGTAGGAATAACAGAACGAGAACAATGAATATAGGACTGAGGACCTTCCTTCCCACCATGGTTTCGGTTATGACCGGTCATTAATAAATAACAAAGCTCGGCAACGTTCCTGTCCGATTAAGCCGTTAAATCCGAACTGACCAAACTATAAAAACCAACAGCACTTATCCTCCAAACAACCGCAAGGCAATACCGAGCAGGGGTGGCAGAGCGGTTACGCCGCCGGCTGCAGACCGGCTTACCGGAGTTCAAATCTCTGCCCCTGCTCCAATCCATCATCCCAGTCCGAGGTCCGGCCGGGGTGGGGCCTCAGGGCTTTCCCGGTTTGCCGGGTTCTATCTTTACCGGAGTGATCAGTGATCGCATGATAACAAGGAAGATATATGTGAACCCGAAACACAGGAACGGAATGACCATCGGCACCAGGACATGAACGAGGGTCGGTGATCCATAAGGCAGATAGGTCGCTCTTGTGGCCGGGGCCACGGCCATATCCCCCATATCAAAGAAGATGTTGAACGAGATGATCCACTTGACGAAGGGGAACAGCCCTCCGAACCTCGATGGCAGATTATACTTTAGCGTGACGATCGCGGCAGAGATGGCGAACACACCCACGGTCAATCTGTTGTAGACTGTGCGATCGTGATCTTCGTTGTACTTGGGTCCGTGTCCCCCATCATGAGATGACGCGACCAATAATACGATTTGTAAGGGTACCAGCACCAGAACAAGACCCATTTCATAACTATAACACGCCTCCTCGATGCCCTGGTAGCATGCTCGAACGGGTCCAGCGATGAACGTTAAGAAGAAAAGGACGGTCACGAGCATGAACCTGAACTTCCAGGTCCATACCTCTGGATGGTCCTCGTACACTGGCCGATGCATTCTTCTTCACACGTCCATCTGTCCTATCTAAGGGAGATCATGGAATTGCTTCCAACCCCGGTAAGAATATGAATTTCTTTCTTTTATATCTGGTTATGCACCAGCCCGTATATTGTTGATAATGTATGAATATTAGGATTGTGACCAAGATTAATAATAACGAGGACTGTATGAGAAGTCAGGATGAATGACCATGGGTGATGAAGAATCTGAGTTATCTCTACAAAGTCTTTCATCCATGCTACCCTTCTTCCTTGGCATAGCCGTAGTATATGCTGGGATACAAACTCTAGATAGGAGAGTCCTGGTAATAGGATACGTCCTCCTTTTCGTATCAACGGTACGTTGGTATCAATCTTAACGGGCCAGCGCATAACAACCGGCCTTCTAGCTACGGGCCGCTGAGACGGCCCTCCGTCCACACGTCCCCGGGGGCCCTGGAGCCTGGCCGATCTGAACCTCGCATGAAATACGTGTCACGGGGCCGTGATCGGGGACACCGGACCGTTATACAAAAGACGGCCTTATTGCTTTAAAGCAATATGATTACAGCTCTAATCATGTCGGAGTTCTTTCCACCCCCGATTTTATCATTACCAAAAGCCGATATCCCCTTTGATGGTGTCAAAGCACATTTATCACAAGGAGATAATCATCAGGTCCTTTTCATGCAATTTGAAAAGGGTGTCGAGGTTCCCGAGCACTCACACGAGGATCAATGGGGTGTTGTACTGGAAGGGAAGATTGAACTAACAATCTCCGGTAGAAAAAGGACATATCAAAAGGGAGACCGATATTATATCCCACATGGTGTCAAACACTCGGCTAAAGTATATGCCGGATATGCCGATATAACCTATTTCGATCAGAAAGACCGATATAAGAAAAAGGACTAATTCAATTTCATTGGCCGTCCTTCGTATATCAATCGGCCTTCTAGCTCCGGGCCACTGAGACGGCCTTCCGCCCACACGCCACTGATCTTCTGAAGACTCGTGTTCCTAACGTCGCTTGAGTATGACTAAGCGGGGTCGCGTCTGTGAGCCCTTGACCATTATGCGTTCGTTAGCTCAAAATGTATTCCTATTAGTGGAGAAATGTATTTCCGCGATGGGACGTATGATTGGAACCCGTGTCTACGATACCATCTCGAGGCAGGTCTTTCTCTGCGCGTTGCTCGTAATCTTCTCGCAGAGATCGGGAGTCTGATCGGCCACTGCCTTGTCGAAGTAGCACTTATTCCTTGAGTTCTGGTCCTTTAGATCATCACAGTTAGTGCCGCTCTCGCCTCCGCTCTCGCCTCCGCTCTCGCCTCCGCTCTCGCCTCCGCTCTCGCCTCCACTCTCGCCTCCGCCCCCGCTAGCCGCTGGGGCGGAGTCGCACAGGTTCGCGCAGTTCTGGTTCTGCTCGGGCTGCCTCGCACAGCAATCCTCGCAGCTGATCTCCACATTAGCACCGCTGCCCATGGGGGGTGTGACCTTGAAGTGGAGCGAGCCACCGGGGAATTTGGCGATGTCGCCACAGGCCTTCTTCAATACGAAGTTCTTCGTACCACCAGCAGCCCACGCCTTGTTGAAGTCAGTGGTGATGCCCCACTCGGTCTCGTTAGCGAGGGGCACGTCGTTCGCGTAGAGCTTCATGTCCCACAGTTGATTGGCACGGATGGGGTTCTTGCCCCCGTTCTTCACCTCGAGGATGAGCTTGGCACCGTTCACGTTGGTCGTGGACAATTCGCACTTGTTGTCAGATGCTGTACCGCAGAACCCGTTCTTCAGGTAGTCGACGGTCGGATAGATAGCCGTGATCTCGAGCTGGGTGTTCAGCACCTCGTCCATAGTCGTGGTTTCCTTCTTACTTGTGGTCATAGCATCTGATACGGTGTCCTTGAAGTACATGCCCACGAAGGATACGACCATGAGGCCGATGACAAGGATGATGACGAGGATGATGGGCTGGGCCTGACCGCGTAGGGCTCTCGACCGGCGCACCATATACCTCCTGTTAGGGAACATCCCGTTTGAAAAGGAAGCTCCTTGATTATTATATTTTGCACCGACTCAATAAAACACAAGCGTGCCCGGCTCCAGGCCGCTGAGACGGCTCCCCTCCGATCCGCACCCAAAACCTAAGGTTAAAAACTGGCTCCTTTTTCCCGGGACGCTTAGTAGTTAGGTGGACACGATGTACGAGGACCTTGAAACTGCCGGCCATGACCGGGATTACCCCGAGCACGGGGAGAACTTCCTTGACAAAGCTATCGATTTCATGGTCCCTGTTTACGATTTCTTCTTCAAGCACGTGCATCGCGAGCACAGGTTCCGTGAGCCGCTCCTGGAGATGTCCGACCTTCGCGGGGGCGAGACCGTGCTCGACATCGGCTGTGGCACGGGCACCTACGCCATGATGATGGCGGACAGTCTCCCGGACGGCGAGGTCCACGGTATCGACTACTCCGAAAGGCTGGTCGACCATGCGAAGGGCAAGGCCGGGGAGCAGGGGTACGACATCGAATACCGTGTGGGCCCCACGACGGCACTGCCCTATGACGACAACACCTTCGACGTGGTATCGTCGACACTGTTCTTCCCCTACCTCAACGAAGAGGAAACGAAGGGGACGCTGGAAGAGGTTTACCGCGTCCTGAAGCCGGGCGGTAGGTTCGTCTCGTACGATATGGTAGAGTTCCCCCAGAACAGGTTCTTCGACAACGTACGCAAGCTCATCGGCGACGAGCCGGGGCTGCTGGACGGTCTCTACTCACATGACGTGATCGAGGGAGCGGGGTTCACCATCGTCGACGAGCGGGTGGGTCCCAAGTTCAAGGTCTTCTACGACACGAAGTTCTTCGTGCTCGAGAAACCCGGCGTTCAGGAGCAGTAGGTCCCTTTTCCCCCGCCGAGATCGACAACCTTCCGCTCACACGTTGCCGAATGTCCGGAAAGATACCTATGGCTTGGACATTGCTGAGAACATGCGTCCAGCGACGCGATCGGGGACCTCGGACCGTTATTTGGCCTCTTCCTCGCTCTCTTTCTTCTCTTCACCTTCGGTTTCAGGTTCCGCTTCGGCCGCTTCAGCCTTCGCCTGTTCTACCTTGAGGTCCTCGAGCTTCTGCTTATCCTTTTCCGCTTGAGCTTCGAGTTGTTGCTGGTGTTTTGCAGCGAGCACTTCGGTTATCCCGGATCCTGCAGCTTCTCGATTGCATTTCTTACAAAGACCAGCGTAATTTAGGAAATTGGTTGTGTTGCACGCTTTACATTCGCTGTATTTTTTTGCCATCATAATCACCTTACTTCAAGGTACGTCCACTTCATAGGTACTATTCTTTCTTATAGGTGACCTCGGTGCCATGGACGGTTCTCGAACGAGAAGACGCCTTCGACCACTTATTAAATACTTTCTTTCGAATCAGGATGGATGCTCATGAAAGCGATCGTATGCACAGAATACGGATCACCGGACGTTCTTCAGCTCAAAGAGGTGGAGAAACCCACTCCCAATGACAATGAAGTGCTCATCAAGGTATTCGCGACAACTGTGAACCGGACCGACACACACATGCTCAGGGCGGAACCCTTCTTTGCACGATTGGTCACAGGTATGTTCAGGCCGAAGAAAGAGATACTTGGTACCGAGTTCGCCGGCGAGATCGAGGCTATTGGCAAGGGCGTGACAAGGTTCGCGGTGGGCGACCGGGTGTTCGGGTTCGAGGACGACGAGTTCGGAACCCATGCCCAGTACATGACGATCGCTGCGGACAAGGCGCTCGAGACGATACCCGAGGGTTGTACCTACGAGCAGGCGGCGGCCAGCACCGAGGGCACGTATTACGGGTACAATCTCATCAAGAAGATCGGTCTCGGGCCCGGGGATGACGTGTTCGTGAACGGGGCCACCGGGACCATCGGTTCAGCGGTGGTCCAGCTCCTGAAATATCAGGACGCCACGATCTCGACGACCTGCAGGACCAAGGACCTCGAGATGGTGAGGTCACTGGGGGCCAAGAGGGTGATCGATTACACGAAAGAGGACTTCACCAAGGATGATGGGGAGTATCGGGCGGTCATAGACGCCGTGGGCAAGAGCACCTTCGGGAAATGCAAGGGATTGCTGGGGCCCGGGGGTGTCTACATCTCGACCGACCTGGGGCCCTGGGGTCAGAACGCCTTCCTGCCGCTAGTAACGTCGCTGGTCGGGAGCAAGAAGGTCCTCTCACCCATCCCAACGGACCTCAAGGGGTGTGTACGCCTCGTAAGAAAGCTCATCGAGGAAGGAAGGTTCACGGCACTCATCGACAAGACATACCCTCTCGAGAAGATCGCCGATGCCTACCGGTACGTCGAGCTGGGGCAGAAGACGGGGAACGTGGTCATAACCGTAGGGCATGATGACAGAGCGTGATGGTGTCGCCGATGAGATCCCTATTGATACTGTTCTCACGTTATACGGCTATTATCTATCATGAACTAGCCTGAACACCTGACCCGAATGGATGGCGACCACGTTGCCGTCGGGGTTCTCGCTGATGGCGAAGTTGTCGACAGCACCGCTGTTGTGAGCGAAGATGGACCTTCCAGACCCGTCTAGGGGCCAGAGGTCGTACGTCACGATTGTGCTGACGAGCAGCGCGTCCTCGTTGGACAGGTACTCGATCTTGGGGACGGTGATCGCCTCGTTCTCCAGCACGGAGGTCGCGAACACGGTCGCTGTCGTGTCACCATTGGCGATGCGATGGATGACGTTGGCCTGGCGCTCGAGCACGTAGATGTTCCCCGACACGTCAACGGTGCCGGCGGGAAGGGACGAAGTGACGCGCACGTCGTCGAGCTCGAGAACCTTCTCCCGTTCATCGGGATCATCTATGGGGATGCGCCAGACCTCGGCGGACGAACGCTCATCATCACCTGTGATGGCCACGAACGCGTCGTTGAGCGCATCGAACTGGAGGGAGACTATGGGACGGTCTGATACATGGTCGAGCCAAAGGGAAGCGGTACCGTCATCTTCGATGGTCCAGATACTGCCGTCGGTCATGCCTGCATAGACCGTGCCGTGACCGTCGCGCTCGAGGTGCTGGCAGTTCGTGCGCAGGTCATCGGTGAAGGGAACGAACCCGGACGCGTCCACGGAGACAACGCGTCCCTCGAAGTAGTGGCCGTCGCACGCCAGCACCTTGCAGTCGACCGTCTCCACGACGGCGATGGCGTTCAGGTAGGGTGTGAGATGTTCAGCGGTAAGTGCGGATGGATCGTACGCTATTACGTTGGCGCCGACGCCGTTGGCCATCAGGAACGCGTCGTGGACCGGTGACCAGAGCAACGCTCCCGCACCGGCGATGGAGTCCATGACCTTCTCAAAGGACCCTTCCTCGTACCTGAAAAGACCATGGGCGTTGGGGAATGAATGGAGGACACCGTCACCGTCGAGGCTGAGCCCGATGGGCTCGTAAGTACCGGGGATGCCGACACCTTCGACGAGCACTTCCCGGGTGCCGTCGGAGAGGTCGACCGCTGTTATGCGGCCAGGGAACGTCTCCGAGTAATAGAGCATATCGTTCGCCGCATCGAGCACGAGCTGGGAGCACCCCTCCGTCCCCTCGACGATGGTCGCGATGGGATCACCGTCGGCATCGAAATGAACGAGGGATCCTCCGGGCGCGCCGGAGCAGCCGTAGAAAGAGTCGTCTTCGGTATCAACGGCCAGTGCGTTGGCCATGACGCCCCACATCTGGAGCGTGGAGAGCTCACCGTCGGAAAGCGCGTACAGCCCCGTCATCATTGTGGTCATGATCAGCCGGTCGGAGCCGGGCTGGTACGCCAAGGTGAAGACCTCGGCCAGCCCGCTCACGTCCGCGAAGGTCGATAGCTCACCGCCCGGCCCCATCTTCAGTATCTTCCCGTTCCCGCGGGAGACGACCAGAACGTTGCCCTCGCCATCGAGGGCCAGCTTGGAGGGATAGGTGATGGGATGGTCGTAGATGACCTCCTGGCCCCAACCTTCCGGCAGTCCCTGGACCGCGGTGACCGGGGGGAGGGGTGTGGGCGTCGGTACCGGAGTAGGCTCCGGTGTAGGGATCGGTGTGGCCACAGGCGTCGGTACGGGTGAAGGACGTCGGGTAGGTGCGATCGTCGGTGTGGGTGTAGGGACCGCAGTGGGTTCCGATGTCGGTGCGGGAGTGGTAGCAGGTGTCGTTACCGGTCCGGGCGTTGACGTAGGGGCCGGGGATGGAGCGGGGGTCGCGGCGACCCCGGTGGGCGAGGTCGGTCCCGTGCCATCGGAACCGCCCGTGCAACCACTTGTGATAAGGAGACAGAGGATGAGCGATGACATCAATACGAGGTCCCTGGCTTGGTTTGTTCTCACGACATATCCCTCATTTCGGAGGACATGCAACGCTTATTAAGAGGATGCTATCCTTTCCGGATTTCACCGATAATCCTTCTGATACCCGGAAATTCCGGCGCACAAGGTGAAAAATTAATAAATAGAACCCATAATCTCCAGACTGTACGATCCTACGGGAGACATACATGATCAGAAGGTGAACACATGAAAGGAACTATCAAGAAGTTGGTCGGCGATCGGGGCTTCGGCTTCATTGTCACGGAAGAGGGCGACGAAATCTTCTTCCACCGCTCAGGCCTCAAAGAGGTCGAGTTCGAGACGCTGAAAGAAGGCGCTGCAGTGGAGTTCGATCGCGAACAGAGCGAGAAGGGACCCCGCGCTGCGAACGTCACGCTTTCCGCCTAGGAAAAAAACAACGGATTCCTCCGGGATTTGCCGTTAAATCGGCTCCCGGAGGTCTCCTCGCACTAGATGGTAAATTAATAAAGTAAACTATTGAACCGCTGACCGTACTATCCTTCGGGAGACATACATGATCAGAAGGTGAACACATGAAAGGAACTATCAAGAAATTGGTCGGTGATCGGGGCTTCGGCTTCATTGTCACGGAAGAGGGCGACGAGATCTTCTTCCACCGCTCGGGCCTCAAAGAGGTCGAGTTCGAGACCCTCAAAGAGGGCGCTGCAGTGGAGTTCGACAGAGAGCAGGGACCCAAGGGCCCCCGCGCTGCGAACGTCACGGTCCCCGCCTAGACCAATTATTACTGGATACTCCAGGAGCACCCCTTCGGGGACATGCTCCTGGGGCTCCATAATTTGTACGCACGTGAGGGCCGGGGACCCTTCGCGATGACTATTATCGTTAATCAGAACATCGTCTGTACAACGATACGCTCCTTCCATATGAACGGGGCCGCTTGTAGCCTTTTCCACCATGTCGGAAGGCGGGCGCACGGGGAAAGGATAAATACCGGAGGTAGTGCATCTGCGCGACAGTGACGGAGTACGAGTTGGACCTCGAATCCCACGGGTACGGTAGTGCATGTAACGCTGACAGCTATGCGACCGCGGGAGACCTCAACGGGCGAGGTGCGGCCATGGCCGGTGTGCTGACCGCAGTGGTCCTTGGAGCGCTCGCCGGGTGCTCCCCGAAGGTGTACACGAAGCCCGAGGAGGACGGGGTGATCGATGCGTACGATCCAGCGGAGGTGCCGGCACTGAAAGAAGCGCTGGAGGACCGGAAACTGGCACTGGCGCTCATAACGACACATGATTACAATAATGCCACTGAGGGTATGGAAGGGATGTTCGCGGCCGACTTCGAGGACATCCCCGGGTACGTGCTCCGCACGGGACGTCCCGAGGACATCGAGGCCATTCTCAACCACGTCCGCGACTATGCCGCCGTAAAGAAGATCGACGCGCTCATCCTCGCCTACCACGGCAGCTCGTCGTCCATGACCGTGAACGGGATGGACTCTCTTAACGAGTGGAACGTAGACGAGATCTTCGCTGGTTACGAGGACTGCTTCACGCCGGACGCGCGCATCATCCTCTACTCATGCTCGGTAGGTGCCGGTAAGGAGAACGTCACGACCGCCATCTCACAGGCTCTCGACCGCGATGTGATAGGCCCGAGAGCCGACCTTATCCCCGAGACCGAGCTCGCTGCGAGCGCACGCATCGGCGAGTTCGATGTCGACGATGATGGACGGCTGACCTTCGATCCGGACAACTACGTGAGGTTCGACAAGCTCAGGTTCAGGGGTTCGACGTACTACGATGCCGTGGCACCGCGGTCGTACGAGGGGGTCGGCAACAACGTGGTCGACGCCGACGGACCTCACGGCGAGTCACTCTTCTTGTTCGTTGACATCGATCCTGCGGCAAAGGACGCACCGACCGATAGCGGAAAATGAGCGGGCCGCCCGCGAATTGACGGGCATATCCATTTTAAACATAGTTCGTAACCCGCGTATATGGGGGATGTGGACCCGGATGTGATATCCATTCTCACTTTCGTGAGAGAGAACCACGAGATCGCACCCACATCGGACACAGAGTTCCATTATCCGGAGATCGAAGCGTTGCTCGGTACGACCGCTGACCGGGTGAAAGAGCTCCTGGCAGAGATGGAGAGCAAGGACCTCCTGAGGCATCTTGAGGAGTCCACGTCGGTCGGTTGTCCGAACTGCAGGTCGCTCTCTATTGGCAGGAATAACATATGCCCCGTATGTTCGAGCGACCAGGTCGCAGTCCAGAACGAGACGACGGGAATGATGGGATGCAGTTCCTGCCAGAACGTCTTCTACTTCCCGGCCACGAACCTCAAATGCGAAAGTTGCGAGACGGTCCTTCCCGAGATCGGTCTCGGCATGATCACTGCGAACAGCTACGGCATGACCAGCAAGGGGCTCGGGCTCCTATCCGAGAGAAAACAGGAGGGTCAGGAGGACGTGGTCAAGCGAATGATGGCCTCCATCTTCCTCGCGCTCATTCTTACGTTCACGTTCGCCGTTTACCTCATCTACAAGACGAAGGGGCTCACTGACATATTGATGTTCGTTCTGTACGGGTTGGTCATCCTCTCCTACATGAGCACCTCGTACTACATCGGCAAGAGCGGCGTGTACAACGCGGGGGGGGCCTCCCAGCCGTTACAGGGGATCCCCTGAAGGAGTGATATCATGGCTATCGAAAGGTTGACGTCCGGTGTTCCCGGCCTTGACAAGATGATCGAGGGCGGGTTCGTTAAGGGTTCGAGCGTGCTGCTCTCTGGTACACCGGGTGCCGGCAAGACGACGCTCGCCATGCAGTTCCTGATCGATGGTGCGTTGAACGCGGGAGAGCCCAGCATGTTCATCAGCTTCGAGGAGGGGCTCGAGCTCATACGAGAGAACTTCACACGGTTCGGATGGATCATCGAGGACCTGGAACGTAAGGGCAAGCTCGTCCTCGTGCAGAAGGATTCGACGCTAGTTAAGGCGCTCCTGGACAACGACCTCGGCCAGCTGCAGGAGATACTGGAGAGGGTTGGAGCGAAACGCGTTGTCATCGACTCCGTTAGCGTGATGAACGAGAAATCGGACAAGGTCACCCGGCAAACGCTCTCCCGGCTCGTGGACTTCCTGCGGGCGAAGGGATGCACGACCCTGTTCATCCATGAGCGTAGTGTCGCGGCGGTCGACGAGCTCAAGTACGAGTCGGTCGACTTCCTTTTCGACGGGATCATACTCCTTGCCAGGATGCGGACGGGTAACTCCTTCCGCCAGATATTGCGAGTACCGAAGATGCGCTACACGAAGATAATGCCCAAGATAGTACCTGTGCAGATATCTGACAAGGGCGTTGCCGTGTACCCGGAGATGTCCGTCTTCGAATAGATTGGAAAACCAAGAGGTGTCCGCTATCGCGGGGAAGGATCGGACCACACTGGAGAAGGCACAGGCAGAGCTGCGCAAGAGCGAGGAGCGCACCCGGTCCATCCTCGACGCTATACCCGACCTGATGTTCCAGATAAGCAAGGACGGCGTGTTCCTGAGCTACAAGGGTGGTGTGGACGAGCTGTACGCTCCTCCAAATCAGTTCCTGGGGAAGAAGGTCCAGGACGTACTTCCCGGGGAGCTCGCCGAACTGACGATGAAGCACGTGAAAGCCGCTCTCGGCGATGGGACGCAGACGTACGAGTACGAGCTCAAGATCAACGATGAGACACGCTGCTTCGAGTCGCGGATGGTCAGGAGCGGGACGGACGAGGTCGTTGCCGTAGTGCGCGACATCACCGAGAGAAAGAGGAACGAGCGTGAGATAAAGGGCTCTGAGGAACGGCTCAAGCTCATCTTCGAACACGCTCCAGACGGTTACTTCGTCAGCGACTTCAAGGGGTACTTCCTCGACGGGAACAGGGCCACCGAGGTGATCACCGGCTACAAGCGTGATGACATAATCGGTACCAACTTCCTCCGCAACTGTCCCATCGTACCCATCGACCAGATACCAAAGGTGGCCAAGATCCTTGCCAAGAACATCAAGGAGAAGGCTACTGGACCCGACGAGCTGGTGATCGTGCGCAAGGACGGTGTCAAGCGGATCGTCGAAGTGAAGACGTTCGTTGTGAAGATCAAGGGCTCTCCCCGGGTGCTCGGTATAGTCAGGGATATCCATGAGCGCAAGGAGGCCGAGGCCAAGGCAAGAGAGTTCCAGGAACAGCTCACGTCCATATTCGAGACAGTACGGGACGGTCTGGCTCTCATCGACCTCTCCGGCACCATCCTCCGTGTCAACAAGGCGTTCGCCACCATGTCGGACTACGAGGAGGACGAGCTTGTCGGTAAACAGATCCACAAGCTGGAGATGTTATCGAGTGCCGGGAGAGCGCAGCTCATGACCGGGTACGCCAAGATGCGGCTGGGCCGACGGACCCCGGCGTTCGAGCTCGAGGCGAACAGGAAGGGCGGCGAGCGGTTCTACCTCGAGATATCGGCCGATCCGATCAAGAAGGAGGGGACGGTCGCTGGGATGGCTGTGTCGCTCAAGGACATTACCGAGCACAAACGCATGGAGGGAGAGCTGCGCGAGCACGCCAAGAACCTCGAGGGAGAGGTAAGGGCAAGAACGAACGAGATGATACAGTCGGAGAAGATGGCCTCGATAGGTCTCCTCGTCGCAGGGGTCGCCCACGAAGTGAACAATCCACTGGCCTTCATCAAGTCCAACTCCGAGGATATCCAAGAGGACATCACCGAGGTCCTGGATGGGATAGGGAAGGGGAATAAGATTGAGACGGATCTCCTTGACGAGGTCGATGCGCTGATCGAGACCAACCTCAAGGGCATCGACAGGATAGCCGAGATCACGAGGACGCTGAAGCGGTTCGCGCGTCCGGAGACGACGGATATGGTACCGTCGGACATCAACCAGGGTATACAGGATACCCTCGTCATGGTCCACAACAAGATCAAGTACAGGGTCGACGTCCACGAGGACTATGGCGATGTCCCAGTAGTGCTAGGTCACATCGGCCAGCTTAACCAGGTATTCATGAACATCATACTCAATGCATCACAGGCAATGGATAAAGGGAACATCTGGGTGCGGACACTGGAAAAGGGCGATAAAGTGCTCGTTGAGATCCGCGACGATGGGAAGGGCATCCCGGAAGAGGACCTTGTCCGCATATTCGATCCCTTCTTCACGACGAAGGAGAAGGGGACCGGGCTCGGGCTCAGTGCATGCTACAGGATAGTGCAGGAACATAAAGGCTCCATCGATGTAAGGAGCAAGGTGGGAAAGGGAACCACCTTCACGATAATCATACCGGCAGGTGTAAAGAATGGATGAAGAAACGGGAGGAACCAGCTACAATATATTGATCGTGGACGACGACGTGGACGTCCTCAGGGCCC
Source organism: Candidatus Undinarchaeota archaeon (assembly GCA_964519305.1). GTDB lineage: Archaea > SpSt-1190 > SpSt-1190 > JASMDC01 > JASMDC01 > JASMDC01. The sequence goes on from CAZFHY010000008.1 coordinate 140,716, forward strand.
TTGAGCGGAACCTGTCAAGGGCAAAGGATTTCACGAGTGTCGTCGAAACGGCCAACAACGGTGAAGAGGCGCTCACGAAGTTGGCCGCACAGGATTTCGCTCTCGTGATCTCGGACTTCAAGATGCCTGGCATGAGCGGCGTGGACCTGTTGAAGCTAGTGAAGGAACGCTATCCTGCGACGGTGCGTGCCCTCATCACCGGCTATTCCGATGTATCGATCGCCAGAGAGGCCATCAACAGGGCAAAGATCGACCATTACATGGAGAAACCCTGGGACCGCGATGAGATCCGCAGCGCGGTCAAGGGATTGCTCGAGCTCTACGAGTTCAAGCGACGTGTCGATATCACCCCCGACACCGAGCAGGCCTCAGAAGGCGAACAGCGGTTCTCCCTGGAATCCGGCTATATCTACATGGTCGAAGAGCGTAAGGGGATGAAGAGCTTCGAGATCCTCTCGGACCTCGTGACACACGGACGTCAGGGACTGGGGATCACCATCCAGTCGCCAAAGATCCTGAGACATAAGTACGGGTTCGACAAGACACGGATCGTCTACTTGGGAAAAGAGCAGCACGGGGATGAGTGGGTCGATGCCTCTGATATCGTTGAGATCGGCATCATCATCCGCAGCTTCCTCGAGGAAGCGGAGAACGGCGTCGTGGTGATCGACGGTATCGAGTACCTAATCTCGTGCTTCAGCTTCGATACGATCGTCAAGCTCATCCAGAACCTGTACGAGTTCAACACCTTCAACGGTTCGGTGATCATCTTCCCCGTTAACCCGAAAGCTCTTGAGAGGAAGGAGCTTGCGATCCTCGAACGCTACCTCGAGCCTATCGAGGGAGAATGATAATGAGCTTCCTACTGGACCCACCGCTCCTTTTCGCTGTCGGCTTCCTCATCCATCTCGTGGGGAAGGCGCTCGGATGGGAGCGACGTGCGAAGATCGCTCTAGGCACGGGCGCAGTATTGCTGTTCTGGGTGGTGAGTTCGTTACTATATCTGAACGTACTGGGCTGCGTATTCCCGTGCTTCTGCTACAGTGTGACGTGGATGCCGACGACGGTGTGCCATCAGGGGGCACCGCTCGACGCCGCCACGTTCATGGTGTCGGGCGTGCCATGGGTACCGTTCGTTGGTGACGTACCGCTCTGGGGTGCCATCGCGCTCTTCTCCCTCTACATAATATGGGTGTTCATCGGGTACGACCTCGCGCTCAAGTTCACCAAGCGCATGGTGAGCGACGGGTCCGGGTATCTCTCTATCCTGGTCCTCTTCCCCCTGTGGACGCTCATCGGTTACTGGATCTCTGCAGAGATAGGGTCCGCCGTCGGCCCCGGGACCGCTAACCTACTGAACTACCTGCTCCGGACACAGGTAACCACGGGGCTCGGGTTTGCCAGGACACTACAGTTCGTTCTCAATCCGCTGTGGCTGGTCCTCGGCTATGGGATCGCGCTGTGGAGGACCACACCCCGGCCCGCGAGCGGTCAGGTCCTTACCAAGGACGACGTCAAGAGCAACGGTCTCGACCTGGGGGACACGCAGTTCGCTGTCGCCAGGGACGAGGATTCAGTGAAGTGCGTACAGCAGGCGCTCAAGGACCTCGGGACCAAGGCCGGGTGGATCGACGATAACGGTACCGCCGAGGACGCCATGAAACACGTGGTGAAGGAGGGGGACAAGGTCCTCATCAAGGTGAACATCTGCGGCGGTGTCGCCCAGCGGAAGGGGACATGGACGTCCACGGACGTGGCCGGCGAGGTAGTGCGGCTGGTGGAGGCCGCTGGCGGAAAGCCCTTCGTTTGCGACGCGGACATGATATGGACCCACTTCTGGCCTGCTGCCGAGTTCAAGGGATGGAAGAAGTGGGCTGAGGATAATGATGTCGACCTGAGGAACCTTGCTGAAACGGACCGCGTGCGGTTCGACTTCGGTCTGGACAGCCACTCATGGGAGGTGGACGTCTCGAAGGATATCGTCGAGGCCGACGTAATCATCACTGTCCCGGTGATGAAGACGCACGTGCTCACGGGCATCACCATCGCCATGAAGAACATGTACGGTACCTATCCCCAGATCGACAAGGCGATGTTCCACAAGAAGGGCATCGAGGACGTCATCTATTACGTGAACAAAGCGTTCACTCCCAACCTCGCCATCATCGACGGTAGCATCGGCGGGGAGGGTCAGGGACCGCTCACAGCGGACGACGTCAACTGTCAGACCATCATCGCGTCGAACGACGTTGTCTGCGCTGATGCCATCGCCTGCAGGATAATGGGATACGATCCCCTCGAGGACATCGTCCATCTGCGTCTGGCCCATGAGAGGAACCTCGGTGACGGATCGGTGGACTTCGACCTCGGTGACCTGCCGTACCCGCATCCCAAGGACGGGAACTGGAGGCACCCGGACCGAGAAGTGTTCTCCTTCTATAACAGGTTCATTGAAGGCGTGCTCAATTTCCCCGTGCTCGGGCCCCTGTTCAAGAGCTTCTTCAACATGGGAGCCGATTTCCTGATGTACGATACCGCAAAGCTGCCCACCATCGGGTACGTCACGCCAGGGATATTGACGGCTGTACATGACGGGTTCGACTGGGCGCTCGAAGGTCAGGAGGACACAGGTCCGGACGATAGTAGGAGGTGGAACAATACGTACCTACTCGCGCTGATGGGCGTCCTCTCCCTGGTCCTGTTCGTACTGGACGGGTACGTGGGCCTCCTTACTGCGTTCCTAGTTCTCAACTTCGCCGGGTTCGTGGTGCTCGCATGGGTGATGGGGATGTGGCTTGGGACCGGTCCTTACATGGTATTGTTGGGGGCCTCGGCGGTCATGGGATTCGTGCTCGAGTCCATCACGTCATCGGGAGGGATGTGGACCTATGCCAACGGATTGATGCCCCCCCTCTCCGCAGTGCCGACGTGGGCTGTGCTCATGGCGTCGGTCCTCGCGCTCACGAGCATCGTCGCTCCGTACCTCGAGTGGCTGGACGTGTTCAAGCGGCTGAGGAACGGCATCTGGGTGTTCCCTGGCTGGCTCTGCAGGACGATACCGTTCCTGCTGGCCTCGGCAGGTTTCACCGTCCTCCTCTTCTGGGAGGGCTACATAAACCAGGCGCTCACGTCCTTCACCTGGAATGCGTTCATGTGGCAGGGGCCCCAGGGGATGTGGGTGGTCTACCTCTATAGCGCCATGTGGCTCCTTGGCTTCTACTATGCCCTGAGCCGTACGATGGAATGGAACGCTGCCCTGATGGTGTCGGGGATCGTCTTCGGAGGATGGATCGAGCTCATCGGGTGGAATGCCGATATGTGGTTCTATCTCCACAATCGTTCGCTTCCGCTCTTCCTGTGCATAGCGTGGGCGCTCAACGCGTTCGCCGTACAGGGGCTCGCGTACCTGATCGGCTACGACCTGGAGAAGGCCATCGTTAGAGGACGCCAGAGCTAGGACCGGTACGTGGCTGTTCTGTACAGAGGTTAGATGGGAAGGGGGACGAGAAGTCCGATCAAAAGACAGGTCCCACGCCTCGGACTAATACCTATTTAAACCATCCACGGGTTCGGATTTCGTATGAGAGGGCACATCATTTGGGTCTTGCTCCCAATCTTTCTGGTCACCACGGTACTGGGTACTGGGGTAGGCTGTACGACGGTCGCCGATTGCGGTGGCTCGGACCACCATTGCGAGGGTAACACTCTCGTGCAGAACGTGTGCACACAGGGTTCTTGTATGCAGGACTTCCGCCCGTGTGAGAACTCGTACTATGACAACGGTCCTGCCGTATGCTTGGAGGGTGCGTGCGCTCGTGCTCCCGACGCGGCCGAACCTGTTGTCACTAACACAGGCTGCAATACGGTCGCCGACTGCGGCGGTTCTGACCTCCATTGCGAGGGGAACACGCTGGTGCAGAATGTCTGCACACAAGGTTATTGTTCGCTCGACTATCGTCCTTGTGAGAACTCCTATTATGATAACGGCCCTGCCGTATGTCAGTCCGGTGCGTGCGCTCGTGCTCCCGACACGTCCGGTCCTGTGATCACTAACACCGGCTGCACGACGGTCGCGGATTGCGGCGGTTCGGACCACCACTGCGAGGGTAACACTCTCGTGCAGACTGTGTGCTCACAGGGTTCCTGTACGCTCGACTTCCGTCCATGCGAGAACTCGTACTACGATAATGGTCCCGCCGTTTGTCAGGAGGGTGCGTGTGCTCGTGCTCCCGAAACAACCGGCCCTGAGGTCACAAACACCGGTTGCACTTCGGTAGCGGACTGCGGCGGTTCGAACCACAACTGCGAGGGTAATACTCTGGTGCAGACCGTGTGCTCCCAGAATTCATGTGTACTCGACTATCGTCCTTGCGAGAACTCGTATTATGATAACGGCCCCGCTGTGTGCATGAACGGCGCGTGCGCTCGTGCTCCCGATTCGACCGGTCCTGTGGTCGATGATACCAGCTGTACTACTGTCGCCGATTGCGGCGGTTCTGACCATCACTGCGAGGGGAACACGCTTGTACAGACCGTGTGCTCACAGGGTTCCTGTACGCTCGACTTCCGTCCATGCGAGAACTCATATTATGATAACGGCCCTGCCGTATGTCAGGAGGGCGCGTGTGCTCGTGCTCCCGATACGACCGGTCCTGTGGTCACTAACACCGGTTGCACTACCGTCGCCGATTGCGGCGGTTCGAACCACAACTGCGAGGGTAACACGCTGGTGCAGACGGTGTGCTCACAAGGTTCCTGTGTGCTGGACTACCGTCCGTGCGAGAACTCGTACTATGATAACGGTCCTGCCGTATGTCAGAACGGAGCGTGTGCCCGCGCCCCTGATGCGCCCGTACCCACCACAAGTAGTGGCGGTTGTACGACCGTCGCCGACTGCGGAGGCTCGAATCATCATTGCGAGGGTAACACTCTCGTGCAGAACGTCTGCTCACAGGGTTCCTGTACGCTAGACTACCGGCCGTGCGAGAACTCGTACTACGATAATGGTCCTGCCGTTTGTCAGGAGGGTTCGTGCGCGCGGGCCCCGGACCCGATCGGGCCTGCTACGGGCGTTGGCGGCTGTACTACGGTAGCCGACTGTGGCGGACCGGGCCATCACTGCGATGGGAACACTCTCGTGCAGACCGTGTGCTCACAAGGTTCTTGTGTGCTCGACAACCGTCCTTGCGAGAACTCATATTACGACAACGGCCCTGCCGTTTGCTCGAGCGGAGCATGCGTAAGAGCACCTGACACAACCTCCACCTCTGGCTGTACTACGGTAGCCGACTGTGGTGGCTCGAATCACCATTGCGAGGGTAATACTCTCGTGCAGACAGTGTGCACACAGGGGTCTTGTATGCAGGACTTCCGTCCTTGCGAGAACTCCTACTATGATAATGGTCCTGCTGTTTGTCAGGAGGGTGCGTGTGCTCGTGCTCCCGATTCGACCGGTCCTGTGGTCGATGATACCAGCTGTACTACTGTCGCTGATTGCGGCGGTTCTGACCATCATTGCGAGGGGAACACCCTTGTGCAGACCGTGTGCTCACAGGGTTCCTGTACGCTCGACTTCCGTCCTTGCGAGAACTCGTACTACGACAACGGTCCTGCCGTTTGTCAGGCCGGTGCGTGTGCGCGAGCTCCCGATACGATCGGTCCTGTGATCGCTGACACCGGCTGCACTACTGTCGCCGACTGCGGCGGTTCGGACCATCACTGTGAGGGTAACACGCTGGTACAGACCGTGTGCTCACAAGGTTCTTGTACGCTTGACTTCCGTCCTTGCGAGAACTCGTACTACGATAACGGCCCTGCCGTATGTCAGGAAGGTGCGTGCGCTCGTGCGCCAGATACCTCCGGTCCTGTGGTCACCGACACCGGCTGCATAACCGTCGCCGACTGCGGTGGCTCGGCCCATCACTGCGAGGGTAACACGCTGGTACAGACCGTGTGCTCACAGGGTTCTTGTGTGCTCGACTTCCGCCCGTGCGAGAACTCGTACTACGACAACGGCCCTGCCGTATGTCAGAACGGTGCATGCGCTCGTGCCCCCGACACCGTCGGTCCTGTGGTCGATGATACCAGCTGCACTACCGTCGCCGACTGTGGCGGTTCGGACCACCATTGCGAGGGTAACACTCTCGTGCAGACGGTGTGCGCTACTGGCGAGTGCAAGCTCGACTTCCGTCCGTGCGAGAACTCGTACTATGACAACGGCCCTGCCGTATGTCAGGCCGGTTCGTGCGCGCGAGCACCCGATACAGCAGGTCCTGTGGTCGATGATACCAGCTGCACCACCGTCGCCGACTGCGGCGGCTCGGCCCATCACTGCGAGGGTAACACACTGGTGCAGACGGTGTGCGCTACTGGCGAATGCAAGCTCGACTTCCGTCCGTGCGAGAACTCGTACTACGACAACGGTCCTGCGGTGTGCGTGAGCGGCTCATGCGCTCGTGCTCCAGATACCGCCGGTCCTG
>CAZFHY010000009.1:0-139129 GCA_964519305.1 Candidatus Undinarchaeota archaeon
ACGCTCGCGAACGACCAGATATCGGGCGATAAGGTCAGCGGAGGAACTATCGGGACCGTTACGATCTCACAGCTCGCGGGGGCCCTCAACGCCAACAACCAGGACATCACGAACGTCGACATCGACAGCGGCACCATCGACGGTGCCACTATCGCCACGTCCGACATCACCGTCGGATCTGGGAAGACGCTGGACGTCTCTGCAGGCACCTTCACGCTCGCGAACGACCAGATATCGGGCGATAAGGTCAGCGGAGGGACCATAGGCAGCGTGACCTCAATAACGTCAACAACGGTCCTTGGTACGACGTTCGATACCAACGTGGCTGCGGCTGGTGTGACCCTGACCGGTACCACCCTCGCTGCGGACGGGAGCGATACCAACATCAACATCGCCATCACACCAAAGGGATCCGGAGAGGTCGATATCACCAAGGTCGACATAGATGCCGGTACCATCAACGGTGCCACGATAGCCGCATCCGACATCACCGTAGGCCCCGGAAAGACGCTGGACGTCTCGGCGGGAACCCTCACGCTAACAAATGACCAGATATCAGGCGACAAGGTCAGCGGAGGCACCATCGGCGGCGTGACCGCTATCTACGCCACTACGTTCGACACCAACGTGGCTGCGGCTGGTGTGACCCTTACCGGTGCGACACTCGCAGCGGACGGGAGCGATACCAACATCAACATCGCCATCACACCGAAAGGCTCCGGTGAGGTCGATATCACAAAAGTGGACATCGACGCCGGTACCATCGACGGTGCCACGATAGCCGCATCCGACATCACCGTAGGCTCCGGAAAGACGCTGGACGTCTCGGCGGGCACCCTCACGCTCGCGAACGACCAGATATCAGGCGACAAGGTCAGCGGAGGCACCATCGGCGCCGTTACCATCGGACAGCTCTCGGGCGCCCTCAACGCCAACAGCCAGGCCATCACGAACGTAAACATAGACAGCGGAAACATCGACGGCGCCACGATAGCCACATCCGACATCACCGTAGGCGCCGGGAAAACGCTGGACGTCTCGGCGGGCACCCTCACTCTTGCGAACGACCAGATATCAGGCGACAAGGTCCAAGGTGGCACCATAGCCTCGACCACTATCACTACCCTCAGCTCCGATAGCGTCGATAGAGGTGCTGCGGGCACGCTTGCGCTCGGAGGGTCCACCGCGACCGCTGTCGACATCTCGAAGGCGAGTGTCATGACAACAGTAAAGGGCACCCTGAACGTCGACCAGGCTGTCACCTTCGACAACTCTCTCGTTGTGAACGGCACTGTCACTCTCGGGGACGCAGACGGTGATAGTACGATAGTGGAAGGGACACTGACCACTGGACACTCCTCGGCAAAGTTACAGGTCACGCCTTACGTCCAGATCAACAACGGCTTGGCCGCGGTCGGTAGCGTCACTCTGGGGAATGATGACAATGATGTTGCTACAGTGGAAGGGAAACTGGATTCTGGACATAGCTCAGGATTATTACAGATCAACGATGGGGTCACAATCAGCGAGACCCTCGGTGTGACCGGTGTCACGACGACAACCGGTGGCTTGAAGATGAAACGCCTTTCGGGCAGCATCACAGATGGCGTACCCACGGATGCAGAGATAGATGCCATTACCGCCAGCACTCCTTCCGGTGTCGGAGCTGGATGGATCGCACAGATCACCGACAGCGACGGTGGTGCGACGGAGTTCATCGTCTGGTCCGACGGGACCAACTGGTGGTACGAGGAAGGGACGAAGGCGCTCTAGGAACACAGTGAGGTATTACTATGCGCGTTGACGGAAGCAGAACGGGTGGAGGTGACCGCGTGAGCTCGCACTCTCGGCAGGTCCTCCCCGTCCTCTTCCTGGTCATCGCCATGGTCATGTACCTGTCGCTCGCGGCGACCGAGTCCACCACCTTCGTCATCTATGATGACGAGATGGTGATGAACGTCGGCTCGGGCGAGACCGCGTCCTACCACCTGGACCTCGGCGGAGGTACACCGGTCTTCACTACGGACACCTACGAGAGCTGGGACTGGGACCAGGACGTCTGGTACAGGGTCGACGTGTGGGATGAGATCAACAAGACGCTCAAGGGCGCCACGGTCAGCACCGGTGACGGTTTCGGGACGACGTGCGCCGAACCTACCGTCCCCAACGGCACCTACTACTGCGCCCTCCCGTTCAACCACGATCCCTCGGACGTCAAGGTGGAGCTCGAGGGGTTCGTCACCAAGGTCTACGATGACGCCCTCGTGTACAAGAACGTCCCCCCACCCTACAACGCCACCCTGGTGCGGTATACCATGAAGGTAGTCGCCCACGACGAGCTCAATTACACGTTCCTGCTTGACGGCACATCGGCCAACGGTAAGGTGACGGCCTCCTCCAGCGCGACCATCAACTACGTGAACGGCGTCGCCTACGTCGCCACCATGGTCGCCAACACGTTCACGGTGGAGCGGACGGGCTACCTCACTACAACATCGGCCAGCGCCTCGCCCCTCTCCAAGACCGAGCAGGTCGTGGTCACCTTCGGCACGAACGGCACCACCTGTACGACCAACGCGTCCCTTCGCTGCGACCAGGCCGTCAAGTACACGTTCAAGGTGTCGTTCTACGGGTGCAGGCGTAGTCCCCAGGCCGGTTCCAACGTCACCGTCGTCAATGGGACTACGCTGTACGCCAATGGTGTGAACGATGACGGGACCGCCCATTACTACATCCCGGTCGATCCCTCTCTAGATGATGATCACCCGCTGGACGTCAAGTTCGACGGCTACCAGTTCGTTAGGCACCTCGGCAATGCCACGGTGAACAGCACCACCCAGCACACGATGGAGTACGACTTCGATGATATGTGGGGCGGGTGCGGCAGCGGTGCCCCCGACTCAGGCTCGTCATCGTCGACCACCTCGGGTGGGACGACCAGTGGCGGCGCTGTTGGCGACGCCGGAGGAGGGGGTGGCGCAGGCGCCCTTACCGACACCTTCGAGGTCACATGCCCCGCTGTCACCGTCATGGCCGGCGGGCGTGTAGGTGCCACCTGCACGTTCCGGCAGCTCGAGGGGTCCACTCCTTACCTCGACGGCACCACGGAGGGTGAGGGCGATATCATCGTGGAGCCCTCCACGTTCTCTGTGGACCGGCTCTATTACTACGATCCCGACCTCGGTGATTACACCAACGTGCGCGAGGTGGCGCTAAACGTCTCGGCCGAGGGTCTTGACAGATGTACGGATTCCATCGCTTCCGTCATCGTCAACGCGTCCCTCGATACGCGGTCCGGAGAGCTCTTCAACGACACCGTCCTCCCGGTAACCGTGATGTCCCATGACGAGTGCCACGTGTGCGGGGATGGTGCGTGCACCGGACGCGAGACCGTGCACGCATGCCCCGAGGACTGCATGGTCTGCGGGGACGACACCTGCTCTGCTGGTGAGGATCTGACCTCATGCCCGGAAGACTGTACGGTCTGTGGCGACGGTACATGTTCGACGGGGGAGAACGTGACGGCCTGCCCTGGCGACTGCACCGCCTGCGGCGACGGACAATGCTCACCTGGCGAGGATGTCGATAAGTGTGCAGATGACTGCACTCAGTGCGGCGACGGACTGTGTACCGGCGATGAGACGCTGGAGACCTGCTCTGGCGACTGTGCCAAGTGCGGTGACGGTACCTGCACCGGGCGCGAGAGCGTGGAAGGATGCCCCGACGACTGTGCCGAGTGCGGCGATGCCAAGTGCACGGGGAGCGAGGACGTGACGAGTTGCCCCGGCGACTGCACACAGTGCGGCGACGGTGTGTGCACCGGTGACGAGACCCTGGCTTCGTGCCCGGCCGATTGCGCTACCTGCGGTGACGGTAGCTGCGACGGTGGCGAGGACGTATCAACGTGTGCTGAGGACTGCGCTACCTGCGGCGACGGGACGTGCTCGCCCGGCGAGAGCGAGGCCACGTGCTGCATGGACTGCGGCTGTCCGGATGGTATGGCTTGCGATGCGGCGGTGGCCGGGTGCGTGCAGTTAGCGGCATGCGGGGATGGCACATGCGACAAGGGCGAGGATGCCATGTCGTGCCCCGGCGACTGCACACAGTGCGGCGACGACCTGTGCACAGGCGACGAGACGACCGATACATGCTGCGGCGACTGTGGCTGCACAGACGGCGAGGCGTGCGATGCGGACCTCGGCGTGTGCCGGATAGTGGACGTATGTGGTGACGGAACGTGCGGTATCGATGAGACCGGGGAATCCTGTCCCGATGACTGTGCTGCATGCGGCGATGGTATCTGTTCAGCAGGTGAGGACCAGGTCAACTGCTGCGCTGACTGTGCGTGCGCGACCGGGGAGTGCAACGTCCTGCTAGGACGATGCGAGGAGCCGTCAGTGTGCGGCGACGGGGTGTGCGACGCCGGCGAGGCGCTCACGTGCGCGGACGATTGTGTATCATGTGGGGATGGGACGTGCAGCGATGGCGAGGACTGCTGCACCGATTGCGGGTGCGGTGACGAGAAGACGTGCGACGCCATCACCCTCCGCTGCGTCACCGTGGAAAAGGAGAAGACCATCTCCTTCAGGCACGAAGCGGTCCCTGACACTGGGACAGGAACTGGGACCGGTACAGGCGAAGGGACCGGGATGGAACAAGTGACCGAGGACGAGAAGGAGATAGCGGAGGTCAGGCAGTCGGTCGCTGACGTGGCCGCGCTCGTCACCAGGTCAAGGGCGGCCCAGTCCGGCAGTGGAACGGGGGGCGCTGTGTCCACCGTCCAGGTCAAGGCCATGGTCGAGCGGTCCGTGGAAGCCACACGGGAGGTGGACGTCGGGCGCGAGGTCATCGTGAGAGATACGTCCGATGGCGAAAGATCCACTGTCAGCGTCGTCGTCAGGAACGACGGGAATACACCGCGACGGAACGTACGCGTCGTCGAGACAATACCAAAGGACGTGGCCGGAAGCGCAGGCCAGCTCGCGTTCGATCCGCCGCCGGACTTCGTGCTCAAGGACGATCCCATCGTCGGATGGAACGTCGACCTGCTACCGGGGGAGGAGGTCACGTTCACCTATACCGTTGCCCAGGACATAAGCGACGTCGTCACGTACCAGCGGCCGGTCGTCATCGTAGAAGAGGTGGAGGAAGAGCCGCCGGTGCCTGCGTGCGGTGACGGGACGTGCGAGGCGGGAGAGGACTGCTCGTCATGCCCTGGCGACTGCACATGCCCGGTCGAACCGGTGTGCGGTGACGGATCATGCGAGGCGGGAGAATCCAAAGGAACATGTTGCGACGATTGTGGATGCCCCGACGGTGAGGCGTGCAGCGACGGGGCTTGTGCGCCGGTCGAGACCGCGGCCGCCGGGACACCGACGTCGCTCATAATGGGCGCGGTCCTCGCCATCATCGTCGCTACTGCGATGGTCGCCGTCGTCACCATGCGAAAGCGCGGGACCGTCGAGGTCGTCGAGGAGCTGTCCATCGCACAGCCGGTGTTCATCGCAAAGCCCGTGGTACCACACGAGGCGATAGAGCGGGCCGTGGCCGTCTCTGCTGTTCTGGCCGCGCCACATCCTCGGGGCCTGAGGGAAGAGGTGCTCGAGCCTCTTGCACCTCACACGGCCATCGCTGCCTCGGTGGCGACAGCGGCGGTCAAGGTCGAAGCTCCCTTTTCCACACCTTTCGAAGGGCTCGATGTACCTGAGGCCGATGAGGACGAGGTGCCCATGGTCCCCGGCCATCGACCCCGTATTCGCAGGATCGATGAGCTCACACCCGAGGCCGCGGCCGAGGTCGCACATGGGCTTCCTGCCCCGGACATTTTCCACAACATCGCATCCAAGGTACGCCAGCTCCGTGCGGACGCGCTCCATGTCGCCATGAGTGAGCGGCCAGATACCACGGGCATGGAAGAGGAGGTCGCCTGGTGCTCATCCTTCCTCAGGACGTACTCCCTCGTCGACCGTGAATGGCTCCTTAGTATCCTCCGGATGGCAGGTGTCACCGAAGATGTAGTCGAGGAGTCGGAGCGGCGTCTGACGGGAGTGCCTTCAAAGAAGAAGGAACGTGGTCTCGGGACCGCGGCCGCCGAGGTGATGACCGAGGAGGAGGAGCCGTTCATGCCCGAGGAGGACGTGCTCAAGCAGCTCGTCGACCACATGGACCTCAGGGCAGAGGCCCTCCACGACGCCATGCACTCTGACCTCTCCCTCGACACTCCGTACGAGGAACGTATCAAGTGGATCGTGTTGTTCCTGGAACGCTACAGTACAGTCGAGATGGACTGGCTCCGCTACCTGCTGACGATGGCGGGCGTGGACGCGGAGGAGGTCGAAGAGGCGCTGGACCGTCGGTCGGTGGACGATGAGGGCGAGGACGGCGGTGCCATCGTTGCCCGATGAGGGACAATAACCGGGAAAAACCGGTATTCGTGCGTTTTCGTCACCTAAATAAACCATCAAAACCAGAAATACTACTAGCAGTTAGAGGAAGGTTTGTCCCGATGGACCTTCCTCTCAGCATGAGGCACGACACGATGGCGGCCGACGGACGTACAGGAGGACGGACAACAGTCCTGGCACTCGTACTCCTCTTAGTCCTTGCAGCAGGCGCCAGCGGCGATGTGAAGGTGACGGTCACAACGGAGCTGAGCGCTGCCCTTCAAGGTGCCACAGTGGAGGTGAAGTGCCAGAACCTCGGAGCGGCGTACGCCGAGCTTACCGGTGACCCTGAGACCGACGGATCCGGTATCGTCCAGGCACAGCCTAAAGCGGCCTCGATCTGCGATTCAGGCACCCGGATCGACATACGAGTGACCAAGGACGGCTATGTTCTCAAGGAGGTCATCAGTGACGGGACCAACCGCTGGTTCGATGACCAGTTGAACACGTTCACCATGTCCAGCATCCAGTATGCGTACACGGTCACTGCCATCGCTGTAGAGGGGCCAGGTTCGTCAATCCTCACAACACTGGACTCGCTATCCGCTGGCGATGAGTCAGGAAGGGATACCTGCACGCTCAGTGGTTCCACCTGGTACTGTCCCGTCACTCTCACCAACTCCAACGGCGCTCTAGTGGCCCGGCCTGTCAAGGACGGATATGTCGAGGAGAGCATCACCCTCACTGGCGCGTCGACCAGGAGCGCGCACACGGACGCGCAGCGCTCGGGAACGGTTTCGGGAGTGAAGTACGCCTACAAGATCACCAGCGTTGCTGCCGAAGGACCAGGGACGAGCCTCACGGGCTCGCTCTCGTCCCTTTCCGTGGGCGACGCATCAGGGACGGACGGCTGTACCCTCAACAGCGGCACATGGTACTGTCCGACCACTCTCACTCACAGCGACCAGACCATCATCGCCTCGCCCGCCAAGGACGGATTCGTCCAGGAGTCGTACACGGTGACTGGAGGGACCACGCGCGGGTCCAACTCGGCCTCACAGGTGACCGGGACGGTGACCGGTGTGAAGTACGCCTACAAGATCACCGGTATCACTGCCGAGGGGCCCGGGACCACGCTCACCACCACCCTATCCTCGCTAACGGTGGGCGACGATACAGCTCAAACGAGTTGCACACTGAGCGGCTCGGTCTGGTACTGTCCCGTCATCCTCGCCAACTCCAACGATGACATGGTGGCCACACCGGCCAAGAACGGGTACGTACAGAAGGACTACGCACTGGGCACTCCGACGAACCGCGGCTCCAACGCCGCCTCACAGGTGTCCTCGACCGTCAGCAGCGTCCAGTTCGCATACAAGATCACCTCGGTCACCACCCAAGTGCTCGCATCGTCCCTCGCCACCACGCTCTCCACCCTGACAGTGGGTGATGATACAGCAAAGACCACCTGCACGATCAGCGGCTCGATCTGGTACTGCCCCGTCATCCTCGACAACAGCGATGACACGATGGTGGCCGTCCCCACACTCGATGGCTACGTGCAGAAGGACTATGGCCTGGGCACACCGACGAACAGGGGGGCCAACACCGCGTCACAGGTCTCATCGGCCCTCACCAATATCGAGTACGCCTACAAGATCACCGGGATCGCTACGGAGGGGCCAGGGAACGCTATCGTGACTTCCGTGTCGACGCTATCGGTGGGCGACGATACCGGCCAGAATTCCTGCACAAGGAGCGGTTCCACCTGGTACTGCCCGACAACTATCGCTAACTCCAATGGTGACCTTGTGGCCGTCCCGACCCTCGATGGCTACGTGCAGAAGTCGTACGATCTCGGGACGCAGACCAACCGCGGCTCAAACACGGCCTCACAGGTCTCGTCCACGGTCTCGGGCATCCAGTTCGCATACAAGATCACCGGTGTCGCCTCCGAGGGGCCGGCCAACGACCTCACAGGCACACTCTCGTCGCTCACCATGGGCGATGCCACCGGCGAGGACACGTGTGAGCTCAACGGGGGTGCGTGGTACTGTCCGGTACGGCTGACGTACAGCGACCAGACGCTGGTCGCCACGCCCACAAAGGACGGGTACGTACAGAAGGACTACAGCCTAGGTACCCAGACAAACCGCGGAGCGCACACCACAGGACAGGTCTCGTCCACCGTCAGCGGCCTACAGTTCGCCTACAGGATCACGTCCGTCGCCACAGAGGGGCCGGGCAACGCGCTCACAACATCACTCTCCGCCCTCACCATGGGCGACGCCACGGCCGAGAACACGTGCCAGCTCCACAGCAGCGTCTGGTACTGCCCCGTCGTGCTCGCTAACAGCAACCAGGCGCTGGTCGCCACGCCCACAAAGGACGGGTACGTCGAGAAGGACTACTCGCTTGCCGCACAGACGAACCGCGGTTCACACTCTACGTCCCAGGTATCGTCCGCCGTCAACGGGATACAGTTCGCCTACAAGATCACCGGTGTTGTCAGTGAGGGGCCGGCCAACGACCTCACCGGAACGCTCTCCTCGCTCACCATGGGGGACGCTACCGGCGAGGACACGTGCGAGCTTAACGGCGGTGCGTGGTACTGCCCGGTAAGGCTGACGTACAGCGACCAGACGCTGGTCGCAACACCGACAAAGGACGGATATGTCGAGAAGGACTACAATCTGGGCACCCAGACCAACCGTGGTGCACATACAACCGGACAGGTCTCATCCACCGTGTCAGGGATCCAGTTCGGATACAAGATCACCGGGGTCACCAGCGAGGGACCCGGCACCGACCTGACCGGCACCCTCTCTGCTCTCACCATGGGGGACGCCACCGGTGAGGACACATGTCAGCTCAACGGCGGGGCCTGGTACTGTCCGGTAAGGCTCACCTACAGCGACCAGACGCTTGTGTCGACGCCTACCAAGGACGGATATGTCGAGAAGGATTACAATCTGGGCACCCAGACAAACCGCGGGGCGCACACCACCGGACAGGTCTCGTCCACCGTCTCGGGCGTCCAGTTCGCATACAAGATCACAGGTGTAACGTCGGAAGGGCCCGGCAACGACCTGACCGGCACCCTTTCCTCGCTCACCATGGGCGATGCCACCGGCGAGGACACGTGCACGCTCAACGGCGGTGCGTGGTACTGTCCAGTACGGCTGACGTACAGCGACCAGACGCTGGTCGCCACGCCCACGAAGGACGGGTACGTACAGAAGGACTACAACCTAGGTACCCAGACCAACCGCGGGGCGCACACCACAGGACAGGTCTCGTCCACCGTCTCGGGGATCCAGTTCGGTTACAAGGTCACCGGTGTCACAACCGAGACCCTGGGCACGGCACTCACCGGCTCGCTATCATCGCTCACCGTGGGCGACGCGTCCGGCCAGGACACGTGCCAGCTCAATGGAGGCGTATGGTACTGCCCCGTCCGCGTGTCCTACAGCGACCAGACGCTCGTGGGCACACCGACGCTCGACGGGTACGTGCGCAAGAGCACCTACGCCCTGACCGCGGGCACGAAGCGTACCGGGCAGGACAGCGCGCAGGTGAGCGACACCATCGCCGGCATCCAGTATGGTTACAAGGTCACTGGCATCACCAGCGAGGGACCCGCCAATACCCTCACTACATCGGTCACCGCCCTCACCGTGGGCGACGACACCGGACAGACCACCTGCACCCGTAGCGGCTCTACCTGGTTCTGCCCCGTCGTCCTCGCCAACTCGAACGGCGCCTTGGTGGGCACACCGACGCTCAACGGATACGTCAAGAAGTCATATGGCCTCACTGCTGCCACCGTTCGTGGCTCGGACGACGCTGTACAGGTGTCCGACACCATCGGGAGCGTGCAGTTCGGCTACAAGGTCACTGGTGTCGCCAGCGAGGGGCCAGCAACGGACCTCACCGGCTTGCTCTCCTCGCTCACCCTTGGCGACGCGACCGGCAAGACCGCATGTCAGCTCAGCGGGGGCGCATGGTACTGCCCCGTCGTTACCACGAACAGCGACCAGACACCACTGGCAGTACTGCCTACCAAGGACGGCTATGTCCAGAAGGACTATACTATAGGTACCCAGACCGCCAGGTCCGCTGACACTGCCGCCCAGGTCTCCACAACGGTGTCCGGTGTACAGTTCGGCTACAAGATCACCGGTGTCACCAGCGAAGGACCGGCCAACGACCTGACCGGAACGCTATCATCGCTCACTGTCGGCGATGCCACAGGCCAGACCGCCTGCATCCTCAACGGTGGCGCATGGTACTGTCCCGTCGTGACCGCGAACAGCGACCAGACGCTGGTGGGCACACCGACGAAGGACGGGTACGTACGCAAGACCACGTACGCCCTTACAGCGGGCACGACCCGAGGTGCGCACACCGCCGCACAGGTCGCCGACACGATCTCCGGTATGCAGTTCGCCTACAAGGTCACCGGTATCACCAGCGAGGGGCCCGGCAACACGCTCACCACATCGGCCACCGCACTCACCGTGGGCGATGCCACCGGACAGGACGCATGCCAGCTCAACGGCGGTGCCTGGTACTGCCCCGTGGTCCTTGCGAACAGCGACCAGACGCTGGTGGGCACACCGACCCGGGACGGGTACTACCAGCAGTCATATTCCCTCACGGCAGGGACCACCCGCGGCTCGCACGATACTGCACAGGTGAGCGATACCATCGCCGGTGTCAAGTTCGCCTATAAGGTGACGTCCGTAGCCACCGAGGGGCCTGCCAACGCCCTCACCGGAACGCTCTCATCGCTCTCCGTAGGTGACGCGACCGGACAGGACTCATGCCAGCTCAACGGGGGCGCGTGGTACTGCCCCGTGGCCCTTGCGAACAGCGACCAGACGCTCGTGGCCACGCCCACTCTCGACGGCTACGTCGGAACATCGTACGGTCTCACCGCGGGCACGAACAGAGGCGCCCACACTACCGCCCAGGTCGCCGATACTGTTACCGGTGTGAAGTTCGGTTACAAGATCACCAGCATCGCCAGCGAAGGGCCGGCCAACGACCTGACCGGAACGGTCTCATCGCTCACAGTGGGCGATGCCTCGGGCCAGACCGCATGCCAGCTCAACGGGGGTGCATGGTACTGTCCCGTGGTGCTCGCGCACAGTGACCAGACGCTCGTCGCCACTCCCACCAAGGACGGGTACGTGCGCAAGGCCACGTACGCGCTCACGGCCGGCACCACACGCGGTACGAACTCCGCGGCCCAGGTCGCCGATACGGTCACCGGGATACAGTTCGCTTACAAGGTCACCGGCGTCACCACCGAGG
The DNA here is from genome assembly GCA_964519305.1 of Candidatus Undinarchaeota archaeon. GTDB lineage: Archaea > SpSt-1190 > SpSt-1190 > JASMDC01 > JASMDC01 > JASMDC01. The sequence goes on from CAZFHY010000009.1 coordinate 11,703, forward strand.
GACCCGCCAGCGACCTCACCGGCTCGCTCACATCGCTCACGGTCGGTGATGATACGGGACAGAACGCATGCCAGCTCAATGGCGGTGCCTGGTACTGCCCCGTGGTCCTCGCCAACGCCAACGGGGCTCTCGTGGCCACGCCCACAAAGGACGGGTACGTCCAGGGCACCTACGGCCTCACCGCGGCCACCACGCGCGGCTCCCACGATGCTTCGCAGGTCGCTGACACCGTCGCAGGGTTACAGTTCGCATACAAGGTCACCGGGATCACTACCGAGGGACCGGGCGCCGACCTCACGTCCTCAGTCACAGGTCTGAGCGTGGGCGACGACACCGGGAAGGACGCCTGCACACTCCACTCGGGCGCATGGTACTGTCCGGTCGTGCTCGCCAACTCCAACAGCGCGCTCAAGGCCCGACCGGTCAAGGACGGGTACGTCGAGGAGGACCACACGCTCACCGGCGCGTCGACCAGGGGCGCTCACGCGACCGCGCGCTCCACCGGTACGGTCGCTGGTGTCCGGTTCTCCTACACGGTACAGGTCGAGGACGAGCGCACGACCGCGGGCTCCGTGACGGTCGCCACCGTCACCGCCGGGGCCAGCGATGTGGGCTGCACGTTCAACGTGGACAGGTACTATTGCCCGATCGTTCTGGCCGATGACACGGGAACCGATGCGGACGCCGACGCTGCGAAGTCCGGGTACGTCACCACGCACTGGGACGCGGCACTGGGCGCCGGTCGCTCACAGCACACCGACGCTCCGCTCGCGGTCACCGTCACCGATATGCCATTCGCACAGAAGGTAGTCGTCACCACCGAGGTCATCGACACCCCGCTCTCAGGCGCCACAGTCACCGCCGGGAGCGGTGCTACCACCTGTATCGAGGACGACGGGACAGCAGGCACCTACTGGTGCGCCGTGCCGTCCGATCAGGACAACGGCGACAACGACGTCGCCATCGAAAAGGACGGGTACGTTAAGCACGTCACCGGCGACACCGTAGACCGCGCCGACGACGGGGCCGGCCAGGGGACCGTTACAGTCGACGATGTCGGGTACGCCTACAAGCTCCAGGTGGAGGACCAGCGTACTACACCCGGCACAATCACAGGCGCTGCCGTCACCGCCGGGTCCGCTGCCACGGTATGCACCGCCAGCGGTGACCATTACTATTGTGCCATCACTCTCGCACAGGACGACACGGCCACCGTAAACGCCGTGAAGACCGGCTACGTCACCACCACATGGGCCACCGGTCTCGCCACGGGACGGTCGTCGCACGATGATGCCCAGAAGGCACTGACGGTGACCGACCTGCCATTCGCACAAAAGGTAGTCGTCACCACGGACGCCATCGGCTCGGCTCTCAGTGGCGCAACGATCACCGCAGGGTCCGCTGCCACCGCGTGCACCGAGGACGACGGGACAGCAGGCACCTACTGGTGCGCCGTACCGCCCGACCAGGACAACGGCTCAAACGACGTCAGCATCACCCGTGACGGGTTCGTCAAGCACACGGCCGGTGACACGGGTGACCGGTCCAACGATGCGACGGCCCAGGCCACCGTGACGGTCAGCGATATCAAGTACGGGTACAAGACCAACGTCAGCGACGAGAAGGGCAATCCCTTCACCAGCGGAACGGTGGTATCCACGGGCGACAGCTATGGGACCACCTGCGTCCAGGAAGGGAGCACCAACACGTACCACTGCGCTGTGCCCCTGGCCGACACGGGCCTGGACATCAAGGTCGTGAAGGACAATCTGTTCTCAGACACGTTCAACAACTTCACTACTGACCGCACCGCCCACACCGATGCCCAGGTGTTCGCGAACACGACCACACGGCTGTTCTGGTTCAACGTGGATGTCCGCGACGAGTTCGATAATCTGCTCCCTGGTGCGAACCTCACTGCAGGAAGTGGGTACACCAACACATGCAAGGAGCCGGACACGCCGAACGGGACGTACTACTGTACCGTCCCTCTCGGTGACGTGGACGGGAACGTGAAAGTGGCACGATCAGGGTACGTGACCCAGGTGTTCCAGTACTCGTACGCTAACCGCTCTTCGGAGAACATCGAGACGGTCAACGCCACGGGTGTGAAGTACGCGGTACGGGTGCGCTTGCACGATGTGCTGAACGTCACGGTACCGCTGAACGGTACTACAGGCAGGAGCGAGGTCGCAGCGGTCTCAGGGACGCCCGTCATCCGCTACCGTAACGGGACAGCGTACATCGCGGCAACGGGCGCTGACACATATCGCGTCACTAGCGCTGGCTACCTTGCGGCCACCTCCGACACGGTGACACCGGCACCGGACACGGGACAGGTCGAGGTACGTTTCGGGCACAACGGGACGGGATGCACGACCAGCACCACCCTCTCGTGCCAGAACGCTCTGGTCCACACGCTAAAGTTCACGTTCAAGGGATGCAAGGGGCTCCAGTCCGGGGGAAATGTGAAGGTACTCAACGACACCCAGGTAGTAGCTATCGCCACCGAGCTATCCGATACGGGCGAGTACTACGCAGCGCTCGATCCTGCTCTCGATGACAGCGAAGCGCTGGAGACAGGGTACGACGGGTACGTGTTCTCCAATACCATCGATGCCGAGGTCAACGCTTCCGAGCAGCACACCGAGGCCTTCGACTTCGCAGAGATGTGGGGCGGGTGCGGTGGCTCGTCAAGCTCGAGCTCATCCTCGTCCAGCAGCTCCTCGTCAACTACCACCAGCAGCGGCGGCAGTGGGGCCGTTTCCAGCGGAGGCGGTGGCGGCGGCGGGATGGTCACTGACACGTTCGAGGTGACATGCCCCGACACCACGGTCCGTGCTGGCGGGACGACCACTCTGACGTGCACGTTCCGGCAGCTCGAGGGATTCATCGCATACCTCGACGGCACCGCTAACGCCGATGGAGGCATCACCGTCGACCCATCATCATTCTCTGTCGACCGTCTCTACCACTACGACCAGGACCTAGGCGACTATTCGGACATACAAGAGGTCGTGCTCACGGTCTCGGCCGCAGGTATTGACCGGTGCACGGACGCAGCGGCATCGGTCGCGGTGAACGGCACCTACGACACGCGGTCCGGGGAGCAGTACAACGATACGGTCGTCCCGGTCACCGTGTTGTCCCATGACGAGTGCCACGTATGCGGTGACGGTACCTGCACACAGCGCGAGAGCGTGGACGGATGCCCTGACGACTGCGCCGAGTGCGGTGACAGCAAATGCACCGGGGGCGAGGACGTGGCGTCGTGCCCCGGCGACTGTACCCAGTGCGGCGACGGTGTATGCACTGGTGACGAAACCCTGACGTCATGCCCGGTCGACTGCGCTACCTGCGGCGACGGCAGCTGCGACGGTGGCGAGGACATATCAACGTGTGCTGAGGATTGCGCGTCGTGCGGGGACGGCACGTGCTCGCCCGGCGAGAGCGAGGCCACGTGCTGCATGGACTGCGGTTGTCCGGACGGATTGGCTTGCGATGCGGCGGTGGCCGGGTGCGTGCAGTTAGCGGCATGCGGTGATGGTACATGCGACGACGGCGAGGACGCCACATCCTGCCCCGGCGACTGTACCAATTGCGGTGACGGTCTATGCACCGGTGACGAGACGACCGATACATGCTGCGGCGACTGTGGCTGCACCGAAGGTGAGGCGTGCGATGCTGACCTCGGCGTGTGCCGGATCGTCGATGTTTGCGGTGACGGGACGTGCGGTATCGACGAGACCGGAGAATCCTGTCCCGCCGACTGCGCGGCATGCGGCGATGGTATCTGTTCAGCAGGTGAGGACCAGGTCAACTGCTGCGCTGACTGTGCGTGCGCGACCGGGGAGTGCAACGTCCTGCTAGGACGATGCGAGGAGCCGTCAGTGTGCGGCGACGGGGTGTGCGACGCCGGCGAGGCGCTCACGTGCGCGGACGATTGTGTATCATGTGGGGATGGGACGTGCAGCGATGGCGAGGACTGCTGCACCGATTGCGGGTGCGGTGACGAGAAGACGTGCGACGCCATCACCCTCCGCTGCGTCACCGTGGAAAAGGAGAAGACCATCTCCTTCAGGCACGAAGCGGTCCCTGACACTGGGACAGGAACTGGGACCGGTACAGGCGAAGGGACCGGGATGGAACAAGTGACCGAGGACGAGAAGGAGATAGCGGAGGTCAGGCAGTCGGTCGCTGACGTGGCCGCGCTCGTCACCAGGTCAAGGGCGGCCCAGTCCGGCAGTGGAACGGGGGGCGCTGTGTCCACCGTCCAGGTCAAGGCCATGGTCGAGCGGTCCGTGGAAGCCACACGGGAGGTGGACGTCGGGCGCGAGGTCATCGTGAGAGATACGTCCGATGGCGAAAGATCCACTGTCAGCGTCGTCGTCAGGAACGACGGGAATACACCGCGACGGAACGTACGCGTCGTCGAGACAATACCAAAGGACGTGGCCGGAAGCGCAGGCCAGCTCGCGTTCGATCCGCCGCCGGACTTCGTGCTCAAGGACGATCCCATCGTCGGATGGAACGTCGACCTGCTACCGGGGGAGGAGGTCACGTTCACCTATACCGTTGCCCAGGACATAAGCGACGTCGTCACGTACCAGCGGCCGGTCGTCATCGTAGAAGAGGTGGAGGAAGAGCCGCCGGTGCCTGCGTGCGGTGACGGGACGTGCGAGGCGGGAGAGGACTGCTCGTCATGCCCTGGCGACTGCACATGCCCGGTCGAACCGGTGTGCGGTGACGGATCATGCGAGGCGGGAGAGTCCAAAGGAACATGTTGCGAAGATTGTGGATGCCTCGACGGCGAGGCGTGCAGCGACGGGGCCTGCGCGGCGGTCGAGACCGCGGCCGCCGGTACGCCGACCTCACTTATACTAGGCGCGGTCCTCGCCATCATCATCGCGACCGGTATGGTCGCCCTGTTCACCATGCGACGGCAGGGGGTCGAGGAGGCAGTTGAGGAACTGCCCATCGCCGAGCCGACGCTCATCGCCAAGCCTGTGAAGCCTGCCGAGATAGAAGAGGTCCCCGCGGTGCCCCAGGTCGTCCCCGGTCATGCCCTCGCCGCTGCCGCCGGGCTCGCGGCCCCGCACCCGCACGGTCTTGCCGAACAGGTGCTAATGCCACGGCCTGCTGCCACGCCGGTGGCCACCGCGGCCTTTGTCGCCGGCACCCTCACTCCACCCGTCCCACGCCCACCGCCCACCGAGGCCGAGAAACCAGCGATGCACTCCGAGGCGGGAGAGGTCGAACGCCGCCTAAGGGGGCGAGCGCTCCACGAGGCGATGCACCGTGAACCGACGAGGACGAATGACGAGGAGGTCGCATGGTGCACGTCATTCCTCAGGACCTATCGGAAGGTGGACCTGGAATGGCTCCGCGGGCTACTGCTTATCATCGATATCGATGATGCTGTGGTCGATGTCTGCGAGCAACGGGTCGTTCTCGAGGAGAAGGAGGGGATCGCACCTCCGGCCGAGACGCCCGGGCCCGCTGTAGCCACCGCCGAAGTGGTCGAGGAGGTATCAGAGACTACACCCGTAGAGCCCGAGGTCATCGATCCACGCAAGGAACGGGAACGGATCAAGGCGCTCAGGTCCCACGCGCTCCACGAGGCCATGCACACCGAGCGACCTGCGGACGCGGAGTACGATGATAACGTCGCGTGGTGCGTGCTCTTCCTGCGGGCGCACGGCGACATCGAGACGCGCTGGCTGCGCAACCTCCTGCTCATGGCCGGGTACAGCGAGGACGAGGTGTACGAGGCCGAGCGCCTCTGGGGAGAAGAGGTAGAGGACGAGGTCGAGCCGGACGCGGTTGTCGTCTAGGGCGACGTGCCCAGTCGTCTATAATACAGAGCGATGTTAGACCTGGGGCCCCTTGCCCACGTCCTTGATGAGGTCCTGCATCTGCTTGAGCCCGCCCCGGATCTTGCCCATCTCACTGAGGAGGCGGTTAGCGATGTCGATACCGAACTCCATGTCCTCCATGTCCTCTTTGTTCTTGGGGTCCTTGTTGCTCAGGGCGAGGTGGATGTCATGGACGTCGAACCGGACGGAGTCCAGGTCGCCGAGTATAAGGCCGCAAAGCTTCTCGATCTTCTCAGAGGACATTGGTGAGCACCTGTAATAGGGATTTCTGCTTCATATAAACATATAAATAGTAACATCCCCCCCTGTTGCGGAGGAAGATGCGGCTTCTCTCACGCATTGTAGCGGTTTTTTTCGTCTCACTTCTACTCTCTCCAGTTGTCGGGCTCGAGGCCGAGAGCGCCATCGAGACGGTCGATGTCTCCAACCTCCAGCTGGCCAGCATATCCATCGCCTACAAGCTCCCTCCATATTATGTCGCGACGCTCTCGGAGTCGGCCATCGCCGGCCGGTGCTCGGTGCTATCCTCCGTGAGCTCGTGCAGCCCGTCCATCATGGTGGACTCGGGCACGGTCTCGTTCTCCATGATCGAGAGCATCGACCTCAAGGTCGAGGGTTTCGAGGTCGGGGACGACCGCGTGAGGGTGGACCTCTTCGTGAGCTACGAGCCCAAGCAGTTCTCGCTCATGAGCGGTATCTGGGTCAAGCGACGTGAGCTCAAGCTCAAGTACCCCACACACATGACCATCGTCACCGACGTTCTCGCGCGCCCGTTCGGCGCATCGTTCTCGCTCTCCGGTACACCGGAGCACACGACCATGGAGATGGAGAACAGCACGTTCGAGGTCGGCCAGGCCCTTCCCATCCCCCGCATGGAGGGGAAGCTGTGCGTCGCCGCCCTCGCCCAGGACGAGCGGGCACTCCTGATGGACAGCTCCGTGGGGTGCGAGACGTTCTCTCTTGGAACGGACGCCTTCGTTGCCGAGGGTGACTACGACCTGTACGTCATGGCAGTGCGCAAATCCGGTGTGGCGGTGGCCCGCATCCCCGTCAAGCTCACCCGGCCCCAGCTGCTCATCCAGGCTAAGCCGTCGGCGACGTCCGTGAACCTCGGGGACGAGGTGACGGTCGAGATATTCGCCGAGCCCGCGTTGGAAGGATGCGTCGTCTCGATCCTGGACATGAACGGTATCCGCGTGGACACCATGACCCTGCGCAAGTGCACGACCGTCCCTATCGGTACCCAGACCGCATGGACCCCGGGCAAGTATCTGGTGCGCATCGAGGGGTTCGTTGGTTCGGTCAAGGGTCAGGCTTCCTTCTCGATCGACCTGCGTGGTAGGGGGTACGCTCCCGCCGAGACCAAGACGGACAAGGAGAGCTACGTGGCCGGCGACACCATCGGCGTGTACACCGAAGCACAGGGCGACTATTGTGAGCTCGAGCTCTTCGACGAGGAGAACACCAAGGTCGGCGAGTGCGAGGCTCCCGGGTGCGGGTACGCCGAGATCGAGAGCGACGAGTCGCTCACCAACGGCAGCTATATCGTCCGCACCAAGGTGTACAGCGGTGGCGACCTGACCGCCGTCTCGTCCCGCGGGATCGAGATCCACGAGTGGCGACCCCCGGTCCGCTCACCACGCGCCGAGCTCTGCCGCGGCGGCTACATGTACATCGACGTGTTCAAGCTCCCCTGCATCACCGAGGGCGACGTGTGCATCCCGTCGTCCACGTCGGTGCCATCCTGCCTTTGCTTCGACGATCCGGGCGACCTGGTGGGCGCCTGCGAGTTCGGTTTCCGTTGCTCGAAGGAGGGCTGTACCGAGCGGGTCGTAGAGAGCGCCTACATCGTTGTCCGCGAGGGCGGTATATGCCTGGCAAAGCGCGGGCTCGAGACCGTGTCCTGCGTGGAACTTGGCGAGATCTGTACCGGGACGTGCGTCTGCCTCGACAAGGAGAGCAAACCGATCTCGTCATGCTCGCTGGGCCAGACATGCACGTTCTCCGGTTGCCAGGACCTCCGTCTCGAGATGGGTATCGAGAACGAGGACTATACCAAGAACGTCCGCGTCAACGAGCTCGAAGCCGGGTTCGACCTGGTGGCCTCGGGTCGCATCTCTTATCGAACAGGACAGGTTGAGAACCAGCTCGCCACTGCCGACCGGGCCGATATCACCATCGAGGCTTCGCTCGGGGACCTGGACGCCGAGTCCATCGACATGATCTATGTCTCCCCTGAAGAGGGTTGGCAGATAACTTCACGCTTCACCGGCAGGCTCGATCCCGGGGAGCACGAACTGTTCCTTATCGTGGGCTACCGTGGTGACGTCCACGTCATCCGCAAGCCGTTCGAGGTTTGGTATCCCGAGGATATGAAGGACCTGGGGGTCAAGCTCACCGAGGTGACACCTGCGTCCATGAGCATCGCCACCCTCCAGAAGGGTGGTACCGTGGAGCTCACGGCCAAGGTAGTGGACGTCAACGAGGAAGAACTGCCCCATCTCCCGCCCGAGGCGTTCTCGGTGACAACGGGCCAGCTCATCGCCTACTCGGTGACCACGACCTTCGACCGCACCTCGGACCTGTGGACCCTCATCGCTAACTTCCGCAACGCTACGGTCCAGCGCTCCGACTCGATCACTGTGAGCGTCTCGTCCCTTGGACGCGAGGGCAGGGCCAGTGAGCGGTTCGAAGTGGTCGATCAGGTACCGCTCGCCATACGCATCGCCCGCACGACGCCGGGGACCAAGGACAAACCCCTCTTCTATCTCTTCGCGACCATGGGTTTCGACATGGACATATTCACGTCCATCGAAGGCGCCATGTCCGTGCGCAAGGAGAACCTCTCGGTCAAGATAGGCAAGCACGACGTCTCCGAAGACATTGCCTACCTTGTCTCCACCGCGGAAGGTATCCGCATCCATCTCTCCGAGGTCAAGCTCTGCCCCGACCCCCCGATGCCCAACACTGACCTGATGGTCGGAGTGGGGGTCGAGGTGGGCGGTAAGACCGCAGAGGACACGACCACCATCCGCCTACACGGCAATCCGGGCAACTGGCGGAACATGAAAGGAGGTTCCTGCTGATGACACGACGTGGTCAGATGAACCTCATGGCTCTGGCGGCCATCGCCATCGTCGTCATCGCCGTCCTCTACCTGATCCTCTCGGGAGAGCAGAAGACTCGCGAGCTCAATATCCAGGAGATCGAGTCCGTCGAGGTCAAGGACGAGCTGGTGAAGCTCGAGAGCTCGGTAGAAGCGCTCTTCATCGACTCGATCTACGAATCTGTGGACGAGATGGGACGTCATGGGGGGTATACAGCGGAGAACGCACCGTTGCTCAACCATCTGGGCATCCCCCACTGGTACTACCGCGGACGCACCGTGAGCATCCCGACTGCCAAGGTTATGGAGGATATGCTCGTTGACGAGATCGAGCGTCGCCTTGGTAAGAAGCTCGACGTCCTCCGCTCTCAGGTCAGGACCGACCTGTTCGCTATCGGGTACCCCGAAGCGAAGGTCAAGCTGCATGACCATGCCGTGGAGACCGAGGTGTCCGTCCCCATCGGTCTGGTGGCCGACGAGCGCGAGGCGCGCACATCGGTCACGTACTCCAATCAGCTCCCATTGCGGATCAAGTACCTGCGCGACCTGGCCGAGCAGTACATCCAGAACTACACTGAGGAACGGATGATGGAGAAGGCCTTGCTCAACGGCGTCATCCAGGACCAGCGGCTCCCCACGCCGCCTGGGATGATCTCGCGCAACGTGGACTGCGACAGCCAGACCGTGTACGCCTACCGCAAGCAGATAATCTCGCCCATGCGCGAGAACGCCCAGCTCTCCGTGGCCCGGGAGCTCAAGCGGGTCAAGGAGCTGTTCCGTAGCGAGCAGTACGTCGAATGGGCGGCCGACCTGAACGTCAGGGACGTCAACTTCACGTTCATCGCCAACAAGGACGCCGATTACCTGGACAAGACATGGGAGAGCACGGAAGTGATCTATTACGTGCCCTTCGAGATGCCACTGATGGACCGGCGTGCAGAACCACGGCTGTGCCCATCCCGGTACACTGTATCGTACTCCGCCCAGTTCCCGGTACGATGGACGCTCCGCGATATCCACGAGAGCTCTTTCATCATCGGCGGCGAAGGTTCAGAGGGCAGCCGGCCGTTGGAGTTCAGGTTCTATATACAGCCGCTGCTGGTCGGCGAGCAGACCAACGCCACCGACGAGAGCGTGATGGATCCCGCTACCGTCGACGACCTGTGTCGAGGCGCCTGCGATGTGGACATCACCGTGAAGAACTCCAATGCGGGGACCATCTATATCGGCGCATGCTCCTACCCCTACACGGACAGCCATCTCAAGCAGGCAGGGGTCCCATGCAAGGTCCAGGACCTTATCGTTGTGTCCGATGATCCGGTAGGGCTCTCCAAGCATGTCGACAAGGTGAAGATCGACCGCCAGTTCGGCACCACCATCTCGCTCAAGGACTACGCGGTGTTGACCGGGAAGGTGTTCATGAAGAAGCGGATATACTGCACCAATTCCGGTAAGATCGTGGAGATGGGCGAGGAAACGCTAGGTCACATCGACGGCAATCCCCCCCGATACGTCACCATCCTGTTCAAGCCGGTGCACGACGATCTCGGACCCATCGTGAAGGTAGGAGTGGACCGCGATGGTAAGTACACCACACCCCAGCTCAATCCTGGACGGTACATCGTCCTCGCCGTTCCTTCCGAGGACGATCTCGGTCGCCCACAGTACAAGGTCTCGGCCAAGGTCCTCATTATCGATGTCGAGACATCCACTACACTTGACATCGAGATGAACCCGCTCCTCATCGAGAAGGTCGGCGGTAAGATAGAGCACGTCAGCGCCCGCTCTGAGTGCACGGGATGATGCCCATGGGTCGGTACGCGGCGTGGCGTACGCTGGGCATCCTCGCAATCATCCTTTCTCTGGTAGTCATCGCCGGGGCCGGCCTGCCCCCCTCGCTCGATTATCGCTCCTATGAGCTTTCGCTCTATGTGCGAGCTGACGGGACCTGCCAGGAGCAGATCGATGCCACCTTCATTAACAACGGCACCGAACCGCTGGAGAAGGTGTCGTTCACCGTGGGCAAGGATATCGCGAACCTCACCGTGACCGCCTCCCGGCCAGTTAGCGTCACCGAGCGCGATGCGAGCTGGGCGCGGATCATCATCATCGCGTTCGACGATCCCGTATCGCCGGGAGAACAGGCCTCGTACACGATCAGGTTCGACACCTCCCAGTTCACACGGATCGTTGGCGACGAGCTGGAGGTGCGCACCACCTACAAGGCCGCATGGCCCATCGCGGACTTCAGAGCACGGGTCGATCTCCCTCCCGGGTACGTCCTTCCCATAGCAGAGAACGTCACTCAGGTGGCATCGGTGGTCGTACCGGCCGCACGGCTCGAGACCGATGGCAAGCATCTCATCCTCCACTGGGACCAGGGTCCCCTCGACAAGGAAGAGACCATGGACCTCTTCGTGCGTGCCAAACGACCCCCTGCACCGGTCAGCGGGAACACCGCTGATGGTGTATCCATCCTCGTTGCCGGTATCATCGCGGGCGCCTTCGGTTATGCTCTGCTCGTCCACCTTCAAGCAAGACCATCGGTCCTCTCCGGGTTCTCCCTTGACGAGCGTATCGTCGTCTGTGAGCTGGCCAAGCACGAGGCCCCCATGAACCAGAACGATCTGTGCAGGGCTCTCGGGTTCTCCAAGTCCAAGCTCTCGCGGCTCCTGAGCGACCTCGAGGATAAGGACGCGCTCACCAAGGAGCGAGTGGGGGCGGTCAATCGGGTGACCCTCGACCGGACGCTCAAGGGGGCGTGCCGGAGGGAATCGGGATGAGCTACCGGACGACAGTCCTCCTCCTGTGCATTCTGTTGTCTCTGGGTACCGCGGTCAACGATATCGTCGAGGAGGTGGACGCGACCTCCCTGGGCCTGCTGACGACCACGGTGCGGTACTCGCTATCCCCCGACCAGGTCCGAGGGCTCACCGAGGCCGATCTCCGGACACGCTGCGCGACCCTATCTGGTGCTCTTGAGTGCACGGCCTCTTTGGAGAGCACCGCTGTCGTGTTCTCCGTCCTGTCGTACCCACAGCTGGAAGTGCGCTCTCTGGACATCGGTGAGAACGAGGTGACGGCCGACCTCCTGTTGGATTACACTCCTCTACAGTTCGTCCTTTGCGATGGCCTGCGCGCGGGGCCGCGTTCGCTCTCGATCCGATATCCGAGCCATAGAACAACGTTCAGCAGCGTGCGGGGTATCGCCTATCGTACATCATTCGCCACCCGCCTCGAGCGTCGACCTCTCGGGGTCGGCCTGCATAAGACCGAGTACACCCTCGGCGAGCCCATCCCTCTCCCCCGACTTGGAGGAAGGCTCTGTGCGGCCCACGTGGACATGGTAGAGGGCGAGGGGGCCCTGACCACATACAGGTGTTCGAACCACACGCTGACCCTCCCTCCAGAGCTCCAGCCCGGCACACACACACTGACGATCACGCGCCTGGAATCCAATACCGCCTACGTCGCCAAGTTCTCCACTCGGTTCCGCGCGGCCGAGCTCGACCTTGCCCTGAGGCTCAAGGATGACCGTGCTGCCCTGGGTGAGCCGATCAACCTGACCGTGACGTCCTCCGAGGAGCTCACAGGGTGCTCTGTCCACATCCTCGACCGGCATGGTGTGTCGGTCGATGCCGTGACCTACGCGGCATGCGACACCGTGATGCTCGGCACGCAACCCTCCTGGGAGCCTGGTGAGTACGTGGTCCGGCTCCGCGGGTTCGCCGGACGCGTCTCCGGTGTGGCCTCGATACGTGTCGTGCTCGAGGACACCGGGCTCAAGGATGCCGAGCTCGCTCTGGAGAAGCAGACATACGAGCCTGGTGAGGACATCAAGCCCGCGATCGATGTCCCGGGCGCGACGGGCAAGGAGCGCACCGTCACGGACCTTGTGGACACCTCGGGCGAGAGCATCGACAGCCAGGAAGTGGACGGTCTCGATGGAACGGTCATCCCCATCACACCGGACACTCCGCCAGGTGATTACGTTATCAGGACCAAGGTGTACGATGATGAGGGTGTGGTCGCCGTGGCCTCCCGGGCGATCCACGTGACAGAATGGCAACCCGCATCACGCAGGTCAGCGCTCTGCCCGCGGGGCAGCCTCTCCGTGGATGACGCCTCCATCGCATGCATCGCTGAGGGCAACGTGTGCGTACCGACATCGAGCGATGTCCCCGTATGCCTCTGCTTCAACGAGGAGGGGGATCCCGCACACGTATGCTCGTTCGGCCAGCGGTGCGCTGCGGACGGGTGTGCGGGCGGACCCGAATCACCCTACACCATCGTGTTCGAGCAGTCCAGGTGTCGTGCCAGACGAGGCATAACTACGCTCCCCTGCATCGGCCAGGGCGAGGTATGCTTCGGCAACTGTGTTTGCCTTGATGAGAACAACGTCCCGCTCTCGCCATGCAACACCGGAGACGTATGCACTCCCTCGGGCTGCGAGGACGCCGGTATCGTGCTCCGGCTCGACGCCATGACACCAGGCTATACTGGAGTTGACGAACTCGAGGACGGTATCAAGGTCACCTGGACCGGTTTCCTGAAGCGTGGTGACCGGTTCCTGGGAAGTATGGCCACACGCGACATCAATATCACGGCCAAGCTCGGCTCCCTCAAGGCCGAAGAGACCGGTTTCGAACACGTGTCTCTTGACAAGGGCTGGCTGTTCTGGGCAAGGTTCGCCGGCTCGATCCCTCCCGGTCACTCCACCCTTTTCCTCATCATAAGATACGAGAACGACACGGTCCACGTGGTCCGTCGGCCTTTCGCACTGCACTTCCCGGCCGACGAGCGCGGTCTGAACGTGTCAATTGACGTGCTCACGCCCCAGATGGTCAGCCTGGAGAGCTTGCGCATCGGTACCGCGGTCCGGGTGACCGCTGAAGTGCGGGATGACATGGGAGAGCCCGTCATGGACCTCGCCACCGAGGAGTTCACCCTCACTCTGGGAGCAGTCAAGGCGCGCTCCCTCTCTGCCCAGTTCGAGCCCGCGAGCAAACGTTGGCGCGTTGTGGGCACTCTTGAAGGCAAGGTCGCCGCGGATAAGCTCAGCCTCGAGATCGACTCGCTCGGCCGCAAGGCTTCAGCGTCGAGCCCACTCTCGGTCGTCGAGCATCTGCCGCTGACGTTGGAGATGAGCCGCATCAGGCCGGGCACTGGTGATAATCCGCTTTATTCCATCCTCCTGGGCATCGGGTTCAACATGGACATCCATCTCGACCTAGAGGGGGCCGATCTGGTGAGGGAGGAGGACTTCAAGGTGAGCATCGGCGAGCGGGACGTGACGTCGTCGCTGGCGTACATCATGTCGACACCCTCCGGTGTTCGGCTCCACCTGTCCCGTGTGAAGCTCTGTCCTGACGCACCAAGACCTGGTGATCCTGTACCGGTCGAAGTGTCAGTGACGTCAGATGGCGTAACGGTCAGGGACCGTATCTACATCACCGTCCAGGGGAATCCCGGCGCGTGGTCTGATACCGCCAGCGTGTGCTAGTTGGACTACCGGGCGTCAATGCCCTTGATAAGGAAGTGCGGGGCGGCCGCGAGGACCGCCCCGGTAATCTGTCGTTCGCTCACTCGTCACGGGGGCCGAATATGGCTTCCATGACGTTGATCTGCTGCTCCTTGTGCGAGCGCATATCTTCGAGCTTGGCCTCCTGACGGCCCTTGTACCACTTGCCGAACAGGGGGACCTTGCCGAAGAAGTCATTATCGATCTTCTCCTGGCGCGAGCTCACGTCCGATTCGAGCTTCCCTCGCATCTCACCGTACAGCTCGCCGCTGTCTAGGCCGAAGACCTCCGCGGTGTTCCCATGGCGGTCGACATAGCCGTCGAAGGAGTCGATCAGTTCGTAGGCAACGGCGGCAGCGCCGGCGCTGTCCACGGCGACCTTCACGCCGCTCAGGTCCTCGATACCGTCGATGTTCTCAGTGAGCTTATCCCGAGGGCTGCCGTACTCGGCATCGATGGAGTACTTCTCAGTCAACCGGGTCCAGTAGGGGCCGGTGTTCTCGCTCTCCAGCGTCTCGGTCTTCACGAGATCATAGGCTACGTGGCGGTAGCCGATGATCATTTGCGAGTCGAACTTGGCATGGATACCCTCTTCCTTGCAGGTCCTCTTGATCCCCATGGCCTTCCCATCGAACTCCTCCTTCATGGGGCCCTTCACAGGGAATGTGAAACCCCTCGCGGTGTCGTAGGTCCCGACACCCTCGTAGTGGTTCTCCAGGCCAGCCTCGCTGGCCACGGCCTCGCCGACAGCGCCCAACACGTTATACGTGCCACCGCTTACATCGAACTCGTAGGGCATTAGAATATCTTCAGCTTCACCGATCATACATCGTCACCTAGTTCCCGAGGGCCTATTAAGGGTTAATATAGGTACCCTTTGGGTCCGAACGTGCGACAGTATGGCATCACGCCGTACCCGTTATCCACTGCTACCTCACTGGAGAGTGACACCCCCATAGAAAGGTTTATAATCCGGGGACCTCGCTGCGGACACTCATGGTCCTAGGTGCCGATGGGGTGGATCGCCATAAATTACGCGAATACACCCAGAACGAGAAAGCTCAAGCCTTCCTTGCAGAGGCCGAGGAGCTGGGGAGGGACATCGTGTCCCAGGCCCGGACCTCAGAGCGTCTTCTCGTCGTGCACCACTCGTCGGACGTGGACGGTCGGACATCCGGTGTCATCGCTGAGGAGATCGGCAACATGCTGGGCCTCGAGGTGGAGACGCTGGGCGTTCCGCAGCTCAGCAACACCGAGATCTCCAAGCTGAGCGAGACCATCGACGAGTACCATCCCGACATGATCCTCTTCACTGACATCGGTTCAGGATACAAGCGGCTCTTGGACGAGGCCGAGGTCGACAACTGCGGCGCGGACGTGTACATCTTCGATCACCACCCGCCCATGGGACCCGACAGCACCTTCAAGGAGCTGAACCCTGCCAACTTCGGTATGGACGGCGGCGAGTCCTGCAGCGGGGCGACAATCGCATACTCCGTTGCTGAGTCGGTGTACGACGCGCTCCCCGCCCGCAAGCAGAGCGCGTACAAGAAGGACCTTGAGGAACGCAACATCAAGGTCGGCGACCCGAACGAGCCGGTGATGAGCGTGCTGGGACCGGCGGCCATGATCGGAGCGCGCGTGGACGGCACCAGTCCCAACGGCGAGGTGAACGCCGCTGTGTTCCAGAAGGCCACCGAGGAGCAACTCGTGACGCCCATATCCTGGCCATTCTATGGATTCCACCGTCGCAATATCGTCACATCCCTGGCTGGCAGCGACCGGCCCGTCCTCGAAGGTATCTCCGGGGACGATAAGGGCGCACGCGCGTTCGCCAAGGAGCTGGGGCTACACACCACCTACACACCCGCGCGTATGAGCAAGGGTGAGCGGGACCTTGTGCTCGGCTCCATCTCCGAACTCATCGAGCAGTCCGGCGCTTCCAAGGCGTTCCAGAAGTACCAGCAGTCACAGCTCTTCGATCGCTCGTACGTGCTCGGCGAGTTCGAGGGTACAGAGATCGGCACGCTGGGCGAGTTCGGTTCCATGCTCACTGCCTGCACCAAGTTCGGCGCCACGCCCGAGGAGAAGGAGGCCAACCGCGAGCTGGCCAAGAAGGTGCTCCTGGGCGAGCGCGGCGAGACCTTGGAGAAGGCCGACGAGGTCTGGCACAGCTACCGCAGGATCCTTCGGGACGGTCTGGTGAAGACCTTCGGCAAGATCAAATTCGACGCATTCCACAAGGACGAGGTCGAGCTCAAGGACGGCGAGAACCACTTCGTATCCTCGACCTTCTATTACAAGGGCGCCGACCCGTCCACCATGGGCGTCATGGCCTCCATGGCCCTGGGGACCGCGAACTTCAAGGAGGACGCTTTCCGCAAGCTCCCCATTATCGCCTATACCTATGTCAAGGGCGCCACCGACGAGGAGTCGTTCTTCAAGTTCTCCGGACGCTCGTTCGACTACCTCACGGGCGCGGGGCTCGACATCGGCGAGGCCATGAACAAGGCGGCCGAATCCGTGGGCGGTATCGGTGGAGGCCACGCTGTCGCTGCGGGTGCCAGCATACCTCGTGCGGGATGGAAGGACTTCCTGACCGAGCTGAACCAGACCATCGGCGAGCAGCTGGAGGATTACATCCTCAACGGCTACAAGCTCCTGCCCAAGCACGAGGAGGCTCTCCTCAAGGACACGGAGTTCGATCGGAGGATGCCCAGCTTCTTCCAGACGTCCGGTGCCTGGAGCCAGACCCTGACCAAGGGCAACGTCGCTTACGCTCTCGAGACATCCAACGGTACGCAGCTTGGGGCCAAGAAGGGCATGTACCAGCTCCTTGCCACCAGGGACGAGGGCCATGTGGAGCACCACTTCACCGCCTACAACACGTTCCGAGATCCGGTCATGGTGAGCGCCAAGGGCCAGTTCGATGCCAAGGCCGACTATACCGGCTGGGCCGAGAACATCGGAGAGGACGGCAGATCAGGCGTGGAGGCCACTATCGAGCAGAGCGTCTACAACTCTCTCGAAACGAAGGGGTACAAGATCGAGCGTGACGGCACCTCGACGAAGCTCGTGTCCCCCGGCCAGAACAAGTACGTCCTGGACACCCAGCTCTCCGAAGGCTACTGTCGCGTCAACCTCGACCAGCTGCAGACCGATGAGAAGCAGCTCACTCAGGACGTCGCCGTCATGATGCGGGAGGTTCGCGACTCGTACCGGTCGGCCGTGAAGGACGCCTACAACGGTCCGCTCTTCGCTTCCTACCAGCTGGAAGCGCTGGACACGCCCGGTGACGCGCCCCAGGTAGAGGCATAGACGAGCTTTCGTCCTATCCCAGCGGGCAGCCGCCGGTCCGTCCGTGGGGCCGACACAAACGTAGCATGCACATAGCCATCACTGCCGCTCCGCGGGCCAGGCCGTCGTCCACGATAGTTATGTCCGGGACACGCTCACGCAGGAGCTCTGGTTTGGCACCGGTCGTGGCCCCGCGGCCCGTGATCCCGATACCATCGGGCACGGTCATACCCGACTCTTTCACAGCGGTGAGCAATCCGTCGAACAACCGCACAGATAGTCCGTCGAGCACGCACGAGAGATGGCCAGGAGCAACATCTCGGCAAGCGGCCGTTATCGCGTCAAGGTCGGCATCGCATCCGATGACCGTCACCCCTGCACGCGAGGCGGCAGCAGGATCGACGGGGACGGTCCCAACGCGGTCTCCTGTGCGCACGGGGCCGATATCCACCAGTTCCATGATGCCTTCCGAGTGTCTGTCCGTCCGTCCCGGACGCACCGGGACGTCCATCGCTGAAGTGAACCCGCACCCCAGAGCCACGGCGTCGAGGATGCCGCCCGCAAGGCCTGCAAAGGTGGCCACGGTCCTGCGTTCATCATCGATAAGACGACCGGCCAGGGTCGTACCGAAGTCCAGGGCAAGGTAGGGATTGCGGAACGGGCCTCCGTTCGCCCGGGCATGGTCTTTAAGCCCCGCGGTCACAAGCTCTCCCTCCATCTCGTTGGCGGCCACGGGCTCTCCCGGTGGGAGCGTGCCAGCGACCGTTCCTGTGAAGGTCGAGCTGTCGATGATGGAGTGAGAGCGGAGCCGGGGTGCGAGGTTCTCGGCAGAGAGCGGCGCGATCATCTGACGCGGTTCGACACCTGCGGCAAGGCATGCATCGGCCATGGCCTTGATCAGGGTTCCCACCTCATCGGGCGAGGAGAATCCTGCGGTAACGCCCGTCGACCTCACGACGAAGTCCAGGTCACGTGCTGAGAGCCGGGCCTGGAGCAGCGATGTGTTGATCGAGCGGCGAATAATGTCCTTCACTCCGTCCTCGGTGATAGCGTACCCCCATACGGTACGGGCGAAGCCTTCCTTGGCCGCGATTGACCGGGTCCGGTCCACGTGCCGGGCCGCCACGCGGGAGGTACCGTTATCAAGGTCCGTCTCCACGAGGATACATTTGGTCGTCGTGTTCCCCAGCTCCACCGAGAGCACACGCAGGGGCTTGGAGGAGAGGGCCATGAAGCTATCCGACCAGTTCCGTGAAGGTCCGGTTCTTGGAGATGTCCGTACCGAGCTCCTGGGCCGCGTCGGCCACTATGGCATCCGCCACGGCAACGGCCGGGAACACGTGCGGCGCGTGCTCGATCGGACCGTAGAGCAGGTAATCGGCGCACATGGCGACCTGGAGCACGTTGGTAGCGACATCTACGCAGTCCTTTACCTTCCGGTCCTTATCGCTGAGCCAGGGGAGCGAGGCAGGAGCGTTGTGGATGCCCGAGCCCACAGGGTGTCCCCACTTTGCCTTGGCGGCCAGAGCAGTGCGCACCGCCACACCGGCGCCATTGCCGATAGGCGTCACTGCCGGGTCCACGAGCACTTTTGTGATGCCCGCGGCCGACGCCAGGTCCAGTAGTCCGGTATCCGTGACATCACCCCCGTCCTCAAGCAGCTTGAGCCGCCCGTTCAGACCGGAATCCTTGGGATTGAAGGCGAGCACGATGGCGCAGCTCACACCGGACGAACGCAGCGCCTCGATCTCTTCATCCGTGACGGTCAGGTTGAGCGAATTATAGACTATGCGGTCGATAGCGCCCGCCTCGACCGCCCAGCGCACGCCAGCTAGCCGTACGTCGAGCGACGGGCTGTCCACCAGCAGCGGACCCGTGGTGGCGTCGGCAGCGAAGTTGAGGTAGTTCTCCATTGCCTCGGAGTGGGCTGCGAAAACATGGAGGAGGGCCGGATTGCCCGTTTCCTCCGCAGCGGCCTCGTGTGCAGCTACCAGCTTCTTGGCACGCTTCTTATCGAAGTCGCCCTGCTTCATGTCATGGACGATATCGTGACCCTCGTAGAAGATGGTCGCGGCAAGTGCCGTGGGGTGTTCCCCCGGCTGACCGCCGATGGTCGCACCGGCCACCTCGATCGTCCGCTGTTCAGTCTGGAACCTTAACATGATACTAACCCCCGTACTGCGTCGATGCGCACCTGTCCTCCGACATGGACCGGATGGGTGAGGTAGACGCACCCGGTGAAGGGGTCCACCTCGATGGCCGGGTCCGCTGACAGCCACACGTCGCCGTGAGGCGTTCCGGTGGGCGGTAGAGTCGTGATCCGTCTCCGGACCTCGACCTCCATAGGCCCTCCCGGGTAGTCCTCGCTCACCTGGTCGTCGAGTTCGCGGACCGTCCGCGCGATCAGGTCTGGATCATCGATGCCCACCATATCGACCAGCTCAACCTGACGGCGGAAGCGCTCCACGGCCTCAGGTCCTATGTTCTCGATCCGTGGGACAGCACCGGTGGCGTCCTTGATCACGCCTTCATCATCGATGCCTTCCCTATGAAGGCAGACCATGGCGTTGCCCGAACGATGGCCCACGACCTCGCTCCCGGCCACCACCATGAAACGGATGGCGGTATTGGCGATTACATTGACGATGATGCGCTCCAGCCCGAGGTTCTCGGTCTTGCATGAGCCCACGAGGAGAGCCTCGATGTCCGAGAAGCGCTCTTTGTTGGAACCTACCGTGACGACCACTACCCTGCTGTCCTTCCTGACCTGGATAAAGTCGCCTTTCACGCGCGGCCACGCCACAAACGTGAAAAACCTTTCGTATTTTAAAAGCCTTTACATGGCACGAAGACGACGACGGCTCGGTGCATGGGATAGGGTCAAACGTGTCATCAGATCCTCATATGTTGTGCTCGAAGTGCTCGATGCCCGTTCCCCTGACACGACACGATGCCACAAGCTCGAGGGATTCGCCCGCCGACTGCACAAGAGCATCGTTCTCGTCGTGAACAAGACCGACCTCGTGGATGAAGCTGATGCCAAGGCGACCCAGCGCCGTCTGGCGACCGATCTTCCTTGCGTTCTTGTGTCCGCGAAGTCCGGAAAGGGCAGGAACCGTCTAAAGGCCCATCTGCGGCCCAAGGCAGGGTCCGATATCCGCGTAGCGGTGTTCGGCTATCCCAATGTCGGTAAGTCGAGCATCATCAACATGCTCACGCGCCGGGGCAAGGCACGGACGTCACCAGAACCCGGATTCACCAAGGGCGAACAGTGGATCAGGATGGACGAGAACATCCTCCTCCTGGACACTCCAGGAGTGATCCCGAGGGACGAGGCGGCCGTCGATCTCGCCCTACTAGGTGCTTGGGACATCGACAAGCTCCGCGATCCGGTCCCTGTTGCCTGGAAGCTCATCGAACACCTCACCGCCAAGCATCCTGCGGTCATAGTGCACTACGGCGGTGATCCATCCCTTTCCACTCACGAAGTGCTCGAAGCGATCGCGCGTTCCCGTGGACGGCTGCTCCAAGGCGGGGAGCCGGACGTGGACGAGATGGCCAAGATCCTCGTCCGCGACTGGTACCGTGGCCGCATCGCCAAGATCATCACCGACGAGGACGGGGATTGAACCCGGGTCTTGCCTCTGGTTTTATATAGGTTCGGTGCCATGTCTAGGATGATGCGTCGTACGCTCGGTAGTTGTCTGGTCGCTCTCGCCCTATTATCCGTGCTCGTCACGGCCGGTCCCTGCGACGATGCTGGCGACAAGAACACATGCTGGGTCAACCAGGCGAAGCTCATGGCCAAGACCGATCCACGGGGGGCCGTGGCCGTGTGCACCGACGAGCTCACCGACATCGACTGGACCGACTGGTGCCTTGCCACCGTGGGACCCGAGATAGCTACGGTGGACCCGGCCCGCGGGTCCTCTGTTTGCGACATGGTCGAGGACGGCTCGTGGAAGAGCAAATGCCGCTCCAAGGTGGGCGAAGTGCCCGAGCCCGTTGGCCCGCCACCCGATACGACAGGGGCGACCTCATATCCCATGCTCGTAGGAGGTCTGTTCGCCCTTGCCCTGCTGGCCGTTGTCAAGTTCAAGCTCATGGCCCACGAGCCTGAGCATCTAGCCGTTGATGAGGGTGACGAGATGAGCCGTGTGAAGCGGTACGTTGCCGAACAACGCACCCATGGTCACGACGATAATGATATCAGGGCGATGCTCAAGCGTCACGACTACCCTTCCGATGTGATCGAGAAGGTCCTGAAGTAAGGCCGACGGCCACCATTGAAGGTTTTTTAAAGCTGTGTCAGGATTCGTTCTTGTACGGATGCCCGTGCGCTAGTAATACTGCAGGCCATCCATCGACGGTATACCGAACTGAACGTAAAAGGAGCGATTAGAATGGACGTAGAACAAGCCATCCGGAAGCGACGGTCGTACCGTGCACTGGAGGAGACCGAGATCACGCAACGCCTTATCGATCATCTTGCTGGCGCAGCGCAGCTCGCGCCCTCTTGCTTCAACAAGCAGCCGTGGAGGTACGTGTTCGTTCATGAAACGGATACGCTGTTCAGACTGCAGGAATGCCTCTCGCCCGGGAACCATTGGGCTAACGCGGCGAACCTCATCATCGCCGTGGTGAGCAAGAAAGAACTTGACTGCTCGGTGGAGGGACGGGACTACTACCTATTCGACACGGGCATGGCCACCGGCATCCTCATGCTGCGCGCGACCGAGCTCGGTCTTGTCGCACATCCGATCGCCGGTTATGACGAGATCAAGGCCAAGAAGGTCCTGGACATCCCCGACGAACTCCAGCTCATCACCCTGCTCATCGTAGGCAAGCAATCTAAACGGAACATAGATGCGCTCCCCGACCATCAGCAGGAGTCCGAGCGGACACGACCCGATCGTCTCCCCCTCGACAAGATCGCTTTCAAGGACCGGTATCCGGACACTGAGGAATAGGACGCCCGTGTAGCCTGTCAGGGCACGGCCTGTGAACGACCCGTAACCGATGCTGGTCCGTTGCAGGAGCTACTTGATGCTCAGTCCCGCCGACGGCCCAAGTAAGCTCCTGCTAGCGCGAGAAGTGTCAGCGACTCAACTACACCCACACCAGGCGCGGTAACCAGATCGGAACCACCCGTGGAGCCTGACAGGACCACGAGGTTGACGGTGAGAGGTTCTGCGCGTATCTCTTGCGGAACGGTGGCCATCGCCTCGATAACGAGGCTCGTGGTCCCGACCTTGCCCGCGATTATCGGGATCTGGATGACGCGCTGTTCGCCCTTGGCCAGCTTGTACGTGCACGTCTTGACCCCTACGTTCTCACCACAGTCAAGGACGACGTTGGTGGTGGCCGAGCCTGAGACGGTGAGCGTCACCGCTATCTCGCCCTCGTAGGGGTTCTGGATGTACACAGGGTAGAGGTGCATCGCACCCACGGTGAGCGCGAGCGACTTGGGCTGGCCCTCCGGATCGAAGAACGGCAGGTCGTCGACGCACATGGCCCTTAGCGGTGACCAGAACCATCCTGACCGGCAGCAACGGCCGACGGCAGTGATGCAGTTGCCTGTGACGCACTCCCAGTTGTACCGACAGGTGCCGATCCGGTATCCGCCCACCTTCAGGTTCACCTTGAAGGGTATGTTCTGGACCACATCGCGACACTCTGCACCGCTCTCCAGGTCGGGATCGCCCTTACACACGGTCGATGTGATCTTCACGGTGAAGTCAGTGGGACCCGATACAGGCAGGACCACGTACTTAGAGGCACGGGGTTGGAGTGTCAGGTTGTAGTACACACCGTCCGAGATAGTCAGCGGCTTGCCTGCCGCGTTGATGACCTGTATAGACACGGGCATCTTGAAGTCCGTGGGGTTCTTGATGAACACCGGCACATCGATGATCTCGCCGGGACCAGTGGTTATCACGTTGGCCTTCACGTCCTTGGACCGGTCGCACTCGGCCTTGGACTGCTTGCACGCTTCAGAGCTCTCGTCCTCGAAGCAGGCATCGGAGAAGCACGCGTCCGAGATGGTCGCTTCGAACCCGCCGACGGTGATCGGGATCTTGTTGACCACCTTGTTGGCGAACGTACCATCGCCCACCTGGTTCTTGCTCTCCACGATGAGCTCGCCCTTCACGGGTCCGCTCACCGGGATGCGCACGATCTTGGTGGTCCGCGCCTCCACGTGGCAGCCGCCGATGGAGGACATGTCGAGGTCGTTGGAGATCTTCGTGCCATCGTCCTTCTCGTACGCGAACGAGATGGCGCACTCCATCTCCGAGTCGGCGGTGTTGGACACCACGGCCTCGATGTAGTCCTTGCCGATAGCGGCCTGCTGGATCATCTGGGTGTTCTGGAAGAACACGCCCTGGCTCTCGCCTTCTTGCACGCCCACAGTCTCGCCTGTGGCGAGCTTGGCGGTGACGAACACCGTCACCTCGCCAACGTTCTCCAGCGCGGCCTCGAGGTCGGCAGGTGCCGTCGGGCACTCACCGGCAACGCAGTGCGCGATGCGCACCTTGATGTAGTAGGTCGCGATGCCCTCGCTGGTCACGTTGAACACGTACTGGTTGTCCGTCTCGGCACCAAGGTCCTTGGGCGGATCGGGTAGGGTCTTGATCGGTGCGTGGTCTGCGTCAAAGATCTCGACCTTAAGGCCGAGCGGATAGGACAGGCGGTTGTCGATACCGTAGTACCGGTTAAGCGTGGTCTGGGCGTCCTCGAGCGTGTACGTCAGTTCGTCAACGTTCAGCGCGCAAGCATCGTTCTCGCACGTAACGATGAACGCGAGGTTCGCCACGAGCTGTGCCTTGGCCTCGTCATCTGTCAGGTCATCTTCCGTGACCTCACCTATCTCGATGTCCGTTTCAACGGACGTGGTGATCCACGAGTCGTAGTAGATTAGCTGTGCGCCAGCGAACACGGCGTACTTGATCTGTAGGTCGGTGATCGAGGTCACTGTGAACTCGACGATCCTCGACTCTCCGGGAGCTATGCCGGAGAGCATTATGGATGCCAGCGTCTTGACACCGGTGGAAACGTTGACCTCTACTGAGACCGTGCTGCCGAGCTGGTTGGTGACCTTCAGGTACTTCTTTTTGACCTGGTCGATGTTGGTACGCATGCTCAGCACGGGCGGTGGTGAGATACCATCGAGCACGAACTCAGCGTCCGGGACGATACCTTCCACATCGGTGACGTCGGTGAGGCTTGTCTGTGCCTCGGGAACGGGCGGTAGTGGTGTGTAGCAGTCCGCGGGGCACTTGTTGGGACCGGTCTTCTCGTCCTCCTGACATACACCATCGGGGCAGGAGGCATCGAGGCAGTCGGCACAGTCGGGGCCCTCGCCCTTCGCGGGCTCGCACTCCCCGTCATTATCGCACGACTCGCACACTCCACAGTCGGACGGGCAGTTCTCGCAGCTCTCGCCCTGGATCATGTCGCAGACAAGGGTGCCCGTGATCGGGTCGGGGACACCGCACATGTCCGGCAACTGACAATCGTCAGGTGCGTTCTGCCAGCTCTCCCAATAGTCACAGAAGCCGTCAGCGCACACCGTCTGATCACCGGCCTGCTCGCCGGTCAGACCGCAGCAGTCGGCGGGGCACGTGTCCGTGGTCTCGCCGCGCTCGGATTGGCAGTTGTGGTCGCCGCAGACGTAGATCGGCGCAAGGCAGTCGCGCGGTAGCGGATCTAGACCCAGCTCGATTATATCGCACACATCGTTGTCCTGACACTCCTGAGGACAGTCCCCGTCGGTCAATGGATCGCACGCACCGTTGTCGCACGTGACCGGGCATGGGCCGCAGTCGTTGTCGTGGTCGGTGCAGTCCTCGCCCACCTCGCATCCGTTGGCGTCGGGGATGTGGCGTACGACCTCGCACTCCTCGCAGATACCGCAGTTGGCCGCGCCCCCGCTGACGGTGCAGCACTCGTTGTAGAGGCACTCCGAGATGGGACCGCAATGGCCGGGGAAGCACGGTGATGGACCGCTGGCCAGCGGTTCCATGCACAGCCCGCCATCGTCGGGCGAACAGTAGCCTTCTATGGAGGAATCGTCCTTGAAGAGCCGGCAGTCCGAGCCCGCGCCCAGCCAGCTGATGGTGATCTCCTTTGTCTCGAATGATCCCTGGGCGTCACGGTCCACCTGCTTGCAGTAGCGTTTTTCGGTGTCACCGGGCAGGGTCCGCGTGTGCGTGTCATCGTCGTAGCTCGAGCAATCGCACAGGTCCACGTACTTGAACTTCAGGGTGAAGCCGCGGTTGAACGAAGATTGCATGAACTGCCAGGTGTTGCACTCGACCTGGTACACGAGGATGCGGTTCTGTCCGGGCCGCAGGGTGTTGGAGACCAGCGGTTCGGCCGAGAGCGTGCAGAAGTTGGACTTCCAGCTGGGATCGGGCTCGTCGTTCCCGAGATATAGCTGGTTCTCCCGCGGGTCGTAGTTTAGGATGTAGTCGTAGAGGTCGAAGCCGTTCTTGAGGTAGGCGATACCGTCCCCCACGTTGGTGAGCACTACCCTGATCTTCTGCACAGGCGAGCAGTGGGGCCATTCGTCATACCCGTCCGGTATGGCCGTGGTCACCGTGGCGCTGGACACGACGACGTCGGCGGAGCGCCATATACCTGTTTGTCGGGTACCCTTGTGCTCGTCGAGCGCGTTGAAGAGCCGCAGTTCGTACTTGGGCCGGGTCATCTGGTCGGGGCCGAACGACTCCGTGGGCGTGAAGCTGCAGTCACCCTCGCACGAGGTGGCACCCTCGCCACAGGTACCTGTGGTGATCTGGCATTCCGGTGATGCGCCATCGTACTCGAACACCTTGTCATCATGATCATCGCCATGACGCAGGGATATCTTGCGCAGCTCGGTGGTGCACTGGCTCGTGAACCTGAAATAGAGCGGATCGCCCTTGGCGGGGCAGATGTTCAGGTCGAGGTCCACGGGCGGATCGTAGATGGCGATCTGGGGTTTCTGGATCTTGATGTAGAACTCCCCGCACTCGCACCGCTCCTCGTCGAACGCACAGGTAGTTGGATCGCACGTGATGCTCCCGTCCTCGTCAACGTCCCGGGCTATGAGTATCTTGTGCTGGCCGAAGGGCGTCGATTCGGGAATCCGGATGGAACAGGTAGCGTCCTTCCTGTACTCCTTTCCCGTGCCAGCGTTACAGGTGCCAAGCTTGCGATCGTCGGCGATGCGGTCCAGGTACACGACAGCCTCGGGGCTCGAGCAGGTCACGGTGTAGGAGAAGGTGATGGTCGCTCCCGGGCACAGCTCGGTGATGGGGGGTGCTTCGGTTAGCGTGATCTGGGGGTCCGCCACTTCGAACCCGAGGTCGGCCTGGCCCATCCGCCAGCCGTCGGCGCCCTTTGCAGAGTTGCACGAACCGAACTTGCAGATGCTGCTCAGACCGCTGTCGGAGTACTGGTTGCACCCCCAGGCCCTGTCGCCCTCGCCACCGCAGTCGGGGCACACGAAGTTGCCCTGCGTGTCACAGACACGGGTGGCGGTGTCCACGTAGATGGTGTAGACACCGGGTGCTCTGGGCCCGAGGTATGTCTTCCCGGTATTGGCCCGGTAGTCGATGTCGTTCCCGGGCGCGTGACCGTAGCGTCGCCAGACATCGCATGTCTGTCCGTCCGATGCACGCAGGTAGGCGATGGCACCGGGGCTCGAGAGGACCGAGTTGCACGAACTGTCCTTGCACAGCATGCACTTACTCGTGGAGAGGTAGTTCTCGGACTTACCGCCCATGTCGATGATAGGCGACTTGTGCGGATCGCACACGGGATTGGACCCGGCGTAATTGATATCACCACACCTCGAGATGCGACCATAGGAGTTGAACGAACCGGTGTTGCGTGCACCGTTCGAGCACACGAGGTTGTACTGGCTCACGGTGACGTAGAACTGTAGCGCGTCACCCGGACAGATCTGGTTGCCTGTCCGGTCCGGGTCGATATCCACGTTTATAGCACCGGAGTAGGAGATACCTGTGCTCTGAGTGGCCCCGACGCTGTGGGTGCAATGTGAACCGGCACAGGTGGCGCCGAGGTTCACCTTGCAGTTACCGTTCTTGCACGTGAACGTCTCATCGGCGTTCTGTCCGGCGAGCCTGAGCTTCACGGCCTGTGAGCCCGTGGTGGTCTTGGGATTGATGGCAAGACGACACCAGGGGTCCGGGTCCTGTTGTATCGTGGAACCCCCGTTCTCGAGCGACGTGGGTCCCGGACACGTACCTTGGAGCTTGTCCCCCAAGATCACGTCGAAGTAGGTGCCGGGCGGGTAGCACCGGCTCGCGATATGGAGGTAGAGCGATGCCGACAGACAGGTGCTGTCAGGGAACACGTACAAATCGATTCCCTTCTGGGCGATATCGAGGGTGACGCTGTCCGAGTCCTCGTAGTACATCCCGGACTGGGGCGCTTTTGCGACGATGTTGACCGATGTCTTGCTGAAGTCCGAGGGGAGCTTGAGCTCGACGTACCCGAAGGCGTCCGGGGTCTGGGTCGCACCTATCTGCAGGTCACCGTCGAACATCTTGACGGCCACATGATTGCTACGGACGACGCCCTGACCCCATTCATCGATGACGCGGACCTTGAACCTCACACCTGTGCATCCGCTCGGTGGAAGCTCGGTGACGGTCAACTTGCTGACAAGCTTCAGATCGGTGATGGCCGTGGAGTAACCGTTCTTGAAGGCCACGATCTCAAGGTCGCCCACGAAGTAGGCCATGTCGATGATCGCTTCTGCGGCGGAGTCCCAGGTGAACCTGCCTGTAGCGTCCGTGGTCCCTTGGGTCATGATCGTCTTGGTCTCGGCGTCACGCACCTCGATGTTCGCTTCCGGGACCGGGTCGTTGGAACTGGTCACAACGAAACTGACTGTGCTCTCCGGGTGGATGCTGTTCACCTCCTGGTCGGAAACGTCAAGGATCTTGACGTCGATGATAGGGATGTCGATGGGGATGAACTGCTCCATCTCCTGGAACGCGCCGAGCTCGTCCTTGGCGAAGGCGACAAGGCGGTAGTTGCCGTAGTCGACGTTGTGCAGTTCGCACTCCATGGCGTCACCGTCAACAGAGCACTGATCGATTTTCCCTCCTTCCGGGTTGTAGAGCGCCAACGTCTTTTCCACGATCTCGTCATCCTCGGGATCGTTCCAAGTGATCGCTATGTCGAACTTCGTTATGGTGTCACCGCCCGAAGGGATGGTGTGGACCTCGATGCTCGCATCAGCGGCACGGGGGTGGAAGTTGGTGATGGCCAGGCGAGCACCTGTGCTGTCCCACTCATCCTCGCCCGAGTCGATGAAGATACCGCAGCCCAGGATAGGTGTTCCCAACGGATCGAACCGGAAGTAGAGGAAGTCGTTGTCGATCCGGTCGATGGTCGCCTCGATCCGGTGATCGGCCATGGTCATCTCGCATGTATTGGTTATGGCCTCTGACCCGCGGAACTCGAACCATTCGTCACCGTTCTCCGGATCACAGTCCAATGTAGGGTAGTATGTATCGCTCGAGCAGAGGGCTACTCGGTACTCGGGAGGTGCCTCACAGTTGGTGGAAGCATAGTACCACAGCTCTGCTTTGTGATTACTGTAAGCCGTCGTGTTGAACAGCACTCGGACGTACTTGGGGTTCTGGGAAGGATCGTGATGCTGTGGTTCGTTTGTGATGCATGCCTCGTTGCGTGTGAACCGCTTCCAGAGACAGGGATCATCCTCCTCACCTGAAGCGACAGCGCAGGCCGCGTCGATGATTGCATTGGTCACATTGTCGTCCTCACCGCTCTCGATGAGGACTATGAGCGTATCCTTTGAGCGGGCCTCACCTCCTTCCCCTACTGCCGGCAGCAGCACGAGAGCCAGGAACACGCATGTAATGAACAGGGCATCTTTTCGATCTATCGACATAGTTCTACCTCCCCTGCATAATCAGTACGCCGTGTCCTTTTTATAGCTTGGGAAAGGTGTACGGGATTGCCAAACCGATCATGGCATGCTCGGATCTAATCCCCATGATCGACAGTTTCTAGCACTTCGAGAAGTCCGCCAATATCACCGCCCATGAGAAGGCATCCAGCCCCCATGTCGGATACATCATTGATGTTGAACGAACTGTCATCTACGAACAGGCATTCCTCGGGTCGCAGCTCGATGCCGTCCTTAGCGAGATCGCGCAGCATTTCCTTCACGGAACCACCCTTGGGCCGCCAGCATATGCTCAGACGTACGAAGGAATCACGCAGGTCCCAGCCATCCAGCGCTGCAAGGACCGGGGGTTCATCGTTGTGGGTGACAAGAGCAAGGAGCACATCACGCTCCTGCAGACCTTTCAGAAGCTCGCGAGCACCCGGGCGGAGGGCGATGGTGGCACCGCGGGTATCCTCCAGGGTATCAGCATCAAGTCGTCGGAGGGGAGGTCGGAGCAACGAAGCGTAGTCCGCACCCCGGCAGGTCCAAAGTGTCTCGTCACCGTCAAGGAGCACGAGCCGGTATGCCACGAATCCCACAACCACTTGAAAGGTTTTTTAATCCTAGCCTGTCTAATATATTTGCTGGTGGTATTCATAGGGGAGAAGGAGCGGGATACCGAGGGAATCGAATTCTACCGCCGCATGTCCCAGAAGCGGCCCGACTACGCTCACACTTGGTACCGTCAGGGCAACATGCACGCGCTCAACGAGGAGTACCAGAAGGCCATAGACTGCTACATGAAGGTCTTGGAGACACGCCCCGACCACGTCAATGCCCTCAACAACATCGGTAATGCCTACATGGCCAAGAAGATGTACAAGCAGGCCATCGACCACTACCGCAAGGCGCTCGAGCTCAATCCAATGGACGAGCTTGCCTGGGGGAACCGGGGCATCGCCCATGGTTTCCTCGGTGAGTACAAAGAGGCAATCCACTGCTTCGAACAGGCCCTGAAGTTCAATGATGAGAACGTCAAGGTCCTGAGCAACATGGGCATCACGTATTTCAACAAGGGTGAGCACATCGAGGCGCGGAAGTGTTTCAGCAAGGTGCTCGAAATCAGTCCCGATGACGAACTGGCTCTCTCGTGCCTGTCACGCATGAAGGATGATGAAGAGGAGTCCAAGCGAGGCCTCCTCAGCAGGTTCTTCTCATAGAACGTCAATATCCCTTCCTAATTCGTAATAGACTCTTGTTTACCCGTTAATATCGACCAATAGAAACAGCACTAGAGGTAGCATCTGTTTTTAATATGGATTTATTCACTACTCTTGAATAGTAACATATATAAACCTCTGCTGACTAGATAGTATCGGATCCAATGACATATTCTCTCGAGGTAGCCCACGATGCTTCCTATGGCGCCCTTACTGAGGGTTCCTCTGTGACCATCGTCGGCGGCGGCCCTGGCGGGGTGGCCGCTGCTCTATACCTCCAGAAAGAGCGGCCTGACCTGGACATCAATGTCCTCGAATACCGGGACGAACGGAAGTCGCTCATGCCGGCCTGTGGCTCCTGCAAGGGTGGCGGTGGTGTCATGCCCGGTCAGGTGCTCAGCACCCTGGAAGAGGACCTTGGGATATCCGTACCCGACCGCCTCATCATGAACCGCTACGCTGGCTACGATTTCCATCGCCTCGGTGCGGACAAGTCCTACTCGATGTCCATGCCGACGGCCGAGGTCATGCCTGGGGCCGACAAGGAGTACGGCACCGTATCAGTGTACCGTGGTAACGGACCTGCCCGCTTTAGCGGGGAGGAGCCCATCGGCTTCGATGCCTACCTCAGGAAGGAGGCGAACGACAGGGGCATCAAGTTCACGTACGGGAGCGTGAACGACATCATCGTCCCCGAGTCACTGGACGGCAAGGTCATGGTGAACTACAAGCCCACGGGCAAGGGCGATGACCTCACGTTCGCCACCGACCTCCTCATCAACGCCGCCGGTGTCAAGGGCTCACAGCTCACCCGCATGGGCTACATGGACGATTCAGGCGCCCTGCAGTACCGTGACCGCGGTATCTCGCCCCGCTCCAGGACCTTCGGGCAGTTCGAGATCAAGCTCCCAAAGGCGGACGTGGAGTCCTACTTCGGTGATACCATCTCGGTGTATACCGGGATCCCCAACTCCGAGTTCGTCGCCGTTACCCCCAAGTTCCCCGGACCGCAGAAGGTGAAGGGGAAGGACGGGTCCACGAAGGAAGTGGACTACGGTTACCTCTCGATCACCCTCGCGCTCGATCCCAGAAAGGAGAAAGAGCTCGATAATCTAGGCTCCGAGAAGGAAGTGCGAAGTGCCTACACCCAGCAGCTCATGGGGCTGGAGAAGGCTCTGCTGGAGCACCCCGGATTCTCGTACAAGGTCGAAAACCGCATCGAGGACCGACCGTTCCACTGCCTCTGCCAGCCCTCTGCGCCCGTCTCCGCTTCGGAGAAACCCTTCGAGGACAGGTACGTGGAGATCGGCGACGCCGGTGGCGCCATCCGCTACGGTAAGAACGGCATTGGCCACTCCATCCTCTCCGCCAGGTCGGCCGTGGAGAGCATCCTTGAGCGGGGTGTGTCAGAAAAGGCATTCCGCGACGGCTACTACACCGACTTCATCAAGCCGCTCGAACGCGACAACGCCGTGGGCAAGGCGATGTTCGGCGCCAACAGGGTCGTGGCGGGCAACGACGTCCTCTCAGGCCTGTTCTACAGCACGGCCAACAGTCCCGTGGGCAAGCCGATCAAGAAGATGGCCTACCGCATGGCCCGGGGTCACTACGGCGAGGACAGCTACAAGAGCATCGTTGGTAATGCCGTCGTCGACGCTGTCAAGCTGCCCTACGAGCTCGCCGGGCGCGCCATCAACTCCGCCGTGGACAAGTACCATGACTGGCGGGAACGACGCAACAGTGACGAGTAGCCCGAAGCGTGAACACGCCCCGGGCAGTCCCCGTCAATTGTCCTTTCTATCCGTTCTCACGCATTCTCGTGCTCGCTGAAGGCCATGGCCTTCCAGTCCTTGCCCTTGAGCACGCGGCCCAGGATCTCCATTGCCTCCGACTTCGGTCGGGGGTAGGTGAACCCGATCTCCTTGATCTTGTTATCATAGTCCGCGGCGATCTCGTCCAGCGAGTAACCAGCGGCAGCGGCCTCGGCGGCCAAGCGCGCGGCCCAGGCGCCGTCCAGAGTACCGTAGCCGTGGATGCCTCCGCCCATGGTGGTGACTGTGTCGGTGCCGAACATCTTGGCCAGCTCGATCAGGTGCTTGGGGTAGAGACCTCCCGAGTTGACGGGCATCACGGGGCGCATGCCGTACCACTTCTGCGGGAAGAACCAGTTGTACTCGCCCTCCTCGACCTCGGGCACGTAGTCCTCCTGGCTGATGCAGTGGGCGTAGTTGAGGATCTCGGACTTGTCACCCTCCATCTTGCCCACAACGGTGCCGATGTGCAGCTCGTCGATACCCGCCAGGCGGCAGCACTTGGCGATCACCATCATGTCCACCCCGTGCATGGGGGTGCGAGCGAAGCTGGCGTGCATGGCGCGGTGGCCGTGGATGAGGAGCGGCGGACCGTGCTCGCGCAGGGTCTGGACCGCAGTGAACCCGCCGGTGATTATGTCGATCATGCACCCGATGGCCCCCATCTCCTTGACGAAGTAGGCCTTCTCCAGCATGTCCATGGCGCTACCGGAGGTGACGTTTGCCACGTAAAGCTTGCGCTGGTCGATGCCCTTGGCCTTGTGCTCGGCCTCGACCTCCTCGATACGCTTGAAGGACAGGTAGGCCCTAAGGTAATAGGGATCGAACTCCTGGTCGGTGAGGTTCTCGTCATCCTTGACCACGGAGCAGTACTTGAAGGTCTTGTACAGCACCTCGGCCTGCTCGTCGGCGAAGAGCCCGGTCTTGGGCTTGGGGATGGTCCCCACCAGGGTGTGGCCATGGGTCTTGGTGACCTCACGGATCCCGGGGATACCGAAACGGGGTCCGGGGAACGTGGCGATGTACTCGGGGGGCATGTGGAAGTCCATCACCTTGATGTACTCCACGGCCTTCATGGCCAGGATGTTACCGGTGATGCAGCTGAAGAGCTGGGGAATGCTCCCCGGCTCGAAAAGGGCCAGCGGGTAGGCCACCTTGACGTGACCGGCCTTGCCGTCGACCTCGGGGATGCACTCGTACACGGTGCCCGCGAGGCTCAGGGTGTAGGAGGTCTCGGTCTGGACGTCGGTCCAGGTGCCCGTCGACGACTCTAGCGTGACGTGGTTGGCGGCCTCTTCCAGGGTCTCCCCCTTGGGGGGCGTGACCTTGAACGATGCCAAGAGGTATTTCTCCGGCTGCTTGCTGGGCTCGAACCCGATGTCTAGGAACCGGACGAGAGTGTCCTTCTCCTGGAGCCGGGCGGCCTTCTTGACCTGTGACTCGGTGAGTGTGGGGCGCTTCCAGGTGAAGGGTTTTGCGCGCTCGTCCTGCATCTTGCGAAGGGTCGCGAACATCGTGTCCCTTGCACGAGCCCGGGCCTCGTCGATATCCTTGCCGATGGCGCTGTTGAGCACTCCGTTCGCGTCGGTGATTTCCATGATGATTCTCCTCGTTGGAAGGGGTGGACACGTCCAGTGTCTTTTAAAGGGTCCCTAGGGGGTGGCCCGTGGTCACCTAGAGCACGGCCGAGAAATATGCGAAAATAGAAGGATTCCGGGGCCTGGAGGCGAAAGATTTAAGAACCGCCTGACATACTCTGTCACACTAGGGGCAACATGGGGAAAGAATCACCCTCCGAGAAGAAGCATCAGCAACCCGATCGGCCGCCGATATACATCGCTTTCGAGTGGCACATGCACCAGCCCATCTACCGCCCCTACGAGACCGTAACCGAGACAATGAACGGCGGCAAGAAGGTCAACTCGATCAAGGGCACGATGCCTGACGGGAAGGGCACGCCCGACCTTAAGGAGATCTTCTACTCTCGGTGGGGCCCCTACACCACATGGGTGGCCGATGCCATCGAGTCAGGCAAGGACGCAGGGCTCGCCGACCTTGGAGCCAGCATGAGCTTCTCCGGCTCGCTCATCGAGAACCTCAATGCGCTGGAGGAGGCCGATCCCAACGGCCCGTTCAAGGACTGGGCGGACCGCTTCATCGAGGCCCGACACTGGGAGACATCGGAGGGCAATCCACGGCTAGACATCGTCGGGTTCGGGTACCACCACCCCCTCATGGGGCTCATCGAGTACGACGACATCCGTCGGTCTGTGCAGGACCACAAGCAGATCGTCGCCGAGACCTTCGGTGACGACGTGGCGTACTCCAAGGGCATCTTCCCGCCCGAGAACGCCTTCTCCGAACGCATGATCCCCGCTCTCGTTGATGAGGGCTTCGAATGGGCGCTCATCGACAACGTCCACCTGGAGCGGGCGTGCGAGAACTACCCCTACACCACCGGCTCCAACCTCAAGCCACCGAACCCGGCCGACCAGCAGAACCCCGATCCAGACGATTGGGTCCAGCTCAACGGCCTCTGGTCACCCGGGAAGGTGTCCGGCGGGTTCGCCCACCGGCCCCACTGGGTCGAGTACACCGACGCCAACGGTAAGACCTCGAAGATGATCGGTGTGTTCGCGGACCGGTACCTTGGCACCGAGGACGCCCGGGGCGGTTTCGGAGCGTTGAACTATGAACACGTTATGAGCCAGCTAGAGAAGTTCAACACAGATCCCGATCATCCTATTCTCATCGTGCTCCCCCACGACG
The DNA here is from genome assembly GCA_964519305.1 of Candidatus Undinarchaeota archaeon. Taxonomy (GTDB): domain Archaea; phylum SpSt-1190; class SpSt-1190; order JASMDC01; family JASMDC01; genus JASMDC01. Next base: position 47,235 of record CAZFHY010000009.1, read on the forward strand.
GGGACAACTACGGCGGCGGTTCCGACTCATACTACCACCACAACTTCCAGCGGTTCGTCCAGTGGCTGCAGGCCAATCCGGACCGCTTCCAGTGCACGACCGTCCAGGACTATCTGGACAAGTTCCCCGTGGCCGACAACGATGTGGTCCATGTGGAACCGGGCTCCTGGAGCGGTGCGGACAACGGCGATCCCGAGTTCAAGAAATGGAACGGGGACCCGGTCAACGGCTACTCGCCCGACCGCAACTCCTGGGCCGTCATCGTCGCTGCAAAGAACCGCGTTAAGACGGCGGAGGCCATCGATCCAAAGGCTCCCGAGACGAAGGAGGCCTGGCGGTTCCTGGACGTGGGGCAGACCTCATGCTACTGGTACTGGGACGGCAACACCGAGTGGGACTCGAACCCCACGCTGGCCGCTAATCAGGCGGTCGAGCAGGCGGACAAGGTCATCGGACAGGGCCCCGACACCGTCGGACCCTCCCTCTACCTCCCCCAGCGCGATCCCTACAACCCGGGCGGTCTCGGGTGGGGCAACCAGCCCGAACCTGAGGACGTGCGCATCTGGACGCTCGGGTACGATGTGTCTGGGATTGAGCGGGTCGACCTGAAGTACCGCGAGATTGGCGCACAGGACTGGCAGAGCGCGTCGATGGCAGCGAGCCCGATGCCGGCCCCCAAGACGGATCCGCAACCGGTCTACCGCGGCGAGGAGTACGGCGCGGAGCTCACAGGGCTCCACGACGTGACCATCGAGTACTATGTCGAGGCCGAGGACGCGCTCGGGAACGTCTCCCAGACGGACGTCCAGCAGGTCTACATCGAGTGAGGGATAAGAGATGAAGCTGCGCGACATGTTCTTCACAGCGGCCCTTTGCCTCAACTTCTACGTGCTCTGGGGACCTGTTGGCGTGCTGGACTTGTACGACCTCCTTTGAGGGCAGACCTCTCCCGCAGGGGGATTCCCGACATTACCAATCCCGCGTATGGTCAGCACCGCATTGACGCCCAAATGTGACCGTGAAAGGACGGACCGCGGACAGTGTATGATCTGCCCCGTTCTTGCTCAGACCGCCCAAAAGATAACTATTTAAGTGCCCCTAAATACTTAGGGGCTCCTAAAGGTGCATTATTATGTACGACATCAGCGAACTTGAATCGATCGGGTACGACTCAACCTGCGTGACCGATGAGGTCACGTACACTGACGACCTCTCCGGTGAGATGCTCGTCGGTAGTGCCATCGGTGGGGCGATATTGGGCTACGCGGTCGGTAACGGTGTTGGTCGCCTGGGTGCATGGTGGGCCGAGAAGACCGAAGCAGGGATCCAGAAAGCGGGACTTATCTCAGGTCTCAAGGGCGCCGGTATCGGGGCCCTAGCGGCCGGTGGGACCTACGTTGTTGCCGATGCCCTGCACGGGAGTAGCAATGGTGGCGGGGAAGAAGAATCCGCCAATGACTGGACGCACTACATGCGCGACGAATGATGATATGGGAGGCTGCGAGCGAACAGCATAAAAGTTTCGCCCCCACCCTCATCATCCATGGAGGAAATCCTTCAGGACCATCAGTCACGCATCAACAAGAGCCGCCGCACGGTGGTAGTGTGCCACGGCGACTCTCTTACCTGGGGCTTCATGGTCAACCGGGAGGATTGCTATCCTGCACGCCTTGAGCGCCACCTGGGCGGTGACTGGCAGGTCATCAACACGGGCCAGAACGGTGACACCGCAGAAGGCGGGCTCACCCGGCTCACTCGCGAAGCGCTCCCCAATAACCCGCGTCTCGTCATAATAGGGTTCGGCACCAACGACTTCTACGACGGCGTCCCATCCAAGCGAGTGTTCGCAGCGATGGACGAGATGGTCGGACGCGTACTAGCTGATGGCTCAGAGGTCATCCTATGGGGATTCCCGCACTCCCAGGCGTACGGTCAGGGGTACGAGTTCATCGCGCGCAAGCATAAGGTCCCGCTCCTCGACTATCTGCACGATGATATCTATGGCCAGCAGGGGAACGTGTTCCCCGACGGAGTACACCTCACGGCCAGCGGGTATGCTGCAGTAGAGGCACGGGTCCTGCCGGTGGTCAGACGGGTGCTGGGGCTCGACGCCTGAGCTACTCGATGTTGGCGTGACGCTTCTTCATTTTCTCAGAAGTCTCGCTGAGCGCCTGCTGGAGGTTGAACACGACGCCCTCAAGGAATATGAGCGAGAGGATCTCGAACAATGAGCCCATGGGCGTCAGCTCCTCGATCTGCGAGGTTAGCTGGCGGGCGATGTACGACACCTCCTTGGACTCGCGCACCCTGCCGTGTATGAGGAACACAATCTCGGCCAGCTTGCTTAGCGTGCCCTCGGGATTGGAGGTGATGGCGACGACCGTGGCACCGTTGCCGTGGGCTGCCTGGATGGGGGCGATAGTGAGGCTGGTCTCTCCCGAGCCGGAGATACCGACGATGACGTCGTCAGCTTCCACGGCGGGCATTGTCACTTCGCCGATCACATGGACACGAAGCCCCATGTGCATGAGCCGCATCCCGAAGGCGGCCCCCACCAGCCGTGAGCGTCCGGTCCCGCATACGTACACCTTGCGGTCTTTCTCGCGTGCGTCCTTGATCAGCTCGACGAACCGGTCGATCGCCTTTCCATCTAGCTCCTCGGCCAGCTTGCTCGCCTGGCTGGCATAGAAGCGCATGGTCATCCCCACGGGGACGCTGAAGGCGACGTGGCGCATCCTCGAGATTATGGTGCGTGCGGTTGTCTGGGGGTCTTTGGACTCGCGTAGCGCCCGGCCGATGACGAGTCGCTGGGCCCCGTTCATCAGCACCCGTTCAACGTGCTCCTCGTCCAGAGCACCCGCGGCGATGACGGGGATGGTCAGCTCCCGTGATACCTGCTCGATCTCCTGGAAGGGATCGACGGTGCGCTTGGTATGGAAGCTCGTATGGACCACGACCGCGTCCACGCCGAGCTGCTCGGCCTCTTTCGCCTTCTCAACGACGCTGCGCTCCTTGTCCACGTGCGAGAGGTCCATGTAGACCTTCACGCCCTCGTTCTTTGCGTACTGGAGAATCGTCTTGACGATGTGTGGGGCATGGTGAGCTGTGATGATTATCGCATGAGCGCCGAACTCCCTGATTGCGCGGATCGTCTTGAACTCCTCGATGTGCTTCAGGTCGGCCACGACCTCGAAGGGTTCCCCACGTTCTGCAAAGGTCCCATGAAGACGGCCGAGCACGTACCGCGTCCCGAGGGTCTGAAGGGTGTGGTGGTCCACCTCGAAGATACGGGCACCACCAGCCCACAGCTCGTCAGCGAGCGCGATCAGCGCGTCGATGTCGTAGCTGTCGTCCACCTTCAGATAGACCTGGAGTTCCGGCTTCGTAGTCTCCATGCTCCTCGCTTTTTGGAAGCTAGGGGAAGGGTTAAAAGACTAAGCCTCCCCCTCTGCCCTGCCATGGAGATGGAATCACCGGACCAGTCCCGACGCACGAGGTTGCTGGAGAACCGGGTCCACGAGCTAGAGGCGGCCATACAACGGTTCCTGGCCCCGCCAAACCTCGTGGCGACCATCTCCGAACGTCATCCCAACGGCATGGTCGTGGCACGCCTCTCGAACGGTCAGGAGGTGTTCACAACCGTGCGCCAGGGCCTTGAGGAGAAGGTGCTCCCCGGGGACCGCGTCCGTGTCGATCAGAAGAACTTCACGATCATCGACGTGCTCGGTGGCACCAGGGACTTCGATGTAGAGCGCTTCGTCGTCATGGAGAAACCCGTGATATCCTGGGAGGACGTAGGTGGGCTTTCCGAAGAGATGCGGGAGCTAAAAGAGGTCGTGGAACTGCCGCTCACCAGTCCCGAACTGTTCCGCGAGGTGGGCATCACACCACCAAAGGGCGTGCTCCTTCACGGACCGCCCGGGACCGGTAAGACGCTGATGGCCAAGGCCGTTGCGAACGCTACCAACGCCACGTTCATCGAAGTAGTGGGCTCGGAGCTCGCTCAGAAGTTCATCGGTGAGGGTGCAAAGCTCGTCAGGGACATATTCTCCCTGGCCCGCGACCGCTCTCCCACGCTCCTGTTCATCGACGAGGTGGACGCCATCGCTGCAAAGCGTATCGAGGTGGGCACATCCGGCGAGCGCGAGGTGCAGCGCACCTTCATGCAGCTGCTGGCAGAGATCGACGGTTTCCGCCCCTTGGGGGCCGTCAAGGTCGTCGCCGCGACCAACCGACCGGACATCCTCGATCCGGCCCTTGTGCGCCACGGACGTCTCGACCGGCTCATCAAGGTACCGCTCCCCGACGAGAAGGGCAGGAAGGACATCGTCCAAATACACACACGTCCCATGAACACCGACGAGCTCGATGTCAAGAAGCTGGTCAAGTTCACCGACGAGATGTCGGGTGCCGACATCCACAACGTATGCACCGAGGCCGGCTACATGGCCATACGTGATAAACGTACGAAAGTGACACAGAAGGACTTCGACGACGCCATCAAGAAGGTGCGTAAAGAGGACAAGGAAGCTGTCGTCTATTCGATGTTCAAGTAGAGCGGACGTGTCCGGGTTCAATCCCCTGACAGTGCATCGACTATCCCTGACGGTGAGCTCAATACACTGATGCCCATCATCGTATCCAGCTGCCGGGCGTTCGCTACGTCCACGGGGCGCATGGTGAGCGTTCCTGTCCGTCCCCCTGGCAGTGCCGTTATGACCTTACCTTCCTCGATGTCCGTGGGGAGCATGGTGATCGTTGCACCGCACTTGATGGCCTGTGCAACAAGATTGGGGACAAGGGTGTCCGCGATACCGCAGACGACCTTCGCCACGGTGTTCGCTGAGGCGGGAGCGACCAGAAAGGCCGCGTACACGCCCTTGTACAGATCACTGAGGAGCTTTGCCTGATTGGGCCCGTTCTCGATGACAGGTGCGGAGAACGCACCCTCGTCCAGACGATCCGTGAGCCCGTACATCCGAACCACCCGGGCGCCCTCGGCCGATAATACGGGCTGGACAATGGTCCCTTCGACGCTCACGTCCTCCATGGCCTCGAACGTAGCTTCGAGATGATGACCGGCGCCGGTGATCGCCCAGAGGATCCGTCGTGGATTGACAGGTGACATTCAGATCATCCAGTCCTCGAGCACTTCGAGCACGAGGGCCTTCAGTTCACGAGGATCGTGCTCCCCTGGCTTCAATTCGTCCAAGGTTTCGGCCAGCGTGTGATCACCGATCACTTCCCGTACCCAGCTGGCCACGTCATTGCAGTCGGGCCTGATGTGGAAAAGCAGCCCCTCTGGAGCCATTCCCAAGATGATCCAGTGCAGGTCCATGATGTCGCGGGCGACACCCTCTACACGATCCTCGGACGACTTGACGATGAACTCGGATCCGTCGGGTGCGGAGGGCATCATCGGGGTTCCCTGCCACGTTTTCCGAGGTAAAGCTATTTATGTGGACTGGTCGGGCCGGGCCCTGTGTCTCCATAACCGTTATAATGCTCTGTGACGATAGGTAGTATGTGGGCATCACCATCGACCCTGACGATCCACGATTCAAGAAGAAGCGTACACTTCGCCCCGAGGACGTAGAGGACATCGCCCTGGAGCGTCGCGAGGTCGACCTTCCTTCAACACAGCGTCCCCGTCGCAGGAAGGATGAGCGCTAGCATCATCGCGCAGAGGGCGGGCGGGCGTCGCCGATTGATTTAAAACGCTCACCACTCATCCCGCTCCCGATGGTCGCCGTACCACCCGCAGCAGGCCCCCTCATCGCCGCTGTAGGCTGCCTTGCCCTCGCTCCACGCGCTGCCAGGGGAGAGCGTGTCGAGGCAGGTGATGTGGCCTTCGGCGTGGTCGCGGGCCTGCTCCTGGCCGGCCTTACCGGGAATCTGACCACCGCTCTTGCGATGGCTATGTTCGGGGCATTGGCCTGGCCCGTGCTCCTTCTCCTGCTCGAGATGGAGGACGCACGCATCATGCCTGCCCTTGGAGCGCTCCTGTTCGCCCCGATACCGGTTGACGGCCGTTCACTCCCGGCGTTCACTCTTGTAGCACCCTATGCCCTGCTCGCCGCAATGACGCTGGACATGCTGGCCCAGCACGAGGTCTACGTCCCCGGCATCACCGTGGAGGTCGATGGCGGTCCCGACTTCCCGAACTTCGTCAACCTGCCTGCCGTGATCGCCATCGCGTGCCTGGCCTGCGCCCTTCTCGTCCGCTGATCCCTGCCCCGACCGGCTGCCTTCCCCAAGGATAGGTAGAAAAAGGCCCGCGATGCGCATCGCCTCTACTGGACGGGTGACCGAGCATGCTCTATGAGAGGATTGTTGATACAGAAAGGCTCGAAGCGGACCTCTACGGCCTGTGCGCTGTGGAGTCCCTCACGACCGGCCGTGGCGAGTACATGGCCGACGGCTTCGAGGACATCGGGTTCTCCGTGGAGCGACAGCAGATGATCAACTATCCCCACGAAAATAAGATGATGCAGGACCTGTGGAACGACGAGAACGTCATCGCTGAGTACAAGGGCGATCCGGGCTCGGACAGGTACCTGTTGGTGATGGGCCACCACGACAAGGTCCCCGAGGGCAAAGGGGCCAACGACAATGGATCGGGATCGGTCATGCTCCTGGAGCTGGCACGTCAGCTGAGCGAGCGTGGCGAGAAGGTGAACGTGCGGTTCGCGTCCTACGGTCTGGAGGAGATTGGTCTCGACGGGGCCTCTGTGTACGTCAAATCTCTATCGGACACCGAGCGCGACAACATCATCGCGGCAGTCAATCTGGACTGTATCGGTGCCGGCTCGGAGCTCACCCTCACCATGAAGGACCGTCGGAGCGCGACCACCGACTGGGTGAACGACGCCATCAAGCAGAAGGCGGACAGCATGGGCATCTCCTACTACGAGCGTGCGTCAATGCGCGGTTCGAGCGACCATGCGGTGACCGCCAACGCCGGCATCCCCACTGCATCGCTCTGCCGACAGGAGGACGGAAAGATCCCCAACCTCCACTCGAAGGACGACGTGGTCGAGAACATCGACCTCGGACTGCTGACCGAGACCGGTGACCTAGTCTACCACGCGATGGTCGACATCTATCGGGATAAGAGGTAGATCGACTACTCGCCCTTTGCCTTCTTTACGAGCTCAGCGAGGTTATCCTGCAGGCGCGCAGCCTCTGCCTCGGCCTTCGCCCTGACCTCTGCGGGAAGTTCTATCTGGGCCTCGAGGACGTCAGCGTACATCCGCGCGACCTTCGCCTTCTGCTCCCTTACGTCGACCTCGAGGACCACCTCGTGGTCACCGATGGACTTCTTGAGCAGGGTCGTTCCCTTGACCTTGGACGATACGGCCCAGCCGAGGTCCTTGAGCTTACCAAGGAGCGTGACCTCCTTAACCTCGCCTGAGACGAGTCCCCCCAACGAAAACGCGTACTTCATGTGATCACTTGGAGAGTAAGGAGCGGCTCAGACTTTTGTTCCTTTCGATTAGGGGACCCGCCCCGCGGGAATGCCCGCGGGGCGATAGCTGTCTTCCCTAGTCTCTGCGGTCGCGGGACCTGCGGTCGCGGTCCCTGCCGCCTCGGCGGTCACGGCCGCCACCACGGCGGTCGCGGTCACGGCCTCCACTGCGCCGGGGGCGTTCGGGCTCCACCCACCCGGGCGGCGGGGGGTGCAGGGCCTTCATGGAGACGTCGACCTTTCCGAAGGCTACCTTGGTCACGACGACCTTCACCGTGTCGCCGAGCTTGACCCGGTCCTCGATCTTGTCCACATGGCCGTACTCCAGCTCCGAGATGTGGAGCATCCCGTCCTTGCCGGGGATTAGGTTGACGAAGGCGCCGAAGGGCTTGATCGTGACGACCTTGGCCTCCTCGAATATCTCGCCCACCTGCACCTCGCGAACGATGTCCCTGACGGCCTTCTCGGCCTTTGCGGCCATCTCGGCGTCGTTGGTGGTGATCATCACTGTACCGTCGTCCTCGATATCCATCTGGACGCCGGTCTCATCGGTGATGCTCCGGATCATCTTCCCGCCAGGGCCGATGACCGCGCCGATCTTTTCCGGATCGATCTTTAAGGCAATGATACGCGGCGCGTACGCGGACAGCTCCTGCCTCGGCTCGGCGATCGCGCCCTGGATGACGTTAAGGATGAAGTTGTTCGCCATCCTTCCCTGGGTGATCGCTTCTCGGATGATGGGCATGGAGATACCACGGGTCTTTGTGTCCATCTGGACGGCTGTGACACCGTCACGGGTGGCGGTGATCTTGAAGTCCATACCGCCGTTCCCATCCTCCATGTCCTGGATGTCCGTGATGACCTTCCAGCGCTCACCGTCGGAAGCAAGCCCGATAGCTATCCCGGCCACGGGCTTCTTGATCGGGACACCCGCGTCCAGGAGGGCCAGCGTCGATGCGCATGTGGAGCCCATGGACGAGGAGCCGTTGGAGCTCATGACCTCGGAGACCATCCTGATCGTGTAGGGGAACTCCTCCAGCGTGGGGAGCACCGGGCGAAGGGCTTTCTCCGCCAGCATGCCATGGCCCTGCTCTCGTCGACCGGCGCCGCGGAGCTTCTTTACCTCGCCCACGCTGAACGGTGGGAAGTTGTAGTGATGGAAGTACCGCTTCTTGATGTCGTCCTCCATCGACTCCACGATGAGAGTGTCACCGGGGGCACCCAGGGTGACCACCGATAGAATGTGGGTCTCTCCTCGCTGGAAGAATCCCGTGCCATGGAGGCGAGGGAGCACGGCCACGTCGGCCGCGAGGTGCCGGATATCGGTAATATTGCGGCCGTCGACGCGCTGTTCGCGGTCCAGGAGAGCCCGGGTGACCTGATCGTCGATGAACTCCTGGAAGCACTTCTTGAGGATGCCCTTGAGGTAGTCCTTGGCGGCCTCCTCGTCACGCTCCTGGTTGACGTACTCCCTGGCCATCTCGTTGACAACCAGTTCTTTCATCTCTCTCATGATCTCCTTGCGCTCGCCCTTTGAGCCGCGGGGCTGGTTGAAGACGTAGGTCTGGAGATGCGGGATCATGCGCTCCTTGAGCCGGTCAGCAACGACCTTCTCCTCGGGAGAGAGCTCGCCCGTGAACTTCAGGTCCTCCTTCTTCGCCTTGGGCTTACCGATCTGCTGGCGGACTTCCTCGATGAAGGCGCACAGCGGCCCGAGGGCACGCATGGCCTCTTCGAAGGCGCCGGCCATGACGTCGTCCGGGGCCTCGTTGCAGTCGCACTCCACCATGGTGATGCGGGAGCCGTCACCGGTGACCAGAAGGTCTACAATGGACTCCTCGAGCTCCTCCACGGTGGGGTTCACGATGTACCGACCGTCGATGTAACCGATGCGGACACCGGCCACAGGTCCGTCGAATGGGATGCTGGAGAGGTGGAGGGCCATGCAGCCGCCGATGATGGCAGGGACGTCGGGCTTGTTCGCCTCGTCGAAGGTGAGGGGCATGCAGATGACTTGGACCTCGTTGCGCATGTTCTGGTCGAAGAGCGGGCGGATACCGCGGTCGATGGAGCGTCCGGTCAGCACAGCGTCGAGGGAAGGTCTGCCTTCCCGCTTGGTGAACCGGGAGCCTTTGATGCGCCCGCACGCGTAGTATCGCTCTTCGTATTCGACCATGAGAGGGAAGAAGTCCATCCCTTCGCGAGCGGAGGGGGACATGTTCGCTGAGCAGAGCACTACGGTCTCGCCTAGTTTTATGGTGAGTGCGGCATCGGATTGAGGTCCGTACCTACCTGTCTCGATCGTGAGCGTCTTTCCTGCTACATCGCAGGTGAATTGTCGAATGTTCATGTGGCATTCACTAAAGGGGTATCCTTTTAAATGAGCCGGTCAGGCCTCCGCAGTGGGCCGCGGTATCACGGTTCTTGCCATGGGAAAGGTATATATAGCGGTCGTGGGGCCGCGCCGACAAGGTGACGCTGATGGACATATCCATTGACTATCTGGAGCGCGAGCAGATGAAGGTCGGACCGAGCGTCGGTATGGGTTTCGGGCCCACATATGGCATCCCACCATCAGGCCCCTTCCACACCAGCGATGTCGTGTTCGACAACAACTACGTCGCAAGGCAGACCGAGGAGTTCGAGCCCGCCATCGAAGCGTTGGCCGAGCAGTACGCTGCCAAGGACGGTTGTGAGGTCATGGCCTACCACGACCACAGCCATACGACGTGGTACAATACCATCGATAAAGAGATGGAACACGTCCACTTCAAGGGCGAGATGGACGACTTCAAGGGCTTCATCGAGGACGCGAAGGCGGCCGGGTACGGCACGCCCGAGAACGTCCGGGTGAACGCCTCAGTGGTCGACTGGCTCACCCACCCGGTCCAGACCTGGCGCACGAAGCAGGCTGTATCCTCCTACATGGAGGAGGTCGGCTCCGAGCTCAAGGTCACAGAGACCGAAGAGGACGTAGGCAACCGACACATCTACAAGCGCGAGATTACGTTCGAATGAACTGACCTCAATCCACGGGGGCGGTCGTTACCGCGGCCGTCCCCGTTTCCTTTTATCATGCACTGCGGGAAAAGGCTGTGTATGAATCTCACACTACCGGTGAGGTTGCTCGTTCCAGATAGGGTGGTCCGCTCGTTACCGGACAATACGTGAGTTCTCGGGAGCCATGACGAGCCAGTCCTCGTCGATGCCCGCCATATCGGACCCGCTGGTGGAGCAGTGCGTCTTGAGGCGGTTGATCGAGCGCTTGAGCTCGGACATGTCCTTCTCGCGCAGTTGCTTGATCTTGACGAGCATGATGGTGTTGCCCTTCCGGAAGTGCGTGAGGATGGTCTCTGTATCTGCGAAGTCCTCGAGCTGGGACGTACGGATCTGGAGAGCCGAGTCGCCCGAGTCCACGTTCTTGAACTTGATCTCGGGGATATCCGAGGTCTTTGAAGCATGAGCATTATGGATATGATGGTACTCGTCGAGGTGTGTGGGTCGTTTGTGCTTGAAGCGCTCCAACAGCTTCTCGCCCATTCTGTAGAACCGTTCGACCATAATCTATCCCAAGATGCTGGAGCGGTCTTCCTTTAAATTCCTTCCGCCGAGCTATCTTTGGAGCGTCTCCAGAGTACTGGCGATGTTCCAGATATCGGTCCTTGTGTGCTCTGGCAGGTTCGGATCATTGGAGATATCGTCCAACCGGTTGATTGCCTCGTTCACGCGAACGGCCATTGCTCTGTCCTTGCCTACAAGGATGCTCTTTACGTCCTCGGCAGTCTTGCGTATGTTCCGCGGCACCGATCGATCATCGAGTATCTCTTCGAGTATCTCGCAAACCTGAGAAAGGATGTTTTCAGCGTCCATGTCCCTCATCTCCTAGCCTTTCCCTCAGGACCCTCAGGAGGCCCTTGATACCCTCGTCCATTTCCACCACGCCATTGACGCTGGCAGCGGCATCGTGACCACCACCACTCCCTTGGATGATGGCCTCAATGTTCGCGAGAAGGTCCTTGTAGACGTGAATCCCAGTGCTTTTTATAAAGGTTTTTCTCGCCCGCGCTGTTATCCGGAACCCCTTCTTCTTCTTGGCACCGACGAAGGCTATGTCGGCACCGAACCTGATGAGAGCATTGGCCACATCGGCCTCGAAGGAGTTCACCCTCGAGACGGCCACTATCCACGGACCGGTCAAAGTGAGCTCGGCCCGTTGGGCTCCCTTGAGGATCGCGATCCTCGAGGAGCGATCAGGTTCCAGGTGGATGGCATCGAGCACCTCCTGGTAATCCACGTCGGTCGTGGCCAGGAGCTTGGCCATGTCTCGGAAGGTGCTGGCCTGTGCCCGTCTGAATGACATTGTGTCCGCGACCATGCCTGCGATCATCGCTGCGGCCGCACGCTTCGTGGGTTCTACGTCCGCTGCCTCGAAGAGGCGGAACACGAGCTCGCATGCAGACGGAGAGGTGGCGTCCGTCAGGGAAGCATGATAATCGCATGGTCCCGAATAGGGATGATGGTCCACAACGACAGGCCGCTTCCATGGGACCAGGGGCGCGAACTGGTCGGGGTTCTGGACGTCCACGAGAACGGGAAGCCCTCCCGGGTTCGGAGGCCTGACCTCGAACTCGGCGTCCAGGTAGTCGATGAGCTTACGCGCGGCAACGCTCGCATGCGAACCCGATCCGATCCTCGACGGGATATCGAGCTTTTTCAACAGTTCCTGGAGCGCTATGCAGGCTCCTGCGGCATCGAGGTCGGCGTTCTGATGAGTGATGAGGAAAGCGCCCTCCCTCGCAGCGGTGAGGGCCTCAAGGACGTTTTGAACGTCCTCCCCGGTACCTTTTTTCTCAGGCAATGGGGCCGGCCGGTCCCTGGAGGAGCTTGGTCACCTTGTCAGAGAGGTCGGTCACCTTCTCGTTGACCTTCTCCTCCTGACGGGTGAGAGTCTTGATTCGAAGCTCCAGGGTCTCACGCCGGTCGTCCAGTTCCTTTGTCACGTCCTTGGCCTTCATCTTGGCAAGGATGGGGCCCACTGCCTTGTACACGTCCTCGTCCTTGACCCCTTCCAGGGATTCAAGGGCGGACATGACATCGGTCAGCTGGGTCTCGATCTGCTGTTTCTGGATGAGAATTGTCTGTGCCTGCTGCTGATACTGTTGCAGCTGGAGCACCATGTGCTGTGCTTGTGGGGATATGTCCATGTCAACTCACCTCGTCAACGCTGAGGATTATCTTAAGCCACCTGCAGGTGGCGTTCATTGCGGCACGAAGTGCAGTCAGATCGTCGGCCTCGATCAATATGTCGTCACCATCGAACCGAGTTCGTGCTCGCCGCTGCTCGTTAGTTCCTAGAGGCTGCGTCAGCACCGTGCGGACGAGCTCCGGTCGTTCCGTGGTCAGGCGGGCTGTGAAGGGGATAACAGGAGCCCCCTACTGGCACAGCACCGACTTGATGACCCGAGGTCGAGCCTTGGCCAGGATCTTATAGCCGCAGAACGGGCATCTGATCCGGCGCATCTCCGAGGTCGAAGGGTCGATCGTACGCTTGCACTTGAGACAGACGAACACCCGGTTCACCTCCGCCTCGTGGATGGAGCGTAAGCGCCTCCAGCGATCTTGACGCCACACTTGGTACAGGACCAGAGTCCTGCGTTGGCGCGCTTCAGCTTCGGAGCCTTGCACTGGGGGCAGACATGGAACGCGCGGGAACTGTTCTCTACCTTCGCCACCATCCTGCGGACCCTCTTACCGTAGCGGCAGCCGAAACGGCCGGCGCTTCCTACTTTCTTTGTTGCCATGATGATCGCCTGTTGTCGTGATGTGAATGGTGGGGCCGCCGAGATTTGAACTCAGGTCACTACCACCCCAAGGTAGGAGGATAGACCAAGCTACCCTACGGCCCCTTGATCACGTCTTGTGTGTACCCTCCACCTCCTATTAGGCCCTCTTGTACCGCGCGATCTCGCTCACGAGATCGATCTGCGAGAGGAGCATGCGCCTACAGCAGTATCGCATGACGTTCAGGTCGTTGAGCACCGTTTCGGGGTGCTCACCCGCGGCTATGCGGCTCTGGTACGTATCGAAGTGCTCAGAGACGGGTGCACCACAGGTAAAGCATCGTACGGGGATAATCATTGTTCGCTCACCGGTATGACTTCTGTCGCCTCGACCGGGGCTTGGACCGGTTGGGCTTGGACTTCTCGGTGCGCCGGGGATCGGCCACCAGGAGATGGCGGTCGTAGGTGAGGAAGAGGCGCTTGAGCTTCTCGTCCTCGGTGAACTCCACCAATCCCTTCGCGATGGCGAGCCGCACGGCCTCTGACTGTGCGATCCGGCCGCCGCCGCTGACGTTAACACGGATGTTGACGCTCTTTACGGCCTTTCCCGCCAGGAGCAGGGGCTCACGGATGCGTTCCCGGGCAAAGGCGGGCGTGAACAGTTCCAGGGGGACGCTGTTGATCTTGATGACGCCCTTTCCCTTGGAGAGGGTGGCCCTCGCCGTGGATCTCTTCCGCTTGCCGCTCGTATGGATGATCTTGCTCATGACTCCCACCTGTCACGTGATATACCGAGCTCCCGGGAGATGTCCCCCAGGCGCATGTACTTTCCGGTGTTTGAGGAGGCGATATTGATATCAGAGATGGTCTGGCTCTCAATGTCCTTGAGGGCCTGGGGCTTGCCGATGAACACCTTGAGGCGGTGGAAAGCATCGCGTCCGCGCTTGCGCTTGTAGGGCAGCATGCCGCGGACCGCCCTACGAAGGATGCGGTCAGGCATACGGGGGAAGTGGGGTCCGTGATAGGGATGACCCCTTGACCGGCGCTGGCGGTAGCGACTGAGTATGTGATCGCGGCTGCCTGTGATGATGGCCGACTCAGCGTTTATGATGCTGATCTTCTCGCCCTCCAGGAGCTTTTTTGCGACTTGGGCGGCCAACCGCCCCATGATGAGGTCCTTGGCATCGATGATCATAGTCTACACCATCACCCGCACGTCGGTGCCCTTGGGGTGCTTCTTGACCATCTCCTCGATGGAGAGGGTCTTGCCCCCGGCCTTTGTGATCTTGTCCCGGGCCTTCTCGGAGAAGGTGAGAGCAGCGATGGTGAGCTTGTGGTTGAGCTCGCCGGTACTGAGCACCTTTCCCGGAACAACGATGGTCTCGCCCTTGTTGGTATGGCGGTTGAGCCGGGAGAGGTTGATGACCGGTCTTCCCCGGGTCGGCTTAGTAAGCCGCTCGGAGAGGTCCTGCCAGATAGGGGCGTCTCCCTTGGTCCCAGCCCGCTTAAGGGCGATTATGAGCCTTCTGAGGTTATCGTCCGTCTTTTTCATGGTCTCGACCCGTGAACTTGTGAAATCGCCGGTCCGAGGCGAGCATTGCCTCCCGGCTTGCCTTGCGGATTCAAAGACTAATGGTTTTATAGGTTGCGGTTAAGCGAGCCCAGTCTCCCGGGGGACGGAAGGCCAGTCCGGTCGTCGGAAGACTTCGTTCGCCATAACCTTTTTATCGCTCCCTAGCTGAACAATGATCACCCGGATGATGAGCTCGCGTTCCCGATGCCCCGGACCCGGCGGGTCCGGTCGCTGTGACGAGGATTTTGAGTTCTGACGGGCGCTCCTCCGCTGCCTTTTTAAATGATATACCGGCGAGTCATTTGTATGATCATCGCCACCGACCTCGAGGGGATCCTCATGCCCGAGATCTGGGAGCATATCGCCATAGAGACCGGTATCGAAGCATTGAAGGTCACAACGCGGGACGAGCCCGACTTCGTGAAGCTCATGGAGCATCGCGTCAGCGTTCTTCGGGAGCATGATATCAAGCTACCTGACCTCGTCGCCATGGCGCATCAGGTGGAGCCGTTCCTCGCCACCAGAGCGTTCCTCAAATGGGCCCGGACCAAGGGCCAGATCATGATCATCTCCGATACGTTCCAGGAGTTCGCCGACCATTTCATCGACGTGGTCGGAGCATACAACCTCTTTGCCAACAGGTTCCAGTTCGCTCCCGATGGCACCATCCTCGGATGCAACCTCCGGATCCGTGGCAAGAAGGAGCGCGTTACTCAGTCACTGAAGGATATCGGTTTCTTCGTAGTGGGCATCGGGGACTCGTTCAACGACATCTCGCTGCTCAAGAGCTGCTCGTTCCCCATCCTGTACCGGACCCCCAGCGAGGTGACCAAGCAGTTCCCTAACGCGCCGCGGGTCACGAATCTCGATGACCTCAAGAGCACCATCGAGGCCCTTCCGGACGAACCGAACGGGAACGGTTCCGCCTGAATCTTCATAGGGAAAAAGGATACTCATCGGAATCACACTCGGAGTCCTCGCTCTCGACCGGTTCGTCAGGCGTGGTCGTGTACGCACCGATGAACCCTCCGACGAGATACCCAGTCAAGGAGAACGTAGGGCCAAGGACCGCAAGACCTGCGGCTGTCCCCGTGATGTCCATGCCCAGATGGACGATGGGACCCGCATCGTCGAGGTACTCGTGGTTGAGGTAATCAGTCCAAGCGTACCCGGTGAACGCGGCCAGACCAAGGCCGATATAGCCACCGATGCGAGCGCCGCCGAACCAGCCCACGCCGCCCAGGTCGTCGCTCACTTCATAACCATCAGCAGACCGAGTAGTATCATGACCATCGGTCTCCAGATCCATGTCGAACATCATCATCACCGATTTTAGAGAGCCCTAACTATTCGGGACGCCTAATATACCTTGACTTTGGGGGTGATAAGTAATGTCACACTGCGTGAAGTGACGATCGATACCTCTAACGCATGTTGTTATCGCACTATTCCTCGGTAGCGATGAGGTATCCGGCGGTAGCACCGGCGGCAGTGCAGCCTACATAGAGCGCGATGTCAGCAGCGTCCATCGGGGGAGGCGCATAGCGCTCCTGGATCGCAGGGATCTCTCGCAGGAGCTGGGGGATTATGCCATCGCCGGGAGGGCCCGTGGGGCCCCGGGGTTCGAACGTATTGTGTACGAGCTCGGCCAGTCCGAGACCTAACAGCCCACCGGCGAGAGTACCGGTCACGGAACCTGCGTCCAGGTCATCGGTAATACCATACGTGGGAGATGCGTCGCTCTCACTGTATCCTTCTGTCATGAGGTCCATGTCGTACATCGCGTCCACCTCTAGCTTCCTACAGGCGTTCGGGCATGCAGTCCCTTCTTATACCTGCTCTTGGGAGCCGTCCGTCACACCGCTTCGCACGGTCCGGGCCCGCCACGGGGCAACCCTTTTAACCCTTGCCTCCCCAGTCCCGGACAGGGATCACCATGATGCCGATGAACTCTCGCAACAGGCGCCAGATGCAAAAGATGATGAAGGG
This sequence comes from Candidatus Undinarchaeota archaeon, assembly GCA_964519305.1. Classification (GTDB taxonomy): domain Archaea; phylum SpSt-1190; class SpSt-1190; order JASMDC01; family JASMDC01; genus JASMDC01. The sequence continues at coordinate 64,045 of CAZFHY010000009.1, forward strand.
AATGGGGATGCAGGACCTCGATGTCAAGCGCGTGATCTTTGAATTCGGGGACAAGAAACAGGTAATCCTCAATCCTAAGGTCGTTAAGATGAGCATGCAGGGCGTTGACACATTCCAGGTGGTGGGCCAGGCCCAACTACTCAAGGAAGAGCCTGTCGTGGCCCCTACCGCAGCACCTGTCGCCGAGACCGAGCGCCCCGAGAAGCCCACTGTGTCCGAGGACGATGTCAAGCTCATCGCGCAGCAGACCGGTTCCAGTCTGGCCGATGCCCGGGCCGCTCTCGAAGAGTCAGGCGACCTCGCTGCCGCCATCCTCAAGCTGTCTAGCTAGTGCCCGCACCCGCCAGGGGAGAGCTTAAAACGATTTGCCCATGAAGTGGTCACGTGCGCGAGCGTAGGATGCTGTTCGCAGAAGTACTCCTTATCCTATGCATAGTGCTCATCTACGACCAGCTCACCGGGATCGATCCCATGAACGTGACCTTGGAGAGCGGTGAGTCGATAGCGGTCGCCGGGAGCACGTTCGATTACATGGACGCGATCATCTTCATCATCACGTCCTTTGTCGCTGGTGCGAGCTTCGCATTCCTCTTCCTCAGCGGAGATGAGAAGGAGGACACATCGACACCACAGACCGAGAGCGCACCGCCCGACATCGCTCTTCTGCTCACGCCTGACGAGCGGAAGGTCTACAAGAAGATACAGGAGAACGAGGGCCAGATGCTCCAGAAGGACCTGGTCGCAGAGATGCCGTTCGGCGGAGTTAAGGTCAGCCGCATCATCACCCGACTGGAGAAGAAGGGCGTGGCCGTTCGCTACAAGCATGGCCTTACCAACCGGATCGCCCTCAAGACCTAGAAGACTTGTGTTCTTTCAGGTGTTTTCATCCAGGTGAAAGCAGCTTCACATCATTACCGGGAACCTTCTTTAACCATTTCAGCGCTCATTGTTCCCGGTTGATCACAATGGGCGTATACCAGCGAATATCTGACATGGGCAAGTGGAAGCGGATCGCTCTGATCGTCGTGTGCATCTTCGGCCTCTTTCTAATAGGGGCGGTCCACAAGCATCGCGGATCGATCTCGGACCTCTCGGACACACAGAAGGCAAGTATCCTTGCCATCGCCGAGGCCGAGATGGGCACGGAGGGTACTCTGACAGCGCTCGAAAAGGCGCAGACGCTCAGGACCTGGGATGGCGAGTACACGATCACTAATGTCTACTATAATGGCACTGACGGGGACGCCCTGCTCACCATCGATCTCGATTCGGAACAGGTCATCCAGCGTATCGAACGTCGTGGCTGGATGGCACATGACAAGTACCGTGCGTACGACCGATCCCGCAAAGTCAAACAGGGAAGCCCGGGTCAACCTCCGATCCCCGCGCTCTTGCTGGATAGACGTCACCGGGGTTCGGGAGGCCCAATCATCCCCCTCGTGGTCCTCGTCGTGCTCGCATACGGCATCGACTGGCTCTTCTTCTCGCGGAAGGTAGAAGAAGAGTTTGACCGTGATGAAGAATCCGATAATGTTATAATCTCCGAAGAAAAAGAGGCGCTCTCAGAGGACGAAGAGCCCGAAGAAGAACCTGTCAAGAAGAAGAAGAAGAAGAAGAAGTGAGCTGCGAGATATCGAATTCATGTGAGAGCCTGAGAGGAAATGTGCCATGGCGGATAGAGAACTGGAGAATAAAAAGACGGTGATCATCACCAAGCACATAACGAAAGAGTACCATCTGGGCAAGGTCATCGTCCATGCCCTCCGTGACCTATCTCTCGAGGTGGAGGAAGGCTCGTTCGTTGCCATCATGGGGCCCTCTGGTTCGGGCAAGAGCACGCTCTTGCACATGATCTCGGCCCTGGACCGGCCGACGAGCGGTCAGGTCATCCTGGAGGACGAGGATATCACTGCTGCCTCGGACCGACGTCTCGCCCGCATCCGGAACAAGCAGGTGGGCTTCGTGTTCCAGTTCTTCAATCTCTTCCCCACGATGTCCGCCCAGGACAACGTGGAGTTCCCCATGATGATCGCGAACATGTCCGGGAGCAAGCGAAGGAAGCGCGCAAAAGAGCTCCTGGAGCTGGTCGGCCTCGGCGAACGACGCCACCATACACCGGGTGAGCTCTCAGGCGGACAGCGGCAACGCGTCGCCATCGCCCGGGCGCTCGCTAACGATCCACCCGTGGTCTTCTGTGACGAACCGACAGGCAATCTGGACTCGACGGCCTCAAAAGAGATCATGGAGCTCCTGCACCGGTTGTGCAAGGAGCAGGGAAAGACCATCGTCATTGTCACGCATGATCCTGCCGTGGGCGCGGTCACGGATCGAATGATCGAGCTGTGCGACGGACAGATCAGCAAGGATCAAAAGAACGGCAAAGGTGAGAAACATGACAAGGAAGAGAAGCCTGCAAAGAAACGATCGAAGCGGAAGCGTTCCGCTGTCAAGAAACGTCCGAAGAAGGCAAAAGGAGGAGTGAAGAATGCAGAATGATAACACCATCTACAACCTCGGGCTCGTGCTCGTGCTAGCGCTCGTTATGCTCACGACACCTGCGACCGCGGCTTCGTCATCGGTCAAGATCCCCACGCTGGCCAACGTCCAGGTGTCCGTGCTGAATACCGATCCAGATACTGTTGAACCTGGTCGCGATCTCCTGCTCACACTCAAAGTGGAGAACTACGGGAGCGAAGCGGCCGATAACGTTACTGTAACGTTCAAGCCACGATACCCCTTCGAGCTCAAACCCGGCGAGGATGCCATGACCGATGTGGGTCGTCTCGGCCCCCTTCGTGAGGCCTATGTCGAGTACGACCTTCTCGTACGCGAGGACGCTGTCGAGGGTGCGTACACGTTCGTCATCGACTCGTGCATGGATAGCTGCGAGAAGGACCGGTCATCCACCGAGCTCGACATCCGGGTGAACGCCGCACCAAGCGTCTTGCTTACCGCCACAAAGGTGCCCGAGCTCATCGGCTCCGACATGGAGGTACCGGTCAGGATCACTGTTGAGAACGTAGGGGCCGGGCAGGCCCGCAAGGTGCAGGTCGAGTTCAGCACGGTACCATCGGGCTCAACGGACGCGTCCCTGTTCACACTGGTGGACTCGGCACAGGTCGCGTTCCTCGGAGACATGGCACCCCGCTCGCTGCGTCACATCGACCTCATCTACCGTACCGGCGAGAAAGCCAGCGGCATCTACAAGCTTCCGGTCACGATCACCTACTCAGACGATGATGATGTGGAGAAGGATTTCACCGTCACCATTGACGTGAACGCTCAGCCCGACATCACCATCGGCCAGATCTCGGTCGATCCGCCCCGCATCCTTCCCGGCTCTGTGGTCAGCGCTACCATCCCCTTCACGAACACTGGCGACTGGAAGGCAGAGGACCTCAAGATCGTGCTTTCCACCATCCCCGTTGGCGCCACTGGCCAGACCACGCCCTTCGGGCTGGTGGACGGTACCGCCCAGCGCACCTATGACATCATCGCCGCGAACGGCTCCGACATGGCCACGTTCTCCCTGCTCGTGGACCCTGACGCCAGTGGTGTCTACACGCTCAAGGCCTATCTCACCTACAAGGGGCTCGCTGCGCCCATGGAGGGCGTCATCTCCGTCCCCGTGTTCGGCGAACCCAGGCTCGAGGCCGCCGTGCGCGGTGTGAGCCAGGAGAACGGGAACCTCCAGCTCTCGGTGGACGTCATGAACTCCGGCAGCGGCACGGCCAACGCCATCGTGGTGGAGCTTGCGCCCTCGGACGAGGACGTGAAGCTCGTATCATCACCACGCTCGCTCCTGGGATCGCTCGCGCCCAACGAGATCCAGACCGTGGACTTCACGCTAAAAGTGCCACAACCCGAGCCCGCGTTCACACGGCCCGGGGGACATGGCGAAGAACCCGAGGGAACACCGATGCCCACACCGGAGCCGGTGAAGCGCACCTTCTCCGCTGATGTGAGCCTCCACTACAAGAACGCCATGAACCAGGACCTTTCAGAGCCCACAGAGCTCTCATTCTCCGAGCCCCAGCGACAGTCATCTGGTATGGCCTCGGCCCATGGGGCGGGGGGCATGAGCAGGAACATCCAGTACGGGATGTATGCCTTGACGCTCATCGGTGCCCTGACCATCGTGCGCTGGCTCTTCGGCAAGCTGTTCGGAGGCGGGGACTAGACATATGGACCTGCTCTCCCTGTCGCTCGCCAACATCGGACGTCGCCTGTTCCGTAACGGGTTCACCGTGGTGAGTATCGCCATTGGCATCGCTGCCATAGTCGCGCTCCTGGCCCTTGGTGACGGGATGAAGGCATCGCTGGGCGACCAGCTCGGGCCCATGGCCGCCGACATAATCGTCATGCCCAAGTCCAAGGGCGTCCAGCGGGCCCGGGGCGGGCGCATGGGTCACGGTCCTCCCGGCCGGATGCGGTCGTTCGGCGGCGTCTACCCCATGGATGAGTCCATCCTCTCAGATCTTCGACGTGTGAACGGCATCAAGTTCGTGGTCCCTCGTTACTCCACCCGCGGTCAGCTCAAGGTGGCGTCGGACGACTTCTCTGTATCGGTCATGGGCATCGATCCCGACGCCGAGAAGGACTATGATCAGATACCTGACTTCGCGGAAGGGAAGATGTTCCTCTCTCGTGACCGGAACATGGTGGTGCTGGGTGACCGTGTGGTGAGCGACTTCTTCCAGTTCCGCCGCCCCCAGGTCCGCTCCACGGTGGTCATCGAGGGACGCAAGTTCCAGGTTGCGGGCATCCTTGAGAAGGGCGGACAGGGGGGACCGGGAGGCTCCTATGACAACGCGATTCTCATGAGCCTCGAGGACGCGCGGGAGATCGGGGATCCCGAGGTGAAGGACCAACTCAGCAACCTCATCGTGCGCGCAACATCCCCTGAGATCGCCGAGGACGTGGCCGAGGACATAGTCAAAGTGGTCGACACGGTCCAGACCATGGCCCTCTCCACCATGCTGGAGACCATCCAGGAGATCATGGGCACCTTCACGGCCTTCCTTGCAGGCATCGCGGGCATCTCACTGTTCGTGGCCGCAATCACTATCCTCAACAACATGTACACCGCAGTCATGGAGCGCCGGCGCGAGATCGGCACCATGAAGGCCCTTGGTATGGACAGCAGTCAGGTGCTCATCACTTTCTCCATCGAGGCGGGCATCCTCGGTCTCCTGGGCGGCGCCTTGGGCATCGCCATCGGCCTGGGCATCGGCCGGTTCGTGGAGTACATGCGACTGGGCGCCCCAGGGCCTGGTGACGCCTACCTCATCCCGGTCTACCTCCCCGAGTACATGGTGGCCAGCGTGGTGTTCGGCGTCATGGTGGCGTTGCTGTCAGGCCTCTACCCCGCCTGGCGAGCATCGCAGCTCTCTCCTGTAGAGGCTCTGCGATTCGAGTGAGGCGGCATGAGTATGGCCCCAAACGCACAATGGAAAGGTTTGGTGTTATCCTTCCTGCTTCTCGCCCTGGTCTGTGCCCAGGACGCTGCGCTCGACTCCTACCACCTCTCAGTTGATGTGCTGGAGAGCGGGGAGGCCCACTGTACCCTCTCGCTCACGTACCGGCAGGAGGGTGACGAGCTCTCTGGAGGCTATCTGGTGTTGCCCGGGAAGGCAAGCTATGTCTCCGTCACAGATAAAGAGGGTGCGCTCAAGTTCGGCTCGGCCGAGGTCGAGAACCTCACAGAAGTGAAGTTCTTGTTCCGCGACATCTTTCTCGATGGTGAGAGGTACACCGTCTCCGTGGAGTTCTGGACCTTCGACCTTACACGGAAGATGCTGGACGAGTGGGTGCTGGAGGTGGCGTATACCGACCCACCAGAGGTCGATAGCTATTCGCTATCGGTCACCCTTCCCGAGGGTGCCAAGTACATTCCCGGCGACGAGGTATGGTCTGCGGTGCAGGCCGAAGGGGGCCGTGTCATCCTCTCTACAGAGGGTGCAATGAGCGATACCATGGTCGCCTACTCCCTCACTTCCGACCGAAATACTGCTCTTCCCGACCTGTTCATGGGCCTGCTTGTATTCCTCGTGGGTGCGTTCGCAGGCTATCGCATGTTCCGGCAAGAGCCCCCTGCTGAACAGGAGCATGACATCACGCGCCTCTTGGATGACACCGAGAGGAAGGTCTACCAGCTTCTTTCCACTGACGGCCCGAGCCTGAGACAGTCCGACATCGTCGAGCGCACAGGATTACCAAAATCAACGGTATCTAGAACGCTGGATCGGCTCGAACGGAAGAAGATAGTGAAGAAGGAGCGCCATGGACGAGAATACAGGATAATACTTGCTTGATTCACCCCAGTTCCGCAGTTCCGCACGATATACGCCTTCGTTCCGCAGAAATTATTTATTTCGTTCCAGATATAGATGTAGTCATGGTCAGTTCTGGAGAAAAGAAAGTAAGGGTCATCGGGGCGGTCCTCGTCGTCCTCATCCTATCCCTTATCACCGTCGAGGCCTTCAGGGGTCGTGGCAAGCACAGCTTCATCAGACAGAAACCCGCGTGGAAGCACCGACCCGGCGACATGCTCGTGGCCTTCGACATCACCGCGGCCGATGATGGCTCGATCGGTGCGCTCAAGGTGAAGCTTGATGAAGAAGGGTTCGAGAGCATCGCGAAGAAGACCTTCGACAAGGGCGAGGGTCCCCGGGACTACCTGATCGTAAAGGGCCCCGTCGATAGCAGGGCGCTGCTCCCTGCCATCTCCGAGGCCACGGGATTCAAGGCAATCGGGCTCGGTTCGAAGAAGGATATCGGTTTCGCCCGTAAGGGGAAACGCGAGCGCTACGTCAAGCTCATGGTACCAAAAGAGAACATGGACGCCTTCGTTGAGGGCGCAACGGCCGCCAACGCGACCGCTACGGTCGAGGACGGGTACGTCCTCGTCGTCGTGAAGATGGGTGAAGGAGCGGACGGCGGTAAGCTCCGCGAGCTCATCGGAAGCCAGAACGGAATACCGCTCACTTCGGGCGAGCGATGCGCATCGAGGGCGCGGAAGAGGTGATTACCATGGTAGAAAGGCAGCGTTTGGTCAATCAATTGATAGTAGCGCTCTTGGCGCTCTGTACAATTCTCACCATGGTCACCGCCCCCGCCCTGTCCGACACGGTGACGCGATACCAGATCCTCGCCTCCGACATCGAGGTGGGTGATCCGGTGTTCAGCACCTATCCCACGGCCGGTACATGCTTCCTGATGAAGGTGCCCGCCACAAACAACGGCAACACCGAGGCCGATGAGATCGTTTTCAACCTGACCGTTGAAGAACCGTTCAGCTTCGACGGTGATAGTGGCGTCAAGACCATCAGCCGCCTTGGGTCCGGTGTGTGGGGATGGGTGGATTACAACCTCTGCGTCGACTCGGTAGCGCCTGAGGGCGAGTACGCTCTGGACATAACCCACACCTATGAGGAGCTTGGATCGGACTCCTACGTGCTCGGGAACATCACGCTCCCCGTGGGTGGGGTCCCACGCTTCGATCTCACGGTGGAGCCCACCACCGCTGACCTCAAGCTCGAGACCATGACATTCACCCTGGAGAACATCGGGACGGGTATAGCAAAGGACATCGAGCTCTTACTGGCCACCGATGGGACACCGCTGGTGCTAGAGGGGATGAACATCATCAACATCAAGTCCATCGAGGCGGGGGCGTCCCAGGCCTTCGAGTTCAAGGTACAGGTCACCGAGCTCACCCCCTTCAACCTACCGGTCACCATCACCTACTCCTCCAGCCTCGGCGAGACCACGACCCAGTCCATCAAGGTGGGCATCTCGGCCCGTCAGAAGATCAGCACCGAGGGCCTGGAGATCGCGGAGGTCGCCATCGAGCCGGAGTTCGTGTTCCCGGGCCAGCGCTTCACGGTCAAGTTCAGCGTGGAGAACGTGGGGCTATACGACGCCCGGCTGGTCAAGGTGGTCATGGGCAAGGTGGAGACCAATGACATCGTCACCGAAGTGTTCGTCCCTTCGGGGCAGGGGAACACCGTCCACCTGGGCACCATCCCTCCCGAGGGCTCGAAGAACGTTACCTTCACCATGCTCACCAGCGGTAACGCCAACTCGGGCTCCTACTCGGTCCCGATAACGCTGCTGTTCGTTGACTTCGAGGACAACGACCGGGAGATCGACCGGAACATCGGTGTGGCGGTGCGCTCCAAGTCCACCCTTACGCCGACCGAGGTGACCACCGTGCCTGCCACCGTGACCGCGGGCTCCAGCTTCACACTCACCCTGGGAGTGTCCAACGGCGGCCCGGCCAAGGCCACATCGCTCAAGGTGCGGTTCCGCAAGAATGACAACTTCCAGCCAGTGGGGAAGGATACGGTGTTCATCGGTACGCTGGACGTGGACCTTGCAGACTCTGCGGAGTTCGCAGTTATGGTCAGCCCGAAGGCCTCCGGTTCTGTCAGGCTTCCCGTCTTCTTCGAGTACGTTGACGACTACGGTAACACCATCCGGGAGATCGTGGAAGCTTCCATCACGGTCCAGGGTATCTCCCCCGAGGACCTTGCGGCGATGGGTGACAAGGGCGCAGGAAAGCGCACTACGATCAACAACGGGGCCGCGGCGGGCATCAGCATCATCTCGCCGGAGAAGAACGCTCTTGTGACAACGAAGCCGGTGAACATGGCCCTGGGGGCAGTAGGTCTCCTCGTCGTTGTTTACATACTTGGGAAGCTCATCGAGCCCAAGCGCTCCGAGAAGCACAGTGCGCTCATGCGCACCTTCAGCACTCTGGTGGCCAACCGTATGGCGCTCGCAGTGGTTGTGCTCATCGCTGGCGGTATCTGGCTTTATGGTGAGCGCGCCACGCTCCAAGAAGAGGTCACTATCTCCCAGCTGATTTCCGCCAACGCCGAGGTGAAAAAGCAGCTCTCCAAGGTCCCCGACATCACTTCCTGGCGCATCATGGCCATGGAGAAGGGGAGCCTCGACCAGAAGGTGGATGCGGGCAAGCTGCAGTTCATCACGACCTACGTGGTGACCCTCGAACCGGACATGGCGTCGGACAAGCGCGTGAAGGCCGAGGTCGACACCCGCATGGGCTCAGTGACCTCAATGGACCTGTGCACGGTCGCAGGTGGCAAGGAGGACTGCAAGATCCTCTACGAGGCCAAGGACGAGGAGACCGACATGATGAAGAAGCTAGCCCAGGCCTACGGCAAGGGTGGCGGCAGGATGAGAGTTCCCCGAAAGTGAGGGTGCCGCCGTGCTATACGCTGCCTACTACGCTGTCCGGTACATCTGGAGCCGCAAGCTCCGCAGCCTCCTGACCGTGCTTGGTATCGCTGTAGGCGTTGCTGCTATCGTGTCGCTCCTAGGCATCTCCGCAGGGATGGAGGCCCAGGTGCTATCCTGGGTGGACACTCTTGGCATCAACAACATGGGTGTCTATCCCGCCGGTGGTGAGGACGACTATCCTGACGAGGACGACCTCGAGTACATCCTCCAGATGGAGCACGTGGACACCGCAGCCCTGTTCTACACCACAAACGGCCAGGTGCCTCCCCACGTGCGCAAGCGGGCCGAGCGCCTGTCGAAGGAAGTCCGAGGCATCGAGCCTACGGGGTCCGTGACCTTGGTGGGGACGGACCTTGCAGCCCTCCAGCGTATCCTGTCCATAGACATGCAGGACGGTGACTTTCCCACGACGCGGCAAGGCACCGCCATCGGGGCACGGGTCGCCCGGGGCCTGGTCTCGTCCGCCAACGAGCTCGAAGGAGTGGGCGGAAGGCTCCAACTCTTCCGCCTCGGCGCAGGCCAGGGCTCCAAGGGGAAGGCCGCCACCCTGGTCATCGATGGCGTCCTCACGGAGATGGGGAGGAGCTTCGTAGAGGTCGACTCCTCGGCCATCGTGTCGGTGGAGACATTCAAGAAGGTCACAGGGAACCTCAATCCCACGGCAGGCTACCTTGTGGTCCGGGTGGACAGCTATGAGAACGTAGACCTGGTGGAGTCGTCCCTGCAGTCCTACTTCACCTCGCGGGACAAGCAGGTGGACGTCAAGAGCTCCAAATCCGTCGTTGACTCCCAGCAGCAGGAGATGTACACCATGCAGATCTTCTTCGGCAGCATCGGGGCCATCGCCCTGGTGGCCGGGTGCATCGGCGCTATCAACACCGTGCTCACCTCGGTCCTTGAGCGCACCCGGGAGATCGGGATGATGAAGGCCGTTGGGGCGTCATACAATTACGTGCTCATGCTCTTCATTTTAGAGTCGGCGGTGCTGGGTGTTCTCGGAGGCATCGTCGGCAATATCATCGCCATCGGGATCTCCAGCGCCCTTTCAGGCGTCCTGGGGGGCGGCTCCAGCGGTATGCTCCGGCGTCTTGGCTCCGGTGCCGTGCTCTCCAATGAGCTCATGGTGTTCGGATTCCTCGTGGGGCTGGGCGCCTCCCTGCTCGCCGGATACTACCCTGCCAAGCAGGCTGCCAAGATGGACCCCATAACGGCACTGAGGTACTGACCATGACCCTCATCGAGACCCATGCGCTGAAGAAGGAGTACCTCATGGGCAAGGTCATCGTCAACGCTCTGCGGGGAGTGGACGTAAAGATCGGTAAGGGGGAGTTCGTGGCCCTCGTCGGTCCGTCCGGCTCGGGGAAGAGCACCCTCATGCACCTCATCGGCGGCCTCGACTACCCCACAGAGGGCACGGTATCCGTTGAGGGTGAGGACCTCTACAAGATGACCGAGGGGGAGCTCGCTCACTTCCGGGGCATGAAAGTGGGATTCGTGTTCCAGTCCTTCAACCTCTTCAACCTCCTCTCGGCCAGGGAGAACGTGTATTTCCCCATGCAGTTCTCCGACATACCGTTCAACCAGTGGGGAGTGCGTGCCGACGAGCTGCTGGAGCTGGTGAAGCTCGGTGACTGGAAGCACCACAAGCCCACAGAGATGTCCGGCGGCCAGCAGCAGCGGGTGGCCATCGCCCGGGCGCTCGCTAACCACCCGGACATCCTGCTCGCCGACGAGCCCACAGGGGAGCTGGATACCACGACGTCGCTTGAGATAATGGCGCTATTCGACCGCATCCGGAAGGAACAGGGCACGACCGTCATCATAGTGACCCACGACACGGAGATGGCCGCCCTTGCTGACCGGCAGATCAAGCTCATTGATGGCCATGTCGTGTCGGACATACGGAACCACAAGCCTGAAGTGAAAGCAAAAGGCAAGCAGTCGAAGAAGATCCCTAAGAAGAAGAAGAAGAAGACCGCTCCCAAGAAGAAAGTGACTGGAAAGAAAGGGACCGGTAAGAAGAAGACCAAGAAACCTGCTTGAATAACGGGCTCACGACTGCATGAGCGCCCGCTCCACACTGTCCCGCAGTTCCCACTCGGTATCGTACTCCCATACCTTGAGATTGGGGTGAGCGTTCCCTGCCACCAGTGCCGAGAGCCGGGTGCCCTTCTGGCAGAAGCAGTGGACTGGCTTCCCCCACTCCAGGGCCAGCCCGATCTCCATCCCAACGCCCAGGCTCGGACGTGACACCTCGGCGATGAGCATCTCGCTCGTCCTCAGCCACTTCATGTCCCGGTCGAATATCTCCCGTTGCGTGAGGGCGGCCTCCCGCTCCATCACATCAGGTGCTACGACATGCTCGGTGAGCACCGTGTGCCCGAGGTCCCTGATGGCATCGGCCATGGCGCGGGCGTTCCCGATAGCAGCGCGGTCACCGGCGATGGGGGCGGCGAGATAGACGTCCATGGGAGGCGATAATGGGACGCAGCCTTTTATTTCTTGGTCGGGAGGTGAACAATGGTGGACATGGTGCCCCTGCCCCGTCGCATCCTTCTTGCCTGTGACCTGGACGACACGGTCGCAGGCGATACAGAGGGTGAGCGCCGGTTCACAACTGCCGTGAAGCTGGCACGTGACGCAGGCGTGCTTGTCCTTGCTTACGTCACCGGAAGATACCTTGCATCGGGCCAGCGACTGGTCGCCCAGCTCGGTCTTCCGGAACCGGACTGGTGGGGATGCGACTCGGGAGCTTCGTTGTATCAGGTAGTGGATGGGGAAGCTATTGAACTGACCGGAGAGCTTTCTCAGGGACAATGGGACGCTGAACAAGTACGCTCACGTCTGTCCGGGCACCCCGCGCTCGTCCCGCAGGACTTCGACAACGTCCGTCGTGTGAGCTATATCGTGACGAACGTGGAGCCACAATCTGTTGTCCAGGAAGTGAGAGGAGCGCTGGTAGGACTAGATGTCAGCGTCGCGCTCATCAAGGGCAACGGTCTGGACGTGCTCCCCGTAGGATGTGACAAGGGCGTGGCCGTAGCGTTCATAGCAGAGCACGAGGGTATCCCTGCAGGTAACGTCCTGGTGGTGGGTGACAGCGAGAACGATGTCCCCATGCTCACGGGAGGATTCGGCCGGGCCGTTATAGTGGGGAACGCGGAGCCACATGTTAAAGAGGCGTTAAAGAATGAGGGCGTCATTGTAGAATCGGCCACCCATGGGACTGCCGTGGCCGATGCTCTCGAATCGTTCATCTCAGAACGTGGATTTGCCCCTTCACCTACGAAAAGTTATTAAGCGACGACCCTCGCCCATTCTTACCTGACGGGGTAACTTGGACGTGTTGTCCGAACATCTTACTTTAGATGGGGAGAAGGATTCCCCCTCGCCCCAGGGCTGGGCACCCGAGGACAAGTACCTCTGGGACTTCTGGACCGTCGAGAAGGATGGCCAGCACCACATGTTCTACCTCCAGGCACCCCGTGACATCTCCGATCCCGAGATGCGCCACGGGATGGCGACTGTGGGGCATGCCGTCTCCGACGACCTCGTCAACTGGGAGGAGATCGGTACTGCTTTGGGACCGGGACCGAAGGGCTCGTGGGACGACACCAGTATCTGGACCGGCTCCGTCATCGAGAAGGACGGGCGCTACTTCATGTTCTACACGTCCCGCTCCTCCGAGGATGACGGCCTGATCCAGCGCGTGGGTCTGGCGACCTCGGACGACCTCGTCAACTGGGAGAAGCAGCCCGGACCCGTCATGGAGGCCGACGCCAGGTGGTACGAGAAGCTCGGCGATCCCGGTGCGACAACCGAGTCATGGCGCGATCCGCAAGTGGTGTACGACCCGTCAGATGGTTTCTACCACGCCTACGTGTGCGCCCGTACCAACGAGGGACCGCTCGATAGCAGAGGATGCATCGCCCATGCCCGCTCCAAGGACCTCTATGACTGGGAGGTGATGGCGCCCATCAGCGCCCCCGGGCACTTCTCGCAGATGGAGGTGCCCGTAATGCACAAGCACGGGGACAAGTACCACCTATTCTTCGCCACAGACGAACGGTCGTACTCTTCGACGCACGAGAACGAGATAGAGGGCGCTCCGCAGACAGGAGTGTTCATGTACGTGTCCGACCGGCCAGACGGCGGGTTCCGACCTGCTGGCAACGAGGTGGTCATGGGCAGCGATACCAACGCCTACACATGTCGGATCGTGCAGGGTGAGGACGGTCGCGACCGGCTGCTCACCTGGCTCTTCGAGGCCGAGGGCAGGGACGGGTTCGCGGGCGTCATCGACACGCCGTACATCGTCAGCTACAACGACGATGGTTCCATCGAACTGGAGCGCGAGGTCTACTAGCCCGCTCGTCCAAAAGGTAGTTAAATCGATATACCTCCTAGTCTGAGGAGGATCATCATGGAGAGAGCGTCACATGCAAAGAGGACGGGACCCATCATCGCCGTCCTTGCGACCATAATCCTTCTGTCCTTCATCCCGCTTGCGTTCGATACCTACTCCGTAACGAGGGAGAAGGGAGAGGTCGGTGCTTTCAAGGAGGGTGTCCAGTTCGGGTACGAGATGGCCACCGAGATGCTGGCTCGCGAAGTGGGTTCTTGCCAGCCTATAGAGCTGTCGCTGGGAGACAAGATCGTGAACGTGACCGCCGTCGACTGTATCCGTGAGCGGGATGTCCAGGCGGGAGCACGCGTAGGGCATGACCAGGCGCTCATTCAGCTCATAAACCAGGCCGCGTCGTGCGAACCGGTCGCCGTCCATATGCAGGACCAGACCATCAACCTCACCATGGTCGAGTGCGTCCAGAACCGTGAGCTGCAGTTGGGTGCTCAGTACGGGTACGAGCGCGCCCTCACGCAGGTCGTCGCGCAGGCAGTTACGTGCGAGCCCGTCCCTATCCAGCTACAGAACCAGACGGTCAATGTGACGGCGTCAGGTTGCGTGCAGCAGAAGGACGTCCAGGCCGGCGTCCAGTACGGCTACGAGATGGCGGTGACACAGCTGATGACCGAAGCACAGAAGTGCCAGCCGGTCACAGCAAAGGTGCACAATAGGACGATCGACCTGATAGCCGTTGAATGCCTACAACCAATGAACGTGACCACCTGATACGTGATCAGTGATCCACACAAGTACTCCTTTCAGTAGTCACGAAAACATATCATCACCGGGGACCATCATTACTGATGGCCCCCTGGCGATGATGAGAGCCTTATGATGGTAGGGGAGCTATCTCCGATGACCGACCAGGGTACTGAGCCTGTGGGGCCACCAACCTTTTCAACCTTTCCCCGCGCGCCCTACTCCAGGTCACCGCGCAAGAGCTCCTTGATCTCGTTGCGCTCATGCCGTGCCTGCTGTAGCGATTCGGGAACCCTGAGAAGGTGGTCCATGGACATACCCTTGTAGAAGTATCCGCCCACATCCTCGTCAGGAGCGAGCTTCTCCTTGTGGGAGACAGCATACGAGAGGTTGTGGAGGTAGTCCTTCCCGAGACAGACCGCATACTTCGGGACGTTGAACAGTAGGCGCCATCGCATGCCACCCTTCACGTCGTTGTCCGTCAGCTTCCGCTTCGCGGCCAGTTGGGCAAGGTTGAAGAACCTCGTCGAGGCGATGCGGCCCAGGGAGTGCAGGACAGGTGAATCATACCACGAACCGCCCCGCTCTCCTGTGTACTCGTAGATCGGGTTCTCACCGCCCCATACGTGCTTTATCCGCCCCTCTTCCTCGAGACGGTCGAAGGCGGACTGGTAGGAGCTCTTGATCTGCTGGAACATCTCACCGTACGTACCGGCCACCTCCATGCGCTCGATGCGTTCGGCCATCTCTGGCAGTGCCAGCACCTTCTTCACGATGGCGGTCTCGACGATGTCGTTGCGGGTCAGGTAGATGGGGACGTCCTCGTCGAGCCCCTTGGCCAGGTAAGCAACGTCGTCTAGCGCTTTTGTAGCGATCTCATACTTGTTCTCCACGTCAAGGGATTCAACGTACTCTCCGCCCACGGGCGCCTCGTAGTTGAACATAGTGGTCCCCACGTGCTCCAGGGACAGGCCACGCGCATCGGTGATGCCCCGCTCGAAACCGTCACGAGTGAGGGCGATCGCATGCACCTCCACGTCGTCGATGTAGAAGGATTCGAACCCGGCCTTGTCCTCGTACCCGTCCTCGAGAACAACGAAACAGTCGACGTCGGATGCGGGCTTTGCGTATCCGTTGACCCGGGAGCCGTACACAAGGACCGCCTTGGCAGCGTCGCCGTAAAGCTCACCGATACCGTCAACTGCGCCCTCGATGAGGTCCGCGTTCTCCTCAGGTGTGGCCAGCATGGTCATCCGCAGGTCCTCCGTCCTACTAGACTGCATTTGGAGGCAGATCACCCCTATTTAAGTCGTATCTTGGGGCGCAGGTGTGCTGTTTTGTGTCACGTTCCGCTGCGGCTCTTCCATGTGCCGCAAGGGGTCCAGAATTAGGTCCGGCCACTGGCCGGTTCGGTCCCATCATTACCGAGGGCGGGAGGCCGTCCACCTTCAGGTGGAGCCTCACTCCCGCCGCTCGCGTGCCCTACGGTTTATCGTCGTGTTGTGGATACGGGTGAGGTATCCGGCAACCTTATTGCGCAGCTTGGATGTCGGGAAGGTAAGAAGTTCTTCCGCCATCTGCTTGTTCTTGTAGAAGTCACTTGAGAACACTTCAGGGTGGTCCTCATAGAGCTTACCTGCTACGCGCTTTACGAGCGTTGTGCGAATTCGTCCCAGTCATTTCACCTCCTTTTCATCATATCGTGTCCAGCTCGATGAGCTGAGGCTCCATGGAGCCAAGGTCGACTATCATTACCGTAGGGACACCCGTGAGGTACGGGCAGGTCTCTCCGGGATTGACCAGCAGGGTGTCGTCCCGCTGGATGATCTCATGCTTGTGGGTGTGGCCGCGCACGACCAGGTCGTAGTTACCGGATGAGAGCACGGCGGATACAAGCTTGGGGCTCTCGCCGTGGAGCATGGCGACCCGGCGGTTGGCCAGCTCTAGGTCGGCGAACCTCCCGTGGAAGGTGGCGATCCCATCGAACTTCTTGGTGAGGAAGGGTATGTCGCCGTCGTTGTTCCCGAACACCGCGGCCATGGGCGGTTTGAGCTCCCTGAAGGCGCGTGCGGTGAACGGGGAGACGAGGTCACCGGCGTGGAGCACGTACTCCACGTCCTCCCGGTTGAAGGTGGCCACAGCGGACTCGATGAAGTCGATGTTATCATGCGAGTCGGACATCACTCCGATCCTCATGCAATACACCTCCTGTCATGTACCATGGTCTACACCGAGTTCTCCAGGATGCGGATGAAGGCGGGGCGAGATACGAGCACGCTGACGAGCACCCCGAGGATGGTCGTGATGGCGAAGCCCTTCACAGCGCCCAGACCGACGAAGGTCAATGGCACCATCGCGCAGATGGTAGTGGAGGCGGCGGCGAAGATGATGAAGAACGCACGCTTGATGCGCGCCCGCCAGCCGTACACACGCTTCGTGTCCACGTCGCCCCGAATCATGGTGTCAGCGATGATGACCTGGTGGTCCACACCGGTCCCCACCGCGGCGATGATGCCAGCGATGGCGGCCAGGTCGATCTGCCAGTGGATGAGCGAGGCCATCCCGAGGATGAGGATTATCTCCGAGGTGGAGGTGAAGAGGATGGAACCGACCATGTAGGGCTCCCGGTACTTGACGATGAGGACGCACGCCACTCCGAGCAGTGCGACGAGGCCCGAGACCACGGATTGCTGCTTGAAGTCGGAACCGAGCTTGGGCGACACGTCGTTGATGGTCACGATGGATAGCTTGGTCGGTAACGCACCGGTAGACAGCACTGCCTGGAGGTAACGCATCTCGGAGAGCGCCTCCTCGCGGCTGGACGACGAGCCCTCGATACGGGCCTCGGTCGCTGGCTTGCACGCCATGCCCGACGCGATGCGGAGGTCTGACTTGACCACATCGTCCACCCTCAGGACCAGGTTGCACGCGGGCTCCAGGTACTCGCCTGTGGGATCGCGGGTGCAGTTGCACGTGGCGTCGGCGAACTTCCGCGCCTCATCGAAGTGCATCTCCACAGAGAACCAGAAGCGGAATACGTTCTCGCTCACCTGCGAGGTCCCGCTGCGCTGGGCATCGGTGAAAACGCGCTTGGTCTTTGTGAAGATTGTCTTGTTGCGGATCTGGCCCTCGAACTTGCCCTCTGCTTCGAGGTACCGTTCCGCCTCGGTGCGGTTCACACCGGCGAAGTCGATTATGATATACGAATTGCCCGAGAGCACATCGCTGACCACGCGGGTCGTCACGTCCTTAAGGGCGATGCGGTTGATACGCTGGTTGATGACGTTCCGTGCCGTCTCCAGGACGTCGGGGCCCACGGTGGCGTTGGGGGCCATGACGACGCGGACACCGCCCGAGATGTCGAGCCCGGTGTCGATACCACGGAACACGACGAGCGTGATGGACGCGATGAGGATGATCACGAGCAGGAGCACTTGAGGCTCCTTCAGGATCTTCTCGAAGTCCGGTTTCATTCGTCCACCCCCTCAAGTCGCCACTTGATGATGCCAGCGTTCTGGATCCAAGTGTTGATGACGTCGACGCTGATACCCAGAAGGAGCACTGTGGCGATCTCCTGTAGTACAGCGGCGTTGGATAGCAGGAGGATGGCGGTCACTGCGGCGATGGTAGTGGCCTCCATGGTGAGTCCTGTCATCATGGCGTCGAATATCCGATCGACGATACGACCCTCGCGACGCTTGAGTATGCGGGTAGTAAGGAGGATGTCCGAGTCAACGGAATAACCGATGAGCATCAGAAGCGCGGCGATGGTGGGCATCGAAAGCTTGATGCCCAATAGAGACATGAGCGCGTAGCTCTCCACTATATCGGAGAAGGCCGCGAGCATCACTGCCCCGGAGATGACGGGCTCACGGAAGAGTAGCGCGATAACAGCCCCCATGAGGACGAATGCAATCAATACTGCACGCTGTGCACCGGCGAAGGTGGACGCACTGATGGACGGATTGACCTGGTGGATGCTGTAGCTCCCGGTATCAATGTCTATGTTCAGCTGCTTCCCCAGTTCGGCCAGTATGGCATCCTTGTCGGGATCGCCCCCGACCTCGACCGCCACCTGGGTCTCGCCAGTGAGCGCGTTCTTGAGGACACGCAGCCGGATGTCCGAGCCGAAGCGACTTTGGAGCGCGCTCTCCAGCGTATTGGCGTTGACAGCAATATCGGTCTGGATGACTATCGAAAGTCCACCCTTGAGATCTATGTCCTGCTCGGGCGGCATGGTGAATGCTATGACGAGAGCAATTGCGAGCATGGCGAAGGGGAGGATCATGAGCGTCTTGTAGTTCTTGTCGTAGTATTCTCTGAATTCGGCGATCTTAGGATGGAGCTCCTCCTTGGTCGTCTCTTCCTCGACCTTCTTTTTTTGGACCTTCTTAGGGACTTTGTCCTTCTTCCGGCCCTTGCTCTTCTTCTTGTCCGCCATGCGCTCGCCGCCTTCCAAAATGCTTTTCAATCTGGCCCCCTAAGAGGGGACTAGGTGGGATGGCCGATGCCTGATATTTATAAAGCTAACCGAAACGTGTTCGCGCTCTCAAGAAGGTTCCGTCGGTCGGGTAATGTGGCCTCACCGATGGACTTCGGGATTATTGTCGCCGTCACAGGAGTCGGGCGCGGCTGGCGCGTGCTCGAGGCGGGATGCGGTTCCGGATTCCTGACCTCCTTCCTCTCGGACTATGTCGGTCCGGAAGGGTCCATTTTGACCTATGAGGTACGCGAGGAGGCCGTGCGCATCGCCCGATCCAACCTCGCGATAGCCGGCGCTGATAACGTGGAGCTCGTGGAGGGGCCCCTGAGCGTAGAAGGGCACGAGCAGCCCTTCGACCTTGTCTGCCTCGACATGCGTGACGCGGACGCGGTCCTCCCGGAAGTCACGGGAGTGGTGAAGAAAGGGGGCTGGGTGTTCGTGTACTCGCCCTTCATGGAACAGGTCGCTGCCGTTCATCGGGCGGCTGGTGACCTCCCCCTCAAGAACATCGTCACTTATGAGCCGCTCGTACGCGAGATGCATGTTGACGACAGGGGTACTCGCGGTCGGACCCAGTTCCTCGGACAGGCCAGGTTCCTGACCTTCGCCCAAAAGGCATAGGTTTTTTCAAGTTTGACGACATAGTTGCTAACATGCCGGGCAAAGGGAGCAAGAAGAAGAGTACTAAGGAGAAGGAGGAGAAGTCCGTGCGAAAGGAGAAGCTCGTCGAGAAAAAGGAAGAGACGGAGGCCGCTCCCGCCAAGAAAGAGGTCGAGGTAAAGGAAGCTGAGGTCGAGCTTCCGCCCGTCCCTCACCCAAAGAAGCGCAGGCCGATATCCACCTGGCAGAAGCCGGAGATCCTGGGTCTAGGATTCGGATTGTGCGCGCTTGGACTCGCTATCGTGATCGTGTACTATTCCTATATTATCGAGAAGGGCGTGGACTGGAGCATTGCCCACTTCGGTACCGAGTTCTACCACTTCTCCGTGCTGGGGATCTTCCTCATGGTCACAGGATCCATGTTCTTAGGAATGTACTTCGCGACGCCCAAGGAGTTCATGTAGACAGATCCTCACAATTATGAGACATATCTCTCGTCAGCGTGAGCTGCATTTCTATCCGATCAATAAGTGACGATCGATAGAAGGCAGGTTATTGCGGGGGAGCGTAAGCCCCCCCGCATGGGCCCGACGGGATTTGAACCCGCGACAAACAGGTGTCTCCATCTCATTGCCAAGTGGCTCGAAACACCCGATTTCGGGATGCCGCAGTGGCTTAAGAGCCTGCCGCTCTGCCAGACTGAGCTACGGGCCCGCTGGATTACCTATGCGGGACCTGGCCCTACCAGAGCCGGATCCGGTTGAATTGCTTTCTTTGCCAGTTGTACCTTCGGATTCGCGAGGTGGCGCCATACCCGCAGGCCGAGCAGCGTTTCTTCACTCGATGGTACGAGTGCCTGCCGCAGCGCCTGCACGGGAGGTGCATCGCCTTCTGGTGCTTACCGAAGGATGGTGTACCTTTGCTCATGCTCCCACCTCAGGTGATACGATGAGGACATTATCCCCACGGATGAGGACCCGCCCCAGACGTCGTATCTTTTTTCCTTCGTTCTGTTCCTCGGTGTTATCGAGGACAAGGTTGATGTGAATATCGAACGCCTGCAACTCACCGACGTACGAGGTGCCATTCTTCAGCTCCACGAACACCCGTTTTCCCTTCGCGGCATTGAGTGCGTCCAAGGGTCGCTGTACGTTCATAAATTCACCCTCTATTTCGTCCTCGACACGACCTGCTTTTTTTAAACCTATCCTATTGGACGAGCACGGCGTTCAGGATGCCGTGCTGGCCAGGTCGGCTGGTGACACGCGCCTTACCGGCCTCGGTCTCGATGATGGCGCCCTTCGTGATTATACCGCGTCGCACGTAGTGCGGGTTCGCGGTGTTCTCTACCACGCTGGTGACCTTGACATGCTTCTGGACCTTCTTCTTGGGATCGAACAGGTTCACGAGCTCGTCAGAGAGGAGCCGGAACTTCTGGTTTCCCCCGAGACATTGGATCTTCTTAACGCGGCGGGATCCTATCTTGGTCTCGAGGTGTGCCCGCCCTAGGTCGAATTTGCGATGTTTGCGGGCTCGCACGATGCGTTTCCCCGTAATTTTCCTTCTTGAGAATCCCTGCCAGACAGCCATTTGTGATGCCTCTGTTCTGCTACTCCAATAGAAGATGCTAAAAACCTTTCGACTTCCGGGCCGGCTTATTAAATATTTTGCGAACGATTTATAAACCATGAAAGCACCGTTCCCCCTAAGAACATGGCCGAAGAGGGCAAACTCCGGAAGCAGGAGATAACCGAGTGCCCCGAGTGCGGGAGCAGGGACCTCTACCGCGACGAGGACCGTGGCGAAGTCGTCTGCGCCGGTTGCGGGCTGGTCATCGAGGAGTCCATGGTGGACACCTCACAAGAATGGCGCGAGTTCGACCATGAGCAAGCCTCCAAGCGCCGACGTACTGGAGCTCCACTATCGGCCGCACGACACGACCGCGGGCTCACGACAGACATCGGTAAAGGCATCAGCGAGATCTACTCCGCTCTCCCAGCCGGCAAGCGTGCCCAGTACATGCGTCTGCGCAAGTGGCAGAGCCGCATGGTCAGCGCCACGGAGCGCAACCTCCGCTTCGCTTTATCGGAACTGAAGCGTTACTCTTCCTATCTCAATCTCCCGACGAACATCGAGGAGACCACCGCTATCCTCTACCGTAAGGCCGTGAGCAAGGGTCTGGTGCGGGGAAGGTCCATGGAGAGCGTCATTGCTGGCGCCCTCTATGCCGCGTGCCGCCGCCATAACACTCCGCGCACTCTCGAAGAGATCGCTGAGGTCTCCAAGGTGAGCAAGCGTGACATCGGCCGTGCCTACAGGTACCTGGCCAGGGAGCTGGGCCTGCGTATCCTTCCTACCAAACCCGAGGACTATATCCCCCGGTTCGCTTCCGAGCTGGGCCTCTCGGGCGAGGTGCAGGCGACCGCCATAGAGATCATCAAGCAGGCGGAGGCAAACGAGCTAATCTCGGGCAAGGGTCCCACGGGCATCGCCGCCGCCACCCTCTATCTGGCATCCCAGATCGTCGGGGAGCGACGCACCCAGCGTCAGGTCGCAGAGGTCGCAGGTGTCACCGAGGTAACGATCCGGAACCGGTGCAAGGACCTTATCGAGCGCCTCACACTCGAGGTACCCTCCGGCCGCCGAGGTCGACGGCGACGGAAGCGCGAGTAGCCCGTCACGGACAATCGAGAATCCCTTCTTCATGACCGATTTCTGTAGACGTGGTGATTACTGAATTAAGATTCAGTAACGATTTCATTTCCCCTACAAGGGCGCACATCCCTACCCGAAGACGTTGTCCCTGTCGAGCTTTACCATGGCCTTGTTGATGCGCGACAGCTCATACCAGACATAGAACCCGATAACGAAATAGATCCACTGTGTGTACAGCAGAGCATCGGCCGTTGTGTCGATCACTCGTCACCGCCATCCTTTCCACTCTTCACTGCGAGCTCTTCGACCGCCTGGCGGAGCCGTCGCACCTCGTAGCATAGAAGGGCACCGAAGATGGCCAGTGGCACCTGACTGATTATGACCGATTCCGGTGTCGTTAGCATGTTCGTCACTCCGTTGGATTATCCTTATACGTCTTTTCCACCGCGGGCACCACCACCTAGACCCACGGCCTGTTTCGCCCGCAATCCCAGATAGCGGTAGATAGCTCCTGTCAGACGTCGCAGCTGCTTGTTCCAGAGGGATGCTGCCGAGAAGTACACCAGGCCCTCAACGAACATCGACGACAGCATGGAGAACCGCACTATATCACCAATGGCCCGGTTGGATGCACCGGCCTCATCGTAACGCTGCCGGATGGTCTTGGCGGTCTGCTCCTCGACCGAGAGTTCGCGACGATGGTCCATACTCTCGAGCACGTCTTCTGGTGGTATCGGCTGCTCACGCACACGCTCGATGAGCGCGTCGAGGTCCTCTCCCTTCTCCTCGAAGTAGGTACGGATGATCGACCGACCGTATTCGAGGTCCGACTCCAAGTGGCGCACGACCTCCTCATGGATGAGATTGTCCGAGTAGGGATTGGAGAGGAACACGCCCACGACGTTGGCGAGCACACAGTAGGGCTGACGGTGTATGTGGTAGCCCTTGAGGCCTGGTGCACGGACCCGGTTCCCCATATCGATGCCCAGCTCGCCCAGGGCTGCGTCCTCCTTCCCTACTGTATAGAAATAGGATGGATGGATATGTCGGATTCCGAACTCACCGTAGAAGCGCTTGAGAGTATCGAGAACTCCGGGCATCTGCTCGGGATTATGCACCTCTTCCTGGATGGCCCCATCAGCCGCCAGCGGTATAGCGTTCTCGAGACAGTAGATGACCGTCCGCACGTGCATGATGAACTTGCAAGTGATGCAGGCGAAGTGGAGGCAGTCCCAGTGACGTACCTGGTTGTCCATCCACCAGGGAGGGATCGGCATGATCGAATGACGTACCTTTCCAGGGAAGGCCTTCTTCAGTGCATCGGACGACTTCTCCGAGAACTTCACGAAGATATCGACGTCCGTCTCGTAGGTGACGAGATGGACCTCGTCAAGGAGCCGGGAGAGAATGCCCGAGGCCAGTGACGAGTCGCCGCCACCCGAGAACATCACCGCTGCCCGTAGAGGTGTGCCCTTCGTCACGTCCCCCGGGTCCGTGTCGGTTGATTTAAAGGTTTGCGCTCCGCCGCTGTCGGCGCGATCATCCTTCATCTGCGAGCCACCTCACGCTATTGAGAGCTGTCCGATGGCCCCGAGAACGACAAGGACGAGCGCCAGCGTCATCACGACGCCCGATAGCGCGCACAGGGGAGCGAAGTTACGGTAAACGATACCGCCTACGCCGGGCGAGTGCCTGAGGAGGCGTCCTACGATCCGGCACCTCGCTCGCGGGCTCACGTCGGGTTCGGCAAGGAGTACGGGAGCTGTGTCGGCCAGATAGGATAGGTAGAATCGAGCAGGTGCCCTGTACCGCGGGAGCACGAGGGCCGTGAGAACTAGCACGGGAACGAACACGATGTTGAACGCTGTCGTGACCGCGAGCGCCAAGAGGAAACCCACATACGAAACAGGTTCCCGTCCCTCGTTCCCACCACAGCAAACCATTAAAGGTACTCTCCTGTATCGCTCAATAATACTTAACGGGGTAAAATATATTAACTTAACGCCGTTAAGGTAGTGTATTATGAAACCACCATGCGAGATTGTGACAATGCACATTCTCCCCGCTGTCCGGTCATCCTTGTCGCGTATGCTGGTCGAGAAGCACGGGATGACGCGCGCTGCCGTCGCCAAGCGACTGGGCGTCACCCAAGCGGCCGTGACCCAGTACTTCAAGGCGGTGAGGGGCACCCGGAACAAGGAGGTCATCGACGAGAACTTCAGTGACCTCATCGATGATATCGCCACCCGCATCGCGCGGGGTGAGGACGAGCTCGAGGGCATCTGTGGTCTCTGCAAGACCATCAGGAACGATGAGCGGTTCAAGCGGTACATCGAGCGGGGCAAGTGCGACGTCTGTACGGGATAGGTCATGCCAAAGCGTGAAAAAGAGCGAGAGGAACCACCTGACGATCGCGGGGACGATGTTGCCGTCCTGTTCTCAGGGGGAGTCGACTCGACAACGGTCGCCGTGCTGGCCGCCGAGCGGTTCAAGCGGGTTCATCTCCTCACCTTCAACACAGGCTTCCTCTACAACATGGACCTATCGGGCAAGCACGTGGTCACCCTCAAAGAGCTCTTCGGTGATGATGCCATACGTCACGAGCTCATCGACATCCGTCGCGTCTGGCGCGCCGTCCAGCGCACGAACATCACCTCGGACCTGCTGCGCTACCGATCATGGTTCATCCTGTGCATGGGATGCAAGCTGACCATGCACGCTGCCACCATCCGCTACTGTCGTGAGCACGGGATACACCATGCCTATGGCGGCGAGAACGTATGCCAGGACCAGTATCCCGAGCAGAAGCAGGCCATTCTCGACGAACTCCAAGGTCTGTATAAAGAGTACGACATCACCTATGAGTCGCCGGTGTACAACTTCACGAATATTGAGGAGGACACCAAGCTCCAGTCCCTCGGGTTCCGGCTCGGACATCACCTCAAGCTCTTCCCTAATACCAAGGGTTCCTATCACGGCACCCAGCCTTTCTGTCTCTCCTTCCCGATCTATCCTTTCGCGAACATGTTCCCACCAAAGGACACGCCCGTAGTCGAGTATCTCCAAGAGCACCTTCCACGGGCACGTGCGTTCATCGAGGACGAGCATAGGGAGGATGACTGAATGCCGTGCTGTGGCGTGTCCCCGGACACTAACACTCCGTTCATGCGGCTCTTCGTCTTCGTGCTCGGCCTATTCCTCAGCTTCCTAGCGCTCGTGAGGCCCGGGTATAGTAAGCTGGCGAGGAACGCCTATGCTTACGTCTTCAAGGGCACGGACATGGAGCGGCGGGTGAAATGCAAGCTCACCGGCCAGCTCATGCCCCGATACCCGCGCCTGGCAAGCTATCTCTACAAGACCTTCGAAGTGAACTTCCTGCGTGTGTCGGTCGTCGGGATGATCGCTCTCGTCTTCCTGGTCCGCCAGGCAATAGTGACGTTCTAGCGGCTCATGCCCCTATGTAGCGGGCATAGAGCGAGCGTGCCACGCTCGGATCATCGGTCCCTCGTACTAGCGCACGACCATCCTTGAAGACGACAAGCTCGTTCTCGGCCAGCGAGAGTGTGAGCGTGTGCTCTGTCAGCTGCACCTCGCCAAGGCCCCGGAGACGCTCCGATAGCTCCGGAAGGGAGAGTTCTCCTGATTTGGCCGGTGTCACCTGCACCATCTCTCGACCGCACATGATAGTGGTCAGACCGGTCCGTCCACCCTCAAGGAACTCGTAACGCCCCTCTCCACAGCATCCGCATCGCGGGTCCCGTGCGACCTCCACTCGCCGCAGCTCGCGCCGCCAGGCATCGTAGACGACAAGGTCCCTGTCAATGTCCTCCCGGCCCAGGATGAGCTTGAGGGCTTCAGAGGTCTCCAGTGCCCCGATCACAAGGGGGAGGGTGTTGAGCACGCCGACGCGATCGCACGTATCCAGCGATCCGGGCGGGGGCAGGGAGGGAAGACAGCACCGGAGGCATGGCGTATCCCCAGGTACTATCGTCAGGCTCATCCCCAAGGTGGACACGGCACCACCGTACACCCACGGCACACCATGTTTCACGCATGCGTCGTTGAGTAGGAACCTGCTCTCGAGGTTGTCGGTGCCATCTATGACGACGTCCATTCCGTCAAGGAGGTCCTCAACGGTCTTAGGGCCCACGTCCTTGACAACACCTTCCACGACCACATCATGGTTGATGGCCTGGAGGCGCTCGACCGCAGCGATTGCCTTGGGCGAACCTACGTCGCCCTCGTCGAACAGCACCTGACGCTGTAGGTTGCTCAGTTCCACAAGGTCCCGGTCGACCAGCCTCACATGTCCCACGCCCGCCCGGACGAGAGCGGATGCCACGACCGTGCCCAGGGCCCCGACACCGATGACCAGTGCCGACCCACCAGCGAGCCGTTCCTGTCCCTCGGTACCGACCTCGGGAAGGATTACCTGCCTTCCATACCTGTCGTCGGAGGGTCTGGGACCATCGGTAGTCGCCATGATGGTGATATGATGGAGGAACAGGGATAAAAACATGGCCTTTTGGGCCTTTCCACGCCCAGGCCCAAGCGAAAAGTCCTAAAACCTTCCCCTCCTGCGACGGGGTGATGGCGCTACCGGGTACCGTGCTCGTGCGATATGGTGAGCTCGCACTGAAGAAGGGCACGATCCGCACAGGTTTCGAGCGGGAGCTCGTCCGTAATATCCAGCGCCTCCTTGAGCACAAGGGCATTCAAGGAAAGGTCACCCGGGACCGCGGACGCGTGTTCATCGCTACCGACGAGCCACGTGCTGCTGCCGAGGCGACCGCACGCGTGTTCGGTGTCACATCGTGTTCCGTCGTCGAGACCTGTGGCGTAGAGATGGATGTCATCGTAAACGCCGTCGCGTCCTTCGCAGCAGAGCACCTCCCCTCTGACACATCGTTCGCCGTCCGGGCCCGCCGCGCAGGCACCCACTCGTTCACCAGCATCGATGTCGGTAAGGCCGTCGGCCAGGGTATACGCGACGAACGGCCTGACCTCACCGTCGACCTGGATGCACCTGTGAGCGAGGTGTTCGTCGAAGTGCGACAGAAAGAAGCGTACTACTTCCTCGACCGTGTGGAGGGCACCGGCGGCCTCCCCCTCGCCACCCAGGGCAGGACCGCAGTGCTCATCTCGGGTGGTATCGACTCGCCCGTTGCCGCATGGCTCATGATGAAGCGCGGTTGTGTCCCCATCTTCATCCACTTCGTGCTCGATCCCTTCTCCGACATGGCCAACCGCGACCGCGCAGTGGACATGTGCCACCGGCTCAAGTGCTGGGCCATCGGCCGCAAGGTCAAGCTATACCTCGTCCCGCACGGTGAGAACCTAGCCGAGATCGCGCGATCGTGCCCGCACCACCTCCAGTGCGTCCTGTGTCGCAGGATGATGTACCGTATCGCCGACGTCATCGCAGAACGCGAGCGTGCTCTCTCGCTCACCACAGGGGAGAGCCTCGGACAGGTGGCATCACAGACCGCTGAGAACCTCTTCGTCGAGGACAGGGTGTCCACACGACCTGTGTTCCGCCCGCTCATCGGCCTGGACAAGCTCGAGATCACGCGTATCGGTGAGCGCATCGGTACGTTCGAGGTTTCGGTCAAACCGGCCGGGTGCTGCACGATAACCCCTGACCGCCCCGAGAAGCGGGGGAAGCTCCCTATCGTCGAGGAGGCGGAGCAGGCGCTGGACATCGACGCCCTTGTGAAGGCTGCCCTGGAGGGCGCCAAGATCGTCGAGGTGGAGGCGAAAGGATGCGAGTGATCCGGCCCTGCACGTCCAAGGGAGGTTTCGTGCTCGAGTTCCCTAAAGGTCGGCGCCTGGGCATGGGCGATGTGAGCGACCTCCTCGCCCCTGTAGATGACGCAAAGGTGCTGTCAACGACGCCGGTCGTTGTGATGGCCGAGGTCAGTGGTGTACGCGTGAGCGTCCACCCGCGAAAGCTCCTTGTGCTGACACGCGAGAAGGATACTGCCCAAGAGGTCGCGGAGCGTGTGTACGATGCGCTTTTCCCATGAGGGGCGACTTGAACTATAACAGACCTGGCAGCCCGGTCACCAGCATCACGACACCGATGAACAGGAAGAAGATGGTGGCGGCGATCTTGGTCCCTGCCACATGCTTCTTGAACAGGTCCTGCATGCTCTTTGACGTGGTCTCAAGGTAGGCGGCAACGAACACGATGACGAGCGGGGAGATGAACAGCAAGTTGTACAGGATCAGGTAGAACATGGCCTGTGAGCGCAGTTCGGGCACTCCGAGGATATACACGATGGTCGGGAGATAGACCTGCCCCGTGCAGAGGAACTCGAAGAACGTGATGCCGAAGCCAACAAAGAAGGCGAAGGCCGCAAGGTACTCGGAGCGCGCTGCCGTCCGGACGATCGTATGGGTGGCCTTCTTGGCCCACTTGGGCATCTGAAGCGTCATCTCGTTCGGGTCACCGTCCCGGGCCCGGCAATAGTCGCGATAAGACAGGGCAGCGAACACGAGCGCTATGAATCCGGTGGCGGGATAGATAAGGGCCGACACAAGTGAGAAGCGCTCGACATAGACGAGCATACGCCTGAACCAGAGCCCCAGGAGAAGGTTGGCAGAGAAGACGCCAGCCGAGTAGAGGATTCCAATGAAGAGCACCTCCTTACCCTTCCGCTGGATGTAGGCAAGATAGGATATGAAGAAGATGAGACCGGCGATAGCACAGGGATTGATGCTGTCGACAAGACCGGCTATGATCACAGCGGACGCAGAGAAGCTCGTGAAACGGTCGATGATTGAGTTACGTCCGGCCTCGACGCCTCCCGTATGGAAGACTTCGCACGAGCACGGGATCCCCTCTTCCGGTGCGGTGGATATGCTCTTCTCGAGCCCAGCGCGGACCTCCTCCTCACCTATGAAGTGGGTCTGGCCGACATAGAGGGCCGGGACGAAGGCACGTTTTTCCGGTGGGACGCCGAACTGTGCGTCCATCGCCTCTTTGATCTCGGCGTTCTCAGGGAATAGGATGTTCATCTTATGGACATAGAGCCGAGGATGTCGGACCGCGAGCTCATCGAGGTAGGTCGACACTCGTGCGCAAGAGCCACAGGTCGGAGAGTAGAAGTAGGCAACGCAAATGCCATTCGGTGGGCAGTCCATAGGCTCGTCGGCCACCAGCTCCTGTACAGTGGGAGTGGTGTCGGTCCCGCATGATTCGGCTACGATGGAGCATGCCTCGCCCTCAGCAGGCTCGGAAGTGCTCGTGCCAATATCTGAGGATGAGGCGATTGCCTCAAGACCCTGAGCGGCAGCTGCCGCGGGGACTAATATGAGAAGGAGCGCGATGATGAGCGCTCGCACGACAGCGTCAGCAGCCCGCAATGCCCTCACCGATCCCGCACACGATCCTGCGAAGCTCGTCGTAGGCAGTGAACCCGACCTTGACACGATCGCAGGCGAACACCAGAGTGGGTGTCGCCCGTATACTGTAGCCTCGGCTCATCCTCATGGCCTCGTCGAACGCTGTCTGTCCCACCTCGTCGACACACTTAGCACCGTCGTCATCCTTGAAGGCGATGCATTGCTTGTTGAGGTCGAATCCGTC
The DNA here is from genome assembly GCA_964519305.1 of Candidatus Undinarchaeota archaeon. Taxonomy (GTDB): domain Archaea; phylum SpSt-1190; class SpSt-1190; order JASMDC01; family JASMDC01; genus JASMDC01. Next base: position 93,745 of record CAZFHY010000009.1, read on the forward strand.
ACCGAGCTCCTCCTTCAGGCGCTCGAGGCCCGGTTTCGTCTTCACGCAAGCACCACACGATGGCGCATAGAAGTAGTCCAGGCGTATCTTTCCCGGCTCAAGGCACTCGTCGATCCGGTCGAGGACCCGGAGCCCGAATCCATCCACAACGGGAGCACTGCCGCCACCAGGGCCCATAAGGAACACACCTCCGACGACGACCGTCATGAACAGGCCGACCAGGAGGAGAGTGCGCGCGACAGGGATTTCGATATCCGTGTCCTTTCCCTTGTTCCGTTTCTTATGGGTCACTCTCCCCATGGTCGTTGCCTCCAGTACGACTACTCTATGCAGCCTTGGCCAGCTCTTTATCGATGATGTCCTTGAAGACCGCGAACGGCTGGGCACCGCTGATCGAGAATCCGTTCACGAAGAACGCCGGGGTTCCGGACACGCCGTACTCCTGACCATCATCCAGGTCCTTCTGGACCTCGTTGGCGTACTTGCCGCTGTCAAGGCACGTCTTGAACGCATCCATGTCGAGGCCGATGTCCTTGGCGAACTGCTCGAGCCCTGCTGCGTTTATGCCTGCTTGGTTCTCATAGAGGGCGTCATGGTACTCCCAGAACTTGCCCTGCTCCTCCGCACAGTGACTGGCCTCTGAGGCCTTCCGGGCGAAGGGGTGGAGCTGGTCGAGCGGGAAGTCGCGGTAGACGAAGCGCACCTTGTCACCGTACTCCTCGAGTATCTGCTTGATCGTGGGCTCGGCGCGCGAGCAGAAGGGGCACTGGTAATCTGAGAACTCGATGATGGTCACCGGTGCGTCCTCAGGACCCAGGGCCGGATCGTCGTCCACGCCCGGCGGCTGCAGGTACTTGCCGGCACCGACCGCACCGGGGCTGACTAGATATTGATCGCCCTTCTGGATCAGCACTTGGGCGACCTTATCGTAGTTACCCGCCTGTAGCACGCTCGAATCGAATATGTACGCAGGTACTGCCTTGATATCCAGGTCCTCTATCATCTTCTTCCCCTCTGCAGAGGAGATATCTACATTGGTGACCTGGACCGTGGGGAACAGTTGCGTGCGGAAGATACCGATGAGCTCGGAAGGATCACAGGCATCACAGGCCTCGTCGTTCAGGACCGTGAGCTTCACGACCGGATCGTTGTCGCTGGGCCGCTCGCCGGTGAGTATCAACTCGATGACCTCCTCGAAGGCCGGGTAGGGCTGTGCTCCGGAGATTGTCTCCTCCATGAGTCGTCCGTTCGCGTCCGTCCCCTGGATAATGAAGCCCGGCGTACCGGTGATGCCCTTGGCCTGACCTTCGGCCATGTCGTCCTTGACCTTCTGTGCCTTCTCATCCGAGTCCAGACAGTTATCGAAGGTCGCTGTGTCGAGGCCCAGGTTCTTAGCGTACCCCTTGAGTGAGGGGACAGTTAGAGCGTTCTGGTTTTCGAAGAGCATGTCATGGTACTCCCAGAACTTGCCCTGGTCACGAGCACATTCCGATGCTTCTGCGGCCTTCTGAGCGTTCTCGTGGAAGCCCAGCGGGAAGTGCTTGAAGATTATATTGACCTTATCCCCGTAGGTGGCCTTGATCTGTTCCATAATAGGAACGGCCCTCGAACAGAACGGGCACTGGAAGTCGCTGTACTCCAGGATCGTGATCTCTGCATCCGTCGCCCCTCCGCTTGGGCGTTGAGTGGCTGTAGGGGCCTTCGTCGGGGCCGCCGTGGGCGCTGCTGTCGGTTTAGCTGTCACCTTCGGGGTGCTATCCGTACCGGTCTCCTTCTGGATGATCGTGTCGACCGCTGCTCCTTGGACGCCCATGAGCTCTAGACTGGCCTTGACGTCCGCTGCCGCAACACCACGTGCGAGCTGGTACTGCACGAAGGCCTCGACGTTCTTTGCAGGGATCCCTGCAGAGGTTTGAGTTGTGCCGGTGGCACCGATCCGTATGCTGCCCATGGACAGTCCCACCGCAGCGATCACCATCACGGCGGCCAGCACCATCGCAGCGACCATCCAGGCGTTCGTTCCGTTCTCTGCGTTATCCAAGCGCTCCTCGACCTCATCGAGTTCATCCGCTAGTTCTGTGAACCGACGGTTCATCTCGACGATACCGTCGTCCACTTCATCGAGACGCTCTTTGACGAGCTTGAGGGATACTCCTGATGTTCTCGCTTTCACCGGCCTTGCAGCCTTCTTCTTCTCTACCATTGATCATTCACCTTGTAACCGGGGCAACTCACGGAGCCCTTCCACCAATAGAATATGAAACCCTTTATAATTGGGGTGGTGAAACCAGTTTCAAACGGACCAATTCGAAGCGTTTAATCAAATCCGAAAGATGGTTAAACCCCTCGTGTCCTAGCGTGGAACGATGGACATCGGACGGCTTCTGTTCCGCCTTGGCGTCATCCTCCTCATAGTATCGTCCATCAACATCGTCCTTCTCAAGAACTTCACCGACATGGTACTCGAGAGCCGGAAGGAGGCGTGCGCGCTGGCCTGCGCAGCTGGGACCTGCCCGTTTGAAGAGACGGGAGATACCACACTCTCCCCTGCAGGCATCTCCCGACGCATACTCGCTTGCCAGCATCCCGACCATGATCTGCGCACCCCTATAGAAACATACGTCGGTATCGCCATCGCGTGCATCACCGCCCTCGTTGGTGTCATGATGATCATGACGTCCCGCCAGCTGGGTACCGAGAGCATTGACGTGCGTAAGAAGATGGAACATGTCCTCGAAACACTCAAGGGCGAGGAGCGGGAAGTATATCGGTTCGTCACCGATGCCGACGGCTCGATCATGCAGAGCGACATCGTCGATAAGAGCAGTCTCTCAAAGGTGAAGGTGACCCGCATCCTCGACAAGCTCGAGGGCAAGGGTCTCGTAGAACGGCGCAGGCGGGGCATGGGGAACATCGTCGTGCTCAAGCACTGAACTGCCCTTCTTGCCCTTTTTGAAACCAGTTTCACGCCCGAGTTCTTAAGGTGTTTCAGGTCAATCTATCCTTGAACGGACATGGACATACTCGGAATCGCACTCCGGAACCTCACCCGTAGACGACTGCGCACGGTGCTGCTCATCCTGGGCATCGCCGTCAGCTGTGCATCAGTGATAACCATGATCTCTATCACCTCTTCCATGGAGAAGAAAGTGAACCGTGAGCTTGAGACCTTCGGTGCCAACATTGTCGTGGTCCCCACAAGCCGCACCTTGGACCTGAGGTTCGGTGACCTGGACGTGGGTGGATTGTCATTTGGCGAACGTGATATCGACGCGACGGAGTTCGCTAACATATGGAATATAGAGGACAGCGGCAGCCTCGCACATGTGGCCCCTAAGGTGTACGGTGCTGTCACTTGGTCCAACGGCGGTGAGGGTGCGGTCACTCTCGCAGGTATCGATATTGAGCAAGAGCCCCAAGTGAAGCGATGGTGGCAGGTCGACGGTCGATATCCGGCGTCAGAGAACGAGGTGCTCCTGGGTGCCGACGTCGCCGCGGCCAGCGGTGCTGCCATTGGTGATACCGTAGAGCTGGACGGGCGGGAGTTCGTGATAATAGGTGTGCTCCAGCCCACAGGTTCGGTGGACGACGCGATGGTATACATCGAGCTGAGCACTGCGCAGACGATGCTTGGTAAAGAGGGCCGATACTCCATGGTGGACATCCGCGCGTGGTGCCACCTGTGTCCCGTGGAGGAGATGGTACGACAGATCATGGAGGCCGTACCCGGGGTTCGGGCCACACCGGTCAAGCAGGTGGCCATGGCCGAGATGGCTGTTCTGGATAGCGTCCGTCGGTTCTCCACCTACATATCGGCAATCATCATCCTCCTCAGCATGCTCGGCCTCGGAGGGCTCATCCTCTCATCGGTCTCCGAGCGCACACGCGAGCTAGGCATCCTCATGGCCCTAGGATTCAAGGAGCTACAGGTGGCCAGGCTCGTCATCACGGAGAACGCGCTCATAGGTGTCATTGGCGGTGCATCCGGGTTCGTGCTCGGGGCCGCGCTTACCGCCGTCATAGGTCCTGCGATTGCCGGTGACGCGATCGTCGCCACCGGTGTACGGTTCCTCCCCGCATCAATAGGCCTAGCGCTTGTGGTGACGCTTATGTCGTCCCTCTACCCGGCCCACCGCGCATCCCGGCTCCACCCAGCGGAGGCGCTCAGGTCGTTGTAAGATATCATGGAATGGTGATAAGAATGGCTTTTATTGAACTGGACGGTGTTCACAAGGAGTTCACGACCGGTGTGACGGTTGTAGCGCTACAGGATATAGAGTTCTCGGTGAAGGCGGGCGAGTTCGTCGCCATCATGGGCCCCAGCGGTAGTGGAAAGAGCACCATGCTCAACATCGTGGGAGGTCTCGACCGTCCCGATAGAGGTCGCGTCAAGGTGGATGATATGGATATCTACGACCTTCCAGGGACCAAGGTCGCCGACTACCGACGGGAGTACGTGGGTTTCATCTTCCAGCAGTTCCATCTTGTACCTACGCTCACCGCAGCAGAGAACGTGGCCGTCCCTCTGATGCTCGCGGGCCTGTCCTCAACCGAGCAGACTGTCCGGGCCGAGCGTGCGCTTACCTGGGTCGGTCTCAAGGACAAGGGTGACCGACTCCCCAACCAGCTCTCCGGCGGCGAACAGCAGCGTGTGGCCATCGCCCGGGCAACGGTGAACGAACCGGCTATCGTGCTGGCCGACGAGCCCACGGGGAACCTCGATTCCGCCACTGGTACCGAGATCATGGATATCCTATCCGAACTGAACGAGCGGGGCACCACAGTCCTGCTAGTCACCCACGACAAACAACTCGCCGAGATGGCAGACAGGATCATCACCATCAAGGACGGTGTCTCTCATGAGTAGACGACGATCGAGATCCAGCGAGGACACCCTCGAACGAAAGCGCCGGCTGGTCACAGGAGAACAGCCACGCAGACCTCGATATTCTAACTGGCTCGCCCCCGGGCTGCTGCTCTTGGTGGTGCTGGCCGTGGCCAGTGTATCCCTGAGAGGTACCGGGACGGACCCTGTCCAACCGGCATCCAAGGTACCGATCACTCTCAAGACCTCCAGTATTCCGACAACCGAGAGCACCTCTCCGGTCGGGACATCGCCCTCATCTGTGCTTGACGGTCCTCCTGCGATCGAGCAGCCCACTGTGAGCGCAACGATGGAACCGGCCACACCGGTCCCGACAGAACGTACGCCCGAGCCGGTCGCTACTAATCAGAGAGTGCTCATCGCCATCCAAGGCATGACCTGTGGCGGATGTCAGGCAGGTGTCACCAGGGGCCTCTATGCAACCCCTGGTGTCGAGGAGGCAGACGTGTCCTTCCGGAAGGGACAGGCGGTAGTAGTGTACGACCCCGCGGTCATCTCACCGGAGGGGCTCGTTGACGCCATCCATGCCATGGGTTCCAAGTATTCCGCCAGGGTTATGGAAGAGGATCCGGCCTAGGCACACGCCGCCAGCCCCGGCTCGTAACCGCACACGATGCCCTTGAGCTGAGTGTAGGCAGGGATACCCACCTGCATCCGGTGACAGTTGAACACCAGCGTCGGAGTGGCGCGAACGCGGTACTCCCTGCCCTTGGCGGTCGCTTCCTGAAAGCCTTCTTCGCCTATCTCTTCGGGGCACAGGACAGCGTCCTCCCCGTGGATTCGGATGCAGCGCTTGGCAAGGGTGATCGTATCGCCGAACTCAGCCTCAAGTCGGTCGATGGTGGGCTTGGCATTGATACAGGCAGGACAGGTCGGACTGTAGAAGTAGTCCACCTGGACCGTACCCGGGACCGTGCAGCCTTCCTGGCCTGCCACGATCTCGAGGCCATGCTCGTCTTTTTCAGGGGCCGGTCCTCCGCCACCACCGGGGCCTGCCATGAGCAGGAGAGCAGCGAGCACACCACCCATCACGACAGCGAGCACAACCGTGAGGCTCTCACCTCCGCGGGCTGTAGTAGGCCTAGGTGGTTCTGGTACGTCCTCGATGTCGTCAGGTGGCGTTACCATGGAGCTCACGCCGGTAAAGGACATCTGGCCTTAAAAGTCGATGCCCCACAGGTCACGATCGATTACTCTACCTCGTACCCGGCCTCGACGATAGCTTTCTTCATCGTCGTATCGTCAACGGCCTCGGGATCGTACTTGACCTTGGCGGCGCCGATCACGACGTCCACATCGTCCACGCCCTCGAGCTCCGTCAGTGCCCGCCGGACGTGCATCACACAGTGGCTGCAGCTCATGCCACCTATCTTGATCTCTTTCTCTTCCTTCATCTATCTCACCTCTTTCGCTCTCATGTAAGTATCAAATACCTTCGCCCTGGAAGTCACGCTCAATCCGGTCGAGCTCGCTGTGGCTACCGTTATCGGTCCTGCACACGGCTTTAGCGACGGGCGGCTCACTGTTCCCGTTCTTGGATAGGGTGTGCTCCATTGCTTGGAAGCGGCTCTCAAGGATACCTATCTCGTGACAGAGCACTTTCACGGCGTCCGCGATAGGATCGGGGAGGTTCCCGTGGTCCAGGTCACTGGCGCGCTTCGGACCATTGCTCACGATACGCCCCGGGACGCCTACGACCGTGCTCCCGGGAGGTACGTCCTTGATGACCACCGAACCCGCGCCGATGCGGGCATCGTCACCCACGGTAATGGCGCCGAGCACGGTCGCACCAGTACCGATCACCACATGGTTGCCGATCGTGGGATGGCGTTTCTTTTTCTGAAGGCTCGTTCCACCGAGGACCGCACCCTTGTACATGAGCACGTCATCGCCGATCTCCGAGGTCTCTCCGATAACGACGCCCATCCCATGGTCGATGAAGAAACGGCGGCCGATGGTGGCCCCGGGATGTATCTCGATGCCCGTCAGGAACCTCCCGATATGGGAGATGAACCGGGGGAGCACCACCCAGCCCCGCGTCCACAACACATGGACGAATCGGTGGATCCAGAGCGCGTGAAGACCAGGATAGCATGTGACTACCTCCAACATGTTCCTTGCCGCAGGGTCCTCCCTGATGACGGTGTCCACGTCCTCGCGCAGGGTCTGGATGATGCTCATTTCCCTACACCTCGATGTTCTCGAAGAGCCAGCCTGAAAGGTATCTCTCTCCCGTGTCTGGAAGTACGACCACGATGAGCTTGTCCTTGCTGGATGGTCGCTTCGCGACCTCCAGAGCAGCGGCCATGGCGGCCCCCGATGAGATCCCGACGAGCATCCCCTCCTTCTTCGCGAGCGCTTGGGCGGTGGCCCGTGCGTCCTCGTCGGCCACCTTGACTACCTCGTCGATTATGTCCGTATTGAGCACCCTGGGCACGAAACCGGCCCCGATACCCTGGATCTTGTGAGGACCAGGACTACCTCCTGACAGAATGGGGGATGCCTCCGGCTCTACAGCGATCGCCTGGAAGGATGGCTTCCGGGCCTTGATGGCCTCTGCGATACCTGTGATGGTACCGCCTGTACCAACGCCGGAAATGAGGATGTCCACCTCACCATCGGTGTCCCGCCATATCTCCTCGGCCGTCGTCCTGCGGTGGATGTCCGGATTAGCCGGGTTCTCGAACTGCTGCGGCATGAACGACCCGGGAGTCTCTTTCACGAGCTCCTCGGCCTTTTCCACGGCACCCTTCATCCCACCTGATCCGGGCGTGAGCACGAGTTCGGCACCGAGTATCTTGAGGATCTTACGCCGCTCCATGCTCATAGTGTCCGGCATGGTTAGCACGAGCTTGTAGCCACGTGCCGCCGCCACGAACGCCAGCGCGATACCAGTGTTCCCGGAGGTAGGTTCGATGAGGGTCGTCCCCTCCTTGATGAGCCCTAGAGTCTCGGCCTTATCGATCATCGCTGAACCGATGCGGTCCTTGACACTGAATAGGGGATTTCTCGATTCTACCTTCGCGACCACTTTTCCTGGAAGTCCTTCTGCAAGTCGGTTGATACGCACGAGCGGCGTTCCACCGACCAGTCTCGTCATGTCCTTTGCGATATTCATCGTAGTTCCACCTTGCCTTTGTCATTGAAGTCGTGTTCGCCCCCGGTCGTCCGGCCGTCCCTCACGTAGAGGAAAGGTGGGAGATTTGGAGCCAGGGCCCCGGAACCCAAGCGACATAGGGAAGGTGGCTGCCGCATAAGTCCGTGGTCAATAACATGTACCGACCTAGGCCCTGACCCCGAAAGGAGCACGCTGTAAGGACATGAATTGTCGGTGACAAAAACGATCCCTCCAGCGCATATAACTATTGTTATAGCTTCTGATTTAAATACCTTTTCTTTCGGGCGACAGCCTTCCCATTAGGGGGATAAAGATGGAGCCGGGGCTAAGATTCGAACTTAGCTGTGCCGATGTCTGCCCTTCAGGACTGCAGTCGGCGGCATGGCCACTCTGCCACCCCGGCTCTCTTGATACATTCTAGATACCCTCATCTCATGCATCGTCGGTACGGGCGTACCGACACGCATAACAATAGTTTTTGTTCTTGGTACAAAAACCTTTCGATTCACCCGCTGGACCAAAGGGAAACAAATATAACGATGGTTTTTTCGCTTAACACATTAAGAACTAAGAGGAGTCCGGTCGACCATGAAGCTTCCTTGTGAGATCATCGTATGGTACCTTCTACCAAGCATCCGTGGCGAGCTCGCCAAGGAACTATCCCGAAGTGGCCTTCGACAGAAGGACATCGCTTCGCGGTTAGGTATCACTCAGCCTGCCGTTTCCCAGTACCTAAAGGACAAACGCGGCCAAGAGCTCAAGCTCTCGAAGGAGGCTCTCACCAAGGTACATGCTCTGGCAAAGAAGATGGTCGATAAGGTGGACGAGTCGATCGTGCGTACTGAAGTGTGTGCCATCTGCGCTATCGCTAAGGAGGGGAACCTCCTGTGCGACATCCACCGCAGCCTGGAAAAGGTCCCGGAGGACTGCTCCGTTTGTTCGAAGGAAGACGATTGTATGCTCATAGGCGGTGGAGGGGAGGGTATTTGAAGCGGATCTATCTCGACCATGCCGCCACTACACCGGTCGATCCGGAGGTCCTCGCGGCCATGATGCCCTGCTTCGAGAGGGACTTCGGGAACGCGTCCTCCATCCATTCGTTCGGCCAGGATGCGAAGCATCTGATAGAAGAGGCACGTGAGCACGTCGCCGCTCTCATGAACGCTGGTACTGAAGAGGTCATCTTCACTGCTGGCGGTACGGAGAGCGACAACATGGCGCTCAAGGGTATCGCTGCCCTCAACCGTGACCGGGTGCGCGACCACCCCGAAGGCCCTCACATCATCACATCCTCCATCGAGCACCCCGCGATCCTCAGGACCTGCGAATGGCTCGAGACCCGAGGATTCGTTGTCCGATACCTGCCCGTTGATCCCTTTGGGATGATCGATGTGGGATTACTTGAGGACGCGATCGCCCCCGGGACGTTCCTCGTCTCTATCATGTTCGCCAACAACGAGATCGGGACCATCGAGCCCGTCAAGCAGCTCGGGGCCGTGTGCCGGGAGCGGGGAGTGCTCTTCCACACCGACGCAGTCCAGGCATGCGGAAAGGTCCCCGTCGATGTACGGGCCATGAACATAGACCTGCTCTCCCTCTCCTCGCATAAGCTGCACGGCCCCAAGGGCATCGGTGCGCTCTACATGCGGGAAGGTATCGAACTGGAACCGATCGCCCACGGCGGCGGTCACGAGCGCGGGCTGCGTTCGAGCACTGAGAACGTACCAGGCATCATCGGTCTAGCAAAGGCCGCCGAGCTGGCCAAGGTGCGGATGGGCGAGGACAGTGCGCGGCTGATGAGCATGCGCGACCGTCTGGTCAGCGGAGTGCTCGACACGGTCCCCGCGTCCCATCTCAACGGCCACCCGACCGAGCGGCTCCCCCATAACGCCCACTTCCGCTTCGATGCAGTGGAGGGCGAATCGCTCGTGCTTTCACTGGACCACGAGGGCATCGCCAGCTCCTCGGGCTCAGCATGCTCTTCAAAGAAGTCGGGACCGTCGCACGTGCTCACCGCCATCGGGATGGACGGCATCCAGGCCCAGGGCACGCTCAGGCTCACCCTCGGCCGTGGGAACACGGACGATGAGATCGACAGGACTCTCGAGGTCGTCCCGCGCGTGGTGGCGAAGCTGCGTGAGCTCTCGCCGTTGTGGAACGGGGGTCCGTGATATGGTCGACTGGAACAGATTGCGCGAGGACTTCCCAGTGCTGAAGGAGGTCGTATACCTCGACAGCGCGGCGAGCTGCTTGACCCCCATCCCCGTACTGGATGCTATTAGAGAATACTACATTAAGTACAGGGCCAACGTGCACCGCGGAGCCCATCGTCTCTCAGTAAAGGCCAGTGACAAGTACGATGAGGCACGTGCCAGCGTCACCCGGTTCATCGGGGCGGACGACCCGGTCGAGATCATCTTCACCAAGAACGCTACCGATGGCCTGAACATGGCGGCCAACGGGCTACGCCTGCGCTCTGACGACAAGGTAGTCCTCACGACCCTGGAACACCACTCCAACCTCATGCCCTGGCAGGTCCTCCACCACAGGCATAATGTGGACCTGGCGTTCCTCGAGACCGACGAACAGGGCGGTTTCGACCTGGAGAAGGCGGAAGAGGTCATCGATGACAAGACCGCTGTTGTGAGCCTCACACACGGGTCCAACGTGCTCGGGACATTCGGTCCGGTCAAGGATATCGCCAAGCTCGCTCACGACGTGGGCGCGCTGGTGTGCGTCGATGCCGCACAGACCGTGGGCCACATGCCCATCGACGTCGACGAGCTGGGTGTGGACATCATGTCGTTCTCGGGCCACAAGGGCGCACTGGGACCCACCGGGATCGGTGTGCTCTATGTGAGAGGTGAGCACCTGGACAAGCTCAATCCCGTCGCCCTCGGTGGCGGCACCGTCAAGGACGTGGAGACCGGAGGCTTCACCCTTCTGGGCCCCCCGGACAGGTTCGAGGCAGGAACACCCAACATCAGCGGTGCTATAGGCCTGGGAGCGTCGGTCGAGTACGTGTCCCGTATCGGGACCGAGAACATCGAACAACGTGAGCGCGCGCTCCTCACCACCATGCTCAAGGGCCTCCTCGACATCGACAAGCTCACCGTGTACGGACCTGAGGACCCTAAGCTCAAGACCGGTGTCGTGTCCTTCAACGTGGAGGGTATCAATCCCCACGACGTCGCGATCATCCTCGACGAGATGGACGCCATCGCTGTTCGCTCGGGCCACCACTGCGCCATCCCGCTGGTGAAGCGCATGGGAGCACCCGACGGTACGGTGCGTGCGTCGCTCGGATGTTACAATAACGAGAAGGACGTGGACACGTTCCTTTCCCGGGTAAGCGATGTTGCACAGGGACTGACGTGAAGGGAGTGATGACATGTCAGCTTTGAACGGCACGGTTGTCTCTGTCAACACGAGCACTGAGAAGGGCGTCCCCAAGGTCCCACAGGATTCCATCACACTGGTCGAGGAACATGGCGTGGATGGCGACGCTCACGCCTCGTCGACCTGGCACCGCCAGGTTAGCTTGTTGTCCATGGCCTCCATCGAACGCATGATGGAACAGGGAGTCGAGGTCAAGCCCGGTGATCTTGCCGAGAACATCACGGTCGAGGGGTTCGACGTGCACACCATCCCTGTCGGTACCCGGCTCAAGATCGGTAGTGACGTTCTGCTCGAGATCTCCCAGATTGGTAAGAAGTGCCATACCGGATGCGCCATCCAGAAGCGGACGGGAAAGTGCATCATGCCCACCGAGGGCGTTTTCGCCAGGGTGCTCGCGGGCGGTACGGTGCGGTCCGGGGACACCATCCTCGTCGTCGAGGGCACGGCGGAGTAAGGTAGTGGATTGAGTAGGCCTCTGAGATCACCTCCTTGACTTCATCTTCCTGGCGTAGGATCAGGTCAAGCCAATCTTCTTCATCGGCCCAAGGAGAGGTAAGGGACCGCGAGGTTATAAACCCTTCCCCTAGGACTCATCATCAGCGCGCTTGTCCTTGATGGTCTGGTCCAGGAAGAGGCGGGCGGCGATTATATGATAGCACTCGCCCTGGGTGAGGGTATTGTACCGGCATGTGCACGACCAGCGGCGCTTCCGCCGGTGGTAAACCACGGAATAATCCTTCACGTCGAGATGGACTCGCTCCGGACCGGTCGACCGGAGGCTCACACGCCCGTCCCGGACGAGAGCGGCCGCCTTGTGCCGTCTGGCAACTGAACCCACGGTCCGGGAGGGTCACGGATAACCTTTATAATAATGGTCAGTTTTGCGGCCTCCGTCCCCACTGTGGGGGCGAGTGACGATCATGACAGCCAAAGCCCAGGTCCGGCCGTATAATCCCCATACCGTAGAGGAGGAGGTCATCCAGTTCTGGAAGAAGAACGACACCTTCACCAGGGTAAGGGCACAGGTGAAGGACGGTAAACCGTTCTACTTCCTCGACGGCCCACCCTTCCCCTCGGGCGAAACGCATCCTGGAACGGCGGCCAACAAGGTCTCAAAGGATTTCCTCATCCGCTACAAGCGCATGCGCGGGTTCAATGTCCGCGACCAGCCCGGCTGGGACATGCACGGTCTTCCCATCGAGCAGAAGACCGAACTGCAGCTCGGGCTCAAGGACAAGCGCGACATCATCGACAAGGTGGGCATCGATAAGTTCATCGCTGAGTGCAAGAAGTTCGCACTGCGCCACATGGGCGCTATGGAGCGCGACTTCATGCGTCTGGGCGTCTGGATGACCTGGGAGAACGCTTACCGGACCATCACCCCCGAGTACATGGAGTCAGTATGGTACGCCCTGAAATGCGTGCATGAGCGCGAGCTCCTCTACAGGGGGAAGAAGGCCCTTTCCTGGTGCCCGCGGTGCGCCACCATCCTTGCTAAGAACGAGCTCGAGTACAGGACTGTGGAGGACGACTCCATCTTCGTGAAGATGCCCGTTGCTGACAAGGAGAAGGAGTTCCTCATCATCTGGACCACCACACCCTGGACCATCCCCTTCAACATGGCCATCATGGCCAATCCCGACCTCGACTACCTCCGGTTCAAGGTGGAGGACGAGGTGTGGATCATGGCCAAGCGCCTGGCGGGCGTGTTCATGGGCTCCATCGTGGAGAAGAAGTACGAGGCGATCGAGACCATCAAGGGGTCCGAGCTCGTGGGTATGAAGTACCGTCATCCGTTCTATGAGGAGATGCCCTACCACCAGGAGGATAAGAACGCCTACATGGTGGTGCCGTCCACCCAGTTCGTCTCCGCCACCGCAGGTTCTGGTCTGGTGCACTGTGCCCCCGGATGTGGTCCCGAGGACTTCCAGATCGGTCTCGACATGGGCATCCCCATATTCAACGAGGTCGACGAGAACGGCTTTCTCGCCGGCGAGAGCGGTGAGTTCTCCGGGCTCAAGGCCAAGGACGACGACCAACAGTTCGTCGACAAGCTCAAGGAGAAGGGCTACCTGTTGGCCGGCACGCCGGTGGAACACGAGTACGCCCACTGCTGGCGGTGCGACTCGCCAATCATCTATCGCGCAACGGACCAGTGGTTCATCGCCGTCTCCAAGATCCGCGAGGACATCCTCGAAGAGATCAAGCAGCTGTACACGGTCCCTGCCGAGGCCAAAGAGATATTCCTGGACTGGATCGGTAACTTCTCGGACTGGTGCATCACCCTCCAGCGGTTCTGGAACATCCCGGCGCCCATCTGGGTGTGCGACCAGTGCGATAACTACGAGATCTTCGGCAGGATCAAGGAACTGGAGGAGCGGTCGGGCGTTAAGCTCGACGACATCCACCGGCCGAAGGTGGACCCGCTCACCTGGAAGTGTAAGTGCGGCGGCACCATGAGCCGCATCCCCGACGTGCTCACCGGATGGCTGGACTCGGGAGCGGCGCCATGGGCCTCGCTCGCCTATCCCCAGCGTCAGGACCTCTTTGAGCAGTACTTCCCCTCCGACTTCGTCATGGAGGGACGCGACCAGATCCGCGCGTGGTTCTCTGCCATGATGAACTTCTCCATGGCCGCGTTCGGACGTCGTCCGTACAACGCCGTGTACTGGCACGGGTTCTTCAACGACCAGGAGGGTCGCAAGATGTCCAAGAGCAAGGGCAACTTCGTGGCCGTCCAGCAGATCGCCGAGAAGATGGGCGGGGATCCAGTCCGCATGAAGTTCATCGAGTGGATCGCCCCCGGTCAGGACGTGCGCTTCAACATGCGCGACATCGAGGAGAACGCCAAGGCGCTCAACGTGCTCTGGAACATGCACAATCTCATCGTCCGCTCCGCGCGGGCCGCAGGGATCGATCCCACGAAGGCGACGTTCAAGGACGAGGACCTGGACTTCACCGACCGCTGGCTGCTGTCGGTGTACAGCTCTCTCGCCGAAACGGTGACCGAGAAGTTCGAGAACTTCCACCTCTCCGACATCCCAACGCTCATGCGCCACTTCTGGCTCGAGGACCTCTCCCGGTGGTACGTGCAGAACAAGCGGCGTCAGATAGCCGCTGGCGACGAGACCACCATGGCAGTCCTATCTCACGTCTACCTGGGCCTTCTACGATTGGTGAGCCCCATGGTGCCCATGACGGCCGAGGGAATCTATCAGGACCTTCGCAAGGAGTACGGTCTCAAGGAGAGCTCGGTCCATCTCCAGGAGTGGATCGAGGCCGATCCATCACGCATCGATGAGGACATCGAGCGGGACATGGAGATCCTCCGCGACGTGACCACCAACGTGCTGGCCGCTCGCGAGAAGGTGAACCGTGGAGTCCGCTGGCCGCTGAGGAACGTTGACGTCATCACCCGCGACAAGCGCGTGATCTCGGCCCTGGCCAAGCAGGGCGAGCTCGTCAAGCGCCTCACGAACGCTTGGGAGCTTGTTGTCAAGCAGCACGAGGAGAGCCTCACGCATATAGTGAAGCCCGACTTCGCTCGCATCGGCCCCAAGCACAAGGGTCTGGCCGGTGCAATCACTAAGGCAATCCAGGCAGCGGATTCCGAGAAGGTCGTCGAGTCGCTCGACCGCAATGGGTCCTTCACCGTCACCGCGGGCGACCACGAGGTCGTCATCGAGCGGGACGAGGTGTTCATCGAAGAGACCGTCCCGGACACTGTATACTCGATCCCCGGTACGCGGTTCTCCATCTATGTTGACCTTGAGGAGAACGAGGACATGCTCTCATCCGGGCTTGCGCGCGAGGTCGTCCGCCACGTGCAGTCGTTACGGAAGAAGGCCGAGCTCGTGCGGACCGACCGCATCAAGCTCACCATCGCCAAGGACGTCGCCGACAAGCTCAAGCCTCACACGGACGAGATAACGTCCACCGTGGGCTCCGACGAGCTTGTGTTCGGTAAGGTCGATGGACGTGAGTTCACGACAACGTTCACCTCCCGCGAGACGAAGGTCGCTGTAGGATTCGACAAGGTATAGCCCCTACCGCCGGACCCTCAGAGGTTCCCGCCACAGTGGGGGCACTGTGCCATCCTGGTGATGAACGTAGCCCCGCAGTACGGGCACGCGCTCCCGCCCTGAGGTGCTGCGACCTGCGGTTCCGCTGGTTGAGGGGCGTAATAGGCCGATGAGCTGTTGTAGCTCTGGTCCCAGTAGCCACCGTAATCCGCCCCCGGGTAAGCCTGCTGCTGTGCTGCGTTCCAGGCGGCAGGTGCGGCTGGAGACTGCTGCTGGGTGGCGTCCCAACCCTCCGCGGCCACCGGGGCCTGCTGTTGGACGAGCTCCGGTTGGTTTCCGCGTCGCCTGCGGAAGAACGCTGCCAGCGCGCCTATCCCCGCCATAACGAGGATCCCTACCTCGATTATCTCTTTGTAGCGGATGATCGTGTCAATGAAACCACGAGGCTCGGCGGTCACGGGCTCGCCCTCGGGGCCTACGCAGTAGAAGCGCTCGGTGTCGCAGCTGTCCTCTTCCGTGCAGTGGGCGTCGGACGTGCAGCAGACATGGCCCCCCAGACAACACACCGTATTGCAGTTGCCCGTGGCGCACTCTGCGTGAGAGCCGCAGGACTTACCCACAACCTTCTTGACCGAGCTCAGCGCCCTCTCTACCCGTATCCGCGCGTCGAATGCGAGTCGGTAGGCCTGCACCACGTTCTCTGACACGAGCTCCCCTTCGGCTTCGGCTATGACGAGCTCGATATCAGCTGTGTCCAATCCCTTCTCCTCGGCAGTGACCAGGAGCGAGTTGGTGGTCGATATCTCGCTGGCCACGTCCTCCGGGGTCACCTGGCCCATGGGCTTCTCGGTGGGCAGGGGCGTCGCCTCGCTGTGCATACAGTACGACCGGCCAATGTCACACCTCTCCCCCTCACTACAGTGCTCGTCGCCCGAGCAGCACGTCTCACCCTCATTGCAGCAGACGTACCTGCAGTTGCCGGACATGCATTCCCCGCCCGAGCTGCACAGCTCGCCGGCATCGAGGAGCGTGTCGTCCGGAGCAGGGCCCCCACCGGTCGTTGGCGAGGCGATAGGACCGCTGGTGGGCATACCGGGAACGGCGGAAGGAGTGCTACCGGTACCCGCACCCGTCGATGCCTCGACCGCCACGTTGAAGACGTACTCACCCACGCCGTACAACTCGACCTCGATGTACCAGGTACCGGAGCCGGTCCCATCGGCAAGCGTGAGCGTGTCGCTCCCGATGGTACCCTGACTGGATGAGATCTCGAGCTGTTGCTCTCTTTGGGGGTTGAACAGCCTCAGGTATAGGGCATATTCGGCTTGGGACGTGAAGCTGATCTCGACGACAGTGTTCGTGTCCAGGAAGAAGCTGTACATGTCCTTCTTATCAAGGTCCTCCAGATGTCCAGCAATCTCTTTCCCCGTCACGATCCCGAACGCATGATCATAGTCCGCGGCGACGTCAATGCCGCTCCCCCCATCGTTCTGTTCGTCCAGGGACACATTGAACCGGTAATCACCGGCTTCCGAGGACCCTATCTCGACATACCAGTAATCCGACGCAGTCTCATTGGCAAGATAGAAGGTATCGCTCCCAATGGCACCGTTCTTCGAGTCGATACTGAAAGCCTTCTCCCTCCCGGGATCATAGAGAACCAGTCTCTGATTGTATTTCGCCTCTGATGTGAACGTCACAGTCATAATGGAACCGCTTTCCACATAGACCTTGTACACGTCCATCTTGTCTAGGTCCTCCAGATGTCCGGCGATCTCTATTCCCGTCCCGATCTCAAGGGCACTAGCATAGTCCTCCGCAACATCTATGTCGCTCCCACCATCGTCCTGTTCCTCCACGGACACGGTGAATCGGTAGTCGCCAGCGTTCGAGGATCCGATCTGGACGTACCAATAACCTGACGCGGTCTCATTGGCAAGATAGATCGTATCGGTCCCGATGGCACCGTTCTTCGAGTCGATAGCAAGTGCCTTCTCCCTCCCGGTGTCATCGAGGATCAGGTTCTGGGTGTATACCGCTTCTGATGTGAATGATACGGTCACTATGGAACCGCTTTCCACGTAGACCTTGTACATGTCCTTCTTATCGAGGCCTTCCAGATGTCCCGCGGTCTCTATTCCAGCCTCGACCTCGAGGGCACTCGCATAGTCCTCGGCAAGATCCATTCCGCTCCCGCCATCGTCCTGGCTCCGGGTGGAGACGGTGAAGCTGTAGTCCCCGGCGTTGGTGGACTCCACCTCCACGTACCAGTAACCGGACGCGGTCTCGTTTGCCAGATAGGTGGTCTCGGTCCCGAGAGCTCCGGTATTCTTGTAGATGCTGAGGGCCTTCTCCCTCTTGGGATTGTAGAGGTAGATGTTCTGGTTGTAGTCCGCTTCCGAAGTGAACTCCAGCGTGACGATGGAACCGCTCTCGATATGCACCTTGTACATATCGCTCTTGTCGGCGTCATGCAGATGCCCCGCGACCTCCTTCCCAATCCCAAACTCCAGTGCAGTGGCATAGTCGGATGCAATATCGATGTCTGTCCCGCCATCGTCCTGATACTCCACAGTGACGGTGAAGCTATAGTCCCCGGCATTAGATGACGCGATCCCGACGTACCAATCGTCCGGTTCCGTCTCGTTCGCCAGATAGAAAGTGTCGCTCCCGATGGCACCGTTCTTCGAGGTTATGTAGAAGCTCTTCTCCCTAGACGGATCGTACAGGACCAGCTCCTGGTTGTATTCGGCCTCGGAGGCGAACTCCACCGTGATGATCGCGCCGCTCTCAAAGCGGATCTTGTACATGTCCTGCTCGTTGGCATCATCAAGGGTGCCTGTGTGTGTTCCGGTAGCTATCTGAGCTGCGTTGTCGAAGTCCTCGGATGTGGCAGAGAGGGCCGTACACGAGAGGGTGAACAGGACGAGTCCAAGGAATACGAACGCATAACCGTTGGTCCTCGCCTTGTTAATGTCCATCTCCCCCGGTATTGAAGGTCGCTGATACATAATAAAAAGACTTCCGATTCCGGTGCCCGCTTCACTGCGTAGCGAGCTGATTGCCGCAGGAGGGGCAAACCGCCGCTCCCTGCTCGACAGCCCCACCGCAGTAGGGGCAGGCCAGGGCTGCAACGGGTGCAGCGGGAGCGGCAGCTTCGGCCGGTGCTACTGCTGCGGGCGGTGCTGCTGCGTACGGTGACGGTTGGGCAGCTTCCGTCGGGGCGGCTGCCGTCTCGGGGTAAGCCTGGGGGTAAGGTGAGGCTTCCTGAGCGTAACCGTAGTTGTAGCTGGCGGCGTAGTAGCCACCGTAGTCGGACACGGTGGATGGATGGGCCGCGCCCTCCTGCTCCTTGACGACACCGCTCCGGCGAGCGAGGAAGAGGAGGATAGCACCGATACCGGCGGCGATGTACACAAGCGTCTCGATGATCTCGCGATAGTAGATCAGCGTGTTCATGAATCCCTTTGGCCTTTCACCGCTCTCCTCGGGTCCCACGCAGAAGAAACGCTCAGTGTCGCAGGTCTCGCCCTGCTTGCACATCGCGGTCGTGGTGCAGCAGACGTTGCCCGCCATGCAGCACACGTCGTTGCAGTTGTTGGTATCACACTCTGCGTCGGCAGCGCAGGCCTCGCCCACCTCCTTCTTGATCGAGGCGACCACTTTCTCCGCTTCGGTCTTTGCCTCCATGGCCAGCTTGAAGGCGTTGGCGGTGTTCCCGGCGGACAGTTCGGTCCGGGCCGTCTCGAGCTTGGTCTTGGCCGCGGATGCGTCCGCCTCCTTCCCCTCTGCCGTGGTTATGAGCCCGGCCGCCGCGTCTATCTCCTTCTGGACATCCTCGCTGGTCACCTGATCCTCGGCCGCGTCCGCCACGCAGTAGAACCGCTCAGTATCGCACCTCTGGCCCTCATCGCACTCGGCGTTCGACTTGCAGCATGCTTTCCCCTTGATGCAGCAGACGCCGTTCCGGCAGTTGCCGGTGGTGCAGTCATCGGCGTCATCGCAGCTCCCGCCCGCACTGGCATCCTCCCCGCCCAGTCCGCTGAGGTCGCCGATGTCTCCCAGGCCCCCTAGGTCGCCCACGTCACCGGCATCACCGGGAACGCCCGCGGGAGCGCCACCCGGGATCTTGAACGCTCCAGCTAGCACAGGTCCTGCAAAGGCGAGGCATATGAGGGCTACTGCGAGCAGGCGGGTCCGGGGGACAGCGGGCACCATTGGTAGGTGTGTGACCGTGTTCATTTTTCAAGCTAACCCACCCCCCGCCGCCCGGCTTCCCAGGTAACTTTAAAAGAGATAAAATCCCCGCCTCGACAAATCGAGTGGTAGAGAAAGGGATGATACACATGGATCCACTAACTATCTTCTGGTTCGCACCCGCGTGCGCCATCATCTCCCTCTTGTTCGCCTACCTATTCTACAGGGAGGTCATGAGCTATGACGAGGGGAACGAGACCATGCGCGAGATCGCCGATCACGTGCGGGAGGGCGCGTATGCCTACCTCAACCAGCAGTACCGGGTGGTGGCGTACTTCTTCGCCGCAGCGTTCGTGTTCCTGCTATACCTGGCCTTCGTGCTCCAAGTGCAGTCCAAGTGGGTACCGTTCGCCTTCCTGACGGGAGGCTTCTTCTCGGCGCTGGCCGGCTTCATCGGTATGAAGACTGCCACCAACGCCTCGGCCAGGACCACCGAGGGAACGCGCCACTCGCTCAACCGCGGCCTCACCGTGGCCTTCCGTGCGGGCTCTGTCATGGGTCTCTGCGTGGTCGGGCTAGCCCTCCTTTACATCGCCACCTGGTTCTACATCCTCTATCTCACCGACATCCCAGTGATGGTGTTCGGTGAGAAGCTCGACCTCTTCGAGGTCACCACCACCCTGCTCGCCACCGGTATGGGGGCGTCTGCCTACGCCCTCTTCGCGCGCGTGGGCGGGGGGATCTACACGAAAGCGGCAGACGTCGGCGCCGATCTCGTAGGCAAGGTGGAGGTGGGCATCCCCGAGGATGATCCGCGAAATCCCGCCACCATCGCCGACAACGTGGGCGACAACGTCGGCGACGTCGCTGGCATGGGCGCCGATCTCTACGAGTCCTACGCCGCGAGCATCCTCGCCACCGCTACCCTGGGCGTGGCCGCGGGGCTGGGCATCCATGGCGTCATCCTCCCTATGGCGATCGCCGCCGTGGGCATCCTGTTCTCCATCATCGGGATCTACTTGGTCAGCACCAAGGAGGACGCCACCCAGGAGGAGCTCCTCCACTCGCTTGCCAGGGGCATCAACAGCAGCTCAGTACTCATCATCATCGGCGCCACGGTCCTGGTCAAGCTGATCCTTGTGGATGCGACCGTACCTGGCGGTGCGCTTGCCGATGTGAAGTTCGGCGATATCGGCGCATGGGGCATATTGGGCTCGATTATTTCCGGATTGCTGACAGGCATCCTCATAGGTAAGTCAAGCGAGTACTTCACCTACTCGGCCTATCCGCCCACCCAGCGTATCGCAGAGCAAGCTGAGACCGGTCCCGCGACCGTGATCATAACGGGCATATCCGTCGGTATGGAGTCTACCACCATCCCTGTCCTGGCCGTGGGGCTCGGCACATTGCTCGCCTTCGGGCTTCCCGGAGGCTTCGGTAATCCTGCCCTGGGGCTCTATGGTGTGAGCATCGCCGCCGTGGGTATGCTCTCCACCCTGGGCATCACTCTTGCCACCGACGCCTACGGCCCTATTGCTGACAACGCTGGCGGCAACGCTGAGATGAGCGGGCTGGGGAAGGAGATCAGGGACCGCACCGATGCTCTGGACTCCCTGGGGAACACCACCGCCGCCACGGGCAAGGGCTTCGCCATCGGGTCCGCCGCGCTGACGGGGCTGGCGCTCCTGGCCGCGTACATCGAGGCGGTGCGCGCCGGGCTCTTACAGAACGGCCTAGTGACCTTCCCAGGCACCGCTATTGCCATAAAGACCGCAACGCTTGCCGACTTCATGACCGCGTACGACGTAACCCTCATGAATCCCGCGGTGCTCATCGGGCTGGTCTCGGGTGCCATGGTCTCCCTTTTGTTCTGTGCAATGACTATCCGGGCCGTGGGGCGGGCTGCTGGCCAAATGGTGGAAGAGGTCCGCCGCCAGTTCCACGAGATCGAGGGTATAATGGAGGGCGAGACCACGCCCGACTACGCCGCCTGCGTGCGCATCTCCACCGAGGCCGCCCAGCAGGAGGTATTAGAGCCTTCTCTCCTGGCCCTCATAACCCCAATCGTCATCGGATACGTGCTTGGGGTGCCCGGAGTGATGGGTCTCCTCACCGGCACCCTGACCACGGGATTCGCATTTGCCGTCTTCATGGCGAACGCGGGAGGCGCCTGGGACAATGCCAAGAAATACATCGAGTCCCATGAAAACAGTTACATTGCCCTCTTCAACTGGGACCTGGTACCAGGGAAGGACGAGGACAAGCTTCGCGACTATCTTGTGGGGACCTTGAAGCTCGATTGGGCGGACGATGCGACTATTGAAAAGAAGGATGACAATCTGATTGCGATCACCTCAGGGGAAGAATCCCTCGAAATATCGATAGGTACTGTCTCCAGTATTGAAGGCATCGAATTGGGCGAGGGGGGTCAACTAGAGTTCGTACCGAGACACGAAAAGAAAGGCCTCATGATATACGTTCTTGATCCGGAAGGAGAGCCCCTTTTCGATGAGAATGGAAACCCGATCAGAGGGAAGCATTCCGACCTGCACAAGGCCGCGGTCGTGGGCGATACCGTGGGTGATCCCCTCAAGGACACCTCTGGCCCTTCGCTCAACATCCTCATCAAGCTCATGAGCATGGTGAGTGTGGTCGTTGCTGGTTTCATCGTGAAGAACAATATCTATCAGGATCTGTCAACGACAGGGATCGACCTGGGATTCCTTATCCTCTCGTTCGTAGTAGCCTTCGTGCTGATAATCTGGGATATGCCTCGATATTTCTTTGGTTTCAGAGGGATGCTAGGTACCTTCTGGACTGTCGAGAAGAGAATAACGATCAAGAAGTGTTGAACCGGGCCGACTTCACTAGTGTCAGACCGGGCGTAGCACGGGACCGCAGATGCCAGTGGAAGCCATCCCGCGGATGCAATCCAACCCCACAGTAGATATAAAAGAGAGGGTTCTCTCGCAGAGACACATAGAAGGAAAGCTCAGAGCTGATATCCATGGACCCGCTAACGATGTACTGGTTCGCGCCCGCGGGCGCCATCATCGCCCTCGTGTTCGCCTATATCTTCTACAAGGAGGTCATGGACTACGACGAGGGGAACGAGAAAATGCGCGAGATCGCCACCCACGTGCGCGAGGGAGCGTACGCCTACCTGCACCAGCAGTACCGTGTAGTGGCGTACTTCTTCGCAGGCGCGTTCGTGTTCCTGCTGTTCCTGGCCTTCGGGCTCCACGTCCAGTCCAAGTGGGTGCCCTTCGCCTTCCTCACGGGAGGGTTCTTCTCTGCGCTGGCCGGCTTCATCGGCATGAAGACCGCCACCGACGCCTCGGCACGCACCACCGAGGGTGCCCGACACTCGCTCAACCGGGGGCTCACCGTGGCCTTCCGTGCAGGTTCCGTCATGGGGCTCACCGTGGTGGGGCTGGCCCTCATGGACATCGCCATCTGGTTCTACGTCCTCTACCTTACCGACATCCCCATGATGTTGTTCGGAGAGAAGCTCGACCTCTTCGAGGTCACCACGACCATGCTCGCCTTCGGGATGGGGGCGTCGTCCTATGCGCTCTTCGCCCGCGTGGGCGGCGGTATCTACACCAAGGCGGCAGACGTTGGCGCCGACCTGGTGGGCAAGGTCGAGGCGGGGATACCCGAGGACGACCCGAGAAACCCGGCGACCATCGCCGACAACGTCGGCGACAACGTGGGGGACGTGGCTGGGATGGGGGCCGACCTCTACGAGTCCTACTGCGGGAGCATCCTGGCCACCGCCACCCTGGGGGTAGCCGCGGGGCTGGGCCTCCACGGCGTTATCCTCCCCATGGCCATCGCGTCGGCAGGGGTCATCTTCTCCATCATCGGTATCTACTTAGTATCAACGAAGGAGGACGCGACACAGAAGGAGCTCCTCAGTGCCCTGGCCAAGGGCATCAACGGCTCTTCAGTGCTCATCGTCATCGGCGCCGCCATCCTCGTGAAGCTGATCCTGGTGGACCCTGTGGCCGCCGGTGAGCTTGTCGGCGTCACATTCGGTCCCCTGGGGGCCTGGGGCATCCTTGGCTCCATCCTCGCCGGTCTCTTCGCTGGCATCATCATCGGCTGGTCCACCGAGCACTACACGAATCCGGCGTACCAGCCCACCCAGGACATCGCCGAGCAGGCCGAGACCGGCCCTGCCACGGTGCTCATAGCGGGGATTGCCACCGGCATGATGTCCACCGCGATCCCTGTACTGACCGTGTGTGCGGGGACGCTCGTGGCCTACGGGTGCGCCGGCGGGTTCACCGACCCCTCCCTTGGGCTCTATGGCGTGGGCATCGCCGCCGTGGGGATGCTCTCCACCCTGGGGATCACACTCGCCACCGACGCCTATGGCCCCATCGCCGACAATGCCGGGGGCAACGCCGAGATGAGCGGACTCGGGGAGAAGGTCAGGGAACGAACCGACGCCCTCGACTCGCTTGGCAACACAACCGCCGCCACGGGCAAGGGCTTTGCCATCGGATCGGCGGCGCTCACGGCGCTGGCGCTCCTGGCAGCGTACATCGAGGAAGTGCGCGCAGGGCTCCTGCGCATCGCGCTGGCCTCGGGTGCCACCGCTGAGACGGCCATCCTCCCCGGCAGCACCGACGTGCTCCTCATGAAGGCCACACTGGCCGACTTCATGGCCGTGTACAACGTCACCCTCATGAATCCCGCCGTGCTCATCGGCCTGTTCTTGGGTGCCATGCTCGCCTTCGTGTTCTGCGCCATGACCATGATGGCCGTGGGCCGGGCCGCCTCGCTCATGGTGGACGAGGTGCGCCGCCAGTTCAAGGAGATTCCGGGCATCATGGAGGGCGAGGCCACGCCCGACTACGCCGCGTGCGTGCGCATCTCAACGGAAGCCGCCCAGCAAGAGATGATCATGCCCTCGCTCATGGCCCTCATCGCCCCCATCGCCGTGGGGCTCGTCCTGGGCATCCCCGGGGTCATGGGCCTGCTCGCAGGCGGCCTGGCGTGCGGCTTCACCCTGGCGGTGTTCATGGCCAACGCCGGCGGTGCATGGGACAACGCCAAGAAGCACATCGAGGCCGAGGAGAATACCTACCACCCCGATGACGAGCACAAGAAGCGGCCGCTCACGGGCAAGGGTTCGGACCCGCACATGGCCGCGGTCGTTGCCGACACCGTGGGCGATCCCTTCAAAGACACCTCCGGCCCCTCGCTCAACATCCTCATCAAGCTGATGTCGATGGTGAGCGTCGTGGTCGCTGGCCTCGTGGTGAAGTACAACCTGATCAGCTACCTGCAGTAGCTGTGTGGGAACCTGCCCGGTCCTCCGGGGCCGGGCGGGACCACTATCTTTTTCAGTCTTTCGACGCCCCGTATGTCCTCATGGACGAGATGGAGATGCTCTTCGAGGCGTTCACCGGGCTCCCCCGTGCGGGCCCCGGCGACGACGCGTCCACCCGTCGCGCCTTCAACATGATTAAGGGGCTGCCCGAGGAACCGGCGGTCCTGGACGTCGGCTGCGGTCCGGGTATGCAGACCATCGAGCTCGCCCGCATCTCTAATGGGACCATCACGGCCCTCGACATCCATCAACCCTTCCTTGACCAGCTCATTGCCAAGGCAAAGGACCTCGATATGGCCGGCCGGGTGCGAACGATTAACCGCTCCATGACCGACATGGACTTCGCCCCAGGGACCTTCGACGTGGTTTGGTCGGAGGGTGCTTTGTACCTCATGGGCTTCATCAACGGCCTGAAGAGCTGTCGAACTCTCCTCAGACCGAAGGGCCACATAGCTGCCACCGAGATCGTGTGGCTGCGCAACGATCCTCCCGAGAAGCTCCAAGCGTTCTGGGACGCCGAGTACCCCGACATCAAGACTATCGAGGCGAACCTCGAGCGGATCGCAGGCCTTGGGTTCGACGTCGTGGGACACTTCGTCCTCCCGCAGTCGGCCTGGACCGAGAACCTCTACCCCCCGCTGATGGAGCGGGTGGCCATGCTCGAGAAGAAGTACGAGGGGAACACCGAGGCCCTGGAGCTGCTCGGGACACTGCGTGACGAGGTCGACATGTACGACCGTTACAAGGATTACTACGGGTACTGCTTCTTCGTGCTGCGCAGGATGGATTGAGACCAGTTCCTCCATCCACCGTAGAGCTGAAGTATAAAACCAGCGATATGCTAGTATGCGCTGTATCAGGAGCACGATCATCATGGAAATCGACGAACTCCACGCCGAGCTCGACTACCGGACGCACTTCGACCTAACGGTGCACACCGATCACGGCGACGACCGGTATCTGGCGATATTCCCCCAGCGGGACGAGTTGGCAGCGTACGTCGGAACCCTCGCCGAGGACCTGCGCGATGAGGGGTACGAGGCCGACATCGTCGTCAGGGAGTACACAAAGGACCTTGAGGACCTGTACGAGGGCGAGGGCAGCGTGCCCACCAGTGGCGAGGAGCGTGGGTTCCGTGTCACCTACATCGGGGACCTTGCAGGCCTCGAGCAGCTCATCTCCCGGACCGCTGTTGCAGAGCACGGACGACCTTCACCGAACTTCCCGCCCGAGGAGGGTGTGAGCCTAGAGGCGTACATCGGTTTCCGCGAGGCTCTCCACATTTCGTCCGAGCTCATAGAGAACATCGAGGAGATCTGGGACCGTGAGGAGTACACCGAGACGGATGGAACCCGTACCGAGGAGTCCGTCGTCACCTTCATCTGGAAGGAGTAGTCAGGCAGAGGGTACTACCAACGGTCGTCACAAAAGCAATTCACCCCCGGGGGACATCCATCATGATGGCCCCCGAAGGATAAGGAATGGATTCTGGAGGTAGCGACGCATCCCTTGTGGGCGCGCCCGATGACCGTACACTACGACCGATCCGAGGGATCACCATCCTTTTGAACCTTTCAGCAGCGGTATCGATATCCTGCCCGCCAGGGGTAGCCTTATAAAATTCAATCCCGGCCGGACGTCCGGTGGCCAAGGAGAGCGATGACGAGGGGCTGGCAGGCAACACTGCGGTGCTCGGAGTATTGCTCGTGTGGCTCGTGGTCTCCAACGGCATCTACCGAGAGCTCGTATCGATCTTCCTGCGCATCTCTGCGGTCTTCACGGGGATGGCCGTGTCATCCTCGTCGACGGCCGCTTTCACGTTCAAGCTCATCTCTGTCCTCCTTATCGTGTTCGGTCTGAAGTTCGTTGGCTCGCTTCCTACCAAAGCGAAGCGCAAGATGCTGTTCCCTTTCGTGCTTCTGGACATATCGATCCTGGGGATGCTCGGCGCCCATCTAGCAGGCAAGAACGACTACCTGGTCGAGCTCTTCGACCTGGTGGTCATCATCCCGGTTAGCTCGACTGCCGCTCTTGCGCAGGCACCCGCCCTGATCCTCACAAACGCCATCGCCGTGGTCATGAAGGACCCCCTCATCTCCGCTGTGCTCATTTACCTGCGACTTACGTGCTGGAAGGCCGTGCTCGCAAAGAGCCCCGAGAAGAAATAGTCATCGTTCTGAGCCCGCGGATTATCACTTCATCTGTTCGAGAAGTCTGTCGATATCCTCGACGGACTTGGCCTCGGTAAGGGTGTTGTACACTTCCCGTGACCGGTACATGTCGATGAAAGAATGGTAGCTAAGGTCCCCCACCTCGGCCAGCTGATCAGGATTGATACCTTCCGGCTTGTCGGACTCACTGTGGTAGTTGGGGATCTTCCCGTTCTGGCGTCTGAGCATAGTGGTTGCGGGGATGTTATTGCTGATGAGCGGGTCATGGTCGCTGTTCCCATTGGACCAGTCCATCCGCTGGACCGGTATCCCAAGACGTTTGCCGGTCCCCTCGATGAGTTCGTTCACCCACTTTGTTGTGTAACCGGTGCCCACGTACGAGCTGTAGCCGTCGAAACCACTTTTCGCATGGGATATCAGTACGCTCAGCTGGTTCCCAGCGCCAACACTGTCCAGGTTTATGGCCCCGATGCTTCTATCGCGTTCAGCATCAGGTAATGACCGTACGTATGCCTTTGAACCGTTCAGACCGGTCTCCTCGGCCCCGAACGATATGAACCGAACGTTTACCTTCGGGCCGTTCTCCTTTGCAGCCCGTGCAAGTTCGAGGATGAGTGAAGATCCGGAAGCGTTGTCGTTGGCCCCGGGACAGAAGTTCGATACCTTGTCAGCATGCGCCGTCACGAGTACGTAGCGGTCGCTCGACGGATCGCCTTTGTACTCGGCGATGACGTTTGCGCCCGGGTGATAGCCACCTATGGACTGTTCCTTGACCTTGTATCCGAGCTCCTTGAATGCATCGGCCATGTAGGCCGAGCGACCGTCGTTGTCCCGGGAACTCAGCTCCTTGACGTGCCCGAACGCCAGGTCCTTATCGATGACACGGTCCTCGCCCCCTTGGGAATATGCGAGCTTGCGAGTGTTCGAATACAACTTGCCCCGCTGGCTGCTGATGGCGTATGGCTGGTCGTGCTTCTCTTGCCAGAGGGTGTTGATCTCCTGCCTTAGCTCCTTGCAGGTCCGGGACTTCTCCTTGTCGCCACCGAACAGGCCGCCCAGATGCTTCTCCCGGAAATTGCCCGCTTCCTTGTACTCTGCCTGCTTCGCCTCGTATAGCGATTCCAGTTCACCGAGTCGCTGGCGTCCCTCATATAGAGCGACTGCGTCCTCGCGAATCGGTGCGTAGAGCTCGTTCATTGAGAAGCTACCCGTTATTATGTAGTGTTCCAGGTTTATATATGTTACTATTCTGGAGTGGTAACATCAGTCTTGTGAGACTGTGATGCAGTTTTATTTCTTGGCCCTTACGAGATATACAACCATGCAGCCTTCTGCGCCCAACTACTACGACATCATCATCAAGAACGCCGTCGTAATCGACGGTACTGGCAGGAAGCGGTTCGTCTCGGACATCGGCATACTCAACGAGCGCGTGGCGTTCATCGGTGATCTGAAGCAGGCCAAGGCGGTGCTCGAGTTCAAGTGCGAGGGCAGACTCGTCGCGAGCCCCGGATTCGTCGACATGCACAGCCACTCGGACCTCATGATCTTCTCGGATGATCCGACCTCCCACGTCAACCGGGGCGACCTCCCCAAGATCAAGCAGGGGGTGACCCTCCAAGTGGTGGGACAGGACGGGCTGAGCCTGGCCCCTGTACGCCCGGTAGCCCGCGAGGACCTGGCTACAAAGATGTCAGGTCTGTGCGGCGTAATCGATGATCCATGGGACTGGGAGCAGGTGTCCGACTACCTCGCCAAGGCAGAGGGGCGACTGGCGGTGAACATGGCCTTCCTCGTAGGCCACTGCACTGTCCGCGAGTACGTCATGGGTGCAACGGACCGGGAGGCCAACATCCGTGACCGTCTCCAGATGGGAGAGGTCGTCAAGCGGGCCATGAATGAGGGCGCTTTCGGGTTCTCCACAGGCCTCATCTACGAGCCTGCGATATTCGCCGATTTCAAGGAGCTGGACCATCTGGCCCGTATCGTCGCGCAGCACAACGGTTTCTTCGTGGCCCACATCCGCAACGAGACCGACCGGATCATCGAAGCGCTCAACGAGTTCCTTTCGATAGGGAAGACGACCGGAGTCCACCTCCATGTCTCCCACTTCAAGATAGCCGGGGACAACAACTTCAGTAAAATCGATGAACTGGTCAAGGTATTCACAGAGTACAAGGGCGCCGGCAACGCCATCACCTTCGACCAGTACCCCTACATCGCAGGTAGCACCTACCTTCACGCGATCATGCCGCCGTGGTCCCGGGCGGACGATGTCGACAAGACCATCATCAACCTACAGGTGGACATTGTGCGCGAACGAATGGCCACCGACATTTTCAACGAGGATGAGAGCGAGTGGGACAACTTCTACAAGATGTCCGGTGGGTTCGAAGGCATCCAGATCGCAGCGGTCCGGCCCGACAGCCCCAACCAGGACCTCATCGGAAAACGTCTCTCCCAAGTGGCCGAGGAGAAGGGTTTCGATCTTTCCACAGAGGAAGGGCGCAAGCAGATGCTCTTCTGGACATTCGACCTTCTGGCCGAGGAGCGGCTCGGCGTATCTATGATCAGCTACAACCAGTCCGAGGAGAACGTGCGCCGGATCATGCAGCTGCCCGGGTACACGGTGTCCACCGATGGCCTTGTGAGCGGTAAGCCCCACCCCCGCGTGTACGGCACTTATCCGCGCGTGCTGGGCCTGTACACCCGCGAGCACGGACTCCACACCCTCGAGGACGTGATCCACCACATGAGCCTGCTCCCTGCAGAGATCCTGGGCGTGGACGCCGACCGCGGCTCCATCGACGTGGGCAAGTTCGCCGACATCGTGCTCTTCGATCCTGAGACGGTCATCGATCGTGCGACCTTCGAGGACTCCATCCAATACCCCACTGGAATCGAGGCGGTCATCGTCAACGGCCAGCTGTGCTACGACAACCGCGAGGGACTTGATATGGTGGCCACCCTTCCGGGGAAGGTGCTGCGCCACGACGTGGCCAAACCACGCCAGGTCCTTAAGTGGTAGGCCCCTTCAGCGCTGAACGACGTACTGAAGCCCATTTTCCAAATTCACCACCGTAGTGGTGCTATTTCTATTTAAATACTAACCACTATGTAGTAGTAACAGCATCCAAGAAGGTCGATACTATGTACCAGATCGATGATATTCAAATGGAAACCGACCGCGAGGCCCGTGCCTCGGTCGTGTACTTCACGGAAGAGAGCAGCTTGGTGATGCCGTCAGAGTCCTTCGACGGCTGGCATCATATAGAGACCGGATACCCCCAGCGAGAGGACGGCCTGACCGGCAGTCTCCTCGAACTGGTCCACACCAAAGGCTACGATATCCAGGCAACGGTCAATCCCTACGAGAAGACCTGGAAGGACGACGACGGAGTGGCCCTGCAGGAGAAGGGCTATCGCGTGGACCTGAAAGGACCCGGGGCACAAATCGAGGATTTCCTAGTGGAAGCGTGCAAGGCCGGCTACGGCGTACCCGAGCGCACCGAGTTCTCCTCGATGTTCCATCCCATCACGTCAACGCGCGGTTATCGGATCGCAGAGGAGACGACCGAGAAGCTCTCCCAGATAACTTCCAAGGACACGGTGAAGGTCGAGAATCTGGAGAAGGGGAAGTGGGCGTTCGTCAAGCAGGAGAGCACCTACAGCCTTGACACCGAGTAACGCCTAGCTCTGGAGAAGCACGTCCCGTAGCACCGGCCGCTTCTGCCTGTCCGCACGCACCTGTTCAACGTCCAGCTCGACCGCCTCGACACCCTCCTCGCCGACAGGAGCGACCACCAGTTCGTCGCCCAGCGGTGAGATCGCCCGGCTTCCGCCCCAGAAACTAAGGTCACCGTCGTCGCCAACGTAGTTGACATATAGGTGGTAGCATGTCGTCTCGATGGCCCGGGCAGGAGCCATGCGCTCGAACAGCTTCCGGCTCTGACAGGGAGAAGCTGATATCGTGATAACGACGTCGGCGCCCTGGAGCGCCATGGCGCGGTACACCTCTGGGAAGAATATGTCGTAGCAGATGGCCACACCGAACGTCATATCGCCCACGGTGAACATGGGTACCTCCTCACCGTGCGCGAACCATGCCTTCTCTTTGAAGATGCCGAAGTTGGGCAGATGGATCTTCCGGTAGGTCGACGGTCCATCATCCTCGAGCCCTGCCACCAGCGCTGTGTTGTAGATGACACCGCTCAGACCGCCTTCCTCCGGCATGCCACACACCACAACGCACCCTGCCTCCACGGCCGCTGCGTGGATGCGTCGGGCCGCGTCCTCCACGGCCGGGACGAGCTCAATGGCCCGCTCCCCCGCGGAGTAGCCGGTGAGGAACAGCTCGGGGAATACGAGAAGGTCGGCCTTCCGCTGCTTGATGGTATCAAGGACACGTTGGCAGTTGGCCTCCACGTCCCCGGGTACAGGAGTGAACTGGCAGAGAGCCGCGGAGATGGTCATATCACCCGGGAACGGGCTCATGTTGATAAGATTATTGCCCCGGGCCCCCTAGAGAAAGTATAAAAGGCGGTCCCTTGCGCCGAAAGTTCACGTTCCACAGTTCCCCGGGACGGGAACGGAGAAAAAATGGTCCACTACGTCCTGAACGAGGTCGATCCGTCGGTCGAGGCTGCCTATAGCTTCATCCAGGAGCTCGGGCTTGTCCAGGAGCACGACCGGGTGGACTGCCTGCCCTATACGCCGGAGGAAGCTGACATCGCTCGACGGATCCCTCTGAACGAGGTAGACGATTTCGTCCAGCGCTATGCCGCCATCGGCAGGGATGACGACCAGCTGATCGTGCTCAACGGCTCGGGCGACCACCATCACCACACCTACGGAGTGTGCCGGGGCATCATCGAACAGGATGGTGAGGAGTACACCGTCGTCCACTTCGACCACCACGGTGACTCGCGTGTCCCGGAGGGGTTTCTGGACTGTGGCGACTACCTGGGCGAGCTCGTCAAGTCCTCGGAGCTTGTCAGGAAGGGCATAATCATCGGCGCAGGGACCATGGTCGGCACGGATGGATGGAGCGATTGGAACTCCTTCTGGTTCGATCCGAAGGCCCTCGAGGCAGGGCTCGAGGTCTACCCCTACTCTTTTAGCACCGCGTCGCTCTATGGTGCGAGCTGCAAGCCCGACATCGACTGTGTCCACAGCCAGTACCTCGAGTCGTGCAGTTCGCTGGGTATCGAGTACCACACCGTCAAGGACCTCGGTATCGAAGCGATCGCGGCACGCGCAGTGGACCGGATAGAGACGGAGGACGTCCACATCACCGTAGACCTCGACGTCCTGACGGCCGAGTACGCCACGACAGACTGGGGGAACGGGAAATTGTCGCTCCCCGAGCTGCTCGAGGCCATTGCGTCCATCGGGGGCGAGAGGAACGTTGTAGGGCTTGATATAACCGGAACCGACGGAGAAGGCGACGAGCGCACGCTGTACACCATCGCTGCCATCGTCAACGAGGTCACCAGCGGTCCGTACGAGCGTAGATTCTTCTACGAGCATATCGCGGCCATTGAGCCGGAATAGCGTCCGCAGTTAGGGAAAGTATAAATAGCGGCTGTCCCGGCGGCATTTCTCGTGACGCAGTACGTACTGTCGGAGATCGATGACTCGGTGGACGCGGTCTACGGTGTCCTCCAGGAGCTCGACCTAGTTAATGAGGGCGACACGACGGACTACATCACGTTCGGCCGGGGCGACATGACTGACACCCCTATGGGACCTGATTACGTCACCGATAAGTGCTCGGGCGTGAAGAAGCAGGATGACCTGCTGGTCGTGCTCAACGGCTCGGGAAACTACCATCATCTCACCTACGGCTTCTGCCGCGGGATTCTGGAGCAGGACGGGAACGACTACACCGTGCTCCACTTTGACCGACATGGTGATTCACGCGGTTACAGCTGGATGCTCGACTGCGGTAACTTTCTTGGTAAGCTGGTCCGTGACTCGGACCACGCGAAGAAGGGCATCATCATCGGTGCCGACGACATGGTCACCGATTCGAAGTGGATGGAACCGGCCTACCTGAGCAGGGACACCCTCGAGGTGTACCCCTTCAAGAAAGAGCACGGTCATTTCCATGATGTACAGAGCGAGCCAACCGTCGACTGTGTTGAGAAGGAGTACGACTCCAGCTGGCAGGAGCTCAACGTGAAGTGGCACACCATCAAGCGCGAGGGCATCGATGCTATCACGCACCGTGCTCTCGACCGGACCGATACCGAGAACGTCTACATCACCGTGGACCTGGACGCTCTCCAAGGTAAGTTCGTCCACACTGACTGGGGCAACGGCAAGATGTCGCTTGACCAGCTGCTGGACTCCATCGCCCTCGTCAGGGAAGAGAAGAACATCATCGGTCTTGACGTCACCGGCACCGACGGGACCAATGAGAACGAGCGCACAGCGTACACCATCGCCGCCATCGTCAACGAGGTCACCGACGGGCCGTACGAGCGCAAGTTCTTCCAGGACAGGATCAAGAAGGCCCGACGTTCCGACTTCTGGAACGGCGTCAAGGAGTTCTTCTCCTGAGGTAGTTCGGGACCACCATGGGAACGTTTATATAGCGGCCGTGGTTCGTTTCACTCACAAGTGGTGACACGTATTTCCGCTTCAAATGATGGGAGGAACATCGTATGACGCAGTACGTCCTCTCAGAGGTGGACCCCTCTGTAGGAGCGGCCTACGATACTCTCGAGGAGCTCGGGCTCGTGAACAAGGGCGACCAAGTGGACCGCATCGAATTCTCCCAGTTCGACCAGGGCAAGCATATCTCCACTGAGGCCATCACCCAGCGGTATGGAGACGTCGAGAAGCAGGACGATCTGCTTGTCGTGCTCAACGGCTCGGGTACATTCCACCACCACACATACGGTTTCTGTCGCGGGATCCTGGAGCAGGGTGAGCGCGATTATTCAGTGATCCACTTCGACCAGCACGGGGACTCCCGTTACTGCAACGGTACCCTGGATTGCGGCAACTACCTCGGCAGACTGGTCCGCGATTCGGACCATGCGAAGAAGGGCATCATCATCGGTGCTGACGTTATGGTGACCGACAGCGACTGGATGGACCCCCGGTATCTCTCTGGTGATCTTGAGGTATACCCGTACCGCAAGGCTTCCGCCACTTTCGATGCGTGTCAGGACGGTGAGCTGGATGTCGATTGCGTTGAGCAGAGCTATAATGCTGATT
The DNA here is from genome assembly GCA_964519305.1 of Candidatus Undinarchaeota archaeon. Classification (GTDB taxonomy): domain Archaea; phylum SpSt-1190; class SpSt-1190; order JASMDC01; family JASMDC01; genus JASMDC01. The sequence goes on from CAZFHY010000009.1 coordinate 128,108, forward strand.
ACCAGGAGAATAATCTGACCTGGCACACGGTGGCCGAGGAAGGCATTACTGCCATCGCCCATAGGGCACTGGACCATACTCCGACCGAGGACGTGTACATCACAGTGGACCTTGACGCTCTCACCGGTCGCTACGTCAACACGGACTGGGGCAACGGCAAGATGGACCTGGACCAAGTGCTGGACGCCATCGCCCTCGTCAAGGAGAATAAGAACATTATCGGTCTCGACATCACAGGCACCGATGGCACCGGCCGCGACAAGGAGACCTTCTACACCATCGCCGCCATAGTCAACGAGGTCACCGACGGACCTTACGAGCGACAGTTCTTCGAGGAGCACATCGGCGGTAAGGGGCACTTCATCCGAAACGTACGGAACTTCTTCGGGCGGCTCGGTAAGGCTTTCGCCCCTCCTTGATCAACCGGAGTTTAACCGGAACGTTTATATATAATAACTGACTTTTACTACTTTGAAGTGGTGACAGTTCAAGTCATTTCTTTGAGGTGCACTAGGTGACCCAGTACGTCCTATCCGAGATCGATCCGTCGGTGTCCGCCACCTACGGGAAGTTCGAGGAGCTCGGACTCGTGAACGAGGGCGACCGTGTCGACCGTGTTGCCTTCACAAATGGGGAACGCAGGGCCATGAAGGATGACGTGAGCCCCTATGAGCTGTGCCAGAAGTACACCGACCTTGAGCTGGAGGACGGTCTTCTTGTGACACTCAACGGGTCGGGGGACTATCACCATCACACCTACGGATTCTGCCGCGGTATGGTCGAGAGACGCGAGGGTGACGAGTACACCGTGTTCCACTACGACCAGCACGGCGACACCCGGCCGGACCACTCAGGGCAGCCCGGCCTGGATTGTGGTAACTATCTCAAGCACCTGACCAAGGACTCGTCGAAGGTGGCCAAGTCCATCATCATCGGCGCCACCACCATGGTCCACGATCCGGTATGGATGGACACCGAGGCGTTCAAGAACGGTGTGGAGGTCTACCCCTACAAGAACGCCGACGCCCACTTCCCCTGCGTCATCTGGGAGCCGAAGGTGGACGCCAAGTCGATGACCTACGACAAGGAGTCCGGCAAGTGCGATATCTCCTGGCACACGATCGAAGAGCAGGGCATCGATGCCATCACCCGCAGGGCTCTGGAACGCACGCCCACCGATGACGTGTACGTCACCGTGGACCTAGACGTGCTCAGCGGTATGTACGTGACCACTGACTGGGACAACGGCGAGATGCGGCTCGACGAGCTGCTAGACTCGATTAATCAGGTCCGGGAGAAGAAGAACATCATCGGGCTGGACGTGAACGGCACCGATGGTACCGATAACGATGTCCAGACCCAGTACACCATCGCTGCTATAATCAACGAAGTCACCGACGGACCGTACGAGCGACAGTTCTTCATGGACAAGATCAGAGACAGCTATGGTGCGCCGCGCCCACCGTCCCAAATGAAAGTGAGCCTCTGGGACAAGGTCTGCGGCCTATTCTCGTGAGAGTGCTCACTATAGGTCGTTGTACGCTCGCTGCACCGCTGCAAGATAGGTGTCCAGCTCCGCAAGGAACCGGCCACGACCCAGGTCCATCCCGTTGCGAATGGCCAGTGCCCGGTGGGCCAGGTGCGCCCGGTCCTTCTCCCGTCTCGCGATCTCCCGGTAGTCGAGGGTAAAGGTGTGGCCGCGCAGTTCCTGCTCCGCCCCCACCAGCATAAGGAAGGTCTTGAGGTAGTCGGTGAAGGCGAAGGGAAGATCGTCCCGTTCGGCCGCCTCACGGTGCTCAAGGAGACGGGCCAGGTCGTGCGCCAGTTCCTCCCGGGCCGTAGCAGGTCGCACGGTGATGTCATCAGGTGCGAGAGGTTCGCCGGCCAGGTGTCGCCAGGAGGAGAATCCGCGCAGGAGTACGGGGAGGGGGACATACCGTGTGAGAGTACCATGCTGTGGACCGCCTGCCAGCTCGCTCGCGGCGATACCGCGGAAGCGGACCGACACCCCAGCGGACTCGGATACCGAGTCGTTGAGCGCTCCTTCGCCTGCGAAATCGTACGTATCCTCCACGATGCCGAAAAGGTCCCAGTCGGACGAGGGAATGCCTGCTCCGATGGCCCGGCTGCCACCTAAGTAGAGCGAGCGCAGTGAGGCCCCCACCTGCAGGACCGTATCTCGGGAAAGGCGCTCGAGGAACGCGTCGTCGTCCGTCATCTGGTGGGACATACTCCTATTCCTTCTCGGTCACCGCGAGACCGATGCATGTGTCCGCCGCACCGTAGTACACGTATACCCGTTCGCCGTCGTCCACCAGTCCTTCAGAGAAGGTCACGTTAGGTACCAGTCCACCGGTCTCCCAGGGCTCGGTGGGCTCGATTATGGGATCGTCCGTGCGCTTTATCACACGCCCGGGATCGTTGCGGTCGAACATCACAACCCCGGTCCGGTGGACCTTGTCGGTGTCCCAGCCGTTGTACACGAGGAGGATGCCTTCGTCTGTCACCACAGGCGTGGCCCCGGGCTCGACCCCCATGGAATCCCAGCTGCCCTCTCGGGTAACTAGCACCGGCTCGGGCGCCTCTTCCCAGTGTACGAGATCGTCGGAGTAGGCAACGCCGATAGCGGTGTGCCATGGCTCGCTCTCTCCAAGGAAGTACATCACGTAGCGCCCGTCCACCTTCTCAGGTACTATGACCGCTGCCTTCTTGTTGCCTCGGTCCCAGTCCTCGGTACTCTCGGTGAGCACCGGGCCTAGCTTATCCCAGGAACGGAGGTCGGTCGACGTGGCCAGGCAGATGTGTGACGTCCCGTAGGTGGGATTGATACCGACGTACGCGAGGACGTAGGTGTCGTCGATCTTGGCGATGCGCGGGTCCTCCACGCCCTGGAACTCGTAGGGCTGGTCCGGCCGTATCACGGGCTCCGTTTCCTTGGTGAAGTGCACGCCATCGTCGCTGGTGGCCAGCCCCAGCTGAGCGGTGTAGGGGGTGCGGTCGTCGTATGCACGATAGAGCATGTAGAAGGTGTCGCCCTCCTTGACAACGGACGGATTGAGCACACCATCACGGTCGAAACCGTCACCCTCCGGGCTCATTATCGGTTCCGCGTACTTCTCCAAGTGTTGGAGTCGTTCGTATAGTCCTTCGACATGTTCCATCCGGTCCGCCCCAACCTGCCAAGGCAGGCGGGTTGGAGGCCCCGGGGCCGGTTTATATGCTTTGCCCCTCTCGTGGCCGAACCCGTGATAGTGTTCAGGCGGAGATCTCGACGACCTTGAGCTTGAAGTTCAGGGCCTTGCCTGCGAGCGGGTGGTTGAGGTCGATCTTGACCTGCTCCGTTCCTACCTCGAGGATCTTTGCAGGTAACTGGACGCCGTTGGGGAGACCGATCGCGATCATCATCCCGGGCTTCGGTTCCTCTTCCTTCGGGAACATGTCGCGCGGAACATCCCTGACCTTTTCGGGATCAGGATCACCGTAGGCGTCGTCAGACTTGATCTTGACGTCCTTCTCCTCGTCCTTCTCCATACCGACAACGGCCTTCTCGAAACCGGGGATGACCCGACCCTCACCGACCTTGAACTCGATAGGACCGTGACCTTCCGAACTGTCGAACACTGTCCCATCATCGAGGGTTCCTGTGTACTCGACCTTAATCGTGTCGCCTTCTTTGACTGGCATTGTATCAAATCCCACATCAGAAAGAAGAACGGCCCCAAGGGGACCGGATTCTTTGAAGATGTTGGGCCTCCCGTCAGGGTCATGTTATTAATGCCTTTGCCCGCTCTCGCCTCTTCGGAGGGTGAAAAGGGATGATCGATTTCGGCCGTGTAAGGTCCGCCAGGGTGTTCATGTTCGCCATCCTGATGGTGTTCTTCGTCTGGGCGACGTTCCTGCTCCTCCCCTTCTTCGAGCCCGTGTTCGTGGGCTCGGTCCTCGCCATAGTGTTCTACCCCGTCTTCAAGCGGCTCCATTTGGCCGTCAACTCTCGTCGTCTGGCTTCGTTCGGGACCATCCTCGTCATGCTCGCTATCTTCTTTTGCATAACCAGCGTGTTCCTCTCATCCCTAGGATCAGCGGTCACGGAGATCGTAAACAACGCGGACGAGAACATCTCCCTGCTCATGGAGAGGTACGTTAGCATCACCGGAGATCGCGCACTTCTCGAGAAGTACACAGGGGGAACGTTCAGCGAGGATGAGATCGCCAAGCGTGTTCAGGGCATAGTCGTGGGCAACAAGGGAGTTCTGATCAACTTCTTCGGTGGGATCGTCGGCGCGGTCGGCGACATCGTCCCCACACTCATCGTCATATTCTACCTCATCTTCTATGTATACGTGGACGAGGAGAGCATCCTTGATGTCATCCACAACATCATCCCCCTCGATAAGACGAACACCGAGTCGTTCATCGATGAGATCTCCAATAACGTTCGAGGTATAGTCATCGGCCAGGGGTTCACCTCGATCGTGTCAGGTCTTGCGGGTGGTCTTGGCCTGTGGCTCTTCGGGTTCAACGGTGCTGCGTTCTGGGGTTTCGTTATGATGTTCTGTGCCTTCCTCCCCATGGTCGGTACAAACCTGGTATGGATCCCTGCAGGCATAATCGCCCTTGTCTTCGGCGACTACTTCTCTGGCGGGGGCATCATCATCTGGGGCTTCAGCGTGCAGACCTATGTGGACAATATATTCACGCCTCAGGTCATCGGTCGTTACATGCGCTGCCACCCTGTGTTCGTTCTCCTCGGAGTGTTCGGTGGCGTCGTGTCATACGGCCTTATCGGTGTGTTCCTCGGTCCCCTGGTACTCGTGACCCTGATGACATGCTTCACCTACTACCAGAAGCAATGGCTTGAGGTAGAAGAAGAGGAGGAGCTAGAGTCAGAGGACGAGAAAGAAGATGAAGCGGAGAACGAAGATGACGAGGAATGAGGTTGTCCACTGACGTTCTTGGAGCGTACTATAGTAATATAACGTATACGTAACTCAGTATATGTTAGTATTTACTTTTAATATGAAATATTTATTTAGATTCCCGGATATATACATAGTTGATGTGCAATCGAGACGAAGCCGAACATCGGCTCCTCAGGTTCCTGGAGAAAAGGGGATGTGATGACCACTTCAACGAGATCATCGACACCACCGACTCTCTTACCTGCGGTAACGGTTTCTACTCATACCTTCCTGCGGTCACCTATGTGATCCTCCGTGACCGGTACGGCATGGTCGTTTCACCGGCCGAGGTCACGAGCGAGGGGCCAGGACAGGCGCGGTTCAAGTTCATACAGAAGGTAAGGCGGGCTTTGGACATATCGAGGGAGCAGTGCGTTGCATGCGACGCGGCGATCAACGAGACCATCGCGAGCATCTGCCGCGCGCTCTCCCTCACCCATCCGGTACAGAAGGAGGCAGGTCGCCTCAACGCCACGATCCCGCATTCACAGCGGGCCCAAGTGAGAGAGATGTTCTACTACTGTGCCACCCTGGTCTATCTTGCGGCTGCGAGCTTCGACCATGTCAGCTCGTCGCGCGAGCTTGCTCATGGTCTTGACATATCCCACAACTACCTGCGCAAGTACGAGCGGTTCATCAGACAGGGGATGGCCGGAGCCGGTATCTAGTCAAGCAGTCTGACGCTGCAGGTACAGCCACAGTGATGGACGTCCACGCGACAGGCGTCCGTGTCCACCTTCAGCTCGCAAGAAGGTATGCACCCGTTGCATCTGATCGCTAGTGCGCAATCGCCTACCTCGATGTCCTGAGCGATGTCCACGCGGTCACCCTCCACCGCTTCGTAGCCACCTATGAGCTTGGCACTGGGGTGTACGGACGGATCGATATCGCCCTCTGCCCAGACAAGGTCTGCCGTATCCGTTGCCTTCATCTGGAGGATGTAGGTCGCGCCCTCCTGCACCCGGAAGGGTATGGTATTCACGGTGATGTTCGCACCGGGAGCTACACGGCTCACAAGTTCGCTGCCGGTGGCCATCACTGCCTCACCCAGACCGGCCCCTGAACCGATCACCTTAAGACCGAGGTTGCCGCTGAATGGGATGCGTGCCATGTTACGCATGACAACGCGCGCGAAAACACGGCCGCCCGGCTCCACGTTAACCACCGAGGCATCCCCTGCCAGGAACCTTGCCCCGACGGCCTCCAGACGCGGGAGCACGACCTCGGCGTAGGCATCCGGATAGGAGCGACCGGTAGGTGTGGTCGCGTCCCGACAGGCATTGGTGAGATGCGGGAGGGCGCAGGCGTCCCTGCCGGTCCCATACACCGTAAGGGGTCCCTGGAACAGGGTGCCGCTCGAGGCCCGGGCGGTCGCATGGATCCCCAGTACGAGATCGGCCCAGTCGCTGCTGACGACGATCGGATCGGTCTTTAATGAGACTCCGTCCTCTTCGCTCCAAAGTGTATGGGTCCTGACCGTGCCCTGGAACCGGCCACCAGCGGTGAGGGCTAGCTCCACTTTCACCGGTGAGGTCCTGCTGGAAAGACGCACCTCGCCCACGACGCTCATCCCCGGATAGACACGTGTGACCGGTCGACCGTCCACGAGCATCCGCGCCGATACGACCATGGCCTCAGGGGGATGGTCATATGCCCGGATGGGGCCCATTGCCTGAGCGACCATCACTCCGGTGCGGTCACGCACGGTGATCAGGGCACGAAGGTATGAGCCTACTTGGCCTGCCCCCAGACTTAGCGGCGCGGTCGTTAAGTCCTTGGAGTCACCAGGGTCCATGGTGGGGATCGCGAGGGTGGTCACGGTGCCTGTCCTGCGTTCTTTGCACGTGCACTCGCACGAGCGGTCAGAAAGACATTCTCCGCATCTGCACTCGGTCAGCATCAGGAGCGATAGTTCTGCAGTGCCCGACATGGTCGTGATCCCGACGTTCTGGACACGTAATGAGGCGGTCACGGCCTCTCCGACGATGAGCAGTTCGGCAGGCTCACCGGCCAGGAGCAGGTCAGGCACGAGCTCAACAACAGGAGCGCGTGCCCGGCACATGCGGGCGCACAGTTCCGGCAGGTCCTCGCCCCGACAGCCGAGAGTGCAGTCGAGCGCTGCAAGGGGAAGGGTGGCGCATGTCTCGATGCATCCCTTCCACAGGTCCGGGCTCCGGCGGAAGCACTCCCGTTCGCAGGAAATGTCAGCGGCCTCGCACTTCGTTGTACACCGGTCGACCAGGGCCCGGTCACCCCGCGCCATCTTCTGGCACTCGGTCAGACAGCTGTCCTCCCCGGCGAGGCAGCCCTCGTCAACAGGCACCTCCCTCAATCCCAGACGACAGCACAGACCGGAGGATGACGAGGTGGTCTGGCACCTGTCATAGGTGAGACCGTAGAGCTCGGCAAGGTCGCAGCTGGCACCACCACTGGCCGCTGCCTTGACACCTCCGAGCGCGTTCGTTGGGAAGAGCCTCATGCAGCACGCCTCGACGTCAGGACGCGGTCGAGGCACACACCTCTGGAGGGTCCTCCGCCACTCGTCCCCCATCTCACATACACAGGTCCCGGTCTGAGGATGACAGTGTGAGCGCCGTGTTCGATAGCAATCCATGCAGTGGGTCTCGCAAGGGGCAGCGGGAGGTGGTCGTACGAACGTGTCGTCCAGGCACTGTGTCTCGTTCACGAAGAGGCTGCGTCCAGAGGCCCTTGTGAACACCTCCAGAAGACGGATCAGGTTGGCCGACCAGGGGTCCACGTTGGCGTCCCGCACCTGCCGACCGTAGGTCTGCTCTTTGCACAGCTTGAAGGTCGTGCAGAACGCGCTCTCGGCCCGAGAGCTGCCCCCGGCACCGTCAGATGTGGCGGAGCATGCCTCCACACCGAACTCCTCGCAGCATTCACGAGCCCGCGCCAGTACGTCGTCGCATTCATCGATGCCCTGGTCCTTGCAGAACCGCCATACCTTGACCTCGTCCACCACCAGGCGGACCATCGTGGCCGGTCGTGAGAAGTGGTGGGTGGTGACGTCGTCCCTAAGAACAGGGGATGCAAGGGTCGTCACATGTCTGGACACGGCCCGCTGGTATGCGTCGATGTCCATCCCGCCCACCGGCTCCGCAGAGCCGAGCACCATCCCGAGGATTATATCGAGCTCGGCCTGAGCTTCGCGAGCGGTGTCACCGTCCAGCGCTCCGGCCCGCATGGCCGCCTCCAGCTGCGCCCGCAGCACGCCAAGGCGCTCGAGCACGATAGGGTAGCGTTCGAGGACGTTCTTTTCCATGAACCTCAGCGCCAGCGCGAGCTCTGCAGCGCCAGCGCAGGGAGCCATCCCCGGATCCTCCGCAAGTAGACAGGCGTCCCGCAGGTCGATCGTCTTTAACGAGCACTCGTGTACGCCAGTGGGCGATCGATAGCGGTCCACACAGAAGGCGTCGGACGGACACGATGTGGCCACACTGGCACATCCTGCCGGGAGCGCTTTCCCGCCGGCATCGGCCGAGCTTGTGCCCAGCGTCGCTACGCCGTATCCGCCACCACCTATGTCACCCACCGATGCCTCGCACCTCACACAGTGGGCTGTCAGCGCCAGATGTTCGAGCTTCAGATCTGCGTACAGGTCGGTGTAGAATGCTATGTAGCGCTCGAACGCCCGCTCGACCTCGCTGATATAAGCCGCGATATTAGTATGGGTGGCCGGGGGACAGTGGAGTAGGGTCGTGTCCAGGTCCTCAGGCTCACCGGGAACGCTCACGGTACCGGTCTTCACACCGTGACCGCAGGGACCAGCAATGGCAGGAACGAGGAGGAGCGAGAGGACTAGGGCGATCGTGATCACCGAAGGTCCCCGTAGCCATCCCATTGACATACCACACACTATACCTCTCTGATGCCGTGGAAGTATTATCAAGGTTTCGCCGAGGGGAGGTCGGAAAGGTCACGCTATCAACCATCGTCCGTGTGTAAAAGAAGGGCTAGGCCCCCCGGAAGTACCGGAGGGCCTGTTTAACGCCTGTCTAACGAATTTACTCTTTCTTGCCCATGATGGCCATCATGAGGGCCTTCTGGGCGTGGAGGCGGTTGCCGGCCTCGTCGAAGCAGATGGAGGCGGGTCCGTCAATGACCTCGTCGGTCACTTCCTGGCCGCGGTCGGCGGGCAGGCAGTGCATGTACTTGACGTTCTTGTTGGCAAGGTCCATCTTGGGCTGGTCGCAGATCCACCCGCGGGCACCATCGGCGAGCTTGGTGGCGAGCGCCTTGTCGGGCGCAGCGCGCGTGTTCCAGGGACCGGGCAGAGCGTCCCGCGGCGTCCAGGCCTTGGGGTAGACGACGTCGGCCCCCTCGAAGGCCTCCTCCATGTTGTCCGTCTCCTCGAAGGACCCACCGAACTTGTCAGCGTACTCCTTGCATCGGGCGATGATGTTGTCAGGCAGCTCGAAGCCCTTGGGCCGAGCGAACACGACGTCCATCCCCATCATGGTGGTGTGCAGTACGCACGAGGTGGGGACGGCAAGGGGCTTGAGGCCTCCGGAGAAGGCGTAGCTCATCACGTACTTCTTCTTCTCATAGTTGCCGTTAAGGTGCTCGTCGATGGCCTGCCAGTCAGCGAGCGCCTGGCACGGATGGAATAGGTCGTCCTCCATGTTGATGAGGGGGACCTTGGCCCATCGGGCGAACTCCTGGATGACCTTGTGGCCCTTGGCGTACTTCCACTCGATGGCGTCGCCGTAGATGCGGATTGAGATGGCGTTCCCCATCTCTGAGAGCACGCGCGCGACATCGGCGATGCGCTCGGTCTTATAGGGCACGTCCTCCCCGGGGAGCGCGGGCTTGTAGATGGCCGCGGGGTCCAAGAAGTGGGCATGGGCCCCAAGCTGGGTCATCCCCGCCTCGAAGGAGTTGCGTGTCCTCAGCGAGTCGTTGAAGAACAGCATGAAGAGGGTCTGGCGGGTCATGTAGTCATGAGGGGTCCCGGCCTTGAACTTCTTCTTGATGTCCTTTGCGATCTCTACCAGCAGCTTCCAGTCGTCCACGCTCCAGTTATCATTGATGCGTGGGTCCTTGTTCTTACCGAGCATCTCCGGCTCAATCCAGTCACGTCCTTCGAAAACACCAACATTGTCAGCCATCTAAAATCACCTTTTGATAAACCCTTCAGAGCGGGCCAGAGAACTGACTGACATTTTTAAAGGCTTTGGTGATGGGAGCGGACTAATCACCCCATACAATGGGAGCGAGATATTCACTCCATGTATGCACGGGTAATGACCACGTCCTCTACGGGAACGTCCCCGTGACCACCCTTTGAGGCGGTCTTCACCGAAGCGATCACGTCAACGACATCCATGCCCTCGACGACCTTGCCGAACACGGCGTACCCGTGGCCATCGGGGCTCGGGTAGTCCAGCATGGCGTTGTCCTTGTGGTTGATGAAGAATTGGCTGCTTGCACTGTCAGGGGCGCTGGTACGTGCCATGGCGATGGTCCCCCGGTCGTTCTTGAGGCCGTTCTTCCCCTCGTTCTTGATGGATGCCCGACCAGGCTCCTTGCGCTGCATACCGGGAAGGAAACCGCCACCCTGTATCATGAAGTCCGGGATCACTCGGTGGAAGATAAGGCCGTCGTAGAATCCTCCCTCGACGTAGGCCACTATGTTCTCGACGGTGATGGGTGCCTTCTCTCGGTCGAGCTTCACCTTGATCGTGCCCTTGGAGGTATCCAGGACCATGACGTCCTGTGGGCCGGTGGGGACAACGGGGTCTGCTGTCACGACAGGTGCGGCAGAGGCTTCGGGTGCTACAGGCCCGGATGGCTTCTTTATTGAAGATGCGTCATCCTTTGCTGGAGGTGCGTCCACAGGTCCGGCCACGGCCCAGAACACGATGGCGAAGGCCACCATGCCGCACAAGGCCGCAAGCACGTTTATCGCATCGTCCGTGGGAGAACGTCGAGAAGTGTTTTCCATCATGACCGCCCCCTACCTGTGACGTTTGATTTAAAAAACTGGCCCCCGGGTTTGACAGTTCGTTCTTGAAAGGCTCGTTTTGATAAACGAAGATGAGAT
>CAZFHY010000010.1:0-136378 GCA_964519305.1 Candidatus Undinarchaeota archaeon
GCAAATCAGAAATCGCTTTTATCATGAATCGAATCGTGAAATGTCAAACCCGGGCCAGTAGTTGTGAAGGATCTAATAGAATCATCACCATATTTTTCACTTCTGTTCGATGATGGTACATACCGCGTCTATCGATTTAATTATACTATGAGAAATGTATCTTATACTGGTGCGACTTCCATCTATGATTGTATATTTTCAAATGGTAGGTTCTCATCAGACTTCAACAAAGAAAAGCAGCTCGTTTCATTGCTACAAGGATTAGAATGGAATAGAACCGTCATCGTCGTAGGTACTAACGATGATGACATGGCAATCGCCAAGGCCATATCAAGAAGGACAGGTGCTTTAATTGTACATGATTCTGTAACCATCGAAGATCAGAATACCCTACTCATCGGTGGACCCGCGGTTAATAGCCATGTTGCGGCGTTTCATGATCACGAATTAGAAGCCATCTACCACGACGCTGACTGGGGCTCTTGTTTGTTTACAACGGATAATGCAATCATCATCGCGGGATTATCCTCCGCTGGTACCCACGATGCGGCCGACCATCTCATCAATGCTCTCCAAGGATTCGATTAGTTGTATTACGCTATGATTTGCTTGAATAATCTATTTGCATTACTTCGTGGTTTGTGAGGTATCGATTAAGCCTGTCGCGTCCAGATCAGAGCATCGGTCGTCACTGGAAGTGACGACACGCCTACAGCAATCCTTATAAGGCGGCGTACCTGCTGGAATCGGCCATGGAGAGCCAGCTCTCTGACCCCAATGACAACCCCTACGACAGGTTGAGCCCCTTCGAGGTACGGGAGCTCCTCTTGGACGCAGCTGAGAAGGGGGCGGAGGAGCGGCGCTCTACCGGTCAGGAGGCCGATGTGCTGGACGCCAGCAGAGGCAATCCGAACTTCCTCAACACCGCGGCCCGTGACGGTTACAACCTGCTCGGTCTGTTCGCCAACGACCTTGCACGGGAGCAGACCCCCCAGGACATGGACGGTCTGCTGCCGCCCAAGGAAGAGATATACCGCAAGTTCGACGAGTTCCTGAACGGGCTGCACGCATCGCACGTGTTCGGTGACACCGCAACATTCCTCCGCCGCGCCATCGACTACGTGGACAAGGAGCTTGGCATCGCCAAGGACAAGTTCGTTGCCGAGCTCGTGGACGCCTCACTTGGAGGCATCTACCCCACACCGCCGCGGATGCTGCCTGCTGCTGAGCGTGTGGCCCAGCAGTACTCGGGGCACGTTCTCATGGGCGATGACATGGACCTCGCGTCTAAGTTCGACGTGTTCGCAACCGAGGGCGCCACGGCTGGCATCGTGTACACGCTCAACTCGCTCAAGACCAACCGCATCCTCCACCAGGGCGACAAGATCGCTCTGATCACACCCACATACTCACCCTACCTGGAGCTGCCCGGTCTTGCCGAGAACGGCTTCGAGGTCGTCGCCCTCGAGGGCACTCAGGACAGCGAGTGGCAGATAGACGACGCCCAGCTCGCAAAGCTCAAGGATTCCGATGTCAAGGCCTTGTTCCTGGTGAACCCGACCAATCCCACATCGGTCAATATCTCCCAGGACTCGCTGGAGAAGATCGCAGACCTCATCAAGACCGAGCGCCAGGACCTGATCGTCATGACCGATACGGTCTACGCGAACTTCATCGACGAGTTCGACACGCTGCTCACAGAGGTGCCGCGCAACACGATCGGTATCTACTCCTACTCCAAGTACTTCGGAGCGACAGGCTGGCGTCTGGGCACGGTGATGCTCCACGAGGACAACATCATCGACGAGAAGATCGCCAATCTCCCGCAGGAGGACAAGGACGCTCTCTGGGAGCGGTACAAGATCAAGGCGCCCGATCCCTCGCAGCTCAAGTTCATCGACCGTATCGAGCTGGACTCGCGCTCGGTGTCGCTCAGCCATACCGGCGGCCTCTCCACACCACAACAGGCCATGATGACCCTCTTCGGTCTCTACGACCTCGTGGACGATAAGCAGGAGTACCGCCAGTACATCCAGGACGTGCTAAAGGGACGGCACGAGTCCCTCTACAATGGGCTCGGTTCGTCCATCCCGCCCATGGCCACCACCAACTACTATACGCTCATCGACGTGGCGGACATGGCCGAGAAGAAGTACGGTACCGAGTTCCGCGAGTACATCGAGAAGAGCATGCACCCTGTCGAGTTCCTCGAGAAGATGGCCCACGACAGCCTCACCGTGCTCCTGCCGGGGATGGGCTTCGCGGCGCCCCGCTGGACGGTCCGGGTCTCGCTGGCCAACCTACAGGAGAGCACCTACGAGGACATCGGGAAGAGCGTGGTGGCGACGGTCGACGACCTCCACGACGAGTACCAGGCCCAGCAGGGTGGCGGTGGCGCCCCCGTCCCGGTGGACGTCTACGCCTGAGCCCGCGTGGGTGAAAGACATAAATCAATAGATTGACTATTAGATACTATGGGTGGCACCCGAGGTCAGGCTCTCTTCGCCTACCTCCACACCTACGGCTGGCTGCTGGCCATTTTCATCCTCGCCTTCATCTTCCTCTACCGCGAGGGCCTCATCTTCCCGGAAAGGGAGATCAATCCCTCATGCATGGGATTCGACACGCTTTCCTATGTGACCCACCATATCGCCAGGGATGGTACATTCTCCATCACGATCAAGAACTATGACAACGAGGCGATCATCTTGCGTAAGATGCTCGTGACCTGGGGCGAACTGGAAGCTGAGTGGAATGGCGGGAAAGCGATCGGTATCGATGACCGTCGCGAGGTGTCCTTCGGCGGTGTGGACTTGGACCAGCACTCCGGTTACGTGTACCGTGTGGACATTGCTATCACCTATGAGCGTGGCGGCTTCTCCAACCGCACTGACAGCGCGATCTGCGTCGGGAAGATCATGCGGTCGGACAGGTTAGGTTGAACCGCCCCGACCTATCTGCACCCGGGCGCCCGTATGAAGGTCGAGCAGTTCGGCGGCCGAACCTCCAACGACCGACAGTTCCAGAAGGCCCGCGGACCCGGGCACGACCACGAGCGTTCCGGGCGGACGGTCATAGGCCTGGCACACCTTGACGTCCTTTCCATCGATAAGTGTCCGTCCCTGTACGTCCGTGGCGGGTACGGACGTGATGACGTTACCGAACCGGTCCACGTGGACCACCCATGCCTCGACCTCCCCCTCTTCCGGCAGCGGTGTCTCCCGCCATGGAAGGCGAACGAGGTCCGTCGGGTCCACCGGTTCTCCCAGTTCGGCCAGGGGGACATCGATGGCCAGGTGCGCTGCCACGGGTGCGAACACGTCCCTACCGTGGAACGTGCACGATACATCGGGGAGGTGGAAGTCGGGGTTCGTGCAGGAGAACGCCTTCAGCACGCCGCCGTCAGCTTCCGCGGCCCAGGTCATGAGACCATTGTCGGGTCCAACGAACCTGTAGTGGGCCGTCTGCAGGGCAAGAGCACGGCGCGCGGTCCCGACACCAGGGTCCACCACCGCGCAGTGCACGGTCCCGGGCGGGTAGAAGCTCGACGCGTTGCGTAGTGCGAAAGCGCCTGCCTGCACGTCCTGGGGCGACACGTCGTGGGTGATGTCCACCACAGGCTCGTCCGGTGCTATGCTAGCGATGACACCCTTCATGGCGCCTACGAAGCCGTCGACGGTACCGAAGTCGGTCAGGAGCGTTATCATGGCCTATCGGTAGATGGACGGGTACTGCTGGCTCTCCATCCCTTCCATGGCCTTCTTGGTCTGGCTCATCAGCGTCTGCATCTTCGACTCGATACGGTCGGCCGTCTCGAGGAGGGGCTTAGTGGAGATCTTGAGCTTGAGCACCTTGGACATGGCGTCGAGCGCCGCAGCGGCGGCGGCCGGGTCGGGGTACTCGTAGTGGGCGTCGGCAAGGAATCCCATGGCGGGAATGCCCCTTTCAGCGCACTCCATCATCAGAACACCGTAGACGCCGGTAAGGAACCCGAGGTGGATTGTCTCGAGGCCGACGTTCTCGATCTTCTTCATCTCGCGAGCGGTCGTCGCCACGCCGTACACGTTGGGCTGGTCCTCCTGCTGCCGGGCCGATTGTGCGATACCGCCGATGGATACGATCTGCTTGGCCTGGTGCTTCTGGACCCAGTTCACGATACAGTCGGCCACGTCATGGACCATGGCCGGGGGGACCGCGGTGTCGGACACGAACACGACGAGGTTGTCCTTGGCGTAGATGCGGATGGGAGCGGTCGGGATACCGTCCTTGATGAGGGTGATGGGAGGGAAGCGCTTGGACTTCATGTACCCGATGTACTTCATCTTCAGCTTAGAGGTTAGGTACTCGGTGGCGATAGCGCCTACAAGACCCACCGAAGGGAACCCCTCCACGACGATAGGATTGTCGAGCTTCTCGAACTTCAGATCGATGATCTTGACGGTGCTTTCTGAGTCATCTCCCATGGTAATCACACTTCAATAGAACGCCTCGCCGGCGTCCCGGGCACGGGAGCCGGCGTTACTATTTAAATATACGCTGAGCGGCCGGTGCCCCGCTTGGGGGGAAGGCCCGCCCGAGGATAACACATTTATTTCCATGCAGAGGTGACAGCTCTGGCGAGGGCATGGAACGACTGCTCAAGATCATCAAGACCCTGAGCGAGGCGATCGGCGTCTCAGGGAACGAGGAAGAGGTACGGCGCATCATGATCGAGTACCTGCGACCCCACGTGGACGAGGTTCGTATCGACAAGCTGGGCAACCTCATCGCTATCAAGAAGGGCAAGATCGACGCTCCGCGCATCATGCTCGCCGCGCACATGGATGAAATCGGGCTGGTCGTCAAGTTCATCGACGACAAGGGATTCATCAAGTTCGCCCGCGTCGGTGGGATCCACTTCTCCACCCTCGTCAACCGTCGGATCGTGGTCCACACCGAGAACGGCCCCGTTAGGGGTGTCATCGGTATCCGCCCACCTCACCTCCAGAAGGAAATCGACGAAAAGGACCTGGACCTCTTCGTCGACGTGGGGGCCTCCACCAAGAAGGACGTGGAGTCCATGGGCATCTGCATCGGTGACTACATCACCTTCGACCAGCACTTCGAGGAGCTCGGTGCTCCGAACATCATCACCGGAAAGGCTCTGGACAACCGTATCGGGTGCGCTGTGCTCGTTGAGACCGTCCGTCGGTTGAAGGACAGCGACTGTACAATCTTTGCCGTGGGCACGGTACAGGAGGAAGTAGGCCTCAAGGGAGCCCGGGTCGCCGCCTATGGCCTCAAGCCCACACTTGCCATCGCCCTTGACGTCGCGGTGTCAGCTGACTTCCCCGGTGTAAAGCTCCACGAGGCGCCAGTGAAGGTCGGCGAAGGCCCCGTCATCATACTCATGGAGGCCGGCGGTAGGGGGACGATCACCCATAAGGCCGTAAAACACCTCTTGGTGGATGCAGGGAAGGCAAAGAAACTCCCGTACCAGCTCAAGGTGAGCGAAGGTGGTCAGACCGATGCCGCCATGATCTATCTGAGCCGCGAGGGCATCCCATCGGGCGTGCTGTCAGTGGCGTCCCGCTATATCCACAGTCCTATAGAAGTGGCCAGCCTGAAGGACATGAAGGACACAGTCACCCTTCTTGTGGAGGCGGTCAATGCGGTCCCCGCCAACATCGAGTTCGCCTCGGAACCCTCTGTCGTGCTCCGGTAGGTCCATCATGACGGAGGACCCATCGCCCACGCTCCGCAGACGTATTACTTCACCGGACAGCACCATCCTTGTCCTGGACTGAGTCGGCCTCCTAACTTACCTCTCCAGCGAGAGGAGCTGGCTCCTGTTCATTACGACATTGCTCGGAGCGCCCCCGGGCTTTCTCGTAGGTACGGGACCGGGACTCCCTGCACTGAAAGAGGAATAGAAGAAAATGGGGGCCCTGGTGGTGAAGGGCCCCCGAGAGGGAAGGTCGGTGTATGTGGTTGGGGGGTGGAAACGGGTTCGAACCGTTATCCACTCATGACGGGCCTTTCCTCCCCGGCAGTGCCGTGCCCGCGGGCGGTCGCGATGGACCGCCCACGACGACAAAGAAAGCGGAGAGCCCTTCCAGTGGGAAGGACCCTCCGCAGGTCGGGAAGGCAGGGAGGTCTCTAAGTAAGCGTGATTCCACTGACTATCGCCCCTCCATCATGGCCTTGACGTCCTCTTCAGCGGTGCCGGCCAGCTTTATGTCGAAGTTGTCCACCAGCACCTTGGCCACGTTCGGCGAGAGGAAGGCGGGCAGGGTGGGGCCCATCCGGATGCCCTTCACTCCAAGATGGAGCAGGGCCAGGAGCACCAGCACGGCCTTCTGCTCGTACCAGCCGATGTCGAAGGAGATCGGCAGATCGTTGATGTCCTCCACCTCGAACACCTCGGCCAGCTTCAGTGCCGTGACGGCCAGCGAGTACGAGTCGTTGCACTGGCCTGCGTCGATGACACGGGGGATCCCGCCGATGTCGCCCAGGTCCTCCATGTTGTACCGGTACTTGGCGCACCCGGCTGTGAGGATCACCGTGTCCTTCGGGAGCGTCTTGGCGACCTCCGTGAAGTACTCCCTCTCCTTGTGACGGCCGTCGCAGCCGGCCATGACCACGAATCGCTTGATGGCGCCGCTCTTCACGGCCTCCACGATCTTGTCTGCCACG
Source organism: Candidatus Undinarchaeota archaeon (assembly GCA_964519305.1). GTDB lineage: Archaea > SpSt-1190 > SpSt-1190 > JASMDC01 > JASMDC01 > JASMDC01. The sequence continues at coordinate 6,676 of CAZFHY010000010.1, forward strand.
GAGAAGATGGCATTGTGGGCGAAGCCGATGGTAATGGACTTTCCTGGATTCTCCTCCAGGTCGCCCAGCGCCAGGGCCTTGGTGATGATCGGGGAGAAATCCTTGGGTGCGTCACCCTTGCGGTCGGGCACGTGTTGCACCTCAGGCCAGGCCACGGTCCCAGTAGTGAAGATGCGGTCCCTGTAGCTCTCCTTGGGCGCCTGGATGCAGTTCGTGGTCATGAGGATCGCACCAGCGAACGCATCGAACTCGTTTCGCTGTCGGAACCAGGACGAACCATAGTTTCCCGCGAGGTGGGCGTACTTCTTCAGCCCCGGGTAGGCGTTGGCGGGGAGCATCTCGCCGTGGGTGTAGATGTTGATACCCTTTCCCTCGGTCTGCTTCAGAAGCTCCTCCAGATCACGCAGGTCGTGACCGCTCACGAGGATACCGGGACCCTTTCGGGTACCTGTTGCTACTCCCGTGGGCTCTGGGTGCCCGTACTTGCTCGTGTTCGCCCCGTCAAGGAGGGCTAGCACGTCCACGCCATGCTTGCCGCACTCCAGGGTGAGCCCTACAAGGTCATCAACTCCAAGTGAATCGTCCAGGGTAGCGACCAGGGCACGCTGGACGAATGCATCCACATCCTCGTTCGTCTGACCGAGCACACCAGCGTGGTGAGCATAGGCGGACATGCCCTTCAATCCTAGGGTGAGGAGCTGTCGTAATGAGCGTATATCCTCGTTCTCGGTGGCCAATACGCCGACCTGCTGCCCCTTCGCGAGGAGCTCTTCGGTGTGCGCCTCCGACTTCCACGTGGCGGCGTCCGGGAGCTCTCCTGAGAACTCGGCATTGTTCTTCTCGCGATAGGCGATCAGGAACAGGTCCATGGCCCGGTCCCTCTTACGCAACGCCAGCTTGATGAGCTTGACCATGCGGTCGCAGTCGAAGTTCACGTTGGTGATCGTCGAGAACAATCCTTCGTGGACGAAGTCGTCGATCCCTTCGTCGACAGCGCCCAGTTCCCGTGCCTTCGACGAGTATACGGATATCCCTTTCAGCAAGTATATTAGCAGGTCCTGTAGGACGGCTACTTCCTCGCTCTTTCCACACACACCGCGGACGGTGCATCCCTGGTTCCTGGCTGTCTCTTGGCATTGAAAGCAGTACATATCACTCTACTCCTCTATTCTTTCTGGACCGATCCATCGATCCCTATTACCATATGCTTGAGATTGAGGTCGACGCCTGACGCCTCAAGTGCCTGCTTGACCATTATGTAGAGGCCGTGGCAGCAGGGCACCTCCATTGTCGCTACGGTAAGCGACGAGAGGCCGTTGTGCTCGATGATGGCCTTCAGCTTGTCGACGTACGGCGACGTGTCATCAAGCTTTGGGCAGGCGATGGTGACGGCCTTCCCCTTGATCAGTTTCTGGTGAAGGTCTGGGTAGGATACTGCAACACAGTCGGCCATCACGACGAGGTCCGCCCCTTTGAAGAAGGGTGCGTTCGGCGGGAGCAGGTGGAGCTGCACAGGCCACTGCCGCAGCTGGCTCTCCTGAGGTGCTGTTGCTTCACCTGACACGGCCTCCTGTCGCCTGTCCCTGAGCATGGTTCCGGGGCATCCGCATGCCATTCGCGGCGGCGCCTTTGGCGGAGGGACGTCCACTTTCCCGAGGGGATTCTCGGTGAGCTCCTTCTTCCCCTGCTTCCGCAGGTTCTCGTTCGTGGCATCGAAGTCGAAGGCGTCCACGTCCTTCTCCACGATATCGATCGCGTCCTCGGGACAGTGGCCGAGACAATTACCAAGGCCGTCACAGTAGACGTCCTTGACAAGGCGTGCTTTGCCGCCGACAATCTGGAGCGCTCCCTCGTGGCAGTTAGGGATGCACAGACCACAGCCCGTGCACTTGTCCTCATCTATCTGGACTATCTTGCGTACAACCATATCAATCACCGACCTTTGCTATACTTTCACTAGCTAGTATCTTTAGTATAGTTAACTATAAATACTTGGAGGTTTCAAAGAGTATACCATGGACAAGGAGTGCACGGTCTATCAGAGCACCCATCTATTCGGAAAGCGATGGACGCTGCTCATCCTCCTTGAGCTCTTCAAGGGGAACTGCGGATGGAAGCGCTTCTCGGTGATAAAGAAGGCAATGGAAGAGATCACTCCCAAGATGCTATCTGCCCGTCTGAAAGAGCTCGAGCAGGAAGGGCTCCTCAAGAAGCAGGTCGATGCCTCCTCGTTCCCCGTCAAGAGCGAATACAAGCTGACCAGAGCGGGTGAGGACTTCATCTCGGTCATACAGGCCCTAAAGCAGTGGACGCTAAGGTGGAAGGTCGACAACGTCGCCTGCTCCAAAGCCAACTGTTCAGAGTGCGTGCTCTAGGACAGGAATTGCTGTGAATAGCGGCACGCCGGCCTCCTTTCTTTAAAGACGATTGAGGGTCATATAATCTATACGATGCTCCGTACAATCGAGTCCGACTGCGCTTGCGGCGCCCACATCCGAGTGGACACCGACCGGGAGGACAACGAGTTCCGCTGCCCCCTGTGCGACCACCCTCTGGACGCAGAGAACTAAGGCGCCCACGGCCCCCTCCGGGTGGACGTGACAGGATTGCTCTGGACCAGCCAGACATATAATGGTTGGGCCTTCCAGAGTGGCCCATGATGGGAACGGCAGCACGACCTATCATGGTCCTCATCGCTGCTGTCGTGTGCCTGCTCGCTCTGGCAACGGTGCTCATGCCCCCCGGCGCAGGTACGTCCGCCCGCTTCGTCCGCATGCGTCCCGCTCTCATGGAGGCGGCACTTGCACGTGGTGAGATCGCGGCATTCGTGGCCTGGGAGCCACATTGTACAAGGTCCGTGCTGTCCGGAACGGCACGCGTGCTCGTCGCTTCAAAGGATATCTGGCCTTCCCATCCCTGCTGCGTCCTCGCGGCCCGGCAGGAGCTTCTTGAGGAAAGGCCGGGGCTGGCGTCCGCCCTGCAGCGGGTACATGACCGCGCCACGGCCTACCTGAACGAGCATCCGGACGAGACCGCTGATATATTCGCTGCGGCCACCGGTATGGACCGGGAGGCAGCACGGGCAGCCATGGATAATATTGCCTTCCGTACCGGGCCGGACCGGGAGGGGATGACCACGTACATGCAGGCCATCCGCGACGCAGGCCTTGTTCCTCCAGAGACCGATCCCGCGACCGCGGTGACCGGGCTGGTGCCTGAGCAGCAGGAGATCGATGCTCCGACCGGCCCTATAACGCTGCGAGTCGGATGGCTGGAGGGTGACATCCACCAGGCCGCTTACCTCGTGGCAAAGGAGAAGGGTTACTTCACTGACGAGGGCATCACGATCAAGGAGGTCGTGTTCGAGAACGGCGTCAAGGAGATGGACGGTTTCGCGGGCTCAGACATTGATGCCGGGTACCTGGGAGCAGCTCCCCTCCTTCTCAAGGGCACTGTTGCGCAGGTGCCGGTCACCGTGCTCGCCGGAGTGAACGAAGAGGGTTCCTGCATCGCCGTGCACGCAGACGGGCCTATCAAGGCAGTGACCGACCTGGCCGGGCGTGACATCGCCGTCCCCGGGTTCGGTACAGTGCAGCACGTGCTAGCGGTCCGTGCGCTCGATGCTGCGGGCGTTACCGTGGAGGGTGGACCTTGAATCTCCGTCGTGGTGCAGGTATCATCATAGTGCTCGCCCTCTGGCAGCTTGCCTCGTGGTCCGCTGCAGCGCAGAGCGGTACATTCGCGGTCCTCTTCCCGGGACCACTGGTCGTCGCCTTGGAGGGTGTTCGTCTCCTCGGCTCCGGAGAGCTGGTCCGTCATGCGGCGGCCTCGCTAGGCCGTGTGCTTGTCGGACTTGGCGCGGGCTCGCTCGTAGGCATCCTACTGGGCTATCTAATGGGGACACGGTCTTGGGCACGCGACCTTTTCGAGCCGGTGGTCGAGCTTTTACGGCCCATCCCGCCCCTTGCATGGATCCCACTGGCCATCCTGTGGCTGGGCATCGGTCTTGCCGACCAGGCGTTCATCATCTTCCTCGGATGCGTGTTCCCCATCCTCCTGAACACCTACGAAGGAGTGCGTGCCATCGAGCCTCGCTATCTGGAGGCTTCCCGCGTGCTCGGGGCCGATGACTCGACGACATGGCGGAGAGTGGTGGTCCCAGCAACGCTCCCGCATGTGCTCACCGGACTGCGCGTGGGTGCGGGCGTGGCATGGATGTGCCTGGTGGCAGCGGAGCTCCAGGGCGTGAGGACCGGTTACGGTCTCGGCTACATGATGGTCGTGGCCCAGGACGTTGCCCGTGCCGACCGTATCATGGTCGGGATGTTGAGCATCGGGATACTCGGCTATCTGATGAACCGGGGGATGCGCTATCTTGAGGGGAGGTTTGTACCATGGCGGTAGACGCACCGGTACTGACCGTTAAAGGCCTCACCAAGTCCTTTGACGACCTCGATGTCATCGACGGTCTCGACCTGACGGTCCGTCAGGGCGAGCTCATGGCCATCGTAGGACCCAGCGGGTGTGGGAAGACCACGCTGCTGCGCATCCTTGCAGGGCTCGAGACGCCATCGGCGGGGAGCGTGAAGGTGCGGGGCGAGCCCATCACCGGACCGGGGCCTGACCGTGTGCTCATCTTCCAGGAGGGTACCGTGTTCCCTTGGGCCACCGTCGAGGAGAACGTCGCGTTCGGTATGGAGGCCCGCGGGGTTGTCGATCATGATCGGGTAGCTGAGGCAATCCGCACGTGCGGTCTGGACGGGTTCCAGGACCACTACCCGCGTACCCTGTCAGGTGGGATGGAGCGACGGGTCGCTCTGGCAAGGGCCATGGTGGCCGAGCCTGACATGCTCCTCATGGACGAGCCGTTCTCATCCCTGGACGCCCAGACATCCAGGGTCCTCCAGAACACTCTGATGCGTCTGTGGAAGGATACCGGTACTACGGTCGTCCTGGTCACCCACGATGTCGAGGTGGCCCTCCGGTTGGCGAGCAGGGTGATAGTGGTGTCCAACCGCCCTCTCAAGGAATGCGCTGCACATGATCTTACTGACAAGGACGAAGATCGTGAGATGGTCCGCCGTAAAGTGCTCCGTGTTCTTGAGGCCGAAGTGGGAGAGCGGCTGTACTGAGCTACCGGACCAGAGTTTATAACTCATGAACGTGGCCTCTTCATCGTGGAGTCATTAGAAGAGCCCGTCTCACTCGACTTCATCGCCGGAATCGGCGGTATTCGCGCCATCAGCGTCATCAGGGCCCTTTCCAAGGGCGAACGCACCGAGACGGAGCTCGCTGAGGAGCTTGGTATTACAGAACAGGTCATCAGAGGTATCCTCCAGCGATTCTATGACGCGAAGCTGGTCAACTTCCGCAAAGAGCGACAGCCCAACGGCTGGCTCGTGTACCATTGGGAGCTCTATCCCGAACGACTTGCCGAGGCGATCGACCGTCGCAAACGTAAGATACTGAGCCTCCTGAGAAAGCGCTTCGAGTTCGAGCGTTCCAACCACTTCTTCATGTGCAGGGAACGATGTCAACGGTTCACTTTCGAGGAAGGGTTCGAGAACGACTTCATCTGCCCCTTGTGCGGTGAATCACTGCGTCAGCACGAGAACGAGTTCGCCTGTCAGGAGCTCGAGGACTACATCGGACGTATCGAGTCAACATAGGAGGTCACGATCATGGCTATCATGAAAGGGAACGATGACCGGGCCGCGGTCAGGAAGGTCTTCGATACCTGGTACAAGGAGAAGCTGGGCATCGGTGAGGAAGAGGAACAGCCAAAGGCTTCGCCCTCTCGATCCAAGGACACTAACGGGTTCATCACGGCCTAGATCCGGACATCTCACCGTTGCATCGGCCGGCACCAGGATAAGCTCTAGATCGATAACAGAAGAGCTAGATGAAACATCTCAAAAAGATTCGGAATTGATCGTTCTGGATCCATATTGACTGTCTGCACCATCACACAGCCGCCGCCCGCATGGCGTCCTTAACCGCATCCATCTCGGCATCGGTCTTCACCCCGCTCCCCGTGAGATGGGTGGGGCCCACTGTATACCCCTGCTCACGGAGCGCGTCCATAACGCGCGATGTCCGTGGAACGTCCATCACCAGGTCCTTACCAAGGGCGTGGAGGTCGTAGAAGAGAGGGATGTCGGGCTCCGCCGACAACTTTTCCAGGAGCTTCTGCGCATCGGGTGCAAGTCCCTCCTGGTCCACCAGCGAGGACACGAGCTCCTTGTCGTTGAGCGGGCCCGTCCACAACGGACCGGCCCACGCGGTAGGCTTCCCGCATCCGGGGCACAGCTCGCGAGGGCGCTTGCCCGTCCCGCGCCAGCCACAGTGCATGCAGTGGGCGACGTACCCGATGTGGTCCATGGTGGCGTCCGCCCGCGCTTTCCCCTTGCGCGTCTCAAGGTAGATCCGGAAGAAGTGGATGGAGGCGTGCGAGAGCACGGGTCTGACTCCGTAGTCGTCCCGGAGGAGAGGGAGTGCTGAGGCGTACACCATGATCCGTATCGCCAGTTCGTGGCAGTAAGGGGTCTTTAGCGACCGGGAACCGTACTTGCGCATGCACACCTTGGGATGGACGCCACAGAGCACGGCGCCATCGGTCGCCGAGACACCGATGAGCCCTCGACGTGGTCTGATGGCAGCGGACACCCCTTGGAGGAAGGGTGTGGGGCAGCCAAAGGGATCCACATCGATAATATCGAACCATTCCCTGCCGAGGACTACCGCCCTAGCGTCACCCTGCACGGCTTCCACTATGTCGGACACGTCGTTACGCTCGATGTTGGCCCGGATGAGCTCCACTGCGGCCGGTTTCGCGTCACAGGCGACAACGCGGGTGGCCCCTGCCTCGAGAGCTGCACGGACCGATCGCACCCCGGTGGCCGCCAGCATGTCAAGGACGGAACCCTTCCCGCCGAGGAACTGTTTGTACACCAGGAGCGATATGTCCCTGTTGTGGACCATGTCCGGATTGTAGAACACCGGCGCATGAGTGGGATAGGCACCTGGGGCGATGGCCTCCAGGTCGGGGACGACGAGGTGTGCTGCTCCTTCCTTCACCTCGATGAGCGGGAAATCGACCACGAAGGGCTGCGACCCGGAAACATTTATCAATCTTGGGCGGGCGCGCCCCCCCGCCGGGTGCCTGCTACATGCTCATCGATTGTCACGCTCACATCAGTGATCCCCTGTTCGATGACGAGCGCGACCACCTGCTCGATGTAGCGTGCGCAGCAGGCCTGGGGACCGTGGTCGACTGTGCCCTGGGAGCGGACAACCTGCCCCGTTCCTTTGCGCTCGCTGACGCACGTCCGGACCTCGTGGTGAGCACTATCGGCTGCGATCCGAGGGAGACCGACGAGGAGACCATCGAAGAGGTATGCCTCCTCGCTGAGCGTCACCGGGACCGGCTGGTGGCATTGGGCGAGGTCGGGCTGGATTTCGCCCGTTCCGAGCCATCTGAGCGTGAGCGACAGCGAGGTGTGTTCGGCCGGTTCATCGAGCTGGCCCGGGACCTCGACCTACCCCTCATCGTCCACTCGCGCAGCGCCGGGAAGCATGCAGTGCGCCAGCTCCTCGAAGCGGGATTGTCGCGGGTGCTCATGCACGCCTACGACGGACGTGCCGGCTATGCACTAGAGGGAGCTAAGGCAGGGTTCGTGTTCTCGGTCCCGCCTCGCGATACGACCCAGAAGGTGAAGCTCGTGCGTGCCCTCCCCATGGAGTGCCTGGCGCTCGAGACGGACTGCCCGGCGCTCGCCCCGGAGCCGGGTGCGATGAACATCCCTGCGAACATCGTCCTGTCGCGTGACCTGGTGGCCAGGATCAAGAACTTACCGCCCGAGGACGTCGCTGACGCCACCACTGCCACGGCAAGACGCCTCTTCGACCTTCGGCGGTGAACCGGAGTTACCCCTGCCGGGGGGCAGGAGAAAGGTATATGAAAGCTACGTCTGAACTCCTGTATGGTGCCTCCCGAGATCAGCGATTCCGAGCAGGTAATCCAGAAGTTCGAGAACTTCTTCAACACGTTCTACAACGACGAGCTGCTCAGGATAGTACGGGAGGGTGAGAACTCTATCAAGGTGGACTTCCGCGAGCTGGACTCCTTCGACATCGACCTGGCCGACGATCTCCTCAACCGTCCCCGGGACATCCTCGCCTGCGCCGAGGAAGCGATCACCCGGCTGGACCTTGGTGAGGACTTCGTGGAACTGAAGGTCCGGTTCGAACACCTTCCCGAGAGCCAAGGTGTGTACATCCGCGACCTGCGGAGCGACCATCTGGGTAAGTTCATCTGCATCGAGGGCCTGATCCGTCAGGCCAGCGACGTCCGGCCCGAGATCTTGGAGGCTACCTTCGACTGCCCCAACTGCGGGAACCTCATCATCATCCCCCAGACCGGCCCCCACCTCAGGGAGCCGACCAAGTGCATCTGCGGTAGGAAGGGGAAGTTCCGCATGACGGACAAGAAGCTCACGGACATGCAGAAGCTCGAGGTGGAGGAGCTGCCCGACAACCTCATTGGCGGGGAACAGGCAAAGCGACTACGTGTGTTCATCCGCGACGACCTGGTGGATCCGACCATGGGACACAAGGTCATCCCTGGTACCGAGGTGTTCATCAACGGCACTCTCGGTGAGGTCACTGTGACCAGCAGCCACGGCCAGCCCACCAGACGCCTGGACATCTTCCTTGACGCCAACTTCATCGATCCCAAGATCACCCAGTTCGAGGACATCGAGGTCACTCCCGAGGACGAGGAGGAGATACGGCGTCTTGCGGCCGACCCTCATATCTACAAGAAGCTCAAGGAGTCCCTCGCGCCCTCGATCTACGGCCATAACGAGATCAAGGAGGCGCTCTCCCTCTTCCTATTCGGCGGCATCCGTAAGCAGCGCAAGGACGGCACCGAGACCCGGGGCGACATCCATATCCTGCTCATCGGCGATCCCGGGGCAGGGAAGAGCATGATGCTCAAGTATGTTGAGAAGATGGCCCCCAAGGCGCGGTACGTGTCAGGGAAGGGTGCGTCAGCCGCTGGCCTCACTGCATCGGTCGTCAAGGACGAGTTCCTCAAGGCGTGGGTGCTCGAGGCAGGCACCCTGGTGCTCGCCAACAAGGGCATCGCCTGCATCGACGAGCTGGACAAGATGACCCAGGACGACCGGTCCGCCATGCACGAGGCCATGGCGCAGCAGACCGTCACGATCAGCAAGGCAAGCATCCAGGCGACGCTCAAGGCACAAGCTGCCATCCTGGCCGCAGCTAATCCCAAGCACGGACGGTTCGATCCTTACCAGCCCCCGGCCGACCAGATCGACCTCCCGCCCACCCTCATCAACCGGTTCGACCTCATATTTCCCATCAGGGACAAGCCGGACAGGGAGAAGGACACACGGATGGCCGAGCACATCCTACACCTCCACTCGTCCGTTGAGGACCAGAAAAATCCTCCGATCTCCCAAGAAATCCTACGCAAGTACATCTCCTTCGCCAAGCGTACCTCCAGCCCCCGTCTCACTGAGGCGGCCATTCAGGAGATCAAGAACTTCTTCGTCGGGCTACGAGGCCAGTACAGCGAGAAAGAGCGGAGCGTCCCCATCTCGGTCCGCCAGCTGGAGTCCATGATCCGCCTCGCCGAGGCGTCCGCCCGCGTCAGGCTGTCCGACCGCGCCGAGGCGGAGGACGCCCAGCGCGCCATCCGTCTGATATTCGCCTACCTCAAGGAGGTCGGTTTCGACCCTACGACCGGGAAGCTGGACGTCGACCGCGCCTCCGGTGTAACGACCGCGAGCAAGCGCAACCTCCTTACGAATATCCTGGGGATCGTCCGGTCGCTCGAGGAGGTCGAAGGCTCGGCCGTCAAGACCGAGGACGTGCTCCGTGAGGCAAGCGGCAAAGGGATGGACGAGCTCGAGGTCGAGAAGGTCATCCGCGAGCTCATGCAGGTCGGGGAGATCTTCGAGCCCCAGCGTGGATATATAAAGAGATTATAATTTCAGGACGGTGAACGATCATGAGCTTCCAGCGATTACCAGCGATGAAGGTGCGCATCGCCAGCCTGGTCAAGGGGCGGTACCATCGTGGACAGAAGGAGATGGAGCCCAACGTGCTCATCACCCCTGGCGGGACCACAGTATCGCGGATCCGTGTGCTGGCCACGGTCGTGTCGCGCTTCATCAACGAAGAAGGCACCTATGCTTCCGTCACTTTGGACGACGGCTCGGAGACCATCAGGGTCAAGGGATTCAGGGATGATCTCCACAAGATCAAGGATCTGGGCGTCGGTGACACCATCGATGTAATCGGCAGGGTGCGCGAGTACGAGGGCGAGCTTTATCTCATCCCCGAGACCGTGATCACGATCACTGACCACAACTGGGAGCTCGTTAGGCGACTAGAGCTCCTGCGCGAGGACGGTCGCGAGCAGAAGGTGCTCGATCGTGCCGACGAGCTAAAGGCACAGGGCAAGGGTGCCGACGAGGTAGCCGCTGCACTGGCCTCGGAGTTCGGTCTCTCCGACCGGGAGGTCGAAGGGGTTATCTCAGAGCCCGTGACGCCCCCACCAATGACCGAGACGCTGGATGCACAGGCGCCTGCGCTCAAGACCCCCGCCCCTGCACCCGCTGCAGGAGAGGAGAAGAAGGCTGCGGCCGCCGTTGATAGCGGACCCAGCCCCAGGGCCGCACTGCTCTCGCTCATCCAGAAGCTGGACGAGGGTGACGGAGTCCCCTACGCCGCGCTCAAGGACGCGTCCAAGATGGGGGACGAGATGGACGAAGTGCTCACCGAGCTAATCACCGAGGGCGAGATCTTCGAGCCCCGCACTGGCAAATACAAGAGGTTGGACTGATGGCCGATAATATACCTGACTATAATGCTCTGCTCGAACGGGCCGTTGCGGCCCTTCCCGAGGACACTACAAAGGACATCCGGTTCGAGGTGCCGAAGGCCCAGGCCAACACCCAGGGCAACCGCACCTTCGTCCCAAACTTCAGCGAGATCGCTAACTACCTTCACCGGGAGCCGGGGCACCTGCTCAAGTTCCTCCTCAAGGAATGCGGTACTGCAGGCAACCTGGACGGGCACCGGGCCGTGTTCATGGGCAAGATCACGCCCATGAAGCTCAACGACCGCGTGAACAAGTACGTGGCGGAGTTCGTCACCTGTCAGGAATGCGGGAAACCCGATACCAAGATCGTGAAGGAGGACCGGATCAGGTTCCTCAGGTGCATGGCGTGCGGCGCAAGGCACTCTCTCAGAAACCTGTGAAGCGTACGCGCTTCTGCTGCGTTTGCGGCAGGGTGGGTACCTTCCCGGACAACCTCTGTCCGGAATGCACTCCCGCAGATATCGTTGAACCAGCTCCGTCCAGTTCAAGCACCAAACGTGAGATGGCTCGCTTGTGCCCGGAATGTGCCAGGGTGCAGTTCCATCCTGATGAGCCTTTCGTCGAAGGCGATCTGCCCAAGGTGTTCAAGAAACGGTACTGCGAGGACTGCGGCCGGATACGCTCAGGGCGTATCAACGCCATCGTACAGGTACGTAGCTCGCGCCCCCTCACCGAGCTACAGGTGGAACAGGTCGCCAAGGGGCTATCATCTGTCCCATGGACACGCTACCGCGCCAAGGAGGTGGCCGGGGGTGTGGACTTCCACTTCCTTGAGCATTCGGATGCCGTGAACGCAAGTCGTCGCATAACCAGTCGGCTCGGCGGGCTCATGACCTCGACCAGGACCTTGGTGACCCAGGACCGTAACACCGGGAAGGGTCTGTATCGCATCACGGTCCTCGTGCGCCTCCCGGAAGCCCATCCCGGTGAGCTCGTGCGCATTGACACGGGGATCGGCCGTCTCGTCTCCTTGGGTAGCAAGGGTGCAATGATACGCGACCTTGCGACCCGAGAGATTATCAGGCTGACACGGAAGCAGGCCGCTACGCTCAAACCCGCACCGGATGAGACGGTCCACGAGGCAATGGTGTCGGCCGTGTCCCCCGGCGAGGTGTTCGTCACCCTCATGGATACCTTCGAGACCCTCACAATCCCTCTTCCGCCCGGACCTTTCCCCGAGGAGGGCGATAAGGTGCAGGTCGTGATGGATGGCGCCCGTCCTCTATTGGTTTTTTAAACGTTCGGGGCATTGGATTCATCGTGCCTAAGACCCAGGAGGCCGATTCGGAGATCAAGCGGGCCCGTGTCCCCGGGGATAACGAGCTTATCGGAGTCGTTGAGCAGCGCCTCGGGAACAAGAAAATGCAGATCATGTGTTCCGATGGAAAGCTCAGGCTTACACGCGTCCCAGGCTCCAAGCGACGGTTATGGGTCAGGGAAGGGGACTTCGTCCTCGTCCAGCCATGGAGCATACAGAGCGACTCCCGGGGCGATGTCGTGCACCGATATACCGGTGCCGAGGTCGAGTGGTTGAAGAAAAACGGCCATATTGATGAGTTTCAATGATCGAGGACGAAGGCGAAGAGGCTGTCGATGTCAAGCGCCTGAAGGGCCGCGAGGACCTTAAGGTCTACGGTGACGTCTTTGAACCGCAGACGCTCAAGGCACTGTACAAGCTCGCCAACCGCCGGGTTTTCGACCGGTTCAGGGGCGAGATCTCGGTGGGCAAGGAGGCCAACGTGTTCCTCGCAGAGGACGAGGACGGTGCTTACGTAGCCCTGAAGATATACCGCCTCGGCACGGCCGACTTCCGTAACTTCCGCATCTACATCGAGGGTGATCCACGGTTCGCCTATACGGGTTCTCGTCGCAAAATGGTCAAGCTCTGGACAAGTAAAGAGTACCGTAACCTGTTGCGTCTCGCCGAGGCAGGTGTGCGCGTGCCGGAGCCCATCGACGTGTTCGGTAACGTGCTTACCATGGAGTTCATCGGCATCGACGGTACACCATCACGGGAGCTCAGGTTCGCGCCCGCGGACACCGACTGGAACGACGTGTTCGACCATCTAGTGGCCGACGTACGACGCGCGTACCAGAAGGCGGACCTGGTCCACGCCGACCTGAGCGAATACAACATCCTTCTTCATGAGGGAACACCGGTCATCATCGACTGCGGCCAGGCCGTGCTGACCGTCCACCCGCGGGCAGAGGAGTTCCTGCGGCGGGACGTGCACAACGTCCGGGCCTTCTTCAGCCGCCGTATCGAGGTCCCATCCGAGGAGGACCTTATGGCACATATTACAGGAGGAGAGAGCAATGGAAGCTGAGAACACCATTGATTTCGTACGAATCCCCAAGGAACGAATAGGTATACTTATCGGCAAGAGCGGTAAGAGCAAGTCCAAGATCGAGCGATATCTCAAGATACGTCTCGAGATCGATAGCGGTACAGGTGAGATCACGATCGTCGTGCCTCCCGATCCGCGGGACCCGCTAACCGTGTTGAAGGCCAAGTCGATCGTCAAGGCCATCGGTCGCGGGTTCACGCTCGAGGACGCGCTATACCTCCTCGAGGACAATATGATGCTCGAGATCCTTGACCTATCATCGGCCCTCTCCAGTGAAAAGGCCATGCACCGCCAGAAGAGCCGCCTCATCGGTACAGAAGGCCGCACAAAGACCTTCATCGAGAAGCAGTTGGGCGTGCGCATCGCGGTCTATGGGAAGACCGTGTCGATCATCGGTCCCCCGGAGACAATCCAGCTCGCCATGGAGTCCGTCGAACGTATCCTCTCGGGCACGCCGCAGTCCGCTGTGTACCACATGATCGAGAAGCGATCAGCGCAGTTCGGAGGCTTCTGAGGTGAGCGAGGACAGGTCCACCGAGGAGTTCTTCGACGCCACGTTCCGGGAGGTCGGTATCGCCGAGTTCTTCCGCAAGAACCTCCACATGCTCGGGTACGGTGGCACTATCAAATCGCTCACCACAGCGGTCCACGAGTTCCTTACAAATTCCCTGGACGCGTGCGAGGAAGCGGGTATCCTACCGGACATAACCGTCAAGCTGCTGTCGCGCAAGGGAGAGAACCACTACCAGCTGGTGGTCAGGGACAACGGTCCCGGCATCCCTATCAAGTACATCGACAAGGTGTTCGGTAAGATGCTGGCGGGCACTAAGTTCCACCGCTACATCCAGTCACGCGGCCAGCAGGGTATCGGTGCTGTGGGCGCGATCCTGTTCGGCAAGATCTCCACAGGGAGGCCGTTCAGGGTGGCGACGTGCACCAATGACGGCGTCATACATACCCTTGTGATGGACCTCGACCTCAAGCGGAACACGGCCCGCGTTCACGAGACCATCAAGGAACTGGTCGAGCTCGAACCCGAGGAGGCGCGCGGTGTGCGCATCGAGGCGTTCTACAAGGACGTCCAGTACTCCCGGGGTTCGACAGGAGCGTACGAGTACGTGCGAAGGACGGCAATCGTCAATCCCCACGCCCGTATCACACTACTGGAGCCGGACGGTACGGTCATCGAGTTCCCGCGCACATCCGACACGATCCCCAAGAAACCGAAAGAGATCAAGCCCCACCCGCTCGGGCTCACGCCTGACGACCTGGTGCAGATGGCCAAGCGTCCCAGTAGCTACCGCAAGCTCTCCACCGTGCTCATCAACGAGTGCTCCCGTGTCACTAACAACACGATTGGTGACCTCCAGGAGGCAGTGAGCGTGGACATGAGCATGAAGCCCGAGGTGCTCAGCCACAACCAGGCGGAGGAGATCGTCAAGGCGTTCCGCCGCATCAAGCTCATGGCGCCCCCCACCGACGGGCTCATCCCCATCGGCGAGGATCAGATCGAGCGTTCGCTACGCGAGATCCTAAAGCCCAATTACATCGCCGTGTCGGTCCGACGGCCCACCGTTTACAAGGGCGGTGTGCCCTTCCAGGTCGAAGTAGGAATGGCCTACGGCGGTGAGGCGGGACGCCGTGTGGGCAACAACGAGAAGCTCGAGGTGCTCAGGTTCGCCAATCGTGCACCCCTGCTCTTCGACGCCGGCGGTTGCGTCATCAACAAGGCGGTCGGTTCCGTAGACTGGAAGCGCTATGGTATGCGCTCCATCGACGAGGCACCGGTCTCGGTGTTCGTGAACATAATCTCGCCTCATATCCCCTACACGTCCACTGGCAAGCAGGCCGTGGCGGAGGAGGAGGAGATCCTGGTAGAGATCCGCAACGCTCTCATGGAGGCGGGACGGAAGATTGGTAGGTACCTCTCCGGAAGACGACGTGAAGGGGAGCTGAAGGCCAAGCGCAACACATTCCTGCGCTACATCCCCGAGGTGGCCGCCGCTCTGGCGGAGCTCACCGGTGGGGACGAAGAGGTCTACCGGGCCGCCCTGGAGTCGGCCGTCGACCGCAAGCTCCAGCTAATGGAGATCGGTGAAACGATGGATGAAGACTCCGAAGGAAGCCCGCCCGAGGAGGCCGACGCCCCGGGCGACGAGGACGACGAGGAGGAGAGCAAGGAGGTGAGAGATGATGACGAGTAACGAGCCCACCCTGGACAACATCCAGGCACTGGCGGCCGAGCTGGCCAGGCAACTGGAGGGGGGTGAGGAACCGCAACTATCAATCCCACTACGGACCATCTCTAATGTCTACTTCGACGAAGCGAGCCAGTCCATCCGACTGGGGAACAAGCGGTTCACGCGTTCTTTCCTCAACACGGCGCACACCCGCCGCTTCATGCAGACCCTTCTCATCCTGGCGAGGTGCAGGTCGCTGCTCGAGGAGCAGCGTCACGCCTCGATCAGAGAGATGTACTACCAGCTAAAGCGCTCGGTCAAGTTCACCAAGGAGAACACCTTCGACGACCAGAAGGAGTCCAATCCGCTCATAGAGGACCTCGAGGTCACTCTGGACGTCCTGCGTGAAGAGCTGAACCTCAACGCAAAGAAGCGAGGTACCCTGTACGGGGACATCACCCTCACCCAGTCCGGTGACACCTTCAACTGCGCGAAGCTCGGCCGAGGCGGCTGGTCCATCACGTCGAACGTGGAGGACATCGAGGTGAAAGAGTCATCGGCGGAGTTCGTGCTCGTCATCGAGACCGACGCTATGTACGAGCGGCTTGTGGAGGAGGGGTTCCAGAAGAAGCACAAGTGCCTCCTGATCGCGACAGAGGGTCAGGCGCCACGGGGCGCACGCCGGCTCATCCACCGTCTCTCGAACGAGCATAATCTGCCCATCATCGTGTTCACTGACGGCGATCCCTACGGATGGTACATCTACTCCGTGATCAAGCAGGGTTCCATCAACCTCGCCTACCTCTCGAAGTGGCTCTCCACTCCAAAATGCAAGTTCGTGGGGATGACCATGGACGATATCGAGCGGTATGGACTGCAGAACGTCACCGAGGTGCTCAAGCCCAACGACGTCAAGCGCGTGAAGGAGGAGAAGAAGTACGCGTGGTTCCAGGACGAGCTCTGGCAGCGCCAGCTCGACATGGCGCTCCAGAAGAAGGTGCGTATCGAGCAGCAGGCACTGGCCAACAAGAGCCTGCAGTTCGTGGCCGACTCCTACCTCCCGGAGAAGATCGAGACCGAGGACTTCCTGCCATGAGCACCGATAGACCGATCACGGCACGGACCTTCAAGGAGCGTGAGTCCTATGCACGGCTCGCCGCCCCGGTACCGTTCGCCGTGAGGCTCGACGGCCGCACGTTCCACGCCCTGTCCAAGGAGCTGGACTGGGATATGCCCTTCGACGAGGGCGCCATGCGGGCGATGGTGGCCGCCGTGCGGGGGACAGCCGAGGGCATCGGCGTGCCGCCCGGGCTGGCGTTCATGTTCTCGGACGAGGTATCCCTCGTGTTCCTCGAGGACGCTCCCTTCGGCGGTAGAGTGGAGAAGCTCGCTTCCGTACTGGCCTCGGGCCTGGCAGGACGCCTATCCATCACCCTGGGAAGACCTGTATCGTTCGATGCACGGACCGTGCTCCTCACGCCCGCAGGTGTGGGTGATTACCTGGTCTGGCGACAGCGCGAGGCGTGGAACAACCACGCCCACGGTCACGCCTACTGGGCGCTGCGGCGTGAAGGATTGGACGGTCCCACCGCCACAGCACAGCTCAAGGGTGTGCGCAAGGCCGAGCTCCACGAGATGTGCTTCTCCCGGGGCGTCAACCTCGCAAAGACCCCCGCCTGGCAGCGGAACGGCGTGCTCCTGGTCCGGCAGGGCGGGGAGTACGACGAGCGATGGGACCCGCCGCGGTTCGCCACCAGCGAAGGCCGGCGCATCCTAGAAAGGCTTATAACAACTGATGACCGGAAAAAAGAGGGGATTTGATCATGAAAGGAAGCTGGTTCCTTGCGTTCGCAGTGGTGTACGCAATGCTATCTCTTGCCGTCGCGTTCAGCATCCGGGACGCTGCTGTATCAATTTTCATCCTATTCACGACCCTCATGGTCGTTCTTATGGCCAAGCGCTCGGTGGAGAACCGCCTGCTCCTCATCGACCTGGTCCAGGGCATCGATGCGCGGAAGCGGTCACTGCTCCCGACGGGATCTTCCGAGGAGGACGAGCCGGAGAGGGCGCCCTCCAGCAAGAAGAAGCGTAAACGCAAGAAAAAGGTCATGAAGAAGGACCTTGGAGTCCCTGCCATGGTCGCAGGCTACCCTACGCTCGAAAGCATGGGAATCGATACTTCGGAGAAGAACGAAGATTCTGAAGAGTGAGGTCTGTCCGGTCTACTCGAGACCTTGCAGCTTGTCCAAGTAGCCGTTCTTGCGCAGCCAATCCTCCTCGGCCTTGCGGTACTTGTGGACAATATCGGCCTTCTGGTCGGCTTGGACCGGCCAAGGCTGGACCACGATGGTGTTGCCTTCACGGATCCAGAGCCGGCGCTTGCGCCCAGGTGTACGGGTCACCCTGGTCTTGCCGTCCTCGCATAGTACGTACATGCGCTTGAACCCGAGTCGCTGGGTGACGATGCCGAAGAGCTCGGTATCCTTGGGGAGGTAGACACGGCTGACGTACTCTTCGCCATCCCTGCTGACCCCGCCTACGACCGGGCTCGCCCAGGCGTTCCGGTCGCGTACGTTGTCGACGTGTACCTTTGTAGTGGTGCCGATACCAGCACCAGTAACGAAGATAGTGTAACCCCAGATATGTCCGATACCGTCACCACGCTGGCCCTTGGCAGTGATCTCGAGCTCGACGACCATGCCGGCCTTCAGTTGTTGCTGTTCAGTATCGTCCGATGTACCCAACAAGCTCGGGACGCGTGGGGAGATTTAAAAGCTTTTCCAACACGGCGGGCACGCGCGCTAATCGTATACCTTTTTAATGGTTGGTGCATCCCTCTCGGACGCCATGGCCAAGAAGACTACCTCCAAGATGACGAAGGAGGAGATGGAAGAGGAGCTCCGCGAAGAGGTCAAGGAAGAAGTGAAGAAGGAGTTCGCGCTCGAGAAGAAGAAGATCGAGGAGGACATCGAGGCCGACCTCAGACGTGAGATCGACCACGAGATCCAGCTCAAGAAGGCTGAGGTCAAGTTCACCCTCGAGGAGGCTGTCCTCACCTTTGTGGGAGGTCTGGCCATCGGTCTCGGACCGTGGATCGGGTACACCTACCTCAACCTGGACCCGTCGGACTTCGCGTTCGCGGTCGTGAACGTGCTGGCGGCCTGGTTCGGTCTGCTCGTGTTCATCGTCCCCATCATCCGCAAGATCGAGCAGATCACCGAGCGTCTCGGTTAAGCGGTCCCGTCACGAGGGCCCATCCCTGCTTTATCAAGCCGCTGCGCTAGCTCGGAGAACGTCGACACGTCGACGTTCCTAACACGCTCGTCCGCCAGCGAACCCAGCGCCTCCCTGATCTTCGCTCCATCGTGCTTCTCCACGGTCAGGATATGTCGCCCGTGCAGTATTGCGTTCCGGACCGTCTGGTTACGGTGTTGGAATAGAGCCCGCACGACCTCGTCGAGCACCATGTCCCGGGCCACGTCACGCGGGATCAAACGCAGGGCCATCGAATCGACACGCGGACGGGGGTGGAACGCAGAGCGGTGAATCGGGAAGAGCAGTTCGACATCTGCGTAATGCTGCACCATCACGGAAAGACGGGAGTATTCCCTCGAACTGGGCTCGGCCACCATGCGCAGAGCGAACTCGCGCTGGAGCACGAGCACGATGGGGACACGACATGTCGCGATGAGCCGGAACATCAGGGGCGAGGATATGCTGTACGGAACGTTGGATATCACCCGCTCGGCAGAAGGAAGGTCGGTGGATAGAGCATCTGCCTCGACCACATCGACATTGTCAAGATCCGCGAGCTCCTCACGTGCAACCCGGGCTATCCCCCGGTCCTTCTCAATGGTGGTCACATGTCGTGCGACCGAGGCGAGCTCACGTGTGAGGAACCCGAAACCGGTCCCCACCTCTAGCACGGTGCGGTCCTCGGCATCTAGCTCACGGACCTCGTGTGTGAGCACCGAGCGCCGGACGAGGAAGTTCTGGCCAAAGGATCGCTTGGTGGCAAGGCCATGACGTCTGAGTAGGTCGTCCGCCTCTGCTGCGAGATCCCCTACGCTACCCACAGGTCTAGTACCGCCGCTTGGGCGGCGCGGGCGGAGCCACGAAGATGTAGTACTTCTCCTTCTCTTCGAGTTCGGATAGAACGCGGCGTGCGATGACCTTCTTCGGATCGGGCATGAGCTTCACACGCTTGCGCAGGTCTTCGAAGTCCTCGAACGGCTTGAACTTGCGCTCGTCGATGATGGCCCACATGTGCTTCTTGCCCACACCGGGCAGGAGCTCGAGCTGGTGGAGGCGCGTTGTGAGCGCCTGGGACCTGTTGAAGAACTGTATGAACCGCTGCTGCTGGTGGTCCACGACCTCCTCGATTATGTAGGGGAGCTCTCCGCGCGCCATCTCGGTGAGACGTTCGGGCTTGATGCGTCCGCGGATGTGATGGATCTCGTCCCGGCGGCCTTCGCCGATGTACACCCGATCGTTGGGTTGGAGGTACACTCCGGACTTCACGGTGGCCTCAAGGAGAATGAACTTCTTCACACCAAGGCCCTGGACCACGGCTTCCCGCTTGTAGGCGGGTTTTTCCATGGGATGGCCGTCTGGCATGAAATCAAGAGCTATCATATACTCCTCGCGGTCGTCGTCCTCCACGGCGTTACCCCCTGTATTTTTCCACTATGGCAAGGATCTGGTCCTGCACGTCCTTCTTGAGGGATATCTTATCCTTTGAGAGGATAACGTTCAGCTCGGCGGAGTTGGCAGGGAGCAGGTCCACGATCTTGGCGATGTGCACTTCCTTGATCCTTGGTAGGCCAAGGTCCGCGATCTCGTTGGCCAGCTTGTTCGCGTCCTCTAGTTCGAGGCGAGTGAATCCCTGGGCATATGCCAGGGCCAAACGCTGCTCGTACCGAAGCTCGCCGTCCTCGGAACGCTTCTCGAGGATCGATTTGACGAGACTGATAGGGACCGTCCGTTCTTCCCGGATCTCCTTCCCTACCATGTTCACTCACCAAGTGGGCGGAGGTGTACCGCCCGTGCGATTATGTCCTTGGTCTTGTTGCCGTCCTTCAACCGGACGACATAGGCATCACCGCGCTTCTCCACGACGATCCCAGTACGGCCCTGGAACTTCGGGTGAGGCATCCCCTTGTGGACGCTGGGCTCGATAGTGACAGCAGCCCGGTCACCGACCTCGAAGGTCCGGAGGAGCTGGTTGACCGTCACTTTACCCTTCTCCCGGGGCTTCTTCTGGAGGACGTTCCGTGTACGGACACGGAATCCATGTGATCGTTCGACCATGAGTATCCCTCGATGACTCCCGCGGTGAAGTTAAAAAGGTTTCCTATAGGTCGTGCCCTTCCGTCCCTTTCTCAAGCCCTTCCTCACCGATCCGATAGGTCTCGACGGTGACGGACCGGCCTGATACATCCAGCACCATGAAGGACGGTTCGCGGACCACTCCTGCTGCGGCCCACGAGCCTGTCGCGCTCCCCGGATTGAGCACGAGCAGCCCATTGAGCATATCCTGTCTGATCTCGTGCGTGTGGCCAAGAACAAGGACATCGACGCCCATTTCCCGAGCGGTCACTACGGCAGGCTCCCGACCCATTTCATCTAATGCCTCATGGCCATGGGTCATCCCTACCTTGATACCGCCCACTCCGATTATCTTGTTCTCAGGGAGGTTGAGGAAGTCGATCTCACCGCGTACCGCGTACAAAGGGGCCAGTTTCCGCAGCTCTTTGAGCGTAGAGAGCGTATTGATATCGCCTGAACAGAGGATGAGCTCGACTCCACGCTCCCTGAACGTCTCGAACACGATAGGTGGGACTGAACGGGCTCTACCTGGGACGTGTGTATCGCCGAGAACGCCGATAATCATGATAACGTTCCCCTACATCCTGAGGCTCGGCATGAGCGACACCTTCTTCTGGCAGGCCATGCACTGCCAGACGATGTCGAGGATGCGCTCCTTCGGTTTGGTCTTCTCCTCTTCATAGATGCGCACGGGGAGCATGTACCCCCGTCCGCAGTCGCAGGGGATCTTCTCGTGAATATTGATGTCCACATGGACGGGATAGCGCGAAACCATTAAATGCCTTCTCCCGGCGCGCTCACGCGGGGAGGGATTCTCGCTTGTACAGGAACACATCATCGCCCAAGGACGTTTCTTCGCTCCCGACGACCTCTGTGAACCCGTGTACGCCAAGGAGCTCGCGGATGTTCTTGAGGTCGTAGGCCCGTTCCATATCGCTACGCTCGTCGTCATCCGGTGGTAGAGCGTTGTAGTAGTACCAGCAACCGCTGAGGCCCAGATCGTTCAGTGCCCATATTAGCTCACCCCTGTCCCTCACCTCCCGCGGCTCGCCCTGGAACGAGAGCATATAGGGCGCGATCACGTGAGGGCCGTTCACGATGACACTGCAGCGTGGGTCCACTGATGCCCTTTCCTGCAGCGCACGGTACTCGATGTACCGGATGTCGCCGTTACGTTGCTCGTGGAAAGCGCGGCCCGTCTTCACAAGCTCCCAGGAAAGCACAAGTATGACTGCGAACGCCATGACGCCCGGTGCCTGCTGGTGGTACCTCACGGACCAGGAGAAGAGCACAGCGATACCTTGGGCCGCAAGGACCGTGAGGGGGAGCAGAAGGACAGGGAGCGTGCCCATGGACTCCCTTTCTAGAGCGGTTGTGAAAAAGAACATGTAGGCAAGTGCGAACGCCATGGTCCAACCGCCAATCAGGGATAACGCCTCAGGCCGTCGGTCGGAAAGATCCACGGCCCCAGCGAGCGCCAGAAGGAGAATATAGGACGGGACATGGCTCCGTACCATGGTAGCCAGACGGCCGATCGCTGAGCCGGTCGCTGGCTGCTCGAGGACGTCATCCTGGTATGCCACCAGGACTATATGTGGGAGGGTCGCCAGAAGGAACGCCACCACGAGTATCGGCACCGTACGCTCGGAACCACCCTGCCAGTACACGAGGAAGCCCATGAAGAAGGCGGGTACCATGGCAAGATGGTCAGGACGCACCTCGACAGCGAGCAGGAGGAGCGCAAGGGCCAGTGCCAGGGTTCTCGGTCTCCTATCACGTCGAAGGAAGAATACAAGGACCGTGATCGAGATCAGGAGAAGGGGAGCTGTGAACGCTTCGGTCGTGCTCGCCAGAAGATAGGTGGGGGCCAAGGTGAACAAGGCCGCAGCTGCCATGGGGGCATGGGGGCCGCCCAAGAGGAACCGGCCTAGAGAGTAGGCGACGAGCGGGAGGAGCGCGCCCGAGACCGCGTTCAGGCAAAGGAGCACGGGGAGCGACGCACCGAATAGCACGAAGTGAAGGCGGTGCCAGAGAGCACGGCCGTACACCGCATCAGGGACGTCCGTCCCGAGAAGGTCGAACGCCCTTCCATGCCGCATGATATCTGCTGCTGCAGTATGGTCCAGTGGTGCGGTACGCACGACATCCAATCGAATCCACAGTCCGCCGATAACCAGAAGTGCGAGGGCGAGAGCGGTGGTCCGATCCTCACGGAGGAACCTCATCACTCTACGCGGTGCCGAAGTGGCCATGAAGAGCACTGGTGAGGCCCACAGGGCCAGAATGACGAGGAGCGCGTTCACGGTGCGTATGAGCGTGAATGGCACGACGTCCTGCGGGACAATGGGTCCCGCTATGTTGTAAAGAAGGATGGGGATGACGCACCAAGCGATGAGGCTGAGCTCTAGAGCGACATGTCGCCGCTGATCGGCTCCCTCCGCCAGCGTCATGGCAATTGAAGGCATGTTGCGTTTTAAGAGTTTTTTGGCGCCGGGGCTCAGGTTCAAAAACCTTGACCCTTTAGTGAGCGTCATGGCCGTCAACAAGGTCTACGTGTCCGCCAACCAGCTGCTGGACGACTCCTTCCGCCTTGCGCGAAAGATCTACGAGGACGGGTACCACCCGGACTTCCTTCTAGGACTGTGGCGCGGGGGCACGCCTCCCGGTATCGCTATCCACGAGTTCTTCCGCATGAAGAAGCTCGATCCCTACCACACGGCCATCAAGACACAGTCATACACGGGGATCGAGGAGCAGAGCGAGCAGATCGAGATCAAGGGTCTAGGTCATGTCATAGATCGATGTGATGCTGATGAGAAGATGCTCATCGTTGACGACGTGTTCGACACAGGCCGCACTGTCGACGCCCTTATCAAGGAGATCAAGAAGCTCGCTAGACGGAACACTCCCGATATCAGGGTCGCGGTCATATACTACAAGCCCACCAAGACCCTCGTGGACGTCAAGCCCGACTACCACCTCCGCACCACGGAGGACTGGATCGTGTTCCCGCACGAGCTGGAAGGTCTCACCAAGGAAGAGATCATGGTGAAGAACAAGTACGTCTACGATGTACTGTTCGGCTAGGTACGCAGCTCGTCCCTGAACCGCAATCCCATCATCCGATAGGCCAGACGCGCGCATGTGAAGTCGCTCGCATGACCTCCGTCGGCGGGCGTCAGCTCCACGACATCGCAGCCTACGACGTTCCTTGATCCGAACACGACTTCGAGTAGAGAAACTACGTCGTACCAGTCCAGACCCCCGGGCTCGGGTGTACCGGTGTGCGGGATCACCGATGGGTCGAACACATCCATATCGACGGACACGTACACGTTCGCCTTAAGGTGCATGATCACGTCATCCCAGTCACGTTTCCCCCGTGCTTGAGGTGCCATGACGACCTGGATATCCTCGTCACGTATCCGCTCGGCTTCAGGCGAACTCATGCTACGCACGCCGACCTGAACGGTCGAGCTCACCGTTTCTCTGATCCTTGCCATGGTGCACGCATGGGAGAGCGGCTCCCACTCGTACTCGTCGCGCAGGTCAGCATGCGCGTCAAGGACGAGCACCGATAGCCCCGTGTTATCACGAGCGCAGGCGCGCACTGCCCCGACCGTTACCGAATGCTCTCCACCGAGCACTACGGGAAAGGCACCCCGTGAGAGGATGTCTGCCACTTGCGACTCCACGCGTCCTAGCACGTCATTAGTGTCACCGGTCACCTCCACGGGCGACTCGGTCACGATCCCTAGTGCTGCCGGTGTAACACGGAGTGCCTCGTCGAACAGCTCCATGTGTTGAGAGGCCTCTATTATGGCACCCGGTCCTCTAGCAGCACCGCTGTGCCATGTCGCGGTCCCATCGAAGGGGACAGGGAGCACCGCTATGCGGGCAGTTGCAGGATCGACCCGGTCCGCAGGGATTGCAGCAAAGGTAAGTTCGTCCTGTTCAGGCACGATTGCATCGTCCGCGGTAGCCTTTTTTATGTGTTCCTATGGCTCCCTCTCGAACTGTCACCACTGCGTAATGACAAACTATATATACTCCTTTAGCGTACTATATACTTGCCCAATAGATGGGGCTATGGAAAAGGTGATCTTGTCATGGAAAGGGGAAAGGAATTACAATTGTTCGCGGTTCTTGCCGCGTTAGTACTCTTCGTGCTAGTAACGGCCGAAGATACGAAGGTTTGCTGCTATAACGGCGTAACGGCCCAGTACGAGCTTCTCGACACCGCTGACGGTAAGGTCGACGGGAGTTGTAATCCTGCTGATGGCGGTGAGCTGAAATATAGCTTCATGGACATGAGCTACTGTTCTTCAAGTGAGAACGCTCAAACGGAGACCTCTCCATCGCCGAGCCCTTCACCAGCGGCGACAGAGGGACCGAGTCCCTCACCAGAGGCGGCTGCATCACCGAGCCCCTCGCCGGAGCCCACTCCTTCACCTACACCAGCACCTACAGGGACGCCCGACGAGGCCGTTGGCCAGGACCGGTGGGGGACATCATCCACGTTCCTCTACGGCGACGGCACCCTGTCAGGTAACTACAAGTACAGGTACCAGAACGGTCGCTGGCAGATCGAGATATCCGCCCCGCCCGATTATGCCTTGAAGTTCAGGGACATCACCGAAGAATGGCTCGAACAGAACGAAGGCAACGTGATGGGCGGTCATTTTAAAGAGATCACCAAAGAGCTCGCTAAAAGGAACTATAAGGACGGAATGCAGTACCTCTGGGACCACATGCGCAGTACAAAGGGATGGCTTGGAGTGGAACACTCCATCAAAATCCTCTCCGATGATGGAGATGTCAAATATGGTCATGATTCGGGGGATGACAAGTATGAGGATTTCAGGAATGGGATGCAGGGATCCATCGCCGAGAATCCCTGCGCGTTCGCCGATGTACGGATGCACGTCAACGGTGCGCCCACGGGCGATGACAAACGACTCTACTCCGTCGAGTTCTGCATCCTGAGAGGCAAGGACGGAGATGGAAAGGAGTACGAGGACCGGAACGATGATAAACCCGGATACAGCGAGGAAGCGTGCATCGACTATCTCAAGAAGCACGGTCTGCGTGACAAGGACGGTAAGAAGATCGGGGTCGATGAACGCGGGGAGGGTCACCAGCTCACTCTCGTCTATGCAGATAGCGGCCAGATGTTCTCCACCGGTGCGCTGGGCGTGGACGTGTACGGTGAGAACGGTCAGAACAAGGTCATCGAATCCCTAGATCCGGCCGTGTCATCGTACGCACCCGATTACAAACCCACATATGCCTCAACGCTCCAGGAGGAGCAGGTCACTGGTGCCGACCAGGCCGCTGAGCAGGTGGAGGTCGCATCGGACTGGCAGCAGGATGCCATCGATGCCACTAGCGACGAGGTGGAGCGGGCTGCTGAAGAGGCCGCGAAGGAAGCGGCCGAGGCCGCGGAAAAGAAGGCTGAAGGTCTACAGCCACTCGACTTCGCCGCGCTCAAGTGCCCTGACAGCGGTGAATACAGCAACGCTGGGGAGTTCAACGCAGAGTACGCCTCCATGGCAAAAGAGCTCGCCGTCTTCTATGCCCAAGTCACCGGATACCTCGAGGTCCTGCGCACGTCGGTGAAGACGCAGCAGGACAATTGTCACGAGGCCATCGACTCGTTCACTGGACAGTACGCCGTCAGCTGCGAGATTAAGGACCTCAAGGACAAGGAGGCAAAGGACCTGGAGCTTACTGTAGTGGAGGACGCTTTTGATCCGGGGATCTGTTCCAAGGCGGTCGTCGATCATTGCCTGAAGGACGAGCTGTGGAAATGCAGCAAGGACCTCAGCGATGAGACCGCGGGCAAGGTTACGACCTGCGAGATGTGCACGGTCGAGCCGTGCTGTATCGGAACGGACTGTAAGGCATGCGCTAAGGCGGAGAACAACGAGTACGAGAAGCTACCGAAATGCACGGAATCTTCAGGTGTCATCTGCCGTCAGCAGTTCGAATGCTGCACGAACACAGGTACAGACATACTCACTGAAGCCTTCCTCCCCCAAGAGGAATGTGCCTTCATGGGAGGGTTTTGGGGTAACTGCCCTCCCGAGCTCGAATTCACGAATGATGAGGAGTTCGGAAGGTACGGGAGCTATCTGTGCTCACAACATTACCTGTCAACGACTGCCGCGTGCAAGTGTACAAAGAGCGGTATAAAGAAGGCCGAGTGCATCGTTATGCGGTACAATATGATCTGGGACGAAACAGATCGTAATGACAAGGTCATCCCCGAGGAAGAGAAGTCCGATACAACAGAAGAGGAATCATCTTCCGAGGAAAGCACTGAGACCACGGAAGAGGAGACGGCTACCGAGGAAGGGGATGAGGCCACAGAAGAGGGAACGACCGACGAGGAGGATGCCGGACCGACGGACGAGGAGAAGGAGCAGAAGAAGACCCTCGATACTGAACCCTTCGGCCTCGCCAGTTGCCAACCAAAAGGATCGCTGGAGCTCGGTGATGGCGCAGAGCCGTACATCAAGACCGAGAAAGGAAGACACACCGTAGTCGACCCCATCAAGGTCGACGCGTGCCAGCGTCAGGTCGCTGACCTCAAGGACCTGTGCATCCTGGACGGAGCGAGCATATTGTTCGACGACGATAAGAAGCGCGGTCCCACCGAGGTGCTTGCTAAGCTCGATACTCTCATCACCACCATGAACGGGTATGTCGCGGGTATGAAGGACTCGGCGCAAGTGGCCGAGGAGATGAAGGAACAGGGCGACGAGACGCTCGAGAACATCGACTCCGATGCCATCGATCCGGAGCTGGTCGACAAGTTCGAGGAGCTGCTGACAAGGGACGCTGACAAGGTCCAGGACACGCAGAAGGACCTCAAGAACGTAATCACATTCGTCAAGGGCCAGCTGATGGCCGACCTCTCGAACATCCATTTCTTCAAGCACGTACCGTCCTTCGCCGTCGTGGCGTCAAAGGATTGGCGGTACGAAGCACGATGCAATCCGTTCCAGAAACCTCACTTCGACGAGAAGTGCGAACCGATCGGGGACGGTGAAGAGACGGAAGAAGGGACTGAGGACGAACAGCCCGAGGATACTACCGATGAGGGCGGCGAAGAAGGCAGTGAGGAGAAGGTCGATCCATTCAACGAGGAGGTAACATGCGAGGGACCCGGAGCGCCATCTCCGTTCTGGTGCCCGCTCAAAGAGCGTGGCGGATGCAACGCCACACAAATAACGGTCGTAGTCGCTGATACGAACCCTGATTCCTGGGACGACCGCAAGCTGCTCGACCTACTTAGGAACGTGAATCCCGATGACCTTTTCATCAATGAGGAGAAGTGCTCCGAGTACAACACCGAGGACGGTGGCGGTACGGCCGTCGATGAAGGCGATGTGCCGCCCGTCGTCGACACCGGCGGGACACCCTGGTACGGTTCCATCACACCGGGCGAGGACATCCCCGAAACGGAGAAGGACCCGCTCGTACAGTGCTGCCAGCGCATCTTCGGTATCGAGGATTCCGCCTGGGCAGGCGGTGGTATCGTCGACACGGCCCGGAGCTGGCTTGGTGTACCCTATGTGTTCGGCGGTACCAGCCGCTCGGGGTGCGACTGCTCAGGCCTTACTATGAACGTGCTCAAGGAGAACGGCATCAATGTGCCGCGGACCGCGTCCCAGCAGTACTACGCCTGCGAGAGCAACGGTGGTACGTACGTGGACTGGGGCGACCTCCAGGCGGGCGATATCGTCTTCTTCGAGAACACCTACAAGCCCGGGGTCTCCCATGTGGGCGTCTATGCGGGCGACGACCGGATGATCCATGCGCCCAAACCGGGCGACGTGGTCAAGATCGTCCAGCTCTCCAACTCGTACTTCCGCGAGCACTGGACCGGTGGATGTCGGTACGTGGAGGGCGGTGCAAGCTACGAGGCGCTCGACATCGACTGGTGCGAGGACGACACTGAAGAGCTGTGCTGCCAGGGCCCTGGCCTAGAGCTGGAAAAGAAGATCACCGAGCAGGAGTGCGGGCTCACGTGCGAGGAGCTGTGCGAGGGCAAGTACGAGCGCCATTCGTACAAGTATCTCGTCTGTCGCCATAAGTGCGGAGCCCGTGACGAGCAGTGCTCGGAAAAGCCCGAGGAGACGGCCTGCGAGGTCGATGGGATGGACGGTCTGTGCTGCGATGAGAAGTGCATGGTCCACGCCCTCATGTGCGCGGGCCGGGTGGAGGCATGCGTCGGCTCCCTGAGCCTCGATCCCTGCACCTATGACGACGAGGACGGCGTGTGCTGCGGCGGGCGCTGTCTCACCGGCGAGAAGGACTGCAGCTCGTGCAAGGACATCACCGTGTGGGCCCTCAATCCCGAGACCGGTCTGTGCGATAAGTTCACCAATACCTGTGACGTACCCGACGGTTGGATCGACTGCGAGAACTTCGGGTGCGACACCGACGAGGACGAGTTCCTCGACTGCTCCAAGGACGGCGAACTGGGCATGTGCTGCGGGAAGAAGTGCGCTCTCAACGCTGAGGACTGTGTGCCCGATGACAGCTGCAAGGGCATGGGCGACGGCGTCCCGTGCTATGCCAAGGACGTGCCTGGTGTGTGCTGCGGCGAGAAGTGCGCCGTGGGCGGTACCAGGTGCGGCGAGTGCGTACAAGCGACGACCCATGCCAAGGACCCGGAAACGGACACGTGCAAGGAGTTCCCGACACCTTGCGACGTACCGTACGGGTACACTGCCTGTGAAGGGTACGGTTGTACCGGCCTCATCGATGGCGCCGCATGCACCAAGGATGATGAGCGCGGTATCTGCTGCGGCGACGGGTGCGTTGTGGATGCCACCGGATGCGTACAGGATACAACCCCCTGCGAAGGAAAGGCAGAAGGTGGAGCATGCGAGTCCGATGGTCAGAACGGCGTGTGCTGCGACGGTCATTGCGCGCTCGGCGGCTCAATCTGTGGCGTCTGCGCCCAGGTCATCACATTCGCCCTCGATAAGACAACAGAGCAGTGCGAGCAGTACCCGACACCATGCGACGTGCCCAAGGGAGCACCCCCGTGCATCGTCGAGAGCTGCCTCTCCGAATGTCAGAACGAGTTCCCTGAGAACCCGTCCCTGGCCCGCAACTGTCGTGAACTGTGCGAGACCATGGACATCTCCTGTGAGGAGCGATGCATCATGGACTTCAACGGACGCGACGAGCGCCTTGCGTGTATCGAGCGCTGTCCCGGGGTGATCACCGAACAGATGTCCGAGAGCCTCAGATGGTGCGAGGAGGACTGCATCGACTTCAACAACGGAGAACCAGCGCCCACCCTGCTATGCTTCAGGCTGTGCCGTGCGATCCACCCGCGGATCCACGTGACCTTCGCCCTGCTCCGCGACGGTCAGGAGGCCGAGTCGTTCTTCACCGGCGAGAACCCACGAATGCGGGTCGAGGTGGAGAACCGTGGTAGTGCAGGATTCGCGGGCGACATGAACGTCGCGCTGCGGGTGCTCGACGCCTGCGAATGCGAGCCCTGTCCGGACGACTACATGTGCAGCTGCGACTGCGAAGAGGAGGAGCGCCAGGTGTTCTCGCTCGATAACATCATGCTCGCCCCCGGCGAGAAGGCGCGGTACCTCACCGACCCGGTCCGCCTGCAGAGCGAGCTGGCCGGTACGACGGTCCAGCCGGTGGCTACTGTGAGCGATACCTACGACCAGGTCATAGGCAAGCCTCTTGGCAGTTTCTACGGTGTGAGCGAGGCCGAGAAGATGGCGGTTAACGATGCGTGGTTCCTGGTCAACGACCGTGAGCGCGCGACCGCCGCCTATCCCGGCGAGTATGCCGTGGGTTTCGTGGTGTTCTCCACTGATCAGGTGCCCGTGACGCTCGAACTGTTCATGGTCGGATGGGACGGAGCTCCCATCGAGGGCATGGACACGTCCCAGACCATCACCTGGCCCACAAGGATGGAGACGTTCACCACAGGCGAGCTAGATGTCGATACAGCCCACGTGGACTTCGTCATCCGCCTCGGGTACAAGGTCACGGACGCATCGGGTACGGTCCTGGCCGAAGGCACTCTCGACGAGCAGGGCAGACCGCCCGGCCTGTGCGAGGGACGCGACCTCACCACGTGGTGCGAGGGGTTGCATGAGCGCGTGAAGCTGTCCTATCCCGACGCTTACCTTGAAGTGAAACGGCCCATGCTCGACGTGGCGGACGCTGCCTTCATCGATAACGACGGGCTCGCGGTGAACCGGCTGTCCGGGAGCGATTCGGTCCGGGCCAAGCTCGAGCTGACCAACCTTGCAGCACAGACCTTCGAGGGGACCGTGATCGTGAAGGTCGTCGGTACTGACGGCATGGCTGTCCCCGAGTCGGTCGTGGCACTGGACATCGACCGTGGTCTGGAGGGCGCTGGCTCGTCCATCGAGGTTGAGTCCGGGTTCGTATGGCCTAAGCCGGGCTCGTCCTTCCGCATCTGGATCACGGCAACGGACCGTGATGGTAGGATCTGGCTCGACCAGATAGTCCCGACCGCGCTCTTCCCGTTCGCCGAGCTGAGCGTGACCCAGGACGCCACCGAGGGACTGGTGCGGAACACGATCTTCACCACTATCATCCACGAGGGGTGCCTAGCCAGCATCCGGTGCGACGATTGCCTGACGACATGCGAGCTGCGTGTGGACCGGGCGAGGTGCACGGTCACTCGTGAGCGTTGTGACTGCGAGTGCATCATGGAGGCAATATAGGATAGACCATAAGAGAGGTCCATGAGATATGGTAAGGGGGTTCCTGAGCATCGGGAGGATGGCCGCGGCTCTAGCTGTAGCCGTGGCCTTACTCCTGTCCGGGATCCCGACGGTCGCTGCTGATGGTGACGAGAATCCCTGCGCAGGCCTCGACATTATGGCGGGCACCATGAACCTCCCCCACGGTGGCGGAACGGACCTCAACCACGTGGCGTTCTGCATCCCCGCGGGGACCGAGGGCGCGGCAGGCTGCGCCGACCATCTCAAGGACGAGTACGGTCTCGAGCCCGTGGAGGGGACCGATAACCAGTTCGAGTACACGGGCGAGGAGGAGCTGGACCCGGAGGCGGTCCTCGCTGAGCCCGGTGGCGAGCGAGGGCAACTCGTAATGTCCTCATCGGGCCTCGATGTGCGCATCAACGGTGCGCCCAGCATCACCGAGGACGGCATCCGCGCCTGGCTGTCGGAAAAGAACCCGGCGCTGCTGGAGGCCGATCCTGACCTCCCATTGACGTTCTACGAGACGAGCATCGAGTATAACATCGATCCGGCCATCGCCCTATCCTTCTTCCAGATGGAGTCGAGCTACGGGAAGGCCGGTAGGGCCACCTCCACGCTCTCCATCGGCAACATCAGGGAGTATGGCGACGGTCCTGCCATCGACGGCTTCAGGGCCTACGACACGTGGTCCGACGGCGTGGAGGACTACTACCAGCTCCTCTCCGGCGACGTCTACGTGTCCAGTGGGCTGACCACCGTCGAGCAGATCGTCCCGAAGTACGCGCCGGCGGCGGACAATAATGTGCCCACACAGTACATAAACAGTGTACGCGCCACGGCCGAGGCGATCCAGCAGTACGAGGAGGTCATGGGCCCTGATGGCGGCATTTCCACCGGCAGTGGCGGCGGGGCGCGCGGCTGCTACCCCCACAGGCCCACACCACGACGGTTGCCCGACTGCCCGAAGATGGACAACTTCGACAACGTCGTAGACTACCTCACCGAGATCGAGGCCATGTTCGACGATATGCTCAAGTTCTACGAACCGCTGGTCAACGAGCTGAAGCACTTCAGGTCCGTGCTATTCGCCGAGCAGGCGAAATGTCACGGTGCCATCAACGACTTCGCCTCCCGCTACGGTGTTCCGTGCGAGATGGACGCGTTCAGCGCGTCCGAAGAGGGCGAAGAAGAAGAGAGTGAACCTGAGGCGGAAGAGGACGCTGGTGGCAGTGAAGCGGAGCCCGAGGAGGACACGTACGAGCCGAGCACGGGGATCGAGGGCGACCTGCACCCCGAGGAGGAGGTCACCCTGTCCGTCTACGGGCCCGAGGTAAGGGACGCCCATCCGCTGGAAGCGCTTGTCCTCAGCGATGGCTTCGGCCCGGCCCTGTGCGCCGCTGCCGTGAAGGACAACTGCCTTGCCGACGACGCATGGCAGTGCCGGAAGGGCGAGGGCCACCTCCCCGCGGTCGTCGGGACTTGCAGCATGTGCGTGGCCGAGGGCTGCTGGGCCGGTACCGGGTGCGGCACGTGCGGCGAGGAGGACGACAGCGATGACAGCGAGGGTGAGAAGAAGCTCACACCAGTGTATACGGACGGGAGCTCAGGCACCTATCCACGATCTGAGGACGAGGCCCTCACCGGCGGCACGGACCCATTCGGTGTCAAGGAATGCAAGGGCGAAGGGCTGGCCGAGGGGGAGAGGACCTACGTAGTCATAGAGCGCGGGGTGCATGCGAACGTAGAGGCGCTCGAGCTCCAGCGATGCCAGCAGGCAGCGATCGACGTCAAGGACCTGTGCATGCTCGATGGTTCAGGCGACTTCCTGGGCGATGGCGGTGTCCACGGCCCCACCGATGTGCTCGTTGGACTTGACGACCTCATCAGGGACATCGAGTCGTTCGTTTTCGACCTCGGTAAACTGACCGATGAGGTCCACAAGATGGCCGAGGAGACCAAGAAGGACCTGGACGGCAAGGACGCGATAAACTGGCCCACCGCAGGTTCCCAGACATCTGGATACGGGCCTAGGGGCGCGCTATGTGCCGACGCGAACCTGTGCAAACCCCACTTCCACCACGGCCTCGACATCTCGCAGGCGGGCACGGTACCGGTCATCGCCGCGGCCGACGGCAAGGTCTCGGGCCTGGTCAAGGAGTCGTCAGGCAGCTGCTACGGCAACGCGGTGTTCCTGGACCATGGCAACAACCTCCAGACGCGGTACGGCCACCTCCGATCCCTCGAGGTGAGCATGAGCCAGGTGGTCGACCAGGGCCAGCGGATCGGGCTCCAGGGCAACACGGGCTGTTCGACAGGGCAGCACCTGCACTTCGAGATACGGGTCAACGGCCAGTCCGTTGACCCGCTTGAAGTGCTCGAGGGCAAGAGCAACGTCTTCCTGCTCTTCCACGAGGCGGAGATCTTCTCGACCATGTCGAAGAACGCCGAGAACATCAAACCGACGCAGGAGGCGCTCAAGGCGTTCGTCACGTTCCTCCGCGAGTACACTAATGACGTGTGCGGTGCGGGCGGGACGAGCGAGGGCGACGTGCCATCGTTCCTTGTGGGTGCGTCCGATGAATGGGCGAATGGCGAGAGTTGCGATGTATCCTTCCCACCGTTGTTCGATGGGGACGACTGCACCTCCACGCAGGACGCCGACACCGAGGAGGACCCGCCCGAGGAAGAGGAGGAGGAAGCAGGCACGAAACCGGAGGAGAGCGGCGAGCACCTGGACGACTGCCCTTCAGAGAAGCATCGTGGTGGGTGCATCGCTACGACCACGACCACCTCGGTCAGTGATTCGAACAGCGACGCGTTGGACGAATCGATCGAGATCCTGCTCTCACTCGCCGGCTGGTACCCGGACGAACTGTTCCTCGACGATGAAAAGTGCTTCGGGTACAACACAGAGGGCGGGAATCCTAGTGTGTCCGGATCCGCGTCACCCGGCGGCAGCCCAGATCCCGGCAGCGAGAGCTTCGGTACCGACGAGGGTGCGGAGGACGACCTGCTCCCCGGTCAGGACGCCGAGGAGGGTGACGACGATCCACTAGTCCAGTGCTGCCAGCGTCTCTTCAACACCGAGACCGTGACGGGGACAGGGGGCGCCATCGCCTACACGGCGCACAGCTGGCTGGGCGTTGCATACGCGTTGGGCGGCTCCGACCGCGTCGGCGTCGACGGTCCAGGTCTCGTGCTGGGCGTCATGCGCGAGAACGGCTTCGAGCTCCCCCGGACGGCCGCGGCACAGCTGGGATCTTGCGAGCAGCTGGGCGGTATGCGGATCGCCTGGAACGTGCTCCGACCCGGCGATCTTGTATTCCTCAAGGACGATGGATCGACGGACGTGTCCCACACCGGAGTATTCGTGGGCGATGACCTCATCGTCAACGCACCGGGTCCCGAGGGCGTTGTGCGGCTTGACAAGCTGTCCACCTTGCGCCACCGGTGGTCAGGCGGATGTCGGATCGGTTCAAGCGCATCGTCAGATGCAATTGTCGTCAGCTGGTGCCAGGAGGAGGTAGATGAACTGTGCTGTCGCGGTCCCGGCCTCGAGCTCGAACTGGCCATCTCCGAGGAGGCCTGTGGTATGTCCTGCGACGAGCTGTGCGACAGGAAGCATACACGCCACACGGTAGCCCACACGCTCTGCCGTCATGCATGCGGTGCACGGGACGAGCAGTGCGACGGCAAGACCGACGAGAGCGCGTGCGAGGTCGATAGCGTCGAGGGCCTGTGCTGCGAGGAGAAGTGCATGGTTCACGCATTGATGTGCGCGTCTCGTGTCGAGGTCTGTATCGATATAAGAGACGGGGAGCAGTGCTCCTTTGGTGGTGATGACGGTATTTGTTGCGGTGGTCGCTGCCTCACCGGCGGCGGTGCGTGCACGCCCTGCGCAGTGGGCCCGACATGGGCCAAGGACCCCGCGAACGGGGAGTGCGAGCAGTTCGAGAGCGTCTGCGACGTCCCGACGGGACGGACCGATTGTGGCCCCTGTTCCGAGGTGGACGCATTCGGCAAGGACCCGGCGACCGGGAAGTGCGAGCGGTTCGACTCCCCATGCGACGTCCCCTACGGCTGGTCGGAGTGCGAGGGACACGGATGCGCATCTCTTGACGACGGTGCCGTGTGCTCCATCGATGGCACGGCGGGCATCTGCTGCGGTGGCGGCTGCACTGTCGGGGCCACATCTTGCATGGACGATCCAACCGTATGTACAGACGTGGGCGAGGGCGAGGCCTGTGCAACCGACTCAGCGGGCGTATGCTGCAACGAACGCTGCGCGGTAGGTGCCGTCGCGTGCGGCGAATGCCCCCGGGCGGTCACCCATGCCTACGATCCATCGAGGGGCCAGTGCGTGCGATACGACACGCCGTGCGATGTACCCAAGGGATGGCCGCCTTGCATCGCGTCCTCCTGCCTCACTGAGTGCCAGAACGCCCACCCGTCCAACCCTGCCCTTGCCCATGCCTGCCGGGAGCAGTGCGAGGGCGCTGACATATCCTGCGAGGAGCGGTGCCTGGCGGCGAGCGACGACACGGACGAGCGCACCAGCTGCATCGGGCAGTGCTCGAACGACGTCACCAGCAGCATGCCCGAGACGCTCAGGTACTGCGAGACTGGCTGCCTTAGTGATGACGACGCCCAGACTGGCCTCTGCATGAGCATGTGCCGGGCGACGCATCCGCATGTGAACATCGAGCTCGCTATCGTCAGGGGAGAGCAGGAGGCCTCGTCCCTGTTCACGGGCGAGCGACCACGCCTTCGCATCATCGCCGAGAACCGCGGTTCGCGTGAGTTCGCCGGGAGCATCGAGGCGGTGCTGCGCGAGTTGTCCGCCTGCACGTGCCCGGCCTGTCCGTCAGGGGATGTATGCCACTGCGGCTGCGACACAGGAGAGCGGCCCGTGGTGCGCTTCGACGACGTGATGCTCGGCGTCGGGAAGAAGACCACCTATCTCTCCGATCCGTTCATTCTACCCGCGACACTGGCAGGTACGACGCTGCAGCCGGCCGCGACCCTCCGGGATGCCAGTGGTAGGACCGTGGGAGCACCACGCGGTCCTTTCTACGGTGTGGCTGCACCGGGACCCGTCTCGATCGATGACGCCCAGTTCACCGTCGACGGGAGGGAGCGGGCCACCACCGCCGCCCCCGGAAGCACGGCAACGGCCTCGCTCATCCTCACCACCGCCCGCGCGCCCACCAGCGTCACGGTATCCGTGGTCACTGCTGTCGGCGTCCCGGTCGAGGGCACCGAACGCATCCACGAGCTTCCCTTCCCCGTCCAGAACAAAGCCCTTGCCACGGGCCCGCTGACCGTCACCAGCGCTCAAGCTGGATCGCTGTTCCGCATCAGTTACCGAATCGAGTCCGGTGGTGTCGAGCTGGCCGCTGGAGTGCTCGATGAGCAGGGCAGACCGCCCGGTATGTGCGACGGTCGGGAGCTCACCACTGAGTGCGAGCAACTCCACCTGCAGGCCCATCGTTCGTACCCCCACGCGTTCCTGGAGGTGCTCCGACCTAAACTCGTGGCGACCGACGCGTCGTTCATGGACGCGGACGGCCGCGAGGCCATACTTATGCCCGCTGGGAAGACAGTCCGGGCCATGGTCGAACTGGCGAACCCGTCTGGACGTCCCTTCACAGGCACGGTGACCGTGTCTGTGACGCAGGAGGACGGCTCTACTGCCCTTGGTTCAGATCAGACCATCGAGGTCGAGCGTGGGCTCGATGGATCGTTGTCACGGTCGTTCGAGACAGCGAGCTTCCAGACCACTGCAGGCCGTTCGTACCGCATCCGCGTCCTTGGGAAGGACCGCGACGGTGCGGTCTGGCTCGATGAGATCGTACAAACTGTCCTCTTCCCCATGGCCGGGCTCAACGTTCCGGAGAGCGCTGTCAGCGGCATCAGCCGCAACGACGTGTTCACATCCGTTGACCACGAGGACTGCCGTGCCAAGGTAACCTGCGTGCAATGCCTCTCGACCTGCGAGCTGCGTGTCGAGCGGACGCGCTGCACCGTCACACCTTTTAACTGTGACTGCCATTGCACCATGGAGGCGATCTCATGAGGTCGAGGGTGCTCGCTATCCTTTGTGTACTGGCACTAGCCCTTGCTCTCGCCAGGCCCACGGTGAGCGTGTTCGTCAACGGTGGCCAGATCCACTCATCCTCCAATGACGGGAGCGTTGCTGCCGCAAACGCTGACGCACCTGTCACGGTAAAGTGCACCGGGAGCGACTCCCAGGAGAGCCACATCGATATGTACATCGATGACTACTCATCGGGCCAGTTCATCTGGGGCGATGCGT
This sequence comes from Candidatus Undinarchaeota archaeon, assembly GCA_964519305.1. Classification (GTDB taxonomy): domain Archaea; phylum SpSt-1190; class SpSt-1190; order JASMDC01; family JASMDC01; genus JASMDC01. The sequence continues at coordinate 44,505 of CAZFHY010000010.1, forward strand.
GGAACAGCGTTGTCGATGTCACCTACGACGTGGAGGGCACATACTCACTGCGCTGTCAGGGCAGGGTCGACTGCGGCGCCTCGAACATGGGCCCCTCCTGTCGCACCTACATCACTGTCACAGTGCCCGTTGGAGCAGCGACACCTACACCCGGTCCTGGCGGGCCGGGAGGTCCCGGCGGCCCTGGTGGTCCTTCAGGTCCCTCAGGTCCCCTCCCCGAGGGATGCATCGAGCCGGACCACGAACGCTACTGTGACGCATACGACCGGCTGTTCTCCCCCGACAACATCCGCCAGTACGACGCATCGATCAGGTCCAACGACGGTCTTATGCCACTGGTCGTGAACGGTGACGTGTACCCGTGCTACGAGGGTTGCAGCGACGGGAAGTGCTCCGGCGGTGACGGCACGGTGGTGTACGGCTCCGGCGTAGGGAGCCATGACCGGGCCAAGGCTCTCGTGCTGGGCGCTGAGCTGGGGATGCCTGTCGTCGAGCACACCGGCGCGGTCCCTGGCGGCAATCTGGTGCTCCTGGGCTCGAGCACGTCCAACTCGGTGCTCGATGGTGTGGAGGACGGGATGCGTGTGCGGTACGACCAGACCACAAACAAGGTGTTCGTGGGCAGCGAGGAGCTGGACTTCACCGCGGGCGAGCTGGCCGCGCGGTACGACGCGCCATTCATCGTGGCCTTCGAGGAGCAGGGCGGACGGTTCATCGTGGCGCTGGCCGGCAACGACCAGGCGGGCACCGCGAACGCTGCCAGCGAGTTCCAGAAGAACCTGTGCGAACCCACGTTCCGGTCCACCGTGTACGGCCTGCTGAAGGGAAGCGGCCGACCCGAGCCGGTCAAGGTGGACGATGGTGGTCAGACCATCGGCGAACGCTTCTGCCGTGAGCGGGAGGACGGCGAGGCGGGCGAGGTCCACGGATACTCACCGACGGTCGACTGGACCCACACCGACACGGACCCGACACCGCTGGGCGTGCTCGACACGGGTCTCATCGCCTGTCCCGAAGGCTGGTTCGACAACACGGTCGACTTCCGCACGGACGTGCTAACCACGCTCGACAATCTCCGCGACCTGTACAAGGTGCTCGGAGCCCACCTGGAAACGCTAGAGGACGCTCTTGACCAGCAGAAGGACCACTGTGCTTCGGCCCTGGGCACTCTGGGTACATTCCAGAACCCCGGACTGGAGGACGTGGACCTGAGCGACGCCTGCGACGTCGCACCTTGGGACGAGGAGACCGTGGCTACGTCCATGGTCCCCGAGGAGTGCCACCTCCCCAGCCCCGCCCGGCCCCGGACCTACTACTCCACCTCCTACCAGCGCGTCGTCGACGTCAAGGACGTGTGCACGCTCGACGGCTCGGGCACGCTCCTGGGCGACGAGACCACTCACGGCCCCACACGCGTACTGGACAAGGTCACGGTCATGCGCAGCTTCGTGGACCACTTCCTCACCAGTTACCCCGATCTCCGTTCCACGATCAGCTTGCTGATCGACAACGAGCTCACCGAGATATCTCTTAGCGGCGAGGAGCCCGCTAACGACGCCGTCCCGCTGGTCGAGCGCCTGTCAGCCATCCTCATAGAGATGTCCCGCGATCCCGACACTGACATGGGTGCTGAGGAGTTCAAGGCCATGCTCGCTGACCTCATCCGGATGCTCCGGACATCGTCCACTGTCGAGGACGTCTCGACACTAGGACACGTGTACCCCGGCCTCATGCTCTCGGACAGATGCGGTCCGGGCGAGGGTGACATCACCGACGACAACACCGATGAGTGGTCGGTACGTCAGCAGCAGGCAGTCCAGGCATTGGCCGCCATCGAAGCGGAGGACGTATTCATCTCGGCCGAAGAGTGCTTCGAGTACGCGTCGCGCTCGGAGGCCGGCTGCTCACGTATCTGTCGGGAGGAGTGCGGAGCGGATGCGGGCCATTGCCAGCGTCACCTGGGTATGTGCGTATGCCACAATCCAGACGGCACCCGTACAGCGACCACCCACTCCTGCACCGGGCCCATCATCGAGGAGGATGCCAAGCACATCATCGCCTGCTGTCTCAACGACCTCGGCGGTGTCGCAGCGGTCCCCCCTGCGCTAGGCGAGGAGGGCTCCTGCTCGGGACCGGACGTGCCAGGATTGACCTTCGACATCTGCTCCGACGAGTCGGGATACCTGTGCTGCATACCTGGCGGGCTCGAGGCGGAAGAACGGGCCGACGACACCTGCACCATGGAATGCGGGCCCATGTGCGCCCTTATCCATCCCGACGACGAGGACGCTCGCATCGCGTGCGTGGGCACGTGCACCTCGGATGCGGGATGTACGGACCGGGACGGCGATACCTGCGTGGTGGGCGCCAGCGAGGGTGCGTGCTGCGGAGGTACATGCGTGGCCGGAGCTTCGGGCTGCGATGCCGGCTCAGGGTCAGGCTGCGCCGGGCTGAGTGACGGCGAGGCCTGTACTAGCGCAGTGGGCGTGTGCTGTGGAGGCTCGTGCGCCCTGGACGCCACGGACTGCGGTAGTCTGAGCACCTGCAACGATATGTGCCGGGACCTCGTGGCCATCGACCAGGTGTCCGCGTGCACCACGGTGTGCGTGGAGATGGACGTGTCCTGCGAGGAGGGGTGCGGCGCGTTCCCCGATCCGGGTCCGTGCCTGCGCAAGTGCGGTAACGGCGCCGACGAGGACGGTGATGGCCGAACGGACGAGGACCCCATTGACGGCCGGGACAACGACGGCGACGGGAGGATGGACGAGGACGGTCCCGGTGAGAGCGTACCATCGTCACTGGTCACCTGCCAGCGCGAGTGTCTGGACGGGGACGACGCCGTACGGTGTCTGCGTGAGTGCAAGCTATCCATGCCCCGCGTCGACGTCCGCCTGGCCATCCTTCGTGGACTTGCCGAACAGCGCACATTCTACCACGGCGAGCGTGTCCGCCTCTCGCTCGAGGTGCGCAACTCAGGGTTCCGCGCCTTCGCTGGAGCTGCCGACCTCGCACTCCATCTCCTGCCATCATGCTCCTGCCCGGAGTGCCCCCAGGGCTTCGTATGCCCATGCTCGTGCACCGAGGAACGACGGTTCGCAGGCTCGCTCTCGAGCATCGTGCTACCGCCGGGCAGCGACTACCACGCACTCACCGGAGAGATCGCCCTCAACGGCGACCTGACGGTGACGGCCGTCCAACCGGGCGCCGTACTGCGCCGCGCAGGGGGCGAGGTAGTGCTCGACGCACGGGGCCCCATCTCGTTCATGGTGGTGCCCGACATGCTCACCGTGGCCGACGCCTACTTCCTCCGCGACGCGGAAAGGACGACCGAGGGCTACACCGGCGAGCAGGTCGTCGGGGCTGTGACCGTGACCAGCCATACCTATCCGGCGACGGTGGAGGTGTTCCTCGCCGACGTGCAGAACCAGATGGTGGACGGCTCGGCAAAGGTCCACGAGATCGCGGGGCCTGTTCAGGAGCTCGAGCTCACAACAGAGACGCTCACACTGGCTCACGAGCACGCCAATGCGGTGTTCTCCATCGGGGTGGAGGTGCGCGACGGTGAAGGTGCCGTGGTCGGCCGCCAGGTGCTCCCCGGCCAGGGGTACGCTACCAGCCGGTGCAAAGGCCGCGTGATGAACACGTGGTGCGAAGGCGAGCGGTCCCGGGTCCGTCTGGGATATCCCGACGCGAGCCTGGAAGTGCGGCCCTTGGAGCTCGAGATAGTGGACGCCGCCTTCACAGACGCTACGAACAATCCCCTGGACGAGATGTACACCGCCGGCGAGGCCCGGGCCACGCTGACGGTGCGCAACACGGTCCCCAAGTCCTTCGTGGGCACAGTGCTCGTCCGCGCCGTGAGCAAGGAGGGTCTGGTAGTGGGCGGGAGCGAGGAGCGACGCACGATCGCCCTTGGCCGTGGAGACACGTCCGAGCTCACAGGCCAGATGTTCCCGACGACCCTGGGCGAGAATTACCGACTTTGGGTGGTCGCCGAGCACCAGGACGGAACGGTGTGGACCGACGCCCTGGTCCCGTCCAATGTCTTTATGTACGCTGAGCTCGGTGTGCTGGACCCGACAGCGACCGATGGTGAGCGCACTGACATCTACACCACTGTGTCACAGGACCCGTGCGGTATGAGCATCTACTGTGAGAACTGTCTCGTGGGATGTGAACTACGTGTGGACCGGGAGCGGTGTAAGGTCTCAAAGCGCTTCTGCGCCTGCGAGTGCGCCTCCCTGCCGCTCTAGGGGCACCCTACCAGGCGGTCATCTCCTTACGGACCTCGTCGGTCCACCGCGCGATGATCCCGAGGATCCGCTGCTTGAGCTGGTCCTTGTCCTTGATAGAGTAGAAGAATGTATAACCGCCTCGGGGATTATTGGACTGGCGGCGGCGGAGGATGTTCTTTTCGGTGAGCGACATGACCGCGCGCTGCACCGTGGTCCGGTCCTTGTCGAGGTCCTTGGCTATCTCGCGTGCCATGAGCTCTTCTGCGTTGGAGAGAAGATGCATCATCACTGCGTACTCGGTCCTTGAGAGCTCGAACCCGCAGGTAACGATCTCCTTGAACGATACGGTGCGGCAGGCGAAGGTCGCCATGGGGCGCGATCGGCACCTCATCAATATCAACCTTTCGCCCGCCGCTATGGGCGCGGGTCCGCTCAGGATGAGAGAACGGCGTCCAGCTTCGTTTTCACGACTTCCTTGTTCCCGAAGCCTACGATCTGTCCCACCGGTTTACCATCGCGAAGTGCGATGAGCGTGGGGATACCGCGTATGCTGAACTGAGCAGCCAGCGTCGGCTGTTCGTCAGTGTTCACACGTGCGAACTTCACCTTGCCGCCATACTCGGCCGACAGCTGCTCGAACACGGGATGCATCATCTTGCACGGCCCGCACCACGGTGCCCAGAAGTCGATGACCACCGGTGTCTCGCTCTTCAGTGCTTCCTGCTCGAAGTTCTCGTTTGTAAGGTCGATTATCGCCATGGTATCACGCTCTTTCGGTCGTTAGTGACCATCTCTTTACGAAGATAGAGTCATCGGGCCCTTATAAGAAAGAGAGGAGGGGTGCACAATAGACCGTTGAGGACGCACTCCTCCCTGTGTCGGACCCGTTCTACGTATCGGAGATGGTCCGTATCAGGTCGGTCATGGTGATGATCCCAACGATGGTCAGACGCCCTTTAAGGTCGCTGGGATGGGCGACGATCAGCCTCTGCACGTGGTGCTCGGTCATCTTGGCGGCCGCTTCCTTCAGGGTCGACCCCGGTCGTATAGTGATCAGGTCGCGCGTGATGACCTCCTCTGCGGTCAGAGCGTTGAAGTCGGCCCGGGCCATCGAGCTCACAATATCCCTTGTAGAAATCACACCCCACGGGTTCCCCTTCTCGTCCCGTACCAATACTGCCCGTATCCTGTTTTTGATCAGGATCCCGGAGATCTCCCTGAGCGTCGATCCGAGCCGTGCCGATACGATGTCCTTGGACATTACGTCCTTTACCTGCATGTCTAGCATCCGCTTCCCCAGTATACTTAGTAGTCCGAGACATATAAGGTCTGCGCCACAGGGGCCGTCCGGACGTTCTTGGACGCGCTGCAAGGATCATCCGACAGGAGGCGGCCGTTAATCCCGATTGAGTTCGGATATACTATGTATCGAATGGGATCGCATGAAATTATCAGTCATAGCTGCAAATTATCGCTTGATCCCTTGCATCGATCTTGGTAAAGATCACAAGGCCCTTGTGCCTTCCCTTACCCCTGACCTTTCTGTGGATGGTACGCAGGTCGATCTTTACCCCTCTTGCCTTGAAGTCCACCCGTCCGATACCGAGTTCGGACAAGGCAGTATTGATCGCTCCCAGCTCCGGGCCCAGCACTCGTTTGACAAGATATCTCTTGAGAAGGGGGGTCTCGACCCTTTCATCCCCGGTAAGATAAGCGATCTTGGAATTGACAAGACTCAATCCGAACTCCTTTGCCAGGTCCTCGCTCATACGCGCTTTGATGAACGCGGGATCGGGCTCGTACAGGTATCTGCAGGGTGCGGATCGAGGAATGTCCGGTCCATCTTCTTCCTTTATCCGAGTGATACCTTCCGGTAATTTGGTGGCCAAGGTCCGGTTCCAATAAGATGATCCTTTGAAGTCCCCGAACCAGAGCATGACCTCCTTGACCTCTCCCTTGTAGGAGACTACCTCGATATCGCAATCAAGTTCGATCCTGGCCAGGTCCGTACCTGGAGATATCTTGACGCAGATGCTCGGCGAGATCGTCCGGAGCTTCTCTACGAACGACAGGGGGGGTTCATACTCCTCGGTCTTTACCGTTCGTTCTTCTCCGGACCTCCTACTGGGATCGAAGAAGATGCAATCCACATCCTTCACATTCTCGATGAACTCTTTATCGTCCAGTAATTTGACGCAATCTCCCTGGATGAAGTCGACCTTGTCCTCCAGATCATAGACGGTCACGTTGTGTCGTGCCATCTCAAGGGTGGCCTTGTCCTTCTCGACCGCAACTACCTTCCATCGTGTCGCCATGGCGATAGTATCCCCACCGATCCCACAGCACACGTCCAGGGACCGTTCGATCTTACTCAGGGCCGACCTCATCTTCCACGTCCGGTATTCCGCCACATATTTCGAGGAGGCCTGGGCAAGGCCTTCCCTGCTGAACTTCATCAGATGTGCTCGCGGGAACTTCAGTCTGCCCTTGACCAGGAAATGAACACGTTCCAGGATGTCCTCTATCTGGTCCTTATCCAATCCTTTCTTGTTCAGGATCGAGCGTCTCTTGCAGACATCCCGCACCTTCACGAGCTCTTCGATCAATCGATCCATGGTCACGCTCAATGACCACCCCCGGTAGCAATATAAACCAATCCACCGGTCCGGGATATCTCAGGTGCCGGAGGGGTGCTCCCCTGGAGGTTATTCCGACACCACGACCTCCACCTATCCCAGGAAGAGCTTCTGTGGACCCCCCACTATACGACGTGACGACCGCTGTCCGGCCTTCTCGTTAGTCCTACACGACGCAGGTATCGTCCTTGAAGTAGTCCTTCTCGGCGACCTTTGCCCACCGGCCCCTGGTCATCATGGCCTCTTCCGAGGCGGATGTGTAGCACTCCCCGCCCTCGAACTTGTAGTGTTTCGCGAGGTCAACCGCGCCACCTTTGCCGTCGAGGAGGACACAGCACCCGCACTTGAGCTTGGTCGTCTCGTCCTTGATGCCATCGCATTCGCTCCATTCGTCCTCCATGCTGTGGAGGTAGGGATAGAGCTTATGGTCGTCAGGTACTGTCCCATCGCCCATGTCCCGGGAGCTTGCGTACTTCGCGGTGCTCTTCAGGCAGACGTCGTCCTGACTGGAGATCTTGAGGACGTTCATGCAGTCATCGCAGGTCTCTTCCACCAACCGGGAGTCTCTGTACGCTGGAACGTAGCTCTCCTTCCCCTTGCAGACATCGTTGTCGCAGCAGCAGCCGGCGAGGAGGACGGCCAGCACTAGGATTAGTAATACGTTAAGTTGCCTTCCCATGCATTTTTCGAGTCGCTGCAAGTTAATAAAAGTACTGTCGGTCCTTGCTCACCGGTCGGCTAGCGACAGTTCCACGATTATATCGTCCCTCGACGTGGACGCACCGACGCTGGACCGCACGTTCATCCCGCTGACGTACGAGACCCGCAGAGCGCTCCGTCCCGAGGGGATGTCCCCGAGACCGCTCGTCCGGACCCGTATGCTGTGCTTCCCGTCGATCACCCTGTCCAGGTCGAACTTGCAGGTGAACGTCGCAGGCCCTGGTCCCTTGAGGATACCGCAGAACGTCGACTCCCCCTCGAACGAGAGCTGAAGGGGGTTCCCGTCCAGCTCGGGCACTCGGTCCATTGCGATCGGCAGCTCGTACCGGACGATGTTCCTTCCTGTGTTCGAGTCCTTCCCGATCCCGAGCACACCCTTTCCGACGTCCAGCGGGACGACGAAGGTCGCCTGCTGGAGCGCAGACTCGTCGATGTACCCGGACAATGAGGTGAGCATGGACCCGATCCTCTCGATCCTCAGCTGCTCGCACCCGGTGCACGTGAGAGCGTCCGGAGAAGTGAAGTAGTCGAGGGCGCCGCCGGACGGGCCGTCCGCCTCGCAGATCCTGCAATGGAAGGATGGTTCCAGGAACACAAGGTTGCTTGCCGAGCATAGTACCAGGACCGTGATGAAGAACTCGAAGCGTCGCACGACAAGGTGCTCCAGTTTCAAGATGAAGTCTTTCTCCGCCATCCTTCGGTCATCCTATCCAACATGGAGTATTAAATCATTCCCGGTTTTTCGGGCGGTCCCGACGCAGGGAAATGCATGCTGTCCCCCGGTACGGGCAGAGCGCTCCAGGGGCGACAACACCACAAAGCATAAGTACGACCGCACCACCGTCACCCACCATGGTGCTCACCCATGACGAGATCCTGAACGAGATGCAGGCAGGCAACATAGCTGTCGAGCCGTTCAACGAGACGGCGGTCGGCCCTGCGTCCGTTGACCTGACCCTCGCCCCCGAGATCCGCATCTTCCGCAACATCGACCACTCCATCCCCGTCACCGAAGGCGCCGATTTCCACGACATCACCAAGCGCAAGGTCATCGAGGACAAGTACACCATCAAGCCCAAGGAGCTCATCCTCGGCATCACCAAGGAGCGGGTCACCCTGGCGCCCACCATCTGCGGCTGGCTCAACTCCCGCTCGCGGTTCGCACGACTGGGGCTCATGGTCCACATCACCGCACCGTTCATCCAACCCGGTGTCTCCAACCGGCAGGTGCTCGAGATATTCAATGCCGGACCCAACAACCTGGAAATCGTCCCCGGCGAGCGACTGTGCCAGCTCATATTCCAGCGGTGCGAGGGCGAAGCAGAATACCGGGGCCTGTTCATGGAGCAGGAGCTCTGAGGCCTAACCGCCACGGCAGAACGAGAAGTACCCGAACACACAGCTGCCGAAGACCACGATCGCCAACCCGGCGTAGATGTACATCTGGAGCTTCGACGGCTCCTTTGGCGCCAGATCCTCGGCCCAGTCCTCGCTGCCGTCGGCCATCCTGAATGTCTCCGAACGGACCTCGGCGTCATCGTACACTCCGCCTTCCTGCGTAAAGGTCCCCGGCCCGGTCGTGGGCGCTACCGACGTGTCCGGCGGCGGGGTCACACCCTCCATTCCCGAGACGTTGAGGTCGACCGTCTCGTTGATGTCCTCGGTCCCCATGAGCGTTTTGTTCAGGGTGCCCGAGAAGATGCCCTCCAGCCCGGTCTCGTTACCACCTGCTTCCGGGTCGTAGTCCTCGATGTCATCCTTCCACGCATCGGGTAGACCCTCGTAGATGGAGCCTATGTCGTCGCTGCTGACGGTGTCATCTGTGACGTTCCCTGTATCCGTGTCGTTCGTTGCTGGCGCGTCCGGGTCAACCTCTCCGGGTTCGGGGGCGTCCATCACAACGGAGGGAACGTACACCTCAGCATCAGGCCTCCGCCATACCCTGGCCGTCCCGTCCCACGAAGACGTGTAGATATAGTCCGCGTCGGCGAACACATCGGTCACTGCATCGGTGTGCCCGGTAAGCGTCACGAGCAGCGTGAGGTCGGTGCGGTTCCAGAGCCGGGCCCTGCCGTCCCTGGAGGCGGTGTACACATAGTCATCGTCCGCATGGATTGCCGTAACGGTGTCGTTGTGTCCCGAAAGCGTCGCTATCGGTGAGAGGTCGTCCGCGCTCCACACCTGGACAGTGTATTCCTCGGCCTGTGTGTCCCGGCCGTCGGTGAAGACGTGCTCGTCGTCGGCGAACACCACCTGCATGCCCGTGGGCGTCGGTGCCGAGAGCGTGCCCTCGAGCGACAGGTCGGACCGGCGCCACACGCGCACCTCCTTGTCACCGAACGACGCCGTGAATACATGATCGGTGTTGGTGACGACGTCAGTGATCCAGCCGCGATGGCCACGGAGCACGTTCTCGAGAGCAAGGTCGGACCGGCGGTACACGCGCACGGTCTTGTCATCCGAGGCCGTGTAGACGCGCTCACCGTCGCTCCACACTCCCGTCACCAGATCGGTGTGCCCCTCCAGTGTCACGACCGGCGAGAAGATTGTGTTGTCCCACACCCGGGCCACGGTCTCGAATGCGACCGTATAGATGTAGGAGTCGTCCACGACCAGCTCTGACACGGTCGCGCCGTCCATCCGGACCAGCAGGCCCGGGGAGAAGTCCTTGCGGCTCCACACCATGGCCGTGCCGTCGTCCGAGCCGGTGAAGATGTACTTCTCAACGGCCCACACGGTGTTCACGTAGTCGGTATGGCGGTCGAGCACGGCGACGAGGAGCGGGTGGGAACCTTCCTTGAGCATCGGCGCAGCATCGGTGGTCGGCTCAGGCGTGGGTGCTAGCGTTGGTTCCGATGGAGGTGTCGTGACGTCCCCGGCAATGGTGGCGTTCTCGTCCGCGGACGATGGCATTAGCAGAAGGACCGCGAGGAGGAGGACCGCGAACCTCGGCACCGTTTGCTGGAAGGTGGCTCCCGACGCCATCGTATAATCTAATGCGCTCAAGGGTTATATTCCCTTTGATGGGGAAGGGCCATCGGTCCCGGTGATAGGGCACGAAGCGCTCACATCCGACAGCGCTCTTCTATGGGCACGACCATATGCACAATGATCTCGGCGGTATCACTGGCCAGGAATGTGTGCGGGGGGCGAATCACCCCCCGCTGAGTGGGGCCACCGGGGTTCGAACCCGGGACACCCGGATCTCAAATCCTTATCTTGGTATCGGAAGATCCAAGTCAGAACTTCAGTCCGGCGCTCTCCCAGACTGAGCTATGGCCCCTTGCTTCCTTTCCGGAGTGCTGCGGTTTCCTTTATATACATTTCTTTTGCCATCGGTCCGTGGCCACAATCAAGCTGGGTACCACGGGCGCTGAGCTCAGTGCTGCGGTCCAAGCGCTCCCTATCTGTCGCCATTGCGAGGGGTGTCAGGGTGCCGATCCGACCAATCCAGATCCGGTCCACCACGCCTCCATCGAGCTCACCGGGAGGTGCAACCATGAGTGCATATTCTGCTACTCGCGGGTGGCCGGCGATGCGGGGACGCTGCCCGAACCCGGGTACTACGGTGAGCCGGACCCGCGGGCCATCACCGTGAGCCAGTACGGCGAGCCCATGATGGTGCCTGAGCGGTTACTAGCAGTGCTGCGCGAGGCCAGGGAGGCGTACGGTAACGTGCGGCTCGATCTCCAGACCAACGGTACCCTGCTCACGCCCGCCCTCTGGGAACAGCTGGAGGGGCTGGTGGACCTTTGCATGGTATCGGTCAACGCAGCAGATCCCACGCTCCATGCCGTGGTCAGTGGTGCGGACACGTTCGACCAGCTTAAGCGTACGCTCGAGCTGGTGGGGCGGTCAAGGGTGTGGGGCATCGTCCGCGTGGTCGATATGCCCGGAATCAACAGCGACCAGCTGCCCGCCATCTTCGAGCTCGCCCGTTCCACCGGCATGGACGAGGTCATGGTGCACCAGTGCGCCGTCCACGAATCCAACCGCGACCGGTTGGTGGCAGCCGGCCTCGACCTCGACGCCGTGGCCTATGTTCCCGGCCTGGTGATGCGCGTGGCCCGGGCCGCGGAGGAGACCGGGATGCGCGCCACCATCCAGGGCTGCGTGCTATCCACTCTCCGTACCATGGACGCCGACGCTCTACCGTACCTGGTCAAAGACTCGCTGTCCGAGGTGCCCGTGCTCAAGCGACAGCGGGCCCAGATGGGGAAGAGCGCGTGCGGTAAGGACTGCCCGGGGTGCCCCAAGCGCGCCGGCAATCCTTAAGAAGGTGAGCCGCACCCACACCAAGCTGAGGTGTAGATCGTATGAAGGAGGCGATGCTGTACAAGAAGGAAAAGGACGGCGTGGCCGCCTGTTCCCTCTGCAACCATATGTGCCGCATAAGGCCGGGGAAGCGCGGTGTATGCCGGGTGCGCGAGAACCGTGACGGCAGTCTGTACTCTCTTACGTACGAGCGGCCGGTCTCCATGGCCGTGGACCCTATCGAGAAGAAGCCGCTGTTCAACTTCCACCCTGGGACACGAGTGTTCTCCATCGCTACCGCCGGGTGCAACCTCACGTGCAGCTTCTGCCAGAACTGGTCGCTCTCCCAGGCCGATCCCGGGAACATCGGCTCACGCCAGATCACCGCCGCAGAAGTGGCCGAGCTCGTCGAGTCCGAGGGGTGCGCCGGTATCGCCTACACCTACTCCGAGCCCACCATCTTCTTCGAGTACGCCTACGATATCGCCAGGCTCGTGCACGAGAAAGGACTGTACAACGTGTTCGTCACCAACGGATACATGACCGTCGATGCCGTGCGTGCCATCGCGCCGTACCTCGACGCCGCCAACGTTGACCTCAAGTCGATCCGGCCTGCATTCTACAAGGAGCGGTGCGGTGCGCCCAAGGGGCCTGACGCGGTGCTGGCGTCCATACGCGAGATGCGCGAGCACAACGTGCACGTGGAGGTCACCAACCTGGTGGTCCCCGGGCTCAACGACAGCGATGACGACCTGCGCGAACTGTGCGAGGCCGTGGCCGCCATCGATCCCGGTATCGCCATCCATTTCTCGCGGTTCCATCCCGACTACAAGCTCCGCGACCGGCAGGCGACACCCCCCGGGACACTGGAGCGTGCCCAGGCCATCGCCAAGGACGCGGGGCTGCAGTACATCTACCTGGGCAACGTACCCGGCAGCGACGGGGAGAACACGTACTGCCCCGCCTGCGGGGGATTGCTTATTAAAAGGTACGGCTTCACGATCATCAGCGACGCGGTCTCGCGCACAGGGGAGTGCCCCGAGTGCGGCGAGGCCATCAAGATAGCAGGTGAGCGACATGGCTGACGACGACAGGACCGAGGAGCGGGACGAGGACGAGGAGCTCGAGTTCAAGGAGCTCCGCTTCATGGATGAGGAGGAAGTTGAAGAGCTTCTCGAGAAGAAGGGTTGGATGCATGCCCGGTTCGTGTACGAGGTCCAGCAGGCGGATGCCGACACTGTTCAGGCCGCGCTCAAGAAGATCGTCGCCACGCTCCGCTCTCAGGACCATGTCGAAGTGGCCGAGGTGAAGTACACCTCCGTAGAGGAAATCGGTAACAACGTGAACTCCATGATCGGCGACGTGGGCGTGTACGCACGGGGCCTCGACGTTATGATGATGCTTGTGCTCAACATCACCCCGTCCACCGTAATCCTCATCGAGCCCGAGAAACGTGAGCTATCGATCAATGAGATGCAGAACATCCTCACGGACGTGGGATCCATGATGGAGCACATGGCCAACGAGAACATCCAGCTCAACATCAAGCTAGATGGGATTGCACGGGGAAGGATGCTCGAGCCGGCAAGGGACTAGACCACACTCTCACGTGCTGTGCCTGCCCACACCAAGAGATATCCATAAAAAGCTCGCTCCTTATCGAAAGACCGTGGAACTCCCCACGCTCCACGTAATCCCGATAGACTCGGTCCTCCTCCACGAGGCGATCATCCCTGACAAGGTGCAGAGCCTTGCCAGCATCATCGAGTCCGACGGTGTCCAGAAGAACCCGATCATCGTCTCCCCTACAAAGGACGGGGAGCACTACATCGCTATCGACGGTATCCATCGTGCCGAGGCCATGCGTGAACTGGGGTGCGTGAGCGTGGTAGCATCGCTCGTCGACTACGCCGATGCCTCCATCGAGCTGTTCGGTTGGTCGCAGGTGTTCTTCTCCGTGGAGCAGGACGAGCTGCTGGGCATCATCGAGAAGGTGTGCGGACGCGAGCCTGAGCTGCGGGACTTCCGGGATGCGGCTCGCGCGCTTAAGACACGACAGGCGTACTTCGGCTGCGCGTTCCGCAAGGGCAAGGGCGCCTTCCTGGTCCCCTGCGATGAGTTCTCGGTGGAGCAATGGGCCGTGTTCGATCGCGCCCTCATGGCCGAGGTCCGTGACAGGGAGATCGCCCATCGACCCGTCTCCAACGACTACTGTCTTGACGTGTTCGAGCGGGACGAGGACCTCGCCTGCCTGTGCCGGCGCCCGGTCATCACCAAGGACGAGGTCGTGCGCATGGCGCTGGCGCGGACACCGCTCCCGTCCGACACCACACGCCACATAATCCCCAACCGTCCGCTGGGGCTCAACACGCCCCTGGGCCTGCTCAAGGCGCACGTCCCCATGGACGTCGCCAACTCGATCATCGAGGCCGAGGTCCAGAACCGGTGGACCAAGGGCGCCATCCGACACTATCCCGACTCGGTCTACATCTACGATGAGTGAATCTCATCGTTGCGCGACGGTTGCGTCTACGTTTCAGGCAAGTGTTTTATATCGTGAACAACTCAATATCATGAGAGTGAGAACATCTCCCAGAGCGTGAAAAGGCAATGGTGGCAGTTACGAGTTCGAAACGTGCACAGGCAGCGATCGAGTTCCTGATGAGCTACGGCTGGATGCTGGTGATCATCGTCATCGCCGGAGCAGCGCTGTACGGCATGGGCATCCTCAATCCGTCCACCTACCAGAAGAAGGGCTGTGTTGGATTCGAGCGGATCCACTACAAGGATCACATCTTCCGGGCGACGCCCGACGACGTGGGCCTGTGGACCGTGTGGTCGTCCGAGACCGAGCGCGAGAGCTTGTTCCAGCTACGCGTCCAGAACGGCGCGGGGATCACCATGCGTATCCGAGACGTGGACGCCGAGTACCCCGAGGGCGTGCACGTGACATGGTCCGAGCGAGGGTACGACTGCGACTACTACAACACCGCAGACGACACCGACTCGGGCTGCGAGGAGCAGAACGTGTCCGAAGCGGAGCTTGCTACCCTCTCCATCGAGGACGTGGGCCGGGGCACGCTGGACCTGCGTCACGGGTCCGTGTACAGGATGAAGGTCAAGGTCACCTTCGACGCGTTCAACGCGCTGGCCGACCATGCAGAGGTGGCCATCTGCTCGGGCAAGATCGAGGGCGGGTCCGTGTCCTCCTCTGGGAGCGGGACAGGCTCGGGTTCGGGTAGTGGCACGGGCTCCGGGACCGGGAGCGGTACGGGTTCTGGAACTGGGTCCGGTACGGGCACCGGGAGCGGGACCGGGGCTATGGACTGGGGCACGGCGCTGGATTTCGACGGGAGCAATGACTTTGTCAGGGCCAGTGGCTTCAGCGACCTGGGCACGTCCAATGTGCCCTACACCATCGAGGCCTGGGTCAAGGTGGCATCCGGCGAGACCAGCGGCAACATAGTGCACATGTCCAGGGAAGACGACGGCCAGGGTGGCGCGTTTACCTGGTGCATCCCCCCCCTCAGCCTGGACGGCGGGAAGTTCAAGGCCACCAGCGCAGTATTTGGCGCTCCCAAGTACGCCGTCGGCACCACTACGGCGACGGCAGGGCAATGGTACCACATTGCCACCACCTGGAGCTCGGGGGGCCTGCGCCTGTACGTCAACGGTGTGGAGGAGAAGTGGACCGAACAGACGACCTACTCCACCTACAACGTCAACCACTACCTCCATTTCGGTCGTTCAGGTAGCAGCTGCTGGGGCGACACGGGCCAGTTCAAGGGCCAGATCGACGAGATCCGAGTCTGGAACGTGGCCCTGGGCGCGACCACCATCCAGAACTGGAAGGATATCAGCGTCACGGCATCCCACCCCAACTACTCCAGCCTCGTGTCCTACTACAAGCTCGACGACGGCTCAGGTTCCTCAGCCGCCGACTCGAAGGGCAGCAGTACCGGCGCCCTCAACAACATGGAGGCCAATGACTGGGTCACCTCGACGGTGGGCGACTAGGAACAGACCTACCTGTGAAGACAAGAGATCCCGTATCCGGAGAACGGATTCAGTCGCTCGCGGTCTTGGCCGCAGGTACCTTCCCGCCGAACCAGCCCTCGCGCTTCCAGCCCCAGTAGGCAAGGCCCAGCAGGGTGATGAGGGTTATGTCGCCGATGACGGTTAGCCGGGTGATCTTGATGCCCATCAACATGTTCAGGTAGATGATGGACAACACCACCAGAGCGATTGACACCGCGAACGCGATAGTGAACCGCTCGATGGCGTCGATCTCCTCGTCGTCGAACAGTCCGATTGTCCAGGCGTACCCGGGCACAACGAACACCAGCAACAGGCCGGTGAGGATGAGCAGGGGCTTGATCGCATACTTACAGGCGGCGGTCTCGGGCATGGAGGTCGGCTCGAAGATCGAGATCGCCTCAGTCATCCCGGCCACCTCGCACAGCCCCGTGTAGGAAGCGAGGCTCGCCCCGTAGAGCACAAGGATAGCCACCAGGGCCACGGGGATGAAGTACTTGTGGTCGGTGTAGGAGGTTATCTGCGCCTCCAACGCGTCGAGGCCCGAGGGCTCGTCGTCCGCCATGGAGCACCGAGCGCTATTGAGTTATTTAAATCTTTGTCGGGGGCGGCGCGGCTCAGGACTTCTTCTTGGCCCCTTTCTTCGGCTTTACCGGCTTCTTTTTCGGCGCTGCCTTCTTTTTCGTCTTCTTCTTTGTGGGCTTCTCGTCCGCATGATCATGACAGCCGCATCCGCAACCCGCGTGGGCGTGCGCCGCGACCGGTTTACTGTCCTCGGCCCCGGTCGACTCGGCGCTCTGGGCCGCGATAATGTCGCGCAGCGCCTCCAGACCGAACACGACCTTCACTTCAGAGGTCACGCCCCCCTCGCCCCTGAGGCTCTCCAGGAACTGTGTGACCTGCTTGATGGCGTCCTGGTCCTCGGATTTCCATTCCTCGGCCTTACCCTCGGGGTAGACGAACATAAGGATACCGCGCTCCATGTCATGGTAGAGGAACACCTTCTCGATGCGCTCCGCGACGTTGCACTCGGGGCACACGATCATGTTCAGCTCACCGTCGAGCACGAGCTGGCGCAGTTCAGGATTCTTTGTGACGTTGACGCTCTCCCAGAGTTTCGCCTTGAAGATAGCACCGCACTCGCACTGGAACTCGTACTCGCAGAAGGTCGACATGGTATCCTCTCTTAGCACGTGAAGGTTCTTAAAGCTGGCCCAGATGCAGCGCCGGTCACCGGAACATAGAGTCAGCGCTGTCGTGCTCCCGGGGATGGGTTTCGCTCGGTCCCTTGATGGGGCCGAACATGCGCTCGTACTCCTCCACGTTACGGGTAAGCCACCCGGCGATGCTCTTTGCCTGGTAGGGATCGATGACCAGACGCACCTCGGCCGTGCGCCGGAACACAGCACGCCCCGGATCGATGGCGGCCGTTCCGAACGCCTCCGTAGGATCGGTCTCCTCCGAGAACACGATCACTTCGAAGAACCCCGGTCGCGGGCCTCCGAACACGCCGTTGACGTTCACCGTCCGGTATCCGTCCCGCTCCTTGAACACCACCTGCGGCATCTCCTCCTCGTCCATACGGGCGGAAGGTCGCGTCATCTTTAAGAAAGGTCGCGGTCCAGTGGGTGCCATGGGCTCCGGGCAGGGAGGATGGTCCTGTGTCCTCCGGGCGCTAACACCCTCCTGTGACGTCGCCGCGGTCATGGCGCTCGCCCTGCTACTGCGTCTAGTCTGGCTCGCCTCGGTACCGCCCGGGCTCATCCCCGACGAACTGTCCATCGGTTACGACGCCTACTCCCTACTGCTCACGGGCAGCGACATGCACGACGAGCCGTACCCCATCCTCTTCCTCTCCCTTGGCGAGTACAAGAACCCGCTCTACATCTACGCCACTATACCCTCGCTGATGCTCTTCGGGCTCGGTCCCTGGGGCGTGCGGTTCCCGGCGGTCGTTTTCGGCACCCTTGGCGTGGGGGCCGCGTTCGTTCTCGGCAGGGCGCTGGCAGGTCGCCGTGCCGGGCTGGCAGCAGCTCTGATGCTGGCGGTGTCGCCTTGGCACCACCACCTGAGCAGGGTCGCCTGGGATCCTGTACCCGTACCGCTCTTCATCGCCCTGGGCTGGTACATGCTCGAGGCTGGGCTGCGGGGACGGAGGAGGGCGCTGCTGGCCGCGCCGCTCCCCCTAGCGCTGGCACTCTACGCGTACGCCATCCCGCGGTTCTTCATCCCGACGTTCTTTGCAGGCGTGCTCTTCGTACGGCGGGACCTTGTGCGCGCCCGTCTGAACGACGTCCTGCTCGCGCTCGCGGTGTTCGTCGTCCTGGTCGCGCCCCTCGCCTCTACATACGTCACCATGCCCGATGCAGCGAACGCCCGGTTCAAGCTGGTCTCAATCTTCACCGATGATGTTCTCATGTGGCAGCGCTCGCGGTACTCGGACATGGGGATCGAGAGCCCAACGGTTCTTTACGCTCTCCAGTTCGTCCAGAACTATCTGGCCCATCTGCACCCGGACTTCCTCCTCCTCCGCGGTGACACCCAGGTGCGGTACACTACCCGGGTCGTGGGCAAGCTCCACCTCTTCGAGGGTCTCCTGCTCCTGGCCGGTATAGTGCATATGGCCCGAACGCGACGCCCGGTCCATATAATCCTTCTCTGGGGGCTCCTGCTGGTCCCCGTGGCCGCGAGCCTCACCATCGACAGGATCCCCAACTCGATCCGCACTACCGTGGCCCTGCCCTTCATCCAGCTCGTGGCCGCCGTGGGATGGATGCGGCTCGAACCGGTCCTCAGGGACATAGGGCTCAAACTGCCGTTCCTGGCGGCGTCCTGCCTCCTTGTCGGCTACTACCTCGGATACTACTTCGTGGTCTACCCGGCCGATCCCAGCGTAAACTACTACTGGGACACTGGATGGGACGAGGTCAGGGACTACCTGCGCGAGGAGGAGGGGTCGTGGGACGAGGTCCGTATCCCGAACAACATCAGGCGGACGGACAAGTTCCTCCAGTTCTGGACCGCTCGTGATCCGCTCATGACCCAGAGCAAGAGCTGGGAGGGCACCCCCTATCGTATCAAACCGCCCTGCAGCTATCGCCAGGACGGCGGCAGGCCCGGTGTGCTCTATATGGTGTACCTCCAGGGCTGGCCGCTCGACGAGGAGTGCAGGTTCGACGACCTGGGGCTCGCGGTCCGCAAGAACGTCACCTTCCCCCGTGGCCAGACCGCCTTCCTCTTCCTCGCACGCGAGGGGTGATCGGAACGCTCCGTGTCGTCCCCATCCCCACGACCATGAGCACATCCTACCTCGTCCTGGACGAGGGTGCCGTGCTTGTGGACGCTGGCCAGCCGGGTATGTCGCGACGGCTCCTCCCGTCGTTGATGCGGGCGCTCGACGGCCGGCCCCTCGACCTCCTTATCATCACCCACGCCCATCTTGATCATGGTGGTTGCGCTGAGGCCGTCGTAAAGGCCACCGGGTGCGACGTCGCCATGCACGAGCAGGCCGCGGACGCCCTCCCCCAGGGATCACCGGTACCGCCGGGGACCTCGGCATGGGGCTCGATGCTGCGCATCCTGCTCGCACCTGCACGAGCGTTCGGTCCCCTCACCTGGCCCGATGTGGACATTGTCCTTGGAGAGCGCGCCGACCTCGCCCACTGGGGTGTTGCCGGCAGGGCGGTCCATACCCCGGGCCACACCTCCGGCTCCGTCTCTGTGGTGCTGGACAGCGGTGATGCGATCGTTGGTGACCTCGCGATGAACGGCCTTCCCATGCGGCGGGGGCCTGGCATGCCCGTTTTCGCCGAGGACGTCGGACAGGTGTATCGTTCATGGGCCCACTTGCTGGACATGCATGCAGAGACCGTCCACCCGGCGCACGGACGACCGTTCCCTGCCTCGGTGCTAGAGCGTGCGCTCGCCGGTCGGGCGCAAGATGTTTAAGCGATGGTCGACCGGTAGCGGACCGTGGAATGCAGGAAGGTCGAGCTCGAGTGTGGTCCGGTCGCCGTGTGGGAACGGTCCGGGCACGGGCTGCCAGTACTCCTTCTCCACGGTCTGGGCGCCGACGCTCAGACCTTCGCCGGCGCCTTCGGGCCCGGAGTGCTGCCTGACAGACACCTCATCGCCCTGGACCTCCCCGGCCATGGTGCTTCGCCCCGCGGCACGTGCACATGCACGGTTGGCGACTACGCAGAGGTGGTGCTTTCCCTCCTGGCGGAGCTGGGCGTGGAGCACTACGACCTGGTGGCCCACTCCATGGGCGGTGCTGTGGGCATCGTGCTCGCCGAGCGATCCGGTGTGACCCGGTTCCTCAACGCCGAGGGAAACCTCACTGGCGAGAACTGCTTCTTCTCGGGGCCTACTGCGGCCATGGAGCGGGACCGGTTCATGCGCGAGGGACGTGTGCAGCTCCTCGGAAAGGTGGGCAGGCTCGCCGCCAGGGGCTCTGCGTGCTGGGAGTACTATGCACGGGCGCTCACCCGGTGCGATCCCGAGGCGCTCCACCGCGCGGCATGCGCGCTGGTGGACGTGTCCAACAACGCCGACCTCCTGGAGCGCTACATCGCCCTCCACAGTTCCACATGCTACGTGGTGGGCACCGAGAACGCTACCGACTTCCCCGGCAGGGAGCGGTTGTTGGAGGCCGGGTGCGAAGTGCATGCGGTCACTGGCGGTCATTTCATGATGCTCGACGACCCTGATGGTTTCTACCAGGTGGTCCGTGGGTTCCTCTTCAACTGACCGTGCGGCACGTTCGCAGGGGGCAAGTCCCAACAATAGCTTTATATTGGCCTTTGCCGTCCTCGGAATCGAGATACCATGCCGGACGACACCATCCTCATCACACCTGATACCCGCATCCCACTGGCCCGCGTGACCAGGAACCCGGACGATGCGTTCTACCACGAGTTCCTCAAGGACTACTACGTCATCACGGCCGACGGCCAGTACCTCTTTGGGTCCACCCAACCGGGGCGGCGGCCGGACCGGGCGTTCTTCCTCGTGCCCGAGGGATACAAGCTCGGTTACAAGCAGCGGTCGTTCGACGATAAGATAGGCAAACGCGTGTACGAGGCGGCCCTTGCGTACCTCGCAGAAGAGAACGTCCCCATGGTCGTCATGGACGGTATCCAGGGCGAGGCCGGGTACGAGGTGGGGCTGCGGTTCGCTGCGAGCATGAAGAGCCGGCAGTCCGGATACATAACCTGGTTCGCCAAGCAGATGGTGTTCCCTGCCAAGGAAGGTCAGAGCCCCGACTGCTGGAACGTTATCGTGCCCGAGCGCCTGCCCGACAAGTACGTGGCCATGATCCGCGAGGTGTGGCCCGACTACGATCCGAACGTCCCCATCACGCTCTACAACCTTACAGGTATGGACGACAACGTACGGATGGTGCTCTCTCTGGGCGTCGACTACTTCGGTGGCGACTTCAAGAAACCGAACCTCACCATGGTGTGGAACAAGGCCGAGGGCGAGGGGCTAATCTCCTACCACGCCGGATGTACCACCGACCGGGTCCTCAAAGGCCTGTCGGGTACCGGCAAGACCACGCTCACCGTGGGTCCCGATCTGGAACAGGACGACGCCCTGCTGGGCAAGCCCGAGTACGATGAGAACGGTAACGTCTCCCGCGTCCAGATCATCGGTCTGGAGGCCGCCTCCTACGCCAAGTCGGAGGGACTGTACGACGGCAGCCCCGAATGGGCAGGTCTCATGAGGTCCAAGATGGTCAATCCGGACGGCTCACGGCCCGTAGTGCTGTGCCAGAACATGGACTGCGAGAACGTGGAGTACGAGGTGTTCGAGGAGGGCGGCAAGCCCATCAAGGTACCCCGTGTCCAGCCCGGGAAGCAGCCGGGCCATCTCCTCTGCCAGCAGTACCACCGCTCCGGTACCACCAACGGCAGGTTCATCTTCCTGTTCACCGAGCTGAACCCCCAGTGGGGTGAGACCCCCTACAAGTACATGAAGACAGAGGCGCTGAGCTTCAAGAAGTTCGACGTGCTCGAGCCGATGTTCCGGGTGACCGATCCGGTCATGGCCGTGGCCCTCGACTCTGCATGCGAGTCGATCATCACTTCGGCCATCGCCGCCCAGCGGCCTGGCACCCGCGTTCGTTCGTACGCCGCCACGGACTTCATGGCCCGGGAGCAGTGCCAGCAGGCCCTGCTCAAGCTCAAGGTGTACAAGGACCAGGGGCTCGGCCTTGACGGGAAGCTGGTGTTCTTCATCTCCAATGCCGGTTTCGTGGGCGAGTACAACATGGACGGAGAACAGATCAAGCACCTCGACGAGAACGACGAGCCCATCCCCAAGATGGACAAGGAGACAGGAAAGCAGATGATCAACGCTGCGGGCGATCCCGTCTGGATCGGCCAGGGCGAGAAGATCGGCGTCCGCGACTCCAAGGGCCTTATCGACCTGGTCGAGCATCGCAAGATCAAGAGCTGGCTCGAACACCCTGTGTTCGGCTACCTCCTGCCCGATCCCAAGGAGCTTGAGGAGGTCCACGGGATGAAGGACTTCGGTAAGCGGTTCAATCCGCTCAACTACTACACTCCTGAGGAGTACATCGCCTTTGCTGAGCGGGAGATCCGCGAGCGCACGACCTTCCTTGCAGAACTGTTCTCTGGACAGGAGGGGGAGGGCGACCTCCAGGACGTCATCCATGTGTGGGAGAACTGCACCATCCCGTCGAAGGAGGAGCTGGTCCGCTTCTACACCAAGCACTACGGACCCTGTAAGAAGGCGTAGTATCTGAACTACCATGGACGTCCTGACGCACGGGCTCTTCTCCTACGGACTCGCACGGCAGGTCATCGCCGAGCATGCCCTCCCCGTAGTGATAGCGGGCATTCTGCCCGACCTTGACTTCATAGCTGTCCTTATCAACCGGAAGACCGGATTATTTGCCCACAGGAACAAGACGCACTCCATCCTAGCTACCATCCTTGGCCCCTTCCTAGTTGCAGCGGTCTACCTCGTTTCCTTCGATGTCCATGAACATGTCGGTGCTATCATCGCATTATCTGTGTTTGCAGGGATAAACCATATCCTTTTCGACATATTGACCTCGACAGCAATCCCGTTCGCATGGCCTTTCTCAGAAAAAAGGATAAAGTTCGATGTAGACAGGTCAGTAAATCCAATATTATTCGCAATAAGTGCAATATTCATCCTTGTTCTGATGTTTCTTCCCGATGAATCACTTCTAATTACCAGAATATACATCGGACTCATTATTTTATCATTCTTCCTCAGGTTCTGCATCAAGCTATACCTTAGGTCGAAACATGGGGACGTCGATCCCATCCCCTCTTTCGACCCCTTCACCTGGGTTCTCGTGAAAAAAGAGGAAAAAGAAGAAGTACGCACAATATCATGGAGACGTATTTGCCTATATTCTTCAGAAAGTAAAGAATATTCGAATAAATATTCAATAAAGTCACCAAGATTGCCCCTAAAAAGTCCAGATGATGTCGCCGCACACACTAGAACATTCAGTATCATCAAGAAATTCTTTGAAAGATTCAAATATCCGCTATTTGAATGCAGGAAGAATGAAAAAGAACAATGGATCGTCTTCTGGTATCCCCTGGAAATGGTGGCGTTCCACCGTTCATTCGGTATACAGTTGGTGCTTGACGATTCCTGCGACTGCGAATGGGAGTTCAGCCATCGAAAGGTGAACGCTTAGAGCGATCATCCAGGTATCGCATACTCGTGGAAGCGACCGGGCGCATCCCGGTCGTAGTAGCCGACGGGCGGGAGCTCCACGTTAAGTGCATCGAACCGGTCCCTCAGCTCGACCAGCTCACCCTCACCGAGCCCCTGTGGGACATAGAGCCTGTTGGGCGCTGCCCCGATGACGGGGAGAATCCCTTCCCAGTCCACTCGACGCGCGTCGTAGCCAAGGACACCCTTGTCCGCGAAATCGTAGACAGAGTCCAGGTCGTACCGCTCGCCCACCGTGTGCTCCACGGTCTCCCAGAATCCGGGTTCGTCCTCCGGGCGGCAGGTGGGACATGGGATGAACCCTAGGTCGACCAGCTTCTCCAGCCCTTCGTCACCGACGGCGAGCACGACCTCCGAATAGCCCTTGGGGCCCCGGTTGCCCGCGGTGCAGTCGGTCCTTCCGAGCAGTCCCGTTGAAAGCCTGGCGGACCAGACGTCGGGCCGTTCCTCCCGCTGTCTGAGGACGCCCACGAGCTCGCGGGTGCTCATATCCCGGTCAGTACCGTCCAAGTAGACGTGGTACCGTTCTTCGGACACAGCACCGGCGGCACGGGAACCGGTATTAATACCTTTCGAAGGTGCTTGGGCCGGACGCTGGCAAACCCTTATAGCTGCCCTCCTATCACACGAATGTCTTGGGAAAGACGAGCCGTCAGCGTGAGGTTGCGTCGGACACGCTAGTGTTCTTCGTCCGGGGGGAAGCGACGTGCTCCGCCTGTGGGACAGGGATCGCCAATGGTGGCTTCATCACCAAGCAACGGGGCAGGACTCTCTGCCTGGGCTGCGCCGGCTTGGACGGTCTTACCTACCTCCCCAAAGGTGATGCTACTCTAACTCGTCGCGCGTCGAAGCACTCCCCTGTCACAGTGAAAGTGGTCACACGGGTCTACCGCAACCGACGCTACAAACGTCACGGCATCCTCGTGGAGCAGAAAGCACTGAAGCAGGCCGAGAAGGAGTGCCGGGCGGATGCCGAAGAGCGTGCTAGACGGCGGAAAGCGCGGGAGCGGGAACAGGTCTCGCGCTTCGCCCGTGCC
This sequence comes from Candidatus Undinarchaeota archaeon, assembly GCA_964519305.1. Classification (GTDB taxonomy): domain Archaea; phylum SpSt-1190; class SpSt-1190; order JASMDC01; family JASMDC01; genus JASMDC01. The sequence continues at coordinate 69,165 of CAZFHY010000010.1, forward strand.
GTGCGCCGGCGCTATCCCTCGTGCCCGAAGGGTGCTGAACGCAAGATCGCCCGCCATGCCTGCGAGACATCGAGCGGCCGCGTCGGACGTACCGCTGAGGCCAAGCGACTGGACGGCAGAGCAGTGGAGCTCGCGATGCGGGCCCACATCCGCCACCATCACACAACCTACGACTCACTTATCGATGGAGGCATGGCCAAGGTCAAGGCCCGGGCTGCGGTCGCTCAGAAAGTGGAGTCCGTGGTCAAGCGGTGGAGCACACCACGTAAGGACAGCAGGGGCCCGGTACGCAGGTGATGGGTGAGCTCAGGCCTTCTCGGCGTTGGCCTTCTTCTCGGCCATCTTCTTCTTGACCTCAGCGAGCTTTGCGGCCTTCTCCTTCTCGGCCTTTGCCGCGCGTTCCTTACTTGAGGCCTCGATCTCGTCAGCGGGCCTGCGGTCATCGATGCACTTCTTCGGGCATTTGTCGGCGCACGCTCCGCACGCGGTGCACTTCTCATAGTCGATGACAGCGAGGTTATCCTCCACGTGGATAGCGTCAGCAGGGCACACACGCTCGCACATCTTGCAGGCTATACAGCCTACCTTGCACAGCTTGCCCACGACCTTCCCTGGATCGTGGGAGGAGCAGAGCACGTGGATCTTAGCTTCCTTGGGCACGAGCTCGAACAGGCCCTTGGGACAGGCCTTGACGCACGCACCGCACGCTACACAGTTGGCCGTGATCACGTGCGGGATCCCGCCTTCACCATAGGTGAGCGCGTTGAACTTGCAGGCGTCGACACAGTCGCCCAGCGCGATACACCCGTAGGAACACTTCTTAGGCCCAGTACCTACAAGGGCCGCAGCAGAGCAGCACTCGATACCCTCGTACACGCAGTGGAGTCCGCACACGGCCTCGGTACCCCTGCACCGGTTCACGGCGACCTGTGGCTCTTTATCCTCTACCTCGGCCCCCATGATCTCAGCGATCTTGGCAGCGGCCTCTGCCCCGGCAGGAGTACAACCGTCAGCAGCGGCTTTGCCCTCGACCACGAGCTCGGCGTAGGCATCGCAGCCGGCCAGGCCGCACGCACCACAGTTGGCACCAGCCAGGAGCTCACGGATCTGGCCCACACGGGGATCTGTCTCCACGTGGAACGCCTTGGAGGCGAACGAAAGCCCGATGCCGAATATGAAGCCCAGCGCTCCCATGGCGGCCATTGCAGCGACGACCGGCTCTACCATCAGAGCATCCCCCCGAAGCCACTGAAGGCCATGGCCAGGATGCCCGCGGTAATGAGCGCGATCGGAGCGCCCTCCAGGGGCTTGGGTACGTCCGCCAGCTCAAGCCGCTCACGGATCCCCGACATGATGAGCAGCGCCAGAGTGAACCCGGCGCCCGCACCAAGGGCGAACACAACGGTCCTGATGAGGTCGTTGGCGTCGATGGTGTTGAGCAGGGTAAGACCCAAGATGGCGCAGTTCGTTGTGATGAGCGGCAGATAGATACCGAACGCCTTGAACAGCGCCTGCTGGTACTTCTTCATGTACATCTCGATCAGCTGCACCAATGTGGCGATGATGAGGATGTACGAGACTATCTGCAGGAACATCAGCCCGAACGGCTCCAGCACGTAGTTGAAGACCAGCCATGTGGCCAGGTTGGCCAGCGTCATCACGAAGGTGACGGCCGCGCCCATACCGGCGGCCGACTCGGTCTTCTTGGAGACGCCCAGGAACGGGCAGATCCCCAGGAACTTGTACAGCACGAAGTTGTTGACCACGGCTGCGCCGAAGAACAGGATGAACAGATCGCGGATCATCGGCACTCACCTCCGCACTCGGCGCACGACAGTTTCGCTTGTCGCTGGTCATACCAGTTCATGAACCCGATGAGGAATCCCAGGGTGAGGAACGCCCCCGGCGGGAGCACCATGATGAGCATGGGCTTGAAACCTGCCCAGAACACCGCGTAGCCGAAGATCGTGCCGAAGCCCAGCGCCTCGCGGATGCTGGCGAGCACGATGAGGCCGAGAGTGAACCCGAGCCCCGAGCCCAGCGCGTCCATGAGCGACGGGACGACGCCGTTCTTCGACGCGAACGCCTCGATGCGTCCGAGGATTATGCAGTTCACCACGATGAGGGGAACGAAGATCCCCAGGATCTTGTGGATGTCCGGCAGGAACGCTGCGAGCATGTAGTCAGCTATGGTGACGAACGTCGCGACCACCACGATGAAGATCGGGATGCGCACCTTCGGTGGGATGAAGCGCTTGAACATCGAGATGAGCACTGACGAGCACACCAGCACGAAGGTAGCGGCGCCGCCCATGACGACGCCATTGATCGCCGTGTTGGTCACGGCCAGCGTCGGACACATTCCCAGCAGTAGTCGGAGCACGGGGTTCTGCGCCCATACGCCCTTGGAGAATATGGTCCCGAGAGATTCTTCTTCCGCCATTATTTACCTCCCCCCTGTGCATTGAGGCCGTTCACCGAACCGACCACCATATCGACCACTTTGCTCGACGAGATGGTTGCTCCAGTGATCGTGTCGAACTGGCCCGCCCTCAACGGAGCCTTCTTCCCGGCGAACTGGCCCTTGAAGAAGTCCTCCTTGATACGCTCGCCCAAGCCCGGGGTCTCGAGGTGGTCGAGCACCTTGATACCGGTGACGGTGGCCTTATTGCCCCTCACATCGACACCGACGAGCAGCTTCATGGAGCCGCCGAATCCGATGCCCTCGACCTTCATGGCGTATCCGGCCACCGTGTTGCCGATGTACCCGGCGTATACGGCACGGACACCCTCCTTCTCGGTCGAGATGAGCGCATGATCAGCGAGCTCTTCAAAGCGTTCCCCGGCAGGGAACACCTCCTTCTGAGCTATCTCGAGGGCCTTGCGCTGGTTCTCCTCGATGTACGGCTTGGTGGTGTCGTACACCATGGCCAGCGACATGCCCGAGAGCAGGCACACGACAACCAGCGCTGCTGTCAGCTGTACGGTCTCGCTCACCATCAGTCATCACCCTCCTTGGTGACGGCCCCGAACGGTTCGGGTGCTGTGAGTCTGTCGATGAGCGGGGTGAACCCGTTCATGATGAGGATCGAGAACATCACTCCCTCGGGGAGCCCGCCGAACTGGCGGATCACGGCCGTAAGGAGGCCGCACCCCATGCCGAACACTATGCGTCCGCGCTGGGTGATGGGGCTGGTCACGTAATCGGTGGCCATGAAGAACGCGCCGAGGATGAGGCCGCCCGCAAGGACGTGGTAGAGGCCCATGAACATGTGAGCGTTGAACGCCATCATGAGCACGAACACCGTGCCCACATAGGAAAACGGGATGCGCCAGTCGATGATGTCCTTGTAGAATAGGTAGGCGGCACCCAATAGGAGCGCTGCCACCGAGGTCTCGCCGAGCACACCGCCAACGTTCCCCCAGAACGCGTCGGCGAAGGGCGGGAGGGGTCCTGCCGTGATGAACGGTTCGTGCGAGAAGTACGTTGTAAGGGGGCTTGCCTGCGTCACTGCGTCCGAGGACGCTAAGCGGGCCGCGGTCTTGAGGTGCGACAACGGTGTCGCCATGGTCACGGCATCGACGCCCACGGGCATCCGGGCCGCCATGAGCACGGGCCAGGAGGCCACGAGGAACGCACGACCCGTGAGCGCTGGATTGAATATATTATAGCCCAGCCCGCCGAAGGCGAACTTCGCGACGATGATGGCGAAGGCACTGCCGATCGCGGCCATCCACAGCGGGACACCGGAGGAGAGGGTGAGGGCGAGCAGGAGGCCTGTGAGCACTGCTGAACCATCGTTCACGGTGACGGGCTTGCAGAACCACTTCTGGAGCGCGGCCTCGGTGGCCACGCACGCGACGATGCAAGTAAGGATGACAAGGAGCGCGTCAGCACCGAAGAAGTACACACCGGCAGCGGCGGCCGGTACGAGGGCCAGTACGACGTCCCACATTATTGAACGGACGGTGTCGGGATTGCGCGCGTGGGGGCTCGTGGACAGGATGTACGGTTCTTCTACCTTCTTCTCGGCCTTCTTCTCAGTCTTCTTCTCGTCTGCCATCTTCATCCCCCCTTGCATGTCTTGGTGAACATGTTCTTTGCATGCTTGATCCAGTGCACCAGCGGGATGCGCGAGGGGCACGAGAAAGCGCACGAACCGCACTCGAAGCAGTCCATTGCATGCGCGTCCGCGGCCTCCTGGAACCGGTCCTTGCGCGCCAGTCGGGCGATGAGGCTCGGCATAAGGTACATGGGGCATGCGTCGACGCACCGGGCGCACTTGATGCAGGGACGTTCTGGTGAATCGTCGATGTCGGTCTCGATCTGGACGAGAACACCAGAGGAACCCTTGATGATAGGTATGTCGGTAGTGGTCTGGGCGATGCCCATCATGGGTCCGCCGCTGATGAGCTTCCTGATCGGACCTTTGGCGCCACCGCAGAGTTCGATGAGCTCTGCTGCCGAGGCACCGATGCGCACCACGATGTTCTTGGGCGTTCCGACAGCCCCGGTCACGGTGACCGCTCGCTCCACCAATGGCTTCCCATCGTGGACCGCTTCGTGGATGGCCTTGCATGTGCCCACATTGGACACGACGCATCCCACGTCCATGGGGAGGCCACCGGTCGGTACCTTTCGGCCGCTGGCGGCATAGATTAGCATCTTCTCGGCACCCTGGGGATACTTGACATCCATGGGCACGAGTTCGAAACCTGAGTATTCCTTCCGCTCGAGGAGCTCGGAGAACGCTTCGAGCGCGTCAGGCTTGTTATTCTCGATGCATACGTAGGCCTTATCGGCACCAACGGCGCGCCTGACGATATCGAATCCGGAGAGCACCTTCTCAACCATCTCGAGCATAAGGCAATGGTCGCAGGTGAGGAACGGTTCGCACTCAGCCCCGTTCAGGAACACCGCGTCGATGGGCTTGTCCTTTGGCGGGGACAGCTTCACGTGCGTTGGGAAGGCCGCACCTCCCAGACCGACGATTCCGGCGTTCTGGATGATGGACCTGAGCTCCTCGACGGTGAGCTTCCCGGTCTCCTCCTTGGAGCGTGTCTTAAGCTCCACCCATGTGTCCTCCCCATCGCCCTCGATGACGATTGCCGCGCTCCTTCCCTTGGCAGGATGGGGGTGATTCGCGATCTCCTTTACCGTACCGCTGATAGTAGCATGGATGGGTACGCTCACGAACCCTCCGGCCTCGGCGATAACCTGACCTACCTTGACTGTATCGCCCTTTTCGACGATGGCTTTTGCCGGAGCACCGATGTGCTGGGAGAGCGGGAGCACCACCTGTGCGGGCAGAGGTGCTGTCTCGGCCGGCTTGGAGGCAGACAGTTTATTGTACCGGGGGTGAACACCGCCGATGAAAGTGGCCATTGCGAGGTTCACAATGATAAGTTGTTATAAAAAGTTACTTTTCTCCCAAGCACTTCCCGTCGGAGCGGGAACGAAGGAGTGTCTTGTCATGGACCGCAAAGGAATGGTTGTAGCGCTCGTCCTGTCGGTCCTGCTGCTCCATGCCGGTTGCCAGCAGCCCCCCACCGAGATCGTGCGCAACGAGTCGCTCATGGGAACCATCGTGACCATCAAGGTGGTCCACACCGATGGTCAGGCGGCCAACGCCTCCATCGACAAGGCCTTCGCCGAGATGCGGCGGATCGAAGCGCTGCTCACGAACACGGCAACCGATAGCGAGGTGTCCCGCCTTAATACGCAGGGGGAAGTTAAGCCAGCCAGCCCTGAGCTAATCCAGGTCTTGCGTCTCTCCGTTGAGGCCGGTGAGCTCTCGGGCGGTGCCTTCGACGTGACCGTCCAGCCGCTCCTCGACCTCTACACCCACAGCTTCCGTGACCTCAAGCGCCCTCCCACCGGGGAAGAGATCAACACCACCCTCGAGGATGTCGACTACCGGAAGATCGAGGTCCATGACGGATGGGCCGCTATTCCCACCAACATGTCGATCACGCTGGGCGGCATCGCGAAAGGATACATCATCGACGTCGCATTCCGTGTGCTCCAGGCCGACGGTATCGAGAACATCCTCGTCAACGCCGGAGGCGACATCCGGGCTCGGGGCAGCAACGCGCAGAGGCTACCATGGACGCTCGCCCTCCAGAACCCCCGAGAGGCCACCGATTACATCACGCGCATCCATGCGTCCGATGTTGCAGTGGCAACGAGCGGGGATTACGAGCGGTACTACGATGCTGAGAAGAAGTTCCACCACATCGTGAACCCCACGACCGGCTATTCCGCCCTCGGCCTCATCTCCGTGACCGTCATCGCCGACGAGGCGGTTCGCGCCGACTCCCTGGCAACGTCCGTTTTCGTGATGGGTAAGGACAAGGGGCTCACCCTCATCGATTCGCTGGAAGGTGTCGAAGCACTGGTCATCACCGAGGAGCGCGATGTGTTCCGCTCGAGCGGGTTCGCTTCCCACGAGCTGCCGTGAGCGGTCACCAGTTGTACTTGAAATAGTTGATATCCACGTGCAGGTCGCGGTCCTTCGCGTCCACGTGGAGGCCCGGCGTCTCATGTCCCCAAGGCCCGGGCCAGGACGAAGTGCTCGTCTCCACCATCCCACGTGATGCCAGTTCGTCAACGACCTTCTCTGCCGTCCGGTAGATGTCCAGGAAGTGGTACTTCTCACCGTGTACGTACGGACCGAAGGACAGCACGCTCTCCTTGACCTTCTCCTCGAGGTCCACGAGTGTATCGTAGAGCTCTATCTCGCTCTTATCTTCCAGATCCACCGTCAATTTGCCGTCTATGGACAGTCTCACATAGTCTTGGGCCAGAGGGTTCATTCTAGTCCGGAACAGCTCATCCCACGAGTCGCCGTCGCCATTGGAGGCACTATCTACCGGATCACCATACATGAGTGGAGTGCCCTGGTTTAGGCGAGATTAAATACCTGCCCTTGGGATTGTCGCCTCATCCCAGCGAGTGTACCTCGAACCAGTCCACGACCACATGAAGGTCACGGTCATGGGCATCGACGGCGTACCCGGGGATCGGGACGCCGTACGGTCCCTTCCGAGGTGTGGTCTCCACATCGACCAGACCCCGCTCCTCAAGCTCACCGATCACTCGAACGGCCGTCTCGTAGACCTCCTGATATCGGTACACTGCTCCCTCGCACTGGGGCTGGCACCACATCACGCTCCGCTCGACCTTCTCAGAAAGGCCGATGAGCGCGTCATATAGCTGGATGTCTGACATATCTCCGGGATTCTCCAAATAGGAGCTCTCGAGCGGTACGACCTCTTGGACCATGGGTGGACCCTCCCGATCCTACTGCCTACGTCCGGTCGGCGAAGTAGTCGATGTCCACCGCAAGGTCGCGGTCCTTCGCTTCTACGTGTAGTGCGAAGGTGGTCGAGCCGTACGGTCCGGGTCGCGGGGTGCGCTCAACGTCCACTAGTTCCCTGGTCTCCAGCTCTCCGACCAGCTTGTTGGTCGCGCCGTAGACCTCCTGGAAGTGGTAGACCGAGCCGCCTGCCCGCGGATTGAGCAGCATCACGCTCTGCTCCATGATGCCGGGAAGCTCGTTCAACATATCGAAGAGCTCGACGTCGCTGTAGGAGGTAAGATCTCCCGTGTACGCGGCGTCGAGGTGGAGGACCTCTTGGTACATGGATATCCCGCTGCCCCCAGGTCGGTTAATAAACGTTGCCTTTGCGGACGAGCATGATATCTGAGTGCACGGATTGGGAGACGCATGCGTTTCTTTAAAAGGTTACTACTGACCAATGGTAACGTTTATATATCATGCCCGACTACAATATCACGATGGGGCCGACATTCCTTGATGGTGTGTCCGATGGCTATAGCGCTGTCAAGGAGAAGGTCGCCGATAACTACCACAATCATCCGGGCACATACAAGGCCGTGGGGACCGTGGCCGCGGGCGTGGGGGCCTACCTCCTTGCCAAGGAGGGCATGGACGCCATGGGATTCCAGGAGTATCTGGCCAACAGCATGCCCTGGCTCGGCCATTACGCTGATGCTGTCGCCAACGGCACCGCTGGTGTGCTCGCCGCCCTTGGGGCCAAGGCCCCTGTGGAGAAGACCATAAAGTACCTCGATGGCCAGCGGAAGCACGAGAAGGGCACGTATGCCGCTGACGCCAGCGAGAGCGGTGCCAAGGAGGTCGCGGAGGAGATCATCGAGGGGATGGACGGCACGGACCTCGGGTGCGCCGCCCTCGGTATGCCCGTGGGGCTCACCGACATGAAAGAGCTCTACGATGGCGTGAAGTCGGACTACCAGAAGAACCACGGCAAGGGTGTCTCGTACAAGGAGAAGGATCCAATCTTCGACGAGAATATCCTCGGTGCCAACCCGGCACCGTACCACGTGTTCACAAAGGAGAAGAGCGGGAAGTCCGCACCGTGAGCCCGACCACTACTTATCTAGCACCTGCTCGGCATCGTCCATCATCTCGATGAACCAGAGCACGGCAGGAAGGTTGTTATCGACAACGTCGTCGATCTCATCCTCGTCGGGATTGAACTGGGTGAATGTGTTGCCCCACCCTCCACCGCCTTCCAGCTCAACGGTGTAGGCGAGCATCCCCTTGGAGTCCGCCCAGTCCGTGTAGGTGCCGCTGGCCAGCGCCGTGCGACCACCGTGGAGCACGTCGTAGGCCCGCTCCATGCGCTCGCTCATCCCATTGCCAATAGCGCGGTAGAGCTCCTCGCGTTCGCCATCCTCGGTGGTGTGGTCGGGAGCGTACTGGTATTCCCCGCCATAGGAGTGGAACGCCAGCGTTCCCTTGAAATCATGCTCGGCCACGAACTCGGCCATGGCCTTGGCCTCAGGCTCGCTCATGGCCTCGGGGCCACGGTAGGTCTGGTGCCAGTAGTTACCGCTCGCACCCGGTTTGCCCCAGGCCTCCGAGAAGTTGCGATTTAGGTCAACTCCGTGGAGAGAGGATGATTTCTCGGCCCAGGTCCCCTCCTCGACGAGCTCACTGTGGTCGCGGGCGGTCTTGCGGTGGTCCGAGTCACCGTACCGCCGCACCTGCTCGGCCACGATCATCCCGCCATCGGGATTGACGCTCGGGATTATCCATGTGTCCCTGCCGTCAACAAGCTGGGTGATGTAGGCGTCCTTACCATAGCCGTCGACCATCGCCTTCGCCACGTCGAGTGGTACCTCCACAGCGATGGCCTCCCGGGCATGGAACTGTCCTACCAGCAGCACTTCGGTCCGCGACTCGCGGTCCTTCACACGAGCATCGCTGCCGATTCGTATCGCGTAGATGGGATTGCCGAGCCCGCTCTTTCCGATTATCTCGACATGGGCTAGGTCGGGCGCCTTCTTCTCGAGGGCGTACAGTTCCTCTGCGACCTCCTCGGGAACGTGGTACTTGCCCAATCCCCCGTCCCTTAGCGGAGAATCGGTGGGTATACGCTGCCAGGACCGGACGTACTGTCCCTGTTCGATGTATTTCTCAAGGGCATCGTCACGGTCGTAGGCGCCCCCTTCAGCGGGAAGCACCATCTCCTTGGGAAGCCGTACCTCGTAATCGCCGACATCGATCCGGTAGTCGTCCCCCAGCTCGTGCTCCAGCAGTTCCTGGTGGGCGGGAGGCGTCGTGGCCGGATGGTCCGCCGCATACGCTATCGGTGCGAGAGAAGTAATGGCCGTGGCGCCGAGGACGGCATAGGTAGCGGCGCGCTTCACCACACGGGCGAGCACACCCTCACCATCGCCGTCCCCGGCTTCTTCCACGGCCTAAGTCCCCTGTTTCCCTTTATTCCCCTTTCAGATCGGACCTTACTCGTCGTCCCAGAAGGTCTCGAGCTCGTCCGTTTTGTTGGTGACAACCCACTCGTTCGCCGAGACCTCTTCGAGGTGGTACCCGTTCTTGCCGAACCGGGATACCTCCACCTTGTCCTGGCCGTCATCCAGCTTCCAGAGCTCTTTCTCTCCCATGGCCTTGATGCTCTTGACCACGGGGATGAAGTCCTTGATGCGGCGCTTGTGGGTTAGGTCGACGGTCTCCTCTTCGGAGCCGTTGTGTTTGATGTACAGATCACCATCGTTGAAGGCGACGGAGTAGTGGTTGTCGTCCTCCCTGACGATCTTACCCTGTTCACCCTTGAACGACACTTCCCAACCGGAGTCGAATATGTACCGGTCACCATCATGGATGAAGGCAGTGCCCTCGATGGTGGTCTTGACCTCGGGCTTCTCGTTGTAGAGCGAGAAGAGGAAGTTGGAACCCACCCAGAGGGCGGCGCCGGCGGCGGCCACAGGCACGCTTGAGACGGGCCAGGCCTTGGTGGCGGCCACAGTGCCCGAATAGGTACCAAGATAGATGCCGCTGCCGATGGACGACTCTACGCCCATGATCTGCCAGAAGTTCTCCGAGTAGTCGTCGTGCTCATGCTCCTTCTTGTTGATGAGCTGGTCGTGGATGGCGATGTTGGCCTTGCCGCTCATGACACCGGAGATAGCGCTGGCCACGGTTGCCGCGCCGTATATACCGATGAACGCATAGCCGGGGTTCTCTCCGAAGCGCTTGAGGATGTCAGGGTGGAGGGCGAAGTAGCTGGCGCCGGTGACGGTGCCTAGTCCGGCCGTGTAGAGGTTGACCTTCTTTAGCGCCTCCATGGGCTTTTCGGAGTTGACGGCGTTGTCGACAACACTCCCCAGTACGCTCTCTCCGAGGATACTGAGCGCGGGGCTGCCGATGTTACCGATCGAGGTGATTGTGCTGGCGATACCGTAGGCGGCGCCCTGCTCCCACAGCTTGGGCGTGATGACGCCCAAGAGCATGGCAGCACCGACGTTCCCCATCAGGTCACCGACCTTCAGGACGGCGTACTCGGGATCCTCCTTGAACAGTCGGTAGAACACCTTGAACTTGTCCATGAAGGACTTCTCATCCATCTGGTACATCTCAAGGGAGAGGTCGTCAGGGATGCCAAAGAAGCTCTTGAAGTCCTCGTTGAAACCGAACTCCTCGAACTCCACGGTCTCTTTGAGGTTGAAGCCGTTCTCCTTGAGGTACTCCTTGAGGCCAGGATCAGCATCATCGGGGACCGGCAGTTTCTTGGTGCCGATCAGCGAGCCGAAGAACTTACCTTCGCCCCGTTCGGTGATGACCTCGGTGCGGTATGCCATGGCCGGGTGGAAGGCAGGGTCCTTGACGTCGTACGCCGTGAAGACAGCGTCCTTGCCGGCGGCCGCAGCGGCACGGTAGGCGTCCACATGGATGCCCTCCTCGTCGGTGTGGTACACCACGGAGAACCGCGCGCCATCGTACCCGGCGTTCACCAGATCGATGTACTGCTCCTCAATCCCGAAGTTGGCCTTCGCGAACTCGATATTGTTCGGGTTCAGTTGGAACTCGTCGTACTGCGTTCCCGCTACGAAGAGCGGGTTCGCATCGAGCTTGCGAGTAAAGATCTCAGAGGCAGTGTTGTTCTCCTCATGAAAATCCTCTTCGGAGAGGACTGCTGCATCATACATGAAGGCCACGGGCACCATCGACGGTTTAAAAAAGGTTTTCCTACGCGAACCGGAAAACTCGTGTGTCACTACCGCAGAGACACACCACAAATCGCGAAAAGGAAAGGCATTATCACCCGGAATAGGGTGGTTCGCGAATGTCCGGCCAGAACCGGAATAAGGTGTCACCCGCGAGTAGGAACAAAAGGGAGGGGATATCTAGGCGGTCGCCTCAGCGCCCTCAGGCGCTCCCTCGCTCGACGTCTCATCCTCTTTCTTCGTGATCTGGAAGTGGAAGAGAGACCTCGTCGACTGCCAGCGGATCCCGCTCTGCATCCCCTGGTACATGTTGAACGCCTCGGTCTGGTACTCGATGAACGGGTCCTTCTGAGCATAGGCCCTAAGGTGTACACCGCGCTTCATCTCATCCATACCCAGGAGGTGGTCCTTCCACGACATGTCAGCAGAGTGCAGAAGGACCTGTCGCTCCACCTGTCGGATGACATCCGTCCCTATCTCGGCCTCGCGTTCGTGGTAGCGTCGCATGGCCTCGTTCGTGAGGTTCTCGGTCAGCTCGTCAGCGTTCTTGACCGAGGCCACGTTGAGGTCGGCCACGTCGATGCCGAAGAGCGCCTGACAGTTATACGCGAACTGCTTCTGAAGGAACTCGTTCTCCCACTGGTGGGGCTTGGGGCCCTCGGCGGCGAACGATTCCACGACCTCCTCTGCCGTCCGCTCGATGACGTTGTACACGTCCTGCTGCAGGTCAGGCCGCTCGAGGATGACGTTGCGGTCCTCGTAGAAGATCTCCCGCTGCGTGTTCATGACCTCGTCGTACTTCAGCAGGTTCTTGCGCATCTCGAAGTGCATGCCCTCGACCTTGACTTGGGCTTGTCGGACGACCTTGTCGATGAGCTTGCCCGACAGCGGCTCGTCCTTGTGGGCGCCTGAGAAGTACTTCTCCATGTTCTCCGGTCCGTAGAACCGTAGAAGTTCGTCCTCAGCGGACAGGTAGAACCGGCAGGAACCAGGATCTCCCTGGCGACCCTCGCGTCCCAGGAGCTGGTCGTCGATGCGACGCGAGTCGTGGCGCTCGGTGCCGATGACATGGAGACCTCCGATGTCGGCCACGCCTTCTCCGAGCTTGATGTCGGTACCGCGACCGGCCATGTTAGTGGCGACGGTCACTGCACCCTTCTGCCCGGCCCGGCCAATTATGTCGGCCTCCTGCTTATGGTGTTTGGCGTGGAGCACCTGGTGGTCGATGCCGCGGGCGATGAGCATATCGCTCAGGTGCTCGGACACATCGATGGAACGGGTGCCAACGAGCACGGGGCGGCCTGCCTCGTGCTGGGCCACGATGTCGTCAACGATCGCGTCGTACTTCTCCTCGGCTGTGCGGTACACCAGGTCGGGCTGGATGTCCCGCTGCATGGGCTCGTTCGTCGGTATCTGGGAGACGTCCATGCCATAGAGGGAGATGAACTCGCCCTCCTCGGTCTTTGCGGTCCCGGTCATGCCCGAGACGCGGTCGTACATCCGGAAGAAGTTGGGGAACGTGATGGAAGCGTAGGTCTGGGAAGGCTCGCGGACCTTCATTTCGGTCTTCCCGGTGGCTAGAAGGTCGTTGTTGGCCTCTTTCGCCTCCAGGGCCTCGTGCAGCCCGGCCTCGTACCGCCTGCCGTGCATGAGGCGACCGGTGAACTCGTCGACGATTAGCAGCTCACCGTCCGAGACTACGTAGTTCTTGTCCTTTGTGAAGAGCGAGTGGGCGGCGATGCACTGGCGTGCCGAGTGGTAGAGATGCATGGTCCGCTCGTCCGTGGGCGAGTCCACCCCGAGGGCCTTGGCCAGCTTGTCATCCCCGCGCTCCGTGAAGAATACGATATGGTCCTTCTCGTGCACCTCATAGTCGCGCCCGGGTTCGAAGTCGCGGACGATACGGTCCATGATGAGGTACTCGCGGGCAGAGGTGCCCGTGCGTCCAGAGATGATGAGAGGAGTTCTCCCCTCGTCGATGAGGATGGAGTCGACCTCGTCGATGATAGCATAATGCATGCCCCGCATGACCCGGTCCTCGGGCCGGCGGACCATGTTGTCTTTGAGATGGTCGAATCCGAACTCGTTGTTCGTCCCGTAGGTGATGTCCGACTGGTATGCCGCCCTGCGGTCCTCGGGGGACTGGTCGTGCTGGATGGTACCGACGGACATCCCCATGAACTCGTAGACCGGAGCCATCTCCTCGGCGTCGCGACCGGCCAGATAATCGTTGGCGGTGATGACGTGGACGCCCTTTCCTTCCAATGCATGGAGGTACCCGGAGAGGGTCGCCACCAGTGTCTTGCCCTCACCGGTCTGCATCTCGGCGATGCGGCCCTCGTGGAGGATCACGCCGCCCTTGACCTGGACGTCGTAATGGCGCATCCCGGTCACGCGGCTGCTCGCCTCGCGCACAGCAGCATAGGCCTCGGGCATGAGGTCGTCCAGGCTCTCGCCCTCCGCGTATCTATCCCGGAACTCGTTGGTCTTGCCTGCGAGCTCCTCGTCCGAGAGTGCCGCCATCTCGTCAGCGTAACCGTTGACCTCATCGACGATGTCGTCCAGACGCCGCTGCTCGCGATGGCTGTAGGAGAAGAAGGACTTCACGCCGTCGTAGAATCGATCGAGCAACCCGTCCTCCATCAAGTTGGCCTCGGCCCCGTACGGCCTTAATAAAGGTTTCTCTGCGGGGGACTGGAAAACGGCATACGTAGGTCCTCACCCCCCCAGAATCGGCTGGACGTCCGACACCTTATCGAACGCGTACCCACCATCCTCGGGGCCCCAGACCTGTTCGTCTCGCTCGTTGTAACCCCGGTCCCAGGCGTACATCCCGCTCTCGTCGATGACAAGCTCGGTCGTGGCGTACACGGCCCCGCCATAGCTGTTCTCGCACTCCTTGCCCCGGGTACCACCCACGAAGGCGTCGTTCTCCCGGTGGAGGTAGACGACGTTCCCGCGGAAGCCCTCCAGGTCATCGGTTGTGAGGTCGCGGGCCAGCCTACCGTCCTCCCATGTGCCGACGAGCTCCTCGCCGTCCCGGATGCGGTAGATGTGGCTCTCGAGGGTACCGTCATCACCGGAAGTCAGCCGGTACGCCCGCTGACGGTAGGGGGAGCCCTCCATTCCGGCCATGGCCTGCTCGACGTAGACCCAGTGGTCACTGTCGCTACCACCCTCTACCTCGATGGGGAGCATCTTGAGGCGGATGTCGTAGTAGCTGGGGTCCTTTTCGGACTGTCGCTGGCTGGAGAACTCGCCCGTCATCCACGCATGGAGCGTGTCGAGGTCGTTCCTCCCTTCGTTCACTTCAGGCACCATGGTCCCGATATTCCGTGCCACTCGATCAGAACCTTATCCTGAAGAGCGGGACCGCATGCGGGGCCCGGGGGTCGCTGTCCCACCTGTAGACTTCCAGGTCCACGCCGGGCGACTCGCCCCTAGTGATATCGAGGTCCACTCCGATGCCCTCTTGTGGCATGTTGTCCATGTCGATCGTCTCGAGGTCGCTGGCATACACCGGGGCCTCGGCCTTCTCGACATAGGTGTTCGTCTCTTGCGTCATTACGCTCCCGGCCATGGCACCGACGCCCACCAGGAGACCGGCCGCAAGAGCACCTCCGGCCAGACCGTAGGTGGAAAGGTCGTCTGCCGCAGTATATCCGTCGGCCATCACCGCCGAGGCGGTTCCGGTCGTCTCAAGTTCTTCCATGTACATCATGATCACTCCTTTCAGTTCTTACAGTATGATATCGTTCGCGGCCTCATCGGATACGGAAGTCGAATCCGGGGATACGGATCCGGATGTCAACATCGCTCTGCTCGTAGGAGGGGTGGCTGTCAGGGGCCAAAGGGTCCGAACCGAACCCGAGCTCGTCCATGTCGGTGTAGCCGTCGTGATCGGTGTCGAACCAGTTCGGGTCCGTACCGAGCTCCATGACCTCAACACGGTCACTGATGCCGTCAGCGTCGGAGTCCCATTCCAACGTGCTCGTCCTGTACACACTGAGCTCCTTCGAGTCAGCGAGGCCGTCGTTGTCCGCGTCGGGTACGCCCCGGGCGTAGTCCATGCTGTCGATGAGCCCATCGCCGTCAGTGTCGGCGCTGAAGGGGTTGTTCCCGGTGACGATATCCTTGGCGGTCGAGTAGCCATCCTTGTCGAAGTCTACCGCGAGCACACCCGTGAGGGCGCCCACGGCTCCCAGGAGGGCGAGCCCCCGACCGTCCATATCGTCCGTGCTGCTGTATGCGTCGGCGGCCGATGCGCCGTAGCTTCCGTTCGTCTCAAGCTCGTATGCGATCATGTCCGGCCCTGCCCCTTGTCCCCTTTTTATACCTTTCTTTGGTATACCTAATATATTGGGACTGCCTAATATATAGGGCTCTGAGCACAGCTTACCGACATACACAGTAATGTTAGGGGATACGAATACATGCAGAGCCGATGAACGGCATCATGCGTCTTCGGAGAGGGCCCAGCACCGGTCGAAGTACTCGATGAGCACCGGGATCAGAACGTTGCCTGTGGAGCTATGCCACCAGGGAGCGTCGTCGCCAAGCTCCACATCGATGAACGGCAGGCCCTCGGCCTTGAAGGCCAGATCCCGAACACGCCCTTCGGCCATCGAATCGCCTGAGATCACCAGCTCACCATCCCCCCATGAGACAGATGCCCGCTTGACGGGGAAGTCGATCTCAATGAAGGGGAGCACCGGACGCTTCTCCGCGATGTAATAGGTCGCCGAGGCGGGCTCGTGGATTTCGTTGTCGTATTTCACGTCGAATACCTCGGTCACCCTGCCCTTCGGCCCGCGATACAGGAACGACATGGACATGTGCGAGTCGCCATCCCGATCCCTGAATAAGTGATGGAACTCGTGGACCGTGAAGGAACCCTTGGTATAGCTGGTCGCCCGTAGGGGGACCGCTGGGTGATTCACCAGGTTCTGGACTAGGGGTACACCCAGAGCAGGATGGCGCTCAAGGCCTCGTGCCACTTTCTCCGGATCACGGAGCCGCCAGCGCGCATAGGATGGCTGGGCGGCGTGCCGCAGCTTGAATGTGACGTCGTAACCATATATCCCATCGGTCTCGTCGTCCACGGCGACCAGATAGTGATGATAGGGCGATGGGAACACGGTGCGCTCCTCGACCAGATATGCGTTCTCGATGCCCGCGGCCTTGGCGAGCGAGAGCCAGACCAGGGATTGCTCAAGGCAGTTCCCCTCGCCTTGGGCAACGCACTCTTCCACTGAGCGGAGCCGGTACGGATCATCTGTCTTCAGCAGCTCCTCGTAGCCGTATTGGACGTTCTCCAAGACCCAGTCGTAGATGATATCTGCCTTCTCCCCATCGTCCATGTCCTGTGTAACAAGGGATTCGATGATTGGTTTGACTGACTCGGGATCCAGGTACTGTCCGTCCAAGGCGGTCTTAAAAATTTAGGCGTGCTTAATAATATTCCCTTTGGACACGTCGACTGTGTTCTGGTGCTCAAGGAAAAGTTTAAGTATGCCTAACTTAGGTGGCCCTAACTCAAACCGCAAGGAACGCGGACCGGATGATTATCGAAGGTGATCTGAAATGTTCGAAATGGAACTCGAGTCGGAAGGGTACGGTGCTACCAACACCACGCAGGCCTATGGACAGGTGGATGACCTGAACCTCAGGGGTGCCGCCGTGGGTGCAGCTATCGGGGGTGCCGTCGGATTTGGCATGGCAGGCCTCGCCGGTTACGGCCTGGCAAACCACATCAGTGATCACTATCTTCAGGACGTCGGCCCTCTGCCGCAAGTGCTCCTTGAGGTGGACGCTACCATCGCCGGCCTCTACGTGCTCGGCGTGCCATTCGCTATCGGTGGCGCGCTGACCGCTGGTGCAGCCGGTGCTACCTCCACCCTATTCAGGGGCGAGGAGGAGGCACCTAACGATGGTGCGGCCTACGACTGGAACGGTGAGCAGGACCTCGACCGTGTCCCCCTCCGGCGCCAGGTACGGTACACGTATCCTCGCAGAGACGCGAACGAACTGGACTGGTAACGGGATACCTGTGTACGAGCCCGAAGGGGACGGACAGTTGGAGGAGAGGCCTGAGGACGGAGAGAATCCGGTCGGGCAAGTCCTTACCTACCAGAACCCTATCGACTATACGGTCACACATGACCTATTATCGCAGGATCCCGCATACTGTATGATGACGTTCGAGATGTATCGGCCCCTGTCGGACGCGCTGGGCTTCCCGATCGCCAGCGATATGACACTCAGTGCCACGTACCATCCTGATCCATATGATCCGCCCCCGGGACAATCCCTTACTTTCGACCGCGTCACCCTCGCTAAGAAGCCTGGGGCCGCATGGCTCACCCCTGTGGACCTGGACGGTGACGGGTACGACGAACTGGTGCTCTCCACCCTCTTCGAAGGGCTCGCAGTGGCCATCCCCCCTATCGGGAACGGAGGGGCGTACATACTCTCAAGAGATGGCGGAGCATCGACGGACGACTCCATCGGCCAGTGGTCGGTCGATCCGCTCTTCACGCCCAAGGACGGGATCGGCTTCCCGAACAGTCCGGTCCTCATGGATGTGGACAACGACGGTGTGGAGGACATAGTGGTCCCGTGCGGTTTCCTCCTAAAACCAACCGGTCGGATCGTGTGGATGAAGGGCGAACCGGTCGACGGTCAGCTCACCTACGGCCCACCACAGGACATCCCCATCCCGGACAGCTCCCGCTGGTACCATGCCATCGTACCGGCGGACCTCACCGGCAATGGCCGTATGGACTTCGTCACCACCAACCACGACGGAACGCTCCTATCCCCGGGCACCAGCAAGGTGGAATGGTTCGAGAACGTGGGCGGTCCTGGTGAGGCCAGGTTCGTCCACCACCATATCGCGGATAGGGGCGGATCCCACCTTGCCCTCTACGATATGACCGGTAATGGTAAACAGGACATCATCCTCCCCCAATACTTCGATGGCCCGTCGCTCATATGGCTCGAACAGCCCGATACTCCCGACAGTGACTGGAAGGAGCACGTCATCAACGACACCACCGGTAGAGGATTCGGGATCGAGGTCGTCGATATCGATGGTGACGGTAGACCGGAACTTGTCTACGGCAACCACAACCACCAAGGTGCAGCCGATCCCGCTCACCGGACCATGGGTGTGTACTGGTTCGATATCCCCGCCCCCTCCGAGGTCCGCGACCTCAATAACTGGGACGACCATATGCATGTAGTCCATGAGGGTTTCCATGTCCGTGCCCGGGATCCCAATGCCAACGCCGCTCCAGGGGTCGTGCACGTGGGGGACGTCACCGGGAACGGTAGGATGGACATCACCGTGTCAGGTGACGGGGACGACGGGCTTTACATATTCACACAGCAGGACGACGGCACTTTCGAGAAGGTTGTTGTCGATCGTCAGCCCATGTCCGGCGACCATCACCTGATGGACGTCAACGGGGATGGACGGATGGACGTGGTATGGACCGTGTTCGGGGAGGTCGGCCTCCGCGGCCCGCGTTCAATGGTGTACGCCTACATCCAGAAAGAGAACGGACAAGCAGACAATGAAAAGAGTAGTGACAAGGAGTGATACATGATGGAGACCGAAGACATGCTCACTAATGATACGAAAAAGACCGGGATTGACACACAAACGGTGTTGGGGGACCCTCGGGCGGCCAGGTTCGTGGAGGACCTTGTGCTGTACTCGAAGCACACGTTAGATCCATCATTGCTCGAGTTGGATGGAGGTTCGCGATCAGCAGAGGGCCTCCCGCCGGTCAACGAGAGCAACATCGTAGAGCTCATCGAGTTCTACCGCATGGACCCAGAGCGGGTTAACGGTTTCTTCGAATCCCTGTACGAGGCCCATGAGGGCGATCCGGATGCCCGGGGTTACCTCCACGCTGCGTACGGCATCGTGGGCGGGAAGGCCGGGCAGGTCGACCGGATAGAGATGCGGTACAAGGAAGGGGTTGAACAGCTGCTCCGTCAGTATGACAGCGAGCTCACCGAGATCATCGACTGGATGGACAACATGGACAGCAGGAGCCCCTATCTCGGCCTGCTGACCGGTGTTAGCGCGAGCACTGTGTTCGGGTACATCACCGATCATGGAGCGGGAGTGACCGCTGCCGTTGCCGCAGGTCTGGCCCTTGGAGGAACGCTCCTGGGATACATGATCCCCCACGCTTGGGGCAACCACCGCATAGCTGTCGGCTGGAAGCGCATCACGTCAGAGACCGAGCGAATCGACGGACAGTTCTGCGAGCGAAGAGAAGAGCTCTACGAGCGTGCCGTAGAGAACATCGGTCAACTCCGGGGCGAGTACGACCTCGAAGAGATTATCTGCTGAGCCGGCCTAGATGCCATCCCCTCTCTCGGCCTCCTTCAGCTTCTTGAAGTAGGTCCAGCTCGTCTCGTTGGGCGTTGTGAAGGTGTCAGGTGCGTGCTCGAACTTCGGCGCCTGTGCGCGCACTTCGTCCTTTATGCGCTGTGGGAGGTCCTCGAAGCCACATTCCAGCTTGTGGCCCCGACAGTGGTACACCAGCTGTCCTGGCCGATCGCCCATGCCCATCCAGGGCAGCCACTGTCCCGTCCGCGTCCAGCTGAACGTCATGGGTACGCTGTCCAAGTCATCGTTCTCCAGCTCGTCCTTTCGCACGATGAAGTTGAACAGCTCGGCCGACTCGTACATGTCGCTCTGGGCGTTGTCAGGGTACTCGTCGCGGGTGAGGGGCGAGGGATAGCGGAGGAACATCTCCGCATGCCAGGCGACGTCATCCCCCAGGTCTGTGGTGGGCACCTTGAAGTAGGTCTCTCCAAACTCCATGTTCACGGGATCGTTCCACACATGGACCACGTCCTCCCGCCGGCCGGTGTAGGGATTGCTCCACGTATCAAGGAGCTCATCGGTGTGCGGATCGTAGTAGAAGGACACCTCGCGGGTGAGCAGCTGGTAGACGCCGTTCACCTTCTCGACGCGGGCGATGTTGTACCCCTCGAAGTGGAAGAGACGATCGGCTGTCATGTCAGGACGCTTGGCATAGACCTCACCCGACCAGTAGGTGACGACCTCGCTGCCGTCGAGAGATGCCCGTGTGCGCAGGAAGTCGTGGAGGTTCCCTGCTGAACCCTCAAGGTCATAGTGGTCCATCGCGTCCATCTCAGAGCAGTTCCTCGAGCGTTCGCGGCATGTCGTTCAGGAGGTCGTCCATACTGATGCTCTCCCAGGTCACCCGCTCGGCCACGTAGCCGTAACCGATGCCGTAAGCGTGGTACGACGCGTTCAGGGCCGTTGCGACCGCATCCATATCGATCACACCACTGGCCAGCGTCTCGCGTGCGGCCATAAGCTCTCGCACCGCAGGACGTCGATCCCGCTCGCCCCATGCCAGACGCTCCTCGAAGGCAGTTTCGGCGAACTCGGCCCCTGCGGGTAGCTCCGTGGCGCGCGCCCGGAACATGTTGGTCGCCATGTACTCTGCCTGCCCCTCAAGTGCGGCGAGGACAGGTACAGCATCGATGAGGGAGCGGATGTAGTCGCCATGGGTCTCGTCCCGTTGCCGGGCCAGCTCCTTCTGGAGCCCCGCGCCGATGAGCGCGCCGTGGTTCGCCTGGTAGGCATGGACGAGCTCGTGAGCGAGCACGTACACCAGCTCGCCATCCTGCTCAGGATCAGTGAGGTCCGGTGTTACGACACGGTCCGATATGAGCACCCGGTGGTTCAGGTCGTCGTACATACCTTTGTTGCCATGGTAATGTACCGCGGCGTCATGGATGGTCGCCTCATCGGCCTCTACACCCAGGTGATCGCAGATATCACGGGCCAATCCTTCATACACGGCAACATCGGCGATGACCACTTCCGGTAGCGGGCCGAAAGCGATCCCGAACTCATCCTCGTAAGCGGTGACTATGTCATCCATAAGCGAATCGTAGGCATCCACGACAGGACGCCCGTCCCTTTCAATGTCGTACATGTCGCAGGTAAATTTAGGCTTACCTTATATTCGTTACTATTCTGTACAAGAATCGCTCCGGAAGATCCCTCAGCAGCCCTCGATGCGTGTCACGTACTCGTACCCCTTGCTCGTATGCACGGGGATGAGCGGATACATCTCAACGGGGACGTTCGTATCGCCCCGTACCCGCACGACTATACCGCGCGACCGCACCTTGTAGGCAGGACGATCGGCCGTGTCGGTCGTGGCGTGGGCAAGGAGAAGGTACGTACCTGCGTCCACCTCGGGGAACTCGTACTTACCCTCCTCGTCGGCGACCACTGTGACAACGGAGCCCGGGTAGCCGTCCAAGGGTACCATGTGGAGGCGGACGGCACGGGGCGGCACTCCGTCCACGTAGGCCAGCGTGCGCTCGCCCACTGCTTTCGTACGCCGGTCACCTGAGCACGATATCCGGTCCTTGACGAACACGCGGCCGTGCACCCTGCCCTTGTTCCCCAGCTCCACGTCCTTTGTGAGATGGCCGGAGAGCTCTACACGCTCGATGAGACGACCAAGCCCGGGAGGACTGCTTGCCTCAACGACAAGGGTGTGCTCACCACAGGGTACCTTCGTCCGCTCCAGACGGCCTCCCTCGAATGGATGGAGACAGGTGTCCAGCCATGCCTGACCGTCAACGGGAGCGTTCCCAGGTCCGGTAACGGTGAGCTCCAGCTCGCATCCGCCGCTCCCGCACAGGTCATCCACTGCTGGCGGGTGCTCCTGGCCGAACCGGGCATAAGGATCCACACCGGTTAAGTAGGGGTCGAGCACGAAGGCGAACTCAAGCGGTCGTCCCTCTGTCCGGACGCCCATAGCCACCGGTCTGAGGTCCCGCAGGACCATCATAACATTGAACTGGGCGGTATAGCTCACGTTGTACCTGCTCAGGCAGATGGGCTCGTCGGCATCGCGTCGGTCGATGAACGGGAAAGGGACAGGTACGTATTCCACGTGCTTCGTGCTCTCCTGCTGGGTACCAGGATTGGCCGACAGTGTCATATCGACATGCTCTCGTACCATCTCCATGGACCACTCGATGTCAGGCTCGTCCTTTGCAGCGCTACGCTGTCGCTGAAGCTCCTTTGCTACCGACAGCTGTGCGTTCTCCACGAAGGGCTGGGCCATGTCGCGCTTAGTGGCGATGATACGCTGTTTGTTGCACGCCATGGTCTCGCCGATGCCACCAGGTGGGCTGGGGATACGGTCGTCGTTGATGATACCGGAAAGGAGGTTGCGTTCCATGTACCGCTCCTTCTCGTACGTCTCAAGATAGGCCTTGGCCCGGGACCAAAGGGTACGCAGACGCAGGGGAAGGGTGATGGTCATGTCCTCCACCGAACGGATCGCCTTATCGTCCCCCTGGAGGTGGTAGGTGAGCTCGAGCGTCGCCTCAACCCCCTCCTCCTGTAGCGTCGCTATGATCCGTGGCGCGCCGAAGACGACCTGGGCCTTCTCGCCCGCGCGGATCGCCTCGAGGCGCGGGACCAAGCGTCGGGTGGACTCCTGAGAGAGGAGACCCTCCATGACCTGCACCGATGGGAAGAGCACCAAACGGCCCTTCTGAAGATAGACGGGGCGTTTGTTCACCACAGGCCCCGGTAACGAGTTGGACGTGTAGCCACCGCGCCGTCCCAGCTCGTACACGGACTCCTCCACAGAGTCGCGGAGAGCGCTCTCGATGACGTCAGAAAGGTCGCGTAGGCGGTCCACGGTCGCCTTCACCTCCCCTGCCGCGGTCCGGGCCTCACGCTCGGTCTTGCTACCGCGCAGGACGAAGGAGACGATCACAAGAACGGCAATGGAGATAGCTATGAGGCCGATGAGGCTTATCTGGGCACGCGCACGTTCCCGTACGATCCGGCCGCGCATCAGCAAACCACCCCCTCAAGATTGCGCCAGTTACCCGGATTACCGGAGAGCTGGACCCGTGTCGTGTCCGAGGTCTCGTCCCCGGTGTTATCGCGGACCGTCACCACCACATCGAGCGGCATGGCATGCTCGGGTGTCGGACAAAGGCGGATGGCTGACAGGTGGAGACGGACTCCGACACTGGTGCGATAAACGAAAGCGACGGTGTCGCTCACGTCATGCGCACCCACCCTGACGGAGAAGCTATCCTTGTCGATCGTCTCTCCGCCCTCGAGGTCCATCAGGACGTCCATATCGAACCCGAGCCCCGCCAGGAGCAGGAATAGTGGCCGCTCCTTGGTCCCCGGCTCCACGCTCAGGATGCGCATGGACAAGGGGACGTGCTCAAGCACTTCCAGCTGGGTCCGGGCCTGACCGGTCCGTCCGAGGTGGTTCACCGCAAGTGTCAGGTGGTCCGCCTCCGTGCTCTCCCCATGGAGGTACACGACAACGGTCCAGGTGCCGGTGTGCCGGTCATAGGTGGCCGAGGTCACGTCCGCCCGAACTGTACTATCGCCACCGCCCAGGTGCGCGGTCATGGCCGAGACGGGTACGTACGGGATATCCTTGTCACCGGTGTCGGTTATGCGCAGACCGAGACGCACAGTGGCCCCATGCTCCACCGATGCTCGCGATAACCTGCGCGGTGCCACCGAGATCACCTCGATGTCCATCTCGCTCTGCTCCAGGGGGTACCATACCTCGAACGGCCTGCGGACGAGGTGCATATCGTCACCGACATTGAGCATGAGGAACGCGTCGTAACGTCCCGGTGCGAGCGTGTGGTTGAAGGCCGTGGTGAAGGTCCACTCGTTGACGCTTCCGTCGAAGGAGATTCCTGGCGGAGGCCCGCCCGTGCCGCCCAGGAAGCTAGACGCTTCCAGCTCCTCGTGGACGCGCTTGTCGGCCACGCGATCGTCCATCTTCACGACCCCGGTCCAGGTCAAGGCCACACCATCGCCCATGTCATTGGTGCGCACGTGGATGGGTTTGAAGTCCTTGACCTCGAAGGTGAAATCCGGTAGCTGGCATCCGGCGAGAGTGCACACCTGACCCGCGGTACATGGGGAGAGCGCCTGGTCCGACGGATCGAGGCACACGCACGTGCCTGAGCAGATCTCGCCCACCTCCACGCACGAGAGGGTCTCCACTCCCCGCTTGGCCACGCAGGCACCGCGGGTCCGGACGACCGTGAACGGCGATGTCGAGGCAGAGGGGGATGAACATGCAGTGGCGCTCCCTGGCATCGGGAGGCAGGTGTCCTGATATTCGCACACGTCCCGCGGCATACCGTTCTCATCGAAGCATAGGCAGAGAGGGAAGGCGGAAGACGTGGGATGGCAGGTCATCCGGGGGCCGATGCATGGGATACTGGTGTCGAGCACGGGAAGGGAGCCTCCGAAGCAAAGGTCGGAGTGCACGGAATCCTGCCTAGGTCGCCAATCCACAATCTCGAACGTCTTGATACCGGTGGCGACCTTCTCACCACCCTGGTAGACCTCCATCTCGACCTCGTACATCCCAGGATCTAGCTCCTCCTCAAGTTCGAGGTCGGCGGGCTCGCAGCCGCCGGAGCTCGTCCGGGTCACGATGTTGCCATCGCTGTCGGTGATAGTGACTTCGCACAGCTCACCTTCTCCGGTGGGGAACACGGCGAGGTTCTCTCCCGGCGAGTACACATCCTTGTCCGTCGTGATCTCGACAGTCCCCTCTCCCGTCTCGGCGAAGGTGAACGTTGCTGTACCCGTGCTCGTCGAATCGCCCCGGGTGGCACGTGCGCGGACCAGGTAGTCGCCGGGGACCAGCCCGGCCGTGCCCAACCGGACATTGTCGCACGAGGCGAGGTCGAGCTCATCCCATCGATGCCCCTCCAGGTCGAGCACGGTAACCTCGCACCGGTCTACATCACCATCGACGGACAGGTCGACCTCGAAGGACGAACCGGTGACCGTGGTACTGCCGACGTCCACTGAGACCGTCAGGTCCGCACGGGTGGATTCCAGAGGTGTGCGCGCGGTGGATATCCGGGGCAGGTCGCCCCATGTGTCAATCGCGATCAATACCAGCTCGGCCCCTTCCTCGACAAGGAGCCCTGTCGTCGGGAGCACGAAGGGATCACAGGCCGGTGAGACCGCGCTCAGCGCAGGGCGCGCCTCTCCCGATTGCATGATGGCGGCGATGCAGAGCGATCCCTGGAGACGGGGGATGTTGAACGCGTCGCCGATGACGAGCGCACCAGCGAGCTCCTTTACTGAGGAAGGGATGTCCAGCGGGTTGTTCTTGCCTGATACAGTGAAGGTGGAGAGGGTGGGCGAATCGCGCACGTCCTCGACGACCGCGCGGTAGGCCGGATAGCGGATCGAGAGCTCGCGTTTCTGAGCAAGCATCCCGGGAGCGAGGGTGAACTGTCGGGACCGGTACTCGTGGGAGAGCCGGACGCGGACACCATCTTCGCCCCATACGTCCTCCCAGCCGATCTCCTCGATGCCGAAGGCTGGCTCATCGTTCACCGTGAAGATGATCCTGCCCGTTGAAGTATCACGCCAGGGTTTGCAGTCCGCAGCCGGAGCAGCGATACGGCACCGCGTCTGCAGGTCGGCGTCCGTCAGTGCAGCAGCTGCGGTCGGCTCGAGGTTGAAGGTGATGATGGCGGTCTGTCCATCGAGCGACGCGAAGTCCACTTCCTCCGTCACCGATGAGGAGATGATGGCCATCACAGGCACGGATACGAGCAGGAGCGTAACGAGCAGTGGAAGGAAAGGGAAATTCATCCGGTCCTTCTTCGCAGGAGGCACCATCCGCCCATCACCACCGCGCATTCCTTTATAAAACGAAGGAGAGAGAACGCACGTCGGCCCCCCCTCTCCGTGTCCCCCTTCATCGTTAACCATTCATCATTACCTCCGTGTTGTGCATGTGCACTCGCACTTGTCGGTCACGAGAGTGCAGCTCTCGGGCTCGATGGTGAGCGTACAGGTCGGCAGACAGGCGTCGCACGATACCTCCAGGTAGCAGTCGCCCACGGTGAAGGACGCGTCGATGGGCTGGCGCGGACCCTCGCCCTCCCAGACACCTTCTTCGAGCTCCAGGCGGGAGTAAGGATGGGCCGTCGAGTCCATATCCTCATCCAGCCAGGTCGTGCCGTCCCTATCACGGACAATGACGTGGAGGCCCATGGTGCTGCCACCGGGCGGATCGTTGAACGCTCCGAAGACCGGGCCCTGGAGGGCGAAGACATCGTTGTGCTCAAGGCCGGTGACGTCCTGCGTGACACGGGAATTGGTGACCTCACGCCCGTCGGCCAGCTGCGCCCATGCCTCGATCGTGCCCGCGAACATCGTACTCGCGGAATTCTCCACGGTCACCTCGAACGTGACGGGCTCACGGACAGCGGCAGCGTCCATGGCCATACCATCGCTGTCCAGGAACGCGGCCTTGGTCACCCTGGCCCGTCCCTCCTTGACCTCGATGTGTCCCTGTGGGAACTCGGGAACTGCCCGTTCCCGCTCATACAGACACCCGGCCGTCATCTCCGGACCCGTGCAGCTGTCATGATCGAATCCCTTCTCGGGCAGGACCATGTCCAGGACCGGCTGGCCATCGCTGTCGAGCAGACGGACGCCGATCTGGAGCGGCCAGCCAAGATGGTCTTCTGTCAGGGCGACCGGCTCGGTCATGAGCTCGATGTGCTCACCGGTCCCGTTGAGTACGGTCACGGTCCTGCTCCCGGCGAGCTCCTGCCCTGCTCCGAGCACTGCGTAGACCTCTGCCGTAACGGGCGCCTTTGTGTTGGAGATACGGACTCGACCTGCCACCTCCATCCCGGGGTTGCCCTCAGAGATAGGGGTCCCGAGTTCAGCATCCACGAACGAGCCATGGACGACCGCTGCGTCACCGATCTCGACAATATGAGATAGCACCCCGTCGGCCCAGGCCACGCCCTCACCTTCGGTGTCCAGGACGTCGATCTCGAGCTGGATTGTAGTGCCTGACAGCCCGTGTTCGAGCGTGAACGGGTCAGAGAGGTAGTCCCAGGACTCACCGGGTGGTAGCAGTGGCATGCGGATAGCGCCTAGTTCGATGAATCCCTCCTCGCACGTACAGGGGCAGGAACCGCCCCCGGTGCAAGCAGAGCAGTCGCACTCCCCAATGACGCGGAGCCGTGCGTTCGCACGGCCTAGTTCGAAGGTGCCATCGCCAGTGTTCTCCACCTCTGCGTACACTCGGACGAGGTCTCCTGCATGGAAGGTGCGGACCGCGGTCGGGTTCACCCGGAGTATGTTGAGGGTGGGTATCTTGAGCCACGATGGGACCATCTTCCGTATGAATTCCATTGGCCTCGGGGCGGGTCTGTTACGGGGGGCCGTACTGCTGCCCGGGGAGCTGTCGGGCTTCGTACCACCACCCGAGCTCCCACTGCTGGACGACGAGGGCCTCCCCCCCCTACGGTATTGCCTCCTACGGTCACCCACCCCTCGTGGCGTTGAGTACCGGAAGCACTGGTCCATGTTCAAGAACAGCTTGTTAGGATCCAGTCGGGCAAGGTTGCCCAGTGCCATCCGTTGCCCCTTGGCCCAGGTGTCGGTCTCCCGGACCTGGAGCTGTGCACCACCCTTCAGTTCGGACTCGCACCGGCCCGGAGGTTTCCCGCATCCGGCCTTCGGTGCGTCCTTGACGATCCTCTGGACGGTCTGCTTGACCTGCTGGGGGGACTTGCCTCCACTGCTGCTGCCTGCCTGCTTGTCCTTCCCCTCGTCCTTGAGGTTGAACCTGCCGCAGTACTTGGACCACTCCTTGTCACCCCGGTAACCAACCGTGGCGACCATCAGGCCACGGGCCTTGCGCACGTGTTCAGCGGCCTGGTCCAGGGTGGCCGCATGGGCAGGGGCCATGCCGAGCCGCTTCTGGAGCCAGCCGCCAGCGGCCTGCATGCGCTGTCCCCAGCCGCCTCCACCGATGCCCCCGCCCACGTCGCGTGCCATGGGACCCTTGGTGAGGGTCACCAGCTTGGTTATGTCGGTCTGGAACGCGGCGAGCCCGGCACCGTCCTTGGCGTTCGCCGAGGCCGTGTTCACCAGGGCGTCGATGCGGCTCTGAGCCCCGGCCACGGGTTGCCCTGTCCGCATGGCCGTCCCGACGTCGCCGGCCACGCCCCTGAGCCCGGAGCTCACTGGACCGAGGTTCCCGGTGAGCCCGTCGAGCTTCCCGCGGTCAGAGGACACACGCTGCTGGAGGCTGCAGGGATCGAGGGTGGCGCCACCCAGGGAGGCGGACCCGTCCACGGTGCAGGCGTCCTTGACGTCGGCGAGCGCCTGCTGGCAGGCCGCGAGCATTGCAGGGACGGTGATGACCGTGCGCGAGGGCGCGGTGACCAGCGTCGCCTTGGGCTGACTGCACGACTTGTCCTTCCCGCGTCCTGCCTTGCACGTGTGGACGCCATCCTTTCGCTCGACCTTCGTGACCTCGCCGCAGCCCTTGGAGGCGTCGCACTTCTCGCCCGAGGAGGACGGCCCCCCGACCTCGCACGCGTCGGCATAAGCGCACGGCACGACCGCGCAGAGCGGGCACTTCGCCGCGTTCTTCTCGGCCTCCCCCGGCGGTGGCGGGGTGGCCGCAGACGAGCCTGTGTCGCTCGGATATGACCCTTTCCCGGCCGTCATCGGATTGGGCTTCCCGCCCATCTCGCGGCAGGCGCGTTCGAGCCGTTCCGCGATGAGCTCGGGGTAGCGCGGGCCCATCCCTTTCTTCCTGCAATAGTAGTTGGCGTTGTTCCACCTAGTGCCGGGGCCGTAGTAGTGGACGCACGACGCCATCATGGCATCGTACAGCCCCATGCCACGCTTCCGGTTACTGATGGCCCGGGTCATGGCGCTGCCCCCGCGGTTGAACCCGAACTCCACGAGGGCCAGCGCCTCGCTGGGTGACGCGCCGAGCTTCTGGGCCTTGTCCAGCTGGTGCCGCAACTCCTTCATCCCGAGGTCGATGCCGATCCTTGCGTTCCCCTTGCACTTGCAGTACAGCGGATGGCCCTTCTGCACCCGACACGGGTAGTCCACCTGCATGATGCCACCGCAGTTCGCACTGGGATTGCACGTCGACTCCTGCATCATGAGCGCGGTCGCCTGGAGGGGGTCGACGCGCCCTGCGAGGCCGTGCTTGGCCAGATGCTCCTTGACGAGCCCGAGGTACGGTGCACACCTCCCAAGGCTGGTCTGGGGCAGCTTGCTCAGGTCGCCGCCCTCGCAGCTAGGAAGCTCGCCCTTGCCCTCATTCTGATCTCCCCCCTCGTCCTTCTTCTCGTCACCCTTGCACGTCTTGAGATCCTTGCGCTCGCACGTCTGCTTGACAGCGCGGTCGCACACGGTAGGACCGAACCCCGTATCCGCGGCCACCTTGGCTGCCGTGAGACCGGCGAGGGCCGGGTCACAGCCATCGAGCCCCAGCGCCTTCACCTTCTGGAGGGCGGCCTGGCATCCCTGGCACTGCTTGGCGAACCCCGCCTCTATCAGAGCGAGGTTGCCTGAGAGCGCTTTATAGTGCCCCGCCATCTTGTCGATCGCCCCTGCCATGTCATTGAGGTATCCGGGCATGTTCCGGTAGGTCCGCCCGCACTGGACGTTCAGGTCAGAGACGGACATTGGGCCCGGGCCGGCACCAGGGTCACCGGGCGCTTTCCCGGAAACATCGGCGCGTGTGAACTCCCCGCTCCCACTGTCGGCATTCTTCAACGAGCCCTGCTCGTGGCCGTCAGTGATATCCTTGCGCGTCTGGCCGGCCGCTGTGACGAACGGTAGGAGCGCGATGACAAGTAGGAGCGTCAGGAGCACTGCTGCGCGACGCTCGCGGACCGCCATCGATCATCCTCTCCGTGGTGCACAAGTGCATCCGCACGAACGTGTCTCGATAGTACAATCGTCGTTGTCGATATGGAGCTCGCAGGTGGGAAGACAGCCCTCGCACACGACCTCGATCCGGCATCCGCCCATGTCGAACGTGGCGTCTATGGTCTGACGCGCAGCGTCCTCGAGCTCGATCTTCTCTCCCATAGTGACCCAGGCATTAGGGTAGAGCGAGGGATCTGCATCATCGTCGAGCCATAGGGCGCCGTCCCCGTCCGTGGCGGTGACGTGCAGCCCCATCGCGTTACCTCTTCCGGTATCCCCGAACGCGCCGAACACCGACGAGCGGAGCTTGATGGTACCCCCTCGTTCCAGCTCAGTGACGTCCTCTCGCACGTGTCCGCCGACGACGTTCATGCCATACTCGAGCCGTGAGGCTGCCTCGATGCTCCCGGAGAACGGGACGTGGGCGAGGTTCCTGACATCGATCTCGAACGACACGGGCTGGCGCAGTACCGCCGTGGTGATGGGCTGGCCGTCAGCGTCGCGGTACACCGCTTCGGCGATCCTCAGACGGGGCCGCTTCACCTCGAGGTAGGCCAGGGGATAGCCGAGCTTGACGCGGGAGCGCTCCTGGACGCACCAAGAGGTCATGAGGCGTCCTGTGCACCTCTCCGGATCGAATCCCTGCTCGTCTAAGATCATGTCCAGGAGTAGGTCGCCGGCCCCGTCGGTGACACGGACGCCTATATGGAGGACCCAGCCGAGCTGGTCTTCCATTAGCTGGAACGGCGCGGTCTCCACCACTAGTTCCTCACCAGGTGCATCGATCGTCCTTGTCGCGTGCGTTCCCGCCAGCTCCTGTGATGCACCGATGACCGCGTATGTTTCCACCGATATCGGGAACACCTTGGTCGTCACGACCAGTCGGCCGACGACCTGCATCCCGGGATTGCCGTCGGTCACCTCCTCGTCACGGTCCGTGGCCACGAATGCACCATGGGTGATGCTCACCTCGCCCATTTCGACTACGTGCGTCAGCGGTCCGGCGGCAGTGGCGACACCCTCGCCCTCATCATCGAACACTTCCAGCTGGAGCTGTACGGTGGCGTTGGCCATCCCCGGATCTAGGAGGATGGGATCGGAGATATACGCCCATGAGTCACCAGGGGCCAGCGGACGGATGGGGATGTCCCGCAGCTCGATGATCTGCTCCTCGCACTCGCATCCGCACTCGTACGACTCGGGGCATGTCGGACAGTCGCACTCACCGATGATCCTGAGCTGTGCCTTCGCGCGTCCCGTGAAGGGATAATCTCCGGTGTTGTTGACCACAGCACGGATCCTGACGCTCTCGTTGGCATAGAAGGTCAGGGACTCCTCGTCGTCGCGGAGGAGAGCGACGTCTGACACGACGACCTCGGAAGCAGTGGCCTTGCAGAGCTTAGCGCACTCCTTCTCGTTCCCGCCCGAGCTCGTGCAGTTTTCCATGCACGCGATGGTGGCGTTGGCCGGATCGCATCCCTTGAAGCAACGATCACGGCCGTCCCTGTCGTTCGGGAATCGCACGTTGCAGTCGGTCACGCACGCAGGATCCCTCCCGCACTCGACGAGGCAGTCATGCTGGATATCTAGGTCGTCCTCGCCCAGGCATCGCTCCTCGCAGGCGACCTGCACCTCGTCGCACTTCCGCATACATGTCCGTGCGTCGCCCGAGCTGGTCCCGAACTTGATGATGCACCCCTCCTCGCAGACTATGTCAGCCCCTCCGTCACCAAGGCCCACGCACGCTTCCAGACAGGGGCGGAGAAGGACAGGATCAGGCCGCTCTCGTGCGCACGTGTCCTCACACGTCGAGTTGCTGGGATCACATTCGCGCATGCAGTCAAGGGCCACACTGACATCGTTCTCGGAAAGGCAGTCCTGTTTGCACTCGATACTATCGTTGAGCTCCTCCTCGGGCTCGGGTGTCGGTGTCGGCATCACCGAGGGCGAGGGGGAAGGTGTGACCGTAGCGTTGGGTGTCGGGCTGGGAGTGACCGTGGCGTTGGGTGTAGGCGAGGGTGTCGGGGACGGCGTTGGTGTGGGGGTTGCCGTGACGTTCCCCATGTTGCACTTCTTGATGCACTCACGTGCTGCTGTGCTGTTATCCTTGTGCTGGTCCAGACACGCCTCATCGCACGGCACCTCACGCGGCTCGCACTCGATCTTGCCCACAGGACGCTCGGCAAGCCCCTCAAGGCAGCATAGTCCGGTTTCGGACGTCCTCCCGACGCAAACGTCGTAGGTCATGCCCGCGGCCCTTATAGGCGTCTGACAAACGCTCGCTCCGCTCGTGGGCCCGGAGGGGGCATTATAGGATGGCGGCGGGAGCGTTCCTGTCCCAGGCTGGCCTGCAGCACCTCCCATCCCCTCCGGTGCACAGCACTCCCTGGCCAGCTCAAGCGCCTCCTGTCCCCAGTTTATTGGACAGTTCATGTCGATGGGGTGGTGACCGCTCCCGGTATGGCAAACGCACAGGCTGAGCTCGGGGTGACAGTGGGAGCCTTTCGCTCCGAAACATAGCTGGCACGCCTCCTGACACTGTCCCGGGGACAGCTGTGATTCATCCGGAGGTGTCGGCGGGCGATGGGTCTTGTATCTGAAGCAGTCCTGCATGTCCATGAAGAGCGTGTCCGGGTCCAGGCGGGCAAGGTTCCGGAGCGCTGCGACGTGCCCGGACGGCCACGAGTCGACGTTCAGGTCCAGCAGCTCCGCACCGTCCACCAGCTCGGACTCGCACCGGCCCGGTGCTTGGCCGTACCCGGCGACAGGTGCATCGCTGGTGATACGTCGTGACAGCTGGCGGAGTTCGGGTACCTGCTTGCTCCCACCGGACGATGTGGACGTACCGCCGCTCGCTCGCTCCTTCGCCACAGCGGTCCGGTTCTTGACGCTGTACCGCCCGCAGAAGCCGTCCCATGGACCTGACCCACGGTAACCCATCCGCGCGCTCTGGAGCTCACTCTTGACGACTATCCCGATGTCCTCGCGTGACGCATCCTGGCCGGTCGTACTGTCGCTGACATCGTACCGTCGCCACGAGCTGGAAACCGGGGATGAGCTGCCGGTCGTGGGGCCTGCGTTGGCGTCAGTGTACCCTATCGCATCGCTGTTACCTGGTGTCCTAGGACTGGCAACGTCGCGGATGATTGGGTCCCCGGTGAGGGTGACGAGGGTGGTGAGCTCGTACTGGAACGTTGTGACCGGCGTGTTGGCGCCCGCTTCCAGCGTCCCGACCAGGTCGTTCACGTGCTGCTCGAGCTCGGGCGGCGGGGCACCGGTCCGCATGGAACCGCGCACGTCGCTGGCGAGCGTGCGCAGTTGTCGTGCGAGCACCGTCATCATCTGCGTCCGCTGGTCGAGGGCCGCCATGTTCTTACCAATAATCTCTGCCAGCGAGCAGGGATCGAGCACACGCTCCCCGATGACGTCGGACCCTCCGGCGGAGCACGCGTCATGGAGGTCCGCCATGGCACGCTGACATGCCACGAGCACGGACGGTAGGGTGATGGTCGCCCGGGAGGAGAGGGTGCGCAGGGTCGCGTTCGCGATGTCGCAGTCGCCCTTGCACTTCGAGGGGCAGGTCGCATCCTTGCGGATGCAGCAGTCGCCCTGCTCCCCGGGCTTGACGACGCACTTGTAGTTGCCTGTTTTGTCGTCCTTCTCCGCCCGCAGGACCTCACCGCACGTGTCCTTCGTGTCGAGGGTCCCGCCCTCCCCGGGATTGCCGATCCTGCATTCCATCCCGTACGAGCAGGGCACCGCCGCGCAGAGCGGGCACGTCACCGACTCGTCGACGCTCTTGGCCTTTGTTATCTTGTGGACAGGACCGCTCGTGCCATGGGTCGCCGGGCCGCCATGAGCTGGTGTCCCCCCTATCTGCCGGCAGGCCTCTTCGAACCGCTCCTGGATGATCTCCGGGTAGCGGGGACCGTGACCCTTCTTCCGACAGTAGTAGTCGGCATCGTTCCACTTGGTTCCCGGGCCGTAGTACTTCTCGCAGGACCGCATCATGGCGTCGTAGGTCGACGCACCGCCCTTGCTGTACCCGATGGCGCTCTCCATGGCGCCCATGCCGCGATTGTACCCGAACTGGACGAATGTGAGCGCATCCGACTGGGACGCTCCCATCGACTGTGCCTTGTTGAGGTTGGCCGCCAGCTCCTTGAGCCCCAGGTCGATGCCCAGGTCCGCGTTGCCCTTGCACGCGCAGTATAGCGGTGACGATTTTTCCACCCGGCACGGGTAGTCCACCTGCATGATGCCACCGCAGTTCACGCTCGGGTTGCAGCTGGACTCCTGCATCATCAATGCGGCTACCTGGAGCGGGTCGATGCGACCGTGGAGGCCGTGCTTGCCCATGTACTTGTCGACGATGTCCATATAGGGAGCGCAGGCCCCGAGGCTGGTCGAACCGAGCTTGCTCATGTCACCGCCCTGACATCCATAGGCACCACTGGCCTCTTCCGAGCCGTCGTCACCAGTACTTTCACCCGAACTATCCGCGCCTCCACTGAAGAACATGTCCCTGATCTCCAATGGGTCCATGTACTGCCCGGGCCCCTGGGGACGGGCTATGAGGATGCCGAAGTGTAGGTGAGGGACCTTGTTGCCCAGACCGACGGTCCCCACGTTCGTCCCCTTTGTGACATGCCTGCCACCGCTCCCATCGGGGACGTGGAACGCCAGGCTCTTCATATGGGTGTACCATGCGAAATAGTACGTCTTCCCCTTGTTCTTGATGGGCTTGTCGAACTTGAGGAGGATGCTGTTGGGCGTGTCCGGGGGCGTGGTCCATGTCGTATGGCCGCGCTCGCTGTAGATGAGCGTACCATCAGCGACGGCATAGGCGGGGGTGCCTGCATGGACGTGGATGTCGATGCCCCGATGCGCCCCTGGGGCACCGTACGTCTTCCACTGGGATTGGCTCGTCCCCTTTATGGGCATATGGAGGTCGCCACTTGAGCCCTGGCCGCCTGAGGGTGACTGCTGCTCGCTCCCGGTGGTGTCACTTCCACTTCCATCGCCATCACCCTCGCTCGCGCTATCGTCCTCCTCGATCTCCCGCTCGTCGTCAGGACGGCACTCCTTGAGCCCCTTCACCTCGCACTTGGCCTGCGTCACCATATGGCAGAGCGCAGGGCCGACCCCCTCGCCCGCGACCTGTGCGGCAGTGAGCCCCTCGCCACCAAGACGCGGATCGCACTCACCAAGCCCGAGCCCCTTCACCTGCTGGATCGCCTTCTGGCACACGAGGCACTGCTGGACGAACCCGTCCTGGGCGATGAGCATGTTAGTTGAAATCGTCCTGTAATGCCAGGCCATCTGCTCGTACGCGGACGCCATGGCATCAAGGTAATCGGCCATGTTATCGAACACTTGGCCCGTACAGGGGATTGCGAGGTTGGAGATTGGCGGACCGGCGGCCCCGGAGCCGCCGATGCCATCGAGGTTGAGGCCGCCGATCTCGCTGGTGGAAACCTCCTCGTTACCCGCCGTGACGTTCGTGAGCTCCCCCTGCTCATGTCCGTCCTCTACCTCGAGGCTCGTGACCGAAAGGGCGGGTGTGATGAGTAGGAGGACTATAATGAACGCATACAGTGCCTTTGTTTCACCCATTTTCACCACGCTTCCAGTACACTATGTCACTACTTACTAGTGACTGTTACTATATTATCTGTCGTTTCCTATATATACGGCTTTCGGTACCGTCATGTTCGAACAGGTGATCAGTCCCCGTACTACACCTATTCCTATCACTTGACAGCCCATAACCGGGCTATCTTTAAACACCTACTGCGTCGGGCCAAGGCCTCACTGTGATGGTGGAGAGACACCGTTCATCAGGTAGAAGAACAGGAGCATCTCATAGAGCGCCTGGTTCTCAGTGCTCGAGGGATGGTTCTCATCGGCCATGGTGTCGTGGAACTCGTCCCAGCGGGTGTCGCGGGCAAAGGGCGTCGCCTTGTATGCCGATGTGGCCTTATCG
Source organism: Candidatus Undinarchaeota archaeon (assembly GCA_964519305.1). Taxonomy (GTDB): domain Archaea; phylum SpSt-1190; class SpSt-1190; order JASMDC01; family JASMDC01; genus JASMDC01. The sequence continues at coordinate 105,474 of CAZFHY010000010.1, forward strand.
AACTCCTCCTGCATCCTTGGCAGGTAGATGTGGAGCCCGTGGGCGCGCTCGTGGAACTCGCTGTTCCTGTTGTCGAGAACAGCATCCTCAACGGTGGTGAGCACGTCCTTGGCGGTCGCTCGTACGGCACCTTCGATGTTACCGTTGGCCACGATCTTGTGTGCGAGATCATAGACGTCGACCATGGAAGTGCCGCCGAAGTACGTGTTCGTCAGCTGGTGTGTAGCGAAGAATACTTCCTTGAGCTCGGTGTACGGCGTATCGTACTCGATGATGGCCCCTGCCATCCGGTCGATGGCCTCGGCCACGGCGGGCATCTTCTCGATGTCGATTGCCGACATGGTACTGACACCGTCCTTCTCCGATGCGACCTCGTCCACTACGAGAAGGGCCATCTGACGGGGCGTGAGCTCCGTTCCAGCGGTTTGCTTCTCCATCATGATGAGTGACGCCTCGTTGAGCAGGCCCTCGTAGTCCCAACCCCCTGCATTGATGACCGACTCACTGGCGACCATGTAGCGAGCCACACCGCGGACGGCGTAGGCGCCTTCCGTGGAGGCCATGAGGCATGCATCGAAGCCCAGAACGTCGATCTTCTCGCCCGTGGTCCGCTGGACGGAGGTGAGCGCTTGTCGGATGCCCTCCCAGCTCAGGGGTCCTGAATCCGCCGACTGGTCGTCAATGACACCCAACCATCCTGCACCATGGTCGGCGATGATGAGCATGTAGTTCTCGGCAGGGTAGTTCTTCACACCCCAGGAGACGAAGTCATAGAGGGTCTTCGGGCTGGCCATGTCGACCTGTCCGAGCTCGCCCAGCACCGGCGATGTGACGATATCATCCTTACCCTCCTTCTGGATGAGGTAGCGTCGGGCCCCGCTCCAGGAGTCGCCTTCGTTCGTGGTGATGTTGTTGCCACGGTCGTACTGTACAACGACGTTCATCTGGTCCGTGGAACCGACGGCCTCCATCTCGTCGATGTTCTGATACATATGGGTCGAGAGGTTGTTGTCGGCGGCGGAGTAGACGAGGACCGTCCACGGCTTCTCTTGGGCGATGCGCTCGCGCTGCCCAGGAACACCCGCCATCTCGGTCGGCAGGGATACCTGATAGCCGTCGATGTTGAACTGTGAACCTTGCTCCAGGGAGGTGTACGAGCCCTGCTCGAGCACGTAGGCGGGCCGTTCGGACATCCTGCCTGATGTAATGAGATCATCGATGGCCCCCGTAGGTGGTGCTATATCTGATGCAAGACCCATGCCTCCGTAGAGGAGGCCGAGCCCCAAGCTAGCGACCCTTTGTGCCGTCCGTCCGATATCATGATTAGCATCGTTCTCCATGGTTGTCACCTTCAGTTCTTGTTCACGTTCAGCAAGTTCTCTACGAACCGTGCTGCCTCTGAAACGGCAGCGATACCGCTGTAGAGAATACCTAGCCCGATAATCTTGGAGCGTCGCCCCGTCAACTTTGGACAATACATTTCTACGCGCTTCATGGCCGTCACCTTCACCTCTCGTTCACGTCCAGCAGATGATCCACGAACCGCGCCACCGCAGCGTCCATGGCGACCCTGCGGGTGCCGGTGTCACCTGACATGGGATCGGTGGGGTCGAGCAGGTGATGGCCCCCAGGGACGAGCAAGAGCTCAGCATGTCCTCCGGAGGCCTGATGGATCGACTCTGCGTTGTACATGGGCACCACGTCGTCATCAGTGCCGTGAATGATCGTGTACGGGACCTTGATATCTGCTGCCATCTCCTTGAGGTTTGGTTGTGCCGGGTCCATAATCTCGTTCACAAGGCACCCGACGGAGTCCACCTGGATGAACTCCTTTCCGAAGGGGATGTGTAGGATACGAGAGAGACCGGATTGGTACAGGAAGCGGGAGAGCTTGCCGTCCGGGTGGTCCATGGTGGAATCGCGCATGCTGGTGGGCGCGCCCCAGGTCACTAGGACCTCGGGATCGGCACCCTCGGCAACGCTGCGTGCCGTCAGGTAGCCGCCCATGCTGTGACCGAATAGCCCGACCTTGCCACCGCCGAGCTGTTCGCGCAGGTAGTCCACGGCGAAGTCAGCGTCATTGGCCATGCTCTGGAGGTGGAAGTCGTCCGTTGATGTGGCGTGTGCCCGCTGGTCGTAGAGGAGGACGGTGAACCCCTCGTCGTAGAGCATCTGTGCGAGGTCGTAGTGGTTCGCGCGTGTTCCATTGTAGCCATGGGCGATCACGACACCAGCACCATTAGCGTTCGGCGGGGACCAGACCTCGCCGTGGATTGTGACGCCGTTCGCATCGAGGTGCACCTGCTCGACCATGTAACCGGCCGGGACGGCCAGGGGATCGGCCTGCTGGTGCTCGACCTGTGCGACCGCCTCTGGCAGGTTGACCGTGTATCCGTCGACGGTAAGCTCCTGTCCGGCCTGGACGTCCGGGTGCTCTACTATATAGGCAGGTGTCTCGGCGTACATACCGTCATGTCCAGGGACCATCGGTCCGGGCTCTGTCACCATCGACCCAGCGCATGACGCGGCCATGAGCGCTGCCATCCCCGCTCCGAGATACCGCCTGAACTGCGGGCGGTTCTCCCCCGCGTCATCCTGGTACGATACGCCTTCAACCATTAGGTCTGCCTAAGCTTAAGGGTCACCTAATAAATGTTTCCTTTCTCCCAAGAGAAGCTACCATTAAAGCTAACAGGTGACCAAATTGTGGCCTGGGGCGGCGGCCGGGCATGGCATGCCCAGGTGACGTGGTGGCCACCGGCCCCAGACCTATGGTGTCCCCCATGGGGACAATCCCCTATCCTGTTCTCCTTTCTACTGTTCCTGACTGTAGCGATTCACGCCACGAGGGCCTTCTCGAGATCGTCGATGATGGCCTCTTTCCTTTCCCGTTCGCGCCAGAGACTGTTGAGCTGTCGTTCGCGGGCCGCTTCGCCCACGACGGGCAGCTTGGTGAGCGTGGATTCATCGATGCGCTCACGGGTTTCGGTCATCGTGTCGTCGAGCTTGGATCGCAGCGCCGTATAGGTGTCTGCACTGGTGAGGTCGAACACATCCGTGGTGTTCCCCCTCCTGTTAGCATAACCCTCAAGATGGTCGATGAGGTCGAAGAGGACCTGTTCCTGACCGGCGAACTGGAGAGCAAGCCGTACGCGTTCCGTGTGCGCAAGACCATCGAGGGTCTCGGTGATGGTCTCGGGGAGCGCACCGTACTCGGCTACGTTGAACGAGTGGTCGTCCGTGTAACGCGTCCCGATGTAGTGGTCTGTGCTGACGTCCTTGGTCACCAGGTTCCGCGTCTCGATGACCTCGTACCGCGAACATAGTAGTCCGCTCACGAGATCACTGTCGAACCGGGCTTGGAGCCCCAGCTCGGCGGCCCGCTCCTCGACCTCGACCAACGTCCGCTCAGCATCGTCCTTGGTCTGACCATAGACGTGGACCTCTTCACAATAGCTCCCGTCGCTCCACAGCTCGTGGATCTCGGTGAAGTGGTAGTTAGTCCTCAGACGGTTCTCGTACGCGACCTCGGCACCGACGGCGCCAAGGAACTCGCAGGTCCCGGGGCTCACTTGCCCTTCGTAGGGCATGGTCACCCTCTCTTCGTTCTCGATTATCATTTTAGACGCGCCTAAACGTTTAGGTCGTCCTTAAATAAGTTCCCTTGGTTACTGAGCGAACTATATTATTGGGGGGAATTGACCCTTTCTCACACGTCCTTGAGCCGTGCCGAGAAGGAGGAGTCCTCGCCCGAGATGTTAGTGACCACCAGCCAGAGGACCCCGTCCTCGGCGATGTCGATGTCCGTCACACCACCATCGAAGGAGTCGGCCACGAGGGTTGGCCCCGAAGGCGCCACGACGCCAGCGCGCAACCGGAGCCTTCCGGGGGCAGGGCTCTCCACCCGCACCGTGTCCCCCGCAGTGACGCTGGTCTTCATGAACGACATCCCACCACGACCGGACACGTCGACATAGGTACTCGCAGAGAGCCCGGTCGCCGTCACCTCGCCGAGATTGAGCCGCTCGAACCCGTACACGCCTCCATCGAACGAGGTGTCGTTCACCGCGATGGCCAAGCCCAGGTCAGCGTACACGGTGTCGAGGTCGAGCGTAGGATCGATATCCCCGAGACGTGCGTCCAGCGAATCCTTCCCATGCAGCGGATCGGCCGTGATCTCCTTGACGAAGCCGTTCCCGAACCGCTCCCAGAGGTAGTCGCCGAAGAGCATATAGAGACCGTAGTGCCCCTGCCCGATTTGATCGGGGATGAGCGGATGGGACGGGTCGCGCAACCATGCGTCGACCCACTTCTCGTCCGCACCATACCCGGTGACCACCATCGCCACCTCGCTCATGGCCTCGTTTAGCCAGCTCTCCTCCTCCGCGTCGTGGCCCCAGTGGATGAGGTGCTGTAGCTCATGGGCCTGTACTGAGAGCATGTAGTCCGAGTCGGGAGCGTAATGGAGCGTGTTGATATGGAGGGTCTCGTGACGGTTGGACACGGGGACGTCGAGCTGGTCCTCGACCTTGAAGTAGCCGTCGAACCCGTGCCCGTTGTACGATCCCATCTCGTACAGGAACAGGTATACCTTCGGATCGTTGTCGAACTCATCCGGTGGATCCCCGAACAGTCCGGTGACCTGGTCGTAGATACCACGCTCGGGATCAGAGGGCGTTCCCTCGTCCCATGCCTTGATGAGATTGTCCACCGTTCTCTCATCGACGGAGTGGCCCCAGGCCGCGTCCTCGACGACGACGTAGACGTTCCTCCCCTCACCGCGGACGCTGGCCGCGATCTGCTTGTCCCGGGGAGGCATCACCGAGAGGTCCCACACCCACCACATATCGTTGGCAGGAGCGTACGGTCCAGAAGGTGTCACACCGCGGTCATCATAGGCCGGAGGGTACTGACAGAAGGGCCGGTGGGCCGCTCCATATTCCGGGATCGGGTCCCCTGGCTCTGGAACGTACTCCACGACCTCGTCAACGGGACCTGTGTCCTCCATCGGACCGCTCACTGGTTGCCCTGCTGCGACTGCAGGTAGATCTGGAGCCACAGAGGGATCTCGAAGGCCTCCTCGATGGTGGGGTTCCGCTTCTGCATGAGCTCATCCCACGAGGTGTCCTCAGCGAATCCTGTCTTCTCATACAGCTCCTTGTAGTGATCGTACTCCCGCTGCACGCTGGGGACGTAGATGTGGAGCCCCGTCGCAGTCCCATGGGACTGGGCGTTGTGCTGCTCGGCGACGACCACCTGTCCGATGGACTCGAGCACCTTGTTGGCAGCATCGCGCACCGCGGGTTCGTACTTCTCGTTAGCAGCGAGCCGCTCGGCCAGGTCACCCAGGTCCACTAGAGGCTCCGGGAAACCGAGAAGAGGATGGGTACCGAAATGGAGGCTGGCGTCGTTGGCCTTGTTGAACTCCTCCATGGGGACCTTGGATTCGAGAAGAGCATCGGCCAGTCCGTCCACGGCCTCGGCCACCTTGGGCATCTTGCCCACTTCGGTGGCGGAAAGGGTCCTGAGGTTCTGCTGGTCGTTCTCGGCCTCCTTTACTATAAGGTAGCTCATCAGCTTGGGCGAGAGCTCGGGGCGCTGCCCGTCCTTGAACGCCTTGGAGTACTTCTCCATGACCACGAGCGCACGGTTGCCCATGATACCCTCGTAGGGCCAGCCTTCGGCGCCCTCCAGCTCCTCGCTGGCCACCAGGAAGTCGGTGACGCTCCGTACCTGGTAGGCACCCTCGGTTGAGGCCATCAGGCACGCATCGTACCCGAGCACGTCGATCTTGACGCCCGTCTTCTGCTTGACCTTGCCCAGGGCCTCCTGGACCTGTGCCCAGGTCATGGAATCGCTACCCGCAGAGTCGTCGGTGATGGAGCCTGTCCAGCCCATACCGTGGTCCGAGATGACGACCATGTAGTTCTTCGCGGGGAAGTTCTGGACGCCCCACTCCACGAAGTCCTGAAGGTTGGCGGGATCGGCCATGTCGATCTGACCTAGCTCGCCCAGAACTGGGGAGTTGAGCTCGCCCTTCGTAGCATCCTTCTGGAGGTGGTAGCGCCGGGCGCCGGTCCAAGCCCGCTTCGCCATGTCCGTCTTGCCCTCGGCCTTCTCGCCGCGGTCGAGCTGAACGACCACGTCCGCGTTGTCGGTGGAACCGATCTTCTCCATATCGTCCACGTCGGCGACCTGATAGGCCTCGAGGTTGTTGTCGGCAGCGGAGTAGACCAGGATGGTCCATTCCTTGCCTTCGGCCTGGTCGTCCTGGGCAGCATAATTGAGCGGGATGGAGGACGGGAGGGTGACCTGGTAATCGCCCATATCGATGACGTTGCCCTGCTTGGTCTGCTCGGTCTCGATGACGTACGCCGGCTGGGGGTCCGTGCCGGGAGGCGGGAGCGTGTTGGGGAGCATGCCGCCACCGATGCCGACAATAGCACCACCGATGGTGGCTACAAGTCCAAGTCCTGCGGCGGCGTAGGTGGCCACCTGCTTGGTAGTAAGCCCCTCTTCCTTCTCGTTCGCTTCCGGTTCAGGTTCCTGCTCGACGTACATCATTATCCCTCCTACTGGTCTCCCTTACTCTGATTCGCCCGCTCCTGGAGGAACTCGTCCCACTGGGTGTCCTCTGCGAAGTCGAGCTCACCGTACCTCTCACCCTCGAAGGAGTACTTGCCCTCGAAGGGCACGTAGATGTGCAGACCATGGGCGTTGGGATGAGTGGCCTCGTTGTTCTGCTCGGCGACGACGACCTGGTCAACGGCCTCGATGACCTTTGCCGCGGCCTCGCGCACATCAGCGCCGTAGGCGTCATTGGCAGATACCTTCTCGGCCAGTTCTACTGCGTCCACGAGCGGCTCCACGGACCACCACTGCCTCCCGAAGTGGAAGGATTCCTCGGCGATCTGGTTGAACTCGCTTATTGGTACCTTGGACCCTCGCAGGGCCTCGGCGAACCCGTCCATGGCCTCGGCGACCTTGGGCATCTTCTCGACCTCGACGGCAGAGAGGGTGGGTAGGTTCCGCTGGTCGTTCTCGGCCTCCTTGACGATGAGGAAGCTCATCAGCTTGGGTGTGAGCTCTGGGCGCTTTCCATCCTTGAAGGCCGTAGAGAACTTCTCCATGACCACAAGGGCGCGGTTGCCCATGATGCCCTCGTATGGCCAGCCCTCGGCGCCCTCAAGCTCCTGGCTCGCCACCAGGTAGTCCGTCACGGACCGGACCTGGTAGGCGCCCTCGGCAGATGCCATGAGGCATGCATCGTACCCGAGAACGTCGATCTTCGCACCGGTCTTCTGCATGACCTTGCCCAGGGCTTCCTGGACCTCGACCCATGTCATCTCGTGGTCCCCGGAGGAGTCGTCCCCGATGGCACCAGTCCATCCGGCGCCGTGGTCCGAGATGACGAGCATGTAGTTCTTGGCCGGGTAGTTCTGGACACCCCACTCGAGGAAGTCCGCCAGCACATCGGGATCGGCCATGTTGACCTGCCCGAGCTCGCCCATCATGGGGGAGTTGAGCTTCCCTTTCTCGGCGTCCTTCTGGAGGTGGTAGCGCCGGGCACCGGTCCAGGCCCTCTCTCCCGAGTCGACCTGACCCTCGGCGACCGTGCCGCGGTCGACCTGGACCACGACGTCCACGTACTTGTCCGAACCGACCGTCTCCATGTCGTCGTTGTCGGCCATGAGATAGGGCTCGAGGTTGTTGTCGGCGGCCGAGTAGACGAGGATGGTCCACTCCTTGCCCTGTGTTCGGGCGTCCTCTGCCGCGTAGTTCAGCGGGATGGACGAGGGGAGGGTGACTGAGTAGTTACCCATGTCGATGACGTTCCCCTGTGTGCTCTGCTCGGTCTCGGTCACATAGGCCGGTCTCGGGGTCGTGCCCGGGGGCGGCTGGAACGGAGGTAGGATATTTATGGCGCCACCGATGGCGGCCACGAGGCCCAGGCCCACAGCGCTGTAGGTAGCTACCTGCTTGAGCGTGAGCCCTTCCTCTTCTTCTCGTTCCGGTACTTCATCATTCTCGTTCTCGATGTACATCATGATCACCTATTGAACATCACTGACCCGACGGGGTCTGCTTCATCTTCTCTGCTCGGTCCTTGAGCCACTCGTCCCACTGGGTGTCCTCGGCGAACTCCATCTGCTCGTACGCCTCACCGTCGTAGGATCCTGCCCACCAGCTCGACGGTACGTAGATGTGCAGCCCGTGGGAACCGGGATGGCTCGAGTTGTGGTGCTCGGCCACGATCGCCTGGTCAACGGCCTCGATGACCTTGTTGGCAGCGAGCTTCACGTCCTTGCCGTACTGCTCGTTGGCAGCAAGGTTCTTTGCCAGGTCGACCACGTCCACCAGGGGCGATCCCCAGCCGTAATCCTGGCTGTTGCCCTCCACGGTGTTGAACTCGGTAACGGGTACCTCGGACGCGCGCAGCGCCTCGGCCAGCCCGTTCACGGCTGATGCCACCTTGGGCATCTTCTCGAGCTCTGTTGAGGAGAGCGTGTCGAAAGTGGCGGTATCGTTAGCGCCTTCCTTGACTATTAGATAGGAGTAGAGCTTGGGCGAGAGCGCGGGGCGGTCAGCGTCCTTGAAGGAGCGGTTGAACTTCTCCATGACGTCCAGGGCCCGCTGGCTGATGATGCCCTCGAAGGGCCAGCCCTCGACGCCCTCCAGCTCCTCGCTGGCCACCAGGAACCCGGCCGCGTCGCGGACCTGGTAGGCTACCTCGGTCGAGCCCATGAGGCACGCGTCGAAGCCGAGGATGTCGATCTGTGCGCCGGTGCGCTCCTTGACCTGCTCGAGCGCCTGGTCGAGCTCCGGCGTGGACATCTGTCCTGCGTGGTGTGAGCTGTCGTCGATGAAGCCCTCCCAGCCCGAACCATGGTCGGCGATGATGAGCATGTAGTGCTTGGCAGGGAAGTTGTTGACGGTGAACTCCACGAACTCCGCCAGTGTCTCAGGAGCGGCCATGTCCACCTGTCCGAGCTCCTCCAGCACCGGTGAGTTGTAGTTGATAGGGTCCGTGTCCTTCTGGATGTGATAGCGCCGGGCACCGGTCCAGTCACCGCCTTGCGGTGTGTCGGCGGTGTAACCGCGGTCCACCTGGACCACGATGTCCATGTAGTCGTTGGACCCCAGCTTCTCCATGTCGTTGATGTCGGTGAGCTGGTCGTTCTCGAGGTTGTTGTCAGAGGCGGAGTAGATCATGACGGTCCATTCCTTGGCCTCGGAGGGAACCCGGGCATCCTCGCCATACACAAGGGGGATGTCCTCGGGCAGGGTGACCTGGTATTCGCCCATGTCGATGGCATCGGGACCGGTGACGGTCCCCTGCTGGTGGACGTAGGCGGGCTGCACCGGCGCGGCGCCCATGACTGGCGCCATCACGCCGCCGACGGCCGAGAGCACGCCCGCTGCAAGAGCGGCGTAGCCCGCGACCTTCCCGACAGGTGCTCCGTCACCGTCGGCCTCCTCCATCCTAGGTACCCCCGTCCCGCTCGTTGGTCTCGGCCACCGCCCGCTCCACGAGCTCGTCCCAGTGGGTGTCCCGGGCGAACGCAGTGGCGCGGTACTCGTCACCATACTTCCCGAACACCCGATCGTCGAACGTGAGGAACACCTGCAGCCCGTGCGCGTCCCGGTTCTCCTCGTTGTGCTGCTCCGCGACGACCGTCTTCGCGAGTGCGTCGAGCACGCCCCGGGCAGCGTCCCGGACCACCTCGTCGCCGGCGTACGCGTCGCTTGCGAGAATCCTCTCAGCGAGGTCGCCCGTGTCCACGACCACGCCGTTGGCGTACCACCATAAGGTGTTGTCCCCCACCTCCTCGAACGTGCTCATGGACACGCCCGATGCATCGAGCGCCCTGGCGAGCGAGTCCATCGCCTCGACCACGTCGGGCATCCCGGACAGCTCGACCGCGGACAGTGTCTCGATCACGTCCTGATGACGCTCGGCCTCGCTCACGATGAGGTACGACATGATCCGTGGTGTGAGCTCGGGCCGCTCGCCGTCCTTGAACGCATCGGTGAACCTCTTGCCGACCCCCACGGCGGCTCTTCCAAGGAACCCGTCGTAGGACCAGCCGTCCGCCCACTCGACCGCCTCGCTGGCCACCATGTAGTCTGCCGAGCCACGCAGCCGGTACGCGACCTCGGTGGAGGCCATGAGGCACATGTCGAACCCGAGGACGTCGATTTTCACGCCCGTCCTCTCCTTCACCACCGCCAGTGCTTCCTGCATCTGCGCCGGCGTCATCAGGGTCGACCCGCTGGCCGAGTAGTCCACTATGGCACCGTGCCAGCCGAGGCCGTGGTCGTGGATGACGAGCAGGTAGTGCTCGGCGGGGAAGCTCGAGAGGCCCCAGGTGACGAAGTCCGCGAGCGTCGCCGGGTCGGCCATATCGACCTGCCCGAGCTCGGCCAGCACCGGCGACGTGATACCCACCTCGCCGTCGTCCCTCTGGAGGCGGTACCGCCGGGCGCCGGTCCACTCGCCGTGCCCCTCGGCCACAGCATCGGCCTCCACGCCCCGGTCCATCTGGACGACGACGTCCATGTACTCGCTGGAGCCCACGCTCTCCATCTCGTCGATGTTGTCCATCAGGTAGTGCTCCAGATCGTTGTCTCCTGCGGCGTAGACGAGCACGGTCCACTCCTTGCCCTCGGCCCTTTCGCCGTCTGCTTCATAGTTCAGCGGGATGGACGAGGGGAGGGTGACAGAATAGTTGCCCATGTCGATGACGTTCCCCTGGGTGCTCTGCTCGACCTCAGTCACATAGGCCGGCTGCGGGGTAGTGCCCGGGGGCGGCTGTACTGGCGGGAGGATGCTTAAGGCGCCGCCGATGGCGGCCACAAGTCCTAGGCCAGCTGCACCGTAGGTCGCGACCTGTTTGAGCGTGAGTCCTTCCTCTTCTCGTTCCGGCGTTTCATCCTGCTCGTTCTCGATATACAGTCATAATCACCTATTGAACATCACTGACCCGACGGGGTCTGCTTCATCTTCTCTACTCGGTCCTTGAGCCACTCGTCCCACTGGGTGTCCTCGGCGAACTCCATCTGCTCGTACGCCTCGCCGTCGTAGGACCCTGCCCAATAGCTCGACGGGACGTAGATGTGCAGCCCATGGGAACCGGGATGGCTCGAGTTGTGGTGCTCGGCCACGATCGCCTGGTCTACGGCCTCGATCACCTTGTTGGCCGCGAGCTTCACGTCCTTACCGTACTGCTCGTTGGCAGCAAGGTTCTTTGCCAGGTCCACCACGTCCACCAGGGGCGAGCCCCAGCCGTAGTCCTGGCTGTTGCCCTCCACTGTGTTGAACTCGGTGACGGGTACCTCGGACGCACGCAGCGCCTCGGCTAGCCCGTTCACGGCTGATGCCACCTTGGGCATCTTCTCAAGTTCAGTGGAGGAAAGGGTGTCGAAGGTGGCGGTATCGTTGGCGCCCTCCTTGACGATTAAGTAGGAGTATAGCTTGGGCGTGAGCGCGGGACGGTCGGCGTCCTTGAACGATTGGTTGAACTTCTCCATGACGTCCAGGGCCCGCTGGCTGATGATGCCCTCGAAGGGCCAGCCCTCGACGCCCTCCAGCTCCTCGCTGGCCACCAGGAACCCGGCCGCGTCGCGGACCTGGTAGGCTACCTCGGTCGAGCCCATGAGGCACGCGTCGAAGCCGAGGATGTCGATCTGTGCGCCGGTGCGCTCCTTGACCTGCTCGAGCGCCTGGTCGAGCTCCGGCGTGGACATCTGTCCTGCGTGGTGTGAGCTGTCGTCGATGAAGCCCTCCCAGCCCGAACCATGGTCGGCGATGATGAGCATGTAGTGCTTGGCAGGGAAGTTGTTGACGGTGAACTCCACGAACTCCGCCAGTGTCTCCGGGGCGGCCATGTCCACCTGTCCCAGTTCCGCCAGGATTGGTGAGTTGTAGTTGATGGGATCCGTGTCCTTCTGGATCAGATAGCGTCGGGCGCCGGTCCAGTCGCCGCCCTGAGGCGTGTCAGCGGTGTAGCCGCGGTCCACCTGGACCACTATGTCCATGTAGTCGTTGGATCCCAGTTTCTCCATGTCGTTGATATCGGTGAGCTGGTCGTTCTCGAGGTTGTTGTCCGACGCGGAGTAGATCATGATGGTCCATTCCTTGGCCTCGGAGGGCACGCGGGCATCCTCGCCGTAAACGAGGGGGATGTCCTCGGGCAGGGTGACCTGGTATTCGCCCATGTCGATGGTACGGGACTTGACGACATCCTGGGCCTCCGTGATGAAGGCGGGCCTGTGAGGCCCGGTCCCCGGAGCGGGCGCGGTATCGCCGGGACCCGCGGTGACGCCGATGGCGCCGCCCACGGCTGCAGCGAGGCCGAGGCCCAGTGCGACATACCCGCCGACCTTCTTGAGGGTGAGCCCTTCCTTCTCGTTCTCCAAGTCAGTTTCGTACTCTACGTCCATGATCATCACTCCCACTCTACCCAGTCAGGGTTGTAGGTGCCCAGGGGCAGGTCGTCCCCGAACATCGATTGTGGTGAATATCCTAGTTGAGAATAAGCGACATCCCGGGGGATGAGCAGGTCGCGAACGTTGTTATCGGTGAGATAGGCCTTGCCGTCGATGATGGTCTCGGTCCAGGCATGACCTCCGCCCTTCATCGTCCCGAGCACGACCACCGAATCGTATCCCTTGGCCTCGAGCAGTGAGTTCGATGCGAGCGCGTAGTCCTCGCAGTCGCCCCGGGAGAGGCCTGTGAGGAAGTGATCAGGGTTCTGCCAGTAATCGGTGTGACCTAGATGATCGGCGTCGAAGAAGTACTTCCCCATGAGCGGATTGCCGTCGGCGAACCGCATGAACTTGATACCGGATATGTTGTTCCCACCGATGTTGATCGCGGCGGGATAGTCGCGGACCTCGAGGTTGTTGGCGAAACCCTGGACCACCTCGTTGTCCGGTGTGATGTAGGACGAGGGATTATTGGGCATGTAGAAGCCCCGCTGCTCGCCGATCTCCTGGTGCCGGAGCGAGGGGAAGCCGTCGGGGATCCCGTCGCTGTTGGCGTCGGGATTATCAGGGTGAAGGTCGTAGCCGTCAGCGAGCCCGTCGCCGTCCCGATCGAGGACCATGAAGTCGGGATCCTTGCCGTCGATGATACCGTCAGCGTCCACGTCGGGATTGGACCAGTCCCAGTCCCTACCGTCGAGGATACCGTCCCCGTCGATGTCGGGATTACCGGGATGAGGGTCGATGGAATCGTAGAGGTGGTCGCCGTCAGCGTCCGCCATGGCCTGCTCGGGGGAGAGCGTGGGAACGCTGTCGTCGCCCAGCACACGGGCCTTGGGCGGACCGGGTTCGGCCTCTTTGCCGAGCAGTGCACCGAGGACGAGCCCACCGGTGATTGTGAGTCCGACCGCGATGAAGCCCTTGGCCACCGACTCGGCGTTCAGGTCCTCGGTGACCATGTAGCCGTCGGCCGCCGTGGCGGTCCCGGCATCATCGGTCTCGAGGTCGATGTCCATAGCCATCAGTTCCCCTCCCTGACTTCAAGCTCGTAGCCACCGTTATCGATGTCGTACACCTGGACACCGTACACGTCCTCGAACGAGGGGATGATGTGCATGTCCTGGCCCTGACCCCGCATGTGGAGCGAGGCCTCGAAATCCTCGATGACCTTTGAAGGATCGTTCTGGATATCCTGGTAGAACTGCTGGGCGGCCTTCTTGAGCTCGCCCTTGAAGTAGGGGACTCGGTCGCGTTCGAAGGTCTTGACCGCCTCCTCGCCCCCGAAAGCAGCAAGTGTGGCCTCGTCCTTGTACTGTTTCTGTACGGGTTCGAGGTACTCGTTCAGCGTCGCCTGGACAACCTGGGCACCCACGTACTCGAGCGTTGTCTTCAGTGCCCCCTCGCGTGAGGAGAACTGCATCCAGATGGCGTCCTTCTCCTGCTCGGAGAGCGGGCCGTTGCCACCGTTGATCCGGGCGGTCTCGATGGTCTCGATGAGGTTGTGATAGTCGGTCCGGGCATCGAACTGCGCCAGGTTCTCTACGCTGTAGGACACCTGGCCATGGATGAAGACATCCTTGGCGGCGTCTGCCTTCTGGCCGGTGTAGGTGGCGAGCTGCCCGACGGGGATGTCGATGTCGACCGTCTGCCGCTCAAGGGACACCTCCTCGTAGCTGGAGAAGGGGACAGGGAGACGAAGGACGAACTTGCTCCCATCGGTCTCGTTCTCGATGTAGCGGGTACCACCTTCGAAGTCGAGGATGCCTCGTTCATCGAGCTGGACGGACTCGTGGATGATGGCGCCGGTGTTGGGGGGGACGATACCGACCGTGGACACCATACCGAAACCGACACCGAGGGAGGCGAGACCGAGGCCGATGTACTTGCCGACGGTCATGGCCTGCGCGCCCAGCGGCAGGTCCGAGAACTTAGTTGCTTCCTCCTCACGGTTGTCCGGTTGTAGGTCTTCCTCTTTGAGCTTCTCGTCCTCAATGTCCCTCATATCGGTTACCCCCAATGTTTCATACGTCCGTCCCCGTAGCCACGGCTGCGGCATGCCATACTGTACCGTGGCGTCCGGACCTAAATCGCCACCCTCCCGCCCTTATATAGGTTGTTCCTCCATATATCGGAAAAACTTACGAGAAACGCATCACTACGGCTTAGTTACAACTCCGAAGTACGGCGGAAAAATACACATTTCAAGTGGGGATCTTCAGTCCCTACACGGGCTTCCCGAGCGAGTCCCAGTAGGTATCGAAGATGCCACAGAACAGGGAGACGAAGTCTGCGTTCTTGGAGAAGAGCACGATATCCTCTCCCTTGCTTATAGTGAGGCTGTCACGTGTTGTCCGCAGGAGCATGGCCATCTCGGACTTGTCGACGATCACGATGCGGGGGAGCGGGGCGTCGAGCATCCGCACCTCAGCGAACCGCTTCGCACGCTCCAGCTGCTCTGGATGCGTGATGTCGAACACCAGCATCCTGATCTTCTTCCCCTCGTCGCGGAGGCGCTGGTGGACGCTGCTCTTCGACTCGTAGAGCAGCATCTTCCCCAGACCCGCCTCGTTGACGGTGATGCGCACCTCGTTCTCGGTGGTGTTCATCATCTTGTCGATGCGCAGGTACTTCTTGGACCTGCCATGGATGAACCAGAACTCGGGGATACTGGCCGACTCATCGCTCTTCGCAGCGAAGGACGCGAGCTGGGCGCGAGCGGTCTCGTGGCTCTGCTCCAGCGCGTCTATCATCGAGCGCGTGTGCTCCTTGAGCGCGATGTCGGGCTCCACGGCGATGTAGCGGATGGGCTTGATATCCTGCTTGTAGATGAACCCGCGCTTCTCGAGCATGTCGAGCGCCTCGTAGATGCGGGCCTTTGGGATCTTGAGCATGTCGTAGAGGTCCGAAACGGTGGCGCTCTCCCTCATCAGGAGATGGGGGTACACGAGCACCTCGTACCGTCCAAGGCCGAGGTTGGTCATAGCGTTCAATAGGCGCTCACTGATCTTGAGCATCTAAGTGACAGTATGCTGCATCACTCTTTTATTCTTTAGGCCGAGCCGGCCGGTCCCGCTACTGCTGGGCCAGCATCCGTTCGACGTACGAGCGGACGTGTGGTGTGTTGTTCACGGCCTGCTCGACGAGATCAGGGTTCCGATCTGAGAACTCCTGGATTATGTCACCGTGCATCCCCAAACCCTCCAGGCCCACCGACGCGCGCACGCTCTCCTCGAACTCGGCCCCTGCCACGATGAGGGAGAACTGGAAGTCCGAGATGTCCACGTCCACCTTGGATAGGCCCTTAGGTGTGAGCTTGGCGACCCGCATGGAGTTCAGCCGCTTGTGTCCTTCACCTGTCCCAATCTTCTCTACGAACTCGCCCACGTTGACGCCCTCCGGTGCATAGCCCTGCCTGAGCAACGCCTTGAACGAGATGGGTGACGTCGCGTCAGCGAAGGTCTTCTCAAGTCCGAGCTCCTCTGCGTACGTGTCGAGCAGGGCGATGGCCTTCCCGCCGATGTGGCTCCCCTGGTACTCCTTCTTGATGGCGAACCGCGCCATCTCACCGGAGAGGTCGTCGCTATGGACGTTGATCGCGAAGGAGCCGACCATCTCGGCGTACTCGCCGGGAGCGGTCTCCTTCTCCACGACGAACCAGAGGTCGAAGTTAGGGATTTGCCCGCCGCCCTTGGTGAGGTAGTCCGAGCCGTAGAAGGACATGGTCTTGTGGTCCTTCTGGAACCTCTCGGCCTTGAATATCGATTTATCGCAGTGCTCCTGGTTGGAGTACACGTTGTTGTAGACCTCGGCCAGGCCGTCCGCGTCGTCGGCCTCCCAGAGGCGCATCCGGTAGGTCTCGCCCAGGTCGTTGGAGAACGTATGGGTCTCCATTGAGGCCAGGTTGACCAGGATCGTCTCCTGGGCGGATGGTATGTGCAGGGTGTAGGACTCCTTCACGGAGGAGTCGTACGGTTCAAGAATGACCGCTTCAACAGCCCCGGCAACGTAATTCATGTCCATCCAGCCCCCCACAGGGAACGCCCCTGCGATGGTAACACATCGGGCGGCCCCGTGGCCGCTATATAAGCCTTTTGATTTTCCTCCGGTCGCCGGTGGAACGAGCTTTATAAACCGGGTAATATTAGACCGGTACGGGACATGGAAGGGGAAGACATCCTAGATACGTGCATCGACGGCCTCTACGCCCGTCGCTCCTTGGAGCTCGATGTGTACGCCGAGGGTGTTTTCCTAGGTGACTACATGGCAGATCTTGCCCGGAAGCTCAGTGAGGAGGGGAAAAGGCAGCTCCCGGACCTTCTCAATGGTAAGATCGACGAAGACGAGGCCTATGAACGCACTATCTCGTCCTTCATTGGTCTGTACGAGCACTGCGGAGAAACGTTACTGGAACAGATGGTCTCATACATCAAGCCCCATGTCCACAATCCAGCGGTCAAGGCATTCGCTCAGGCCGAGCTCAAGCTCAACACATACGTCATCCGCACCTACGAGCGGGCCCTTGACGCCCAGCCCGAAGCGGCCTGCGACGACCTCTTCCTTGACGATGACATCTACTGCTCCGTCATGGCCTTCGAAGGTGATGTCGATACGTACGAGTCGTTGGTCGAGCGACGGGACAAGGCCTCACAAGGGTTCGTTGACATGGTTGTCGATGAGGCTGGGTACTTCCGAGGACGCATCATCAAGGGGCCGCTCACGACCATTCTCGTCGACCGTCCCGGTGAGCGTGAGAGGGAGCTCGTGCAGCGGATGCGGTCGAGCGACTAGTCCTCAAGGGGCCTTGTACTATCCTCGATGGTGAGGACCTCGATGTTGTTCCGCACTAGAAGGGCTGCGGCCACGCCCCGGCCCGGGACCACTTTTCCCTTGAACGTGCCATCGTGGACGTTCTTCGGTCCACATGCGGGGCTCCGATCCATGAGGACCGCGGTCCTCGCCCCCACTGCCTTGGCCAACGCGAGCGTCTGCAGGGAACCAAGCAGATAGGGTTCAGTCACGTCGTCCCCGAGCTTCGTGAGCACCTGTGCGACGCCTCCTACCACGTGATCCCCGTTCCTGCCCGGCTCGATCTCTGCGGGTGCATGGGGAACGGGCAGCCCGCCCAGGGACTCGGGGCAGGCGAACACCAGAGCGTACCGCCGGGCGAGGCGGGCGATGGCAGGATCGTACCGAGCGGTGCCATCATAGCGTGTCGGGCACCCGCCCAGGCATGCGCTCACAAGCACGACCTCCTTCTCGGCCGGGCCTGTCAGTCCCTTCCACGCTACGAGGTCGATTTTGTGCGTGAATTTGGGCCCGGCCTCGTACACTGGGATGAGCCGATCATTCCCCGCATACCAGTGACCGAGGACCTCCCGTGTCGTCACTTGAACACCTCGCCCGTGGCCCGTGCCCAGAACACCAGGTCCAGATGGTCGAGCGGGATGCCCTCGCGTTCGGCGAAAGCGGCCATGTCCCGCTCGATGTCGAGGTACCTGCGGCGCGTGACGCTCTTGGGCACCTCTGGGATTACCTCTAGCTCCTTGAGGCAGCGGAGGATGTGGCGGTCGAGGATCGCTAGGTCCGATCCCATGCCCAGGTTGCGCAGGAGGTGACCCGCTTCCTTGTACCCGAGACCGTTCACGTGCTCGACCAGCCACTCCCGTGCCTTCTTGGGGGCCTTGAACTGGCCGAGCACGGTGCGGACGGACGGCCTACCCTCCGGTGCGAAGAGCAGGCGGGCGGCCACCACCCGGCGTGCCTTGGTATGGTGGAACCGCACACCAGTGCTCGCCAGTGCCGCGGCCACTTCCTCCGCGGTACCTGTTAGGAGCAGGCCCACGTCATCTAGGCCACAGGCTGCGTCCCAGCATGCCCGACCCTTCGACTGAGGGGTGAGCAGGCAGAACACTACCTCGCGGAACAGCTCCTCCTCGGAGGCGCTCTCCCATTGTTCGCGGAATCCCTGCAGGCGCTCCTCGATGATCGGGCGGAGGGTGCGGTGGAGCTCGTGAAGGTCGGTCAAGGAGACCACCTATCGGTCGACCGGAAGGATGTCGGTCCGCACGGCATCGAGCCGCTCCCGGTTCTCTCCCTCCCAGGGCACACGTATGCCCAGCTCGTCGAGCACGGCATCGATCAGCACCAGATGATGGGCGAAACCGACCGGCTCCTTCGCGAGCTGCGAGACCGGTACGACCAGGGCGTGGGACGCGTCGTCGCCGGGCGAGATCCGGGCGGCCAGCCGCTCGGACGGGCCGTCCAGCTCCAGCATGAAGAGGGACGTGCGCACGGCCCCGCGCGGGAACCGTGGGTCGTCCCAGCCGTCAATGACCCGCTCCAGGTAGATGGCCCCTACGACGGGGCCGTCGGGCTTGAGCGACACCTCCTGTTCGATGGAACCGAAGGTGGCGGACCGGCGGGCGAGCTCGTCCAGGGAGAGCAGGGAGAGCTCACGGTCGCGAGGGTAGAGCAGGAGCCCGGTCTCCTCGGCGAGCTCCCGTACAGCTGCCCCCTGGGGGGGCTCACGGTACTCGACGAAGCCACCGGGAAGGGCCAGCATCCCCTCGTACGGTGGGCGTCCGCGCCGGATGAGGAGAACCGCTGGTTCCTCGCCATAGCACTTGGTGAGCACGAGGACGTCCACGGTCTCGGCGTTCCTGCGGAACTCAAGGGCCACTGGGAGGACCGGACAGCGCCCGTCCACCCGCTCGCCCAGGGAGACGAACTTGCATCCTGCAGGCAGGGCCGCAGCAACGTCCCGGGCAAGGTCCGCGTCCCCATCGCACCGGACCACGAGGGGAGGTCCTGAGGCAACCGCCCGCTTCCCGGACGGGACGGTCACGGATTCGAGCGCTGGCCCCTCGTCCCCCATCACCACGCGGAGGACATGGAGCTCGACGCCCTCAGAATCCATGGACCGGCAGGTATGTCGAAGGTTTTTATACTTGCGCACGCCACATGGTGATGATGGGCCGGAAATCGGAACTCGGGCAAGCCGTCCTCTCCGACTTCGGCCGGGCCATCGTCGTGTTCTTCCTCGCGGGTATGTTCGCAGAGAGCATGCTTGCCGACATCCTCGTCATCTCTATGTTCTACTACGTGCTCCGGGGGGTGTTCCGTTCGTTCCTGCTGGCGGTCAGCATGCTCACCGACGAGGGAGAGAGCCCATTGGACAGCTTCATCCCTTCAGTGGAAGGACAGAACGATATCGAGGGTCTCGCCAAGGCCCTGATGCGCGAGGGGGAGTATGAGGAAGCGCTCGACTTCCTGGACAAGGCGCTCGAGGCGGATCCCACCGACGCCAGACGCTACCTCCTGCGCGGCTTGGTACTGCGACATTTGGCCGAGGATGGCGGTTCGGACGAGCTTGTGCGCAGCGCCATCCGTGACCTCCAGTCCGCCATGGTGCTATCCCGCACCATCGCTGCCATCCCGCAGACTGACCTGCTCGTCGGCAGGCTGTTCACCAGGCTGGGGGAGAAGGAGAAGGCACGGCGTCATCTCCAGCGGGTACTGGCCCACAACGATGCGCCGGACCACGTTCTAGAAGAGGCGAAGCGCATGACAGCGTCGCTTTCATAGGAACCTGTGCGGGTTCACTGGCCGTTGGGGCGCACCATGACCTTCATCACACCCTTCTTCCCGGACTCGATGAGTCCGATGCCGCGCTCGAGCTCCTCCAAAGGGATCCTGTGGGAGATCAGATCGTCCACACGCACCCTCCCTGCCCGGAGAAGCGCCACCGCCTGGAGCGAGTTCCTCACCGAGGTAAAGGACGAGAGCAGGATCAGTCCTTTGTGAAAGAGCACGAAGGGGTCCAGCGCTATGGTCTGATCCACGGGCGGGACTCCGAACAGAAGGACAGTCCCCCCTCTGCGAGCAAGCGTGGGTGCCCGCTCCATCACCGGGACGGCCCCGGTGGCGTCCACCACAGCGTCGTAGGCGTCCTCGGGCAGGTCGGCAACGTCCTCCACCACCGTATCCGCTCCGGCCCTCTTGGCGAAGGCTGCTCGGTCCGGGATGCGCTCGGCCATGTCCACGGCCGCCGCTCCCCGCGCCAGCATCGTCCGCATGAGCAGGATACCGATCGGCCCTGCGCCCAGAACCGCCACACGGTCGCCAAGTGCGATCCCCGCCCGCTCCACGCCGTGGAGCACACAGGAAAGTGGTTCGACAAACGCCCCATGCTCGAAAGGGATGTCACCAATGGGGAACACAGCGTTCTCAGGCGCCACAACGTACTGTGCCATCCCCCCGGACAGGGTCACACCGAGGGCCTGCCAGTTCTCGCAGAAGTTCTGGTGGTTGCTCAGGCACGCAGGGCAGTCATCGCAGGCAATGTTGGGCTCGACGGTCACCCGACCCTCCAGGTCGATGCGGCGAACACCGGGACCCACCGCCGCTACTTCCCCTGCAAGTTCGTGGCCGGGTACGACGGGGTAGGTGCCCATATATCGGCCACGGAATATGTGGACATCGGTCCCGCAGATACCGCATGCCATGACCCGGATGAGCACTTCGCCCTTCTCAGGCCTGGGCACGGGACGCTCCCGTACCTCGAACCTGCCAGGCGCCACCACCGTGGCGGCATGCATCCGCTCGGCTATACGGTTCATCCCTTCTCGACCTGCAGGACCATGACCTCGTCGGGCTCTAGCTCGACGCTCAGAGCCCCGTTGTCGAGGGCGACCACATCGCCGGACTCCAGGTCGTAAGCGGCTGTGACTGTGTCAGAGATCGCGACGGCCGCGGACCGCCGCTCGCTTGTGAGGTTGCGAAGGAACACGACATCACGGTCACCGTCCCGGTGCTCCCAGTGCGCCACGTCCACGAACCGGTCATCGCAACGGTAGGCAGGGGTGATGCCCGCCAGCTCGGCGGCGTGCTGGTAGAGGGTATATGCCTCGTCCGTGGCAAAGGCGTTGGGCACCTGGCTGACGTGGTACTCGACGGGAGCGGTGACCAGCATTGTATGTCCCCGTCCGTGATCGTTCACCACCACGGCGGGATTCCCGTCAGCGTCCCGGCCGAGCGCCCGACCGGTGGTCGCCTCCACGATGCCTACCTTGGCCCGCCGGTCCCGCTCCAGGCCGTCATATGCCATGGTCATGGGCCCCTTGCCGAGGTCGACGTCGAGGGAAATGGGCCTGATGTCCAGCCGCTCGTACCCCACCTGCACCCCGAACATCTCGTTCACCTTCGGGGCACCGGGATTGCCCCAGGAGAGGTAGAGGCTGCCACCGTCCTTGACGAACGCGTCCAGCCGATCCCAGGCGACGGTCGACACGACCCCGGTGTTCTTGAGGATGGGTGAGGGCAGGAGCACCAGGCGGTACTCGTCCAGCGCACCCTCCTCTTCGATGTCCTCCTCGTCCACGAGGGCCACGTCGATACCGGCCATCCGCGCCATGCAGAATGCATTGTAGAGGACGGGGGCCATGGTGTCCACGTTCTCGTAGTAGAACCGGGGCACGACGATGGCCGCTTCAGGCGCAGGTCGCCGGTACTCGCCAGGACTGCCCAAGGCGTCGGTAAGCTGTCGGGCCCGTCGGACCTCGTCGACCACCGGCCGATCCCGCTCGTTCCCGTCCGCATCCACGGCGATGAGGCCGAACTCCAGCTCAAAGGGCTCCTTGCGGTAGGGGAGCCGGTCCCTGATGGGTGTGAAATCCTTGGCGCACCAGGACCATGCGCTGGCTGCGCCGTACATCAGGGCCGAGGTCACGGTCTGGCGATAGAGCACCGCCTGGAAGCGCTCGTCCGTGGTCGCGAGGGTGGTACCGAACTCCTCAAGGTGGACGGGCGCGTCCCCCTTGGACGCCATGGCGATGGAGAAGGCGGCCAGGTACTTGTGCCTGGTGGCCGGCGTCCAGGCGTCGTCGAGCATGGTGTTCTCGTCGTAGATGGTGTAGAAGTGGGTGGTGAGCGCGTCGAGCATGCCACCGTACTCGCGCTGGTGGAAGTTGACCTCTTTGAGCATGCAGGGATTGTCCAGTCCGTGGACCACCAGGTGGTTGGGATCGCTGCGCCGGACGGCCGACGTCAGCCGTCGCGTCCACTCCTCGCCCTTCTCGGGCGAGGGCGGGAGCTGGTAGGCCTCCTGCTCGTTGCCCAGCACCCACATGGAGATGGCGGAGTGGTCCTTGAAGCGGGCGGCGATGGCACCCACGTACTCCTCCTGTGCCGAGAGCATGTCCTCGCTGTACAGGTCCACGTCCAACGGTGTTCCCATGTTCACTCCGTTCTCCCGCTGGACCCAGTCCGGACCATAGAGCGTGCCCGACATCTGGCCCACGACGAGCACGGGGGCAACGTAGATGCCGACCCGTTCGGCGATGCCCAGGAAGGCGTCCAGCCGTTGGAGCGCTTCGGGGTTCACCGAGCCGCGCTGTGGGCTGAAGTAGTCCCAGAACAGGGGGACGCGGACGCTGTCGATGCCGATCTCCTTGAGGTGGGCCAGGTCGCTCTCGACCTCGCGGGCCTCCTCGTCGTCCCACTCCTGCCACATGTACGGGCCATGGGAGGTGGGCATGTAATTAACGCCAAGGGAGAAGAAGCCCTCTCCCTCCTGCGAAAAGTACCCGTTATCGATCGTTACGTGGCCATCCATCGGCGTTCCCCGTCCTTATATGACAAAGACTGCGAGGATACCGGTTTAAATGTGTTTGCTCTTACTATAAGAGTGTTCGGAGCGACAGGGACTATGCCCAGTCCACATCGTAGTCGCTGTACTGGACCTCGTTGTTGAACGCGTAGAGCGGGTTCCAGTCGGTGTGTGACTCGTAGAATGCGTCCCGTTCCACCAGGCTGTCGTAGTCCACCACGTACCGGGTGCCGTTGATGTCCGTCTCCAGCCACGCGTGGCCGCCCTCGTTGTTGGGCTGGGTGAACCCCACGACGACCATGGACGGATTCCCCCGGGCGATGAGGAGGGACGAGGCGCTCAGAGCGTAATCCTCGCAGTCCCCCACCCGACCGTTGGCCAGGTAATGTTCAGGATTGACCCAGTAGTCGGAATCGTTGAACTGGTCGATGTCGCGCTCGTAGCTCTGGAACAGATCGGTCCCGTCGGCGAGCTGGAGCTCGTCGTTCTCGATCTCCAGCCGGTTCGCGAAACCCCGGACCACCGGGTCGTCGGGATCCACGTACTCGTGAGCGTCACGGGCATGCCGGAGCAGACCCGAGGACGAGGAGCGGTAGTCGCGGAGCGCAGGGCTCCCGTCCAGGTTCCCGTCACCGTCGTGGTCCGCCTCCCGCGGGTAGAGATCGAAGCCGTCCATGAGGCCATCACCGTCGCTGTCGGTGTTGTCCGGGTCCGGGTCCTCACCGTCTATGAGCAGGTCACCATCGTGGTCAGGTTCGTGGAGGTAGGTATCCTCACCGTCGAGGAGGCCGTCGCCGTCCACATCAGGGTTCTCCAGGTCGGGGTCCTGGCCGTCGAGCAGACCGTCCGCGTCATGGTCCGCCTCGGAGATATAAGGATCTGCGCCGTCGAGCAGGCCGTCACCATCGATATCGGGATTCTCCAGGTCAGGGTCCTTCCCGTCGAGGAGGCCATCGTTATCGTAGTCGGAGCGCATGGGGTATGGATCGATGGCGTCACCGATACCGTCACCGTCGGTGTCCGGGTTCCCGCTGTCCGGATCGAGGCCGTCGATGAGTCCGTCACCGTCGACGTCCGGATTCAGAGCGGCCGGGTCCGAGCCATCCATGATGCCATCGCCGTCCGAGTCGGGGACGAGCAGCTTCGTCCCGCCCGTGAGCTCGCGGATGTTGGACGCTCCGTCCTTGTCGAAGTCGGCCATGAGGAAGTAGCCGGCGCCCAGCGCACCGCCCATCACCGCACCGAATGTCAGATGTCTCCGGTCCAGGTCATCGGTGTCGCTGTACCCCTCCACCAGTTCGGACCTGCGTTCCCCGTCCGACTCCAGTTCGATCTCGCGCTTAAACATGATTTCTCACCCCTCCAGTAATTCCTCGCCCTGAGGCGGGTCTATGTAGCGCTCCCTGATCTGGTTGGCAATGAACATGACGGCGCGGGGGATCCCGCCCACGAAGTAGTCCAGGTACTTGTGGACCTTCGTACCCGTCCGGTCGTTCACCGCAGGCTTGTGGCCCTCGGTCTTCCGGTCCCTGATGTTCTGGAGGAAGCCTTCCACGGTGTGGGTCTCGGGCATCACGGTGAGGCCGTGGCCCAGCGACCATGCATAGTGCGAGTCCGAGCCGCCCACGCGGGCCAGCTGGTACTTGTCCGCCAGCGCCGAAGCCAGCTCGTTGGCGTTCCCGGGGAAGAGCACGGAGGAGTTGTACACCTCGACCCCGTCCAGGAGCGCGAGCTCCGCCTCCTCGATGTTGTCCAGGTCGAAGGGGTCCTGCGTGCCAAGATTGGCGGAGTAGGGGTGCGCCGCCACCGCCACACCGCCCTGGGCGTGGATGCGCTCGGTGGTCTCGGCCAGAGGGAGTCCTGCAGGGAGCTCCTCACGGATGCCGTAGGCTAGCACGTGGCCCGTGCCCGAGGATACCTCGGAGGCGGGGATGATCATGAAGTCGTCGTACTTCGCGGCCTCGGCGCACGCCCGCTCGTACGAGTCGGTGGAGTCGTGGTCCGTGATGGCGATGCCCGAGAGTCCCAGCTCGTAGGCGGTCCGGACCATAGTCTCAGGGCTCCTTAGCCCGTCCGAGTACTGCGTGTGCGAGTGGAGGTCATAGACGCTCTGCCCCTGCGCCCTCAGCGAGGCGATTTCTTGCTGTAGCGAAAGCTCTTCCAGATCGAGCATACCCACATTCCCCTGTACCCTTTTTTCGGCAGTTCAGGGCGTATATATACTTTGTGGTAGTAACGCACGATCCACTCGTTCGGAACGGCATGCAGGTGACCATATGAGAGGGTCTCTACCGATGGCCCACCTGTTCCACACGGTCCCGCCACATCAGCCGATAACAGAGCTCGTACTCCTTCCGAGAAGGAAGTCGATTGCATAGCTCGATGTCCTGGTTGTTCCGGGCGACGCCGTACACGCAACGCGCGCGGACCTCCGGCTCGTCCGATCCAAGGCAGGATCCAAGCTGTCGGGCGATGTGGGGCGGGTCCTGCTCCCCGCCGGGCCGGTACCAGCCGAAGAGTAGGACGAACGCGAGGAGCACCACCACGGCGACGGTGCCAGCGATGACGAAGGTCTCCAGGTTCGAAAGGAGACGGACCTGCTCACGCTTCCCCGTGGGGAACTCGTCCTCCGGCCGACCGAAGACGGTCATGAGGATGCGGTCAAGGCGTTTCGTGTACTCACGACGCACCTTAGCCCGATCGTCCGGGTCCCGGGACATGGAATAGAAGGAGTTCCGGTTCTCGTCCAGGGCCCGCTTTATTACATAGAGCAGGTAGACGACGCCCAATATATAGGCGAACCACAGGACCTTGAAGGCCACCCAGAGGAGGCGGGCCACCTCGGGGATGACGATGATCATGCCCACCGCGAAGAATAGGAACCCGCGCCAGGCCGTATGGAGGCGGTCCAGCCGTCTCCAGCGCCGGACATAGAGGTCGCGGACGATGTAGACGACCATCACGGCCACGAGCACCATCGCCCGGACGGCCACCAGGCGTGTGCGGAACAAGGGATCCGGGCACGTCCCGTACCTGTTGGGGGTGCAGAGCGAGGCGATGACGAGGCCGGTGAGCAGGCACATCACCATGAGGAAGGCGTAGAAGGCTATGTTGGAGATGAAGGCGTTGAGGGCCATCTGGACGGCATGGGCGCAGCGCTTCGACCGGGTGGCCCATACAGTCTCGAGGTCCATGCCCTCGAGCTTGATCTCGGGATAGGCCATGAGGGCGGCCGTGCGCATGTCCAGTGTGATGTCCCAGAAGGCCAGGGTGAAGATGAGCCCCCACACCAGGGGATTATCGGTGAGGAAGGCCGCCACTATGATGAATAGCTTAAGTAATGGCTTGAAGGCGGGCGGAGTATCGATGGCCGATCGGGACGCCATGGTCGGAATGCGGGACAGGTCGTGCCCCCATGAAGTCGTGAACGCACACATATATTAAGTTCCGGTGGTCTGGCCCAAGTTCGGAGGGAGCGTATGTCTGCAGAGCTCATCATCGCGCTCACGAGGGGTATCCTACTCCTGCTTTCCACCGTCGTCCTCCCGGGCGCCCTGCTCGAGCGGTTGCTCGTCCGCTCACGCCACCTCCATGAGGCATTATTCCTCACCCCGGTCCTGGGCACCGTGGCCACCGCATCCGTCGCGACATCCCTTGCCTTCCTCCTGGGCACGACCATCCACACCGGCATCCTCGCTGCTGCTGCGTTCGCTCCCGTGCTCCTGGCACTGGTCGCCGTGGGCCCATCGGCCGACTTTCTCGGATGGCCTGAGATGCCCGACCGGCGCCAGAGCGCCGCTCTGCTCGTGATGCTCGCCCTCGTCGCGACGTTCCACTGGTCCATCTACGACGCGTCCGATCCAACCATCTATTCTCGCTGCTCCTTCCGGGTGGAGCGGTACCTCCTGGGGCTGAAGGTGCCATGCCGCCAGGACACCGGCCTCATCGCCTTTCTCCCACCCCCGCAGCGGCTTCCCGAGGATATGACCCGGACATGCCCGGGCGACCCGGCCTGTCCCTATCTCAGGGACGTGGCCCCCGGCCCCCTTCGCGATCGCATGGAAGCGGGCGAGGCGGTGCGGCTCGCCCATCTCGGGGACGCCCAGTTCGGCTACCCCGTCCTCCTGGCGCCCTATCTCGTAGCACTACGGTTCGCCGGGTTCCACGTGTTCTACCTTCTCACCCGGGTGCTGTGCGCTCTGGGGCTTTACGTCCTCGTCCGACGCGTGGTCGACAGGGATGCCATCGCCCTGCTGGTGGGCGCACTGGTGATGCTCAATCCGGTCGCTGCCTTCGCCACCACCCACAACGAGAACATGTTCGCGATGGTCCTGGCCACGGCCGCGGTGCT
This sequence comes from Candidatus Undinarchaeota archaeon, assembly GCA_964519305.1. Lineage (GTDB taxonomy): Archaea > SpSt-1190 > SpSt-1190 > JASMDC01 > JASMDC01 > JASMDC01. The sequence goes on from CAZFHY010000010.1 coordinate 132,917, forward strand.
GCTCTCGCTCGACCACGGTCGCGATGCCCGACGTCGCGTCCTGGTCGCGGGCATGGTGCTCGGCGCCCTCATGGGCGTGCGCCACTTCGCTGTCGTGTGCCTCCCCGCGGTGCTCGTGCACATCGTCCTCACCCGTCCACCGGACCGACGCCTCCCCCAGCTGGCGCTACTCGCCGTGGGCGCGGGCGCCGCCCTCCTCCCATACATGTACTGGCACCAGTTCCTGTTCGGCGATCTGCTCACCAACGAGCTCGCATATAAGAACGACCCCCTGGACCACACGCTCCCCCTCCTCGGGACGCCGTTCCGGTCCCGCCTCATGCTTAACTGGCCGTTCCATACGACACTTGTCCGGCCCGCAGGCATGCCCTTCCCTACACCGGTGCTCCTCCTCGTCACCCTCCTGCGTACCTTCGGCCTCGCGCTGTCGGGCGTGGGCGTTCTGGGCCTGATAGCGCTTGCCCGTGAGCGCAGAGCGCTGGCCGTCACCCTCCTCCTCTGGTTCCTGCCCGCCGTCATGTTCATGGGAGCGGTCACCGACTGGTTCGACGACAAGTGCACATACCTCTTCATCGTGATGGTCGCTCCTGCCGTGTGGGTCGCCGCTGGCCTCGACCGCCTGATGCGCGGGCCGGCCTGGCGCGACCTTGCCCTGGTCGCGGGGGCCGCCATCGTGCTGCTCGGGACCGTCTGGTGGGCTGGAGGTATGGCCCTGCCACCGGACGACCGCATCCCGGTCCTTAGCGAGAGCGACGCTGCCCTGGAGCGAGACAGGGCAGCCTGGGCCACGGTCCCCCTCCTCCACGGCGGTCTACGGCCCTTCGCGGTCCGTCCCCCCGAGGACGTGTTCTGGTCGCCGCCTTTCACCATCTTCCGGTGGTCGGACGTCCTCACCTTCAACGACGACCGCCTCCCGCCGACCCCATGCGTCCGCCTCCTGGGCTATGAGGGCGAGGACGCCCCTGCTGATGTGTACGTGCTCAACACTGACCGCATCTGGCAGTCCAGCCTCCTCCTCGCGACCAACCAGGTGACCACCGATCGACCGCCCTTCGGCCCGACATCGCCGCCCCCCAACATCATCGTCGTGAGCGAGCTCAGGGGAAGCACTCCTGACGAGCTCGACGACAGAATCGCCGAGATCGCGGAGGCGGCCCTCGGTGCGCCCGTCCTTCTCGTGCTCGGTGAGGTGTCCGCCAACGCTGAGCTGGCCACCGGGGCCATCGGGTTCCTGTCCCCCGTGGTCTTTCCCACGGGAGTGGTCGAGACCGGGCATTTCAAGATCCCCGACGGGACGTTCTCGCGGCCCGACGTGGTGAGGAGCCGAGCGAGGCCTGCCTTGACCCACAACGCGGAGGTCGTGTGGCGGTACGCCGACGATGTGCCCCTCTTCATCAGACGGACCGTGGACGGACGGGACGTGTGGTTCCTCAACGCCCAGCTCGACCCTGCCGATCCCCATGGTGCCGCCACGGTGCTCAACGAGGCCATCGCCCGGGTCAAGGGGGGTGCGGTGATGGCGACAATCTCGGCCGCCGATGGGACGCTCACGGTAGACCTCACACGGGTGTCCAACTCCGCGGTCCCCGACCACACATTGCCACCGTTGAAGTTGATCGACTCGAGGACGCCCTTGTCCGGTGGGATGACCGTGGCCACTCCCGACGGGACGGCGCGTCTGAGAGTGACCATCAGCGGGGCAGTGTTCGTTGACGAGCCGCTGGAAGCCACTGACATGCGCACGTACACCATCATGTCCGGCCCCGTGCCCGCGGGGACGATGACCGTCGCCGGAAGGTCCGTGGCGTGAGCGCCCACCAGAGCGTTTTTTAAGTTTCGCCCCTTTCAGTGCACCCGAGGTCACGACCATGGTTACGCAGGTACGCGCGAGCCACATCCTCGTGAAGAGCGAGGACGAGGCGAAGAGGCTCAAGGAGCTCATCGACAACGGGAAGAACTTCGGAGAAATGGCCAAGGAGAACTCCACGTGCCCCTCCGGCAAGAAGGGGGGGGACCTGGGGTGGTTCAAGCATGGCCAGATGGTGCGGCCCTTCGAGAAGACCGCATTCAACATGAAGAAGGGCCAGATCTCCGAGCCGGTGAAGACCCAGTTCGGTTGGCACATCATCAAGCTGGTCGACACCAAGTAGACCGCTGACAGTAGGACCCCCCGGGCGTTTCCACCGTCCGGGGGATTCAAAACCTTAATATACTCCCTGGGGCGCTTACATTCGGGTAGGGGGACCTCGTGGTGGAAGAGCCCGGTAACGACGGTGAGGAGTCACGTGACGTTACTTTCTACTTCCTCTCCGACGTACACCTGGCCAACGGCGATCCCAACCATGAGAACACCACGGACCCGGAGCAGCTGCACCGGTTCCTCCACTACATCAGGGACGCCCCCGACACCAAGTGTGTCATCGCCGGGGACGCGTTCGAGCTCTGGCAGTCCAACTTCAAGGAGATATACTCCGCACACCGTGACCTCGTGGAGGACCTGCTCGAGCTAGTAGAGCAAGAGAAGATCGTGTACACGATCGGCAACCACGACGGAGAGATCGCCACTGACATGCTCCTTTACTACGACGGTCCTGCTGACATCCAGAAGATCGCAGGGCTGCTCAAGGACGAATACCACGACGGATACGGGTTCGAGTCGCTGGGCGCCCGTCAGATCGAGGTCGTCCACGGCGACATCTGGGACAAGTGGAACCACGGACCATTTGAGTGGATCGGCCGCGGTATCGCTTACCTCGGCGGCCTTGTGGAGAAGGCCGGCTGGTACGACGTGGAGAAGTACTTCGGTAAGGTGCAGCGGTTCCTCAAGAAGTGGGGCAACAAACCGACTCCCGGTGGCTCCGAGTACGTTGGCGACTACCAGGAGTACATCGATGGCGCTCTGGACTGGATCCACCGTTACGGCGAGGACGTGGTCGTCTACGGCCACACCCACAACCCCCGCATCCTACACTACGACGCCAAGGGCGAGAAGCTGCTCGAGGAGATCAAGGACTACAACGTCCCAATCGACGTGTCCAAGGACAAGTGGATCGCCAACACCGGCTCCCAGGTGAACGGCGCCACCGACGTCGTTGTCCTGCGCAACAACGTCCTGACACTCCAGAAGCTCGAGGACGTGCTGCCCGAAGGGTACCGCGAAGCCGAGGACGCTCCGTCGCCGGATTATTGATCCCCGCTGGGACCTATAACTCATCCTGGCACGAGAAGGAGCAAGGCGCCGGGGAAGGGATTTGAACCCTTGTGGTGCAAGCACCACCAGATCTCGAGTCTGGCGCGTTAGCCTGGCTCCGCTACCCCGGCACGGGGTTTCTTGGGCGGGTATGAATAGCTTTAAATGTTATCTACTGGAGTGGGGACAGCGCAAGTGCGCCGGTAGTCTAGTCTGGTCTAGGACCTTGGCCTTCCAAGCCAATGACTCGGGTTCAAATCCCGACCGGCGCA
>CAZFHY010000011.1:0-134399 GCA_964519305.1 Candidatus Undinarchaeota archaeon
TGCCGACTGTCCTGTTGCCACCCGACATGGATGTCGCCACCGAAGAGGTTGCTATCACCGAACGCAACATCAGCGAAGTTCTCGCACGCGATGGTGCACACCGCGCCCCCCAGGCAGTTCATAAGTAGGCATCGCCCGACCGCCTCGCCCCAGCTCTCGTCGCCCTGGGGTTTGGCCAGCAGGCAATATGCGCAGTTCTGACAGATGAAGGCACCGCGGTCCTCGCAGTTATCAGGATTGATCTCCACCCCCATGAACGATACGTTGTCCTTCATGTTCTTGCACATGAAGTTATTGACGATGAGAGGGCATACCTTGTACTGGAGAATGCATGTGATGGTGCAGTTGAGAATCTGCTCGCCGTCCCAGATGAACTTCTTCTGTTTCACGTCGTAGTAGAACCCCTCGTTGATGCACTCGCCGCACTTGTAACAGATATCGAGGCATGACGCTTGGTCGATGTCCACGGGCTGGTCGGACACCTTCTGGATGAGGGCGTCACCTCCGGTGCAGATGCCCGCGCACATGGGGCCAATGATGAGCGCGCGAACACCACAGGCCATGAAGCAGTTAATACGTTCCTGCTTACCATCCACTGTGATGCATTCGCAGCATTGGTCCACAAGGGCATTGCACTCGTACTCCACCTGCACCTGCAGCGCTTTCTTCTGCGGGATGAATGAGAAGATACCCTCCATCATGTTCTCGCACACTTCCCCAAGGAGGGGGGCCGCGAGCGACTTGCACATGCACTTGCTGATGAGGCACTTGTTGAAGGCCTCTCTCCGTTCCTTCGAGGTCTTGGCGCTGCCCGTGCCCGGTATCAGCGTCAAGAGGCACTGACCACAGTTCTTGCATACATTGAAGAGGAGCTCATTGTTGCTCCTACAGGGCGCCTCGCACCCCATGATGTCCTCACAGATCTCGGAGAGGATCAGGTCACCTATACAATGCTCGATCCAGCAATTGCTCTCCTTCGAGTCACCGCCAGAGCCCGAGTCAGTGATAAAGCAATCCAGGCACCCGCAGCCGATCTCGACGCACTCGTCCGTGCGTACACGGGGGATCCACGAGGAGATGGCGTACTGGCATGGGGGCTTGAGTATGATGTCGCATAGGGGTTTACCAAGGCACCGGATGAGGCAGGATTTGATCTTATCCTCGGGTTCCAAGGCGCACTTCACGCACTCGATGCGTGTGCAGAGCTTGGTGCAGAAGTTATCACCACCGCACAGTTCCTTGCACAGGGGATTGATGATGGCGAGCAGCTGACGTATGACGCATTCCTGAAGGCATTCATCGCGGGCGGACGAGTCACTTATGCGGATGCACTCACCGCACTCGTAGCACATGTCGAGCATCTCGTCGCCCTTGATCGTGAAGTACTTGCCCGAGGATGCCGTCGTGGGAAGGAGGAAGAGCAGGAACAGTAAGAGCGCTACCGTCCTTCCTCGTAGAGCCTCCAAGACTTTCCCCTCAGGCGAGACGCAAAACAGCTCTCGCTGACCAGTATAGGCTTATTCATTTGCACGCTTTAAACCTTTGGTTCATGTGCGTGAAGAGGGGCCCGAATGGGCGGCAAAACCGTCGGTCCCGGCGAGCGCTTCGGAAGCATTCCCGTCGGCACCAATAACACGCACAGGGCCGCGAGTGACAATGCCGATATCAGCCGACCTGATACCTTTACTGGCAAGTGCCTCCTGCGCGTTCGCTGCACCATCGGGCGTACAGAACGCGATCAGGGCCCCTGTTGACGAGGACGAACGAGGGTCTATGTCGAACGTTCCCAACACCTTGGCCACATCAGCATCCACGAACAGGGCGTCCCCCTGCAGATCAGCCCCGAGTCCCGTGGCCGCTCTCATCTCGCCCAGCGCGCCGAACAGCCCGCCTTCCGTGAGATCGTGCATACAGACCGCCCACGGACCGATCAGACGGGCCTCCGCCACACAGGTCGCATCCCTTACCGTTCCTCGCAGAACCTCTGCACGCGCGGCCCCTAGGATCGACTCGACGCGCTCCCGCCGGCTCAAGGCGAGGTGACACGCGGTCTCACCGCCAAGGCCCTTGACGAGCAGGATGTGCATCCCCGGGCGGATGTTCGCGGGGGAGAGGAGTCGCTCGGTGAACCCCATGACCGTTGTGACTACAACGGGCTCCGCCAGAGCAGGATAGGCGCCGGAGTGGCCACCGATAATTGAAATGTCCAGGTCACGACATGCCGCGTCCATCTGTGCCGTGATGGTATCCAGGACCGCTACGTCCGCCCCCGGGGGTAGGAGTATGTCAGATACCAGGTACTGGGGTGCGGCACCGAACACGGCAACGTCGCTGGCGGAATAGTGGACCGCAAGATAGCCCAGATGGTCCAGCGGCACACCCAGAGCAGGATCGCTGGCGATGACCAGGAAACGGTCACCAAGGTCCAATGCACAGGCATCGTGTCCCGGGGCAGGTGGTGCGGCCAACGCGTCCGCATGTGCACCCAGCCTCCCGAGCACGTATCGTGCCAACAGATTGGGAGGGAGCTTTCCCACGTCCACATCACCCTCACCCACGCAAGATATATAAGGCCGGGGTAGAGCGGAGCATTGACAGGGGACCCCGATCGTGTACGACGTGGAGATCGATGACGGGTACAGGGTGGACGCCCTCGTGACCGATTTCGACAGTACGCTCTCTGTCAAGAACACGACACCCGGCGTTATGGAGATCATCTACAGACACGCAGATGAACCTGACGCCACCCGCGAGGAGATGGGCGGGCTCATTGACGCTTACTTCGCTGAGAAGCGGGAGGCCGTCGAGGGTGGAGGGAACATGGAGGAGATGCTAGAACGCTGGAGCCGGATCGAGCGCAAGTACTCGGCCATCGTAGCCCCCTACTTCACGGGCGTCACACGAGAAGAGATGAAAGAGGAAGGGTACAATGTAGAGCTCCGTGAGCATGCGGGGCAGGCGGTGGATCATCTGAGGAGTGCCGGCGTGTCCGTTGCGGTCGACACGAACAACTGGTCCTCATCACTGGTGACAGCGGCACTTGAGGGTCGTGTGTCCGTTGACGATGTGTACGCGAACCGCCTCGTTTACGGGGACGACGATGTATGCACGGGCGAGATGTTGTTCGACAACGTCGACCCTCTGGCAAAGCGTGATGCGTTGCTCGATTACAAACAGAAGACCGGTGCACGACAGGTTGCATATGTGGGTGACGACCTCAACGACCTTGCCTGCATGGTGGTGGCAGACATAGCTTTCGCCATCAAACCATCGGATGAGCTCTTGGGGGCCATCCAACACTACGGCATTGAGGATCATGTCAGGGTGGTCGAGTCCTGGGACGAGATTGAGGGAGCGTTGCGCACCAACAAGTGATCGCTCAGTGACTTCTTTCAATTACGTAGGATTAATTGGAATCCGACAAATATCAGTAAATTAGAGGGTCAGTGCTTCAAGTGACCCCCTTTCATCCGTCCGCCCTCGGAGAAATCCTTAAAAACAAATCGTTGACCGATGATAACCGTGGAGTCATACGCCCATATCGACTTCCTCAAGGACTTTGATAGTTATTTTGTTACCGAAGGGATCGATCTCAACGAGGACCTCAACGACCAGTGGGCGGGCTGGATGATCTACTTCTAAAGGGCTGGAAAAGAGCTTCCTTGCACGTATTCATCCTCAGTAAATGGGCGCAGGCCAACAAACTATATAAGGAGCCATGGGCACATCAATCTACAGGGACATGACGAATCCATTGTCACGTCTGATGCGGGCGAACCGCGGGGAGGAGGAGCAATCCCTCCTGTTGGTTATCATCGTGGCAGTGATGGTGTTCGCCGTGCTCTGGCTCGCAATCGGAAAGGCGGGACGATCGGTCGCTTTGGTGTTCGCAGGGTTCTTCAAGATGATCTGGAGCACCATCAAGGGAATGACCGGGATGGATTACCTGTTCAGGTGAAGGGCATGGGACGGCTCACCGATCTTGTTCGCAGTCGGCGCGGCGCTATGGGCGAAGCCATCGAGATTAACTTCTGGACCATCGTCGCTGTTCTCGTTGTGGCCGTTATCGTGTTCACACTCTACAATTTTGCTAGACAGGCCCAGCCATCCTTCGTTCAATGGTTAGCGGACATCATGGACATGTCCATGGGTGAATGACATGGGCCTGCTCACGAACCGAAGGGGCATCAAGGCCAACGTGTACGACTTCATGATCTTCGTCATCATCTTCCTGCTGGTGCTAATGCTTGTGTTCACCCTTGCTGGATGGCGGATGGTCGAGATAATTCATAAACCTGCTCAGCGGATAGGTGACGATACGGCCGGCAAGGCACGGGACAATATGGCCTGGAACGGAGTTAAGAAGTCCACGGGGTTCATCAAGCTCCCAATGGGCGGCCTCCCCTTCGCGTGAAATGTCGTGGTAGGTACACCCAATTACCACTACCCAATGACAACTTATATAAAACCTTACGTACATAGTATGTAATAGAGGGAGCACTCATGCTACGCACCCTAATCAGGTCGAAACGCGGTGAGCTGGGCGGACCCACCCGCATCAGTCTCAAGAAGATTCTTCCCGCGATCATCATGATGGTGCTCTTTCTGCTAGTGGGCTTCGCCCTGCTCCGTTCACGCGGTTATCTGGACTTCGAGACCCTTACGGGCACGTTCACCAAGACCGTGGAATCGGGGATGGATATAGGAGGGATGTAGCACTTGTACTTACGCTACCTGCACCCATTAAAGAACCTGCGCCGCCTGGGACGCGACCAGCGCGGAATAACCATGTCACGAGACATGCTCATCGGGACCGTGATCGCTCTGCTAATGCTGGCGTTCCTACTCATGGTCATCGGTGACCGGATCGTGCCCATGGCGAACTCAGCGCTCTCTTGGGGACCAAAATGAAAGCACATCGCGGGGTCGTGGGTATATTCTACCTCGTCCTCGCGGCAGTGATAACGCTGGCAGTCTCGATCCTCATCATGCAGGCCATGTATAACCGAGCCGCTAACGCAGGAAAGAAACCGACCGATCAGGGCCTTCAGGGCAGGATCGTCGCTCTCTGCACCCAGCTGACCGGCCCGGACACCTTCGATGCCACGGAGACCGTTGAGCTCCCCTCCAAGGTGGACGGCCGAGAGGTCGCTCGCCTCGTGATGATGTACTGCTTCCCGGGAGTATCTCCCGGCGATATTACGGTAGAGAATGACTGTTCGCGCGAAGCTCCCGGACACGTTCTCCACTGGTGCGGATCTACCGAGCTGCTGGGTACAAAACGCTTTTCAGCAGAGATGTCCCGCGATACCGAGTTCGATGTCCGATTGAGGGTGAGCTGAATGATTGCCGTCGACTCGTTCCGCAAGGTCGTGGGATTCGTCGTCATTCTAGGTCTCATCGTTGCTATCATATATGGCGTTGCTTACGAACGGATATCGCGCGTGGGGAACAAGTTCGTAGACATGTTCGCATGCCCGCCGCTTGCGACCTGCGGTACTGGCCCGAAGAACCAGTGCCCTCTCTTAGCTAGTCTCGATATGCCGATTCTCACTAAAGGCGATTCGCTCATGGCAGGCAAGTGCCGCCTCCGCATATGTAACCGGAAGTCCATTGGGGGAGAGCCCAACCGCGACTATAGGGTGGAGGTCTGCCGGAGCGCTGTGGCCAATCCCGGAAAGAAGGAGGTTGCCGAACAGGAGTGCGTCCTCCTCACTGATCCCCGGGGTAAGGTGAAGCAGTTCAACCTCGCGAAGGAAGGCGTGACCGAGTACGAGTGCGCTAACGTCTGGCGCCCTGCGGATCTCGATCTCACACGCTCGGAGCGCGAGGTATCGATAGACCTTATAATCAACATCAAGAACAGCACTGGGCTGTTCAAGGTGGTGGACACTGAATGGAACGTACGCTACCAGCATCCGCTCGACGAAGCATAGGCCGACTGACCCGCGGTAAACGTGGCGGGATAGCAGACCAGCCAATCTATGCTTTAGCAACGCTTATATTGATGGCCGTGTTAATCTACGTCGCGTACACATGGTTATCAAGCAAACCAGAAATGATCACAAATGTCTTCGGAAGGACCCTGGACATGCTTACTGGGGCCTTTGAGGGGTTTTTAGGATGAATACGAAAGGATCTATTGACACGTCGGTCGCAGCCCTTATAGCCATCGTACTTGGTGTAGGCGTTATTGCCTTCGGTGTCTATGGGCTCAACAAAGGCCAACGGACCTCGGACAACGTTGGCGTCATGGGAGATGCGGCACGAAGTCGCCTCGATCCACGGACGCTAGGTAAGTGTGCTGACTGGCACGATGATGGATACCCTCTTGGTATCGACGTCCTTCAGTACACCTATGGCTTCCCCACTATGTTTACTGGGCAGAGCATTGCTGGGTGCAAGAACCTACCGGACAAGATGGCAGACGCCAAGGAAGACGGCGTCCCGAGCTTGAAGTTCAGTGACAGCGATGTGAAGCGATGCGCTACCTACTGTGCGAAGATCGCACAGGAAAGGGACAAATGCATGTCCCAACGCGATCCGCAGTCCTGTATGGCCGAAGCATTTGCAAAGGTAAGATAACCTTACACGGGGAACTACCATGAGGAGACGGGGTACGTTGAGTCAGTGGTTGGGTGGGCGCGCCCACATGAGCGTGGGAACTCGTCGCGCCACTATCAATCTGAGCCTTGGTGTTCTTGTGGCCATCGTGTTCGTAGTGCTCCTCGTCGCAATGGGTGCCCTTTCTGCAAGTCGTACCAAGAAGGACGTGCAGAACAGGTCCAAGGAGTTCAAGACCCAGATACGCTCTCAACTCCTTTCAGCCAATCCCATTGCAAAGGCATGCTCATTATGGTTCACACAGGGACTTGGTATGCCAACGGCAGTCAACTACTATAAGGTCCCAAGCTCGTCCAAATATGCCACGTGGGGTTGCTGTGACGATCTGGACGGGCTCGAACACGACAAGCTCAACGCCCAGCGTGTGAACAAATGCCTCAAGTCGTGCGGTCAGGCACTCTCCCTATTGGAGCGTTGTAGCCATGACTGGGACATCATGGACGGAGGCAAGTACGAGGATGCCCAGGCCTGTTACAAGTCACGGTTCGATAATGACGTGAGGTGCGCCTCATGAGCCGGACCCGCGCCCAAATGAGCTTCATGCCACTAGTCGTGGTCATCCTCGGGATCTTCTTCCTCACAATCGGGCTCATCCTCATATACAACGCACGCGAGATCCAGAAGTCCGAAAAAGATATCGTCCTGTTCAAGAGCGTTTCATCGATACACAACATCTGTCGGTTCTGGAAGAATCCGGGACTTTACGTAGATGTCGCCATGCCTATACAGCTTGGCGAGGCCTTCGAGTCTGCGGGGCTTAACGCGGTCTATCCCTGCTCAAACACTAACGCAGACGGCATCAGGAACTGCATGTTGAAATGCGAGGCGCTGGAGCGGCTCGTGATGGTATGCAACATCCATGGCAACGATAGGAACGTCGAAGAATGCAGCTCCACGAACATAAGGAGCCTGCTGATGAAATGAGGGAATGCCATGACTAGCGAAGGGCTGATGCGGGCATTGGTTGTGTTCATACTGGGACTGGTGGTGCTCGCCGCCGGCGTCCAGATGCTTGGTAGGGCCAAGAAGGTCACCATGAAGAGCGCAGTCATCCCCAGTGATTACCAGGAGCTGAAACGCATGAAGGTCCTGGTCGATAACTGCGGGGAGACCGGGTGGGGTGCGGACCTTATCCGTGGCAAGCTCCTCTCAGGGAAGGTCGAGTGCGACACGACCTGCAAGGCCAACTTTGCAGAACACTACCGTGACATACCCCGGGCCGTGGAAGGTCTCTTCCTTGTGAAGAGCCGCTTCTGCTCCTCCTCTGGCTGCCCGGCCACGCGCCGGTGTGCCGAGGCGGTGAAATTGGCCAGCATCGGCAGTACATCGACTTATAAAGATAAGTTGAAAGGATACGCTGAAGCGTGTGCCCAGGTCTGTGCATGGAGCATGCAGAGGCACGAGGTGTGCGCCTCGCAAATGGCTGAGGTGTACACTAAGGGCAGCGGCTTCAGTTCTCCCTGTGCGGACAGGGAGGGCGAACTACCGTAGAGGTGAGGGGAAATGGTTCCATCAACGACATCGAACCGGGGCCAGGGGCAGCCTGTCTGGATCCTGGTGGCCGTTCTTCTGGCGGTCATCGTGGCAGTGACCATGTACAGGCTCGTCACACGGCTCGACGTGGATGAGCTGCCTGACGTGGACGTTGCGACGGCAACGACCCGATTTATGCAGCAGTGTCAACAGTGGGATGACATGGAGTGGAACCAGTACAGCAAGCCTAAAGCGGAGGAAGCCAAACATTCCATGGAGTTGTATGCCTGGCGTGCGAACCGCATCCTCACGAAGGAAGAAGTGGAGGCGGGAAAGCAGGTCATGCCCTGCGACTGTATAGTCTACCTCCACATGCGAAACCTCGTCGACTACGGGGAGACCATCCAGCTGTGGAAGCAGCACAAAGATTGCAATTCCTGGGCCAGGAACACCGGCTGCTCGAAGAACTTCTGCGGAACGGGCGAAGCAGCAGGAGAGTGCAAGAAGGCCCATGCGTGCCCCACGTAGTCCCTACCGACGCGCCACCATCGACGTTTTCGGGCTGGTCGCTCTCGCAATATTCGGTCTAATAGCGGCCGTTCTTCTCATCCGTTTCACTGGGCTCACCACGGGCGCATTGGGCGAGACCCATGCCGCCAAGAACATCAATGAGATCGTCGTAGGGGCACGAAAGGCCTGTAGGGACGGTGAGGCCGTCGTGAGCGCCTTCACAGTTCCCGAGCAGTACGCGTACGTGGTACGCACCTGCGACCTGTGGGAGTGCGCCGACGGCAACTGCCGGGACGAGACCATTGCTGGTCATAACTGGCCCCTGGACGCCGATAGCAAGCGCAAGGTGTTCGACAAGTTCTGCAACGGTCGTGATTCGCCGAACCTACTGGCCGCCTGCTACATCATCTATGGCGTCCACCACGACTGGGGCCCGTTAGGTCAGCTCATGGGATGGAAGCGCATAGTCGCACAGACACGCAAATGCGAGAACATCCACTGCGGTATACCTTATGACATCAACCTCATCATGCCCGGAAAGCAGAAGTACCGCATGAACATAGTCAGGGACGGCGAAGCTCTGGTCGGGAGGAAGTACGATGTCTAAGCTCCTAGGCCGCAAGCGAGCCCTCCTGGGCATCAAGTTCTGGTTCATGGTATTTGTGGTCATGGCGTTCATGGTCGCTGTGAGCATGGCCATGAACATCCTCTATGTAGGTCAGACCGTGCGGGCCGCGGACGAGCTCGGCCGGATCAAGACGTACATGGAGGCCGTTTGCCACGGGAACGTAGGCGACTACCGTTCCTTCGGCGCCCCACCGTTCGGTGTGATCGTCCGGGTTGACTCTTGTGATAAGGTGCTCGCAAAGAGCGCGGTCCGAGGCGCGGTGGGTGTTGGCGTGATGACAAAACACATAACATCAATCGCCAACATGGGAAAGAAGCCCAAGGCGCTCAAGCAGATGGCCGACAAGGCAGACGACCTCGCGAAGATGTCGGGCTCAAATGTGAAGACCGCCACTGATGCCGCCCGGATAACCGAGGCCAACCAGGCGCTTACCAAGAACCTGGCCATGTTCAAGGATCCGAGCAAGAGCCTCTTCCAGATTCCTGTCCCCTCGAAGATGGCAGGGGTCCACAACAAGGTAGTGATGGCCTTGGACAAGACCGGTATCGTCTCGGCCAACGGTGCCAAGGCCCAGAAACACATCGTAGAGATCTACAAGATACAGGGCCAGCTGGGCCGTACCAAGGACGCAGCCCAAGCGGCCAAGCTGTATGCTCAATGGGGCAACCATGCCGACGAGGCCTACAAGCTCGCACACACGGCCGGCAGGTTCGGCACGGGGATGAAGTTCACCCAGGGAGCCCTGTACACGAGCTGTGTGGGCACGTCCCTTGCGGGCTATGTCAAGGAAGTGGATGTCGTACCTGAAGGGGCACAGAAGGCCATTGAGGACGTCCATACGGCCACACGCGACCTAATCGCTGATAATGTGGGGCCCGCGGGCGGGACTGTGAGCGCCCTCCCCGCCGAAGGTGTACCCTGCCTTGCCTACTCGCTCTCGAAGGGTGCAAGCCTGAAGGGCGCCACCGGCTTCCTTGGTGGCGCTGTCACGAGCACGGCCTTCAACATCCTTGGTGGTCGGATGCTCGGTCAGTCGGCCGCCATGATCTCAAGCTTTGCCACCCGGTGCCCGGGAGCAACCAACGGCCTGGCCATCTGTATCCAGAAGTCCAAGTGTGAGAGCGAGGAGAAAGGCCCGTGCTCCGCTTGCGATGTGATATCATGTCGTGTTCCGATCAACGTGGAGTCCCGCCCCTTCGATCCGAAGATAACGGTCTCCCATGAGGGTGACGTCGTGAAGCTCAACGGGGGTGTAGAGCCATTCTGAGGTTGCTCGCGGCCAAGCGCGGCCAGGCATCAACCGTGTCCGAATCCCTGTCGGAGTTCGCCAAGTTCGTGGCCGCCATCATAGTATTCGCCCTCGTACTCGGGGCGTTCCTCGCTCTGCTCGTGAATATGCATAAGCTGTCACTCATCATGAACGCCCGCATCGTGGCCGATGCCATAGCTGGCGCTATCGCAGCGGTGTCCACAGCACCTGACCAGGCTTCGTTCTGCTATACGGTCCCATCGTTCGCTACATACCGCGTCGTCATCGGTGGCGGAGCCGTGCTGGTAGTGCAAGCAGGGGAACAGGCTTTCGGTATATCTCCTTATCCCGTCCCTGGCGTGGAGCCTACGGAGCTACTCGTTGGCAAGGACCAGGTGAGCGCTGTGATCGTTATTCGCAAGATACGCGTGGGCGCCTCCGAGCAGATATCGGTAACGGCCCCGGAGGAGTTCGAACTAAAGCGTTGTGCGGAGGTAATCTAGGATGCTCGAGGAACAGGTGTTCATTATCGTGATGGTCATTCTCCTGGTGACCATCGTAGGTGGCGGTGTATCCGCCTGGTTCAAGTTCACCGAGTCCATCGAGAGCGACATAGAGTTCAGGGCCGCCGTCAAGGTGGCGCACAGGCTCGCGGGCTCATCACAATGCCTTACCTACCTGTCCGCGACACAACGCGCAAGCAAGAACGTGCTCGACGCTAACAAGCTCAAGCTCGCCAACGAAATCTATGGCAGCGACCGTTCCAAGGGCCTTCTTTCCCTAGGGGGTATCCTGGGACTCGGGAGCGCAGACGGGAACCTTCCCCGGGAACACCCGTGCGCCTTCCTCATGGGATTCAGATGGCAGGCCCACATAGTCGACCTTGAGTTCTTCTCCGATATGGAAGATGAGAAGCGAGAGGAGCTCTCTGAACGGTACGGCTGTCTACTAGCCAAGGATTCGTGCTTGTGGGATATGGGGAAACCCTTCAGCTTCTCCCCGCGCCTTGAGCATCTCGAGGCGAAGGACGCCGAGGAACGGAGCGATGACCACTTCTGCAGCGGCCAGGACTGGTGCGCGAGCATGAAGAACAGCTTGGACAAATGCCTCAGTAAAGGGGACGAGGACCTCAAAGGGCTATCCAATCCAACGGCCCCCGTGAAGATCCCTATCACCATCGCCATCACCAACGAGATCGGCCAGCTCGAGAAGCATATGGGCTATCTCCAGGTAGTGGTCATACCCAGCGACCGCCACTGTACTCGCGAGGATTACGGTGAGCGCGCTTTCTACATGGGGGAGAACAAGGCGATAATCGGTAAGGAATGCTGTCTCTTTGACCTCCAGGAAGGAGTGTGTCGCGGGAACCTGCGTGCAGCGCACGCGGTCCAGGCCAAGTTCGCCCGCACGGTGTACATTTTCTCAGGGGTCGGGACGCTCGCTAATCTCATCACCGGCCACTGCCCGGAGTACGAGTATCTCGCGAAGGATGACTACATCGCGTGCGGGTGTGAGAACAAAGGGCAGCCGATGGAGGTAATCGGCCTCGACGGCCCCCAAGTCGTCGGAACTGGTTGCCCTAGGAACAACTTCTTCGCCGCAAAGGTTCAGAACCGCAACTGGGAGAAGCCCGCAACCGTGAAGGCCATCAAGCTCACAGCCGGCGGTAACGACTATCTACCCTGTACGAAGGAAACATGTGGTCTTCCAACGGGAACAATCTGGGTGAAACCCTCTGAGGAGGTGGATCCCCGCTCAGTGGCCACCTACATGTTCGGTGTGCCGGCCGAGGATCTTTCCGGCGACGAGGCCGAGGTCACCATCACCATGGAGTATTCTGTCCCTAAGATATCCTCACCCTACAAGAAGCCTAAGGACTGCCGGGAGTCGGGGCACCTGTACGTGTGCACCCACACCCTAAAAACGACCTATCCCGCCACCGGGTGTGTCGGGGAGGGATTGAAGGACGCGTGCATGGGCCAGATATGCAGCAAGGACCAAGTGTGTTGTTCTGCGGGCGGATGCATCTCCAAGGAGCGCAAGACCCATTGCGAGGCAGCGGTCACCGGTTGGGACAGCCTGAAGAAGGAAGGCGAGGCCCTCATGAAGGGCAGTCTGGAGGACGAGAAGGATGCATAGGGAGTCCATCCGACGTTTCCTGGCCCGGGCACGCCGGTCCCGCCGCGGTATGGGGATGGGGACCGCCTTCACTGCCGGTCTAACCATCATGACCGTTGGGCTCGCCCTCATAGTCGCGACCTCCCGTATCAAGGTCAACGTCATGCTCGCAGAGGAGCAGGCATGGGACCCAACCTACCAGCTCCTCCTCTCTCTGGCCGAGTCCACCGTTGTGATACGTGAGGGCGACCATCGTGCAGTGCTGAGCATGTTCGACATCCTATCCATGGTGGGTGCGACACAACAGTCCAAGGTAGTCGTTCGTGTGAAGGGAAAGAGCGTTACCGTTGACGTGAACGAACTGCTGGAGAAGAAGCTCAAACGTCCTTTCGAGCTCATCGGCCGGAACCAGGTCCATATCGTGCTCACGGACAACGATCAGAAGAAGGTCATTGTCGAGTACCCTCGACGTAACACCGTGGACTATCGTGCCTGGCTCGAGAAGGAGAACTTCGAGATTGGCCGCGTGACCTCCGCCCGTATGCTAGTCCCGCTCCCTGACGGTACATCTACAGCCACCCTCCTCCTACAATATGCGGAGGTGTATTCATGATGCGGCGCCGTCTCAATATCGGCCGTTCCCGCTCAACAGTCGGTTGGTTCCTATGGCTCGCCCACGCGACCCGCGGTGTTGCCCCGGCAGTGCTCATGCTAGGGGCATCGGTCGCGCTCACCATCGGGATGTCCATGTACGTAACCGCCAAGCTCCAGGGTGATGCGGTCGTGAAGTCCATCACACAGGAGGCGAAGATACTCAAGCGGATTCATATCAACGAGGCTGCGCGGCTCTACGCACGCCAGTCCATCAGGACCGTGGTGAACCAGGCCGTGGCAGATGTTCTGCGTTACGGGGGTTTCACGGACCCCGCCTTTACCACTCTTGGGACCGCGACCGTAAGCCAGAACAAGGTCGTGCTGTTCGAGAAATGCGAGCAACAAGGTGGGGGCGATGTGACGTGGAAGAAAGCGTGCGAGCAGGAGCTCGATCCGTTCTTGGAGAGCGATGTCACGGTCATTACAGAGCGCGCTCGCGAGAGCATAGGGCAGCTTGTGCCCGAACGTGTCGGTGCCGCTGTAGCTGCGCACAACCGAGAGGATCAGGACTCCATGATCCGTCTCACATCACCGGACATCCATATGGACTTCAACGATGATGCTGTGTCTGTCATCGTCCCGCTCAACATCACTACTTACCTGGCAAACAAGCTGGGAGTTGTCTCATCGCCCGACTATATTTCCGAGACGGTACAGGTGCGCATGATGAAGCTCTTCGAGGTCGGGCTGGATGTGTCAAGATTGGACCTTCATGAACGTACCCAGGAGGCACTGTGCGGCGTATGCGACCGCTACCCGGATCGGCGCCCGATGGCAAAGGACCTGCGCACCATCACGGACGAGGCCCTCGACAAGATCGAGGAAGAGTATGCTGAGGAGTATGCGGATGACGGTATCGCGATCACAATCACTCTTATCGATGGGACTCTGTTCCATATATTACCCAAAAAACCGTTCGATCAGGCTGAAGAGGACGGTGTGAAGGTAGTAGACTGGAAGGAGCCGGAAGCAGATGACGCACCCGTCCCCTGGCAACTATACATGAACGGCGAGGTGGCCGAGGATCCTGCGAGCGGGAAGAAGAGCGGCCGATACGCCCTTGGGGCCGATCTTGCCATCCATGTACGTGCGGAGGACCAGCGCACCTACCTACCTTACTTAGTACAGCGTGGTACGAAGATGGATTACGAGTACCGGCCAATCGCTGTGGAGTTCGTACTCAAGAAGCGTGTGTGGGAGGGCGACGATTCGAAGTGCTCCCTCACTGCCGAGTGCGAGGGATAGGGCTATTCGCGATTATTGATGGCAGAATCCGCCCGGATTTGCGAAAAAGATATAGGTGAGAACGTACATATATTTACTACTTCAGAGTAATGAAAATGGTTTGGCCGAAGATCAGTCTGCCAAAGGACCCCGAACGAGAGGAGCGTAGCTTTCAAGACCTCCAGGAAGAGATATTCCTGATCGAGAAGGACGCGGGTCTCATGGAAAAGAACGCACCCTTCCATAAGTATGAAAAGGAATATCTCAAAGAGATAGGGGACAGCGCCACTCCTGTGAAAGCAAGTGAGGTCATCGCAGCTGCAAGCAACGCCGATATTGCATATCTGGGAGATTACCATCTATCACCAGAGTGTCAGGACGTACAGTTAGCAGTCCTCGAGGCAATGGCGGCGAAAAGTGTGAAGGATGGGCGACCTCTCCACCTTGCAGTAGAGTTCTTTGCAGAGCCATATCAGGATGCAGTGAACGACTACCTGGCCGGGAAGCTCTCACCGGGGCAGCTAGCACACCGTACCAATTTCGACGATGAAATGGGTGTGAACTTCGAGAGTTATGTGCGGCTCCTCGACTACGCTCGGGATAACGGGATCGCAGTTCTCGCAACAGAGTACTCGATGTCTGATAGAAAGGATAAGGACCTCTATTCGCGGGATGAGCACGCAGCCACTTCAATCGCCAATCTATTCAATAAAGATGGGATTGAAAGGCCACGCATAGCTGTTGTGTACGGCACCTATCATACAAGCCCCGGGCACCTCCCGAAGCAGGTAGATAAACGACTGGAAGAACCTGCTAGGAACGTTAGCATAGTCAGCTCCGCTCCCGCCATATACTGGTCGCTCGCGCACAGCATGCCGGGCAAGAAAATCGAAGCAGCCCAAGTGAATAAGGACGTATTCTACGTTCCGGGGGCAAGTGAGACGGAGCACAGCGAACGATACCTTCACAACTTAGAATCGTACCAATTCTGAGACCGCGGATCGTTGGAATGCCGAGCGTCCAATTTTTAAGCATTGAACAACATGGCTCCCCCCGTGCTGGAGCGTGAGCGGGATAACCTGCGTTTCCTCCTGGACGAGCTGGAAGGGTGGAAGGAGAAAGAGCTCATAACTAATGAGCAGTACGAGACGCTTACCAAGCGTTACATAGACCGCCTCGATATAATCGAGAAGGAGACTGGTGGCGAGGACGCGGTCTATCTTGAAGAGGCATACGGCACATGGCTCGTGCGTTTGGGAACTATGGCGGTGCTAACGGCCTTCTCTATCATCGCTGCCTACTCGATGGGCTGGTTCACGGACGGCCAGAAGGTGCTCCTTACTTTTCTGGGTGCAGGATTGTTCTGCGGAGTGGCCATTAAGCTTCGCCCGGCGCTCAGGGAGACGCTGTCGAACGCCCTGCTATTCATCGGCGGCTCCCTTCTCGTCGCAGCTATCGGGCTCTTGTATTCCTTCGACTTCATTGGAGCCGGAGCAGAGGCCTTCCTTCAACTTGGTGCCGCCGTGGTGCTTGTCATGCTCGCCGAACGCTACGACTCCACATGGGTGCTCATCGAGGGTATGAGCACTGCTGTGGGCGCAGGAACTCTCCTATATCAGGAGGTGCTCCCTGGGATAATCGTGTTACTGGGTGCTGCTGCAACGTGTATCTGGTTCGCCCGTCGTGTAATCGAGCGTTCGCCTGCGGCCTTGGCGTACGATCTGTTCGTCTCTTTCTTCGTACTCGGTTTCCTTGCGTGGGATATTTTCGACATACTGCAGGACCATTGGACTAATTATCACTGGTATCTGGTCCCGTTGTCGCTCTTCATCTATTCGGTCATACTCCTCATCGTAGCCCCGCGAGTGAAGCAAAAGCACGGCGGGTGGTCGGCCGTTCCATTCTACTTAGCAGGATGTGTTGGGACCGCTATCATGTGGGGTATGCTCATCCTCGATTTCAGCAGGGCGATGGGTTTCACTGCACCAGCAGGGCTGGGGGCCATTACGTACCTCCCCATGGGAATAATCTTCCTTCGATGGGGGAGGAAGGAAGGTGAAACCGTCGTCATCGCAGCAGGTGGGCTCGTGCTCCTCTTCGACCTCACCCTCGTTGCATACGTGCTCGAGCTACCTCCGGCTGTCGCAGCAACTCTCCTTCTCATCGCCGGTTTCGGTGTGTTGTTCGCTGCCTGGCGGTTCGATGTGAAGCGACGGGAGCTATTGGAGACTCTTGGAGCTTCCGAAGAGAAGAACGATAAGCTGGGCGATACCGCCGAAGGTGCGATGGAGGGCGTTGGCGCGCTCTTGGAACGTTGAAGCTCAATCGCCTTCGTGCACGGACGAAGTTCCAACGATGGTAATGGACACCTTCCGCTTTCGTTGGCGGACGTCCAGTTCAACGAGGAAGATCGACTGCCAGGTACCGAGTTGTAACCTGTCATCGCGCACCGGTATGGTGCAGGACGGGCCAAGCATAAGTGACCGAACATGGCTCTGAGGATTGTCTCCATGCTTATAGTCCGCCTTCTTCGGTACGAGCCGCTCGATCGCGGCCTTGAAGTCCTCCACCGCGGCAGGTTCGTTCTCGTTCAGGACGATGGCACAGGTTGCCCCGGGGACGAACACCGTGGCGGTGCCCGTTCGCACCTTTGCCTCGGCGATAACTGTCGCCACGAGATCTGTGATGTCCTGGAAGTCAAGTTCTCCGGCGGTCGAGATGGGGACGTCCCGCGCGTACACGACCATCCTATTGACCCCCGGTATCGATCCACGTCAGTATCCTGTTGAACGCCTCGATGCGGCTGGGGAAGAGTACAGGACCGCTCTTGAAGAAGAATGCACTGAGGTCCTGAGGGACGTAATCGCCCTTTTCCTTGGCGAGGGGTACAAGGCGGATCAGGTCGGCCAGTAGTACTGATGCGGAGGGTGAATCACTGATACGCGCGGTTATGGTGATGAAATTTGTGGTCCCTGCGAAGGTGTTGTAATGTATGTTCAGGTACATATGCTTGGTATCGGGATCCATATGTGCCGGCGGGATATAATCGATACCGATGTAATGCGGGATGTCCACGCCGGGATACACGGTCGTGATGATGCGGGACTTGGACCGTTTCTTGGCAGCGCCCCTTCCGCTCGAATCTGAAAGGGAGAGGAAGTCCGTGTTCGATGCGTACTGCCACTGAGCGATATTGAGCGGGATTCGCCCGTGCTGGGAGAGGTGACACAAGAGATCGTGGGTGAGCGGTGTCGCTCCAGAGGCGAAGTCATTCCCCATGAGCACGGCTTTATTCTCTCGTGCAAGGTAGTCGTACTCCTCGTCACCACAGATGGGGGTGGGGATCCCGTTGATCACACTCACTCCTTCCTGGAGAGCATACAGGGAGTATACCTTGCTCGAGGTCATGTCTACATCGGGCTCGGTCGTGGAGCAGATAGCCAGAACATCAAGGCCCTTCATCCGCTCCCTTAGGTACGTCTCGGTCTCTCCGCGCTTCTTATGGTCCCATATGGAAACGATGTTCTTGATCACGTGGTCCCTTTCCACACATACGCCCTCTTCGATAATGATGTCATCGTAGTAACCCTTGGGGAGGGGGTAATACTTGCGAATGACATCGCCGACGCTCTTACCTACCTTGTCCCCATCGATGTCGAAAACCCGTACTAGCTCGATGTCGTCCAAAGGGGTGGGTACGACGTCCCTGATGGGATTGGTCAAACAAGTCCAGATATCTCTACCCTCGCGATGAAGGGCGAGGCCATAGAGGAAGCAGGATGATAGGTAGCCGAGGCCGACGATGCCGATTCGAATGGTCATGAGCGTGTCACCGCCCCCTGCTAGCGGGGTAGAAGATAAAAATGGGACCCTCGTGCTTTCAAGAATTGTAGTGGGCCCTGTAATCTAATATTTCTTAATAGTCTTTTCAAAAAACGTAGTTACGCCCGTATTTGGCGGTAAAACCGCGAAATTACCCGCTAGGACGTGAGGGCAACGACCAGCAACCATAAACGGCGCCCCACTACCACAGGCTACCATCCGAAATTCGTAGTGAAACGTCCCAGAAAAAACCCATTTATATGGTTGCAACCTACCACTTCCACGGGTACAGGTGATTACTTTGTATAGATTGAAGAGGACCATTGCCGGATTGTTGATTGTGCTACTCCTTTTGGGCGTAGCGGAAGGAGAAGTACCGTGTGAAATACCGCGACCGGACATATGTACGCAGGAGTACGCTCCAGTATGTGGCTCAGATGGAGAAACATATGGGAACGGGTGTACTGCGTGTAGCAACGCCGCCGTGGAGCATTACACTGACGGAGAATGCGAGGCGCAGGTTGAGGAGAATCCCGAAGGGGACGAACCAGCGGACGAAGGAGAGTCCGATGAAGGCGCGTCCACCCCTCCAGCCGAGCCGGTCCATCCCGAATGCCCTCTGAACATGGAAGAGGTCTGTTTATGTGAGCAATGTTTCTGCACAACGCCCCGGTGCGTTGTGGACGCTGACTGCTCTACAAAGGTCACGTGTGCCTCGAACGAAGTGGACATCTGTCAGGACGAGATCTGTACCTGTATCAGCACTGACGACGTGGACCTGGTGGACGTCAACGACACTGCGGACTGGGGGGACGACGAGATCCCGCTCCCGCTAGGGGTTGAGTGCCGTGTCCAGAGCCTCGAGAGCGAGAACATAAAGGACTACTACGATAAGACCTCACGCCAACTCTGCTCAATCTCTGAAGCATTCTCAACATTCGTTGGCACCGAACCCGACGAGATGAGAGCAAAGGCGGACTATGGTTTCTCTGCAACGCGTCCAGAATGGTCGGGCGTGCTCACCGAAACCGAGGATTCCCTGGGACGCGCGATCTCAGAGACCGCGAGCGCGGAACAGCGACTCGCTCAACACATGATCAAATTCATCAACACCGTAAAGGTAATGATCAATCTCTGTAGCACTGCTGACTACGTTTGCGGCCACGAGTGTAGCCTGTGCGGCGGCGCTGCAAGTGGACAGTCACCCTGCTCCTGCGAGGATGAATCGTGCTGTAACTCCCTTGTTACTGAAGACCTTTGCGGTATCGCCCCCACCTGTTCATGGATGCCCAGTGATGCTGGCGAGTGTGAGGGTAAGCCCGACGGGGAAAAATGCTCTAACGGCGATGGTATCTGCTGTGTCGGTAGACGCGGTGCTGACGACACAGAATACCCCATGTGCATCATCGGCGGGATGGAGTGCGGCGAGTTCGGTGAAGGGGCCGGTGGCGAAGATGGAGGTGACGCCGGTGGAGATGAGACCACGTGGACCATCCCCGATGGCAGCGAACGATTCGAGGACGGCGAATTCCTCTGGAAGCCCATCTCCGAGAGCGATGGCAACCTCGTCATCCTCCTGCCCTCAAGCTACTCAAGCGACTGCTCTGTCACCGCAGGCGGGACCCAGGGCGACTATCGCAGCAGGGCCAACGGCGACCGGCCTCACTACAGGTACGGACAACCCGGAAGTGCGTTCGGTAATAACGTGGAGGTCGTGGCCAACTGTCCAGATGGGGAGGGGGGGCCCTCGGATAACAACGTGGGCGGCGGCGATTGTGCCGACCAGACCGATGGGGCCAGATGCGGCACTGCGGGAAGATGCTGCGGCAAACGATGCGTCGAGGGTGCGTTCTCATGCGACTCGGGGACATGCTCGCTCAGATGTGCTGGCTTCAGTCCCGAAGAGTGCCAGATGTTCGACTGTTCAGGCAACAACAGGACCACTTGCGGCGAGACCAATGAGACAAAGGGAATCTGCATGTGGAAATCCTATGATAACGTCCCCGGGGACGACGATAACGATAATGATGGTATCAACCGCTGCTACGACAACATGACCTGTGATGCTGATGGGGACAGCATACCTGACCGGGTCGACGAGGACATAGACGGTGACGGTATCCCCAATGAGGAAGATCTGGATATCGACGGCGACGGCGTCCCGAACGAGGAGGACCGGCTCCCTGGTGATGATAATGACATCACATCGAAGAAGCTGTACGGTATCAAGTACCGCCTCCAACGCTGGGACGAAGATGATGGCTGGTCCAATATCGATGAAGAGGTGGAATGTGTCAATGAATGTACCCACGAGTGCATCTGGCAGAACACCTGCCGGGATGGCCCCGATCTTGTCCAGTGCATCTTCGGTAACCAGGACGATGGACAGCAAGGCGATTGTGATTGCCAAGGCCGACCGCAGAACAACCAGGTAGAGCAGATCTCCACCGAGGTGACCCCCGGCGAGGGTGAACTGGACTTCGACGGCGACGGAGTGCGCATCTGTACCGATAACGAGACGTGCGATTCTGACGGCGACGGCATCCTCGACTATGAGGATCAGGACGATGATAACGACGGCACGGTGGACGTGCTGGACGAGGACGACGACGGGGACGGCAACCTCGACACGGAGGACCTGCTCTTCGGCGACGATGATGACTTCACGTTCACGACCTACAAGGTGGACGACGACCTCGACTGTATCCTCAATTGTGGGCCGGACTTCCGACAGTGCGACTCGGACGGCGATGGTACGAACATCCCCCAGGACCCTGACGATGACAATGATGGGACCTCGGACGAAGACGGCGATCTGGACCAGGACGGGGATTCTCAGGGTAATGGGTGTGTGAACATCTGCAACCTCAACAGCACGCAGGACCTCTGCCTGCCGGCTTGCCCCAAGGACTGGGAGAGCGGTGCGGACCAGTGCGGACAGTGGTCGGGATCGTGCATGGGTACGATCAACCGCTACTATGAGAACCTATACCTTATCGAGCACCTTGGGATCCTTGTGAACAACGAGATCAACAACATTGTCACCTATTCCCGGGAGAACAACACTTTGGTGGAGATGGCGACACAAGATAACGAGATCAACGTCACTGACATAAGTGAGCTCGATCTCAACTTGGACACCCCGGTCCTTGCGGCCATCATGGACAAGCTTGCGGACAAGGTCGTGGACCAGGCCGTGGCCAAGTACGTTGCCGACGTCGTGTTCGCCTTCATTGGCAGGAGCGACGAATTGGCCGGGAACGCAACCATGGTGGGTGAGCTGCTTGATGAGTACAACGCGGGGATCGAAGCTAACCGCGAAGCGGTGCTCGCTAACTTGGCCAATCTAGCAAAGCGTAACTGCGACCTCTCGGAGGCCTTACAGTGCATAAACGGTAAGGGCGCGTTCGATAATGGGCCCGGCAAGTATGGTATCGCCGAGCTGAACAACGAGGGATTCTGGCTCGATCTCGAGAACAACATCACAACGTACTTTGACCCTGCGGAGCTCGGGCAGGAACCGCCTGTAGAGATGATCCAGGCCTGTGATGATGACGCTTGCTCCACGAGAAAGGAGGTCGAAACCTTGGACGATGCCTGTGACGTGCGTGTGGAGGGCGAGGAGCTCGTTCTCGTCACCGAATCGCGAGGCCTCTACAAGGACTATATCCTATTTGTGCCCAACTACAACAATGGGACCCTTCCTCAGGAGCTGCAGGTAAAGGCTTCTATCACCGGCGAAGGTTCAAGTGTCGAGGAGAAGACGCTCGTGTTCCCGAGCGCCGATGCTGCGAACCATACGTTATCCCTGTCGCTTGCGACCGTATCTTACAATGGTGCTGACCTCCTCGTCCGCTGGGGAGCGGACACACCCGCGCAGATCGCCTGTGAAGAGCCGTTAGGCGATGTATGCACTCAGGATTACTCCCCTGTATGCGGTTCGGACGGACGCACCCATTCAAACGGCTGCACGGCCTGCTCCACCGCAGGGGTCGAAACCTATTCGCCTGGTGAGTGTGGCGCCATCACGCCCGGTACGAGCCCTGAAGGAGCGATATTAGAGATCCGCATCCTTCGTGGCGACCTGCCCCATGTATGGCGTGTCCACGATGTGGGCCGGCTCTCCAGCGTGGTGAAAGGCGTCGACCGGACCGTGCGGGAGGACCGCGCCCGGCAGTGGGCCCGTAGGACACGGATTGCATCCATCGATGGCCGCCGGCTCGAGCTGGAGGAGCCCTACGCATACTCGGCATTCATGGCGGGCGTGTTCAAGGAAGCATGCCTGCTCTCGAGCGCGAACGTACAGATGCTGGATGCGGACCCGACCATGAGGCCCTCCAAGCTCCTGGACGTAGTCGCTCCGCTGAACAAGATAGAAGAGGTGCTCCCACCGCGGGAGGATGACATCCTCGGAAGGCTCTTCGCTACCTGGGGAAGCAACGTATCGCTACCCAATCTAATATCCTTCGGTGATCCGATCTTCTCGGCAGAGGATGCGGTGCGCCAGGACCGGGCGGTGGAGGAGACCAATCAGATGCTCTCGCACATGTGTGTCCAGAACATCGAGCGCGGTACGGGACCGCCTCCCGAGGAACCGATCCCCGAGGCTTTCGTGGACACGGGTTTCCATTACAGCTGCGATTCAATAACCTCGGAGGAACTGTGCGGTGCCGGTGAGAGCGTTGCTTACTGTACATGGGAGAACGGTACATGCGTGAACATCGTTACCAACGATATCCTGCGGATAATCGAGCTCGACAAGATTGAGTTGGACGATTTCACGTTCACCATGCAGGGGAGCGGTATCGCTCATGACGACCTGTTGACCTATGACACCGCCACGTACGTTTCACCTCAGTGCGTCCCTGCCGTGCTCATGCGGCTTGGCCTGGGCGAGGATCTCTGCACGTCATTCGAACAGCTGGCTGAGCTCTTGATGGAGAACAACTGCACGAAGGGCGGGATCATCGATTGTCTGGATACAGAGGCGACAACGCCACGTATCACGATGCGCGAGCTCGTCTGGCTCGTTGAATGCCCGTTGGCGGGCGTGACGCCCGGTACCGGCAACGACGGTCAGGACAACGATGGCGACGGCGCCATCGACGAGGATCCGCTGGACGATCTCGACAACGATGGTGACGGGATTATCGACGAGGACGGTCATGGCGGCGATGGTAAGGACAATGATGGTGACGGTCTCATTGACGAGGACTGGCGAGATGGTCAAGACAACGATGGTGACGGTCGCATCGACGAGGATGGCGCCGGTATCGATGGCTACAACGCCGATGGCCAGGACAACGATGACGATGGTCTCATCGATGAGGACGTATGGGATGGCGAGGATAACGACGGCGATGGCCTAATCGATGAGGACGGATGGGGCGGCGACGGTCTGGACAACGACGGCGACGGCCTAATCGATGAGGATCCGCGCAATGACGTGGACGATGATGGAGATGGCCGCATCGACGAAGATGGTGCTGGTGTGGACGAGCACTGGCGCGAGGAGGCCGAATGCGATGCTTACACCGTTGAGATTGATGAGCATGCAGGGATGTCCGTGGGTGTCGGTGAGAAACTGACCTACATGGTCACGATCACCGATACATCCGAAGCGGAGAGCTGCAAGGGACGGCCAATCAGGATCATGGCCACATCTGAAGGCCCCTGTGGTGTTGCGACAGTACCAATGCCGCTACAGTTCGACCTCGCAAAGGGCGATATAGCGGTCAAGGAACTGGATGTCATCGCATACTATGAGGAAGGGCAATGTATCATCCACGTGGTCGTGGAGGACGGAGACCGACACGCCGCTGACCGGGAGTTCGCGATATCTCTGGATCCTTCTCTGATCACCCAGGAATGTCTTCCGGGAGAGCATCTTCAGAACGGGGCCTGCTGCGTGCTCGGCGAGACCTGCTGTCGTAGCTCGGAGGACTGTGCCACCGAGGGGACCTGCATAGGTAACTACTTCATGCCGGCCGTGTGCGGTCCGGACCACTATTGTCTGACTACGCTTGACGTGGACAAGGTAGAGGACTGCACCAAGCAGGGCAAGCTCTGCAGCGAAGAGCACAAGCGCTGCATGGACCCGGACGAGCTGAACATCCGAATCGATCTAGCCATTCTGACGATCGTACGGAACGAGTACAAGAAGGGCACGGAGCTTGAGCTCGTAGCTGATGTTGTGGATGTCAATCTGCAGCACGTGCTCGGTGCCGTGGTTAATGTCAAGCTAGGTGACACGGTCGTGGGATTGCAGGAGAGCAACAACCTGTACCGTGGCATCATCGTACTTGATGTCCCTGGAGACCAAGAGCTGGAAATCACGGCCAAGCGCGGCGAGGACCGGGACGAATACACCAAGACGATAACTGTGTACGAGCTCCTGGACTTCGAGATAGAGGCTGTGCCTCTCGCGATTTACCGTGGCGGCACCATATCCGTGCACGTGACACCCAAGGATACATCAGGTGCCGTGCTCGATAACGTGCTCGTCAAGTACTTCCTCGACGCCGAGGAAGTGTATGGCGAGGGTACAATCGAGATACCCATGGAGGCGTCGGCCGGCGCTCACGGTCTAAAGACCTGTGTCTTCAAGAAGTACTACAAACCAGGATCCGCGTGTGTCATCCAGGGTGACTATTGCTGCAAGCTAAAGGGTCTGGTGGTGCTCACCGGCGGCTTCGCCATGAAGGCCGTCGATACAGAGGGTCGCGAGAAGGGTATATTCTCTCAGGGTGAGGACATAATCGTTGCGGTCACCACCGATGAGGATACTGAGGTTAGCTGTGAAGCTGGCGGTGAGACTAAGAAATGCACCACGGCAGAGCGCACGTGCTCCGTGACGTTCGCGGGCACTAATTCGGGCGACCTTGAAGTCACATGTACAGCGTTCGGTATGAGCAAGGTACTACACGTACCCGTCTATCGCAGCATAACCGCAGTAACCCTCTCTCAGAGCCCGACCAAGGTGAAGCCCGGCGATGTCATCTCAGTCATCGAGGTTCGCGATGCAGCAGGCCCGGTGACCGAGTACGATGCATATTGGACGGTGGATGGTACCGTTGTGCCTAGTGCACAGCTCGAGGTACTCGACGAACCCGGGCTCCATGACGTTGAACTGAAGGTGGCGGCTTCAGGCTATCAGGAGCACACGGAACGTTACACCATGGACGTGGAAGCGGACCGGTCCTTCAGCGCGACCATGTTACCGGACTTCCAGTCGGTCAATCCGGGCGTTGCGGCCACGTTCACAATACGTGTCACGAACGAGGGTAATGTGAAGCAGTTGTTCACTCTGAAAGTCGACAGTGCCGAGGTGTTCGCCGAGAAGAGCGAGCTTGAGATCGAGGCGAGTGAGAGCGCCGATATCAAGCTCGTGGTTACCAAGGATGCGGTGGGCGTCTTTGACATCGGCGCAACGGTCCTTGGTGTCGAGCAACAGAAGCAGGTGAGCGGCCAGCTCGAGGTAGCGACGGAGGAGAAGCGAGGCGTCAAGATAGCTCTTGTCCAGAAGGAGACCGAGGTCGAGGCGGGCACATCTGTTTCCATCGGCTTCGAGATCTGGAACACAGGTAACGTCGCCGACACCTATGTAGTGAGCACCGATGGTATTCAGCTCAAGGATGTCGACATGTCTCTTGGTAGCAATGCTAACGACAAGCAGGTGTTCCCCGTGCTCCTCTCCAAGGCAGGTACGTACGCGTTCACCTTCACCGTGGAGTCGAAGAGCGATCCTTCGATCAAGGAGAATATCGAGGGCAGCGTGATGGCGTACAGCTACGACTACGCCATCAGTCCCGAGGAACTGATGATCGAGGGTCAGATAAACGAGCGCATGGAGTTCGAGTTCACTCTGGAGAACAAGGGCCAGAAGTCCAACACCTTCTCCTTCTCCAGCAGTGGGGCCGACCTGGTCTTCGAGAAGACCTTCCTTACACTCGGGCCAAGTGAGAAGAAGCCCATCAAGGGTCGCAAGACCGTGAAGGCAGATTCAGTGGACACCATTACAGTTGTCGATAAGGTGAAGAGCGCTGAGAAGAGCGCCACTCTCAAGTCGGCGCTGGTGCAGGCGTTCACACTGGGCCTGGACAAAGAGGAGCTCCAGATGATACGGGGCGGCAAGGGTGAGTTCACCATCAACGTGGATAATAAACTCGACGAGGCGCTCACGCTGGACGTTCAGCTCAGCGCTCCCGGTGGTAAAGAACTGGCGTGGATCACAAAGACCATAACCATCGCTGCCAAGGACACCGGTCAGGAAGCGAACGAGATCACCATCGCCGAAGATGCTGAGCTCGGGGAGTTCTCAATCGCCGTGGTTGCGCGGAAGGGTGAGGAGGTACGCTCCAAGGAACTGACAATCCGCGTGGTGCCCGATATTGGTGCAATCCAGGACGAGATCAACGCCTTCCTGTCCGACATGGGCGGTGTTGAGGAAGCCATCTCTCTGCTGGAGCGCCAGGGTATCGATCCCGTCTCCGCTAAGACCGCCTTCAAGGTGACGAAGGTGTCGTCCATAGAGGTGGACGAGGAGTTCAAGAACGGCCGGTACGACATTGCGACCACGAAGCTCCTGAAGGCCCGCGATTCGCTGAAGAAGACCAAGGACGAGCTGGACAACGCCCGCCTCCTGGCGGGAGCGAAGGGGTACACAGGAACGAGCTATGTGATACCCGCGGCCGTGCTCGTGCTCGTCGCGGCTGCAGCTTTCGCGGCAAACAAGAAGGGCCTGCTGGGCAAGTAACCGATAGGGGACCGCCGTTGGGGGGCGATTCAACGCCCTCCAGCGGCAATCATCGGAGATGAACCCAGAGTTGACTAGTCCCAGCGTACAACGGTGGTAGGCATGTTCCCTCGCGGTGTATCCATCCGTCTGTGCTGCTGGAATGTACGCTCAGGCTCGAGCTCCCGAACGATGTTCACCAATGATTCCATGACCTCGTCGTCCTCTTCGAGGGAGACCGAGGCGGTCGAGTAGCTCTCAGGGGTCCCATAGCCGAGATCACGGACGCCCGCAAGAAAATCGTGTGCTGTCGCCTCATCTGCGCTGAGGGTTATTCGATAGACCTCTTTCTCGGTCGTTACACCGTCACGGCCCCTGACGATGTCCTGAATCCCACCGGAGGCAGATACATCGGGAAGAGCATCGTAGTGCTCGACAAGGGCCGCTACGTCATAGGTGCGGAGTTCATCTGCCCTCGGTTCGAACACAGTGCAAGCATCGTTAGCACCGAACTCGGTGTGGATGCTCTTGTATGCGCAGATCGTGTAATCGAGGATTATGTCCATGTTCCTCACCGGAGCGAAGGGCCCGCACGTGGGCCGGCTTAAAAACCTTTTCTTTTCGCGTGACGGGGGCTACGTTACTCCCAGCGGACAGCCATGCCTTGCTTGGGGCCGTCCGGTGTTTCCACGACGGCGTGCCGGTCATAGTACCGATGGGTCTCGATAGACGTCACCATTGATGTGAGCTGTTCACGAACCTCATTGGAATCGTCAGTGGAGATGGAGGCGGGACCGTATTTTTCTGGAGTGCCGTACCCCATGTCCTTCACTTCCTTAAGGAACCGCTCAGCATCCACGCCATCACAATTTAGAGTAACGCGATAGACCTCTTTCTCGGCCTTGATACCTCGTGGGTAGCTTGTGAACTCTTGGAGCTCACCGCTCGCTTCCACTCCCGGGAGCTCGTTGTACCGGGAAACCAGCTCCGCCACATCGTGTGCGCGGTCCTGATCTAGTCGCGCTTCGTACAGGGTCCAGCCCTGTTCCGTGTGACCGAACTCGTTCTCGAAGCTCATGAACGTGTGTGTAGCGTAATCGAGGATGATATCCATGGTTGTTCGCCTTGTGACGCGCTCGGTTGCGGGCTGCGTTTTAAGGTTTTCCTTTCGGGGCGCCGAATATATCTAAGATAAAAGATTCTTCATCCACCATCGCAGTCTGAGGCGCAAGGACCGGCTTCCGTTGATGT
This sequence comes from Candidatus Undinarchaeota archaeon, assembly GCA_964519305.1. Lineage (GTDB taxonomy): Archaea > SpSt-1190 > SpSt-1190 > JASMDC01 > JASMDC01 > JASMDC01. The sequence goes on from CAZFHY010000011.1 coordinate 28,288, forward strand.
CCTCCACCGTGAGCATGAAGATGAGGTCCTTTCCGGCCATGGGGTGGCTGCCCGATCGGCCGTAACCCTTCTCTGCAGGAATGTACACTTCCTTTTCCTCACCGATCGTCATCCCGACGAGGGCCTCCTCGAAACCGGGGATTACCTTGTGCTCGCCTACGACCACCTTCTTGGGGCCGTACTTACGCTTGGGTTTGTAGACATCGGCCTGCTTGGCGTACTCCTTCACGGACGTATCGAAGATCTCGTGACTGTCGGCGTACCATCCGATGTAGGTGACGTCAAGAGCGTCCCCTTCCTTCACGACCACGGGATCTGCCAGCAGATCATCCTCTGATGTGCCGGAGCACCTCATCCCGCTTCGCGGCCATGGTATGGGTGTCCTTGGCCTCGAGGTTGAGACGGAGCAGGGGTTCAGTATTGGACGGGCGGACGTTGAACCACCAGTCATCGAATTCGATCTTCAGACCGTCCAGATGGGACACGTTGCCCTCCTTCCCATAGACGCTCTCTAGCTTCTTTAGCACAGCATCCTTGTCCTCGACGGTGGAATTGATCTCCCCTGAGATGTGATAACTGTGGGCGTCGGCGAGGACCTGGGAGAGACGACCACCTCGACGGGACACGAGCTCCACCATCATCAGTGCGGGGATCCATCCGTTGTCGACGTAGACATCGTCACCACGGAAGTAGTAGTGGCCGGAGATCTCGCCAGCGAACACAGCGTTGTCCTCGCGCATGGAGGCCTTGATGAATGCATGACCTACACGGGACATCTTCGGTACGCCCCGCGCCTTGCGGATAGAATCACGGACGTACCATGAAGCGCGAAGGTCGTAGTACACGACGTCCCCGGGATTGTCCTGGAGCACACGCTGGGCCAAGAGCCCTGTGATGAAATCACCAGGTACGAACTTGCCCGTGTTGTCGATAAAGAAGCACCGATCGGTGTCGCCGTCCCAGGCGATACCCAGGTCGGCGCCCTGGATCATTACCTCGTCCATGATCTGTCGCCGGTTCTCCTCCACCATGGGATTGGCATCATGTACGGGGAAGGACCCGTCCAGCTTGAAGTTAAGTGGGATGATCTCAAGAGGTAGACCTTTGAACACGAGCGGAGCGATCTTACCGGCCATACCGTTGGATGCGTCCATGACAATTTTCATCGGTCGGATGGCCTTCACGTCCACGAACGAGTGGACCCATGTGACGAAATCGTCCAAGACGTCACGTTCGATGATTGTACCCTTCTGGGCAGGCTCGGGGAAGTCGTTCTTCTCCGCAAGGGCCTTGATGTCTCGAAGACCCGTCTCAATGCCGATAGGGATTGCCTTCTCCCTCACAATCTTCATCCCGTTGTCCTCAGGGGGATTGTGGGAGGCGGTGATCATCACCCCGGCACCCCTCTCGAGCTGGTGGACCGCGAAGTAGAGCACGTCGGTCCCCACCAGACCGATATCGATGACGTTGGCACCTTGTTCGGTGACACCTTTGGCCAGGGCCTGTAGCATCTGTGGTGACGATATGCGCATGTCACGCCCGATGACGACCTCGTCTACGCCCAGCAGCGTAACGATTGCACGTCCCACACGGTATGCGATGTCCTCAGTCAGCTCGGTGCCGAACTTCCCCCGGATGTCGTAGGCCTTGAAGATATCCCCCATGGTCACACCGGTGTGGAGAACAAGGCTCAGAATTAAAGGCTTTGCGCCCGAGGGGACGGCCATGGAGCTCACCGAGGCGCTGGCCACCCGACGGAGCGTGCGAAAGCTCGACCCGGAGCCCGTTCCACGGGAGATCATCGAGGAGCTTGTGAGCTTAGCTACCATGGCCCCAAACGCCCATAACTCCCAGCCATGGCAGTTCGTGGTTGTGGATAAGATGCGCGAGTCTCTTGTGGACGCTCTGGCATCGGGCCTAAGGAGCGACCTACTAGGTGAAGGGGAGAGTCCTGATGAAGCTCAGCAGATCGCGGAGGCCAAGACTGGCCGGTTCCGACACCCGCCAGCGCTCCTGCTCGTTTGCCTGGACGCACAGCGGATCAAGGCCGGGCCGCGTCAGGATGCAGAACGGCTCCTAGCAGTGCATAGCGTCGCTGCCGCAATCCAGAACCTGCTGCTGGCCGCCCATGATCGGGGTCTGGCCACCTGCTGGTACTGTGCACCCGCATTCTGCCCTGAGACAGTGCGAAAGGCACTGGACCTATCGCCAGACGTTGAACCCCAGGCACTGGTGGCGCTCGGCAGGCCGGCAGAGGATCCCACATCACCCCGCCGCCGCCCGCTTGCGGAGGTTCTGGTGTGGCGATGACCCGGGCGTGCGTTCTCTGCGGGGGTGTAGGTGCGGCCCGTTTCCTTACGGGCCTTGTGCGTGTCATTCCCCCAGAGGATATCGGATGTATCGTGAACACCGGCGACGACATCGATGTCTGGGGCGCGCGCGTATGCCCGGATGTGGACATAGTAACGTATACCCTTGCTGGGATCGTGGACCGGGACAAGGGCTGGGGTGTAGCGGGCGATACGTTCACGTGCCTTGAGGCCATGGTGCGCCTGAAGGAGATGGGCTGGTTCCGATTGGGGGATGCCGATCTTGCTCTGTCACTAGTACGTACTCAGCTTCTTGGGGCCGGACGAGAGCTTGAGGACGCGATTGCTGAGATAGTCCATCGTTTGGGTGTCGTACCTACAATCGTCCCCATGTCAAACGAACGTGTGGAGACGCGCGTGACAACACCCGCGGGCGAGATGTCGTTCGAAGAATACTTCGTACGTGAGGGCTGCCGGCCCGAGGTCCGAAAAGTGCGTTACGCAGGCGCCGACATAGCCCGCCCGAGCCGAGGTGCCGGGCGCCTCATACGCGAGTCAGATGTCCTCCTTATAGCCCCTTCGAATCCGTTGGCCAGCATTGGTCCGATACTGGCCGTTCCCGGGATGCGTGAGCTAGTGGAGACGTTCAATGGGCCGCGGATTGCGGTCAGCCCCCTTATTGGTGGTAAGACGATCAAGGGACCCGCTGACCGGATGCTCCGAGCGGCCGGATTCCCTCCTAGCGTGGAAGGACTGGCCACGTTCTACGACGGACTAATCGACGGTTTCGTCATCGACGAGGTCGATTCTTCAAGCATCCCCGTGCTGGAGGGCCGGGGACTTGCAGTTCATGCGCTCCCCTCGCTCATGGACACGCCCGCCCGGGCAGAGGCGGTGGCCCGGGGGGCCCTCAAGCTTGCAGAGGAGATCGAACGCCCTTGAACAGCTGCATCCTGGTGCCAGTAAAGGGATTTCGAGAGGCCCTTGGAAAGACGCGTCTCGCAGGATCCTTCGGACCCGATGAACGGGCAACGCTCGTTGAAAACATGGCCGAGCGCGTTGTACGGACGGCGTCCGAAGTGGCCCCCGTCTATCTCCTCGCACGCGAGGACCCCCCACCAAAGGTCGCAGCCCACATACATGATACGATCGACGATTTGGGGAGGGGTCTGAACGCCGAACTGGAGTCCGCTATCGACACCCTCCTGGCCAACGAACATGACAAGCTCCTCGTGCTCCCTGGGGACATACCATTGGTCACTACCGCGGTCATTGAGCGCGCTCTCAATCTGCTCGACGACCATGATGTCGTCGTAGCACCGACAACGGACGGGGGGACCGCGCTCCTCGGTATACGATCGCCGCGACGGTCGAGGATGCTGTTCGGAGAACGGTCGAGCTATATTGCACATTCCGAAAACGCCCGGAATCAGGGTCTTTCCGTAATTCTACTGGATAACGAAGATCCAATCCTGGACGTGGACACGGCAGATGATGTAGTCCTTGTTCAGGATGAGCTCTCTACTACTGATAGATGCTTGTAGAGCGTGTCGCGTCGAACGGCCCGACGCCCCGCCTCCTTGGCAAGCGCGGCCAGGGACTCTGCGCTCATGGCCTGACCGTTGCGCCCTCCTGCCAGCCGTGTGATGTTCTCGGCCCCGAGGGTTCCGCCCAGATCGTTGGCACCCCAGTCGAGGGCCTTGACGGCCGTCCCACGGCCGAGCTTCACCCAGGATACTTGGATGTTTGGGATGAGGGGGTGGAGGGCCAGACGCGCAGCGGCCACCATCAGGAGGTCAGCGGCCATGCCGGGCGATCTGATCCCCCGCTCCCGGAACAGCGGTGTGTTCGGGGAAATGAAGGACAGAGGTACGAACTCGGTGAATCCGCCCGTCTCCTCTTGAAGATCACGGAGGAGGTAGAGGTGCTCCAAGCGGTCGTTCCATCCCTCGCCGATACCATAGAGCATTGTGCATGTCGTCGGGATACCCTGCTCATGGGCCGAACGAACAACGTCTAGCCATTCTGCAGTACCGAGCTTCTCAGGGCAGACCTTCTTGCGGACATGATCAACAAGCACCTCCGCCGCAGTACCCGGCATGGACCCGAGGCCGGCCTGCCGCAGTTCCTTGAGGACCGTCTCGATGTCCTCTCCTGTCTGATGAGCGGCGTGGGCCACCTCTTGTGGGGAGAACGCGTGGATGTGGATGTTGGGTGCTGCCTTCCGAACAGCCCGCACTATGGCCACATAGTGCTCAAGGAAGAGGTCGGGGTGGAGCCCGCCCTGGATGCACACCTCCGTAGCACCGCTCTCGGCCGCGGAACGCGCATCCTCCCCCACGTTCTCAGCAGAACGCAGGTATCCCTCGCGGTTGGCGAAAGCACAGAACAGGCATCTATTGATACACACATCAGTGAAGTTGATATTGCGATTGACCACGAAGGTGACATCGTCTCCAACTGCATCCGTTCTGAGGGCGTCGGCCGCTCTCTGCGCTTCGAGCGGCCGGGCAATCAGACGTCGGACCCCCTCGCGGTCCAAAGGTTCACTCATTGCCTGACACCTCTCGGGCGAGGGCGAGCACGCGGGGGGCGAGATGTGAGGGTGTGATGTACTGCTCCCGGACGGGGAGCCTGTGAGAGAGGACAAATCCGGCCTCCTCGCACGCGGCCTCTAGCTCGTCTAGAGTGGACCATGGTCGGTCCGGATTAATGAAGTCGGGTGTCACCGGCGATACGCCGCCAAGGTCATCTGCGACGGACATGGCGAGCGTGAGGAGATCACGAGAAACGAGATTAGGAGGTATCTGGATACTAACATCGGGCGGAAGGCTAATGCGGGCCATTGCCAGCGTATCGAGGACCTCCTTATCGCTGGGCGCCGGTACGCTCTCCATGGGTGTACCCTCGTGAGGTACGAATGGCTGGACAAGGACCTCTTGGATATGTCCATAGCGCGCATGGATGTCAGCAATCGCCTTTAGTGATTGCTGCCGTTCGAGACGTGTTTCGCCGATACCCACGAGAATGCCGGTGGTGAAGGGGATACCTTGTATCCCTGCCGTTGCGATATGTGCGAGCCGAAGGGAGGGCACCTTACCACAGCAACCATCATGTGGCCCGCCCGGGTTCCCCAGACGCTCGCTGGAGGTCTCTAACATGAGCCCCATGCCCGCGTTCACACTTGCGAGCATCTCGAGCTCGTCCGCGATAAGGACACCCGCGTTCGTGTGAGGGAGCAGGCCGCTCTCCAGTGCTCGGCCGGCCAGATCAGCAAGGAACTCCACCATGCTCTTGTATCCCCACTCATTGAGCTTGTGTCGCACGTACGGGTCAGAATCCGAACGCTCACCAAGAGTAAGGAGAGCCTCAGTGCATCCCGCTTGGACGGCACGTTCTATGAGCTCTTGTGCCTCATCTGGCGAGAGCAGGCGCGGCCGATCATCCCCCCGCACCCGGAATCCACAGTATGCACAGTTATTGATACAGGCAGTGGCGACCGGTAGGAAGGCGTTCGATGACACTGTAATCCGGCGGCCGAAGGCTTCCTGTCGGCGCCTACATGCGGCCTCCCACATCGAGTGATGGGTGAGGGTAAAAGCATTTATTGATGGCACCGCCAAATGACATCAGGATGGTAGGGGACCCACTCCCCGAGGGAACGAGCCCACCAATCATACACGAGGCTCGCGCCAACATTGACAAGGAGAAGAAACGCGGCATCTCCATAGACTCCGCGATCAAACAGCGCAGCCCCTACATGATGGTGCGCGATGACGAGGAGCCCGCACAGAATCAGGGGGAGTCGCCCGCGACAGGGGGTGCGGACGTGATGTCCGGTGCCTCTGCCAACGATGCAGTTGCGTTCATTGCCAAGGCATCGGGTGTAGAGGGCGCATCGAAGGCGCGTGCGGATACAAAGGCCGCTCCGACCGAGGCGTTCTTCGAGGAGACCGAGGAGCTCGAGCAGAACAAGATAATGGATGTAATCGTCACCCTCGGGACCATGCTCATCACGTTCTTCATCCTTCTGGCCGTCATCTACGGCGGGTATCGTGTGGTCTCTGTAGTGGCCCCAGGTATAGCCAACGCTATGGGGGGAGAGAAGAGCGAAGGACCCCTCTACAACATCACCTGCGCAGGATTCTCCGCGTGCCCTGACGACATAATGGATGCATGTGGGCTTGAGGGGGAGGTGGCCTGTGCAGATATCAATAACGCAGGACCCGCCACCATCCCAGGGACCGCACTTGTCAAAGCGAGTATCTCCATCTCCGGGGAGAGTGGGATGCATACCTACAATGCTGACAAGATCCGTATCGTAAATATCGATGGTACCTCCTGTGATATACTGGCAGGATGTGCGTGGTGCCTTGATCAAGAATGGGCCGAGCAGAAAGTAAAGACCTTGGTAATCCCGCCCGCGCCGCTCGGAGAACTGAAGACCGGTCGTCACTCCATTACACCGGGAGTGGAGAGAGCGAACCTGATCCAGGACTGCTCCTTCGGAACGGACCTTGTCTGAGGCCGACCGAAAGGGATAAGAATCCTAATTCCTTCTCCTTGACACGTGGGCGAGAACGCGTCAACCAAGAGCGTTCGAAACCCGTGACGTGACAATCATCTACGGAGGCATTGAAAGTGGTAAAGGACAAGCTTTTCGGTAAACACCTCCTGTGTACACAGGACTGGGGGGTTGACGAACTCATCCGCGCACTAGAGCTTGCGGAGGACATGCAGAAGGAGCGTTTCTCAGGCAAATATTTCGACGTCCTGAAAATGAGGACGTACATGATGTTCTTCTACAATCCTTCCGTGCGCACTCGGCAATCCTTTGAGTGCGCCGCGACCGAGCTAGGAGGCCATGCACAGTTCCTCGAGCCCAAGTCCATGCGGCTCAAGACGAAGAAGACCGCTGGCGAGACCGTCGAGGACGCGGCCCAGGTCATGGCCAGGTACGGTGCGGGCGTGGGTATTCGTATTCTTGAGGACAAGATTGGGGCCTACGGCGAGGGGCAGAAGCTACTTGAGGACTATTGCAAGTGGAGCCCGGTACCCATCCACAGCATGGCCCACGATAAGTTCCACCCCTTCCAGGGGCTCGCTGATGTCATGGGGCTCAAGAAGCATCTCAAGACCCCCGATTATAACTTCAAGGGCAAGAAGATCCTCCAGGTTTGGGGGAAGGGTGCACTTGCGCGCTCCTGGTGCTCAGTGCAGGAAAGCATCCTGATCAACTCCCGCCTGGGTATGGACGTGTGTCTGGCCCACCCTGAGGGTTTCGATCTGGATCCTGAGGTCATTGCCATGGTGAAGGCCAACTGCAAGGCCAACGGTGCCGAGTTCGAGATAGTGAACGATGTTGACGAGGCCTACGATGACAGCGTTGATGTCGTGTACTCCCGCAACTGGATGACCGCTGGTGCCTACAAGGGTGGCGAGTTCGATAAACCCGGAGAGATCGAAAAGAGCCTCCAGCACACGGATTGGATTTGCGACGCACCAAAGATGGCCAAGACCAACAACGCCCTCTTCATTCACCCAATGCCTATAGACCGGGGTAATGAGGTTTCGGATGATGTGGCCAGCGGCCCCCGCTCGATAGTCTACGATGTCGCGGAGAACCGCCTTCACGTACAGAAGGCCGTAATGGCCCTCACTATGGGCAATCTTCCCTAGGAACAGGGCACTCTGAAAAATCGCCGGCCTCTCGTGGGAGGGGCCGGTACAACCTCTGTTCACGAATATCGCGCCGTTACGTCGCTCATATAATCCGGAATCCACACATTCCTGTCAAACGCTGGAACTAATCGCGGGGCGTTCATTTGGATGCGAACAGACGACGTATTTTACCCCCTCAGACCCCGGACCGCCGGTCCTTGCGCTCTGATAGTATTCAAACGTTTCACAATGTTTCCCAACGGTGACGAGCAACCCCTGCCCGCCGTTGGCACCGATAACGCGAGGCGGAGATGTATGTCCCGCAACCATTACAGAGAACCCATTTATATCGTCTCAAACACCGCTCTATATCGGTACAAAGGAGGGATCACATGCGCGTACGTCTCCTTACGATGTTAGTTGTTATCGCCTTGGTCCTCACCAGTGCTCCGGAGGACCTGAGCGACGGCTCGACAGAAGGGGTGGAGGGAGATCGGATCGTACCATATGCATCCGAAGAACAGGCTTCCGATGCACCCTCGACCCGCGTTGACAATTCCGAGAACTCGCTCAAGAAGCGTATACTAAGAACGGCCCTGATTATCAGAACGGTGGATGACAGCATCGAACGCACAGAACTGTCCACCACCATGAAAGGGATTACTGAGCTCTTGATACTCAACGACATTGATGGCGCTCGTGAACTCCAGACGGAAATCGAGGGGCGGGCAGAAGTGGTGCTGAGGGAGCAGCGCCGACAGCGGGCGGAGGCGGACATCAGGGAATTAGAGTTGATAGCCGCAACCTTGGAGGATGGTATGCGGAAAACCGCGCTTGAGAAGACCTTAACTTCAGCACGCGAGCTCAAGGATAAGGGCGTCAGCGCAGAGACGATCCGAAATAGGATCGATAATGACGCCGCCACACTGCTCGCAGACCGACAGATAATAAGGGCAGGGGCGCTCCTCGATCAGGTGAAGGCCGACATAGTCAGGATGCGTGAGGGGGATGCCACGCTCCATAGCATGGCCGCTCGTCATGGGAAGATGATAGGACAAGCCGAGCGCGAACTGGAGAATGGGATGCCCGACAATGCGCTCCACCTTCTTGAACGCGTGACCATGGAACAGCAGGATGCCCTACGTGCAACGCCTCTCGTCGGCGAGGTTGTCGGCATGGAGGAGTTCCCCGTGCTAGGTACTCAGGGTCAGGCACCTGGATCCGTTCTCCCTGAGGAAGAGGACGGTACTATACCGACCGCGGAACCCGAGCGCCTCTCTGCGGGTAATCGACAACCACGGGCCGTCATCGAGCAGAAGAAGGGGGAAGTGCGTGAGCGAATCGCAGTCCTTATGGCCAGATTGACCATCGCTAGCAACAAGGAGCGCTTAATTGAGCAACGCCTGACCATGGCACCACCTGAGAAACGGCAGGTATTGCTTAGACGTTTGGCGATCATGAGGGAGCGGAAACGTAGCATCTCCGCTATAGTCCGATCAGGTAACCTCGATAAGGTCGAAGCTCTTGCCGAGGAGATTGAGCGTGACCTAGCACTCCTTGAAGAGCGGATGCCACAAATATCCGCAGTGAAGAGCGAAGTTAAACGAATACGACCGAAGAAGATCCTCCGACAGGACCGCGAGCGTGTACGCGAACTGATATCCAATATCCGGCTACGTGAGCTCGATGAACTCGTAGATAATATGCCTGTTGACGACGCGGAAGACAAGGATCAGGAACTAGAACTCCTCCTCGCGCTCAATCCCACCGACGATGAGATTGCGAATGAACTCGCAATCAGTGATGGGCTCGAGGCAAAGGTCGATATCGTACTCTCCGGTCAGGTTGTTACGCTCGAGGGTGCCGATGGTATGGGATCCGTTGAGAAGAGCGTCTTCACGATGAGCGTTAGCGCCACAGAGGCGGTGGTGGATGTTCGCATAGTCAAGATTATCCCCAAGGACATAGCCGTGAACGTAGCTAACCTCACCTTTTCTGCGGAACCAGATGTGGTCGAGCGCGATCCAATCGTGCTCTGGGACCTAGGTGGCCTTGATGCTGGCGAGGAAGTGGAGCTAGTTTTTACTGCTGAAGGTGCGGGGGAGCCAACATCAGTGGGGGCGATTGAGATCCTTGTGCTCAAGAGCCCCGCGTACGCGAGCCCTCATTTGGAGGCGCCCGTTGAGGTAGAGGCGAGCGAGGATATAGTTGAGCAGATAGCCAAGACCGTGGCAGTCGTCACGGAAGAACCTCCGCCTGTCCGGACCGCCGAGTTTATCGGTCCCGGGCTTTCGATGGGCGTCCCGCTCCAAGATGAACCGGGTTTTTTCATACTAATAATGGTCCTTGTACTAGTGACCGCATTCCTCGTCGGCGTGGTGTTCAAAGCGGACATGGTGTTCACAGCGCCACGACCGCCAACACCTCCCGCACCAGGGACCGTCTGGGACGCACAATTGGTGAAGAGCGCAGAATGGGACCTCCTACCACGGTCAGTCAAGGGCTACAAATCAGATCCCTTGTACCCGGGGCGATATCGGGAGCAGAACAAGGATTAGCGACCAAGCACCAGGAAGGCCACTGCCAGCAGCACCCCTAGTACGATGATGAGGTTTATCGTTAGGCTTCCAGCGTAGGCAGTGAGGGCTACGGTCTCGGGATCGTGATCACGAAGGCGTTGCATGTACGCATCGATCATGCCTCTGATCCCGGCCGCCATGGACAAATGATCGGCAGATAGACATTTATCTCATGAGGGATGATTACACCGGATGGGATTAATCGAGACCCTCCGGCCTCTGCTCGTTAAATTGGAGAATAAAGTCTATCCGCTTTTCTTCCTTCTGGGCATTCTTCTCATCAGCCTCTGCGGTATAGCCTATATCCCTGTCTTAGAGCTCAGGCTGCGCATCTTCGTGGACAGTCTCCTGTTCTTCATCAGCCTGTTCCTTCTATGGTGCATGGGCGAGGTACTCCTCACAGTGATACGGGAGTTCGAGATGTGAGTGTGAACCCTTAGTCCTCGCTCTTCTGCTCCGGCGCGTCACGTTTGAGCAGCCATGCAAGCGTGTTGCGTAGGAGGATGCGGCTGTCGGGCTCGTCACGCGAGATCCCATTGGCATCACCGAACAGAACAGCACGACCTTTCTCCACGTCACGAGCGGCCATGACTACGATGTAACCCTTCTTCTCGTTCATGTCCGGTACGAAGTTGCTATCCTCGTCAGCGAAGCTGGTCTGGCTGGCGTAGAGCACGACGTCATCCGTTTCCTCCACGTCCAGAGAGCAACTCGCAGTGAGCCTGAGCTTGTTCACACCCTTTGCCACGGGGTGGCCTGTGTTGTGCACGAAGGGCATATAGGTGACGTTATCGCCTTCATAGTCACATACGAGATCGGGATTGAACCGTGTTCCGAGCTTGAACGCGATCTTGTTGAGGTTCGAGTTGTCAGCGCCCCCCGCCCCAACCAGGAACAGACCCGCCCCGGCACGCACGCGAGCTAGCACGTTCTCAAGCGCCTCACGCCCGGGAGTCTTATCGGGTGACACCACGACCAGAAGTCCACCATCGAACTCTTCCATGCTCTCAAGGTCCTTTGGTTTGAGGGAAAGGTCATCTAGAGCGTTGGTAAGGGCGCTCTTCACCGCTTCGTCAAGAGAGTCGAGTCCAAGGACGTTTATCGAGCCACTGCTTCCCGGTTCGCCCGCGAGGTCGGCTGAGCAGTAGGGGCATACCTTCCAATCAGCGTTAATCGCCTTCTCGCACTCGGGGCAGTTGAACTCCCCCATGAGGATGGCACGCTTGACCTCTTCTTTCTTGGCGGTACGTTCCTTCGTCTTCGTTGGCTCTGGCGCCTCTTCCTTGGGCTCTTCCTCCTCTTCAGGTTCTTCGGGCTCTTCCTCCTCCTCTTCCTCCTCTTCCTCCTTTTCGGACGAAGCACGTCGTCCGTGTAGGACTACTAGGAGAAGCGCTACTAGCAATAGGAGGGAACCGCCCACGTAAAGCTCATACCCAGCAGGGATTCCGGGGATGAGGGCGGGGGCCGTAGTTACGGCGGGCTTGCTGCACACATTATCCGTGCATTCGAGTCCCTCGCCACAATCATCGGTCTTACTGCAACAGTCCTCGCTCTGACCGCAACAGATGCTTCCGCCACCGGTCACATTTACACAGAAGCCGGAGATGCACTGCGCGGCACCGGTGCACGCAGCACCATCTGCAAGGGCCTCGACCGGCTTATTTACGCACCGAGAGCCGCTGCACATCTCACCATTGGCGCAGTGCTCGTCCTTTGTGCAGCATGTACGCGTCGTTGAGCAGCATACGTCGTTCTGACAGTGCTCGCCCTCAAGACAACCGCAGTCAGCGCAACAAACGGTTGCGTTCTCCCCGCGGTCACAGTGGCCATCGCCGCAGACCACACGGTAGCATCCTTGTGCTGAAGCGCCGCCACGGGCTGTCTTGCACACCTCGCTATCACCACAAGCACAGTCATTAGGAGAACTGAGGCAGGTCTCCCCTAATGTCTTCGTGCATTCCGTGTCGCCGATGCACTCGCTTGAATTGAGCATATGACAGTCGGCGCGACAACTGGCGCACTCATTATTAGCAACGTCGCACACACGGTCGCCGCACGTGGCCCCAAGGGCCAGCGGGAGCAAGAGGGCTATTATTGTCAGGAACAGCACGGAGGTTCTCATGGTACAGACCTTCCGCTGAACCTCGGCCCCTTATACTTCTTATGTCTTTAGTCCGCACGCGGGAGCTCACGGTTCACACACACACATGCATGAGGGCAAGATCGTACAAGCATCGGGAACAATCTCGATATCGCATCCAGACTCACATTTGCATTCGTAGGAGACCGTACACCCGGACCCGACGAGCGTTACGCTCCCTTGCTGTTTGAGGGGTAGGGTCCCGATACGAGCCCGTAGTGAAAGGTCGATCTCATTGCTGAGCACTTCACCGTCAGGGCCGTGGAATGCAGCTCGTAGGCGATATCGCCCTTCACTTGTTGGGGTGAACTCCTCGATCACCTCTATGGTCCGGCCGGTACCCGGGGGCAGCACGAGACGTTCATTCAGCTCCTCTAATGATTCACCTTCTGGGTCCGTGAGATTGGTCTCGACCGCTACATCAATCGAGGTCCGACCCGGGTTCCTGATCTCGATAATGGCGCGTGAGGGAATGCCGAGCGGCGTGTGAAGAGAGAAGTGACCATTCTGGATAAACCGTGCTACGGCCGTGACAGCGGTACCAGTTACCGTTGCCTGGTGCTCTACGAGGTGTCCAAGGTCGACCTGCTCCTCGCCGGACCCGTCCGGTTCGGCCATCGTGACGCTAATGTCCAGCGAATGCCGCAAAGAGTAAAGAGGGACGTGGAAAGGTTCGGACTCGAGGATGATCGTTCGCTCCACCTGCCTATCTAACACAGTGCGCACGAGCGTTTCCCCTTCCGTAAGGTCGTCGACGGCGACGGTAATCAGTTTACGCGCAAGGTCACCGAGGTTGTGGACCTTCACAACGGCCCGCGCTTCCTCGCCCACACGGACGAGAGCCGCAGGTCTGTCGGTCATGACATATGCCTGTGTCACTATGACACCGGTGGAGACTGCCACCGTACCCTTGTCCGACGACACCGCCTCTCCGTCCTCGTCTCGAAGGACGAGACGGACATGAATCCGTCCCGAACTACGCTCCCCCTCGCTGGGTTTATACTCACACAACACAATGTCACGCACGTCAGTCAGGGCGGACACATCATAAGGAGCTTCAAGGCATGCACCCTCGATATCCTCCAGTGAAAGGGTGCCGGAGAACGCAGTTAGCCCTTGGTTCTGGATCCGTGCACCAATCATGACCGTTGCATCATTGTCGATGGCGACCACCTCAGCTCTGTTGGATGTGAGGCTCAGAGTGACAGAGATCGTGCCTGATCTAAGTGGTATCTCGCTAAAGGGACAGAGGCAGCACGCACCGTCTCCCGACGAGCATGCACCGATGGCCGGGCATCCCTGTTCTCGGCACGTTAAGGCGAGGACGCTGTCCTGGTCATTTGCCATCATCTCCGCAGCAACGGACCTACCTGCGTGAAGGGACATCCCCGCGGTCGTGTAATCGAGGCATCCGGGAGTTCTCAGGAAAACGCAGCGATCATCCCCGTCACAGCCCATGCGTCCGGGCAGGTGCTCGTGGAGCAGACCTAACTGCTCGACCATGAGGTACTTGTCCTCGGCCTTCCATATCTGGTCAAGGTCGAAGTTATCGTCATCCACCGGTAATCCGGGCTCCACAGCGAATACGACGTCGCGGTCCGTCGGAAGGGCAGGGCAGTCACCCGCCGGGGTCACGAACACGTTCGAGTGTGTGCCCCATGCTGCGATGTTCAGATCACCCCAGAATCCTTGGTGGCCAGCGCTCGCGGGCATTCCACCCATCATCAGGATGGCTTGGGTGATGTTCCGCTGGAACGCGTCCACAACATCATCCTCGCTGTACGGGGAAAGGAGACCCCGCACCTCCTTTACAAGACGGTCCTGGTTCCTGACGCTCGCTGCGCTGACTGCACCCACCTCAAGACCCCCACGCACATCGGACCCCCACGCCTCGAGCCGCTGGATGACTTGGCCGAGGTCCGCTACATAAGCATCGATGAATTCCTCTAAGGCAATGAGCCCGTCACGCACCGCACACGGCGAAGCGGTCCCATGGACGAATCCGGATTCCTTTGATCCGTCCACCTTGCACATATCTATTGTGTGCGCCAGGTCAACAGCGCACAAGGCCTCATTATCCCGGTCTATGAAACCCCGGTCCTGGTTCTCAGGAATACCGTCACCGTTAGTGTCCATACAACCGGTATAGGTACGACATACACCACAACTGTTGAACCGGGCGGAATCCGCGGGTGATGTCGGTTCAAGGGACGGATTGGTCGATAGGGGGCTGTAGGCGCATGTGGCCTGTGCGTGGTCGAAGCACACGGTGGGCTCGCAGACGGAATTTGTCAGGAAGTCGTCAATCGAGTCGAAGCAGGTGATCGCCGGATTCAGTCCACCATCGGGACCGGCAGTGTAATCTAGGCAGGGACCATAGGCCGTCTTCGCGTCATCGTACAACGCGTGACAGTGCTGACATGTCTGGTCCAGGGTAGCTCGAACACCGGACACATATCCCTTGAGCCGCCCGAGGAAGGCCGTTCTGGATATGAAGAACGTGCGATGGACGTCCAGATAGCGGTCATAGGTGTCGGTCTTAACTACAGGGCAAACGGGGGGTACGAGCTCGGTGTCGATAGGATTAGCGAAGTCGGCACCGTCACGTACAAGTGCCGCGCCAAAGGCAAGAGAAATACACATAATTGCTACCAGGAGCCGGATACGCACTTTCACCTCAGCATCCCCCCCGCATGCTCTTCCATCCGCCCGGATTCTCCTCGACGGGAACCGCGGTCTGGTCCTTGAGTCCCGTGGAGTCGTGCACGACGTATACGTTCATGTGGGTGCCAGGGAGGGCCTGGGGCACACAAACATCCTGGAGCATTATGTGAAGCCCTTCGGGTGACGGTCTGATGTACGTTACCGGGACCTTATTACTTGGCTGTGGGCTGCGCAGGTACACGCTGAGCGTGTTCGGGGAGACGTCGATGTTCGCCACATCGATAAGGACATCCATGTCGAAACCCCCTGCCGCCAAGGCATGGAACAGTGGCTCGCTCAGGTCGCCCGGTAGTACCTTGACTATTCCAAGACGGCGCTCGGCCTCACGACCCACAACGAAGGCACCTCGGACGGCGACCGACGTCTTCTTGGGCATGAGGTGGTCTGCATGGAGCGTGATATCCACAGACCGACGGCCACTGATCGGCTCTTCGGGCATATCCAACCGCACCCTGAAGCTCCAGACGCCACGCTCGTGATCGAACCGTGATGTGAGTTCTGGTTTGAATCCGGGGACATCGATGGAGAACGCGTAAGCAGGGATGTCCCGGTGCTCTATCCCGTTCATATCTACGATCTTGGCAGTCACTTCGACCTCGCCCCCTCCAGCGGTCTCGAGGGCGTCCAATGAGAGATATCGAGGCGTCACACGAATCGGCTTGATGAGGAGGCGATTGTCGCCAGCGAACCAGACCGGGAACGTCTGGGAGAGGATTACGGTCTGTCCGCGATGCGAGACGAAGAGACGCAGATCGTATACACCTGCCGACAAGCTCCCGGAGAACGTGAGCCCGTATGAGAGTCTGCCACCCCCCGCCCTTCCTTTCGGCGTCACTGTTGCGGGAAGCGGACCCAGATAGGCGTCCACCCTGACGACACCAGGATTGTCGACGGGGGCCCGCCTGCCCTCATTGTCAATCGTGTACACATGGAGGTCCGCCAGCACGTGAGCGAGGCCCGCGGTCAGTGACGCCTCGGTCACCGATCCTGCAACGTCAAGGATGCTTGCACCGAATTCGTACCGTATGCATCCTTCTGCGGTGCAGGCTTGACCGAACATGCATCGTTCTCGGGGACGGTCCTCGTCATCGAGACACACGCAGGATGAGCGCGAGCAGGTCTGCCCCCACTCGATACAGGGGAGCCGTTCATGGAACACCGAGATCGTGCAGGACCCACTCTCCCGGGTTACAGCGAAGGGGATTTCTTCACCCCGGCACCCGGACGTGTGGCACTGCTGCCCGGGAAGACACACGCCCACAATCTCGCCCCCGCGTGTGCAGACACAGTTGGGGCTCGATTCGCGCCTCGATATACACCGCTGACCGACGGATATGCAGGGAAGTTCGATATCCTCGAAGGCAAGGCTTCCGCTCGGGCCACAGACGACGTCCACCTCCGATACCGTCGGATGCCACGGGGTGATGGACACGACCTCCGAGCGCGAACTGAGGAGGATCCCGCCGGAGTAGGACGAGATACGGACCACGTAATTGCCCGGTCTATAGGAGGGCTCGGTCCTGATCCGGGCCTGCCCACAGTCCCGAGAGTACTGACGGGCGAAGCTAACTCCTTCAGGCGACTCGAGCTCGATGATACAGTGATCGCCAGGGGCGCTGATAAGGACCTCGATGTCCTCACCGGCCATGACTGCGCTCTGTCGGGCACGCATCGCGACGGGCGCGGGCTCCTCACCTTTGAGTCGCACGAGCGTGAACAATCCGGTGGCTTGACCAACCGCGCCATCACCATAGAGGGTCACGGACAGTTCGTATACGCCGGCAGGCCAGTCAGTGGCGGTGCCCAACTCGATGATATGACAGGGCCGGAAATAGCGTTCCTGGTACACCCGTCCTTCGCGGACGATCCTCGCCGTGCAGCCCACTAGTTCGCCATTAGCGCTCACCTCGGCGCTGACAATCTGTCCGGGAAGGGTGTACGAACGGGTAGTTCTCACGGTGCCGGCGATATCGGCCTCGTCGAGCACGAGTTCGCGTTCAGCCACGGTGACTTCAGGAGTACCGGTGCCGAACTCAATTCTGTAGAACCTGAGTTGCACCTTATGTCGTGCTTCTGGGGGGATGATGAGATAGAGGTCGCGACACTCCATGGAGTGGACCGCGGCGAACAGCTTGTCCCCGTCCATGAGCTCAGCAGCACATGCCACCCCTTCGAGCATGGGCAACCGTACGGCGGTACCCGGAAGGCCTCGTGGTGACACCTCATTGAGCAGCTCCGTATGTTCTTCGACGTCGTTGATGCTCATGGTGAACTGGAACGAGATATCCTCTTCACCGAGCTCGGGGATACGCACACGACCTTCAGGGAGCACCGCAACGAAGGTCGGCCTGATCGTGTACGTGTGATCCTTGTACAAGGACGAGTATCGTACCGTGAAGTTCAATACGAGCGAATCCCCAGCATGGGATATCCCGCTCAGAAGGACCTCCTCCGCGGCCTTTGAACGCTGGATGGTGCAGTCCAACATGGCGCCCCCCGAGTTGCAGGTGATGCACTCGGTATCCCCTTCCTCGCCGGGACATAAGGGCAGGTCGAGATGTGCGCGGTCATCAGTGGTGAGCCCGCGCAGTTCCAGTGAAGCGGACGTGTCATCGGGTCGGTCGAGGTATAGGGTCTCAGTAGCCACGATGTCGCTCTCCGCGAGCATGAGGCATGGGAGAATGATCCCCAGTATGAACAGGGTCGTCAGTGACAGGGGCCTCATGGGCAGTCCCCCGTTTCATCAGCGTTCACGAGCTGACCCCGGGAGTCAGTTAGATAGCTCATGGACACCATATCGAACTCCGCGGACGTGTCCTCGGTGAGATCCACCACCACACCATGAGGCCTTACCCTCCATCCAGGGCGGCCATCCTCCTCATCCCGTGATGGATACAGGTAGACGAGGTAACGACCGGGCTCCACGTCACCGATCTCGAACTTACCAGTGTGGTCAACCACCCGCTTGATGGGTCGACCCCCCTCGCGCAAAGGGAAAAGAACGGCCGTTATGTAACGTGGGGGATTGCCGGTAACGTGGCGGAGGGCGGTGGTGCCGACCTCCGCGAAGACTTGTGGTGGAGTTCACCGAACCCGAGGAGGACTATTCGATCTATCTTTACCCGCTGCTAGTGTTCATCGTCATGGGGATGGCGATGATCTACCTCCTGCATAGGAGCCATGAACATGATAATCCGATCAAAGTAGTGCTCCATACCCTGTCACCCCTTGAGCGGAAGATCGTGACCATGCTCAAGAGTGCTGATGGAGAGCTCCTCCAGTCGACCTTAGCCTCCCGTATTGATATCCCTCGCACTTCTCTCCACCGGCATCTTAAGGATCTGGAAGCGAAGAAGGTGCTGGTCATCGAGCGCGTAGGGCGCCAGAACAAGGTCCGCCTTGCACACTGGTTAGAAGAGTGACCTAGATCAGCCTGGCAATAACAGCTGCTAGGAGCGTGAAGCGGGTCATGATGAACCATCGGGGCATGTTGGGGGCCGCCCCCTTCGCCGCGGCCTCAAGATCATCTTCCTGGTGGAGAGGCCAGGTCTCGGCGACCGTCACCACCGAGGCCAGACCGAACACTCCGAGAAGCACCCGGGCCAACCAGGTGGTCCCTTGGATCTCAACGGCCCAGATCGAAAGTACTGCACCTGCCGCGACCATGAGGGGCGCGAGCAGGAGGGTGGTGTGCAGACCAAGTACGTGAGCAGGTGTATTGATGTCCTCCTCAGCGTCCTCTGCATAGTCCTCGCATGTGTTTACCAGGGTGATGCCCTCCATCACGAGCGCGTACCCGACAGCGACCACGATGACGGAGGTCGGGAGGTCCGGCCTGATGAGCAACCAGCCAGCAGGGATGGGTAGGAGGTACAGCCCGATCGCCACGGGGACCATCCCAAGAAGTCCTCTTCGCTTCCACCGGAAGGGTTCTTGAGAGTAGGCCGCCGCTAATATGAGCCCGAACAGGGCAAGCATTGTAGTCGGGACGTGGCCGAGGTACGCCAGAACGCCCGCAAGCACCAGCGACAAGGCCACCTCGCCGGCCATGATTCGGCGGACCGTATCCCTTCCTATACGCTCCACAGCATCGCTCATATAGGTCTTGTACCGTCGGTCCACCTCCACATCGCTATAGGCGTTGAGGTTGCAGGCGAACGTCAGGATCGTGAAGAAGAGGAGCACGTACAACGCCACGGCCAGAGAGAAGAGCGAGCTGACCATTGGTGCGGCCAACACAACGCCGAGGAGGGCGGTGGGAAGGCTCCCCTTCTGGATATTGAACCGACTTATGGCAGAGAAATCAGCGAACGTCAATGTACCTCCCCCCACTTTCAGATCACCCTATTCCCATATCCTTGGGGGGAGCTCTTCGACCTGACACGCGAGCGCTTCCGTCCATCGTTATTCTCCTGTGAGGCGGTCAAGCACGAAGCGCATCTCAGCTCTGGCAAGGATGGTCTGTATCCCCGATGCATCGTTCCGGGTCAGGCAGAGGGCAGTGAACCCGCACGACACCAGGAACTGTAACAGGTCAGGATCGTGACTGTCCCACAACAGTGTGCAGGGAATATCTGTCGCCCGACATGACCTGGCCACTGACGCCAGAGCGTTGCGAATAGCGCCGTTCGTCTCCAACGCCTCGCGCCCATAACCGGGCGCCAGGTCCGGGAATAGCGACTCGCCATCGATTAGAACACCATCCACCCCGGCGGCGCATGCGTCCTCGGCAAGCCAGAGGGAGAGCGGTGAGGCGAACTGGACCCATACTGCTACCTCCACACCTGCATTGTCGAGAGCGTCCAAGGCAGCTTCGAGCCCTTCCATGGAGGATATTCCCTGGAGCACAGCGGTCACTCCCTTTGCATTGGTAAGGGCCGTCAGCACGCGTCTAGTCGCCGTCGCCAGGGCGGCCGGATCATGTGCGTCCACGCCGACCAGCACATCGCGGCCTGCCGCTCCGTCCAAGATCAGCGTTTCCAGTGCTTCGGTCGCGCGCACGAGCACAGCGTCCGACCACGTAGCGGGAGTACTCCCTGCCCCAAGGAGCTGTATCAGGAGCGTGCCCGTAGGGGCCATCCCGCCTTCCGGGAGGGCGGCCGGGGCGGGTGTCGGTGCGACGATCGGCGTGCCCATATCCAGCGTTGGTGCTGATGCGGGCGCCTCGGCGAGGAGATCCAGGGAGGCGAGCCCTGCGAACCCTGTTTCGGCCGCGGGTGCAGCCATGGCCTGCAACTCAACGGGAGCAGTCGAGTCAGGAATGCGCTTGACCCCGGTTACTGCGACACGCCCACGATAGGCAGCCCAGCCCAGTACCAGGGGTCCGTCGAGCACTGTCTCCAGCCGTCGTGCCAATCCCGCCACCTCCGTCACGAGAGGGTCGGGTAGTTTCTGGGCCTTGGCCTTGGCGGCACCGAGCGCTACTCGGCCCGAGCGCTCCAGTCGTTCGCAGATATCGTCGCGCACGAGCTTATGGCTCTGGCGCCCCACGGTCCGAGATACTATGTCCATCGAAGCGCGGTCGATCCTGTACAGGTCACCCACCACGTCGCCCCCGTTCAGTATAGGGGTCAGTCCTGCGACTGCTTCGATCTCAAGCATTCCCTGATCGTCATTGGCCTGGGAACGTGCCACGCCTGAGACATCGGGCGCGACCATTTTCTGAACGATGACGGCGACATCAAGAGCGGGCTTTGTGGCCTGTACGGGGATGAGAGTTGGTTCGAACCGTGTTGCCCAGCATCGCTTGACCGCCTCGATAAGGTCGTTCTCGCCCTTGACATTGAGGAGCGCGGACCCTTCGTCCTCATCAGGGAGGGAGGAGCGGACCGCTACGAAGGAGAGGTTACGGTTCATGACAAGGCCTTTGGTCGACTTGGGGATTTTACTCAGCTCTTTACCGTAGCTCATGTGCTCGTACGCCTGCCTGATGGGGGTCACCAGTTCACGTGGCATGTCCGCTTTTGCTATCTCGGCTATGATGCGCCGAGAGGTGTCCTCCATGGACGCCTGGTCCGTTGTGTCCACCTTGGACAGGAGCGCAGCGATCCGCTTTCCAATGCCGTTATGGGCGAGGAATGTGTGGAACATCCCTGTCGGGAGCACGAATCCGGGTGGAACGTCAATCCCCTCCCGTAGAATACGATCGAGGGTTCGGGCCTTGCGCCCTACCATGGTCGTCGTCTGTCCCCCGAGTTCACCGAGCATCACTACGCTGTCCGTCATGGTACAAACCGATAGGACGGAGGGGGTTCAGTAATAAAAACCCTAGCCGCTCCCGGTAGGTTTTTGAATATGTACCCCCGACCTCACGGGATCATGACTTCGCCCGTACCAACACCTCTGGGTGACGCTGTTCAGGCAGCCTACCGCCGGGGTGAGGACGACGAGGCCATGGAACCGCTCGTACTTGTGGACGGCGCCGATCAACCTATCGGCCGTATCAAGGACGGCGACCATGTAATCTTCTACGACATCCGCGGCGAGCGGGAGGTGGAACTGACCCTGGCTTTCGTGGACCCGCGGTTCACCCACTTCTCCATCGAACCCATGACCGTGCCGTTCACGACCATGATCGAGTACCGCAGCGACCTCCCCGTGTCCGTTGCCTTCCCGCCCCCAGGACGTCTGGACGATACGTTGGCCCACGTGGTCAGCCGGGCCGGCCTGCGCCAGGCGCGGATCGCCGAGTCGGAGAAGGCCATCCATATCACATACTTCTTCTCAGGTAAGTGCGAGAAGCCGCTTCCAGGAGAGGAGCGCGAGGAAGTGCCATCGCCACGGGACGTGCCCTTCGACACCGTCCCACAGATGAACGCCGAGGGTGTCGCGGACGCAGTTATCCGCAGGCTCAAAGAACCGGAGCTTGCCTTCATCACAGCCAACCTCGCCAACGTGGACGTCGTGGGCCATCTCGAGAACCGCGAGGCCATCGGGACGGCCGTTGCGGCCGTGGATGCGGCGGCAGGGCGAATCATCAAATCCGCACGAGCTGCCGGCGTGACAACGCTCGTGACGGCCGACCATGGGACTGTGGAGAGTTGGCTCTACCCGGACGGTTCGATCGATACCGGTCACACGAAAAGTCAGGTTCCCTTCGTGCTCGTCCCCCCCGAGGGTGCACCCGCGGGGATCGCTCTTCGGGATAGTGGTGAGCTTGCTGACGTAGCGCCTACGGCCGCAGCCCTCCTGGACCTGGAGACCCCCCCCTCCTGGACGGGGCGTCCGTTACTTGCGGATACGACCGCGCTCTCGCCCGGACGTGTGCTTATCCTCATCCTCGACGGATGGGGGGAGGGTGACGGCGGGGACGGCGACCTGATCGCTTCAGCGAGCACGCCGGTCATGGACCGGCTCCGCTCGGTCTATCCTAGCACCACCCTGCGCGCCGCAGGCGAATCTGTGGGGATGCCATCAAAGGCTGTTGGCAACTCGGAGGTAGGTCATCTTCACCTGGGTGCTGGACGCCGGATCCCGTCGGACCGTGTCCGCATCGATACAGCGCTTGCTGATGGGAGCTTCCTTGAGAACCCGGCCTTCCTGAACGCTGTACGCGCCTCACGTGATGCCGGTACGGCACTTCATCTATTGGGTATCATATCGTTTTACTCCTCTCACGGCTCCGTGCGCCATCTAGAAGCGCTGCTGGAGCTGGCTGCCCGCGAGCGTCATCCCGAGGTGTACGTCCACGGGATGCTGGGCCGGCGCGGTGAGCGCCCCGAAGCGGGCGCAGGTTACGTGCGCGACGTCGAACAGGAGTGTGCCCGTCTCGGCGTCGGACGGGTCACGACCATGATAGGACGCTTCTGGTCCCTGGACAGGGAGGAGAACTGGGACCGTATCGAGAAGACCTATGACGCGCTCGTCCGCGGCGTGGCACGACACGTACCGGACGATTCCAAGGAGTGAGCATCATGACAGAACAGGACCCACGTATCGCACAGGACCTTGTACGAACGGAGGCCTTCCCCGAGAAGACCGGCCCCGCAACGTTGGTACAGACCCATATTTCCTTCGTGTTCATCGCCGACGAGCATGTGTACAAGGTGAAGAAGGCCGTTGACTTCGGTTTCCTCGACTTCTCCTCCCTTGAGAAGCGAAAGCGCTTCTGCGACGCTGAGGTTTCACTCAATCGACGACTGTCGCCCCACGTATACCTAGAGGTCGTACCGGTGACCGAGAGCGATGGTCGTCTGGTGTTCGGCGGAAACGGTGAACCCGTGGAGTGGGCCGTTCGGATGCGCCGGATCCCTATGGACAGGCAGATGCTCAAATTGATCGAGACCGGTGGCATTGTCGAGCCGGATGTACGTCGTGTGGCCGAGACGATCGCCCGGTTCCACCGTGAAGAACCGGTCAAACCCGAACTGGCCAAGTACGGCTCCCTCGAGACGGTGAAATTCAACACCGACGAGAACTTCGAGCAGACGGTCGGTTACATAGACCGCACGATCACCCGTGAACAATATGATACACTGAAGGCCTACACGGATGCCTTCTATCGTGAGCAGGTCAATCTATTGGCCCGACGTGTATCCGGGGGTTTCGTCAAGGACTGCCATGGCGACCTTCATCTGGAGCATATAATCCTCACTGATCCGGTGACGGTGTTCGACTGCATCGAGTTCAACGAGCGGTTCCGCTACTCCGACACCGCCGCTGATATCGCCTTCCTTGCCATGGAACTGGACTTCCGTGACCACCCGGAGCTCACTAAAGTGCTCATGGAGGCCTATGTGACCGCCTCGGGCGATCCTGAGGTGATGGACATGCTCACCTTCTACAAGGTATATCGGGCCTATGTGCGGGGCAAGGTGATCTCGTTCAGGCTGGACGATCCCAACATACCCGAGGACGAGAAGCAGAAGGCCATCGAGAGCGCCTCGAAGTACTTCGGACTGGCCCACTCATATGTCGCGGAGGTACCTGAGTGAAAGCGCTCGTGATTACCTGCGGGCTCATGGGCTCTGGAAAGAGCAGAGTCGCTAGCGCCCTCGGCGAGGTGCTCGCAACCGATGTGGTCTCTTCAGATATCGTACGCAAGGAGCTCACCAACGTGGACCTGGATGAGCATCGGTACGTTTCGTTCGATAAGGGAATCTACTCTGGGGATACGACGCGTCTGGTCTACGAGCATATGTGCGAACGGGCGATCACCTGGCTTAAATCCGGTCAACCCATCGTGCTGGACGCTTGTTTCGGGAAACGCTGGCAACGCGATCTTGCTCGCAACGCTGCTCTTCAGGTTGGCGCCCCGTTCCTCTGCGTTGAGGTAACTTGTCCCATCAGCGAACTGAAGCGGCGACTTGCCTCGAGAGAGGCGGACGGAACGGATGTGTCCGATGGGCGGTTGGAGATATTTGAGGAGCACAGGCGAAAGTTCGAGGCCATTGAGGAGTTAGCGGCTCCCGAGCATATGGTCGTGGACGGTCAGGCCCCTCCGGAAGAGAACGCCCAGTCGGTCCTTGCTGACCTGAAGAAACGCACCTCCAAGTAAGGGCCTGGACATGGGGGCAGGGAATGATCCTACCCCGTTTCATGGACTGGACGGGATTTGAACCCGTGGCCTCCGCCTTGCGAAGGCGGCGCTCTACCAGCTGAGCTACCAGCCCACCGTGGCGTGTCGGCGCTATAGACTTATATTGCTTATCTACAGGCGGGCGCCGACGCGAACACAGGGAGAAGAAAAGGGAAAGGGTCTTAAGCAGGTGGTGTCAGTTCATGTCTGTACCATGGCGCAAACCGCCCGTACCGTTGTACGTATCACCGGCATGCTGCTGCTCTTGGCGCTCATGGCCCAACCCGTCATGGGGGTCACTATCGACAACCCTCGAGAGAAGGGCTACGCCCGCCTCAAGTTCACATACAGTGCTGCCATGGAGGCCACTCCCAAGAGCACTGATGCCCGGTTGAGCGAACTGACCGTCCTCGTCTTCCGAGTTCCACAGGAGGACGCAAGGCAGCGCATCGTCTCACTTGACGTTGATTCTCCGGGCAAGCTCGATACTGATGCGCTCGGGAATCGCTATGCAACGTTCACCTGGAAGGAAGTGGCGCCGGAGGGTACCTACCCCCTCAAGATAACCACTGAGGTCGAGGTGCGTGCGAGGCAGGTCCCGGTCCGTGATCCACCACCTTTCCCGCTTCCTCCTGACGATGTGACGGGTCATCGAAATTTCCTCACTCCCGGTCAGTTCACGACCTATGACAAGGAGATGGCTGCCATCGCTTTCGAGGTCACTCGCGATGCGACCGACGCTATGGATGCGGCCATGCTCCTTGCAGCATGGGTGCACGATCACGTGACATACGATCCCGTCTGCGGTGACACGATCCGCGGCGCAGCTTGGACGTTCGAGAACAAGCGCGGTACGTGCGACGAGATAACCCACCTGTACATGTCGCTGTGCAGGGCGGTCGGGCTTCCCGTCAGGTACGTTTCCGGTTACGCGTTCGGCACATTCGAGGAATCGGATGATTGGGGCCCGCACGCCTGGGCCGAGGTGTTCCTCCCCGGTACGGGCTGGGTGCCCATGGACCCGACCTATAATGAGATCGGCTGGCTCGATCCCACACATCTCAAGATCTCCGTGTCCACTGATGGCAATACGACGTCAGAGCGTCACACGGTACGTTACGTTGACGTGGAGCTCATTAAGAGCCCTCCGACGATATCCGTCGATGTGCTAGATACAGCCGATGCGACCCCACCAATGACCCTTTCCCTCGACGCACCGGATGAACTGGGCGCCAACGATCCCGTGCTCATCCGTGCTCGTGTCAAGAACCTGCGCGATACCGTGCTAGTCACTAACCTCAAGCTTGGCTACCGTACCGAGAAGGGCGAGTTCAATCTCATCTGGGGACGAGAAGAGCAATCGCTCAGACTGGAGCCTCGTGAGGAGGCCGAACTCCACTGGATGCTCCAGGCCCCAGACCTGACCCTTGAGTGCACCACTGATGGGACAGGCCGCAGGTTCTGCACCTACTACCAGTACGATTTCGCAGTGCACTCCGACGTGACCGCTAACGTGAGCGTGCGGTTCGTTTCCAATCATGAGCGGACCGCCGGGCTCAGGGTGGACCTCCCCAAGGACCGCTATGGTGTGGGGGAGGAGGTGCGCGCAGCGTTGAGCGTGGACGAGCCTACGGCAGTGTACGTCATCACCGACGTTACCCAGCTCGATACATCACAGTACGACGTGGACGGAGCGAGCGCACTGACCTTCCCGGCGGACCGCTCCGGGACGCTCCTCATCTACGCTGTGGACGGGACGCTGGTCAACCATACGATCCATGTTTCCCTGGACGGTGCAATTTCAGCTGACTCAGTATCGTTCCCCGAGCACGTGACGAAGGGCGATACCATCCCGGTATCGATAATCTTGAGAAACACTGGGAGCCGGGATGCATCCCGGTTCGCCGTCCGTGTGAGCAGCCAGAACCTCGTGCTCGCAGAGCGCGTGGTCGATGCCTTGTCTGCGGGAGCATCGACCGATATAATGCTGGATGTGCCCTCTACGACGCTCGGGGTGGGCGAGCATGTCCTCACCCTGGAGGTAGGTGGTGAGAATCCCACTCAGTACTTCGGGCATGTACGCATAGAGGGCGCTCCTGCGTTGGTGATGTCGGCAAAGTTACCGGCCCGGATGGTCGCAGGTCGGCGCTACCGCAGTGTTCTGACCTTGGCGAACACCGGCACAGCTCCCGCAACAGGGATTACATTTAATGTCGTTCTACCGCCCGGGCTAGCCTTCTCTGGATTCCCGTACCCGCCCACCCTGAACGAGGGCGAGGTCCACACAAGGGCAGTTGAGATCGTGCCCGGCTACGATATGCCCGCGGGGAACCACACGCTTGCCATGGAGCTCGTCCACGGAGGATTGACGACGCGACGTGATTTCAGTTTCGAAGTCGAGAACGGCCTGAGACTCCAGTTCCTAGCACTACTGGAATCGATCTACAAGCTCATTGTAGGCTGACGTGCGGGACGTCACTCAAGGGAGACGGCCAGGTCCTTCTTCTCCAGCTCTTCCTTCCGCCCCAGGGCTTCCTGGACCGTTGTCAGCAGGTCGTCCATGGACTCAAGATGCTGTTCCTGCTGCTTCTCCAGACGCTCCACCTGCTCGAGCCGACGGACGAGGGATTTCTCGATGTTGATGATACGCCCATCCAGGAGCGCGAACTCCTTGCGCATGGTCTCCTCCCAGTCGTGGAGCCTGTCGTTCACACGGCCCTCGATACCGGTCATGGTCTCCTCAAGCTTGCCCACCCGGCTCTTAAGGGCCACCATATCGGCCTTCAGTTCGCTCGACCGGTCGCCGGACACGTGCTCTAGTCGCTCGGTGAGCTCCTCCAGAAGCTTCAAGCGGGTCTCCAGCTCGATTATGTGCTCCTCATGCGGGCCGGGCGATTCCTCTAGGTGCCTGATCCGGCCTTCCAGAGCGAGGCCGCTCTTCTGGAGGGCGAGCACACCATCGTTCATCTCCTTGAGGTGGCGGTCAACGGCACTGGACGAGCGCTCCACGGTAGTGGCCAGATCGACCACCTTGCCGATGGTATCCTCCAGGAAGGTGCGGTCCTTGGTGAACTTCTCCATCTCACCTGCAAGGAGCTCCACACGACGCACCTCTGACTTGATCTGCTGTCGCAGGTCGTCGGAGCGTTCAGTCAGCTCGACAAGTCGCTCGACCTCGTCAACGACCTTCATGCCCTCGACGCGCTCCATGCGCTGGAACATGCGCTTCTCGATGTCGGTGACGTGGCCGCGAAGGGTATCGAGCTCTTCACGCGCCTCTAGGACGTCCTTCTTGGGAGATAGCTCGGCGAAACGGCGTCGACAGAGCTTTGACAGCTCTGTGAGGTGGGTGTTCAATACCTCAAGCTCTTCCTCAACGTTGGTCATCGCGCTATCACTCCTCTAGCCCTATCCCATGGGGTGCCGTCTTCCTTTATATTTTCGTTGATTTCCCGGACCTGGGTACCGGCATCGCACGCCCCATACATAGTTATTTGAGCATTGACCGGATGATGGGGGGGGAACGGCCGTGGTACCTGCACGTCAGAGCGACCTGTTCACTTGGGGGCCCGAGAGTGCACCCGCCTCTCATGATGATAATTCTAGCCCGATGACCGGCTCTGACAGCACCCCCACATCCCCTCCGAAAGAGGAGAACGTGATCTCTGTAACAGAGCTCACCGCCCGCATCAAGGGTCTTATCGAGCGGGATAGCGCGCTCGCTGACCTCCGCGTGCGGGGCGAGCTCTTGGGTGTAAAGGAACACTCCAGTGGCCACTGGTATTTCACACTGAAGGATGAGGATGCCGTTGTCAGCTGCGTCATGTGGAGGAGCAGTGCTTCAAAGCTGCGATTCACTCCGGAGGACGGACTGGAGGTGGTGGTCCGCGGGCACATATCTGTCTATGAACGACGTGGTCAGTACCAGCTCTACGTGCGGTCCTTGGAGCCTGCGGGGAAGGGCGGGCTGTACGAGGCCTTCGAGCGGCTCAAGCGTCGCCTTGAGACCGAGGGATTGTTCGCCCCTGAGCGCAAGCGGCCCCTTCCAGAGTTCCCCCGGCGGATCGGGGTAGTGACGTCCCCGACCGGCGCCGCTGTACGCGACATAATCAACGTGCTGGGCCGGCGCTGGCCCCTGACGAGCGTCCTTCTGGCCCCTGCGAAGGTACAGGGGGAGGGCGCTGCAGAAGAGGTGGCGGCGGCAATAACCCGGTTGAGCGAGCGCGATGACATCGACGTGCTCATAGTGGGGCGCGGGGGCGGCTCACTTGAGGACCTGTGGGCGTTCAATGAGGAGGTAGTAGCAAGGGCCATCGCTCAGAGCTCTGTCCCGGTCATATCTGCAGTGGGTCACGAGACAGACTTCACCATTGCCGACTTCGTGGCGGACGAGCGCGCCCCTACTCCCTCGGCAGCCGCGGAGGTGGCCGTACCGGACCAGACCGGAATGGCCCAGAGCGTGAGCGAGCTTGGAGGGCGATGCGCGGCCAGTGTCCGGGGACGGCTCGGTCAGGGGCGTAGCGCGATGGCTTTGGCAGTTCAAGCGCTTCATGCCCGCGATCCTCGTCGACGCATCGAACAGGTGCGACAGACCGTCGACATGCTCACGATGACCCTCACTAACGCCATAATCACATACATTGCAGAGGGGAGGAGCTCCCTTGAGCGGACCGCTGGACGCCTTGAGGCCCTCGATCCCAATGCAGTCCTTCAACGCGGTTACTCGATCACATTAGCTGGTGAGATGATCGTTCGAGATGCGACAAGCCTCGCACCCGGCGATGCTGTTCGCACCATACTTGCCCGGGGTGCTGTTACATCACGGGTGGAAAACGTCGAAGATGAATGATAGGGAAGTGATGCTTATGACCGATGACACCACAACAGACGAAAGAGATGATGCTGGCCAGGGGAAGGACTTCGAGTCGGCATTGATACGTCTCAAGGAGGTGACCATGACTCTCGAAGGGGGCGACCTCAGCCTGGAGGAGTCCATGCGTCTCTTCGAGGAGGGGATGCGCTTGGCCGCTCAATGCTCCAAGAGATTGGATAAAGCAGAGCAGCGAGTGGAGGCTTTAGTGGCCGGTAAGGACGGTGACCGGACGGAACCCTTCGCACCAATGGAAGAGCCTTGAGGATTATCCTTTGAGCACATGATAGACCAGATGGGCCATCTCGGAGGATGCCAGGCGTGCACCAAGTGTGGCCGCCTTTGGCGAACCGGGTACACAGAACACAGCCCGCCCCTCCACAACTCCCGCCGTTGCTCGTGAGAGGAACGCGGCAGTTCCTACCTGCTCTACAGAACGGGCACGGAATAGTTCTCCGAACCCCGGTAACGTCTTGTCAAGTAGAGGCTCCACGGTCTCGATTGTGATGTCACGAGGTCCGACGCCCGTCCCTCCCGTGCAGAAAACGACGTCCACGTCCTTCTCCTGAACCACCGAGCGTATGGCGGCGGGATCGTCGGGGACCACCCGTACCTCTACAACCGTTATTCCCGCACGCTCCAGCTCATCCCTGGCGGCAGGGCCTGACCGGTCCTCGCGTTCGCCGCTGTGGCACCTGTCGCTCACGGTGACGATCCGGGCCTTTACGGGGCGGTCGTCAGGGGGTCTGTGGTGATGGTCACTCACGAGGACCACCCTTTATCTTGTCCTCTACCAAGATATCAGCGATGCGTGTCGACGGGTACTGACCATCTTCATCCTTCTCGTAGGCCTTGGTCATGTCCCATACGGCAAGTAGGGCGGCGGAAACCCCTGTGAGCGCCTCCATCTCCACACCGGTGCGCGCCCGACTCTTGACTGTAACGGTGCACACGATTGCCTCCTCACCAAGGTCCCAGTCGACATCCACCCGCTCGATCGGGAGGGGATGGCACAGGGGCACGATGCGCGGAGTATCCTTGACGGCGAGAACCGCGGCAACTCGTGCAGTGGCCAGGACATCACCCTTGGCGGCCCTGCCCTCCCTGACCAGTGTGATGGTCCCGGGGCTGAGCAGGATGCGACCTGAGGCCCGTGCGGTGCGCGGTACGACCGGTTTCTCGGATACGTCGACCATGGCGGTTCCCATTATTCATCACCTGAAATAAGGTTCACGGGCAACGATGGCCCGCTCGAACGCCTGCTTGCAGGCGTCGATATCGTCAGCTCGAAGGGGGGTGAGGATATCTATGAGGTTGTCCCTGCGCATGAGGCAGGGCTTGAGATGGCCGTCAGCTGTGAGGCGGAGCCTCGAGCAGTTTGCGCAGAAGGTGTTGTTGTGCATGCTGCGGACCACCTCTACGGTGAGGCCGCCGGACAGATTGTACTTGGTCCTGGCATGAAGGCTGCGCCTGATGATCAAGTCCGCTTCACGCGAGAGGCGCTCCTCGAGAGGGGCAGCAGAGACCACGGCACCTCCGTAAGCGTCGCAGGGGAGGTTCGTGTCCACGAGCTCGATGACCTGGAGGATGGCTCCGGAGTCCCGCGCGTAGTCCATGAGCCGGTCGAGCTCATGAGCGTTCCTGTTGGTGAGCACGAAGTTGAGCTTCACCGGGGAAAGGTGCTCAATTGCCTCATCAAGACCCGTTAGTACCTGTTCGAGGGTTCCCACGCCGGTCATTTCCTGATACAATGCGGGGTCCAGGGTGTCCAGAGAGACGTTCACGCGGTCCAGACCGGCCGCAGCGAGCTCCGAAGCCTGTTCGGCGAGCAGTACTCCATTAGTGGTCATGGATATATTACCTATACCCTCGATAGCGCGGACGGCGGCCACGACGTCGCGGATGTCCTTCCGCACCAGGGGCTCACCGCCGGTGAGCTTCACGGAACCCACCCCGAATCCTGTGCCCACCCGCACGATGGTGCCGATCTCTTCAGGCGTCATCTCGACGCCGGCCCCGGTGTCGCTCCCCTCGCGGTGGCAGTAGTCGCACCGGAGGTTGCATCGCTCCGTCACAGAGATACGCAACCCCTTCACCGGTCGACCGTGGGGATCGAGCATGGGGCAGACCATGACCGTGGTAGTTAAAAATCCTTTCCTGCGCGACCGTGGGCGGCCTGCTTGAAGGCAACAGCGAGGTCGGGATCCACCCGGCCACCCCGCTTCAGTGCGGAAGCGACGATTACTCCGTCAGCATGCCCGAGCAGCCCTGAGATCGCGTCCACCGTCGCACCGCTACCGATCAGCACCGGCACATCAACGACCGCACGTACGCGCTCGAGATCGTCCGGATCCGGAGCAGCACCTGTGGCCGGCCCGGAGACGATGAGAGCATCGGCCATGCCGCGGCCCACGGCATCGCGCGCCTCATCCTCGAGAGAGGGTGCCAGGGAGCGGGCGTGCTTGACATGCACATCGGCGTATACCTTAACATCGCTACCAAGGAGGTGCTTGAGTCGCTGGACACGGTCCGCGCACCCGTTCACAGTACCTTGGTCACACACGGCCGCGTACACGTAGACGTTGACGCGTATGAACTTGGCGCCGGTAGCGGTGGCGATCGCAATGGCTGCTTCCGCGTCGTTGCGCAGTACGTTCACTCCGAAAGGGATCTCTAGACCCTCGGCGGCCCGTGTGATCACTGCGGTCATGGAGGCGACGGTGGTCTTCGAGGAGGTCGGTTCGAACGGTACGTCGTTGAAGTTCTCGAACACCACACAATCGAAACCCGCGTTAGCGAAGGCCTTCGCATCTAGCCGCGCATTACGCACCACGGTGTCCATGTCCCCCTTCCACCGGGGGCTTCCCGGGAGCGGGTCCAGATGAACTGCGCCAATGAGCATGATGCGCGCGGAAACAAAACACACATAAATATTACTGGCAGAACCGGAGTAAAAGAGGGCCTGTAGTCTAGATGGTTATGATGCTGCCTTGACAAGGCAGAGGTCCGGAGTTCAAATCTCCGCGGGCCCATTCACGGGAGGGGCCGATCGTCCCTCCCGAATCCTGCTCCCCAGCTATGGGTGGAATCCTCGGTAGTCGAGGTCCTCTTCCTCCTCTGTCTTCTTTGCCTTTGCTTTGGGGGCCGGGGCCTCGCTACCGGGGTGCAGCCCCTTCCCGGCTGTGCTCGGTCCTGACACTGAACCCGGGTGCAGCCCTGAGGCCGCGTCGCTAAGCTCTTCCTTGGGCTCCTCCTTCTTTGGGGGAGGCGCTGTTTGTTGGGTCGGCGCTTGCGTGACCTGTCCCTGCCCCCAACCGCCAGCCTGTCCGCCCCACTGCATGTTGTTCGCGGGCGTAGCGCGCCACGCGCCGCTCTGACCGTAGTACCCACCGCCGCCATAGTACTGGTTGGCCATGTAGTTACCCTGCTGTTGCTGCTGCCACGCAGCCGCGGTCGAAACGGGGATCGCCTTTCCAGGGAAGAACCGCCGTTTGACGGCCAGGAATAGAGCACCGATGATAACGATGACCTCGATGAAGTCCTTGATATTGGCCAGCACGCCGATCTGCTCGAGCACCGATTCCTGCTCGACCGTTACAACGACTTTGCGGATGATCGTCTTGTTGGGCAATCCGCGCGGGATAGCGTTGATGATGAGCACGTGACTTCCGGGGATCTGCCCTTGCACATCAACTGACAGAGGGAAGGTGGCGTTCACGTCGATGTTCACCTTAAGACGCTTGATCCACGCAAGACCGACCATGGTGGGATCGCTCTCAAGAGTGATGTCGAAGGCATCGCGCAGGGAACCCGTGTTCTTCACGGTGAAGGAGAGGAGCTTGGTCTGCTTTTCTATCATATCGATGGTCGGCTCGCTCTCGATCTCCGCATCACAGATGCAGTCGGCCGAGTTGCGGCAGTTCTCACCGATACCGGGGGCGCACCTCCGGTCGATACAGTCATCGGGTGTACAGTCGACACGACAGGACTCGCACTCCGTCGCAGCCTCGCACTCACCGTCACCGCATCCTCCACGACAGGAGTTGGTCTCGGGATCGCACTTCTGGTCGCCGGGGCACTCACAATCGACGCAGCATGTCCCTGCGGTCTCGTCAGGGCTGTCACAAAAAGTGTCGCCGCACGCGACCCGATAGCACCCGATCTCGTTGGACTCGGGGCGCTGTGCATCACATGTGAATCCTGGCATGCACGAACAGTCCTTTGGCGCGATAGCACAGTTTTCGCCCATCGATGTGTCGCACACACCGTTGTTGAGGCAATCCTTGATAGAGCAATCCTGAGGACATTGGCCGCACTCGTTCTGGCATTTACCATCACCGCACTCGGCCTTGGCGCACTTCTGGGAATGGTCGCATGTGTATCCTTTCTCGCACATGCCCTCGCAGAAACAGTCCCCACCTCCGCTGCTACGTACCATGCATTCGCTATCCCCATCGCACACTCCCGTTTCACATGCCGAGCCACAATCGCTCCCCTCGTAGATGCACTGGCCAAGGATGCACCGGTCAACGGAGCAGGGATTCCCGTCATCGCATCCGCAGTCCTCAGGGCAGGTATTGCAATCCTCAGTGGCCTCGCATACCTCATTGGGGCACTCGGCCGTACATGCATTGGTAGGGTCCGTGGGGCAGGGGTCCTCTGAGTCGGGCATCCCGTCCATATCGCGATCGGGCAGACAACGGTCATCGGCGCATATGTAGGTGAACTCGAAGGCGGTCTTGCATGCCTTGTTCGAATCGGTCATGTTCCCGCACCGCACGCACCGGGCTGCAGGATCGCAGATGAGCCCCATCTCGGCACAGGATACCTCGGTACCGGGAGTGCATACCGAGATCTGGCACGAGAACTCAATGTGTGCGTTCTGGTGGCACATGTCCGTGCAGTCTTTGTCCCCCTGGCAGGGCTTGCACGCGTTCTTTGGATCGCGCGGGCAGGGGTCCTTGTCATCAGCGAACTCGTCATTGTCGTAGTCGGGCGCGCACCCATGCTCCCAAGTGGTGGTGGGATCGCACGTCTCCGTTTCTTTGCACTGACAGTCCTGAGGGCAGTCGTTGCAGTCCTCTCCCTCGTCGCACTTACCGTTACCGCACAGCATCTCGCAGCGGCCGGCCTTGCACCCGAACTCCGTACCGTATGTGAGCGTGCAGTTGACGTCCGACGTACAGGCCACGCATCCCTTCCGGGTGCAGATCCCGCCCTCGCTCTTGCAGTCCTGCTCAGGCTTGTCCTGGCATACGTAGTTGTCGCAGGACTGGCCCCGGTAGATGTTCTGCTCGCACGTGTACGGGCAGTTCTCGTCCTTGAAGCATTTGGCGACCTTGCACCCCAGCGTCTGGAAGTCGCAGGCATAGTTCGCACCGTACTGTGCCTGACACTGCTCGGTTGAGATGCACTGGAGGCAGCCCGTGGGCAGCTGACAGATCTGGTTGGACCCGCCGGTGGAGCAATCCTGGATGTCGGCACCCAGGATTTCGCACTTGTGGTTCTGACAGGTGTAGTTGAGGAAGGAGTAACGCTGGCACTGGTCCTCGCAATGGGTATCGTCCAAGCACTCCACACATCCGCGCTCAGCATTGCACTGGAAGAGGATCTCCGAGCAGTCCGACGACACCGCTTCACACAGACCGGTATGACATGTGTAGTTTAGGAAGGTGCGACTACCGCCGCCACCGCACTGATTGGCGCACGGCGGATTCGTTGCCTGGCAGTCACCCACCTCATTGCACTTACCCGGAGCGTCGCTGTCACAGCAGATACTACCGAAGGAGTTGCAGGTGAGATCACCAGAACCAAGATTGCACCCTACGTTCCCGCCGCAGTCGAGGCGCCCGCAGTCCTTGCCAGGGAAGAAACCGGGACGCGGCGAGATGCACTGGCCCTTGCAGCAGAAGCCGCGCACGGTCTCGGTGACGCACGGGGCCTCGTCAGGGATGCACTCGGGCTTGCACAGCCAGTCCTTGAGCGGATCGTCCACACAGATGGGTTTTGAAGCGTCACAGTTACGCACCTGGCCGTTGGGGCATGTGACCGCTTTGCTGCACTTCTTGGTACCGGGGTCGCACACGCTGTTACCACCGCACTCGCAGTCCTTCTCGCATGACTCGCCCTCGTTCTTTGTCTTCTTCTCGACGCATGAGCCAAGCACACAGCACTGGGAAGTACAGTGGATGTCCGACGAGCAGCCGGTCATGCATGTACCTACGGTGGGATCGCATACATAGGAACCACATGAGTTCTCAGTAGGGATGTCATATTCGCCGAGCTTTGAGCACTGAGTGGTCCGTGTGCGTTCGTTGTTGCACACGTGGCGCTCGAATGTATCGCACAACCACTCACTCTCGCGGCACGTGACCTTTCCGCCATCGCACTGGTTGAGACCGCACCCACCACCAGGATTCCATTGATCACTGGACATGGACTCGCACCCATTACCGCAGCAGTACCCGATAGTACCCTTGTGTTCACAGGCAGCGGCTCCGAAGGCCGAGCACGAGGCGCAGCGGTCTAGGCCTGTCTGCCCATCGATATCGATGCAGGGGAACTGTGTTTGGCAGTCTACACTGGAAGCGCATGCCGTCCTGCACTGGCCCACTGTAGGATTGCACGTGTAGGGGGAACAGTCACCGAGGCTGGAGAACGTCCCCACATTGCTGCATTGGCCTCGTAGGGTGAGGTCCGGTGAGCAAACAGGGTCGCCGTATGTATCGCATACCCACGAGTCATCCTCGCACTTGACGGCGCCGTTGCAGTCCTGCTCCCCGCAGCGGTTGGCGGGGGTCCACTCCATCACGGGGGGTGCCTTACAGGCATCGCCGCAGCAGAATCCCGTCTTCCCTCCGAGATCGCATACGGACGCCTCATGGCCCGTACAGGTGTCGCATGCCTCGGGGACACCATCGGTGGTGAGGTCGATGCAGGAGTAGGAAGTAAGACAGTGTTCGTTGGAAATGCATGTGGTCCGGCACTTGCCAGTGGTGCCGTCGCACTTGTACGGCACGCAGTTGGTGGCCTGGCCTGTATTGAAGATACCGGTCTGGGTGCAGGTGGAGGACTGGTCCTGGAAGCACTTGTACTGGCCGGCAGTGTTGCACTTCCAGTCTCCAGCGATGCACTTGACCTGTCCGTCGCATGGGTTCTCTCCGCACTCCGCCTCGGGGAACCATGAGAGATAGAGCATCCCCTTACACGTTCCACCGCAGCAGTACCCCGATAGGATGTCCTCCTGGCACTTCTTAGATCCATGCTTGTTGCAGGTGGAGCATTTATCGAGCCGGCCGTTCCCGTCGGTGTCGATACACGTCAGTCCCGACTGGCAATCGGCGTCCGAAATACAGAGCGCCCCTTCACCGGCCAGGTCCGTGCACAGGTGGGTGTTCCGGTCACAGAAACCCGCCTCGCACTCGCAGTCCTTCTGACAAGACTGACCGCTGGGGAGCTTGGAGGTGTAACACTTGTTGTTGCAGCACTCACCCTCGCCCGCTACCGTATAGCAGAGGCTTCCTTGGGCTATGCCCTCGCACGAGTTGCAGGCGTCCACCTGTCCGTTGGCGTCGCTGTCACGGCATATGGGAGTGCAGTGATTGCCCACGCAGCATACGCCGGTGCCGCCCTGTGTGTCGATGATCTTGTTCCCATTGTCCTCGGCAGCATCGCAGGTACCGCACCGCCACCCGTTGTTGCCGGTCTTGTCAACGCAGAAGCCGGACTGGCACTGGTTACCGTGTGTGCAGGGCTGCCCGTCCACGTATTTACATGTACGCGGATTGCCAGCGCACTTCATATTGGTCGCGCACTCGCAGTCATTACCGCAGGGCTCGGTGACCCCCTTCCAACCCACGTTGCACAAGCTCGAGCAGCACTGCTTGATGACCCCGTTCTCGTCGAGACATCCCACGCCGTCCACAGAGCAGGTACCGCAGGTGTAGATGCCGCTGGACACGCACTGGCCAGATGCGCACAGGGCGGCGGACGTGCATGTTTCTCCTGCGGCGAGCTTACAGAGCCCGTTGTGGCACTCCATTCCCACATTGCACTCGCAGTCACGCTGGCATGGAGAGTTGATGGGCTTGGCGTAGATGCACTGGTTGTTGCAGCACCATCCCTGGGCTAGGACGTCGGTGGAGCATGGAGTCTTTGCCAACATCCCCATACAGGTACCGCACGTGCCGTCCACGCACACCTTGCTGGCGCAGTCGCGGCCTGACTCGCACTCCTGGCCGTTGACCTTCTTGCATGTGTCCACAGTGGCCGCGCCGTAGGTGTCGATACACGTGAAGCTGGTCTGGTCGCAAACACAGTCCTTGCCGCAAGGTGCATTGAGCCCACCCTTCTCGAGAGCGGTGATGCAGGTAGACGTGCAGCACTCGCCCTGGATGCCGGCCCCTTCGTAGCATGTATTGCCCTCGGTACAGGTCATGGCGCACTGCGTGGTGCCCGCATCGCAGATCTTAGCGCAGCAGGTGTCCCACGCCCAGGAGTTGCCGCATACCGATCCCTCTATACCGGCAGTGATCTTGCACGATGTGCCGACAGCGGCCTGGTCGCACTGCCCGTTGGTGAGGCAAACACCGGAGGTGCAGTCTGTGCTCAGTGTGCACGTCTGGCCCTTCTTGAGCTTGCACTTCTTTCCGATGCCTGTTTCGGTGCAGGCGAAGTTCTGGTGGCACTGGCAATAGCTGTCGCACGGTCCATCGAGCGCCTGTGGTGCGGCGCACTGGCCCGCGCAGCACCATCCGTCCGAGATGGTGACCGTCTTGCAGGGAGTGAAGTCGTCGGTGTTGCACGTTCCGCAGATGCTCTCTCCCGGGGCACCCACGCACAGGCCAGTACCGCACTGGTCGCCCGATGTGCATGGCTGTCCTGCCGCTTTCTTGCAGACCCCACCAATACATTCCATGTTCGCTCCGCATTGACATGTGAACGTACATCCCTCTCCAAGACCTTTGGGGGCCGAGCAGATGTTGTTACAGCACTTACCAGAGGTAACGCTCGTGCTAGCGCATGAGGTGAAGTCCACGATACCGGTACAGGTGCGGCACGTACCCGCGACGCACTGGCCAACGGCGCATTCGCCCGCGGTGGTGCACGCCTGCCCGTCCTTCTTCTTACAGCGGTTGTCCTTGCAGGTGTAGATGGGATCGCAATTACAGTCGACCGTGCATCCCTCATCCTGCCCCTTGTGCCGGTTGCACCCGCCCGAGCAGCACCAACCATCGTCAACGGTACCGGTCTTGCACTGGGTCTCGACGCTCTTACCTCCACAAGTACCGCACACATAGTTACCACCGGCGGTCTGCTGGACGCATACGTCGCTGGCGCACTGGGCGCCCGATGTGCACGCCTGCCCCTCCTTCCGCTTACATTGGAACCCTGTACAGAGGAACTGGTCCTTACACTGGCAGTTCTCGGTGCAGGCGTCCCCCAGTTCGCCGGGCGAGACGCACTCGTCCGCGCAGCACCAACCGTTGGCGACCGTTTGGGTGTCGCAGGTGTTCGTCTTGCCCTTCCCAACGCAGGTCCCGCACACATCGTTGACGCACACGCTGCTGGCGCAGTCTTCCCCATGGATACAGTCCTGACCGTTTCGGAGCTTGCAGAGCAGTCCTGTGCAGGCGTACTGGTCCTGGCACTGGCAGTCGGCAGCGCACCCTGCATCGAGCGCACCATGACTAACGCACGCGCCCTCACAGCACCAGCCGTCGAGGATGGCGGCGGTCTTGCACGTGGTCGTTATCACCTTGCCCGCACAGGTACCACACGTGCCGGCCACGCAAACACCACTTGAGCACTCGGACCCACCGGTGCATGTCTGACCATCCTTGAGCTTGCACTTATCGCCACCCGCGGTATCGGTGCATGCCAGTGTGTTCTGGCATTGGCAGCTCTTGACGCAGGCCGCATCAAGGAGCAGGAGCTCGCCAGGAGTGTAACAGGCGTCGGCACAGCAGGAACCCTGTGTGCCTTGGTTCTCGTAGCACACATGGTCCTCGACGCAGGTATTGGTAGAGCACAGGTTGAGCCCGACGTCACATATTGCATTGCAGCATACTGAGCCGCATACTGTACCGATGTTGGCGCCGGCGATCTTGCAGATATCGCCCGTGTCATCGGGTCCACAGGTGCCGTCGGTACGACATATACCGCTGGCGCATTGCCCGCTGTCCGTGCAGCTCTCGCCGTCGTCCTTCTTGCATTTATTACCCGCACACTGCATACCGACCTTGCACTCGCAGTTCTGTACGCAATCCTCGCCGGTCTCCTTCGGGCTGACACAGGCACCGGCGCAGCACCAGCCATCGGAGAAAGTCGGTGTCATGCACCCCGTGCTGATGTCGGTCTTGCCCACACAGGTTCCACAGATGCCGCCCACGCAGGCACCCGAGGCGCATGCAGTGCCGTTGGTACATCCCTGGCCGGCTGCCATGCGGCACAGGTGGTCCGTGGCCACTGCGCATTCCAGGTTAGCGCCGCACTCGCAGTGCTCCTGGCACGCCTTCTCGTATCCCTTGCGATCGGTCGTGAGGAAGCACTGGTCGGCGCAGCAACTCCCGTACTTCTTGACCCCGCTCACAAGCTTCATACAGGCATGACCCAGTCCGCAATCGTTGCATACGTCGCTATCTGAGTCGCAGTATCCGTCACAGCACTCACTGTGACAGACTAGACCGTCAGTATTCGTGTCGACCTTGCAGAGGTCGCCCTGGCCCGGGTTAGTGGCGCAGGATGCGCCCCCGGCGGAGCACACCTTCGAGTCACAGTCAGTGCTCCGGGAGCAGGTCTGACCTCCAGTAAGTTTGCATAATCCTATACCGAAAGAGCATGAGAGCTCTGTATCGCCCTGGCAGTTGCAGTTGGCGATGCACACGCCGTTGAGAGGGACCGCATCGACGCACGCGCCGTTGCAGCACCATCCGCTCTGCGTGTTACCGGACTGACACGATACTTTATCCTGAGTGCAATCACCGCACAGACCATCCACGCACACGTTCGAACCGCACTGGTTCCCCAGAGTGCAGGGCTGACCGCTCTTGGTCTTGCACACACCGCCCGTGCACTCCAGCTGGGCAGTATCATCGCATTCGCAGGTTTCCTGACACACCTGGCCCAGCGGAAGCTTCTCTGCTTGACGGACGCACTTGTTGTTGCAGCACTTCCCCTGTAGCCCTCCCTGGCCGCCAGCGCTCTCGTAGCAGGTGGCACCGGCGTTTGCGCACCCAGCATCGCAAGTGTAAGGCGTAGCGCCCGTGTTGCAGATGTTGGCGCAGCAGACATCGTTGCACACAGATCCCGTTGGATTCCCACCGAGCATGCACTTGGACCCGGTCGTTGGCGTTCCGCATATGCCGGCAGCATCGCAGATCTCGGAGGAACATTGGGCACTATCCGTACAGGTCTGGCCAATCTTGAGCTTGCACCGCTGGTTCCCCTCGGCCCCGACGCACTGCATGGTGGTCTCGCAATGGCAGTCCGAGGTGCACTCAGCATCCTGTCCTTGCGGATCAACGCACTGGGCGCCGCAGCACCAGCCATCGTCCACACCCTCCCGGTTACATGTCGTGAAGTCGTTCCCTCCGCAAGCGCCGCACGTTCCGTCCACACACACCCCGCTAACGCATTGGCCCCAGGAGGTGCAGGTCTGGCCGTCGACCTTCTTGCACTTCTTGTTCCCGGCGGCCCCTACGCATAGGTAGTTGTTCTGGCAGTGGCAGTCAGCGGTACACGAACCGTCCTGCCCCTTGGGCTCCACACACTCGGCACCGCAGCACCAACCTGTGAGAGCTCCCGCACTGCACTCCTTCTTGGTGGTCCCGGCCCCGCATGTTCCGCATTTGTAGCTGTCCTGCGTCATCTCGATACACACGCTGCTGGCACATTGATTGCCCGCGGAGCAGGTCCGGTCGTCCTTCAGCTTGCATGCAAGGAGCGTGCATACGTAGTCGCCCTTGCACTGGCAGTCGGCCGCGCAGGTGCCGTCGAGCGACTTACGTTCGTCATCGGTGTAGCATCCCGTTTGACAGCAGATACCCGGGGTTCCCGGACCTTCATAGCACTCCATCCAGACGTTGTTGCAAGTATTGACGCAATCCTTCGTCGCACCGAAGCAGAAGTTCGGGGTTCCGCAGCATTGACCGCCGCAGGCCGTTCCCTTGGTACCGGGGTACTGGACGTAGCACTGTGATGGAGATGTGAGCCCGCCGTTGCACAGTCTGGGGTCCACGCCGCAGATGTTGTTGGCACAGTCCAGGCTCTTCTCGCATGTCTGAGTCTCCTTGAGCTTGCAGAAGCCATCTGTACACTGATAGTTCTCCTGGCAGTAGCAGTCACTTGCGCACGCTGCACCAAGGCCCTGGCGGACGCGACAATCGTTGTCGCAGCACCAACCTGTGAAACCATCGCCCTCGCATGCCGAGCCCGCGTTCCCCGCGGCACATGCACCGCACTTATAGGTACCGCCATCGCTGATGCACAGGCCAGAGGA
Organism: Candidatus Undinarchaeota archaeon; assembly: GCA_964519305.1. Classification (GTDB taxonomy): domain Archaea; phylum SpSt-1190; class SpSt-1190; order JASMDC01; family JASMDC01; genus JASMDC01. The sequence continues at coordinate 70,587 of CAZFHY010000011.1, forward strand.
GCACTGGGAGAAGGATGTACATGCCTGGCCGTTCTTGTACAGGCACTCGTTCCCAGTGCACGAGTACTCGGCCTTGCACTGACAGTCTGCGTTGCATGTGGCGAACAGCCCTCCCCGCTCATCGAGCGTGAAACACCCGTTCTGACAGCATACGCCCTCGGTGCCGGCCCCTTCGTAGCAGGTCGCGCCGACCACTCCACAGAGCACTACGCACTGGTCGTTGAAACAGAACGAAGGGAGCCCACAACACTTGTTCTGGCATACGGTTCCTTTGGTGGGATCGTCCACGAAGCACTGGTTCGGACTGACAAGTGCTCCGTTGCATACGCCATCAAGGCTGCATAGCTTCTGGGAACAGTCGTCGCTCTGAGTGCAGCTCCTGCCCTCCTTGAGCTTGCACTTCTTTCCCGCGTCCGTATCCGTGCAGCCGAAGGCTTCGCCGCAGTTGCAGTTCTGGGCGCATGCTCCGTCCTGGCCGACCGGAGCGGTACAAGCGCCGGCGCAGCACCAACCAGTGACACCATCAGCGGTGCAGTTGAAGCTAGTGTCCTTTCCGGCACAACCCCCGCAAACGTAGGCACCGCCCGCGGTACCCATGACACACACACCACTGGAGCACTGGGACCATGTGGTGCAGGCCTCGCCATCCTCCTTCTTGCACTTGTTCCCCTCGCAACGGAGACCCTCATCGCATTCGCAATGGTCAGTACAGTCCTCATCGAGCCCCAGAGGGGCGATGCACTGGTTGAGGCAGCACCGGCCGGTGGCGGTCTCCGATTTACATGCATAGGTCAGGTCCTTCCCCTCACAAGTGCCGCAGGTGTAATCACCGCCCGGGGTTCCTTGGACACACACACCGCTGGCACACTCCGACCAGAGCGTGCACGGGCCGCCCACCTCCTTCTTGCACTTCTTGTTGGCCTCCGGGCCCGTGCATATGAGACCTCCGGTGCACTGACATGTGACCGCGCAGGCATCGCCCGAAGGCAACCGCTCCACTTCGCGAACGCAACCGTCGTTGCAGCACTTTCCCTCTTGGCCGCCCTGGGATCCCACGGTCTTGTAGCAGGTCGCCCCTCCCGTCGCGCATCCCGTCCCGCAGATGTCAGGCTCTGTGCCTGTATCGCAGACAGTGGCACAACATGCGCCAGCGCACACGGTACCTGATGGATTTCCAGTGAGCATGCATTTGGATCCGGTGGCGGGGGTACTACAGAGCCCGCTCGCGTCACAGAGTGCGGAGGAACACTGACCGCTATCAGTGCAGGCCTGTCCGTTGACCTTTCTGCAGGTCTTGCTACCTTCCTCACCGGCACATTCGGTGTTCTCGACGCACTGACAGTCGGCCGTGCAGGCCGTGCCTACATCACCGGGGGCCGAACATGTGTTCGCACAGCACCGTCCGTCTGCGACCCCGTTGGCGATACATGATGTCCCGTCGTTCCCTGTGCACGATCCGCAGGTGCCGTCAACACATACGCTGTTGGCGCATTCGGACCAGGTCGTACAGTCCTGACCGTCCACCCGCTTACACTTGGTGCCCGAGCACTCGAAGTTTGCCAGACAATGGCAGTCCTGCGTACATCCACCATCGAGACCCGTGGGGGCGATGCACTGGTCGTTACAGCACCATCCTGTGATGCCCTCGGCCTTGCAGGAGAAGGTCGCGTCCTTGGCCAGACAGGTGCCGCAAACGTAATTACCGCCCGCGGTCTGTTGGACGCACACGACGCTGGCGCACTCGTCCCAGGCGGTGCAGGGTTCACCGGCAGCAAGTCGGCAGGTCTTACTACCCTCCGGGCCACCGCATGCGAGCCCGTCCTGGCACTCGCATGTCTCGGTGCATGATACGCCTGCATCCTTTCTTTCGGCTTCACGGACACATTGATCATTGCAGCATGTCCCCTGCTGACCACCTTGTCCTCCGGCAGTCTCGTAGCAGGTCTCTCCAGCTGTGGCACAGGCGGCATCACATGTGTCGGGTTCAGTGCCCGTGTCGCAGATGTTGCTGCAGCACGCTTCATTGCACACCGAACCGGTCGGATTCCCTGAGAGCAGGCAGGCGGCTCCGGTCGCAGGCGTACCACAGAGGCCCGTTGCTGCACAGCGCTTTGAAGCGCACTGGCCGCTATCGGTGCACGTCTGTCCAGCCTCCTTCTTACAGCCGTCGTCGGTGCACTCCAGATTTGTATCGCACTTGCAGGCCACACCTCCGCAGTCACCATCAAGGGCGAGAGGGGCGACACATGTGTCCTGACAACACCACCCTGCGGCCACACCTTCCTTTGTACAGGCCGTGAGATCGTCCTTGTCGGTGCAGGTGTCACAGGTTCCGTCCACGCACACACCGCTAGCGCACTCTGTCCCGGCCGTGCAGACCTGACCATTGGCCTTCAGGCACTTCTTTGAACCTTCGTCCCCAACGCAGTCCAGGTTCTCCTGACAGTGGCAATTCAATGTACAGGAGCCTCCCGCCGCTTCGAGGACGACACATTCGCCATTGCACAGGGAATAGCCGTCCTCGCAGGTGGTAGTGGAGCATGCGTTTTCTTCACAGAGGAAATGGGAGCAATCCGCTGCCGCGCAGCACTCACCACCAGCTACCCAGGCCGTATCGCAGCACACGCCCCCGGTCTTTGCCTTGCATCCATGGCCGTTGTCGCACTCCTGACAGTCGTTGCACGTCACATCGATGCATATCTTGTCTGAGCAGGTCTTGCAGTTATCGCATTCATCATCGGAACAGCAGTCCTTCCCAGCGAACCAGAATCCCATACAGCATATGCCGCCGGTCTTGTCCACGCATGCGTGGTCCACGAGGTCCTGGCAGGGGGTGCACACGAGGTCGACGCAGTTACCGCCCTCACAGCTAGCGTCGGCGTCACAATCATCGTTGGTGGTACACGCGGCGGATAAACCTATAACTAAGAAAAGCACGAGCACTATGATTGTCCGTGCGGAGAGTCTCATTCTATCATCTGCCGTGCCCTCTGGACACGCTCGAGGGCAGTCTCTAATCGTTGCAGACCTTCTGACAGCGCACCCCCCTGTACCAGCTCGACGCCCTGTGAGAGGTCGGTCTTGACCTCGTCCAATAAGAATAGCATTCGGGTACTATTTAAGGGTTCCGACGCGGCACTGCGTTCTTCATCAATCCATGCTCGCCGACCTGACGGGCTGATCTCGGCCCAGCGTTCCCAGCGCGACCGGCCCCGCTCACGCCACCCTTCCTCCCATGCTTCTGTGAACTTGCCCTCGTGCGCGAGCATATCGAAGACAGCGGGATCCGTGAGGCGGTCACGCAGCCATCCTAGATGCCATGTTTCGTCAACAGGGATCCGTTTCGAGGCCGCGCTCCAAGCAGGAAGGTCCTCCAGTGCATGTCCCGCGGAAGCGCCGGCGGGATCATCCACAACTTCCCTGCGTACGAGGGGCCCGACACCTCTACCGCCCACTGTTGCCTCCTCGATCCCACCCATGACGGTTGTGTAGGCCGTCTCCGTTCCATCCATGCTCCCGACCACCACTACTTCCGAAAGATGTCCGGCCAAGGATGCGAGCTGAGGGGCATCGTTGCAGTGGAGGTACATCATATCGTCGACCGGACGTACGGGGAGTGATAGCGAGGACGAAGTCACGGGATCGCAATAGAGGACTGCACGCGTCCCCTCGAGTGTGGGTGACAGTGTTGTAAGGGTGCTGCCACATAGACCGAGAGTGAGGTCGATATCGGGGGCGAACACTGCCGATGGTTCTAGCCGTCGAACCTCGCTCGCAACCGCAGCTGTAAGATGACCGGGAACTATGAGAAGTGGAGCGGAACTAAGGCCCCGCGCCCTGATTATCGACACAAGGTCGTCCTGACGAACGATGGACACCGTGTCCGAACTCCCCCAGAAGAACCGTGACACCTCTAAAGAAGTACCCGTGGCCGTAGCGCCCCATAAGCGGACGGTGCGCGCATGAGCTGCGAGATCCACCTCTAGGGCGGGCGGGAGCACCGCAGGGCCCCCCACGAGCACCACCAGACGGGGCTTCATCTGCTCGAGAACGCTCAGGGAATGGGACCCAAGTCTACCGTCCGTTGCGAGCACGGGCGCACCCACAATGCGGGCCGCTTGGGCTGCAAGAGCACAGTCAAAGTGAGTGGTGGTCGAACAGATGAGGGCAGTGTCCACTTGTGGCCCGACCTGGCTCCCTATACCAGCAAGCGTGGTGCTGAGGAGCAGGAAAACGATACATATGGCTGTGAATACCCGGGTCATCGCCCGAGCGCCCCCCGCTTGAGGATGACGCGGTTGGTCTTACCGACAGGGGAACGGGAAATGATGTCGCGCCCCTCCAGGCCTGAGAGGATTCGGCTGAGCTTGGCCTTGGAGAAGTCCGTGGTCCGTTGGAGCTCCTTCTGAAGAGGGGGTTCGTCTGCTGCTAGGAGGGCCTCTATGACGATGCGCTCATTGTCCTCCATAACTGACAGGATCTCCTCTTCCCGCACTTCTTCCTCATGGTGCAGCTGTCGCACTCCGACCGAGTAGCCGAGGACGAAGAACACGACAGCCAAGCCGACCGCTATGGGCGTTTGGTCGGTCGGGGGTGGAGCGGGTCCCGTGGTGGGGCCTCGGGCTGCCTTCTCGAATCCTACGTAGAAGGTCATCTCCTCGCCCGGTTCAAGGCCCCCCCGTCGCCATTCGAACGAGAGTTGTCGACCGTCCGTACGCACGATCGCGTTAGGGTAGAGCACTGGCCGGGCCTGGGACGCTCGCCGCTGGAGGCTGACGGGCAGTACGAAGCCCTCCGGTAGGTGGGCGACGAGCTTGAAATCGAGCACCGGGTCCTCCGCTCTGTATGTCAAGGAGAAGTCCATCCCTTCTTCTACACTCCGCACGAGCTCACTCGTGCTGAACCTAAGACTGATGTTCACGATTCCCTCAGGAGCCAGTGGTTGCCTGAAAGGGATGACGACCTCCTTGGTGTTCCATGGCCCATCACGCACTGAATATGTGATGTTCCCCTGGGCGTCGAATACCTCCAGATCCCTCATACCGCCCCACAGCGAGAACGTCGTGGAGTCGAGTGGCGCACCAGCAGTGTTCTCCCCTACGATATCGATACGCTCTACACATGTCCCGTCTGGAGCGATTTCGATGTCGATGTAAAGTGAGTGGAAATACATATCGGCCAAGGAGGGAGCAAGCAGGAGGAACGCCACGAGAGGCCAGATTCGCATTGCCTCGGCGGAACGCGTCCATACTTTTTATTTATATACCAGCGCTATCGACGCTGCCAAGCGCCACCTTGCTGTCCTTGCTGTGGCCAGCGATCCCATCCCGGTGCCGCCCGGTACATCCCGGGAGCGCGCCCATATGCTTGTGGTGGCTGCCCCCATTGCTGCTGGCCGGGGGGCGGCTTAACGTCTTCACTCTTACTCTTGTCAAGGTAATAGGTCTTGACGAGGTATACGCCCAGAAGGGGCAGGAGCACTATCTCGAGAGCATCGTAGATGTTCTTGATATACATGATATAGCTGAAGAATGTCTTAGTGAGGATGTACTCGAAGATGCCCATAGGGGAAACCGTAATGGTATACTTCGTCGCAAAAAGCTCTTGGGCCTGATCCGATCGTATTTTTATGATGATATCGCTCGGTTCTTGCTCCCGTCCGGCGAGGTAGGGGGCGATCAGGTCAACCCTGAACTGTTCCAAATCACCGGGTTCCATAGGTTTGATCTGCTTGTACCAGTTCTTCATACCGAACGAGCCATTGATGATGTCCACTACGTAGCTGTCGGTGATGTTGCCTGCGTTCTCCACATCGAAGTAGAACACATGCTCCTCGCCCTCCTGGATCTCTACGTTCGTGTGGGGGAACTTGACAGAGGGAAGGCAAACACAGTCCTCCGTGTTCCGGCAGTTCTCACCGATGCTTGGGACACAGGCCGTGTCGTTACATCCTTCAGGGGTACAGTCCAGGGAGCATGAGAGACATTCGGCAGGTTCGCAAGTCCCGTCACCGCACCGAAGGATGCAGCGGTGTAGCGTCGAGTTGCAGGCCTCATCGGGATTATCGCAGCCACAGTCCTCACAGCACGATCCCGATGTCTCGAAGGGTTTCTCGCACTTCCCGTCACCGCACTCTATCTCATAGCAACCCCGCTCGTCGGCCCGTTCGTGGTTCGGATCGCAGTAGCGATCGAAACAGGGGCAGTCGGTCGGGACATTGTCACAGTTCTCACCGAGCTTGACGTCGCATACACGGTTGTTCTTACATGTGTCCTTTGAACAGTCATCGTCACAGAGGCCACACTCATGCTCGCACTTCCCGTCGGGGCACACGGAGGCCGTGCATTTGGTATACTTGCAGTGGTGACCCAGTTGGCACATGGAGTCGCAAAGGCAATAACCTCCGTCTCCCGGGATAACTGAGACACAACCCTTCTCTCCGTTGCACACCTTACCGTCACCGCAAGGGAATCCACAACCTATGGCGTTTAAGACGCAGGACCCGGACCGACAGAGCGACTTGGTACAGGGATTGTCGTCAATGCATTCAAGGTCGGTCTGACATCCGGCGGCCAGGACGAGTAGCAGGCCAATCAGGACTCCTAGGGTGCGTGCGGTGGGGATGTGACGTCACCTCGCGGCGCCGCAGACCTTCATTTTCCGTTGTCCTTTCGTCGAGAGAGGATCTCGAGCCCGGCATTGATGCCCATAAGGAGCTCGTTTATCTCGTGGGGGTCCGTCGTCGCCTCCAGCCTAGCTATGAGTTCATTGATTTTATAGCTAACGATACGGTCGAGCGGCCGAGCTTCCCCCTTCTTCTCATCCGACACCCCCAGTTTCGAGCAACGGGGACAGATGACCTTGCCCTTCACCTTGAAGAGGGGTGAACCACAAGAGGGGCAATGCTTGGAGAGCATCTTGCCTCCAGATAGAAGGAGTGCGGTCATTTCCTTGAGCGGGTCTTCCTCCTCCATCGTGCTCACTGGACCGCTCCTAAAGCCGATGGCTTAAGAATGTTAGCCCCTTCGTATTTTCAATGGTCGATGTGGAAGTGCGGTGCCAGACCGGATCACTCGCAGGCTACACCTTGGTCATGGGTTTTCCTGACGTAGGGCTCGCCGGCGCGATAGCTGCAGAGCATATCGCTGCGAAAGCAGGGATGCGTGAAGTGGGCCACATCCAATCGGACCGGATCGTCCCACTTGCGGTCGTCGAGGAAGGAGTCGTCGCACGACCCATCTCCATCTACATCTCCAAGCGTCGCAAGCTCGCCCTCATTCGCTCCTATGTCCATCTGCCTCCGCGGTTGGCCCACGAAGTGTCCCGCGCAGTTGTGGGCTGGGCCCATGAAACAGGGATCTCCGAGGTGATCTGCTTTGCAGGCGTGCTCATAGAAGAGGGCCAGGACGGTGGCGAAGACGTGTACGTGGCCACCACGACTAAGGGGGCTTTAGGCGGAGACCGCCTCCAACGTCTACTGAACCGGGATGACGTGTATCCCTGGACAGGCTCTGTGTACGGGTTCGTAGGGCAGATCCTGCTCGATTGCATCGATGTCGACCTCCCTGCCGTCTCCCTTGTAGTGGAGACGCGGGCCGACTATCCGGATGCCCGGGCAGCAGCTACTTGCATACGCACACTTAATCGATATCTCAACCTACGCATTGATCTGGAGCCCCTTATGGAGGAGGCCAAACTCATCGAGGAGCAGATGAAGTCGGTAGTGGAGCACGCTGGCCGACTCCATCAACAACTCGAACAGACTACGAGCGCGAACCTGATGTTCAGGTAGTCCCTACACTTATGGAAGGGGATCGACCTCGGCCTCGTACCGGTCGGCTGTGGGGAATTCGCGGACGATCGCGCACCGTAGCCCATCCCGTGCCATTTTTCGAGCTACTGCAGATGAGGTCTCGATACGTTCCTTCTCTGGATCGGGAGCCCATGAGCGCCGGGGGACTGCGGCCATCACATGGGGATCAGTAGTGTATACGACACCTTTCTCTAAAAGGCCGTCATCAGTAACGCGCTCGAACGGCCTGCGCAGGTTCCGGGCGGTGCGGATGTATCGATTAGTTAGCTGGATCCCGTCCTTGAGACGTGATGGGCAGAGGTGGACCGCAAGTGACGTGTGCTCCTCCGCCCAGCGGACGAGCTCTATGCCGAGCTCGTAACTACCGTCCACGACGCATCCCTCGGGTGAAGGGATAAGTCCGTGCTCACGCATGGCGGATCCCGTTCTGTCCGTGTACTCCAGTTCGTTAAGATTGCAGAATGCGGCTCCCGCATCATCCAGAAAGCGCAAGTGCGCTTTTAGGTGTTCGCCATCGCCAGGGATGACGGGCACTTCAGCACCAACGGCCCAATCCAGTTCTAGTGCGTGCTTCACAGCATCCTTTGCGAAGTGGAACCGTATCTCGTCGACCCCGGCTTCATGCAACTGTGAGAGCACTGTTGGTGTCGCCCGGGAGCCGTCCGTGTATAGGTGGACATGGAAACGCTCTCCCTGATGCTCCTTCAGGAGGCGGACCAGATGGACTGTCCGGTCCATTCTGGCGAGGGGATCGCCACCCGTGACGCCAGCACCGAGGGCCCGCATACGCTCTGCCTCAAGGATGATGTCCTCGTCCTGTGCAATAGGTCGTTCGTTGGCCCAAGCGTCGTCCACCTCTCGTCGCCGGTCGGAGAGCGGGCAGTAGAAACACCCTTGACCACATACTCCCGTGACAAAGAGCACGAGCTTGGCCCCTTTTATACAGAGGCGGCATCCTGTGGGGAGTCGTCCGGTGTAGGGAGCGTCTGCTTTTGTGTACCGCATTCGTGGGACACCTCGGGGCATTTACTCTGCAATAGTAACGTTTATATACTCATTCAGGGTACAGAATCTAGGTAGGGACGACCTATGACAACGATCAAACAGTTCACAATAGAGCGCATAGAAGCCGTTTTCGTGATGCTGCTGATGCTCGTCATCATCGCAGCGCTGAACGAGGAGGTCCGTATGCTCTTCGTGTTCCCAATCTTCCTGCTGCTGTTGGGAACCCTGATACAAGTAGGTTTCAAGACAGGGATCCTAGTGCAGCTCGATGACTACGAACGGGCGATCGTGCTCCGTCGTGGTCGTTTCCACCGCATCTCCAAAGCGGGGTGGAACATTAAGCTACCCTGGCTCGAGGAGATGAAGATCGTCGACCTTCGACAGAAGACGATGAACCTCCCTCCCCAGCAGGCCTATACCGCTGACGAGGTCAAGGTCCATGTGGACACTGTTGTGTTCTACAAGGTCATCGATCCGCGCAAGGTCGTGCTCGAGGTGGACCACTTCACAGAATCACTTGAGGAGTACGTCCGCTCTGCGCTTCGTGACATAGCAGGCAATCTAACTGTTGTGGAACTCATTGGCGAGATCGAGAAGGTCAACGACCTCGTTAAGGCCAAGATAGAGCCTTTCACCTCGGACTGGGGAATCAATATCGTCGGTGTCCAGATCACCAATGTCCAGCTACCGCAGACCATTGAATCTGCCATGCAGCAGCTCAAGCGGCAGAAGGACCTGTGGGCCGCAGCCCGTTGGCAGGCCAAGGCCCGTCAGATGGAGATCGAGTCGCTCGCCCATGCTGCCAAGCACCTCGACGACCGGGCCCTAAAGTACCTCTACCTAAAGGAGGCGCTGCCCAAGCTCGCTGAGGGCGAGGGCAACAAGGTGTTCTTCCCTGTGGACTTCAAGGGCGGTGACATGTCCAACGCTATGAGCATGGACCGCATGATGGAGAAGGAGAAGAAGGCCGAGGCCGAACAGGCGACCACCGCTCCGCCCCACATCCGCCAGCGGTAGTGCATCTGTGACCGTGTCGCGCGCACTCCTCAGAAAGGAATAAGATCCTGATTACGCACTGGAATGCAAATGTGCTGCGGTAGTCGTCGACCAGTGAGTTATCGTGGCCACGCAGACTATGGATCGGGTGGATATTCTATCTGTACGGGAGGCTCGGGTGCTACCTATGGCGGGTACGGCTCGGGAAAAAGCTATCCTCAACGGTACTGATCGGGCCGCTCAACCGCAACACTTATAGGGCGGACCCTCCGCCAAGGCGCACAATGTATGCTCTGGACGACCTCGAGACGGTCGGATATGCCGCGTCCATGGACGTGACCGGCTACTCGACGACCAACGATCTGGAGGCCGAGGACTGGGCCATGATCGGTATCGGGGCGGCTGTTGCCGTGGGTGTCGGTGCGCTCGTCTATGGGGTGGCCACAGGCAAGATAAACTGTGACCAAGAGTACTCTCCCCGCACGGGTGGCGATGATGCAGTTGACTGGTTGCTGAATCCAGCGAACCCTGCCAGCCCTATCTCGCCGCTGAACCCTGCCAGTCCCATTTGGAACTAATGTTACTACTGCCCCGTGGTAAACTATATAAAGGGCAAATGACATAGGATAGAGAAGCAGAGAGGAGCGAACTATGGAATACACCGGCGATCGGGAGGTGGACCTGCAGGCAATCCCATTGGAGGCTAAGTTGGATGCCGCCGTGGGCTACCTGCTATCGACGCCTTACGAGCAATTGGAAGCCGGTGAACGCAACCTGCGTAACCATATCCTGGCCAAGAACGGGGCCCCTAACTATAGGGCCGGCGAGGAGCTAATCTCTACAATGGAAGGTGTCGCGTACGTCGCCAACGAGTATGGCGAGAAGGATGCGGCCAAGTTCTCAGCAGGTATACAAGCTCCTTTGACACAGATGCTCACAGTGATGGAGCGGGACGTTGAGGAGCTCTACCAAGCGGCCAACAAGGACGAGAGACAGGTGCTCGAGAAGGCCTCCTTCTCCGAGCTGTACACCCGGGTCATGGACAATCATGACTCCCATCTGCGCGAGCTCATCGACTCATCGGCTCCCTACTCCGAGATAATGGCGAAGGCAAAGGAGTACGATGAGGAGCACACGGGCTCGCTCTCACCGGCCGCCGAGACAATACACGACTTTTCGGTCCAGGTGGACCGTGACCGTCGCGGTATATCACGACAGGCATTCCTTATCCCTTACGGCCTTGTATCCATGGGTACGGCCGCTGCAGCCGGTGACATAGCTGGTGGCCTGCACCGTATGGCCAATATCGGTGTGCTCTCATACGGACGAGAAGGCGTCCGTCGCGGTATCGAGATGGGCCAGAAGGGTACCAAATACATGGAGAAGCTCGACGGGGCCATCGACAAGTACCTACTCGATCCCATCAACGAAAAGTTCGACAAGGACTATCATTGTGAAGCCTTTACCAAGGGCTACGAGAAGTTCCTGGACGGCGTGGACGTTGTGAACGAGAAGATGGCACAGTACACCGGGTTCGATCTGGCGTCCACCGCAGTGTTCGGCAGCCAGATCGCCCTGGGCATCATGTCACCCTATGCTCTCATCCCACTGGCCGCGCTGATCAACGTGCCGCGACTGGGCATGTATGTCTATGACAAGTTCAAGAAGAAGGATGATGGTTCACACCTCGTGGACGAGGTCAACAAGGAGCAAGGCATGTTCTCCAAGTTCTGGAACCGGTTCAAGAGGACGCTAAACCTTGGATTCTCTGTTGGTGACCACTACGTCAATCCCCTAGCGCTCAAGGCCGGGAAGAAGGTCACCAAGGACGACCTCGATAACGAGATAATCGACGATATACTCAAAGAACTTGAAGGCCAGTACTCACCGAACGTGATAAAGGGGGTGGGCGATTACCTCCATAATAATCTGGTCCTGGGAGAGAAGGAGAAGGAGCGCATCCGTGGCGTCACCGACGCCAACCTTGGATGTGTGGTGAAGTCAAAGGTCGGCGAGCGGGACCTTAGTACCGGAAGGTACAACTGGGTGCCCGAGTACGCCGCAAAGGTCGCAACCGACCTCAAGGTGCCCTATGAAGAGGCCAAAGGTCACCGGGCCGAGACATCCCGTCATGACGACGGCACCGTCGAGGACATCCTTGTGTACAAGGCAGGCCCTGAAGGTAAGGAGGAAGCCGAAGTAGTGTACCGCCGGACCTCTAATGGGTTCGAAGGAACAATCGTGCCAATCCTCGACCGCCATGCGGGGAAGGGCGGGCTGGTGGAGGTCCCCATCTTCGAGGAGGGGAGTATCGCCCGCTACGACATGTTCGAGTACGAGGTGGGGATAACCGACCTGACAGATAAGGAAGGTGCCAAGCGAATCCTCTTCCACGAGGCCAAGCACCTGGCGCACGACCTCTCCTATTGGGAGGGCCTCAGGGGTCTCGGGGAGAAAGTAATCGCTGAGCGCCTCAAGGAGCGGCAGACACCAGCTGACGCCCCCGATGGCCGGGCCGAGGCGGCCGGTACCGCTTAGCTCATTCCCACCAAAAGTTTCATAAAACTCCATCCTAGTGCGACCATCATGTCGATGGAGGACTACCGGACCCGCATCGATGCCGTCGATGAGCGGCTCGTGGGGGTGCTCGCTGAGCGCATGGCCCTTGTACGTGAGGTGGCCGTGTACAAGAAGGAGCACGGGGTGGATGTCCACCAGCCGGACCGTATGCGGCAGCTCTTCGCCCGTGTGCGGGAGCTGGGCGATCCCAAGGGGCTTGATCCCGACTTCGTCGAACAGCTCTATCGGGACATAGTGGACGAGGCCATGCGAATCGAGCACGAGGTCATGGGCTCCGGGGACCGCGAATAACGCTCCTGCCGCCCAAAGCCTAGATTATTAAACCAAATCTCCCTCTGGCGGGGGCCTGGGGAAGATAATCATGGATTTAGAGATAATTGATAGGAATTACGGCTCGGACTTCGACCAGCTCCTGGGCGATGCCGAGAATAACCTCAAGGACGACAGCTTCTACCTGACCGTGGTCGACGTCTTCGGCCAATACGCCGTCGGGCTCACCTACCAGTCGGCCGAGGGCGTGTACGGCGCCGGGGCCGGTCCTCTGAGCCAGGAGGAGGCGCAGGCCATCGTAGAGAAGATCGACGAGGCCACCTCCGACACCGGGTTCGGACCGAGCTTCGCTGTGTACGAGGGCGCAGTTGCCCGGGTGGGTGACACAGTCGTCCGTGTTCATGGCACAGGGATGGGCCAGCTGTCCGACGCGACCGACGGTTACGTGGACAAGCTCGGCCGTGACGGCGCTACGGGCGAGTTCGGCTACATGGTACAGGACACCTTCCTTTTCGGGGACATGTTCATAGGGAGCATCAGGTCGGGCGACGATGTGTACTTCGTGTCCGGCTTCACCGATGAAGAAGCAACAAATGCCTTCCTGGGCGAGCTCGAGACCGCAGGCTACACGGTCCGCGAGGGTATAAATCAAGATGATCTAGAGCTCCTTGAGAAGCTCAATCCCGAACAAGTGAACTAACGACCAGTCTTCAATTACCACCCCCCAGGCCGGGGGCGGTCTACCATCCGCCCCCGGCCACCCAAACCCTTATATTGTTCCCTCACGGTGAGCGCCGCAGGCATGGAGGGACGAGAGCGAGCGGGCGTAAAGCGGCCCGTCTTCCGCGAACTGTCAACGGTACCCTCACCCATCCAGCTTTTCGACGCTCTCTTCAAAGAGTGGCGTGCGGACGAGCCCTCCGTCACGGGACGCGAGGTCCGGGAAGAGCCCCCCGCGCTACTCTACAGCGGGATGGATCCCAGTGACCTCGGACGACACTCGTTCATTGCCATCCACCCCTTCGCCCGCATCATTACTAAGGGAAAAGACATCGAGGTGTCCGACCGGGCGGGATCGGAGCATCCTGCAGCGAATCCTTTGGATGCGCTCGGATCATTGTTAAACCGATATCGTGCTGAGAAGTTACCTGGACTCCCGCCATTCCAGGGCGGTGCCGTGGGATACATCGCCTACGAGCTCAACCGTTTCATCGAGAATGTGCCGGTCAACAATCCTGATGATCTACAGGTCCCAGATATCTACTTCGTGCTGTACGACACCGTCATCGCCTACGACCATGTCTCAGGCCGTGCGTTCGTTATCTCCACCGGCTTCGTTGATAATGCCGAGGAGACGGTGCGTTCGTTGGCCGAGCGACTAGAGGCCATTACGCCGGGAACACCGCCCTGGCGTCCCCCATTCCCCCCACCCTCAGAGCCCTCGGATTCTCCCGAGGCTCTATTGGCCACCTGCGCACCATCGACAGGGGATCCTCACGTCCTAACAACCGAGGATTACGGACGACGGGTCAATATCTGTCAGGAACATCTGTTCGCAGGGGATATCTACGAGGTCAACTTCACGCACCGCATCTCCCGCCCATATTCCAGTGACGCATGGGAGTTGTTCAAGGAGACGGCGCGTATCAATCCCGCGCCCTTCTCAGCGTTCCTTGACCATGGCGACTTCTGGGTCGTTTCCGCCTCGCCTGAGCGCTTCTTCCTCAAGAGCGACAAGCACATGGCCTGTCGGCCCATGAAGGGGACCCGTATGCGTGGCACTACAACCGAGGAGGACGAGGCTCTGAAGAAGGATCTGGCGGCCTCCATCAAGGACCGGGCCGAGAACCTTATGATATGCGATCTCATCCGCAACGATCTGGGCCGCATCTGCACGATCGGCTCAGTACAGGTGCCCGAGCTCATGGTGGTCGAGACCTACGCCACCGTGCACCAGATGGTGTCCAACGTCATCGGTGAGCTCGAGGACGACAAGGACATCGCGGATTGCTTGAGGGCGCTGTTCCCTGGAGGTTCCATGACAGGTGCACCCAAGGTCAGTGCGATGGGCATCATCGATGACACCGAGAACGTGGTCCGCGGTATCTACTCCGGTTGCATTGGCTATATCGGATTAGACGGTGACGTCGACATGAACATCGTCATTCGGACCATCATACTGCGGAACGGTCGCGCCTATGTGAACACCGGCGGGGCTATCGTGGCGGACTCTACCGTCAAGGGCGAGCACGAGGAGTCCTTGCTCAAGGCAAAAGCGCTCCTGCAGGCCATGGCGAACCAGGAGGGCATCTGATGTACCTCCTGCTGGATAACTATGACTCCTTCACGTACAACCTCTATCAGTGGATGGTGGAGGAGGGCGCCTCTCCGATGGTCGTGCATAGGAACGACCAGATAACAGTGGACGAAGTGGACAGGTGGGTGCAGGAGGGGAAGCTCACTGCTCTGGTGGTCTCCCCCGGGCCCAGCACACCTGACGATGCGGGCATCTCCAAGGCCCTTATCGCCAGGCTCCACGGTCGTGTCCCGGTCTTCGGTGTGTGCATGGGACACCAGTGCATCACCGAGGTGTTCGGTGGACGGGTGGTGCGTGCCCGCAAACCCATGCATGGAAAAGTGGTACCCATCCACCATGACGGGAAGGGCGTGTTCAGCGGGCTCTCCAATCCATTCGATGCAACCCGCTACCATTCTCTAGTGGCCGAACCATCATCCATCCCAGCTTGTCTGGAAGTGACGGCCCATGCCGATGATGACGACATAATGGGATTGCGTCACAGGGAAGGCCTGACCATCGGTGTACAGTTCCATCCCGAGTCCATCATGACCAAGGAAGGAAAGCGCCTGCTAAGGAACTTCATTGAACTGGTCGACGCCTACTGGGCCGAACGATGAGGGGCCGCCCTACTTCTTCGCGGGCGCAGGGCCTGGTTTTCCGGCCCGTACCTTCTCGACCCCGGCCTTGATGGTATCCTCTCGGAATCCGGCATCCCTCAGCTGTTTGATGAGGAGATCGAGCTCGGTCTTGGGATTGGACCGGATGAAGCCGATGACCGCAGGTAGGTTGGGGTCCTCGGGCTCTACGCCCTCGGCCTCCACCGCGACCGGAGCAGCACCCTTGCCGGCCGCCGCGTTGGCGACCTCGGCGAGCTTTTCAAGGAATCGCGCCTGCATATAGTCCATCCGGAAGAACAGGAAGGAGAAACCCAGCGCCACGGACGCAAGGATGCACAGGAAGAAAATGAACAGGATTATGAGGGTATTGAGGAGCACATTAGCAATTACGTCGAATGGCTCACCTGACTCTACGCTCATGAACATGCTCGAGATGACGAGCGCCATAACGATTATGAGCGCTACAGCGATGCTGTAGAGAAGGGACATCTTGATTTTTTCTTCAACCATGACTAACACCACCTATTAGCTGATATGTGATACCGGGGCATGTTTTAAAAAGATAGACCCCTGCGCCGGACAATCAATCCTCCTCTATCGGATTATCTGCCCATGAGGAGGGCCATGACGGCTTTCTGGACGTGAAGGCGGTTCTCTGCCTGGTCCACGACCACCGATGCGGGGGAGTCCATCACATCGCTGGTGAGCTCCTCCTCCCGGTGAGCGGGAAGGCAGTGCATAACGATCGCGCCCTTCTTGGCCTTTGCCACAAGGGCAGCGTTGACCTGATATGGAGCGAAAGCCTTCAGACGCTTAGCACGCTCCTCGTCCTTGCCCATGCTCACCCACACGTCCGTGTAGATGGCATCAGCACCGGCCACTGCTTCCTCAGGATCATTGGTGATGGTCACGTTCACGACCTCGCTGGCGCGGGATACGAACTCCTTGCGCGGTTCGAATCCCTTGGGACATCCCACTGCGATGTCGACGCCCAGTTTCGCGCAGGCATTGAGAAGGGAGTGTGTGACGTTGTTGTCGCCGTCCCCCACGAATGTCAGCTTCTTCCCATCCAACGGTCCGAGCTTCTCCCACATGGTGAACAGGTCGGTGAGCCCCTGGCAGGGGTGGAGGAGGTCGGACAATCCGTTGATCACGGGCACGCGGGACGCCTCTGCGAGCTGTGTGATGTGCTCATGGGTGAACACACGGGCCATGATCCCGTCAAGGTAACGGGACACGACACGTGCGAAGTCGGGCACGGTCTCCCCGCGGCCCAGCTGGACATCGTTCCACCCCAGATAGATTGCGTGGCCACCGAGCTGGGTCATGCCCACCTCGAAGGATACCCTGGTCCTTGTGGAGGGTTTCTGGAAAAGCATGCCCAGTGTCTGGCCCTCCAGGAAATGATGCCGCTTCCCGGCAAAGGTCTCGAGCTTGATGTTCTCCGCGAGGCGGAAGATCTTCCAGACCTGTTCCGTTGTCAAATCCTCTATGGATGTCAGGTCCTTGATACCGAGCTTGCTGCTCATCATCGTTCACCTCCGGTTCAGTCGCGCCAGTCGGTAGGCAGGCACATACATCGTGGGCCGCCGCCGCCCTTCACCAGCTCGTTGCCCTCAATCTCAAGCACCTCGATGTCGTGGGCGCGCATGCGTGCATTGGTCTCAGGATTTATGTCGTAGGCTACGACCTTGCCCCTATCGAGCCTTAGGACGTTGGTGCCCTTTGTGCGCTGTTCGCCCAGGGACACAGGGATCCAAGTGTCGATAGTGTCCAGTTCCTCGAGGGTCTCAGTGGAGAACACCGGAGGGAAGAAGAGGGCCATCCCCTTGTCTAGGATGGTGAGCACCATGTTGAGGTGGAGATAATATTTCTTTGGTACGAGCGGGACCGGTATGAGAGTGATATCACGTTCCCGGCATAGGGTCCGCAGCTGGCGGTAGCCCTCGATATTCGTTCGAGGCCCTATCCCTAGAAGGGCCGTATCATGGTCAAGGAAAGTGAAGTCGTTCCCCTCGAAGGTGGCGGGGGACGAGAGCTTGACGGTCCTGAGCCCGAGGTTATTGAAGACGTTCTCAGCGACGATGCTCTCGGGCTGTCGCACCGGGTGCTGGAAGGATGATACAACGAACACATCGCCCAGAGAGGTCCCAAGGTCGTTGGTGAAATACAGATTCGGATCGCGCAGTAGATGGCCGGGTCCACTGTACTTATCCCGTACCTGATGCACGGAAACGCCCTCCGATGCAAGGAGCTCGATGAATGCACGATGCTGTTGTCGCAGATTGTCGGGATTAGGCACGTCAGTGAAGTACAGTTCCTTCCGGTTGTCAGGGGTTACATCCCCCGCTTCCTCACCGGGCGTGTGAACGAGGACATTGGCGATACGTCTAAGCTTGGAAGGCATAGCTCGCTCCGAGGACGCCAACACTTAAAACTGTATTATCCGGATGGAGCACCATGGTGTTCTGGGCTGACCAGGTCGCCGACGAGATAATCTCGCGTGACGCCTTCAAATACATCGAGCGCCCCTTCTCCACACAACGACATGAAGTGGAGACTGGGACGTCAATATCCGGGGTGCCCCACATCGGGAACGCCTCAGATATTATCCGTGGTGAGGCTATCCGACGGGCATTGGCCGAGAAAGGAGTGGATGTCACCCTTTCATGGGTGGCTGACGATATGGACCCCTTTCGCAAGGTGCCATCCAACCTGCCGCCATCGTATAAAGAGTTCATCGGCATGCCCGTCTGCTCTTTACCCGATCCCTTCGGTTGCTGCGATGGTTACGTTGACCATTACGTAAACCTCTTCATTACCAGCCTCGAGCGGTTCGGTGTACGGCCTGTCGTCCGATCCGGACGGTCGTTGTACACGACAGGTCAGCTGGCGCCCTTCGTGCGAAAGGCTCTGGAGAAACGGGACCTTGTTCGTGAGATCCTTGATAATTACCGTAAGGAGCCCCTCTCCGAGGACTGGATCCCCTACTCGCCGATATGTTCCAGTTGTGGAAAGATAGCCACGACCCGGGCGGTGTCCGTTGAGGGCGACAAGGTCGCCTATGTTTGTGAGGACACCGATGTGGCCGAGGGCACTACTGAAGTGGAGGGATGCGGCCATGAGGGGACGGCCGACATCACGAAGGGGGATGGAAAGCTCCCCTGGAAGCCTGAATGGGCCGCCCGCTGGGCGCTCTTCGGAGTAACCTGCGAGCCTTTTGGAAAGGAGCATGCCACCATTCCGGGAGGATCATTCTGGGTGAACGGCGAGCTCTGCGAACGCGTGTTCGACTGGCCTGAACCGTATCCCGTGATATACGAGTTCGTGCTCGCTGCGGGGGGTCAGAAGATGTCCTCGTCCAAGGGGAACACGGTATCAACATGGGAGTGGCCGGAGATCGCCCCGCCAGAGGTCCTCAAGCTGTTCTTCTACAAGAAACTCCAGAAACAACGGGAGTTCGACATAACCGAGATCCCCCGTCAGGTGGACGACCTCGACCAGCTTGAACGAGTGTTCTTTGGGCTGGAGGAAGAGGAGAACGAGAAGAAGCTCGAACACCTTCGCCGTCTATACACGATGTGCCAGGTCGATAGCGTCACTGATGCTTACACCGACCCCATCCCCTTCAGGTTCGCAGCCATAATTGCTCAGATAGTCCCGGATGACGAGAAGGAACAGCGGGCAATCGACCTACTACGCAGGACCGGCCACCTGTCCAAGGAGCTCACCGATGATGGCCGTGCACGTGTGCGCGAGCGACTGGAGCAGGCCGGTAACTGGGTTGAGCGACACGCTCCCCCGGGATTGCGCATACTCATCACCGAGTCTGTGAGCGACGAGATAAAATCGATGCTCACACCTGAACAGCGGGCCGCTCTTCAGGACATCGCCGCCGCATTGGGCGATGAGGGGATATCGGAGGAGGATCTGAACAAGGCGATCTTCGATGCAGCGCGAGCTCATGGCCTCTCCAACAAGCAGTTGTTCGCTGCTAGTTATCGCGTTCTCCTTGGGAAGAAGTTCGGCCCCCGTCTCGCCCCCTTCCTCCTCACACTTGATCGTGACTTCGCTCGCCAGCGCCTGGGCGAGCTGGCCTAGGTGACATGGATGTACTATCGCCCTGCTCTTGCGCTCATCGTCCTCGTGCTCGTGCTCATGGCGCCGGCCGTAGCTCGAGAGTGCGACTACCTCGGCACGGTGGTGGCGGTCAACGACGATGGCATGATCGTAGAGGTGTCTACCTTCCGCGATCCCCCCACGGGCAGAGTATCGAACGAGCTGCGGAACATAACGTGGACGAGCCTCCCCGGTAGCATGGGCGGGGCCGCAGTAGTTGGGCTCCATGCGGAGTTCGCGGCGAACTGTGACGCTTGGGATGAACGCGCGGTACGGGAAGATGCAGCGATAGTGCTCTACCCGGACAACTTCACCCGAGAGCCTATCTATGCATACAACCGCCTCCCCAACGTGAAGGGGGTCACCATCACGCTCGGAGAGGGCGAGCCGTTGGCCAAATGCCCTGGCTGCTGCTGTTCAGGAGAATACCCCGTCAGTCTCACACGGAACGGGACAGCTGTCACAGAAAAGCTCATGCGTACAGGACAGTCGTTGTGCGTCCAAGGATTCAAGGTCCGTATGCTCGAAGCGACAGTGTACGGCGAGGATGCCGCGTCACGCTGCTTATGCCGGGCACGGACAGAACTGCTCACTGGCGAGGTGTCCCCGGACACGTGTGCCATCGAGGACATGCTCGTGGAGGTGGATACCATCACCGCCCGTCTCGGCGATCCCATGGTGGAGAACGCTATGGCTCGGCGGCGTCAGATCGTCCATGAACAGATCGCGCAAGGTGACCTGGCGGCGGCTCGGGGAACTGCCGAGCACGCTCTCGCCCAGGCACGACGACTTGATACCAAGACCCGGACCATAAACGTCACCGCGACCATCCTCGGGACCGTGGGGATGGTGGCCATCGCGTACTTCTGGATGAACCGGGAGCGAAAGGATAAGGTCGACATCTTCTGAAGCTCGGCCTGGCCGGGGAAGGACATTTAAGTTTTGTTCCTGCCGCTGACGATAGGAACGCAACAGTGAGGTTGATATAATGAAGAAGAACGGTACTTTCTTGTTCACCTCCGAGGCCATGACAGAAGGCCATCCGGACAAGGTGTGCGACCAGATCTCTGACGAGATGCTCGATTCGATTCTGCGCCAGGATCCCTTGGCGCGTGTGGCCTGTGAAACCATGGCCGGGATGGGTTTCATCATCGTCACAGGCGAGATCACCACGACCGCCTACGTTGACGTCCAGTCCCTTGTGCGCAAGGTGCTAAAAGAGATCGGTTACAGTAAGCCCGAGTACGGCTTCGACTACGGCTCAGTTGGTGTCCTCACATCCATCCATGAGCAGAGCGGCGATATCGCGATGGGCGTGAACGAGGGCGCGAAGAAGGCGGTCGGCGCCGGTGACCAAGGGATGATGTGCGGATTCGCCTCCAACGACACTCCGAGCCTCATGCCTATGCCCATAGACATGGCCCACCAGCTCGCACTCAAGCTCGCCGCCGTTCGCAAGGATGGCAGCCTCTACTATCTCCGACCTGACGGCAAGACGCAGGTCACGATCGAGTACAAGGACGGCAAGCCTGTTCGAGTACACACGGTGGTCATCGCGGCCCAACATGATCCTGACGTCACACTTGAGAAGCTGCGAAAGGACATCGCAGAGAAGGTCGTCAAACCTATCTGCGGGAAGCTGATGGACAAGAACACCAAGGTCTTCATCAACAACACTGGCCGCTTCGTTCTCGGTGGGCCCGTGGCGGACTCGGGATGTACCGGGCGTAAAATCATCGTGGACACCTACGGCGGTATGGGCTCTCACGGGGGCGGCGCCTTCTCAGGAAAGGACCCTACCAAGGTCGACCGGACAGCTGCTTACATGGCCCGCTACATCGCCAAGAACATCGTGGCCGCTGAACTCGCCGAGGAGTGCGAGGTACAGCTTGCGTACGTCATTGGTGGCGTGGGGCCTCTGTCCGTGTACGTGGACACTCGCGGTACCGGAAAGATACCCGACGACGAGCTTGTGAAGCTCGTGGAGAAACACTTCCCCATGGAACCAGGTGCAATGATCAAACACTTGGACCTTCGCCGGCCTATCTTCCGCAAGACCGCATGTTATGGCCACTTCGGTCGCGACGACCCGGACTTCACCTGGGAGCGCACCGATAAAGTGGCAGGGCTCAAGAAGGACGCCGGCCTCAAGTAAGGGAGGCCTCGACCGCGTGACCGGGGCCATGGTGAACGACCTGGCCCCGGCACGTAATCTTATTCTGGAAATACTTGGACGTGCCCTTAAAGAAGCGGACCCGGCAGCTGCTGTACGTGCGTCCCTCAAGCTCGATGGCGATATTCTTGAGGCTGCAGGGGAGCGCATCCCACTCGGAATAGATAGCAACGTGTTCGTTATCGCTTTCGGAAAAGCGGCGCCCGCGATGGCGGAAGCGGCCGAGGAAATATTGGATGATAAGCTCGCTGGGGGCGTGGTAATAGCGCCGCCAGGTCTTTCTCTAACATCCGATCGACTTGATTTCATTATAGGTGGGCATCCTGTGCCTGACCAAGGTAGCGTCCAGGGGGCCAAGGCCGCAATTGCTGTTGCAGAAGCGGCCGGCGAAGGGGATATTGTCCTCGTCCTCGTCTCGGGGGGTGGCTCCGCGCTACTCACCGCTCCGGCCGGCATTTCACTGGCGGAGATGCGAACGCTCACACAAGCGCTCTTGGCGAGCGGCGCTCCCATATATGACCTGAACGCGGTACGAAAGCACATATCACTAGTGAAAGGAGGACGTCTAGCGGCCGCATGTCATCCTGCCCGGACCATAGCCCTCCTGATTTCCGACGTGGTGGGGGACGATATGTCGGTCATAGCGTCCGGTCCCACGGTACCTGATCCGACAACCTGCGCGGACGCCAAAGCGGCACTAGTGCGCGCCGACATCGATGCGTCATCAACGGTAAAGGATATATTGGAGGTCAACGAATCACCCAAATCCGGGGACCCGCGTCTTGTGCACGTCACCACCAGGCTAATTCTAGGCAATGAGGGTGTTCTGAAAGCGTGCTGTCGACTCGCGCGAGAAATGGGGGTGAATCCCATCCTACTCTCGGGCGAGCTCGAAGGAGAGAGCAGGGACGTGGGTCGTGCACATGCGGCCCTCGCCCGTTCGGTGCTCGATGCGGGTGTACCCGTGGAACGACCCGCCCTTCTTGTATCTGGTGGTGAGACCACGGTCACAGTACGCGGTACGGGGACCGGCGGTCCTAACCAGGAGTTCGCACTTGCCTGTGTGCGATTCTTGGATGGTCTTCCAGTTGTCGCGCTGGCAGTGGATTCCGATGGTCATGACGGCCCCACCGACGCAGCGGGTGCGGTCGTGGACGGGACCTCGCTCCGTCGGGCTCGTACAGCTGGGCTCGATCCCGATTCCTTTCTTGAACAGAACGATGCCTATGCTTTCTTCGAGGAAATCGATGACCTTCTACGCATGGGGCGAACGGGAACGAACGTGAACGATGTACGAATCATCTACATCTCTTGACCATACTCTTCAATCTAGTCCGGGTTACGGTTGTCATAACACGTAAAGTGGGGCCTGAATGTATCCCTAGAACGCCTCAAGGAATGCGGTGTACTCTCGCACCGTGGCGTAGAGATCGTCCGCGTGGACAACCTCGGCCTCGGCAGAGTGCATGGACCAGATGGCGGGTCCCGAGTCGACCACGGAAGCACCCTTCTGAGCGATGAACTTGGCGATCGTACCGCCGCCACCGCCGTCGACCTGAGCGTAGAGCGTTGGTTGGTAGGCGATACCCTCACGTTCGTTCATGTCCTGAAGGCGCTCTGAGAGTCCGATGGGTGATTCTGAGGCGCCGTACTTACCGCCCCGCCCTGTGTAGGGGGCGATAGTGACGCCCTTGCCCGCATGTGCCCCGTTGGCCACGTCGTAGTTCTCGGGGAAGATCGGATTGTAAGCGGCCTTCACGTCGGCGGAGATACCGTCCGACGCCATGACGACCTCTCGCTTGAACGCGTCGGGATCACTGATGTAGGGGACCTCCTGTCGCGCAGCAGTGTAACCCTTCTCATCGATGGACTCCCTTGCCTTTACCCCTCCGACCACGCCTGCGACCTTGTCGATCACATAGTCGAAGAACGCGCCTTGGGCGCCGGTCTTGCCGTTGGAGCCGATCTCCTCCTTATCGAAGGCGAACGCGATGGCTGTACGGGCGGGTGTGTCGATACCTGTGATGGCCTTGGTGGCCGCATACGAGCAGATTGTGTCATCGTGCTGGCCCACGAGTGTCTCCCCGACACGGTAGGGCTCGGCGCGAGGGACAATGGTGAGGGATGCGTTGAGAAGGTCCTTCTCGGTGATATCTGTCCCGGCGCTCTCTGAGAGCGCAGCATAGAAGTCATCCTTGGTGAAGTATCCGGTGAACACATCGAGCTTCTCGCCGGGGAAAGCGTCACCCACCTTCTGGTTGGCCTGTTTATCGAGGTGGGGGAGCTTCTCGGGTACAGTGGCCAGGTCGAGCTGGACCTGGTATGTCTTCCCGTCCTTGGCGATCTCTCCTCGGAGCTCAAGGGGACGTGCGAACCACTGGTGCTTCTTGATCCCTCCGTAGTACTGGGCGTCGACGAAGACACCATCACCCGAGTCGAACACACCCTCCGCTGCCCGCTTGACATGGAGTTCTGGAGTGTCGAGGTGGGCGAACAGCATATTGACGCCCTCGGAAAGTTCTTTCGAACCGATGACTATACCGGCCACATCACGGTAGTCCTCCGAAGCCACGTAGACCTTCCGGCCAGCGAGCTCCTCACTGGACACTCCCGCGGAGATATCCTTTTCAAGCTCTTCTACAGGAACAAATCCTGCGGCCTCCAGTCGTCGGACCATCTCACGGCCGGTATCGGGGGCGGTGCGTGACGCTTTCTGGAACTCCAGGTAGTCCTGGGCGATGGCGTCCCGTTCCGTGTTCCCGTTACTGGTCGCGTTCAGATGTAACCCTCCTGTTCAGCTCTCGAGGTAGGCTTCGATCTCCTGCTCGCAGGAGTAAAGGTCGACCACGTGGGCGATCTCAGATGCGGGGGAGTGCATGCTCCAGAGAGCGGGGCCTGTGTCGATAGTGTCGACCCCCTTCTGGGCGATGAACTTGGCGATCGTACCGCCGCCTCCGCCATCCACCTTGCCGAGGAGACCCGGTTGGTAGGGGATGGAGTTGCGAGCGTTGATTGTACCGAGCTCCTCCGTAGCGCCGATCGGCGCCTCGGATGTGGAGTACTTGCCTCCCGAACCCGTGTACGGGGTGACCGTAACGCCCTCGCCGAGGTGGGCCGAGTTGCGTGGATCGAAGTTCTCGGGGAAGATCGGATTGTATGCGGCGTTGACGTCCGCCGAGAGCGCCTTGGAGGCGTAGAGCACTTCGCGCTTGAACGCGCCGGCGTCCCTGAGGAACTGCTCCTCTTTGTACACATCGCCGAACTCCTTGTCCTTGAGCTTCTCGGCGACCTCTGCGCCCTTGATCATTCCAGTGACCTTGTCGACCACATAATCGAAGAAGGCTCCTTGGCCCCCGGTCTTACCGTTGGAGCCGATCTCCTCCTTGTCAAATCCGATGACGACTGCTGTGTGTTTTGGAGTTCCGATGCGGGTTATGGCCTCGGTCTGGGTGTAAGTGCATATAGTGTCATCGTGCTGGCCGACGAGAGCCTCGCCCACACGGTAGGGGTCGCCCCGGGGGACGACAGTGAGGTACGAGTTGACCAGATCGTCCTTAGTGATCTCGATGCCTGCCTTATCGGACACGGCAGCGAGGAAGTCGGCCTCCTTGAAGTATCCGGTGAACACGTCGAGCTTCTCTCCCGGGAAGGCGTCGCCCACCTTCTGACCTGACTGCTTGTCGAGGTGGGGGAGCTTCTCTGGCACAGTGGCGAGGTCGATGGTGAAGTGGTGGAGCTTGCCGTCCTTGGACACCTCTCCTCGGAGCTCAAGGGGGCGTGCGAACCATTGGTGTTTCTTGATACCGCCATAGTACTGCGTGTCGAGGAACACTCCATCGCCAGAGTCGAAGATACCGCCCTCAGCACGCTTGACGTGGAGCTCGGGCTTGTCCATGTGGGCGTAAGAGAAGTTCATGCCCTGCTCCAGGCCCTCTTCTCCGATGACGATGCCTGCGACGTTCCGAAAGTCCTCAGAGGCGATGTAGACCTTCTGACCCACGAGCTCCTCGTACGCGGTGCCGTCCTTGATCTCCTCCTCCAAATCCTCTATGGGCCGGAATCCTGCAGACTCCAGGCGGCGGACAGTCTCCCTACCCGTCTCCCATACGGTCTTTGATTCCTTCTGGAACTCGAGATAGTCTTTGGCCATCTCGTCCATTTCACCTCGCTGGGTGTCTGTGAAGTTGTCGATCGCGCGGGTCTTTTCTTCTTCCATGAGTTATCACCTATGAGTAGTAACGTTTCGCTTGCATACTTATAGTGTCAAAGTCATATATAAATGTTTCTCCCGGGCAGTGGTGAATGCCCTCACAAGCTAGCATTCTGCAGGTTTTTCACCCTTGTATGCAGATGATTTAGAGATTCTTGGAATGGACTTAGAAACGTGAGGGCCGCCCCCACAAACAGGGAGCGGCAGGTAGGGGGGGAGGGAGAAAAAGGGAAAGAAGGGAGAAAAGGGGTACAGGGGATCTAAAAAGCCTTCTTTAGTGAAAAATAGATATCGTCGAAGTAGCGCTTGTCGACGTTTATGAGTTCGTCCGAGCCATCCTCAAGGAGCAATCGGAGTCTGCGGAAGTCCATGACTCCCTCTGATCCGACATCTATAATAGAGTCCCTGGGGAAGGACTTCCACTGGGCGTTGAGCCGCTCGACGTGCTTAATATGTAGCTCGTCGGATGTGATTACGCAGCAAGGATTCCTGCCGACCACCTTAGCATTATCTAGGCACATCAAGTCGGCTGGTGTGAACATCGGGGAGCCCTCCGCTTTTGTTATCATCATGGAGTGACAACAGCAGGGCGCATATATAAAAGACCCTGAAACTCACGGTTTTTTCAGGGATAATTTCAGAAAAATAAATGCTTAAAAACCGGAATAACGTGATATAAACGTTCCAGAAGGTTCCAATAGAATAATATGCCAGTAATGGAAGAAATGGAGAAGAATACTCGCGTATTACTGTTTCGTACTGTCCTGCTCATGCCAATTGAAGCCAGTCGATGCGATATGGTGTGGGGCTAACCTCCGCACGAGCGGCCAATGGGTGCTGGTGCGTGGCATATAGTCCCTGCAACCACACGCAGGGCATGCCCGGGTAACACAATCGGGGTGGAAATGTTTTCCACAAGATGGGCATGTAACGTAGTCGCGTTCTATTTCACCCTTGCATGCAGCGCACACGACAGCATCATCGACCACGGTGAATGCCTCTTGCCTCAGGGTGATAACGCGCTCTCGACATCGCATCTTCCCTTGATCATGGCCTCTTCCTTCAGGGAGTGGCCTTCATACGCGATGGACATAATTGCGCGATTGAAGAAAGCACGTAGCTGTTTACCATGGACCGGTATGATTGCGCCCATCTCGTCCGCGAGTTCCGGAACGTTGACGCTCCCGAGCGGGACGCCGACCTTCTCGAACACCCATAGGTAATGATTGATGTAAGCCTCAACATCGATCATACCAACGGCGAGGACCTTTCCGCTTAACACAGCCTTGCGGGATTCAATTGAGATAGGCCACCTGCCAAGGTCGTCAATTTTCATATCATCTCGTGGATTAATGAGGGGGTCAAGGAGGTTGAACAGGAAAGGTTTACCTCGTATCTTCTCTTGCATGAGCGATGCGATTTGATCGAGCGCCTCGTTATTGGCTTTCTTATCGGCTTCTGCAGGGAATGCAGCTATTACAAATCCATCCTCCAAATTGCGCATCACAAGATCATCATCTTCGAGAGCACTCATGACGACCTCCTCCCACGCAGCGCGGGGTGCGAGGAGCTCAGGGGTGGCGGCAACGAGTATTTGGGTTTGCGCACCCTCGCCCGGACCGTGGTGCACGATTCGGGGGAGTGCAAGGTCAAAACGGCGCATTGTGCCCATGCTCTCGATGATGTCGGCCGTTTCATCATCGTTCGCTCCTTGAGCGACATAGACGGCCACAGGGGTTCCGGTCGACTCACCTTCTGCAGGGAAACCGACCAGCAATGCGTTCGGCGGGATGCCTTTAGGTGGAGCAGTTAGTGGCTCGAATGAAACTGTGTAATCGTTCATGGTGCTCCCGACATAGGAGATGCTCCACAGTGTCGATACCTTCAGGCCGCTCTTCTTAAGTGATCGGACGGATCGTTTCAGATGACCCTCGAGATCAGGGAGATACCTGAAGATGGGGAAAGGGAGGTTAGCTAGCCCGGGGATAGCTCCTTTGGCCTTTTTTTCGGCCACCCTATTCGCCAATCTCGACGGCGTTACCGATGGCTTGGCCAGGCAAGCCCTTTTCGAACCGTGCCCTTAGCGCTCCCTTGTTCCCATGAGTGTGGGTGAGGGTGCCGACGAGGGCCTTTCCACCGGTGCTGGTCCACGTGACCTTCTTACCTATGAGGTCCTTGGCTTTGTCCTTGGACTCGATGCCCTCGACCTTAACGATATACTGGTTGGTTTGTTGGGTGTGTCGTCCCATGCGGTAATTTGCGATCGTTCCCTTCATTTTCTTGCCCCCTTGACGAACTGTGGGGTGAGGTCCACTACGGCCCGGGAGGGGAACTCCACTCCGACACGGATGATGCTGGTGCGGTGCTCCTTCTCTAAGGCGTTCAAGATGATCTGCACTAGGCCCTGGCCGATTACGGGTACGAAGCTGGATGTTTCGATGGTCTTGAAGAGCAGACTGGGTTCGCTCTCCTTGAACTTGCCCACCTCCATCTTCTCGTTCACCGGGGCCACCCACACGTGCTTAAGGTTCTTCTCATGGTAGATTGCGATATAGAGTTCCTGCTCGAACACCCATGCATAGCCCCGCTTCTTACCGCCTTCGTAGAGCCAGAACACCTTGGCGGTGTTCTTGAGCTTGTCCTTGAGCTGACGTGCGCGTTCGCCCTTCTTTAGGAAAGTATCGGAGATCTCCTCCATCTTCTTACAGAAGTCCTCCACTTCCCGTTGGAACGTGTCAATGTCACTAGGTGTGATCTTTGAAGCGGTCTCGTGTTCGATGTCCTTGTGGATAAGGAATATCTTGTTGTATGTCTCGATATATTTTGCGTCGATGAGCCCTGGTTTGAGGAGATGTTCCTCGATGGCACCGCCGATCTCCTTGGGGCGGGCGGGGGGCATATCGAGCGCCATGAGCGCACCGTTGGCGGACCACGAAGCAGCCCGGAAAAGCCTCTCTGCGCTCCACTCCATGTATTTATCGACACGCTTGAGGTATGATTTGGAACCGTCCATCTGCTTCCAAACCGCTTCGCGGGTGGGTCGGACTGCCCCTGAGAGCAGGAGCTTCTTGATGGGCTTGAAGAACCCGGAATCGTACACCGGTACACCCTCGCGAACGAAATTGAAGAAGATAGCGTCCCCGTGGCGGATATAATCCCAGAACTCGGTTACCAGATGGAGTTGGATGTGGAGCTTTTTATCCATCTGTGCCGCGATCTCAGAGAGCTTTCTGTGTAGCTTCTCACGGATCTCTTGGGGCATACCTCCGCGTTCGACGGTATCATCGACGATGACAAGGACGTCGATATCGCTCGTTGACTTGAAGTCACCACGAGCAAAAGAGCCGAAAACGATGACGGCGCGGGTATACTGACCGAATTTCTCTCGCACGATGCCGGTGAACCGCTTCACGACCTCAATCCGCTTCTTGACCGCTAGCTTCTTGAGGTTCTTACGCGGAGTTACCGACCGCTTGGGCTCTTCCTTCTCTGCCATGGCGCTCCCCGGATGCTAGAGCGTGTAGTTTTTTAAAGTATCCGGCTCGGGGGCGCTCGCCGTACGCGGGTCCGGGACCCAATCCGTTTTAAAGATTACACGCATTCTAATCCTTCACTGCCGGCCAACCAAGTCTGTTGCGGCGGACGTAAAGGGAGGATGCGAGTATGCCCATGAAAAAGCACGAGTTCGACAGGAAGCGTACAAAATGGTTGCGTGAGAAACAGATCCTTATGGGGAGGATAGTTCGCTTCCTTCGGGAGAATGCCGAGACTGTATACTCGGGTGAGGAACTTGAGAAGCAGTTCGGTAAGTTCCTCCGGTTCGAATATGGGGCCCTTCTCAAGGATGCTATAGTGGTGCGTATGGAGGGGATGTCGTACTTCTACAGTCCCCCGCCCGACCTCAATCCCCGCCTTTCCGTAGATACATGGGTTGAACATGACTACTGCACCTATGAGCATGGCTCGGATCGGTGTACCGTCCTGGGTAAGAGTGGCGTCATCACACGCATCGTGGAGCCTGATCTGGATGCCGACGTGTTCGAACACCGGTACGAGGTGGACTTCGACAACACCATCCTTACACTCAAGAGCAACAACCTTCGTATCATGACCGAATCCGAACGAGAGGGGGGGTCCCGATAGCCATCCTAGCAATCCCTGCACGTGGATCGGACCAGGCTGCACTCGTTGCCTCGGATCTCGGTTCGGCGCCCTATATCCTTATCATAGACACGGAAACGAAGGGTGTAGATGCCGTTCGTAACCGGCCTGAACGGGATGGTGGGGAGCCAGGCGAACGGGCAGCCCGACTAATCATAGCTAGAAATGCAACGACCGTTCTCTTGGGGGACGCGGACCCCCGGGCAGTGGCAATGCTCGAGGCAAGTGGCGCAGAGGTCCGGCGAGGCCACAGTGGGGCTGTGACCGTGGTGCTGGAGCGACTGGAACCAAAAGGGGCCATCGGCGTGGACGAATGTTTCTGTCCGAATTGCAGCTACGCTCAGCGGCGCACTGGAACGCGGCCCTGTTACCAACGCAAATGCCCTCAGTGCGGCAGTACCATGGACCGGCGATGGGTTACCCCCTATAAGTGGGGCGCATTTAATCCGGGACGGTAACCAAAAGCGGAGGCCGCCGCGCCCTCCATAATATTAAATAGCTTAGCGTCCTCGCCCTCTCCCGATAACGAGAGCGGATGCCCATGACCGAACAGAAGGTGCAGCTAAGATGCTACAGCTACATAGACATGATGCAGCCACAGTTCGCCTCGTACTTCGCCACAGTGGCCCGAGGTTACCTCCCAAAGGCAGGCCAGGCCGCCCTCTTCATCGAGATCGCTCCGGGGATGCCTATCAATCGGATCACTGACGTGGCCGTCAAAGCCACCTCCGTCACCGTCGGCGAGCTCATCGTCGAGCGATCCTTCGGATTCCTGGAAATCCACCACGACTCACAGGCCGAAGTGATGCAGGCGGGTCAGGCAATCCTCGATTATCTGGGTATCGACGAATCCGACCGGCTCAAGCCCAAGCTAGTCACAAACCAGATCATCAAACGGGTGAACGATTATCACTCTATGCTCATCAATCGCAGTACCAAAGGGATGATGCTCGTGCGGGACCAGTCCCTGTACATAGGTGAGACCGTACCTGCGGGCTATGCTGCGTACGCTGCCAACGAGGCCGAGAAGGCCGCTGATATCAACATTATCAACGTGCGCGCTGTTGGGCGTTTCGGACGGTACTATATCGGCGGGACCGAGTCAGAGGTCCAAGCGGCCATGCAGGCCGCGACCGTTGCGGTGAACGCTCTGGAAGGTAAGGAAGAGGAGCGAAAGAAATAGATACCCCGAGCCCCGCACCGGGTGTTATAATTTAAAGGAATACGTACGTTATACCTATCTCCCGAAGGGAGAACTGTTCACTGAAAGAGTATCGGAGGCTACCATAAATGGAAGGTAACATCGCACTCGGCATGATTGAAACACGGGGCCTTGTAGGCTCTATCGAGGCCGCGGACGCCATGGTCAAGGCGGCACGGGTCAATCTCATTGGCAAGGAATTCATCGGTGGAGGCTATGTCACCGTGATGGTACGTGGTGATGTGGGAGCCGTGAAGGCTGCTGTCGACGCTGGCGCTGCTGCTGCTAAGCGCGTCGGTGAGCTAGTGTCTGTGCACGTCATACCTCGCCCTCATGGCGAGGTGGAGTACATCCTCCCCAGTATCGACACGGCGGCCGAGCATCCGGTCGTCAAGAAGAAATAGGGTCGCATCGTGAGACCGCCCCCGGTCACATCGGGGGCGGTCTGACCCGGTATCTGGGAAGAGGGGTCGTCTCGTATGGACGCTGATGAGCTGATTGAGGAGATTACGACTGAGGTCATCAAGCGTTTCGATCCAACTTTTATCCGTATAGAGGATCGTCGTATTCTTGTCGTGCTCCACACTCCCGATAGGCATGTGCCTCAGGCCCTGACACGGCTCCTTGAGGATGTCGGTCCGCCGGGTGATCGGGATATCCTGGTCACCCCGGAAGTGCGTTCTTACTTGGCAGGACTCGGTATCAATTGTCGGGACCACGCTCGCGACGTCCTAGAGCCTGATGCAGTTCCCGGGATCCTCCATCGCCTCCACGAATATCGCATGGTTGTCGTCCCGGCTTTGAACTTCCATACAGTGCGCGCTATCGCCGAGCTGCGTGACGAGGATCCATTCGCACAACTTGTGCTCCAAGCACTGCTACGAGGATTGAAGGTTGTGATGCTCACCGATGCACTAGTACCTGCACATCGCGAGGGGGCGTCCGTGGCCCCCGGCCTTACGGCCGCGGCCGAGGATAACTTAAAAAAGCTACTTACCTACAACATCGTGCTCGTACGGCTTGATGAGATTGGGGCGGCGGTGGCCGAGAAGAAAGCACCTATGTCCAAGGACCTCATCACCGAGCAAGACATCATTGACCTCAAGAACGGCGATGTGACCGGACTAAGGGTGTCCCCCCGGGCCATCGTGACGCCGCTGGCGCGCGACAAGGCGAAGGAATTGGGCATCACGATCATCCGGGAATGAGGTTCGGGGGGCTTGTACGGCGAGAGGGGTAAGCGTCAATGGACGTATGCAAGGTAATAGGCGATATCGTCAGCACACGAAAGGACCCTAAGGCAGAGGGTTTCAAGCTACTTGTAGTACAACAGTTGGACATGCTTACCCAAAAACCCAAAGGCTACACCCTTGTGGCGGCAGATACAGTCGGTGCCGGCATGGGCGAAGTCGTGCTGGTTGTGCGCGGGAGCTCTTCGCGTATGACACAGCTTACCAATGAGAAACCCATCGATGCAGCCATCATGGGGATCATCGACTACATACATATCGACGGGGAGCGGGTGTACTCCAAGTACCCCGACCGCGACCTGGAGACCTAGGGGGATAGAACATGGAAGTCACCGAGGACCAGATATCAAACATCGTCGAGGCAGTGCTCAAGAACGTGCAGAGCCAACTGGGCGACATGCCTGCGGCACGCGCGGGAACTTCTCCGAAAGGTGAGGACGGGATCTTCGCAACCATTGACGAGGCCGTCACGCACGCGCTCGCGGCGCAGGAACAGTTCGTAGAACTGGGGCTGTCCAAGCGCGTCGAGATAATCCGGGCTATCCGGGATGCCATGGAAGAGAACGCGCGCACCTTGGCCGAGATGGCAGTGCGTGAGTCCGGGTTCGGCCGGATCGAGGACAAGGTCAAGAAGAACCTGCTCGCAGCCAAGAAGGCCCCGGGTACCGAGGCACTGCCTGCCGCCGCTAAGAGCGGCGACGATGGCCTCACACTCGTGGAACGAGGTCCTTACGGTGTCATCGGTTCCATCACACCCACAACCAATCCCGTGGCCACCATCACATCAAATGCCATCTCGATGCTCGCCGGGGGCAACAGCGTCGTGTTCAATCCCCATCCGAGGTCAAAGGGCGTCACCAACCGTGCAATCCAGATCATCAACCAGGCCGTCGTGACAGCGGGGGGTCCTCCGAACCTTCTCGGTTCTGTCATCGAGCCGACCATCGAGACATCGAACGAACTGATGAACCATCCGAGGATAAGGATGCTGATGGTCACCGGCGGTCCCGGCGTTGTGACCGTGGCCATGAAGACCGGTAAGAAGGTCGTGGCCGCAGGTCCGGGAAATCCGCCTGTCATCGTGGACGATACCGCGAACATCCCTAGAGCCGCTAAGGACATCGTGGACGGGGCAAGCTTCGATAACAATGTGCTTTGCATCGCTGAGAAGGAAGTGTACTGTTTCGAGGACGTCACCGACCCGCTCAAAGAGGAGATGAAGAAGCACGGCGCCTACGAGATCAGCGGTAAGCAGATCGAGGACCTGATATCCCTCGTGTTCGTGGATCCCGCCGGGGAACATCCCAAGGTCAACACGAAGTGGGTGGGTATCGACGCTTGGCGCATACTCAGAGAGATCGATATCCGCGTCAACGAGGATGTCCGGCTCATTATTGCCGAGGTCCCCGATGAACATCCTTTCGTCAATGCCGAGATGCTCATGCCCGTGCTACCTATCGTACGGGTGAGCACCATCGAGGAAGCGCTGGAGAGAGCGAAGCGCGCCGAGCACGGTTTCCGCCACACGGCCTGCATGCACTCTGAGAGCGTCTCCAACATGAGCTATGTAGCACGCTATATAGACACTACAATATTCGTCAAGAACGCCCCCTCCTATGCCGGTCTCGGTTTCGGTGGCGAGGGGCATGCCTCCCTGAGCATCGCCGGACCGACGGGGGAGGGTATCACAGGGCCTTTTGCCTTCACCCGCGAACGACGGTGCGTGCTCGCGGGATCCTTCCGTATCGTGTGAGTGAGTGAACCATGGCCAAGAAACCCATCGACGCTATCAGGGACGCAGGTATTGTAGGGGCCGGAGGTGCCGGTTTCCCCACCCATGTCAAGTTGTCAGCAAAGGTCGACACAGTGATCGTCAACGGCGCTGAGTGTGAACCACTGCTCAAGGTGGACCAGCAGCTCACCGCCCTCCACGCCGAGGGGGTGGTCGCGGGTCTAGAGACAGCCATGGAGCTCACTGGTGCCGAGCGCGGTATCATCGCTCTTAAAGCGAAGTACAAGGCAGCCATCGAAGCGTTAACCCCTCTTATCGAGGGCAAGGACAACATAAGTATCGAGCTGCTGGGTAACTTCTACCCGGCAGGTGACGAGCAAGTGCTCGTGTATGAACTGTTGGGACGTATCGTGCCCGAGGGGGGCATCCCCTTGGAAGTCGGCGTAGTGGTCCAGAATGTGGGCACACTTATCAATATCGCAAAGGCCGTGAAGGGCGGAGTCCCGGTCACATCCCGGGCGTTGACCGTCGCTGGCGCTGTGGCGGAGCCCATGACCGTTGAGGTCCCTGTCGGGACGCCCCTACGCGAGCTCGTGGCCATGGCCGGTGGACCCACCGACGAGCCCTATAGCGTCCTTGTGGGAGGTCCTATGATGGGGAAGGTCGAGACCGACCTTGATACACCTATCGACAAGACTACCTCTGGTATCGTCGTCCTCCCGTCGGACCATCCGCTCATGATCAAGAAGCAGGACGATATGTCCCGCAAGCTCAAACTTGCTCGGGCGGTGTGCATAAGGTGCAGCCTCTGCACACAGACCTGCCCACGCAGCTTGTTGGGCCACCATCTCTGGCCGGACCGGCTAATGCGTGCAATGGCCTACAATGTCACGTGCGATCCGTCCGACCTCACAAACGCATTCCTGTGTGTCGAATGTGGTGTCTGCACGACCTACGCCTGTCCAATGGGACTGGACCCGTGTGCTATGAACCGGGAGATCAAGGCACGTCTGGCCAAGGAGGGAATGGACAATCCCCATCGGGCCAAGGACCTGACCCCGAACCAGTACCGCTCGACACGCAAGATACCGACCTACCGGCTCGTCGGCCGACTGGGCCTGCTGGAGTACGATCGCGAGGCACCAGTGCGAGCGGTCGACCACCCTGTCCGAAAGGTGCGCATACCGCTCAAGCAGCACATCGGCGCACCCGCCAAGCCCACGGTGATCGTGGGCGATATCGTGAAGGAAGGGGATGTCATCGCCGAGATCCCAGAGGGGGCCCTGGGGGCCCGTGTTCACGCGTCCATTGCGGGGCGCGTTACTAAGATACTCGACCACATCGAGATAACCGCGGAGGAGAAGTGATCATATGGTCCATGCTATCGGTCTTGTAGAAACCAACAACGTCGCCAAGGGCATCGAGTGCTGTGACGTGATGCTCAAGCGCTCGGATGTCGAGGCTATCGCCTCCTATCCAGTCTGTCCCGGGAAGTACATAATCCTCATCGCTGGCGAGGTGGCAGCAGTACGTTCGTCGGTGGACGCGGGCAAGCTTCAGGCCCAAGACTCCCTGGTGGACGACTTCGTTATCCCGAACATCCATCCACAGGTATTCCCTGCCATCCAGGCCACGACCGATGTGGACAATCTCCAGGCATTGGGTGTCATCGAGACCTTCTCGCTCTCATCCTGCATCGTGGCTGCCGACTTCGCGGTGAAGGCCGCGGACATCACGCTCATCGAGATCCGTCTCGGACGTGCTCTCGGGGGCAAGTCATTCGTCACCTTGACGGGGGATACGGCCGCTGTTCGTTCAGCGGTCCAGGCCGGAGTGGAATCCGTGCGCGAGGACGGGCTCCTCCTTGACTACGTGGTGATCCCCTCACCCCACCCCAACCTCCTTGAGTCCATCGTGTAATCCGGACAACTGAGGTGACACCGCGCTCATGGAGACACCGACGGGCTGGGGGGACGCCCTCGGAATGGTGGAAACGCGGGGTCTAGTCGGTGCTGTTGAGGCTGCCGATGCCATGGTCAAGGCAGCACGGGTCTCGTTAGCGGGTCTTGAGCGTATTAGTGGTGGACTCGTGACGGTGATGGTGCGAGGTGATGTTGGAGCAGTGAAAGCTGCAGTAGATGCCGGGGCCGCTGCTGCCCAGAGGGTCGGTGAACTCGTTGCGGTCCACGTCATCCCCCGTCCCGACGAACTGGTCGAGGGCGTCCTTCCGCATGGCCCAGGGGGAAGATTGTAGATGCTCATTGCCAAGGTAGTGGGAAATATCTGGGCCACTCAGAAGATACCGGTGCATGCGGACCAGAAGATAATGGTCTGTGTTCCGGTCGACCTCAAGGGGACATCCGAAGGTGACACTTTCCTGGCCATCGACCGTGCACAGGCCGGGATCGGGGATGTCGTGCTAGTATCCCAAGAGGGAAAGTGCTGTAACATACTTATCGGTCGCGAATGGGCGGCCTGCAACTCTGCTATCCTGGGGGTAGTGGACTTCATTGAGACAGAGGAAGAATCAACACAGTTTGCGTGATCATGATGGACGACGAAGAACTAGCAAAAGTGGTGAGAGATGTGGTACTCTCGAAACTCCAAGAGAAAGAAGCCCGGGACGCGCTTTCGACGTCCCCTGAAGACATGTCCTCTGACGGGACCATCCCTCGTCATAACTATGCAGAGGCGGGTCATCCCCCTCTCATCGTAGCGGCGAATTGGAAGATGCACATGGATAAGCAATCGACGATCGAGTACGCCCAGGCGTTCGATCCGCCTGCCAGGGACGACCTCGCTGTTGTCGTTTGCCCACCCTATTATCTGCTATCCCTGCTCAAAGAGGCCTTGGATGACAAGCCCGTGGGGGTTGGTGCCCAGAACATGCACCCTGAGCCAAAGGGGGCTTTCACAGGGGAGCTATCTCCGCTAATGCTCGCTGATGCGGGCTGCTCGCACGTAATCCTTGGCCACTCCGAGCGCCGACATATCTTCGGTGAGACCGATGAACAGATCAATCCGAAGGTGGCGGCTGCCCTGGGCGCGGGGATTGCTCCAATCCTATGTGTAGGGGAGACGCTCGACCAAAGGGAAGATGGTTCGACCATGCGCGTGATCACTAACCAGCTCACCCTTGGTCTCAATCGCATATCCATCAACGAGGTGCGCCCCCTGATAATTGCCTACGAACCTGTGTGGGCTATCGGCACAGGGCGAGTTGCAACGCCCGAGCAAGCGCAAGAGGTCCATGCACATATCCGTGGAGTGCTCAAACAGCTCTATTCCTACAACGTTGCCCGGGACACACGCATCCTCTATGGCGGTTCTGTGAAACCGGCCAATGCTGGTGAGCTCGCACTCCAGCCCGACGTGGATGGATTCCTCGTGGGTGGTGCAGGCCTCAAACCGGACTCCTTCACCGAGATAATCCGCAACTCCCTGCACGCATTGGAGGGGGATGGTTCATAGGGGTGAAGGTGGTTGGACTTCACTAAAGGAACTCGTGTCGTGATCGGTAGTGACCACGGTGGATTCGAGATCAAGGAGGCAGTGAAGGACCACCTCCAGCGTTTAGGATATTGTGTGGTGGACCTCGGATGCCATTCGCCTGATCCGGTGGACTATCCCGATATAGCCTTCCTTGTCGCCAGTGCCATAGCGACCAACGACGACACGGCCGGTATAATGGTGGATGGTGTCGGTGTTGCTTCTGCCATGGTGGGGAACAAGGTACCTGGCGTGCGGGCCGCACCGGTATACGATGTGTTCTCGGCCCGGTCCAGTCGTGAGCACAACGATGCTAACATGCTCACTCTTGGTGCGAGGGTCACGGGGCCTGGCTTGGCGTGCCTCGTCGCCGAGGAATGGCTTGGAACCCCCTTCGGTGGGGGGCGACACGAACGACGGGTGAATAAGATCAGGGATATCGAGGCCCGGTTCATCCGGAGGGTGCCTCTGAAATAGTACACCTAAGAACAAGGATTTCCCATCAGGGGGTATAAGTCGAGGGCCAGGTGTTCCCTGGCCCCCATAAGTCGTAGACTGGAATGAGAAAAAACTACTTTTTTATCGAACTAATTGAAGAAACAACCAATTAATCGATATTATGAAGAGAACTTCGCCAATACGCGAATTTAATGAAGAATACCAAGATTGGAAAGATTATACGGGATATATTTGCTCCTTGCGCCGAAAAAAGGCAATAATGTGCGGAGTGTGGCGGCCTACGCAAAGGTTCTAGATAATGCTTTTAATTAATGAGCGACCACTTGCTTGTGGACGAACCTAGGACAAGGAGAGTGTGACCATGAGAATCCGAATGAAACGACTTGTGCGGTCCAAGCGTGGTGTGACACCCGTTATTGCCATTATTCTGTTGCTAATGATGACAGTAGCAGCGGCAGGTGCGGCCTATCTTTGGATTACTAAGATACAGAAGACCATCACCACACAGGCTGAGAAGCAGATCATGACCAGTTTCCAGCAGGGAACACTGCAGGTCATCTCTGCCTATGCGTGTGAATCGAACTGCACGACCAACGGTGAAAGGGGCTGTGACGACAGGTCCAAGGTCAGTG
This sequence comes from Candidatus Undinarchaeota archaeon, assembly GCA_964519305.1. Classification (GTDB taxonomy): domain Archaea; phylum SpSt-1190; class SpSt-1190; order JASMDC01; family JASMDC01; genus JASMDC01. Next base: position 109,593 of record CAZFHY010000011.1, read on the forward strand.
GTGAAGTGTTCAAATACCATGGTAATGCCCCCGAGTCGACGTGGGGTGGAAACCTGACGGACGAGGGATGTTCGCTTGGAGGAGCATTGTGCTTCCTAGTGCGAAACACTGGAAATACTGTTGTGCGTATGAGCGATCTTGGTTCAGCCCAGGTCGTCTACGAGCTGCCCGAGGCGCCCGAGCTCGGTGAGCGCCCGCTGATGAGCAAGACAATCGGTGCGACCTTCAGCGGTGGCGGCACGGATGCGTGCTGCAAGTTCTCTGAGGTAGCTTCGGAAGGTAAGTGCGGAAACCAAAAATCCGTGGCCAGCAGAGAGACCTTCATCATCAGCTTCTTCGGAAAGTTCAAGACCTCGAATGGCGAGTCCCGAAGAATGTGGTACAGCGATGTGAAGGACCAGCGCATCATCGTGAGCATGAACCTGCCCAGCGGGTTCAAGGTCTCACACCAGGTTGTGTAAAAGCACAGAGATCGTGGACGGATAAAGAACTGGTGAGAGGGGCTCCGGTCATGGCCGGGGCCCTCATATTCTTCTTCTAGAGCCTGTGACAACCTATTTAAAGCTGCAGCGCTCCCTTCCCGCCATGCTCCTAGCGCAGGTGGTGGGCAATGTCGTGTGTACGCGAAAGGACCCCCATCTCAAGGGTATAAAGCTCCTTGTGGTACAGCGCGTCAATGAGGCCGGAGAGGTCATTGGGCGTCACCAGGTCGCTGTCGATGCACTGGGCACGACCGGACCTGGCGAGTTGGTATATCTTGCCACAAAGAAGGAGGCAGCACACCCGTTCGAGGGCCACTTTCTCCCCGTGGACCTCGCGATAATTGGACATGTAGAGGGAGTGAACATACCCGATCCAACACTGGTCAGGGGTTGATGACAATGGTTCAGGATGCTGATATCGAATCGCTTGTTAAGAAGGTCACAGAGCAGGTAATGAAGCGAATGGAAGCGCCCAAGAAAGCGTGTCCAGAGTCTGTCGCTCCATCGAGTCCCTCTGGAGGGGTGCTCGTTGTACTTGCTGGGGAACGCGGTGATGTGGACGCTGTGCTCGACCAGGTGCGGTGCATCTGTGCAGAGGCCTCCGATGCAACCATCGTGCTAGCGAACGGAGCGGAGGCGCTCTTTCCGAGTTCGAGGCTCTCTGTAGCAGCGCCCGGAGCGACAATCCTGACCGAGAGCGATTGCCCTGATGTGCTCAACCTTCTCAAGGGTGCATCTGTGGTATTTATCCCCCTTCTGGACCTTGCATCGGCCTCGAAGATCGCTGATACCGTTACAGACACACTACCTGTCAAGCTCGCAGTGTTCGCAGCTCTTCAGGGAAAGACTGTCGTAGCGGCGCGTGACGGTATCCCTTCTGCGTGTATCCCCTTGGAACAGGTACCCGATGGTGCCCGCAAACGCTTGGAAGGTATGCTCGGGGACCTAGAGGAGCTAGGACTCACTCTTGTAGATCTTGCCGATATCGCAGGAGGGAAGAAGGTATCCCTCGTGTGCGCACAGGGAAAGGGTGAGGAGTGCCTGGCATGCGGTCTTTGTGTCATCAACAATGCCGACAGTGTCCGGGGCATACTCGCTGCTGGCGCTGACCGCATCGGTGCAGCGGCGGGAACCCGGATCGAGGACAAGGAGATCGCTAATACTATCGACCACACGCTGCTCAAGCCCGACGCCACCACCGAACAGATACGCAAGTTGTGTGAGGAGGCCATCCAGTACGAGTTCGCCTCGGTGTGCGTCAATCCCGCAAACGTCAAGCAAGCCGCCGACTTGGTGAAGGGATCAAAAGTGAAGGTCACTACTGTCATAGGCTTCCCGTTGGGCGCCACAACACCCACGACCAAGTCCATCGAGACGCGTGACGCCATCGCAAATGGCGCAAATGAGATCGACATGGTCATCAACGTAGGTGCGCTGAAATCCGGGGACGACGACCTCGTCCGTCGCGATATTGAAGCCGTTGTGGAAGCGGCCCAAGGTCAAGCGATCGTAAAGGTAATCCTTGAGACCGCGCTCCTGAACAAGGATGAGAAGGTCCGCGGCTGTCTCTTGGCCAAGATGGCCGGTGCCGACTTCGTCAAGACCTCTACAGGATTCGGGCCTTCGGGTGCCACTGTGGAGGACATCGCGCTCATGCGGGCAACCGTCGGCCCCGACATGGGAATAAAGGCATCAGGTGGAATCCGTGATACCGAGACCGCGAAGGCCATGATCGCAGCGGGAGCAACCCGCATAGGCGCATCCGCATCAGTCGCTATAACGAAAGGCGACGAGGGCGGTGAAGGTTACTAGTAGCCAATGGCCAATCCCGACTGGTTGCGACAGCGTATCTGTGATATTGGCAGACGTATGTATGAACACCGATATGTGGTGGCGACATCAGGAAATATCTCTGCCAGATGCGGGGATGATTTGTTCATCACCACTCCTTCCGGAGTGTGCAAGGGTGAGATGTCGCCTGACCAGCTCGTGATCGTGGACGGTGCCGGCCAGCTCGTTCGTCAGGATTGTCTGTACAGGCAGTCTTCTGAGTTCAGGCTCCATTTGGCGGCGTACACCGTACGACCCGATGTGGCGGCGGTTGTCCACGCACACCCTCCGTTCTGTACTGCCTTCGCTACAGCGCGAATCCCATTGGACCGTGCAGTTCTGCCTGAGAGCGTGCTGACCGTGGGTGCTGTGCCCTTGGCATCCTATGCAACCCTCTCGACGTGGGAGGTACCGGAATCTGTGGCGCCGTTCCTTGCTGAGGCCAACGCGGTGCTCCTTGCCAATCACGGTGTCGTGACATTCGGTGGCGATCTCGAGGAGGCGTATCACCGACTGGAGGAGGTGGAGCATCTTGCCGAGACGGTGTACAGGGCCCGTCGTCTTGGTGGGGAAGTGGCCCTTACATCTGATGAGCTCGCGGCCCTGGATAACGTGCGGAGGAAGATGGGGCACCCGAAGGGTGCTCCCTGTCGACCGCTCGAGTGAAGCTATTTTACCACGATTGCGGGCTTCCCGGGTAATGCCCGGGTGGACTTAGCGTCCTTCGAGAGGGTCTCGCGAACGACCTCCACAGTGCATCCGAAACGCTTTGACACCATAGGGGCAACCAGTTCCAGAGCCTTGGCTTCGTTGTCCTCAGATAGCACGAGAGCCGGTACCCACGAGGGATTCTTCAGGAGGCGTGGGATGAGCTGCGAGATCTGCTTACCGTACCGACGGAGCGTGTCAACTTCCATGACGGCCTTTATGAGCGTACCCTGATCGCGTTCATCACCAGATACTTCCGAGTACCGTCGCATGAAGTCATACTTCCAGTCGGCAGCTCCGATGAGCGTGATAGCATCGTGCTTGTTGCTGCCCAGAATGCCCTGGATCTCAACTACATCGTCGCAGATCGCGCTGTAGAGGCCCCACTGGTACTCGGCCTCTGGTGTGAGCACATTTGGATCGTACTCAGGCCACTGTGCCAGCGAGATGAATCCCTCCCTACCGTGGTGCGCCCACACTTCCTCAGCGATGTGTGGTGTGATGGGGGCCACGAGCAGTGCGAGGTTCCGCACACATTCCTCGTATATCTTACGGTTGACACTCCCCAGCTTGTACCGGCTGAGCTCCTTGGAGAATGCCATCACATCATGGATCGCCCAGCGGAACAGTAACTGTTCGTAGTTACGGGTAGCATCGCGGATGGTGCGGTGGAGCAGGAAGAGCATGTGCTCGTCCGTTGATGTGATGTCCTCACGCACGTCAGAGGGGTGCTCACCAAGTGTGTGGTGGAGCCTATAGAGGAATTTGCTCGCGTTCTCCAGTCCCTGGTCTGCCCACTCGAACTCCTTCTCGGGATTCGAACCGAAGAGGATGAACAGACGCGAGGCGTCGGCCCCCGCCCGCTCGATGAGTTCCATGACGTTGACGGTGTTCCCTAGGCTCTTGGACATCTTTGCAGAGCGCATGACGTAGGGATTCCCGCACTCGACACATTTCCCCTCTTCGTGCCTGCCGGGTTGGAGGAGGACATCGCACATCTCACAGAACGGTGCTTCCTTGTTCACCATGCCCTGACACAGGAGGGCCGAGAAGGGCTCGTCGATACGATGGAGCCCCATGTCCCGGAGCGCCTTCATGAAGAAACGGGCGTAAAGCAGGTGCAACACTGCGTGCTCGATCCCGCCAATGTACTGGTCCACGGCCATCCAGTACTGGGCCGCGTCCCGAGAGAAGGGAGTATCGTTCTCTTGAGGGGAGCAGTACCTCAGGAAGTACCAGGACGAGTCCACGAAGGTGTCCATCGTGTCCGTCTCGCGTCGAGCGGGCTTACCGCACGTGGGGCAAGTCGTGTTCACGAAATCCTTGGAGGTTTCCAGGGGATTCCCGCTCCCGCTGAACGTGACGTCCTTTGGGAGCACAACAGGCAGCTGGTCCTCGGGCACGGGGACGATGCCGCACTGGTCGCAATAGATAATCGGGATCGGAGTGCCCCAGTATCGCTGACGGGAGATTAACCAGTCACGAAGCCGGTAGTTCACCGTAGGGCCGCCCTTGCCCATCTCCTTGAGCTTCTGGCCGATGGCGTCTATGGCCTCTCGGTTCTCCCAGTCGTCGAACTCGGCCGAGTTGACCAGTTCGCCATCCTCGATGTATGCGCGGTGCATCTTGTCCGCTTCAAGCTTGTAGCCCCGGGGCTGGATGACCACGGTGATCGGGATGTCGAACTTCTTGGCGAACTCGAAGTCGCGCTGGTCATGAGCTGGGACTGCCATTACGGCTCCAGCACCATATTCATAGATGACGAAATTCCCAACATAGATCGGGATCTCCGTACCGAGGATGGGGTGTATGGCGTGCTTTCCGATGAACATGCCCTTCTTCTCATGCTCCGCGTCGGTCCGCTCGAACTTATCCTCCAGTTGCACTTCGGCAAGGAAGGCGTTGAACTTATCCTCGTACTCGGTGCCTTTCACCCATGCGCGCACCCAGGGGTGCTCGGGAGCGAACACCATGAAGGTAACGCCGTAGAGCGTGTCGGCGCGGGTCGTGAAGATGGGTACGGTCTCGCCTGTACCTTTGACCTCGAAATCGATGATAGTACCCTCGCTACGCCCGATCCAGTTGCGCTGCATGATCTTGACGCGCTCTGGCCAATCAAGGCCCTCTAGACCGGACAGCAGCTCTTCTGCATAATCGGTGATCTTGAAATACCACTGGGTGAGGTCCTTATACTCCACAGTGGAGGAGCAGCGCCAGCACTTGCCGTTTATGTTCTGCTCGTTGGCCAATACGGTGGCGCACGACGGGCACCAGTTCACGATGGCCCCGCGTCGGTCCACCAGGCCTTTCTCCATGAGCTTGATGAATATCCATTGGTTCCATCGGTAATAGTCCTCAGTGCAACTCTGGATCTGACGGTCCCAGTCGTAGCTGAGCCCCATGCGCTTCTGTTGGACCTTTATTGCGTTGATGTTTTCCCAGGTCCAAGTCTCAGGATCTGCGCCGTGCTTGATGGCAGCGTTCTCCGCGGGCAGGCCGAACGCATCGTATCCCATGGGGTAGAGCACGTTACATCCCCGCATGCGCTTGAAGCGTGCGAGCGTGTCGCCAAGAGCGTAGTTACGCAGGTGACCTGCGTGGAGGGTCGCTGAGGGATAGGGATACATCTCGAGGCAGTAGAACTTCTTCTTGGTGGGATCCTCAGAGACCTTGAAGATGCCGGCCTCCTCCCAACGCTTCTGCCATGTCTGTTCAATCCGAGTGTGGTCGTAACCGCTCACTGGCTATTCCCTCCGTTTTCTCCGTTCCGTTCCCGGGAAGGGCATTCCATGTTCAGGCACATCCTCCACGGCCGCCTGCCGCCACCCTTAACCGTGATCCGGGGGTGATTGCATGTCGGACAGGGTTTCTTGCTACCTATGATGTTCCCGCGCTGGGGGAGGGGGTAAGAGTTGGAACACGTGGGGTAGTTGGAACATCCTGCGAAGCGCTTACCGCTCTTCTTGCTCCGGATGATGCGGACGTCACCGTTACCGCATACCGGACAGGGACCTATGACCAGGGCTGCTCGGTTGGTGGCCCTGATAGCATCAGCAAGTTCTTTGCCGATCTTTTCCTCGTTGGACTTGAACTCCGTTAGGATATCCTCTAGCTTGGTCTGAAGTCGCTCTAGCACCTCTTTCCGGTCGGTCTTCTGCTCCCGGATGCGGGCCATGTCATTCTCGAACTGGCGTGTGAGCTCGACATCGAGGATTCGCGGGCTGTACTTGGTAAGGATGGAGTAGACCTGAAGGCCTAGCTCAGTGACCTCGAGCACGTCCCCGGTCAGGTACCCGCGCGTTGAAAGAGTGTCCACCGTGGCTGCTCTGGTCGCCTTTGTGCCGATGTTCTCCTTCTCCATCCGCTTGACGAGTGACGCGGGCGAAAAGCGTCGGGGGGGCTGAGTCTCCTTCGAAAGAAGGTCGATACTCTTCACACCGACCTCCTGCCCCTTGAACATGTCCGGGAGGAGCACCTCTTCGAACTTGGCAAAAGGCCCGTAGAGTGTGTGCCAGTTAGGCTCCACTGTGCGCTTCCCCTCTGCGATGAAGTCTTCCTCACCCACGCGGATTGTGACCTTCAGGCTCTCTCGAACGGCGGGTTCCCCAAAGACTGCAAGGAACCGGCGGGCGATGAGGTCGAAGAGCTTGCGCTCCTGATCGGTAAGCATCTTGGGCTTCTCACCCGTGGGGTAGATGGCAGGGTGAGCGGGATCCTCTTTCTTCCCTTCTTTGGGGACGAGCTTCTTCATGCCCAATAGGATCTCGACCTCTTTGGGGAACAGGGAGGCAAGTCCCTTGAGGATCTCTTTGAATCCGATGCGTTCTGGGAGCTTCTGGCTCGATGTGCGGGGGTACGATATGAGACCTGACTCATAGAGCGTCTGAGCAAGCTCCTGAGTGCGTGTGGGGGCGAAGCTGAACTGCTTGTACGCCTCTGATTGTAGTGATGTGAGGTCGAAGGGCGGTGGTACGGCCTGCTTGAACTTCTTCCGGGATACATCCTGTACGATACCGGGATCGGCCTGGGCACGTGAATGAGCATCCTTGGCCTCATCCTCCTTCCAGAACTTGTCGGCGACGTGGAGTGCCATGATCTCAGTACCTTCCACCATGGCATTGAGCTCAAGCTGCCAGAACGGCGTTGGTTCGAATGCCCTGATTTCGAGCTCGCGCTCGCAGAGGATGGCGAGCGTGGGGCCTTGGACGCGGCCTGTGCTCATGACCTTGAACATTCCGACAGCGTTCTTGATGGCCAGTGTAAGGGCCCGTGATAGGTTGATTCCGAAGAACCAGTCGGCCACATGACGGGTGAGCCCCGCTTCCACCATTCCCCAATCGAGAGAAGGATTTGCCTTATCGAAAGCCTCTTCAAGTTCGTGTTTGGTAAGTGTGGAGAAGTGCATCCGGGCGCCGTCCTTCTTTTTACAGGCGAACCTCAGCACATTGAATCCGATGACGCTTCCCTCTATGTCGAAGTCGCAGGCCACTACGAAGTGCTCGGCACCCTTGGCTGCCGTCTTGAGGGCTGTAAGGTACTTCTTCGTGTAGGCTCCATCCTTGCGAACCTCGTGCGCAGGTGCCCAGTCCACGTTGAACACCGGGTACACCCAGCCCTTCTTGTCATTCTGACGGAGAGAGTAGATGTGGCCTACGGCGGCAGCAACGACGATCTTCTGACCTTTTCGAGTGAGTGTATACGATGAGACACCCTTACTTCCTTTCTTGGTCACCTCCCCGTCGGCCAAGGCCGCGGCAATTCGGGCAGCCGCCCGTGGTTTCTCCGCGATGATAAGGGTGTGACCCATTGCGGAAGGACGGACGCGAGCCCGGTTTTATAAGTTTTCGGGGAATGCTTGACAGTGACACCCTCGGTTCTTCACCAAGGTTTTTAAGCCGCTTTCATTCTTTCGCATCCATGGGCAAGGCCAAGATTGAGGCTAAGGATGGTGCAAAGATTCTCCTTATGGGGAACGAGGCGGTGGCTCGTGGTGCGCTTGAGGCCGGAGTGACCGTTGCCTCGGGTTATCCGGGGACCCCGTCCAGCGAGATTATCGAGACCTTGGCACCTGTCGCCACTGCCCGCGATATCCATGTGGAGTGGTCCATCAATGAGAAGGTAGCCCTCGAAGTGGGAGCAGGTGCTTCTTACGCGGGCGCCAGGGTACTTGTCACTATGAAGCATGTAGGGCTCAACGTCGCAGCGGACCCTTTCATGTCCCTGACAAACACCGGCACCGTGGGCGGCCTTGTGATTGCTGTAGGTGATGATCCAGGGATGCATTCATCGCAGAACGAGCAGGACTCACGGATGTATGTGAAGGGCGCAAAAACCCTCGCACTCATACCCGCCGACCCGCAGGAGGCCAAGGATTTCCTCGTGGCCGGTTTCGAGTTCTCTGAGAGGTTCGAGGTCCCCGTCATTCTTCGACTCACGACCCGCGTGTGCCATACTCGTGGTCCGGTGACCTTCGGACCGGACCCTCGCCCGGAGCGTAAGGGTTCGTTCACAAAGGATCCGGGACGGTTCATAATGATCCCGGGTAACGCTCGCAGGCGTTATCGCCAGCTCTTGGATCGGCAGCCTGACATAATGACGGCAATCGAGGCCTTCCCTCATAACCGTCTGGATGGCGAGGGGGATATCGGTGTCATCGCTACAGGGCCAGCCGCTAGATGTGCAAAAGAGGCCGTGGCCCGGGCCGGGCTGAATGCAGTAATCCTCACAGTGGCTACCTATCCGCCCCCGTTAGCCCTCATCAAGGAGCTCGATAATCGAGTAGAGCGCATCTATGTTTTCGAGGACGGAGATCCCTTCCTAGAGGAGGATGCCCTTCGCGTTTGCACCCATGAGGTGTGTGGGAAGCTCTCCGGTCACGTGAAACAGGATGGGGAGATGACCGTTGATCGGGCTATGACCGCCTTGGGACAGGAGCAGAGCGCCCCTGTCGCGGAGACGGTCCCTCCACGCCCCCCCGTACTCTGCCCTGGTTGCTCCCATCGAGCAGCTTACTATGCCATGAAAAGGGCAAAGTGCAAGGTTGTGGCGGGCGATATCGGTTGCTATACTCTGGGGCTCGCACCCCCCCTGAAAGGGATCGATACCTGTCTCGACATGGGGGCCAGCATAGGGAAAGCGGCTGGTATGGACTTTGCCGGTCTTGATGAACGTCCCTCAGCGGTCATAGGCGATTCAACCTTCTTTCACTCAGGCATCACAGGCATCATTAATGCTGTATACAACAAGGCCCGTATCACGGTTGTCATCCTTGACAACCGCATCACTGCGATGACCGGTCACCAGGAACATCCCGGAACGGGACGGCTCGTCACCGGCGAACCTGCGCCCGCGGTCGATATGGAGGCATTGGTACGCGCCTGTGGTGTCGAGTTCGTACGAATCACGGACCCTCTGGACCTTCCTGCCACTATCGCTGTACTCAAGGAGGCGAATGCCCACAATGGCGTGTCCGTGGTAATTGTCCGCAGCCCATGTGTGTTCAAGGCCGAACGCAAGAAGTTCGTCCCGGCCGTGGACGGTTGCGAAGATTGTCAGGTCTGTATCAATACATTCGGATGCCCTGCCATCGTCCGTGTCGAAGGCGGTGTCGCTATCGACAAGGCATTGTGCACGTCCTGCGGAGTATGCGCACAAGTATGCCCGCATGGGGCGTTCGTTCTACCGGGGGGTGAGGACGAGTGAATATCAATATCTGTGGTGTCGGTGGCCAGGGTGTGCTGTTCGCCTCAAAGACATTAGCTAACGCTTTCCTTCTGGAGGACAGACCTGTAATTTGTGCTGAGACCCACGGCATGTCCCAGCGTGGGGGTTTCCTCCTGACACACCTCCGAACGGACGGGGATGCGGTCGCCCCTCTCATACCCGACAAGGCCTGCGACCTCATGGTCTCCTTTGAGCTACTTGAGCCCATGCGTCAGACAGGACTTCTTTCCAATGAGAGCCGTGTGGTCGTGAACGACCTTCGGATCGTTCCATTGCCCGTGACTCTCGGACTTGCCGAGTACCCTCCTCGGGAGGAGATCCTCAAGTGCTTGGGACGCTACACTGAACATCTGGAAGTTGTGGATTTTACCGCTGCCGCCCTCCGGTTGGGCGGTCCGATCCTCGCCAACGTCGTGGCCTTGGGTTATCTCGCAGATGGGCTCCCCCTGGAGACGAAAAGCATTAAAAAGAGCATAACTGAAGGCTCACCCGAGCGGTTCGCCGCTACAAACACCGCAGCCTTCAAGCTAGGGATGGAGATACGTCGTGGAACTGCCGAACCTTAGGATAATCCCCCTATCCCAGACCCACATCCACGAACACACCCTCGATAAGCCTGCGCGTCGCATTGCGGACCTTATCGCTCACTCAGGTCTCCAGCGCAATCCGATCATCGCGGCTGAAGTGGACGGGGATTACATTGTCATAGACGGGATGCACCGGTTCGCTGCCCTTGAGCGCCTGAAATGTAATGGGATAGTGGCATGTATAGTGGATTACTTCGACGCTAGCATCGAGCTTAAAGGCTGGTACTTGTCCCTTGACAACTTGAGCTCGGACGAGCTATGCGCAATAATCGAACGCACAGCGCCCCATCTAGAGCGACAGGAACTACCTGTTACCGAGGCCCAGAAGAGGATGACCGAGCGTACTGCATCGTTCGGTGTACTTGCGCGGGGTGAGGCCCACGTGCATGTCTATACGCCTAAAGACGGCTTTGATCTCGAACGATTCATAACTATGGACCAAGCGGTTCTCAAGGCGATTCAAGAGCACGGTACCACATATCGCCTTGTGGGCGATGAGCCCTGTGATAAGATTCTCGCAGCAGATCCCCAGTGCGCTCTGCTTCTCCTTCGTCCTGTGTATCGCAAGCAGGAGGTTGTTGATCGAGCGCTGGCGGACAAGCTATTCCCTCCCAAGTCAACTCGTCACGTAATCCCCGGCCGGCCACTCCGGCTCGATATACCTCTTAGCATCCTCCGATCGGACCTTACAGCGGAACAGATGGACAGGATTCTGTGCGAGGAGACCCGAAACCGCTGGAAGCTCCAGAAGATACGTCACTATCCCGAACCGGTCTTCATCTATGATGAGTGAGGTCGGGGCCGGGCTGTCCCCACAAGCTTTATAGGTTTACAGGCGCCGTACGAACGTGCGGGCTCGTGGTCTAGCCTGGATATGACGTCTGGCTTCGGACCAGAAGGTCGCGGGTTCGAATCCTGCCGGGCCCATGGGGGGGGCTTCGTGCCCCTCCCTCCCTATCCTATCACTCCAGGTCCTCGCGCTCGACCAGCAAAGTGATGCGGTTGGTGCGCCCCAGCGGGCTTTTCTTCAGGATGCCTCGCTTCTCCAGGTCCCGGACCATATAGGACACCTTCGCTTTTGAGTACCCGACGACCCTCGCAAGATCGTTCTGCTTCAGTTCACCTTCGGATTCAAGAAGGGCATCGACTACCTGTCTCTCATCATCCCTGAGTACGAATCCGAATGTCCGGGGCTTACGGGCCGTGCGTGGGAATGACTGGCCTATCCGGAAGGCTGCAGCTACGGCGATGACCGCTGCCACGGCCCAATACGGTGTGCTGCTTCGTGCAATGGGATTGAAACGAACGAAGTACCAAAGGCTCTCCTCGCTGGCCAGGTCGCGTCGCTCCCACTCGAACTCGAGCTTCCTTCCATCCGTGCGTATAATGGCGTTGGGGCTGATTACCGGACGTAGCTGTGACGGTTCTTTGTCCAGTTCCACGGGGAGTACATAACCCTCAGGAAGGATTAACGTGAGGCGGAAGAGTGCTGTGTCGGAGAGCAGTGAGAACCTGGTGGATAGTTCATACGAGTCATCAGCTCGGCGAACGCAATCTGACTTGTCGTACTCGATATACATGATCTTAGAGTCCCGCTCGACCAACGGTTCTCGATACGGGAAATGGAAGAGCGTGTCTGCTTCACGAGCAGTCTGGCGATACTCCAATGGACCCCCTGTATCGTAAACCTTCACCTGCTGAACGCCCTTGGGGAGCACATGGTTGATTCCGATGAGGCGATACGGTTCTCCCTGCTCTATGGTCTTGTTCAGTGCGATGTGGAAATGACATGCGAGGTCGTCACCCACGGAAACTGTGACTACTTGCTCCTCAATAATGCGTCCGCTGGCGAGAGCGAGTAGGATGAACGCGATAAGGATATCAGTGCGAAATCCCATCTAATCATTCATTAGCTTTTATGAAATATATATATTTCCCAATAGCGCGTCTAAACCTCAAATAAACCGCTATTAACATAGATTAACATTAATGAATATTAATACCTTATTTGAAGGCCAAATCATCCGTTTTCGACTAACCATTAACGGACGTTAGCAGAAGGATTAATAAAGCCTGAGCAACTACACTATATTGCACTTGTCTCCCTTCCTTTCTCTCTTCTTTCTTATTTTATAGATTATTCAGATGAATCTACTTCTGTAGAAGATGGGCTCCCCTTGCCCTTTTTTCTCACTTCAGACATGACATTTTCCCACTCCAGGGGGCGCCCCCACATGTTTACGGCGATTCTGACTAGAATTGGATCGTCGGTTCCAGATATCAGAGCGCCCGTAAGTGCTGAAGCCTTGTCGAAGCGGAGCACGAAAGCAGATCCGCGGGAGGCAGGTGAAGCTGGAACTTCGGGAGGGAAGCGTGAAATGACCTCCCGAATGGCCCGGGAACTCTCGATACGCCCCTCGATGATGGTGATGGGATTGCCGAAGTGACCTGAAGCGGAACGTACGTTCAGTACGATATTATCGGGAAGGATCGTGCGAAGTGCAGTCCTTACCTTCTCCACCGACTCTGTTGCGTGGCAGAAAGCCTTCGCCGAGAGGGAGGAGAACCTCAAACCTTTTCCGTGCCCCATCCCTTGTTGGCCAGACCACGACCACGCTTTCCTGCAGTGGTAATACCACGGAATGCACGACCGCGGTGGGACCCCTCAGCGATCCATGATAGTTTCCGGTCAGCTTTGATCGTAGGGTGGTTCGGATCAATCATGATGACCTCGTACCAAGCAGAGACGCCGTCGTTCCCCACTAGATAGGAGTTGAGGACCTCAAGATTGGCATACTTCCGAGAAGCGTGCACCTCAGCGATGGTCTGAAGGTTCTTTCCGGGTGAGAATTTGACGGCACCCGCTCGCTTAGGGCGACGACCATGGACCGGGCGAGTGCGCTTGCGACCGCCCTTCTTGACACGGGAACGTACCACGAGGACGCCCTGTTTGGCCTTATAGCCAAGGGACCGTGCCTTATCGAGGCGGGTCGGGCGGTCTACGCGGACCACGGAACCCTCTGATCGCCATTTGATATAGCGCTCCCTTTGTGCGTCCTTGAATGGGGACACCTTGGTCTTGCGCCATGCGAGTGCCATGTGCTTGTACATGCTCATCCTTTTCACCTGAAGAACATCAGCTGCTGATGGTTTCGGCACGTCTTCGCCCAATCGTTTTAAACCTTTTGGAAGAAACGAGCGCCCCGGGCCTCAATGCTCATGGTCATGCTCGTCTTCAAGGTCATCGTCATCCTCGAGCTCCTCTTCCTCCTCGTCAGGGGGATCGGGGGGCGGCATCTCGGGTTTCTCGGGGGTAGATCGTTCACTTGTTGGTATGGGTTCCGGCGGTGGCGTGCGGTATGTTAGGAGTACGATCACGAACACGATGACAACGACCATGATGAGAAGGCTCTTGAGGACCTTTCCCGTGGGATCCGATCGGGCCACGGTCGTGACGTTATCGGGAGTCGGCGATGCGATCTGAGTCCCGTTGACCGACATCTCTGCAAGCTGTGTGAAGCATACCAGTGAGCCATTGATGGTGGTCAGGCTCGCATTGAACGCTCCAGGCAGCATAGGGGACATTCGCTGCCGGCAAACATCCCTGATAGCCTCAAGAACGAGACGGTCTGTAACCGAGGCGTTCGCGATTATATCCGTCGTTAAAACCATTTCCCCGCCGTCGAGGGCATCTGCGATCTCACGGGTCTTGGACGTCTCCGAGAGACTAGTTATCAAACGCTGGACGTCTGTGTCGATCCAAACCTCCATAGCGAGAGGGAGGAGGTTGATGCACACATCGTCCGGAACGGGTGGTTGGCATGCGGTGTACATGCTCAGGTGGTACTGGTCACCCAGGGTCGTCGAGAGGGTGATACCCAGAGAACAGGTCTTGTTCACGAGCATGGTGTGATTTGACTCCCACGCCCATTTGTACACGCTCTCGAGCCCCATCAGTACTTGAAAGTCTTTTTCCCAGGTCTGGTTGGCCGATGCATAAGGGCTCGCAAGCAGATCGAGGAGCTCACCTGCCCGGTCGTTCTCAAGCCGACCATATATGCGGACTGCCTTGAATGTGAGGGGGATATACTGGAGCTCCCGTGTCCTGATGATATTCAGGATGTTGTCCAAGCTAGCTAGGTAGTAGGTATCTGCTTTCACGGGTTCTCCGGCTTTCTTGTAGAGTTCTGCGATACCGAAGGACCATTGGGCAAGAGCGTTCTCGGGCAAATCGCTGCCAGTGGGGATGGCCTTCCGATAGGCCTCAGCGGCAGCGAGGTAACGTTCCTGCACACGTTCGCGATCGCACAGACGTTCGTATACACGAGCAGCTGCTTCATGGTCCTCAGCACGTCGCATCCCCTCCGTGGCATTGGCCGCTTCGTCAAGACGCTGGGCGTAGAGCTGGAGGGTACGCTCCGCTTTATCAATGGACCCGATATCGGTGAAGGCTTGGGCCAGAGGTTCGTAATAGGTGAGGTCCGCGTTGAGTTTGTTCGAGTACCAGGGGATAAGTGCGTTCTGGATTGAGGCCAACTCTTCGACGTCGTCAAGGAGGCGGTACTGCTCGGCAAGGGTCCTTAGGTCGTTCCAGCGGGTCTTGTTGGCCGAATCCTGGGCCACGATCCGACGGAGTAATCCTGTCGCTTTTCGCCTGCAGAACTCTTCATTGGCCACGTTCAGCATCAGTCTGTAATACCGGGCGGCCTCGATATAGGTATAGGCCGCATCACGCATGGTCCGTGGCTCGTCCTCCTGAAGGTCTGCAGTGTGACGGATACTGGAAGCCATGTAGGCGATGTATCGCTCCTCCTCAACACGGATACGGATGGGGAAGGTGAATGAACGGTTGGTATAGTGTATGGCGATACCGCCCTCCCATAGACCCGGATCCGTTGTGTTGAAGCTTATGCGTTCGATTCGCAGTTCCCGATCGCGATCTAAGAGCAGTGTCGTGTTCTCGAACCAACGCATCCGCTTTACGGAACTCTCGGAGCGAATGGATACCTCGGTGATGTTCGTGACATTCACCAAATCACCGGTGGGGAGGAGCGTGACGTTCTGGGGTGAGCCAAGGTTGTGGAAAGCAAAGGGTCCGTTGGTGATGTTGACGGGGAGCTCGGCCGTTGACACGACCATATGCTGAATTGCCGGATCGTAGAGCTGGATGGCCAAATCGTCCTCGGCCATGACCGTAAGAACGAGAAGGAGTGCAAGGATGACGGCACCGCGGCGGGACATTACCTGTCATCCTTCCTGCTAAAAGCTTATATTGTTTGTAGCGGCCGCGCGGTGCGATTACGATGTCACAGGAGGCCGGGACGATGGGCGGGACACTCACCCTCTACGACTATTGCTGCAACGCCCTTGCCCGCTCCTCCTTTCCGTCTGTGTCGGTTACCGGCGCTGGTTGCGCTCTGGACTGTGCTCATTGCGGCAGGACCTTCCTCCGTCACATGCATGCTGCTACGACGCCGGAGAGATTATCCTCGTTCCTTGACGAGCTCTGGACCGGGGGGGGTACGGGCTGTCTTGTGTCCGGGGGTTGTGACCGTGATGGACGTGTCCCCCTCCGCCCATTCATTCCAGTGCTTGCAGAGGCC
Source organism: Candidatus Undinarchaeota archaeon (assembly GCA_964519305.1). Classification (GTDB taxonomy): domain Archaea; phylum SpSt-1190; class SpSt-1190; order JASMDC01; family JASMDC01; genus JASMDC01. The sequence goes on from CAZFHY010000011.1 coordinate 125,526, forward strand.
AAACGGGCGACTGAGCTGCAGCTCAACGTCCATTGCGGCTTGGTGGACGCGGAGGACGCCCGACTCCTAGCAACAACCGATATCGACGTGGTTTCCCTGGACCTCATCGGGGACCGCGCGACCGCCCGTGAGGTTTACGGGCTCGACCGAGGGCCGGAGGATTATCTTGGTAGCTATCGGGACCTGGTCGCTTCAGGGCTCCCCGTGGTACCGCACATCACCATCGGACTCCACTTCGGTCAGGTCCGGGGGGAACGGACCGCTCTCGAGATGGCTGCGTCCATGGACGCCCCCCTGGTCGTGTTCCTCATCCTTCTCCCCACCCCTGGTACCCGGATGGCCGATGTCGAACCGCCATCAGCGGATATCGTGACCGAGGTGTTCGCGTCCGCGCGCGAGCTCCTCCCGGGGACAGAGCTTGCTCTCGGATGTATGCGACCCCGGGGCCCAGATGGCAGGGCTATCGAGCTGTTGGCCCTTGATCACGGTTTCGAACGAATGGCCATGCCCTCGCTTGAGGTCCACTCGGCCGCTCGCCGTCGGGGGATTGAGGTCATCAAAGCCAAGGGATGCTGTACGCTCCCTGTGCCGCGCGGGTAGCGTAAACCGGGATAGATTCTTAAAACAAGAAATACATTATTGGTCCGATGGACGACGATGAGCTCTCGCGTATAAAAGCGCGGAAGCTTGCAGAGATGAAAAGCCGCATCGAGCAGGAAGAGGCCCAGAAAAATGAGGAAGAGCAGTATAAGGCCCTGATCGGTGCACGCCGCAATCAGCTGCTCAAGGAGATACTAGCGCCCTCAGGAAAAGAGTATCTTGGAAAGATTCGCACGTCCAAGCCTGACCTGGCACGGACAATCGAGGACACACTTATACTCCTGATATCTAGAGGACGACTGAGGGGGAAGGTGGATGAGCTCGCCATTAAAGTACTTGAGAGGCGGATTGAGCGTAAAGAACCCTCCATTACCATCGCCCGCCGGGGTGAGAACCCCTTGACCTTTGGACCAGGCGAGTGAGGATAACGCGGAGTACGAAATATGGTCGACAATGCTACCCTTGCCGTGAGCGAAATCCCACCGCTCGGACCATCCCTCGGTCCACAGGACCTAGACTACCTTGCACGTATCTCAGAACCGATAGGGGAGACCTTCCTTGAAGTGATTTCCAATCCCGTTGCGGTTGTAGTTACGGGACTCTCGGGAATCATCATGGGCCAGGTGCTCAAGAACACGACGTTCTTCAACACCAAGGGATGGGAGATCGAAATCACAGTCCTCCTAATTCTTATTTCCTTGACCGTGGGCGTAGAGAGCGTACAGGAACTCCCTCTCATGGCGCGACATGCCATCGCGGTAGTCCTATGGATTGCTTATCTGTTCAAGTACGTAACGGCAGGCGCCACACGCAATAAAGCGCGGGAACTGGCGGCCGGGACCGTTATAGGCGGAACGCTCACCATCGTAGGCATTGTCCTATTTATCCCGGAAACGCTCCCCAAGGCCTTCATTCTTCCTGTATTACTTGTTGGTGGGAGCCTGGGAGTATGGATAGGATCCTCGGTCGCTGAGACCGTATACACAAGCATCCACCACTTGCTCGGCGCCCGTAGGGAGGAACGACATGGCTCTTACACATCTCGGATCGGGGGATACGCCAATGTCCCCCGTCCTGACGGGCGTCAGCGACGGGATTATCGGCTATGGATCACTCGGTACGCTCCACGCGAGCTCCTTGGCCGCTCGGGTGCGGAGGACAAACGTTACGCCCCGGGCACCGTGGACGGTGAGGGTGATAGTAAGGGCGATGGAAAGACGAAATACGGTAACCGTGTCACCCGCTACATCCGAAAGCTCCGGGGGCTTCCCGAGGTGGGGGGGCCTGATGATGCTAAAGAACCCGCTGAGGAGGAAATCCCACCAGAGAAAGATACCGCCCCGGACTCCCTCATCGATGACGAACCACCACTCCCTATTGAGGATGCAGCCCCGAGCGCGAAGGTCACCGTTACGAGCCCCACTCGACTTCCGTATGGTGCACCTCAGGTGACCTACGACCATACCGTCACACGGTTCCTTGATCGGGCAAAGAAGGTTTTTGAACCGAAAGTGTACGAACGGCTGGAGGGCGCACTGAACACAGTCTCCGCGCTTGATGCACGAGCAGTGGTATCGACCATGGTGAAGACCTCGGCGGCCATGAAGAGCTACAACAGGACCGGGCCCCAGGAACCGTTGAAGATTGGTACCTTCCTCACACGGTTCATTATCCCAATACTGGGTGACGATGGTTCCGGGATCCGGGACGTCGTGTGGTACGGAGGTCTGGCGACCGACCTACTGGGGATCGGATTGGATCCCCGCCCAACACTGGAGGTATTCGCCCGTTTCATCGCGCGTGAGCGTTCAGGTGCGTTTTCAGTGACGATTGAGAAGAAGCGTGAGCTTGCACGTTTGGCCGTCAATCTGGCAAATTCGGGGGATGATCCGTCCGTCCGTCTCCAAGAGGGTATGGGGCGTTTGGGCTATCTATGAGCGCCCGAACCCCGCAGCTACGCTTTTATGTCTTATCCTCCCACACGGCCACCGGCGAACACAATGTGCGATACCTTTGAAATCACCGAAATAACTGCGCGTCAGATCATCGACTCTCGCGGTAATCCCACCATCGAGGTGGACGTTGCGGGTGGCATCGGTTTCGGAAGGGCGGCAGTCCCGTCCGGTGCATCAACAGGGACACATGAGGCCCTTGAACTCCGTGACAAAGGTAAGGGTTGGCTCGGTAAGGGCGTGCTCAAGGCAGTCAAGAATGTCAACGAGGTAATCGCTCCCGAGCTCATCGGGATGGATGTCCGTGATCAGGTCGCCATCGATCGGCTCATGCTCGAACTTGACGGGACGAAGAACAAAGGCAAGCTCGGGGCCAACGCCATCCTTGGCGTGTCCCTGGCGTGCGCTCACGCTGCTGCGGACTCGGTGGATCTCCCTCTTTACCGCTACCTCGGTGGGACAGCTGCAAACGTCCTTCCCGTCCCTATGATGAACGTCCTGAACGGTGGAGTTCATGCTGGGAACGCCATAGAGTTCCAAGAGTTCATGCTCATGCCTATTGGTGCCAGCAGCTTCGCCGAGGGCCTGCGCATGGGAGCGGAGTGCTACCACTCGCTCAAAGCATACCTGAAGAAAGCCTACGGCGGGGACGCCGTGAACGTGGGTGACGAGGGCGGATTCGCCCCGCCCTGCAAGACAGTGGACGAGGGTCTTGACGCCCTGATGGCCGCTGTGAAGAACGCCGGCTACATTCCCGGCGAGGACATAGTCATCGCTATGGACTGCGCCGCTGCTGAGTTCTATGACACCAAGAAGAAGGCCTATATTGTCGGTGGCAAGCCCATCTCCAGCGAGAAGCTCCTCGCTCTCTACGCGGACATCTGCTCCCGCTATCCTATAGTCTCCATCGAGGACCCCTTCGACCAGGAGGATTACGGGGCCTATGCTCGAATGACCAAGGACCTGGATATCCAGGTCGTGGGCGACGATCTCTTCGTTACCAACGTGGAGCGGATTCAGCGCGGTATAGACCTAGGCGCAGCCAATGCTCTTCTACTCAAGGTCAACCAGATCGGGAGTCTCACTGAGTCCATCGCTGCTGCTAACCTCTCATTCCGGAACGGGTACGGCGTAGTGGTATCACACCGCTCCGGTGAGACGGAGGACACGACCATTGCCGATATTGCCGTGGCCCTGGCCTGTGGCCAGATCAAGACCGGTGCTCCCTGTCGTAGCGAAAGGAACGCCAAGTACAACCAGCTACTGCGCATAGAGGAGGAGCTGGGCGAAGCGGCCGTGTTCCCCGGCAGGGACTTCCGCGCCTAGGACCGTCCGAGGTACTGTGAACGTGGACGAGCTCGTCGCTGGGATACGGGGCGAACTGGAGCCGGAGCCGCTAGAGGCTGAACGCATACGGTCTCTTGCGAAGCGTGTGCTGGCTGCTGGCGCCGATCAGGCGAGTCAGTTGGGGATGTCTGCCCGCCCTGTACTCGTGGGCTCGGTAGCGAAGGGTACTTGGCTTCCCGGTGCCCGTGATGTGGACGTCTTTCTCCTCTTCCCACAAGAGCTCTCCCGCGAGGCGTTGCGTGAACAAGGTCTAGCCCTCGGTCAGGCCGTTGTGAAGTCCTTGGGTGGGACCGCAACCGTAGCTTATGCCGAACATCCCTATGTGAAGGGCGAAGTGGATGGTTTCGCTGTTGATCTTGTCCCTGCTTATCAGGTGGACGCTGCAACGAAGAAGGTGTCCAGTGTGGGACGCACCCCTTTTCACACGAAATACGTGTGTGAGCGCATCGACGAGTCACAACGGAGCGAAGTGCGCCTTCTCAAGCGTTTCTGCACCGGATGCGATCTCTATGGTGCGGACACGAGGACGCAGGGGCTTTCGGGGTATCTGTGCGAGCTGCTCGTGCTCCATTATGGTTCATTAATCGACGTGTTGGAGGCTGCGGCCTTGTGGGAGCCGCCGATCATCATCGATATTGAGGGTCACCGTGACGAAGGGACAAGATTCTCAGAGCCACTTATAGTCATCGATCCCGTCGATCCCCGCCGGAACGTTGCTGCTGCTCTCTCATCGGAGAATCTCCACAAATTCACCTATGCAGCACGTGACTTCCTAGGGGGGCCGCACCGGCAATTCTTCTTTCCGGCCCCGATCCCCGATCTAAACTGGGATGATCTTCCCCGCAAACTGTCCGGCGATAGACTCGTACTGGTGACATTCGAGCCTCCGGATGTGGTCCCTGACCAGCTCTGGCCACAGCTTCGACGGTTCGCCCGCTCCCTGGTAACACAGGCCGAGCGCGAGGGATTCGTCGTCAGGGCGAACGAAGTGTGGTCCGATGAGAACAAGCTGGCCGTAGTGGCGCTACGGGTGTCAACCTATCGATTGGCACCCACAAGGGTACATCATGGTCCTTTGCTGGATGCTCCAGGGCCCCATCAGAAGGCCTTTGTAGAGAAACACCGGGCCTTCACTCCACGGGTACACAACCGCCAGTGGGAGGTCGTGCTCCCCCGCGAGCACACGCTTGTGGAGACGTTCATAGAGGAGGCGGTCATCACAGACGAACAAGGATTAATCCGCATCGGATGTCCTCGCGGTCTTGCTTCAACAGTAGCGACGAATGGTAGCATGGTAACGATGGAGGCATTGGAGGAGGCCTTCATTGGGAACGACGGGATCCGACGTTTCCTCAACGGCTGGCTTTCTCCTCGTCGGCGTTGGGAGTGGGACTGACCGCACCATCATCCTCGTCAATGGACTTTTCCGTGTGCCCTGTAGCTGCGATACGCTTGTCAACTATGCTACCGATGAGGAAAAGGAACGCCGTGAAGCCGGCGAGCACTCCTACCCGTATCCGGTCATCACGGTTGTGCTCCGCAGTGATGGTAAGGTCGACAGCACGTTCCTTTGTGGAAACGGCAGCTTCCAGGGATACATTGAATGCCTCTGAGTGAGCGTTAGTACGCGCGGTATCGAGCAGCGCCTCCAGTTCCCGGACCTTCTCTGCCCCGACACCGGACAGGCTTTGATTGGCGGCGCCCCGGAGCTCTTCTAGTGCAAACTCCGCCGATGCTATGGCGGTCAGACAATCAGTATAACCCTTGATACGCGTCTCCAGTACGGCTCCCTGTAACGCAAGCTCACGTGCGGGATCGACCACGCGACCATAGGACGAACTGTTGAACCGTGTTTCCAAGCTCAGGTACTCTTCCGTTAGCCGTGTGTATTCACTATGGTATCGCTTCTGGACGGCATTTTCAGCTCCGATGAACGCGGGCATGGCCGTGTTCAGTGTACGGGACGCTGTAACGAGGGAGGCTAGTGCCGCATCATGATTGTCCTTGATAGCTTCAAGGTTCTTCCTGAGCGTGGTAGCGAGGTCGCTGGCAACCGAACAAGCGTCCAGTGCTGCTTCCACACGTGAACGCTCAGGTAGCAATTGTGATGCCTTGAGCCGGTCGAGGAATACCTGGGCGATCCCCAGCTGCGAGCGCACATCGAGAATGCCCTTCTCCACCTCCACTGCAGCAGTGTCGTTCAGGGAGACTGCCATTGAGCTCTTCAGTTCCAGGGTTCTGTTGAGGATGAGTGATGCCGAGGTGTACGCCGAGGATACCATGGTGTCTATGTCGGCACGTACCTCCTCCGCTGCCAGCGTTGTGCTGCGTTGGGCCTGCTGCGCGTTGTCCAGCGCGGTGAGCGTGAAGTCCTGCCCCTCTTCTGTCAAACCGGCATCCAGTCGGTTGAGGGCGCTCGTGAGGGCCGTTGTGGCCTGCTCGCGATGGGTCCGTGCCCGGTGGAGCAGATCGTCGTACTTCTGTGTTGTCAGTCCCTTCTCTGACAAGTACGTGATTATCGCCTCGGTAGTACCGAGCTGGGCGGCGGTCTCGATGGTGAGGTTCTCGACGGCCTCCACCTGAGTGCGGAGCCCGGCGGTACGCTCTTGACTTCGCCCCATGGCCTCAAGAGCGATGTCTTGTGCGGCATCCGCATAGAGTTGAGCGTCCAGGAACTTGCTCTCCGCCTCACTGAGGTGTGAGAGGGCTGAGATGGGATCACCTGAACTCGCAGCGGTATCTGCGGATTCGAGCGCCTTGACACCGGCGCCCACTAGGCCTTGAGCGCGGACAAGGTCGCCGTCTGCGGTCGTCATGTCCAGCCCGATTGTGCGTGCCTCCTGGACCCGGTCCCTTGATAGATTCAATTTCCCTTCCACGGTCTGACGCAGTATGGCCGCAGAGAGCAGACGGTCGCTGGCCTGTTTTCCCAGTCGTTCCCGGTCCCTGAAGGACCGCTGGAGGGAAATGGATGTGGCGTTCGCTTCCTTGGCAAAGTCGCGTGCCTCTTGGATGTGGGAACGTGCGAGTGTATGGTATCCCATGAATAGCTCGTCGGATACCTCGCGATAATCGGCGGATTTTGTGAGATAGGACCGGGCTGTATCGAGCTCAACCAGCGCTTCACTAAGCGATGTCAATGCAACGGTCCGGTTGATAGCTTCATCGAGGCGGTTGACGGTCTCGTTGATATAGAGCACGAGGGATTTTGCATCGCTCATGCTCGCCGCAGTAATATCGAGCTCTGCATCGAAGTCCGTAGTGAACGTGGGCACAGGGATCGTAGTGTTAGAGGTGCCATTGTCGTCCTCACTCAGTCCGGGGACTACTAGGAGCAGGAAGAGGACGAGGGGGAGCGTTGCCCTACGCATTGTCCTTCTCCTCCTTCTGATCACTCATATGACAGCTCCCATGGCGCACGCTCTCGGCCAATCCAAGTCCAATACCCATGGCGAGCGGTCCATAGATAAGCCCTACCGGTCCCATAGTCAACGGTCCGGCGATAAAAGCAACAAGTACGAGAAGAGGGTGGATCCCAGCATAGCTGCCCCCTATCTTGGGGTAGAGATAGAGGTTTGCGTACCCGGTGAGCACGACGAACCCGTATACGAACACAGCAACGGCCTTAAGGGCACTCCCGGTCATGAACTCCACGATTGCTACTGGCACGAACACGGCATAGGGTCCGACGATGGGGAGGAGGGATGCGACCAGGGTGACCGCCCCGAGAAGTGCTGCATGGGACAGGCCCAGGATGGCGTATCCGATACCGGCCAATACACCGATGAAGATCGATGTGATAAGATGTCCGTAAAGCATCCCTCGGAGCACGTTCCCGACCGGCACCCAGATGGTCTCGAGCCATGACCTCAAGTGAGGGGGGATGAGGGAACACGCATAGCGCTCGGCCTCACGTCCCGAGAGGAAGTAGTAGAACATCGTAGCGAACATCATCAATAGTTGGATGAGCGCGAGAGGGAGGCTCAGAGAGATGCTCTGGACGCTCTCCTCGATAGTGCTCAGCATAGGCGTAAGGCCGGCCACCACCTTCGTTGGTAGGAACCGACGTAACACGACCTCGCTGGCAGAGGACGATCCAATCTCTGTCATCATCTCACCCACATCGACCACAATGGAGTAGGCCGCGTAGAGACCAAGGAAGATGAGCGGTGCAGCCAGCAACAGGGTAGTGATGGCGGCGGCCAGGGTATCGGAATGGACCTTGCGCTTGATCGCTTCGTCCATAGGACGGAGTACATAAGCGAGCACAGCACCGGCCAACACTACGTCCACAAGCGGCTTGAGGACGTAGAGGATGAATAGGATCGCGAGGATGGACAGAACGCTCTTCAGCAGCGTGCCAGCCCCCTCGTCACTCGATACTAGCATGAGATGGGCAGCGACTCTAACGTATTTATATATGAATGAATTTCCTCGACATGGAACGCGTTATCCATCTGGACCAAGGGCATCCCACAACATGGACACAGGAAATCGTGCTCGAAGGCCAGGTCGAACGCCTCCCTGAGGCATCCTTTCGTGCATCGGAAGAAGTGGTTCTCACGCTCGAAGGTCAGCTTCTGCTTCAGAAGGTGTATGGTACGTCGGCGGGTCTTGTCCACCAGCTCGACCAGACGTGGGAGGTCCAAAGACCAGAAGTAGATCCACCATCCATCCTGGCCCCTCTCCTTGCGGAACCTGACCAGCCGGCTCTCATACAGGCGTTGGAGCGTGCCGCGGACTACATGCATATCCATATTGAGCCGAGTCGCCAGCTCGTTCTCTGCTACCTCGTTCATCCCGTCCAGACATCTGACTATCTCGATCGCGCGGATCCCACCCAAATCTGCGATGAGGTCCAGCACTGGCACTTTTGTGAGGAGCATAGTGGACCCTTCCCGGGGGATATAAATCTCTCAATAGAGCGAGTCCGAGAAGTGCCCGTCCATGCCGGGTGTTGAGCGCACCCCACCCT
>CAZFHY010000012.1:0-131445 GCA_964519305.1 Candidatus Undinarchaeota archaeon
GTATCCCTAGAATTTTACAGGAACGCGTGACGGGGGACTACTCGGACAGGCTCAGGTACCCTATGAAATGTCATCGGTCCCCCCAAGGACCTGCGGCTCACTCTCGTCCGATTCCTCGCCCTCCTGCTGCGACGGAGGAACGGCCCCGGGCGGTGGCGCCCCACTTGGCGGAAGTGCGGAGCCATCGGGCGGTAGGTCCGGTTGCCCGCCCTCGACATCCCCCTCACCTTCGACAGTAATGTCGACACCATCGAGATCGGGCGGGACCTCGGCCGCAGGGGCCGTTCCATCATCCTCGGGGCCGATCACCTCCGCTACGTCCTCCTCACCCACGACCGTTGCTAACTCCTCCGGTATCAAGGAGGCATCGTCCCCCTCCCCGCCAGGGATGGCCACCTCCTCGGGTGCCTCCTTGGCAACTTCCGCGGGGACCTCCTCGCCGCTTGCACCGATCTCCTTCATCAGAGAGTAGAGCCGGGCAGCGAACTGGTGAGCCTTCGCTCGCGTCAGCAGGAACATGTGCTTCTCCAGTAGTTCTGCGGCCTGTTGTTGATAGCCACCCTTCAGAAGCTTGCGGGCGGCCTTCGATATCAGGGTGACGTAGTCCTCAGTGTTCGTCTTGCGCACATAGCCTGCCGCGGCCTCCAGATGGGCGATGGCCTGTGAGATGTCGGTCTTCTCCACAAGCTCGCTGCATTCGAGACGGAGCTTGTACGCGTGGTCCAGCTTGTGCGCCTTCTCGAAATACTCGATATTACGGATCAGGAACTCCATGGCCTGACCAAGATCGAGCGCTTTCGCAGCAGTGATCAGTTCCTTCACCGGATCCTCCCCGAGCTCGTCGTTCACTCGGGCGATGTTCTCCACGGCCTCAGCGCGACGTTGGGGATTGTCCTTGTACTCGGGGACCTCAAGAACTGTCTTGTACATCTCCCGTGCCTTCTCGAACAACCCGGCCTTTTTGCAGTTATCAGCGTGACGATAGAGGAGCTGGCGCACCATTTCGATGCTCTCTGTCTTGTCGCCATCCATCAGATAGAGCTTCTCGGCGGCCTTCACCACCGTGGGAACGTAGTCCTTTGCCCGCGGGGTCAGGAGGATAGCGGACTTCTCCAGATGGGCCGAGGCCCGCTTTGGATCTCCCTTGAGGAACTTGGCGCACTTCTGGTGCAGTTCAACGGACGTGTTGACGTTGATGCTCTCGTACTCGGCAGCGCATGACTCCATGTGCTGGATGGCGCTCTGTTCGTCTCCTAGAAGGTGGTACCCTTCGGAGATAGTCTCAAGGAGGAACGGAGGGAAGGTCCCGATCTCCAGCACCTTGTTCATTCGGGAGGGAAGGATGACCTCCTTATAGTATCCAAGCTCACCGGAGCGCTCCTTCCGCAACCGGAGGCAGGCGCTCATCACTTGTTCCAGGTCCTGGATGCGGTCCACGGCCTCACGATTGGTAACATCGATCTGCATGCTCCGCAGAGCGTCCGATGCACCGATACGAACGTCGGGGTCCGAGTACTCCAAGAGCTCGATAAGAGGTTCGACCGCTGCCTTGTCACCGATCTTACCAAGTGCCACGACCGCTTTGTGTCGGAGGTCCAGGTTCGATTGCTTGAGTAGTTCTACGAGGGAGGGCACGGCCTGTTTGTCACCGATAAGCCCGAGAGCAGTGATAGTCTGCGAACGGACGCCCTCGTTCTCGTCCTCGAGTGTCTTGATGAGTGGATCTGTGGCCTTGCTGTGGCCAATCTTGCCGAGCGCTTCGATTACGTTGATGCGGACCGCACCTACGGGATCCTTTAGCTTCTTGATCAAGGAATCTATTGCTCGCTCGTCGCCGAGCTTCCCCAGTGCAATAGCTGCCTCTTCCCGGACCTCGCCTTCCAGGTCGAACAGGGTCTCCATCAGGGGTTCCACTGCCCGTTCATCACCGAAGTTTCCGAGCGCCTTGGCAGTGCGTGCACGCACCTCGTTATCCGCAGCGTTCAATGTCCGGATGAGCGGTTCGATAGCCCGACGGTCTCGCATATCCTCCAAGTACCCCACCGCGGTCTGTCGGACGTCCGCATCCGGATCGTCGAGGAGTTCGATGAGGGGATCAATCACTTCAGGCACTCCCATCTTGCCCAGCGCCTCGGCCGCCTTGGCCCGCACGACAGGATCCAGGTCGTCCACAAGGAGGACTAAGGCCCCGACCGCGCGGCGGTCGCCCAAGGTCCCGATCGACTCCACGACTACGGCGCGGACTTCGGGATCCATGTCCTTGAGCAACTCAACAAGGGCAGAGAGCGAGCGGCGGTCGCCGATCCTTCCCAAGGCCTCCGCGGACTTCGTCCGGACCTCGACGTTCTCGTCCTTGAGCAGTTCCACGAGCGGTGCCACAGCCTCGGTCCCTATGTGCGTGAGCGCCCACTTGGCGCGTCTGGAAAGGTCCTCGTCGGCATCGCAGAGGGCGTGGACGAGCGGTGATACGGCCGGTGCGCCGATCTTCGCGAGCGCCCAGGCGGAGAAGTCGCGCACCTCAGGAGATGTGTCCCGTAGAAGACGGACCAGTTGGTGTACCGCCTCGTCCATCTTGAGCACGCCCAACGCCCACGAGGAGTACTTGCGAACGGAAGCGGAGGGATCTTTGAGAGCGCCGATGAATAGGTCCTTTAATGAAAGGTCCTCGAGGTTACCGAGGGCGATGATCGCGTGAGCACGGACGTCCCGGTCAGGATCCCGCGCCAGCTGGAGGAGCCTCTGTTTGTGAGTATTCCCTTCTTTCACGATCCCAAGGATATCCCCGTTCCGGACCTGCTCCTTGAAGGGATCCTCCTTTCGGACGACAACATCGAGGAGATCGTGGTCAACTGCTCCACAGAGCCCTTGTGGATCTACCATCGCAGGTTCGGCTGGCTCAAGACCAACATCATCATCCCCACGGAACCCCAGATCCATAACTATGCGTCCATCATCGCAAGACGGGTCGGTCGACAGATCACCACGCTCGAACCGCTCCTGGACGCGCACCTGGTCACCGGCGACCGCGCCAACGCCACTCTGTTCCCCATATCCAGCAAGGGCAACTCGATGACCATCCGACGGTTCGCCCGGAAGCCCTGGACCATCTCCAACTTCCTCAAGACCAGAACACTCAACTCCGAGGCGGCAGCTCTCATCTGGCTCGTGATGCAGTACGAGATGAACATGATCGTCTCGGGAGGTACGGGTTCGGGAAAGACATCGTTCCTCACGGTCTGTATGCCGTTCATCCAGCCCAACCAGCGTATTGTCTCGATCGAGGACACGCGCGAGCTCCAGCTCCCCCGTTTCCTCCACTGGGTACCAATGACCACTCGTCAGCCCAATCCCGAAGGGAAGGGTGAGATCACAATGCTCGATCTCATGATCAACAGCTTGCGTATGCGTCCTGACCGTATCATCCTGGGTGAAACGCGTCGCCAGAAAGAGGCAGAGGTTCTCTTTGAGGCCATGCTGACGGGTCACTCTGTGTACTCCACGGTCCACGCTGATACGGCCTCCCAGACCATCAAACGTCTGGCCAATCCCCCTATCAACGTCCCCGAGTCGATGCTCGAGGCCGTCCACCTGAATGTGGTGATGTTCCGGGACCGCCGAAAGAGCATCCGACGCTGCTTCCAGATAGCAGAGTTCCTCCCCACGAGCGAGACGGAGGGGACCGGTATGAAAGCGAACCTCCTCTACCGCTGGCGCCCGAACACGGACACAATCACTGCCCACTCCAAGTCGGTCTCGCTCTTCGACAAGCTCTCGATGCACACAGGACTTACCGAGCTGGAGATCACCGAGCAACTCGTCACGAAGAAGAAGGTCCTTGACTGGACCCTGAAGAACAACATCTTCGAACTGGATGAGATCGGACAGATCATGGCCCTGTACTACTCGGACCCGGACGGTGTGTTGGAGGTCGTGGAGAAGAACCAGAGCTCGCGCAAGCTCCTCGGTGTGGAGGTCAATTAGGTGGTCACGAGTGAGAAACCAATCGTGACCACCGAACCCGTCTTCGAGATGGAGATCACGCGCCTGCCCATCTGGCCGGTGCCCATCGACAAGGCGGCAGCGCAGTCCCACACGTTCCTCGGGTTCGCCCAGATGATCAGGCCGGGATTCCCCGAGCTGGACCTCACCCTGCGTCAGGCCAAGGTCGGTATCGACGCCGAGGTTTTCCTCTCCATCGCCTGCTACTACTCGTTCCGCATGACCATTATGTTGCTCATAGCGTTCGAGTTCTTCGCGTTCCAGACGGGCTCGGAGCAGGGTATCGTCTGGGCACCCATCATCGCAATCCTCCTCGGCTGCTTCCACGTGATGTACCAGGCCATGTATCCCAAGCTCCTGGTAATCAAGAAGGTCAAGGCCCTCGAGCGCAACCTCCTCTTCGCCCTGCGCGCCATGCTCATCCAGGTGAACTCGGGCATCTCCCTCTACCACTCCCTGGCCCTCATCGCTAGCGGCGAGTACGGGCTGGTGTCCGAGGAGTTCAACAAGGCCATCACCCGCATCAATGCCGGTATCCCCGAAGAGGAGGTGCTCATGGAGCTTGCCATGGAGAACCCATCCATGTTCTTCCGGCGTGCCATCTGGCAGATCGCCAACGCCGTCACCGCGGGCTCGGACGTGAGCCACACCCTTCGCGAGATCATCAAGACGCTTTCAAAGGAACAGGGCGTGCAGCTTCGTGCCTACGGCTCACAACTCAATCCAATGGCGCTCATGTACATGATGATCGCCGTCATCCTTCCTTCTCTCGGCGTCACGTTCATGATCGTGCTCTCGGGCCTCCCGTCGGTGAACGTGTCCGAGATCATGTTCTGGCTCCTCTATGCGGGTGTGGCGCTGTTCCAGTTCATGTTCATGGGGATGATCAAACAGAAGAGGCCCAGCCTGCTGGGGTGATATGATGGCGTTCCGTAAAGAGTACCTGTACATCACCCTCGCCCAGCTGGTGCCCCGCGTCGTGCAGGATAGTATCGAAGAGCTCATGCTCTTCTGTGAGATCGAAATGGACTCCAGGGTGTTCCTCGGGCTCATGCTTATCGGTGGAACACTATTCTCCCTGGCAGCAGGTATCTATGCTGTGTTCGCCTTTAAAGTAGGCATCATCTTCGGGTTCATCCCGATCGTCGCTATCGCGTTCATTCTCACGGAGAGCGGTATCTACATCGCCCTCACGCTCTCAGCAGACGCCAGTGGCCTCTATGCGGAAGAGGTCCTCCCCGACGCACTGCAGCTCATGGCCTCCAACCTCCGCGCCGGGCTCACGCCCGACCGGGCCTTGTTGGTCTCAGCCCGACCTGAGTTCGGTTCGCTCGAGCGGGCCATCCGGCGCACATCGAAGGAGGTGATCGCTGGAAAGAACCTCCCCGACGCGCTCCTCGAGCTCCCCAAGAACATCAAGTCGAAGGTCCTCATGCGCACCATCCAGCTCATTTCCCAAGGTATACGCTCGGGTGGTAAGATAGCCGACCTCCTTGAACAGACCGCCGACGACATGCGCACCCAGAAGATCATCCAGAAGGAGGTTCGTGCGACGGTGCTCATGTATGAGATCTTCATCACACTGGCCGTAGGCTTCGGCGGCCCGCTGCTCTTCGGCGTGTCGTCCTATCTTACCACTGTGCTCACCGCGCAAACGTCGGCAGGGGGGCAAGTGCCCGACGAGGTCACCTCGAGCATGCCGATCGCCCCCATGGGCAAGATCACCATCGACGAGAACTTCGTGGTCATGTACGCAGTTGCCTGTCTCACGCTATCCTCGGTGTTCGGCTCGCTCATCATAGGGTTGCTCAAAGAGGATAACGAGCTGGCAGGTGTTAAGTTCATCCCACCAATGCTTGTCACAGCGCTATCCCTCTTCTTCGGGGTCAGGCACTTCATATTCACGTACTTCGGCGATATGCTGATGTGACGCTGGCAGGCTGTGGTCCCTCCCCGGCGTATGCAGCGATGGCGCATATGGCAACAGTGAGGCTCAGATAGTTCATGTGGAGCGAGCGCATGAATATTGACGCCACCAGCAGGGTGGCAGCGAATCCTGTGCACATGGCTCGGAATGTGCCCTTCCTGGCCTGACGCCTAAGTAAAGTAATTGCGACTGGAAGAGTGACAGCGATGTGGAACAGCCACATGGGAAAACCGCCCCTCGAGGACGCGAGCCCTAGATGGAGCAGGATGGTGCCGATGCCGTAGGAGTAGTAGCCCCGCAGTGGGTACTCCTCGGCCGAGCCCCCCATTGTGTAGAGCACGGTGTCGTCGATGAACGACCACGGGTCCAAGAGGAAGAAGGGTGCATTGATAATGAGTACGGTAACAGCAAGGTAGACCATCGCCCTGCTACTCAAGACCTTCCTCACCCTGTTCTTGTCAAGCTCGCCCGGGCCGTAACCGGAGGCGGCGAGGGCGAAGAAGGGAAAGTAGATCCAGGCCAGCTGCTTGCTCGACAACGCGAGCCCCGCGGCGATACCGGCCGGAGCGTACCTCCGCTCGCGGAGGAGCACCAAGCTCATCACTAGCCATGAGAGCACGAACACGTCGTTGTATCCCGATAACATCCAGGGGAGCATGAGCGGGTTGAGGAGGACGAGGGCCTCCAATGATCGCTTATTCGGTCCGTCCTGCGCGAGCCGTGGAAGGTAGAGCGCGAGGAGACAGTACGAGATAAGGAGGACTATGCGATTGTCGAAGAATCCCACGGCGGCCTCCATGAGGATGGCGAAGGGCACGGCGAAGACGACGTGGAAAGGCATGTAGGCATAGTGTGCCAGCGCTGGATTGCGTGCGTAGCCTAGTTTGTGGAAGACCCCATCGTACCTGCCTGAGTCGACCACGGTGCCCCCGTAGTCCTCAGTGTAGGGATTTCGGCCCTGGAGCACCAGTGTCACCACGTACTCCTCCTGGAGCAGTCCGTCGAACTGGTTCTTGTCGTCGCCCGAGCGGTGACGGGCGTACACGTGGAAGAGCAACGGGATAACGACCACCAACAGGACGATAGTCCCGAAGCACGTCCTCCTAATGATCCGTTGCCAGCGGACGGACCACGCGCTCCCAAGGACGTCCACCATGAGGTAGATCACAGCGAGCCCGAGCGAAATGGACCCGATGAGCCACTTGAGAGGTTGCCCGAAGAAAATCCCTGCCACCGGCGCTCCGACCAATCCCAGGAGATTGTTCATGGTAGGGACGTTAGCGGCCATAAGGAGCGTGAGGACCAATAGAAGGATGCTATCAGGTCCTATAAGCCCATCCCCGTCATCCGCAGGAGCACCACCGTCCGTTTTACGTTCTTCCACAGTGGCCGACCTGTGCGGATGAGCATGTTAGACGTTAAATGCTTGATGGCCCCGACGCTGCCGGTGCGTGTGCAACGGAAACGTTTAAAACGTGCAGCGGGCAGGTCAGGGAGGCCGAGAACCGTGGTGCATCGGCGCCATCCGTACCGGCAAGAACTGACATAATGGTGATAGCATGGAAGACGAGGTCAAGAAGATCATCGAGACAGAGATCGCCCCCGCCCTCAAGATGGACGGCGGCAACATCGAGCTCATCGGCGTCGAGGACGGCGTCGTCAAGGTCAAGCTACAGGGCGCCTGCGCGGGTTGCCCCATGAGCCAGATGACCCTGATCAACTTCGTAGAGAAGACCCTCAAGCAGAAGGTCCCCGGGGTCAAGCGCGTCGAGGGCTGAGGGAACCAGGACACGACCACGGCCGATCGTCGTATCGTCATCAGCGGCGGTCTAATGGTGGAATACTGTACCTCCACTGAGATTGATCGATGCGGTGGCGCATATCGTGATCCACATATTACACGGTAGACACGGAACAACATTGAAGAAAGGTGGAACGAAAATGATCCTGAACACGGACCGACTGCTGGCCCTGCTCGCATGCCTCCTGCTCCTCGCCGGTTGCACTGGTGGTGAAACACCCGCGGAGGACCCACGCCTGAAGGCCAATCCCGTCGGGGCGGACGGCCTCATAGTCAGGACCACTGAAGTGCCGGTCGGCAGCACACATCACTTCCTGTTCAGAGGGAACACGGCCGCCGTGCTCATCAACGTGAACGGTGTGTTCCGGGCGTACATCAACAACTGTGACCACGAGGGAGGGTTCGTAGCACTGGAGAAGGAAAGCCTGGTCTGCCAGTGGCACGACAGCAGGTTCGATCCTGACACGGGAGCGCTCCAGCAGGGACCGGCCACAGGACCTTTGAGCACCATCCCCGTCACCGTAAAGGACGGTGGTGTGTACCTCACCGAGGCGTTGAAGGCAGAGGCCACGGTCATCGCTACAGAGATCCCGCCCACACCCACCGGGGCGCCTGTCGCACCCACTGAGCCACCGATCGTGCCCACAGACCAACCGGCGACACCAACCAATGTTCCGGAGCCAACGCCGGCCCCCACGGCGGAACCCACTCCGGACGCGGTCACGGCAGCAAGCCCACAGATCATCGTCAGGACCACCGATCTCCCGCCGGGCGCTACAATCGAGTTCGATTACAACGGTCGCGATGCGATCATCGTCAACTTCAACGGGATCTATCGAGCGTACATCAACAAATGCAATCACTCCGATGGGCCTAACGAGCTTAGGGATACCGCTATCGTGTGCAAGTGGCATGGCTCCCAGTTCGATCCCGATACGGGCGCCCTTGTGCGGGGACCTGCGACGGCTCCCCTCGAGCAGATCAAGCTCACCATCATAGGTGACAAGATCTACGCTGCATAGGATCGTGGAGTGCCCATCATGGCTGATCCTTTCGGAGCGTTTCCGTCGTTCGTGTTAGGACTGGGCTCTGCCTTCATGTACGGGCTCTCCCATTCCCTTGGTGCCTGCATCTATTCCTGTCTACCTGTGTACATGCCCATCATCGTGGGGTACGGCGATGATCCGAAAAAGGGATTCAGGCTCTCTCTGGGATTCGCTGCCGGGAGGTTCACGGGCTACTTCCTCCTCGGCATCGCAGCCGCTTTCCTCGGTGCGGCCTTCATCGACTTCTTTTCCACGACATTCCCCCATATCGGGACCGCTGTTCTCGCATTATTCGGACTTGTCACGCTCTTCTACGGTACCATCATGCTATCCAGGATCGACCTACCTACTCTCTCAGGGCACTACTGCAAGACCTTTCGTGACAGCACACAGGGATATGACAACCCCTACATCGCAGCCTACCTCCTCGGCCTCACGTCCACGGTCACGCCCTGCGTACCCATATTCACGTTCCTCCTCCTCCCCTTTGCGCTCGGACGTGTTTGGGAGACCGTACCGGTGACCATCGCCTTCGGTCTCGGTGCCAACATCCCGTTCGTGTTCATCGGAGTGGCCCTGGCATTTGGAGTGCAGAACGTCAAGCAACGGTTCGACACCTGGCGCCCACGACTCGAGCTGTTCAGCGGACTAACACTCATCGTGTTCGGTGCGATCTACATCCTTTGGGCCCTAGGTCCGACCATTCTCGGGTGGCAGGTGACGTCCTTCACGATCCCGGACATCCGTGATATTGCAGCTCTGGCGATGTACATCCCACCGACCGTGGTCGAGGGACAATCGCTCTCCCCCTGCCTGCGCGTCGGTTCTGTGCTGATCCCCGGGAGCGAACCGTACGTGGGGCGGCCGTTCAATGTGGACGTCATCATGACCAACATCTGTGATAGGTCGGTAGAGGCCAGTCTGGTCCCGGCACTGCCTCCCGGCGTCCACACGGATACACCCATCCCGCTCGTGGCCAACGTGGAGCCCGGTCGGAGCGCGTTGCTCCGGCTCCCCCTTTGGACCGACATAGGGTGGGGCTCCATCATCGATATCGGTGTGGTCCTGGCCGCTGGCGACAGCGCAGGCAGACTACTTCGGCTCGAGCTTCCTGTCGAACTGCGCAATCCGTTCCTTGAAGTGTCATTCTTCGCTATCACGACCATACTCGTGCTCGCGATGCTGGTCTGGCGCTCACGCAAGGATGGTGAGAACAGCATGCTCCCGCTCGTCCTGACCGCCGTGGGCATGATCATCGTCGGTATGGCCATTCTCTCCCTGGTAAAAGGTCCGGTCCTCGGGAACAGTGGGTTCTACAATCTTGAGCTCCTCATGGTCGGGACCATCATCGTGTTCTGGTCCGTGGATATTACCAACCTCTTCAGTGAGCACCCGGACCTGTTCCTCCTCGCCTCGCTGTTCTTCGTTCGCTTCTACCTGTTCGAACCCGCCTATGGTTTCGGGACCGGGATGAGCTTGTTGACGATCACGACCCGTACCTATGTAACGGACCTTGCCGTAGCTCTCGTGTCAGTCATCCTTCCGCCAGTGTTCCACGTGAACGCTCATGCACTGCCTTACGGCGTTGCCCCGCTCATTGGTGGGACCGCTTATCTCGCCTGGTGGCTCATTCTGTTCAAGGCCATCAGCAGGACCACCAGAACGAGCGCCACGAACGCAGAGGAGCTCATTAGCGCTCCCGGGGCCACGGGTGACGCGGGCGCGGTCTGATCGGCACGGACGGCAGCTGCAGGGACCGGACCTTCACCGGACCTGGTGCGCCATGCCACGATCGTTCCATCTTCGAGCCCGGTAAGTAGCTCGACCATACCGTCGCCGTCGAGGTCTGTGAGTACGAGGCTCGTGGAGAGCGTGTGATCGAGACGATCAGGACCGCCGTCCTTACCGATCAGCGACAGACCTCCGAGAACGGGTACGAGGACCTCGTCGTCCTGGTCCCCGACAACGTCCGCGCTGACAGGGCCGCCCAGGACCGCAGCACCCAGAGGGACGGACCGTACGACGGCCCCCGTGCGGTCCAGCAAAACGAGCGTTGTTGCAGAGACCGCGGCAATACGCTCCCCACCATCGAGAGCGACAGGGCCGTGGTCGATATGGCCATCGGTGGGCGTACTCCATAGAACCTCACCAGCCCCGTCCAGCGCATGGACCATGCCTGCCTGGTCCCCTACGATTATCTCCTGTAGACTATCACCGTCGAGGTCGAGCAACAGGGGGGCGCCGGTGATCCACTCGCCGAGGGCCCGGCTCCAGCGGAGTGTACCATCGCCGTCCAGGCAGTAGACGTTGCCGTCCATCGAGCCGAACACCAGCTCGCCCGCACCATCACCGTCCACGTCGTCCACGGCAGGGAGGGAGAGGATGTCGTCCCCGGCCTGGAACGCCCATCCGAGGGATCCGTCCACGCCGGTCCTGACGAGCAGCCCGCCATCGTAAACCGCAAAGAGCTCCGCCCGGCCATCACCGTCCAGGTCCACCTCTGCAGGGATGACTGATCCGGAGGAGAATGGGATCAGGTTGGTGACGTTGAGATAGCTCGATCCCATGGCCAGGAGGGTCCTGTTCCCGGTCCCGTCGGTCCTCACGAGGGCAAGTGTCCCGTCCCGCGTGCCCACGACGATCACCGGTGCGTCCTCTCCTTCGAATACGGCCGCGGTCACCGCGACGGCCCCACTATCCTCCAGGGAAAGGTTCGCCAGGATCGTACCCGTGGTCCCCGAGAGCACGAGGAGGTGCTCACCGCGCGTCAAGGCCACAACGTCGACGTGCCCATCAGCGTCCAGGTCCGCAAGAGCAGGAAGTGCGTTCACCTTCTCGCCCAAGGGGGTGCGCCACATGCTGTCGAGGTCCGGACCGGCGGACACGAGCGTAACGAGGAGGATGACGACCGTCGCGAAGAGGTAGCGCGTCACGGCACTGCACAGGGCGCTACCGTTTAAATCGGTTGCGCACACGGCGCCAGCAGCGCACATAAAAAGGTTCGGTGCGATGCTATGACGCATGGCGCGAACCACCGTCCTCCCCCCCGGGAAGCTCGATCCCCGGCGTCTGCCCGCCCTAGTGTTCGGCGGACTGACCGAGGGCGAGGACGTCGTCATAGGACCGTCCCTGGGGGAGGACGCGGCAGCTATGCGCCTTGGCGAGGGTTATCTCGTGGCCGCATCCGATCCGATAACAGGGGCAGAAGGGCCTATCGGTCGGCTGCTGGTCCATGTCAATGCCAACGATGTTGCCACAATGGGCGCTCGACCGCAATGGTTCCTCCCCGTCGTGCTCCTTCCCGAGGGTGCCTCGGAGGACGACCTGGCATCCATCATGGACCAGATGTCGCAAGCTGCAAAGGAGGTGGGCGCCGTGATCGTCGGCGGTCATACAGAGGTCACCCCGGGTCTGGACAGACCACTGGTGAGCGGGTGCATGCTCGGCACGACCGACAGCCTGGTATCGTCCGCAGGTATACGGGCGGGTGACGCACTCGTGCTCACAAAGGGGGCTGCCATAGAGGGCAGCTGCATCCTGGCCACCGACCGGGCCGCCGAGGTCGAGACGGCCGTGGGTCGTGAGCTGGCAGAGGAGGCGCGGAGGTACACTGACCTGATCTCCATCGTCCCGGAGGCGCAGGTCGCCGCGAAGGAAAAGTGCACCGCCATGCACGACGTCACGGAGGGTGGTGTGCTAGGTGCGCTCCACGAGCTGTGCTCGGCCGGCGGTGTCGGGTTCAGGATCGAAGTATCCCGCATCCTGGTCTCGGACGCGACCCGTGCGATCTGCGACCACTACAGCATCGATCCTCTAAAGACCATCTCGTCGGGTTCGCTCCTCGTGTCCGCATCCCCCGAGCGTGCCGAGACCATCGTTTCCGGCATCAGGGCCCTGGGCGTATGGGCCGACATCATCGGGTATGCCGTCGACCTAGACGAGGGGACGACCATGATAGATGAGAAAGGGACGGCCCATGAGGCACCATTCCCACCACAGGACCATCTCTGGACGGTCCTCGACGGAGGCTGAACATTGCCGTATGCACGTTCCATTGGAGTATTGGTCGCTGTTCTGTGGTTGACCGCTTTACTGGCGTTGTCACAGGATGCGGAGATAGTGATCGCCAACGCTCCAGATATCCCTGAGTGCGATGCCGAGGCCATCGATGCAGCACGGCAGTTCTGCTACTTCGATGCAGCAATGGAGCTGTGGCGGACCGACAGTAAAGGTGCCCTGGCGATCTGCAACGAGAGGATCACTGACGTGACCGGGCGCGACCTCTGCCGCCTCGACGTTGCATCCCATCTCCTGGGAAAGGACCTCGACATGGTCGTCAGCATGTGCACGACCGACTATCTTGGCCGGGAGGACGACTGCTTCAACTGGGTATGGAACAACGCTACGACCGTGCAGGCAGTGCAGCTCTACGCACGATGGAAACCGCTGCGTACCGCGCTGGGTGTCATCATCTGCCTGTTCCTGGTCTTCAAGATCTCCCGACAGCTCAGCCCATCGCCCGATCCCTACGCGGAGCAGATGAGACTGCAAGCGCAGCAGAGCGGGTACTACGCACAGAGCTGGCAGATGACCGGCCGACGGTACTACTGAGCTTCGTCCGAGCACTCGTCTTCCGTGTCGTTGGCGATCCGCTCCTCGGCCACCGCGATGGACGACCACTTGAGCATGTCGACGACGGTCTTACGTATGAGACCGCTCTTCTCGCGTTCCTCAGGAGCTGTCCCGTCGAGCTCGGCCATGTTCATACCTCGTACCGCAGGATGGCGGCGATGCCCCCCAGTTCGTACAGCTGTACGCCCTCGGTCGTGTCCACGGAGATAACCTCCAGCGTCCCTCCGGTCGCCTCGGCCATGTCCGTGAGGTCCTCGACAAGGGTGACCTCCTCGACCTTCGACAAGCGTGAGGCGTCGCACTTAGGGCATCTCTGGCTCGCGAGCTTGTCATCGAAGGACGCGGGCTCTTTCACCGTCCCTTTGTACGAGAACTTGCATAGACCGCACTCGATAGTAACGCGGTTCCACCGCACTTTCTCGGAGTACAGCACAATCTCGACCGCTTTCGCCTCCAGCGCACGTCGTACCTCGGCCTCGCCGTAGGTCACCGGCTTCCCTGTGCCCAGTCGCTCGAGGAACCGGTTCATCAGATGCTTCTCGTGGGTCACCTCTGCCTCGGCGAGCACGTCCTCACTACGCTCTACAAGCTCCTTGATACCGAAGTCGCCAGTGTAGGAGGTGTCCTTGACCGCGAGCACCTTCTCCCTTATCTCCTGACGAAGGAACTCACCGTCCATCCACCCTTCCTTTGTCGGACCGGGCCCGCCGACGATGATCCCCTTGATATCCTGGATGTTGGCGAAGATCTCGTTGGCCGCCGCCCCTACGCGCTTGTAGAAGTCGTTGGCGAGGTTCTCGCGGACGCGCTCGAACCGGGCCGCGGACTGACCGCCGGCCCTGAACTTACCCGGCACCATGGACTTCACGTCGCGGACGATATCGATCCGCTTGCCCTTGAGGAACGCGATGGTCGCCCCACCACGGTCGAGGACCAGGAGGCCGTATGTGTCCATGAACTGGAGCATCTCGAAGAGTGGTCCCAGGATGAACCGCTGGCTGCACCGATAGAGCTTGTTGTTGATGGGGAATGGTGGGACCACGGGGAATATCTGGATGTCCTGCTGCCCCTCTCGTTCGGACACGTTCCCGCAGAACACGGCCATCCCGTGCTCGGGCGCCCTTGGATGGAGCCTGAGATGCTGGACTATGCGCTCAAGGGCGGAAACCACGTTCTTGCGTGTGCTCTTCGACTTGATGTTCGTCGCAGTACCCTGCTCCTGCTTAAGTTCGTTGGAGATCTTGGCGATCTCGTAACCGGGCGGGATGTATACAGAGACGAGCTCGGTGCCCCTGCCGTGCATGCCCTTGAGCTGGTTGAGCACGGCACGGAACCGCAGAAGCTCCTTCTGGTCGACCTTGATCGCAGAACCCTCCGGGG
Organism: Candidatus Undinarchaeota archaeon; assembly: GCA_964519305.1. Taxonomy (GTDB): domain Archaea; phylum SpSt-1190; class SpSt-1190; order JASMDC01; family JASMDC01; genus JASMDC01. The sequence continues at coordinate 14,786 of CAZFHY010000012.1, forward strand.
CAGCCCTTTCCAGTCAACCTTATAAATCGTTGGCTCGGGTCGGGCCCGCGCGCATAAGTAAGGCTTATGTATTTTTACGCAGGAGCCCTGACCATGTCCAAGCTCAAAGGCGTGTTCGACGCTCTCTTCGCCATGGCGGTCACCGTAACGGTCCTGGACTGCATGGACAGGATCGCGGCGCTCACCGACAGCATCGAGGCACGGGAGAAGCAGATGAAGATGCTCTCCATCCACGACGAGATCCTCCAGAAGCGGACCGCCGACATGGCCACCCGCTTAGAGAAGCTCGAGAAGTAGTCCAACGGGCACCACTCCATCGCCCCCGGCCTGCCCGACCGACATAAAAAGCTTAGCTACGTCTAAGGTCACATGGCACCGCCGCTCACTCCTGAGACGATTCTCCCGCTCGTGCTCCTTATCGCCGGGCTCGGCGTCACCCTTGCGGCCAAGACGCTGGAAGGTCTCGCCGGGACCCTCTCCACCGTGATGACGGTCATAGGTATCGCCCTCGCCGGTGCCGCCGCCGCGAAGGTCGTCCCGCCCGTAGCGCTCGTGGGCGGCGTGATCATCATCGTCGTGGGCCTTGGTATCAAGTTCTTCGTGAAGGCCAACCTATGGGCCGTCCGTATCGCAGGTATGGGCCTCATGGGGGCCGGTATCGCCCTCCTGGCACGCTCAGGGCTCCCCCTCCCTTAGGGTTGCGACCGTGTACGCGATCCTCCTTGGACTGGCTGGGGCTTGCGCCTTTGGTGCCACTGCCACCGGCTCGGGCGTGCTGTGGACCTGGTCCGCGCTCTCCTTCCTCCTGGCTACATCAGTACTGGCGGCACTCCGCATCACGGGCGAGGACGACCCGGTTTCGCTCCTGGTCCACGCGTTCGCGCTTTTACTGGCCGTGGTCCCGGTGTTCCTGGCGTCCCCGGTGTTCCTGGTGATCATCGCTCTCCTCCTGACGCCCACCCTCGCCAGCGACCGGCCCCGTAGCAGGGACCGACAGGCGTACCGCTCGCTTGTCGTCCTCCTCGTGGTAGCGCTGATGATCGGTGCCCACTCGCTGAGGAGCTTCACCCCCATCGCCACCGGCGACGACCACTCGCTGTGCCGCGTACCCGGCCAGCGCAACAGACCATGCAACGATGCCGATGCGGGCATGCTCCGGGTGAGCTCCTGGATGACCTTCTATCACCCCGACATCCTCTACTACCTGGGGATCGTCTCCCAGATGGCCGCATCGGGCGAGCGCACCTACACCCATCCCCAGTTCGGCGGCAGGACCATCCCATACCCACCGGGCTACTTCGCCTTCTACGCGGCCTTCACCCGGTTCGACATCCCCGTCCAGGACGTGGCCCGGGCATTGCCGCCGGTGTTCACCTTCATGGTGCTCGCCTCGCTCCTCCACTGCTTTTCCTTCTTCACGGGTCGCCGTTACCAGGCGCTCCTGGCCACCTTGCTGTCCCTGGGCACCTTCGTTACACACACTGCATGGAACAACCTGTACAGCTACTACCCTTACCTCCACTGGTTCAAGGGGACGCCCCTCGGTGTCGAGGCCATGTTCATGACCCCGCAGCAGGCAGGGCTGTTCCTCATACCTCTGTGCGTCGTGCTCTTCCAGCGGACGTTCCGCGACCGGACGCTGACGTCGGCCGTTCTGCTGGGTCTCTATACGGGCACGCTCCTAAACTACCACGTGCTCTCGGCGCTCCTCATGACCGTCGCCCTTCTGCCATCGGCCGTCCACAAGGCCTATCGTGGCCGTCCCGTGGCCGGGCTGGTGGTAGCGATCGTTGTGGCGTCCCTGGTCGCGTACACATACCTTGCCCAGGTCGGGCCCTCGTCGTCGAAGTTCATCGAGCGCCGACGGTGGTACTCCAAGGAGCCGCGCGAGTACCTCCAGCAGTTCGGCATCGCCGGGGTGTTGGCCCTGTTCGGCACGTACGGATGGTGGCGCCGACGTCACGAACTGGAGGAGCAGGCCCACCTGCTGACGGACGGCACCATGGTCCTCCCGCCCCCGTCGGGAGGCACCTTCCTCCTCTGGGCCGTGGGCTCGCTCGTGTTCATCAACGCGTTCACCCTCACCCAAACCCACGACATCGACCGTGTGATGACGCTCTTGTGCATCCCTGTCGGTTTCTTCGCATCCTTCCCCCTCCACGCCTGGGCCTCACGGCACGAGCGGACGGCGCGAGTGGTCGTCCCCCTGCTGCTGGTCCTCAACTCGCTGGTGCTCGTCAAGATCGCCCACGTGCTGTCAGTGATGCACGTCGCCCATCCGCCCGTGGACGAGATGTGCGGGCTGCTCACCGACAGGCTGGAACAGGGTGCCACCGTGCTCGTCGCGAACCATGAGCATGCCCGTGGGTACGAGCTGGTGACCGCCCTGTGCGGGTTCCCGGCATGGGTGGGGAACGAGCATCTGGCGCTCACGTGGAGGCTAGTCTGGAGCGAGCGCATGAAGCTCTACGAACGCGTGCTCGACGATCCCCTGGAGCACTGCGACCACGCACACGCCGAGGGCATCGCCGCCTTCGTGCTACCGCCGAGACTGTGGCCCGGGGAGGATATGGACGTGTGGCACACGACCGAATATTACGTCGTGGGCGACTGTATCGAGGCCCGGGAGCACGCGGGGCCGCCAGTAATTTAATCCTTGGTGTACTACGGACATCCCATGGATGACGGTTCATCGACCACGACCCTCACCTCCACGTCCTTCGGCCAGCGGCTCGTAGGATTGTTCTTCGCAGGGTTCGCATCCATTTTCTTCATCGTAGGTATCGGTGCCGCGCTGTTCGCCGAGAACGGACCGCCCATATTCTTCCTCATACCCTTCCTCGCTATACCCGGATTGTTCTTGCTCATCGGGCTCTACCTCCTGCTATCGACCGAGGAGGTCATCGTCGACCGTGGTCGGAGAGAGATACATATTGTATCCCGGGTCCCGCTCTACACCCTTAGCGACGATTGTGTACGGTTCGGCCTCATCCAGGGCATCACCATCCAGCGGGAGATCCGCATCCACCACTCGAACAAGGGTGGTAGCAGCAGGTACGAGGTATGGGTGCTCTACCTCCAGCTCGCCTCGGGTGAGAAGAAGAAGCTGTCCGAGTCGTCCAGCGAGGTCGAGATCAGGGGCCGGTCCGAGGCACTCGCCAAGGCCACCTACCGGCCGATCATCGACAACTGCACGAGCCCCCCCACGATACGCCAGTACGATGAACTTGACATCCCCGCGTCCGAGAGCCTAAGACGGGAGGATTTCGAGCGCGTGTACCAGCTCCCACAGGGCCACCCTGTGGCCGAGACGCATCTCGCCGAGGCAGTAGTGTTCACGTGGTCCATGCGCAATCCTGTCATCGGTACGTTCCTGCTCATCTTCGCGATCATCTGGCTCGGTGGCCTTATCTCCGGTCCGGGTGCCGGGATCGCGATCGCGCTGAATGCGGGAACTGTGTTCGCTGCGTTCTTTGCCGTGTTCATGCTCCCATTCCTTGCCGCTGGACTGTTCTTGCTGGGGGCGGGCCTGCTCATGTTCGCAGGCGAGCAGGTGCTCGAGGTGTCGGCCCGCGCGGTCAGCCTCACCACTCGTCTCTATGTCCCCATCCGCACGAGGACCGTTTCTACCAACGCCATCGAGGAGGTACGGAAGGTCAAGCGCATGGGCGGGCCGGCCGTCGAACTGGTTTCCGACGAGGAGGTGCTCACCCTCCAGGGGATGGGGAGCATCAAGGACGTGACCGTTATGGAGGACAGGCTCAAGACGGCGCTGGTGTACCGACGATAGGGCGCTCTTGCATAGCAACTTAAAGGTTGTATCCGTTACATTCTCCGATGGAGAAGCTCGAGCTCATCGCGTTCCTCAACGAGGCATTCATGGTCGAGGAGGTGGAGGTGGGCGTCAAGATAGGCGCTCTAATCGAATCGGTCCTCTGCGCGCCTATAGATAATGGCTCCAAGAAGGAGATGGTGATCAGGCTCAAAACCCTTATGAGCGAGAGCCAGTACCACTCACGCGCGATCTCACAGCTCATCAAGCACGAGGTGGGCTGATGGGAGATGCAACAGACGCGCTGGTCGCCCGGTTCAAGGAGATCCGCGAACTGGAACAGACGGCGTATGACTTCTACACGTCCCACATCGACCAGATGGACGATCCTAAGATGCGCGCTGTGGTCGAGGCCATCGCTGAAGAGGAGGCCCGGCACGTTAAGATCGCCAACGAGCTCATCGCTCTGGCTATCGCCGCGTCAGAGACGGGTGTATCCTCCTACGATGAGGGGGGCTCGGAGGATATCGGCGATGCCCTCAGGGGGGCGAAGAGCCCGTTCGCTCTCATAGCCCATGGCGAACTGAGTTCTTACTACCGGGCGACATCGAGCATCATCGAGTCGTCCATGAGGATGGGGCGGAAGGTGCTCTACCTCTCGCTCAACAAGTCCGCGGACCGCATCGAGACAGCATTACGGGACGTAGGGACGCTCATCGGCGACGTTACGTTCATGGATACATCGACTACCAAGGACGGACGTCCCCTGGATACTAAAGACCTCGTCGGTCTCTCCATCGAGGTCGTCAAGGCCCTTGAGGACCACAACGTTGTCATTGTCGACGCGCTGTCCACTCTCTCGATCTATCACCCACTGAACGACATCCGTCGGTTCGCCCACAACCTCATCACTGTGATCAAGGACCGTGAGGCTGATATTGCGTTCCTCGACCTCGAGCCCGAGGGGAAGCTAAGTCAGGATGCGACGCTCGCCTCGCTCATGGACGTCGTAGTGAATGTGTAGGAGCTCAGCCTGAGAGCCGCCCTTTCGCCCATTCACCGAACGACCGTCCGAACGCCTCGGCATCATCCCGTCGCGCCTCGACCTCGTCGTCCTTCACCCACAGCTCGCGGTCGAACGTGGTCATTCGAACGTCCGTTAGCCCGCGTGTGATGATGACGTCCTCTCCCTTCAGCTCCCAGCCATAGGTACCGAAACCGCCAGCGGGTCGACCTGCCAGGGCGGTAATCTGCATATTCCCGAGTAGTCCCTTGATAGCCTCGGAGATGTTCTCGAACTGGCTGGGCGAGCCCAGGAGCACAGCATCGGCCAAGAGCACCTCGGGCATCGTCTCGCCGGAGGCCTCCAGCACCGCTACCGAGCACTCCGTCTGGCGGACGCCATCGGCGATGGCCCTTGCCAGCGCGGCCGTACGCCCGCTAACGCTGTCGTACAGGACCAGCACACGTGGCGGCCCCTTGCGCGAATGCTCCAGGGTGACGGCGTACTCCAGGCACGCCCGGATACATGCTTCGCATTCGGTGCAGTCCACGGGCCGCATGACGACGCCCTTGCCATCGATGAAGTCGAACACACGGGTAGGGCACACTGACACACAGGTACCCGCTCCCGTGCATCTCCTGTAGTCGATCCGCGGGGGCATTGGCGTGTCGATGGACGGGAACTGATAAAAGTGTGACCTGCGGGGCCGGAAAGTCGTTTATTTATCTCTTGTCCCTTTAACATCCTCTATGGCTACGGGCGATAAAGAACTCGCTATGTTCCTCAACGAGGCCCTCCTCGTGGAGGACCTGGAGGCGGCCGTCAAGGTCAGCAGCCTCATCGAGCGAGTCACGCTATCGCCCATAGAGGACGAGTTGAAGATGGAGATGCTCACCCGGCTCAACACCCTCCTGCGCGAGACTCATGCCCACTCTTTGGTATTCTCCAAGGCCCTGAAGGAGGTGCTGAGCTGATGGCGGACGACCTTCGTGACCACCTTATCAAAGAGTTCACCGCGCTCAAGGACCTCGAGCGCCAGGCCCACGACTACTACACCGACCACCTCGACCTGATCAAGGACAAGAAGCTCAGAGAGGTCGTGTCCAATATCGCCGATGTAGAGCTGCAGCACGAGTCCATCGCCGGCGAGCTCATCAAGCTGGCCGAGTCGCTCCCCTCGGGCGAGGCCAAGGTGGAGATCGAGGGCGCGGGCGAGGCCATGTCCGCCCTTGAGGAGGCCACCGAGGACCTTGACAGCCCGATGACGCTCCTCGTCCACACGAGCCTCGAGGACTATCCCCGGACCTGTCAGGCCCTCATCACTTATTTCAAGAAGCAGGGCAGGCCCATCCGCTACGTGTCGGTGAACAAACCTGCGTCCAAACTCAAGCGCATCCTCAAGAAGCGCGGGGCCAAGGTCGACGACGTATCGTTCATAGACCCGGCCACATCTGGTGGAATCATGCTGGACCCCAAGAACCTCACCACGCTGTCCGTGCTCTTCACACGCAACTCCGAGAAGGACATGGTGGTCATCGTCGACTCGCTCTCGGTGCTGTCGGTGTACCACTCCAAGGACATCCTCCAGCGGTTCGTCCACTCCACGACCATGGGCTCGAAAAGGAAGGGCGTCGACCTAGTGTACATAACCATGGACGCGGAATCGGACATCGGTAGCGATCCGAGCTTCGAGGCGTTCTTCGACGAGGTCGCGAAGGTCTAACCGCCGAGCGCCTTCAGGTTCCCGCTGGCCGCCTCGTTCTTGGGATCGATGGCGATAGCCTTCTGGAAGCACTCACGGGCTTGACCGGTGTCACCTGACACCTGGTAGGCGGCCCCGAGATTGTTCCAGATCATGGATGCGTTCGGATCGGCCTCCAACGCCTTCTTGTAGCACTCGATCTCCTTGGCATGGTCGCCCGCATCGCCCCAGGCCGCGCCGAGGTTGTTCCAGGCGGCAGCGTACCCGGGATCGAGATCTATTGCCTTGCGATAGCACTCCATGGCCTTGGGGGCGACACCCGAGAGGGCGTACACCGAGCCGAGGTTGTTCCAGGCCGGCGGGAAGTTGTGAGCGATCTCGATGGTCCGCTCGAAGCACTTCTGCGCCTTCGCGAGGTCCATGCGGTCCTTGTACAGCACCCCGAGGTTGTTCCAGGCCAGGGCGTCCCGGGGGTCCATGGCCAAGGCCCTCTGGAAGCAGTGCTCCGCCTTGGCGGCGATTCCCGCCCGCTCGTAGGCGGTCCCGAGCACGGTCCAAGCCTGTGGAAGGCCGGCATTGACGGTCAGTGCCTGAGAGGCGCACTCGATAGCGGCCATATGGTTGCCCTCGAGGTTGAGGAGCACGTCGGCCAGCATCACCGCAGCTTCGGCGAGCCGGGGATCCCGCTCCAGCGCCCGCGTGTAGAGAGACCGTGCACCGGGCAGGTCGCCCGCGAGGTACCGCACGTTCCCCAGCCTGAGCAGGGCAGGTGGTTTGAGGTTGAGCGTGTCGAGCATCTTCTCTGCCGCCTTGATCGTCCGCCGGTCCTCGGGAGAGAACTCCACCCGGTCCACGGTCGATACCAGGACAGGTACACGCAGCCGCATGATCGAACTCTCCATGGAGCGCGACTGCGACTCCTCCACGGCCAGCCCGTCGAGCTTCACGCTGGTCCCGCTGATGAGCAGCTGTGCCTCGTCGTCAGATACGTCGCTCAGAGCCCGTATAGCCTCCTTGTATAGGACGCCCACCTTCATCCGCAGGTCCTCCTCCAGCCGGGAGCTGAGGTACTCGTGACGGTTCCGCAGATGGTTGGTGAGCCCCACTCGCGACTGCGGGGACAACAGGAGGTCCTTCTTTGCCCGTGATATTGCGGCGCCGGCGACAGCCTCCGCCGCGTGCGGGTCCAGGCCTGCGGACACCATCTCGTTGATGAGCGCGGTCCGGTGTCCTTGGGCAAGGTCGGTGAGGAGCATCTTCTCGCAAAGGTTGGTGATGACACGGACCGTGATGGCCGGTGGTTTGTACTCCAGTACCGACAGGGTACCCGCGCACAGAGCAAGGTTGATCGTGAATACTCCGAGGTCCATGAGGCTTACGGGAACGCGCCCATCAAACCTTATAAAGCCTCCACGGTCCTCGACAGGCATGGGGACTGATGAGGACGGGAGCGACATCCTCGACGCCGTACGTGCCCTGCTGGACGTGAACCTGGGCGTTCGCGATGGGGAATCCGTGCTCGTTGTCACCGACGAGCTCGTCCCGGGAGAGGACGCTGGCCGGCCGGCAGAGCTCGTCAGGGACATCGCCACACGCAGGGAACTGGCGCAGGAAGTGGCGCGGTGCGTCAAGGTCGTGCTCGGACCCCATCGGGTATCGTTCCTCGCATACCCGGCCCCGCGGTCCCACGGTGCCGAGCCGCCCGCGGAAGCGGTCCGTGCCATGGCAGCAGCTGATGTGGTCATCGCCATCACGACATTCTCCATCACACACACGCGCGGACGCGAGAAGGCGTGCACTGCAGGCTCCCGGGTGGCATCGATGCCACGGTTCGAGCGCGGTATTTTCGAGCCCGGAGGTGCGATGTCCGCCGACTACCGTGAGGTACGTGAGCGTAGCGAGCGTCTTGTCAAGGCCCTGGAAGGCGCGAAGGAGGTGCGCATCACAGCACCGGACGGCACCGATCTGGTCATGGGTGTCGAGGGCAGGGAGTTCCTCCTGGACACGGGCACCATCACGTCCCCGGGCGACATGGGCAACCTCCCCGGCGGCGAGGTGTTCTGCGCACCCGTGGAGGGCACTACCAGCGGCCGGCTCGTCATCCCGATCGGTTGGCACGAGGGACTGGAAGGACCGCTCACGCTGGTCATCGCTGACGGTCTCGTCCAAGAGGTCGACGGGAGCGGCAGAGCAGTGGACGAGATCCGTGCGCTCCTGGGCGTCGGCTCCGTCTGCCTCGATCCCGCACAGGCCGCCTCCCGACGCAACATCGCCGAGCTGGGCATAGGTACCAATCCGAACGCCCACCGCCCCGACAACGTGCTCGAGTCCGAAAAGATACTGGGCACGGTGCATGTTGCCTTCGGCGACAACTCGCACTTCGGCGGTTCCGTTGAGTCGGACGTACACCAGGACCTTGTGGTCCCCGGACCTTCCATCGAAGTGGACGGTCGCATCATCATGGAGCAGGGCAGGCTCCTTCTCGAGGAGTGAGCACAGCTGGTATCCGACACCGACATGTGCACACCCCGCAACATGCTCGTGGACCGGGCAGGTCGTGCGTTCGCGGTGGTCGGGCAGTTCCACCTCGAGGACGCATCTGTCGCTTCACTGCGGTACGTCCCTCGTGGCGATCGCCTCGTGAAGGCGGGCCCTGTCGACATCGCCAGGCTCCACGAACACGAGCCCGGGTACCGTCTGCAGGCGGGTGACACAGTCCATACCATCGTCCCGCACGACCGCGTGACACGGACGTTCGACCAGTTCGCCGGTGTCGTTGACCTGGACGAGGAGGAGCGGTCTGTCATCGATACGCTAGCAAGGAAGGCAGGGGTGCGCGTGGGCGTCACCGGCTCCTCCCTCCTGGGGACAGCGCGGCCAGGTTCGGACCTCGACCTCACCACGCCGATACGTGACCATCCCCGACTGCTAGCGGCCGCCAGGTCCCTTGCAGAGGAAGGGGACGTGCTCGGGCCTCTTACCGATACAGACTGGCAGGCCGTGTACGACAAACGCGGTATCGATGCAACCCACTACACGTTCGAGCTCTTCCTCGCCCATGAGCGACGGAAGGGCGATCGATGGATGGCCGGACGCCGACGTACCGACCTCCTGCCGACACCTCGCCCCCGGACGGTCGGTCCCGATGACCTGGCCGTGTACCGGCTTGGCCCTGCCAGGGTCTCTGGTAGGGTGGCCGACGGTTCGGTACCCTACGGCCATCCCGCTATCTACCTGCTTGAGGACGGTCTGGCGGAACTCAGTGACGGACGCGAGTCCACGGTGGAGGCCATCGTCTGCTTCACGCACACCTACGCCGCCCAAGCATTCCCGGGGGAGCACGTAAGCGCTGCTGGGATCCTGGAGCGGTACGGTACGACGGTCGCTGGTTTCGACGGGCCCGTGCTTATCGTGGGTACCGCACGTGATGCGAAAGGTGAGTGGCTCGTCTCCCGGGAGCTCGCGGGTCGCGTTGTTCAATAAACGAACAACGCACATGTAGTAACTGACCCCCTTCCCTCCCTTCTTCTCTTTTTACGGTCAGCAGGCTCCCCTCTGCGCTCCGTGCACCTTTATAAGCGATGACAAACCTACTTTCGGATATGAATACGGACCCGGCCCTCCTCCTCAATCTCGGGCTCGGCGTGCTCGCTCTCATCATGAGCGCCAAGCTAGCCTTCCAGCTCAAACCCGACATCATCGGTACGGCCTGGAAGAGCTCGGTCATGGTGGCCGTGCTCTATGTCATCCTAAAGGGCGGCCAGGTCGTGGGTGATGCACCCACCGAGATAGTGGAGGTACTCATGGCACTGACTGTGTGCGCGTCACTGATATTCCATAACAAGGTACTTGCGGGGGTGGGGTCCGATGGCGGGTCTGTCTGAACCCTCCTACGCGCTCATGGTCCTCGCGGGCCTTGGTGCCGCCTCCATGCTCCTCACCCACAAGGACGAGGAGATGGACAAGTCCCAGCGCTACTACTTCATCGCGCTCATCGCCCTGGCCGTCGCCTCGGGACTGCGCCTAGCCGGACCGTCCGTGCTCCCCTTCGTGGAGCCGTTCGAGGCGGTGTTCGCGCTGTTCCTGGGCGTGTCCATCTACGTACAGAAGACCAGCACAGCCGAGCCCGACGCGCCGGTGAGCAAGGAGGACGAGTAGAATGATCCCACATCCTGATACGCATCCGCCGGTCCATCCCGCGGACGAGGAACTCATCGAGACCTTCATCGATTACAGCGCCACCTATGGTCCCCGGATCGGTGCAGGCGAACCGTCAGGAGGCGAGCGGTGGGACCGCTCCAAGGAGCATGCCATCGCCGACCTGTGGAGCGACGAGGGCGTCAACGACTTCCGGCCGACCATCATCTGACCGGACCGCAAGGACCTAACGTTCTACCCCGCCAGCAGCTGCCAGCACCTCTCGGTGGGCTCGAGCAGCTTGGCCGTACCGTGCTCGACCTCGACCACATAGCCCAGCCTGATGAGCTCGCGGATACGCTTGCGGGCGGTGGGCTTGCTAACGCACAGGTCGATCCCGACGAGGAGTACGACCTCACCGATGAGGATAAATGGATCCTCGAGCGGCTCGACGACATCGTCGACATCTGCCGGGCGAGGTTCCACGACTTCGATCTCAGTGGGCCCGCGTCCACCATCCACACGTTTGTGTGGAACGACCTGGTCGATACCTACTTGGAGAGCGAGCTGGGCCGCGCGTCCAACGAGTCGAAGACCTTCTCCGAAAGTGAGGCTCGGGGTGCCCGGTACACGTTCCACAAGGTCCTGAAGACCATTCTCAAGCTCCTCGCTCCAATGACACCGTACATAACCGACTACATCTGGCGGGAGTTGTACAGTGAAAAGAGCATCCACATCCAGCCCCTGCCCTGGAGGACCGAGGTCCCCGAGTGGGAACTGCCGGAGGTCACGCCCATTTACGATGTGGTCACTCCGGTCGTGCCCAAGAGGGTGGAACCGCCCAAACCGGTCATCAAGCAAGCTCCACCACCCGTGGTCACCGCCGCGCCCGGCGGACGATACTGGGTGTTCAAGCTCCCCGTAGTATGGGGCAAGGAGCTCACCCTCGAGGACTACCTCAAGGCGATCCGCAAAGGCAAGTGGTTCGGACAGACCAAGCGAGACGTCCAGGGCGACCGCTGCCCCAAGGTGGGCGACGTGGTCATCATTCGACAGAACGTCGAACAAGCTGGCTCCGAGAAGGACGGACATATGCACGTCCTCGGCACCGGTCTCGTCGACCGAGTCATCGAGGAGCGGCCCGGCGACTGGGACACCAATGACGACAAGGACGCTGTACGCTGGTTCAGCGTCGAGGACTTCAGGGAGATACCCGATGGTAGAGCGATCTCACAGGTAGACCTGCCAATGGTCCCCCGTATACTCGAACCCATCACGGCAGAGACTTGGGCCGGTATCAGAACTCAGATCATTGCAGGACCGGCACCGGAGCGCTACTGGGTCTTCAAACTACCCGTCGTGTGGGGCAAGGAGCTCACCCTCGAGGACTACCTCAAGGCGATCCGCAACGGCAGGTGGTTCGGACAGACAGCTCGCGACGTCCAGGGTGACCGCACGCCCCGTGTGGGCGAGGGCATCATCATCCGAGAGAACGTACAGCAGGCCGGGTCAGAGAAGGACGGACACATGCACGTCATCGGTACCGGTGTCGTCGGTCGTGTGATAGAGAAGCGTCCGAAAGACTGGAACACCAACGACGACAAGGACGCTGTACGCTGGTTCAGCGTGAACGAGTTCAAGGAGATCGAGGGTGGACGCAGTGTCTCACAGGTGGACCTGCCAATGGTCCCCCGTATCCTGGAGCCTCTGACGTTCGACGCGTTCGCTGGTATCAAGGCTCAGGTCGCAGCAGCACCACCCCCGGAGAAGTACTGGGTGTTCAAGCTACCCATAGTGTGGGGCAAGGAGTTCACGCTCGAGGACGATCTAAAGGCCCTGCGCAAGGGCAAGTGGTTCGGACAGACAGCGCGAGATATCCAGGGCGACCGCGTACCGCGCAAAGGTGAAGGCATCATCATCCGGGAGAACGTACAGCAGGCCGGGTCAGAGAAGGACGGACACATGCACGTCATCGGCACCGGCATAGTCGGACGTATCACCGAGGAGCGGCCCGACAACTGGGACACGAACGACGACAAGGATGCTGTACGCTGGTTCAGCGTGGACAAGTTCAAGGAGATCGAGGGCGGACGCAGTGTCTCACAGGTGGACCTGCCAATGGTCCCCCGGATCCTGGAGCCTCTCACGTTCGACGCGTTCGCAGGCATCAAGGCACAAGTAGCCGCTGCACCGCCACCGGAGAAGTACTGGGTGTTCAAGCTCCCGATCGTGTGGGGCAAGGAGTTCACGCTCGAGGACGATCTAAAGGCCCTGCGCAAGGGCAAGTGGTTCGGACAGACAGCGCGGGACATACAGGGCGACCGTAATCCCTGTGTGGGCGAAGGCATCATCATCCGCGAGAACGTACAGCAGGCCGGGTCAGAGAAGGACGGCCACATGCACGTCATCGGCACCGGCATAGTCGGACGTATCACTGATAAGCGGCCCGACAACTGGGACACGAACGACGACAAGGACGCTGTACGCTGGTTCAGCGTGAAGGAGTTCAAGGAGATCGAAGGTGGCAGGAGCGTGTCACAGGTCGACTTCCCCATGGTCCCCCGGATCCTGGAGCCGCTCACATTCGACGCTTTCGAAGGCATCAAGGCGCAGGTCGCTGCAAAACCGCCGCCGGAGAAGTACTGGGTGTTCAAGCTCCCGATCGTGTGGGGTAAGGAGTTCACCCTCGAGGACAACCTCAAGGCCCTGCGCAAGGGCAAGTGGTTCGGACAGACAGCTCGCGACCTGCAGGGCGACCGCAATCCCTGTGTGGGCGAAGGCATCATCATCCGGGAGAACGTACAGCAGGCCGGATCCGAGAAGGATGGCCATATGCACGTCATCGGGACCGGTATCGTCGGCCGTATCACCGAGGAGCGGCCCGACAACTGGGACACGAACGACGACAAGGACGCTGTGCGCTGGTTCAGCGTGAAGGAGTTCAAGGAGATCGAAGGTGGCAGGAGCGTGTCACAGGTCGACTTCCCCATGGTGCCCCGGATCCTGGAGCCTCTCACGTTCGACGCGTTCGCAGGTATCAAGGCACAAGTAGCCGCAGCACCACCACCCCCGCCACCACTGGACTTCGAGCGGTACTGGCTGTTCCGACTGCCATCCGTGTGGGGTAAGGAGGTGCACCTAGACCAGTTCATCGATACTCTAGAGGATGGTGGATGGTTCGGTATGACCGCACGTGACCTCCAGGGAGGAAGGGTGCCTAAGAAGGGTGACGCGGTCGTCATCAGGACTAACTGTGATCTCTATGGTGAGGTCCCTGACGGCCACATGCACATCATCGGTACCGGTGTCATCCGCAATACATCCGACAAACCGCCCGACGACTGGGACGGTGATTATGGATTCACCGAACCCGTGCACTGGTTCAGCGTGAGCAAGTTCGACAAGATCCCTAAGGGTAGAATGGTCACGCAGGTCGACGTTCCCCGCATCCCGAGATTGCTAGAGCCTATCTCGGAGAAGGACTACAAGAAGCTCCTGTCGTGAACCGGCTCACTGCCCGCCGTACCACTGCATCCGATAGTCCGATGACTCTGAGTAGGAAGCATATTCCTCGGCGGCCGCTGCCGGGACCTGCTCGTTCCCCGAGACACGTACGACGACCACGGCCATACCGGCCAGGATGATGAACACGAGCAGGGCGAACAGCATCGCCCAGGACACGGGGCCCTGCGCATCCCCGCCCTCGCCTGCTTTCGTGCAGGTCCCCACGGACATCAGGAGCTGGCGGCGGGAGTAGACCGAGGGTTTGCCCTCGAGGGACGCCGTGGCGTTGATGATCCGGTGGCCCAATGTTGCGTTGTCCGCGATACGTGCGCTCACCGTCCGGGTGAGGTTCACCCCGGCACCGACTGAGAACGTGGTCACTGCGGGCTCCAGCTCGGCCCCCGAGGACGACAGGTCTATGTTGACGACCAGGAGCTGGTCGGTGAGGCTGATGATGGTGAGGTTCACTGATACGTCCTCGCCCGGACACCCGGAGACCGACATCGTATGTACCTCCAGTTCGTGCACGGGCCTGGGGAGGGCAGCCATGGTCAGATGTGCGAGCAGTACCACGAGAAGCACGATCGAGCGATTCACTCCTGACCCTCCAGGTCGGCCAGAGGAGGCACCTCGGCCAGCGAGCTGACGACATGGTCCAGCCACGGCAGCTCTCGTGAACGATCAGGCGTGTATTCCCGAACCACAAGGCACGTGCGACAGCCGGTCTCATGCGCCGGTACCAGATCTAGACTCACCACGTCGCCCACGACCAGTACGTCGCCATGCTCTCGCACGAGCTCTTCCAACTTGCGCCGGTAGGCCGGAGGATCTCCCTTCAGCGGACGCGCTACATCGTCGCCGGCAACCAGGAACCCAACATGGGGCGTTAGCCCCGACTCCATTAGCTCGAGGGTCGCCTTCTCGTGGATCGTGTTGGTGCACACTCCTATGGTATGGCCTGCGGCCCGGAGCGCTTCGAGGCAAGGGAGCGCGTCAGGGAACGGCGGGCTCGCACACGAGCTGCGGATGCGGCTGTAGGCGCCCACCGCGTCGATGGCAGGGGCAACCCGCTGCAGGGCCTGGTTGAGAAGGATGAGCGGGTCCTCGTCGGGATGGACCTTGGTCCTGAAGAACGCGACCTTCCCGTCCTGTCGCCGGAGCTCGTCCTCGGTCCCTGCGAGCCGCTCCTCGGCCTCGTCAGTGGATGTTCCGTTCTTATCAGCGACCATACGGACGATGGACTCGCGTAGAACGGCCGCCAGCAGTGAGAGGTCGAGGAGGGTGCCGTCCAGGTCGAACAGCACCAGCATCCTCGCTCTCCCTCCTCTCAGCGCGTGATCTCCTGGGTCTTCACAAGCTCGTATAGCTTGCGCGCCGACGGGTCCTTCTCGAAGTGCTCACGGATGGGCGTGATGAACTCGATGAGGACGTCCGCCACACCGTTCTTCAGGTCAAGCGGGTGAAGGGCACCCGCCTCGAACATGCTCTCCAGCTCGGGATATGACGGGACCTCCATATCACCGCCGAACTTCGCCGGCCGCTTGATGATGAAGTTGTCCTTGAGCCGGAACACGATGTGCTTGGCGTAGTCCATGATGGGGTTCTCAGGATCGCCTGCCGGGCAGTAGGCCTTCTTCAGCTTGGCCCGGATGGCCTCGTCGCTGTCATGGACGTAGATGCACGAGTCCGGATTGGACTTGGACATCTTCGAGGATATCTCGACGTCGAGCGCAGTGTCGTCATCGAGCCCGGAGGCGTTGACCGGGCCATCGAGCCCCATGAGCATGTGGTGGTGGACGCACACGGGCTTCCAGTGCCCGAGCTTGGGTCCCAGCTCACGGGCCAGCATGTTGATCTTGCGCTGTCCCATGCCCAACTGGCAGATGTCCACGCCCATCTCAAAGATGTCGGCGCACTGCATGGCAGGATAGAAGTACTGCGACGTCTCCTGCAGTTCTCCTTCCTTCCGTCCCATGATGGTCAGGCACCGCGCCATCCGCTTGAGCGTCGTCTGTCGCGCGATGGCGATGACCTTTTTCCAGTAATCTGGGTCGGCGACGACGTCCGAGGCCCATATGACCTCTACCTTGTCCATGTCGACACCGGCCGCCTTCCACACCTCGAGGAAGTACTTGCCCACGGACCTGATGGCCTCGAGATCGCCCCCCATCTTGTTGTTGATCCAGCCGTGCCAGTCCGCGATGAAGAGCTTGAAGTCGACACCGGCGTTCAGCATGTCCTTGAGCAGGATCGGCCGGAACACTCCCACGGGGAGGTGGGCGATACCTGACGGCTCGAACCCGTCGTAGGCAACGGGACGGTCCTTGGTCTGGAGCAGTTCTCGGAGTTCGGCGAGGTTTATGACCTCCTCGCCGACCCCGTAGATCAGATCGACACGCTTTTCCAGGTCCACGCTAGAACCCGCCGAGCTCGGTCGGAGTGAGGAGTACCGTCTTCTTGGGCACGGTCCGGAGACCCACGACCTTCATGCCGACGAGGTAGGATATGTCCTTCTCCTCGGCCATGTCCACCAGCTTCTTAGTAACGACGCCGTCGAACACGACCGCGAACACGTCCTCGACATCATTGAGGCTCTGGCGGAGCTCGATGATGGGGATGCGCTTGACCGCGTTCAGCTCCTTGTCCAGCAGGAGCGCACCGCGGGTCCCGAACAATCCCTCCATCATGGTCTTGAACTTCTTGATGCTCTTTGGATCAGCCCGGTCGAGCATTTCCTTAGCAAGGTCCACTGCCTCGCCACCAGTAGGCTCTTCTTCCCGCTCCTCTTTCTCCTTCTTCTCTGGGAGCTTGGGCTTGGGCTTCTTGTGACCCTTTGAGTTGGCATCATCGTTCTCGATCGATGCGTCGTACTGCTCGCCCGGTGTGCGGGAGCGGAGGCACTTGTGGACCTCCTTCTTGGTGAGCTCTTCCACCTCCTTGCCCGCGGGGGCCATGGTGATGAAGTCTATCTCGGCACCGGAGTGCAAGAGCTCCTTGATGATGAGCTCGCCCCCGTGGTCACCGTCCACGAACACCGTGGCGGTCTTCTCCTTGGTAAGACCGATGACGCTGGGCGGGATGTTGGTCCCCTCCACGGCCAGAGCGTTCTTTATACCCTGGCGAAGGAGGTTGATGACGTCCGCCCTACCCTCGACGATGATGATCTCGTCAGAGGTGAGGAGGTTGGGTCCGGAGGGGAGCCTCTCGGGCCCATAGTCCACGAGCTCCTCCACCCTGACCGCCTGCTTGACCTCATCGGAGATCTCCTGGGAGTCGGGGAGGATGTCGCTCATCATCTGGGCCAGCAGCTCCTTGGCGCGGTCCACGATGTACTTGCGCTTGGCCATACGAACGTCCTCGATCCTGCCAACGGCGATCTTGGAAGTGCACGGGCCGATACGGTCTACTGTCTCGAGAGCCGCAGCGATGATGGCGGTCTCGGACTTGTCGAGCGAAGAAGGGACCATTATGGAACCGATGGACTTTCCTGATCGGCTCTTGAGGGTTACCTCTATCCGGCCGATCCGGCCGCTACGCTGGAGCTCACGAAGCTCTAGGTCCGGGCCTAGGAGTCCTTCGGTCTGGCCGAAGACGGCACCCACTGCATCGGGCTTCTCCACGATGCCATTGACCTCAATCTCTGCGTTGATAATGTACTTTGCTGCAATCGGGCTGATTTTTCCCATGTGTATCACCCCTGTGGCAGGGTGCCCATTGGGTAGAAGGGCCGTGCTCACTGGTTACGTAGACGCGCAAGACGCCGTGGAAGTCCCTCGACGTGCGAGGCGCGGGTAAGCCCCCTGAGCCGGTTACGGATGCCTGTTTCGACAATGACGCCGTGTGAGATCAGCAACCTTTCCAGCTCCTGAGCGAGGGAATCCCCCTGATTATCGAAGTCGGTGAGCATGATGGCCTCTTCTGCCTGGATGGACAGAGTCTCCGCCAACATAGGTAGGCTCGTGGCAGCCGAGCCAATCTTATAAACCTTTCCAAGGACCCCCAAAGAGCGCAATGCGGCCTCGTCCTTCGGTCCTTCGACGATTACAGGGACCCCTTCTTCAGAGAGATTTCGTAGCTGTTCGAGCACCTCATCTATCCGCTCGAGCACCGGTCGCCGACGGGCCATCACCCCTCACCCAAGACGGTGAGCACCCGGTCCCTGGACACTCCGGGGAGGAACAACCGCTTCCGGCGGGAGGTCGCGCCTGCCACGAGCGAGGCCTTCACGTCAAAGAGCTCTGAGAGATATGAAACAAGTACGGCGTTCGCCTTTCCCTTCACCGCTCGTGCGGCCACCCGGACACGCAGGCTGCCCGTCCACTCGTCCCACGCGGTCGAGGCCGCGTCCGCTCCGGGAACGGCATGCACGGCGATGAGACATCCGTCCTCCCTCTCCTCTATATCGGGAGCGGCGACCATAAGTCCGAGGATGTGAGCAAGAGTTAAAAATGGTGCCCGGCTCCCCGCGGCCATGGACGATGACCAGCTGCGACGGCTCATCCTTACCCATGCACTTGATAATGCTCAGCGCCACGATGGCGCGGCCCAGATCGGTGCGGTCATGGGATCGCTCATGGGGGGGTCCCCGGAGCTACGGCCCCGTGCCAAGGAGGTAAAAGCGCTCACGCTCGAGATCATCGCTGAGGTCAACGCCATGGACGAGGCCACACGGGAGGCCAAGCACGCCGAGCTAGTTCCCGAACCCATGGGCAAGAAAGAGAGCAAGCGGACGGGTCTCCCCCCGCTCGCTGGCGCCGAGGACGGGAAAGTTGTCACGCGGTTCCCACCCGAGCCGAACGGCTTCCCCCACATCGGTCACGCCTACTCGGCCCTCATCAACTACCTATACGCCAAGATGTACGATGGCAGGCTCGTGCTCCGGTTCGAGGACACCAATCCCCGAAAAGAGGAGGTGCGGTACTACGACGCCATCAAGGAAGGCCTCACCTGGCTGGGTATCGAGTGGGACGAGGAGCTTCGGGTGTCGGACGAGATACCTCTTATCATAGAGCAGGCCGACAGGCTCCTGCGGGGCGGTCATCTATACATATGCGACTGCCCGGCAGAGACCATCAGCGCCAACCGCCGTGCTGGACGCCCCTGCAGCCACCGTGACCGGTCCATCGAGGAGAACGTGGCACTGTGGGAGAGCATGAACGCCCGAATGGTCGGCGAAGGTGAGATCGGTGTCCGCCTGAAGGCGGACATGGAGGCCGAGAACATGGTGATGCGTGACCCTATGATGCTCCGCGTCATCGACCATCCGCATCCTCTGCACGGCGACAAGTACTATGTCTACCCGACGTACGACTTCGCCGTGGCCATCCAGGACTCTCGCCGCGGTATAACCCACGTGCTCCGGTCCAACGAGTTCCAGCCGCGCATCGAGCTGCAGGAGTATATCCGCGGCCTCCTGGGCCTCCCCAATCCCAGGATCATGCAGTACTCACGTTTCTCACTGGAGGGCACTCCGACCTCCAAGCGCCTCATCAAGGCCCTCCTCGACGAGGGTGTAGTTGAGGGGTGGGACGACCCGCGGCTCTCCACTCTCGCCGGTCTCCGCAGACGTGGTATCGTCCCCAAGACCCTGGAGGACCTATCCGTCGAGATAGGACCTTCCACCGCAGAGCCCGTGATCAGCTGGAAGCTGCTGGCGGGCATCAACCGCAAGAACATCGATCGCCTCGCGTACCGGGCCTTCGTCGTCGTGGACGCCATCGAGCTCAACGTCGAGGAGGCTCCCGAGCGGACGGCGCGGTTGAAGCGACATCCGGGCAATCCCGAGATGGGTGAGCGGACGTTCGAGACAGGCGCTCTGTTCTGCATAACACGGGAGGACGCGGACAACCTCCAGGAGGGGGACGTGGTCCGCCTCAAGGACCTTTACAACGTCCGCATCGAGGGTCGTGACGAGCACACCGGACGCATCCTCGCCGTGTACGACGGCGATGAGGTCGTCCGAGGCATGACCAAGCTCCACTGGGTCCCCAAACGGACCGCTGTCAAGGTCCACGTGTACTTCCCGGGGATGCTGGAGGACGGTAACGGTGAGCGGATCGCTGATTCCATGCCCGTCAAGCGTGCTCTTGGCGAGCCCCCGCTAAAGGTCGCCCATCCCGGCGACCTCGTCCAGATGGAGCGTATGGGCTTTGGCAGGATAGACCGGATAACCGACGGCGTGGTCCACATCATCTACGCGCATGACTGAGCACAGTAGCGGACTGCGCCCACGTCATTCGTTCCGGGCGTCTACTGCTCTTCCTGCTCGGGTTCCTTCTGCACACCGATCATCGGGAAGTGGTGGCCGTGGGCGGCCTTCTCATAGGCTTGTGCCACGTAGAGGAAGTTCTCATCGTCCATCTCCTCGGCGAGCTCGCGGGCGCGGAGGTTGAGCGTCTGGTAGGCAAGGGACTTCTCGGCCATCTTGTCCATGATCCGCTCCCTGACGTCCTTGGGCGGGACGATCTTCCGGAAGAAGCTGAGCTGGCCGATCTCCCGATGGATCTCAGCATCGATACTAGGTATGTCGAGATCGTTGTACAGGTCATGTAGCTCGGACAGACCCTCGGACTTCTCGGCATGGCCTTTGACGATGTTCTTCTCAAGGCGCTGTCCCTCCTTCATGAGACCGTAGGACTTGAACGCGTCGACAGCGTTCATGGCGGAGACGACCAGACCGTAGGGATAGAGGAAATAGCCCCAGATAGCTGCTCCAAAAGCATCGCTCTTGATCTTCGCAACAGCGGAATCCTGTGTGTTCTTGGACAACGTGCGGAGTTCGTTCACATCGTAGGTGGATCCTGATTCGGTGTAGAGAGTATAAGAGGCGCCATCCTGTTCGAGGGCATCGTTGAGGTTGTGAAGGACATCCTTGTACGTGGGCCCTTTGCTGAACACACCGGGGGGCTCCATCCGCGGTTCGGCCACCACATAGGTGTTCAGACCGGGGACATCGTAGATCTCGATATTCTCAGTTTCGATGATGTCTTCCATGATAATCACTCTCTTATGGAGCGCGGGAGCCCGAAGACCGTCTTTTATAGTTTTCCTTTCGACGTGCGCCCCCATCGCTGACCAGGGAGGTTGTTTGGATAGTCTAATCTACAAGCTCCTGTTTTGGCCCACAGGATCCAGAAGTCTGATCTACACTAACGTATGAGTCAACCACTGCATCCGACCTGGAAGTACAGATGTGAGTATATTGTAGTGAGCCACTGGCGCCAACAAATACCTCGCACGATCGTCGAACGACGAGAACGAAGCAATATCGGGGCTTCTAGATGCGGCGCGCCTTGCGCTGCATCTTACGGCGCCGCTTCTTGCGCCACTTCCAGCGGCTCTTCTTGCCGACCCGCTTCTTCCATGGGTGACTTGTTTTCGACAAGTTATATCACTCGTAAGCGACTGTGGAGTGGATAGCTCTTTTAAGGGTTTCGGCTCGGGCGGGCCCCGAGGGAAGATACATAAAGATTTGCCCACTCGAAAGTCAAGCCTTCATGGGCTCGTGGTGTAGTTTGGATAGCATGGGGGCTTGCGGAGCCTCAGATCGCGGGTTCAAATCCTGCCGGGCCCATCCGGGGGGGACCTTCCCCCCCGGTTAACACCCACTTAACAGTCGTAGGACTCGTCGCCATTTTCACGCGCTCAGGTTAGTTTTTACCAGCTCATACAGGTAAGAATCGCTGTACGGGATACATGCCCTATAGTCCAGCACACTATATATAGCATCGAAGTATGCGGTCCGAACGAGGCCTTTTGGGGGATATAGATGTACTGAACTCCCACTCCGGAGATAAATCGAAAGCCAAGAATCTTAATAAGGCTTAATAACGCTTAATTAGGTGAATTAAGCCATATTCGTGCGATTTAGGCGCACAGGCGACGGAAAAGCTTATAAACAGGTATTCGATGGTTCGCTATTAGTAAGAAAGCAGGTGACAATCATGCTCATCATCGATCCGGAAATGTACGATGCCTACCAGGCCACTCATGGCGTAGTAGGCGCCGAGCCCAATACCATCTTGGACATGGGCTTTGGTAACTACAATCCCTTCGATAGATCCGAGAACGACTACGTCGTTAAGGGTTACTGGGAGCCTGTCTACCAGCCCGAAGAGGACCTTGACAAATATTAGATATCATTCTTTTTTCCGTACCCCGTCCCCCATCGATCCCGCCTCCCCGGCGGGATCGATACCCCCCTTTTCCCAATCGCCTCCCTGTGTGAGCTGTTCCCCACGTCACAGGTGTTAAAGTAGCGTTAAGATGGACCGTTCCGACAATATGTCGTATCACACAAGTATGCGGTCCGAACGAACTTCTAATAACCCTTAATATTACTTAATTTGGCGAATTAAGCCATATTCGTGCGATTTAGCCTCATAGGCAAAGGAAAACCTTATAAACCGGCCAAGAATGGTGTGAGAACCGTCCGAAAAAAAAGGTGAACGCGATGCTAATCATCGATCCTGAGATGTTCGAGGCGTACCAGCGCACCCATGGTGAGCTGGGCACTGAGCCCCGACCGGAGTTGGATCCGGGTTTTGGGGACCTCGATATATTCAGGAACGATCTGTCCGAGCATCCGATGTACGGGGAACAGGACCATAAGGACGACCCGTACAAACAGGAGGACACGTATCACTGATCATACTTTTTTATCCGTACCCCGTCCCCCCAACGGCCCCGTCCTCGTGGCGGGGCCGTTCCCCCCTTTTTCCTTGCTTATCCCGCCCGGATATATCTATCTTCACGGGAAGGCCCTTCGCTTGAACGCCGTTCCATCCGTATTAAGTATTAACAAACCCCGATCACCAACAGTACACGTAGGTCAACTGAAAAAAGCCTACGGATTTCGTAATCCCTGCAGCCCCACCTACGAGACGCCATGAGGTGTGCGGTTAAAAGACAGACGGAAAGACAATCCTTTTAAGGCGACCATGACTCGTGGCCACCGCCCGCATGGGCAAGCAAAAAAAGATGCATAGAATGGAACAAAGGAGGAATGCGAAATGCTTTCACTGGTTCCCGGCCCGATGAACATCCAGCGGCCCATCGATACAATGACCCTACAACACTACACGAGCGACGAGTACGACCACCCAGAGGTCAAAGCACCTCTAAACCGTTTTCTTGATGATGACCTGACCACGTTCTAGACGATCCACGGATATGTCAGAACAGGCTCATTCCTGTTTCTGCGGGGGCCCGTCACCGACACGCGCCCACACATCACCCAAGTGGTTGACAAGGACTATGTCGTCCTTGGCCTTCTTCTCCAGCCCCTCCAGCAGATCCAGCGTGCGCTCGATCTCGGAACGGGCTGCAATAGGTCCGGCCGCAGGATCGTAGATGTCCTGCCAGACAAGACGGATGAACACCGCCCGCCCCGGAGTGCGGAGGTCATAGAGATGGAGATACTCCCGGGTCAGAGTACTGCGCAGCCCACAACACCAGAGGAACTCCACTTCCACAGTGCCATCGAGCACGGCCGAGAGCTCGCCCTTGCTCTGGGGTACGATTATCTCCCCCTCTACATCCTTACGGGGTACTACGAAGAACCATTGATCCATGCGAACGGGATCGTCCGGTACCGGGAACGCTGTCAGCGCGCGTTCGCCCAGGTGTGTCCTGATGAGATCGAGCACGTTCGGAGCCGCCAGGTCGTGGCGGCGCCGGAACTCGGCGGCTTCCTTCAGGCTCTCCAAGAGGTTCTTGACGCGCTGGTCCTCCTCGTCGAGCCCCAAGGCCATCTGTGCGCACTCTACGGCACGGTCCAGCTTCCCGAGCTCGTCGCTGCATACCGCCAGGTTCAACCATGCCTCGCGGAACGACGGGTCCAGGGCCACGGCCCGCTCGAAATCCTGGACCGCACCCTTGAGCTCTCGACGCTCCATATGGAGGGCACCGAGATGGAAGTGTGCATCGCTGCTGTTCGGATCGGCCTCAATGGCCTTGTGATAGGCGGCCCTCGCGCCGTCGACATCCCCCGAACGTAACAGGCAGAGGCCCAGGTCGAGCCATCCCTCGATGAGGGTGGACCGCATCCCTACAGCACGTTCGAAGGCCTCACGTGCCTCCTGCCATTTCCCGAGAGAGGCGAGGCCGACACCGAGGTTGAGCCAGAACTCGGCCCGTGCGTCGTCGATGGACAAGGCCATACGGGAGCACATCACTGCCTCCTGATGCTTGTTCTCCTCCACGAGCCAGATGGCGAGGTTGTTCCAGGCCACGCAGTCCTGGGGGTTCTTCTCGATGGCCTTGCGGCAGGCCATCTCGGCGCGTGTGTACTTCCCCTCACCTGCGAAGTAGAGGGCGAGGTAGTCGTAGGCCTCGTTCTCCGGATTGGACTCGAGAAGGCGCTTGAAGCACCGCCGCGCACCCTTCTCGTCCCCGAGCTCCCCCAGGGCGAAGCCTAGGTAGATGAGCACTTCCGGTGCGTCTGGTTCGATACGGAGAGCGGTCCGCAGCAATCGGGCGGCCTCCTCGTACTCCCCATTGCGGTAGTGCTCCTTCCCATCGAGGAGGAACACGCTCTTGGCGCCCACGCCACGCTTCGGATGGCCAATTATATAAAGGCCCACGGCAGAGGTCCCGGCATGAAGAAGGCGGTCATCCTCCTCTCCGGCGGTATGGATTCATGCGTTACGGCGGCCATCGCCCGTGACCAGGGCTACGAGCTGTGCTTCCTCCATCTCACCTACGGTCAGCTCACCAGCGAGCGTGAGCGTCGGGCGTTCGATGCCATCGCCGACCACTGGAGTGTCCGCGAGCGTCTCGTCGTCTCCACAGATCACCTCTCCCGGATCGGGGGTTCCTCGCTCACCGATCCATCCCTGAAAGTGACCGACGCGGATCTGGAGGCGGACGATATCCCCGACTCCTACGTCCCCTTCCGCAACGCGAACATCCTTGCCATGGCGGTGAGCTGGGCAGAGGTCCTGGGTGCCGAGGCGGTGTTCATCGGTGCCGTCGACGAGGATTCGTCCGGCTACCCTGACTGCCGTCCTGCGTTCTACGATGCGTTCAACCGTGTCATCGAGCTGGGCACGCGCCCTGAGACGAACATCTCCATCAGGACGCCCATCATAAAGATGTCAAAGCCACAGATCATCCGCGAGGGGCTGCGTCTCGATGCACCGCTCCACCTCACGTGGTCGTGCTACCGCGCGGAGGACAAGGCCTGCGGTACGTGCGACTCGTGCGCCCTGCGTCTCCGTGCCTTCGAGGAGCTCGGGGAGAATGATCCCATCCCCTACCATGAGCGGCCGAGCTATCTCAAGAAGTGATACGCTGCTCCTGAACTCCCATCTCGCGCACACCGTGCTCGAGCAGCGGGAGGAGATTGCGCAGGTCCTCGATGTTGTACTTCACGAGCGTGTCGAGCGCATGAGGATCTCCGTTCTTGTGCGCGTACCAGAGCCTAACTGCATCCCGGCCGGACAGACCGTCGGTCTCATCGCTCCGCTGGACACCGAGCTCGTGCTCGATGGATTTCAGACCTCCGCTGAGCCCCAGACGTCGCAGGAAGAAGCAAAGGTCGATGTGGAACGGGGGGAACCTCGCGTCAGGGTAGCGGTCGCGAAGGAACGGGACATCGAACCCGGAGCCGTAGAACGTCACGAGGATGGTCTTTGAACCGACCACATCGACGAAGTCGTCAAGGTCCTGGCCCGCGACGAATACATGGGGCTCTCCCTTTCCGTCCCAGGTACCGACGACCGACACCTCCGCTGACCGCGAGAGACCGGTGGTCTCAATATCGAGGAACAGTGCCTCGTCAGCTAGCTCGGGCCAGGCTCGCCAGTGATCGCTCATAGGGAGCTCGCGACCCAGCCACGCCCAGTCACGTGCATCGTACCGCCGCACGGCCTCGTCAGTCCATTCGAGAAGGTGTTGCCACGTGGTCGTGCCTATAGGAGGTCGGCCCTCCCAGGAGAGGATATCGCCCCATGTACGGACACCGGCATCGAGGAGCTTGCACCGTGATCCACGACCCAGACCTTGTACGTGCTTGATGGCGGTGTCGAGCATATCGCCACGGATGGGGGGCCTATGAATATAAAGTCCTCGGCGGTGGCGGGCCGGTACCCGATCACTTGTGGTCGTGGCCGCAACCGCAGCCCTTGCCGTGTTTGTGCTCGTGCTGCATCTTGGCGAACTGCTTGCGCTCCTCTATGAGGTGGGTGATGAGATGCTCGACCGTCCACTCGACGTTCGATTCGGTGAGTATACAGAAAATTGGCCGCTGCAGGCTCTCGCTCACCGGGAACCGGACGATCGCCTCGTGCATCTGGTCGCGGTCGAAGCCCAGGAACATGCAGAGCTGGTCGTCCCTCACTTCGAATGCACCTCCAGGACCATCGTCGATCACGGCGAACACGGAGTCCCCTGTACGCCCATCTGCGCCGATTACGTCCACAGGCCCTCCGATCGCCTTGCTGAGGGCATCCTTGATGACCTCCGCCTGGTCCTTGTCATAGCCGTAGATCATGATTGCCGGCCGTGTGCCAGCTGGCGCGGGTTCTTCCATGGCCTCCAACCACTCAGCAGGGCTTTAATGTGTTTGCCTCAGGGCGCATCGGCACCGATGACCGTCATTCTCGGATCATCGATCCCTGCGAGCGCCCCCCGGGTCCTATGGGACGTGTGGGTGACGACCATGGTCTTCCCGGTGAACCTGGAAAGAAGCTCCCTGATATCCGCCGGGCAGAGATGGCCGAACCTCTCCAGTGCGGGTCCACGGGAGGGCATGGCGCACTCGGTGACCAGCACCTCGCTCTCCAGCGCATGCTCGGGGATCCCAGCCAAGGTCGTGTCCCCCGTGACGGTTAACAGCGGTATCTGGCCCGTACACTCTACATCCTCACCGGCGCGGGCCTTTTCGGCGATCTCGTCCTGGGATAATCCCTTGAGCGACGGCAGGAGGTGCGAGGTCCGACCCCACACGGTCCACCCACGGGACGGGATGGCATGCTGTGTGGTGAAGGGACGCGCCACAAGGTCGCTCCGGACCGCGACATCGTCGCTCGGGCGCACGTCCAGTGCCGCGAACAGCGCCGGGATGTGGTCGAACGCCGCCAGCTGGCCGAAGAGCTCAGGGAGACGCTCGGCGTCCTCTGGTGAGGTCCACACGGGGACCGTCCGCTCAGTCTTCTTGGCGTAGAGGGCGAGCTTTGCACACCCGTGCAGGACATGATCGAGATGTGAGTGTGTGAGGAGTACGTTGCGGACGCCCGCCATGTCAGGGAGCATGAAGTCACCCAGGTCCACCAGCAGCCCCCACTCCCGGACGAACACGCACTGTGAATAGAGGCTGTCCGACACGACAAGGGTGAGCTCACCTTGCGAGGTGGCCACCTGAAGCTTCATGGAGGATGGAGGGGCCGGTAAACCCTAAATAGGCATGTTCCGTGACATGCAATCGCACGACAGAGGGGCACAAGGCGCATGTGTATATCCTCAGTCCTGAATGCGAGTACACGGGCGATTTCACTGTTCGCGAGGGACAGAAGCCTTTTTATACTTAAAGCTGCTCCGGGAGCCGCTTCAAGCAGAACAGAAGGGACGGGACATGTACGAGTTAGAAGTTGCGGCCTACGAAGACCGCCTTGAGGAATTCGCGACCAACTACGAGAAGGACTTTGGTGTAACTTTCGGCGAACGGCCTAATGTAACCGTCGCTAACGCCAAGGACTACCGCGCTTATCTCGAGGACCTGGGCCGGGAGAGCGGTATGGATCTCGGGAGCCCCGAAGAGCTCGATAGCATGGCACAGAGCATGTACTACCAGGCCATGGGCATGTACGACGACATCAACCACCAGGTGCTCATCTCAGACTACGTGATGGGCAACGGTGACGATGTGGACCAGGGCATGTTGGACTACGTACTTGCACATGAGCTCGTGCACGCCTACCAGCACAACCACGGTACCACCATGAGCACCGTGGAGCTTTCCAAGGAGATCGACAAGAGGTTCGGAAGCGGGGGCGACCTGCAGAGCCAGCTCCTGTCAGCGACCTGGAGCTTCCCCGTCATGGCCATCGCCGAGGGTCAGGCCGAGTACATGTCGATCAACATGCTCAAGGAGCATGCCGCGGACAACGAGCGCAACGCTGCCGCCTGGGAGGCCGCTTCAGGTAAGTACCAGGAAGGCTACGTTGGCGCAAAGGACTACTACCGCGAGAACATCGAGGCGCTCGTCGAGGTGGAAGAGCGCGCCAAGCGCGGTGAGGTCGGGTTCATGGACATGTTCATCCTGGGCCAGATCAAGATGGCCCAGTACGTGCTGGGCATCGGCTACATCGAGGATGTCGTCGAGCGCGACGGTACGACCATGGACGAGCTCCTGGACAACGGTCCGGAGACGCTCTCCGACTTCTTGAAGTAGGAACTCGTTTCGATCGGATAGTCCCCCCGGAAAGGTCCGGGGGGACGTCCTGACTTTTTCTCTATCCTCTGACGCATCTGACGAAGTTGTAGATGCGGATGGCGTCGCCCTGGGGGCCTCGACCGGTCGGGTAGTCGCCGGGATCGCCCGTCTTGGGATCGCTCCGCTGCGCACCTGCGCCGTGCACGTCCATCAGCGTCGCTGTCGGTGAGAAAGGGGGCATCCGCATAAAACCCAGCGCCTCACCAAAGGCCACGTAGACCGCCGCTTCGGCCCTGCCGCCCTCGAGGTGCGTCGTCCCGGTCCAGAAGTAGGGATAGTTGGCGTTCCCCCCTTCGTCCGTGATCGATGTCGTCGCGAACACAGGATCGATCGCAGGTGAGCTCGTGGTGTCCGGCGATCTGGAATAATCGACGATCCCCTGGAGCTCCTTGGCGTTCGGGAGACGCCAGTCATCGTGCCCGGCATGGGACAAGCCCTCGCACCAGGCCAGCGCCTGTTCCCAGTTCAGACCCCCGTTCCCGTCCTTCCCGGCCTTATGGCCGCCACTGTCCTGCTGGAGCCACATCAGACCTGTGCTGTTGTCGGTGACCGTCCCGTCACCGTTGTCGGTGAAGGCGTTCTCACCGTAAGGGGTTCCACGCACGTAGCGCACGAACATCAACTTCCCCGTCCGGGACCGCGGGTCCATTTTCGGGTACCCCTTGATACGCCCGTCCACGAAGTTCACGCCGAACACCGTCGGGTCGTTGTTCATCGTCGTCGATACGTACTCTGTCGAGCTGAGGAACTGGGCATCGATGAGCCGCTCACCCGCGCTCGTGTCACCGAACCTTAACTCGAACA
Source organism: Candidatus Undinarchaeota archaeon (assembly GCA_964519305.1). Taxonomy (GTDB): domain Archaea; phylum SpSt-1190; class SpSt-1190; order JASMDC01; family JASMDC01; genus JASMDC01. The sequence continues at coordinate 44,142 of CAZFHY010000012.1, forward strand.
CCGTGGTGTCAAGGTACGGTATGCTCTCGGCCTCCGTCCTACCGGACCCGCCCCGAAAGTCGATCAGGGTGTACAGTTCCTTGATCGTCGGAACGCGCCAGTCATCATGACCACCGAGCCGGAGCGTGTCCACACCCCGGACCGCCTCATCGAACGTCACCTTGTCACCAGGGTCCTTCTGCCACATCAGGCCCGTGTTCAGGTCGGTCACGGTGCCGTCGCCGTTGTCGACATAGGAGAACGAATCGCCCTCGTACTGCGCGTCCTGTCCATAGAACGCCTCACCAGGTCGCGGGCAGGGTATCTCCTTCGAGGTGTCGTAGCACAGGTCCTGGCCCGTGTCAACTATATCGGCCGTCCTGACCATCTCCTGGTAGCCGGAGGAACGCTCCGCCTCGCTCAGGGCCGGAGGTGCCGTCGGTTCCGGAGGTCCTCGGGCGAACAACGCAATTGCGACGAGGACCACAATACCTGCTATAATGAGCGCGCCTCGCCGCCAGCTGTTTTCTTCGGTTCCTTCCATGGGGCATCACCTATTACGAATGGGCGCTGAAATGGATTAATAGTGTTCTGTGAACACACCGGTAAGCGGTTTCACCCTGCTGAAAGCACGTGTAATCGGTAGGATCACGCCCGGCCATGCTCCCACGTTCGATAAAGCATTAAAAACTGAGCGGCGTCCGGTACACCATGGGGAAAGAGGACACTTTCAAGGAGGAGGCGGCTGCCGCCTTCCGCGAACTTCTTGGCGCCAGCGTCATGGTCGATATGAACAAGCTCGAGTTCATCCGGTTCTTCGGCCCTGGTGCGCCCATCCGGGGATTCGAGGTTAGTGTGTGGAGCACGCGGGCAGAGAGCGCTCTCCCGGTCCTGACCCGGCCGGTCCTCACCCTGAACATCCGGGCGGTCTGCAACCGCGGGAAGCGGTTGAACATGCTCCTTACCCACGAAGGCTATCTGTCCGCGCTACAGCGGGACATCCAGTCAGGTGAGAAGGCTTTCGACAAGCGGTACAACATCACCGCCGATAACGAGCAGTTCGCACAGTCCATCGTAGCGGACCCGGAGGTGCGCCGTCTGGTCGTCGCGACGGACGACGTATCCCGGTTCGAGCGCCTCGAGATCATCTGCAAGGACGATTCCCGTTCCAGCGGTTCCACACTGGTCGAGGTGGAGTTCAGGCCCGAGCCGCTCAAGAGCGAGAACCTGCGGTCTGCGATCGAGCTCATCAACTACGTATCAAAGTTCCTGGTCTAGCCGCAGGAAGCGCGCTCACGTCAGCCAGGTGCAGTTGAGGAGCCGGCCTGTATCCTCGATGTGCCAGTCCCACACCCAGATCTCGCCGTTCGTGTGATCGAACGCCATCCGTGCAACTGGAAGGTCCTGATCGAGGAGCAGACTGAGCTCGTGGTCGTACACCACAACCCGGCCGTTCTCGCGACGTGAGGTCAACCCCCGGACACCACCCTCATCGGTCTGCAGCGTAACACCTCCCGTGCTCGGGTCAAGGATGAAGGACGCCCAGTGTCCCGGTGCCGTGATGTTGACGTGGTCGCCTGCAGGACCACGACTGATCTCGGCGTCAAGTGCCCATGACACTCCAAGGCTATCGTTCAGGTATCGTCGGAGCGCTGCCACACCGGGCCCCGGTACGCTTTCCCACTCAAAGACGGGTATGGACCCGAACCGGGCGAGGAGCCCGCCCTCACCCTCCTCGAGGATCACTGTCGTTCCGGGCTCGGGGTAGTCCGTGGGGTATGTACCGGGAACTAGCACTGCGCCGTTGAGGCATGTACCGTTCCTCAGGCCCATGACATGAGGAGGGCTCATCGTGGAAAGTACAGCAAGGGCGACCTCGACCTCCTCCAGGTCTGTGGCCTCGAGCGCACCCTCTTCCGGCCGCCGCTCCAGAAGGGGCACTGCCGTGTCGTCCTGGAGGAGCTCGTACACCGCATGGACTCGGCCGCTATCATCGATTATGAATCGACGGTCCAGCGTCTCGATGGTACGCACCTCGATATCACCTTGCTTGCCCTCGCCCGTGCACCAGAGGGACACTACGTCCTCATCCTTGATGAGAGTGAAATTATCGCCCGCCCGCATGTTCGCGAGGTCCACGAACAGAGCACCCAGAGCGATCGAATCAGGTGCAGAGGGATGGCGTGGGACAACTTCAGGCACGTCCCCTCGCAGAGATAGCGTTAGGAACATGATGGCCAGTACGACCACCAATGCCGCATCGCTACGCTCCATGCACTATTGCGGGACGGTACACGATAAAAAGGTTTGTGAGACGCGCCTCGGGCATAACAATAAAAGCCTTCGCCGCCTGTCGCTGATCATGGAAGGACGTCTTTTCAGGAAGCTCGCTGTCATCCTCCTCGCTCTCGCTCTCCTTCCATTCCAAGGTTGCGCTGATTCGACGGACATCTACGTTATCGCGCCTTGGGAGATCATCATCGGATGGACGCTCGATGTGCCCCCGCACGCCGTGCTCACCATCACCCTCCCGGACACGGCAACCGTGAAGGGCATCAAGGACGCAGGAGGGGATGTGAAGTACGAGCAGGACGGAGCGAGCTTCAAGATCACCATCGGCGAGCACCCGCAGATCCTCATCCTCTACGCCATGGGGTACGATGAGAAGCCCTATATCTCATACGGAGGGGCCTTCCCCACCGACAACGTCACTGTATGGGTCCCTGAGGACATCTCCATCGTCACCATCAACTCCGAGGAGCAGCCGGTGACGAAGTCGGGATGGACCGGGTACGTTGCCCCCTCGGACGTGAGCTTCACCGCTATGCTCAAGGAGGCCCGTTACACGCTCTCCCAGACCGTGACCGTCAAGGGTGATAATACAAACGACCTCTCGCTCCATGTCCTCGTGGCACAGGAGACGCGGAACCAGGAAGTACTCTCCACGGAACCGGAGGGCATCACGACGGACATCGATGGCCTCGAGTACGCGAAGATCGAGATGAAGGAGGTAACTGGTACGAAGGTCCACACGATCACGCAGGATGTCCTCGTGCGCACGTCGGACGACCTGGTGGACCACCCCCGGGACAACGGTACCAAACCCGACAGCACGTTCTGGTCAGTGACGCCTGCCATGGACCTCCGCCTCAAGGAGATCTCCGATCCCAAGAAGGTGTTCGACTGGGTGGCCGGTAACATCGAGTACATCAAGATGCAGGACCGGATGGGATCCGACTGGGCCTACACGAACCGCAAGGGCGACTGCAACGAGTTCACTGACCTCTATCTCGCGTTCACGCGCGCCCAGGGCGTTCCCGGCCTGTCCATGTCCGGTATCACCGGCGACACGGGCCACGCCTGGGCAGCAAGCTACCTTAACGGCAAGTGGCGTGGCATCGATGCCACATGGGACATCTTCGGCTACTCGCCCGCATCTCACGTCATTCTATCGTACAGTACTGAGAGCGCTGTATCCAATATCAAGTTGTCGTTCTACGGCGACCGCCCCGAGATCGTTCACGACTACACGCTCATGTACAGCAAGGGGACACCCCTCACCACGGGCATCGATACCCTACCGCTCGCCGATCTGGAGCGGGGGGAACCGGCCGCCAGCGGTGCCGAGCGCGTTGTCCCCATCGACACGCCCATCGAGGTGACGGACACTCCCTCCCTTAAAGAGGAGGTCCCCTCTCCCGCCGTGGACGAACCGCACCAGGCCCAGCGCATCGAGCCGGGCAAGGCCGTCGGTAAGTCCTTCGCGAAGCAGAACGTCGAAGCGGCGTACGACTTCGGTAAGGACGCGGGCGTCACACTCAAGTCGGAGGGGCTATCCCTGTCCACGACCGAGGCCGCCGTTGCGGGCGGTGCAGTCGGGGGCTTCATACTGATCATGCTTATCGTAGTCTTCAAGAGGTGAAGGTGAATATGGTATTAGCAGCTGAAATGAACCAGCAGATCGTCAATGCAGGGTTCGCGGTGTTCTGGGGGCTCATTGGTATCCTTCTCTACGCGATGGGATGTCTTGTGGCCATCAAACTGTGGGACAAAGCCACCCATGGCATAGACGAGATCAAGGAGCTGAAGGACAACAATACGTCCGTGGCCATGATCTTCTCCGCCCTTATCCTGGGCATGGCCTACGTCCTCGTCAACATCATGAAGTGAGGATGAGGCATTTCCCCGGCGGGCGGGTCGTTAGATTGAACTCGGCCCCGTCCTGTCGGACCCGGGTAGAGAGCGGTAGAAGGTCGGTCGCGTGTATAGCATGAGGGATGAACGGATGTTGCGGCTCAGGCTCCTCCTCACTGTCATGGTCGCAGCCATGGCGCTCGGAGCATCAGAATCCGTCCTACTTCTTGATGTGTCCCCCGACCAGCTCTCCCTGGATCCCGGCCAGGCCGCAGAGCTCCATGTCAACATCACAAACTCAGGCGACGAGCATGCGCGGAGCCTCAAGCTCTATGCGTCCGGAACGCTCGCGCGCAGACTGCCCGATATCGCTCCAAAGAGCTCGCACGAGTTCACCTACAACTACACCGGACAGGCACCCGGGACCGTCGTCCTCGGGCTCTCCCTGCGCAGGGCCAGACGGGAGCTGGTACGCAGGGACGTGATCATCGATGTCGTTGGCGAGGTGCTGCCCCCGCCCGAGCGCCCCACCGAGCTCCCGACTGTGACGCCCAACGTAACGTCATCACCGGACACGACGGTCGAGATCAGGCCCCCACCTAGATCCGCACCCCGAGCGGGTCTGAAGGACATGATCACACCCGGGCCCGTCATTGCCCTGGTCCTGGTAGCTACGCTCGTTCTCGTGCTAATGCCCCACCGTTCGCGTGGTGTTGCCATGCAGCCCCGGCCCGAACAGGCCATGGGGTACCAGACCGCCTACGGTTACCAACAGACATACCCCCCCCAACAACAAGTGCCGCAACAGCAGACCTATCAGGGGACCTGGCCGCCCGAGCAGTGATCATCCGAACGTCATGAGGGTGACATCCGGTTCCTCGGTGGACGACATTCGCCATAGCCAGGACACCGGTGACACGCGGTCCGGGCCCCCGCTCGCCATCCCCATCAGAGTCACGACACCGGGCTCGAGCGTCTGGACCGATGCTGGTGTGAATAGCACTGACGACGCTGGCAGGTCCGAGGTCCGTGCGATCGGACCTAGGTCCCACGCGCGCATGGTCCCGTCCTCACCACCGGTGAAAAGGCGTGCTCCGTCGGTCGCGAGCGCCCAGATAGCGGAGCCCGCTCGTACCGTTGCGAGTTCCTCGAATGTGGTGCCGTCGAGAATTCGGACCTGACCGTTCTTCAGGCCCACGTAGACGTAACGCGGACCTACAAGGATGGAGTAGACCGCGGTCCCCATGTCGATGAAGGCCTGTCGTTCGAAAGTAGTCTTGTCGAACACGCGCAGCCACCCGTCCTGGGCTCCTGTCAGGATCAGGTTCCCGTCGACGACGACCGTCCAGATGAAGGAAGGGGTCGGGATCCGGGTCACCAGGGTAAGGTCGTCCTGCTCCCAGATGGTCACTCCCCCGGGGGCATCGTCGCATCCACAGGGATTCCCACCGCCACCTGCATAGATGTAACGACCATCGGCCACGGCCCAGTGGAAGAACGCTTCTCCGAACAGGCGCCCGCGCTCCGCGAGCGTCACCGCGTCGAACACGACAACAGGTCCCCCCTCGGTGGCACCGACCACCACCTGCGCGTCTGCGAACACGGAGTGCACGGGAGCGCCCAAGGATAGCCGGGAGCGTTCGACCAGATCACGCCGGTCCACGACCGCGATCGTGCCGTCATCGTTCCCGATGAATATGTCGCCACCCGATTCGGCAATGGCGGACGACCAGCCGTCGGTGATCGGGAGGGAGCTCAGCTGGGCATGGTCGCTCGTATCGAACACGCGTAGACGGCCGTTCCCACCGACCGTGTACACCTCGCCGTCGCCCTGGAGGATGCCGAACACCTCGCTCGTGTGGACGATCTCGCCCGCAGGCCTCACCTCAAAGGCAATGCTGGGGACCATCAGCAGAAGATATACTATGATGAAAAGCCTATGAAACGAGCCCATTCAACGCCCTCCGACCGGTCGACCCTGTCCAATATATTCTAAGTCGTTACAGGGCAATAAACCTTTCGGCAGGGGTGCCCGGAGGGCAGATGGGTCCCTATGATATGGAGTTCAGGAAGTAGCCGGAACGGCGTCCTCGGAGCACCTTACCGACGTCCCCACGGACGAGAAGTCGCTGGAGAGCGCGACCGACGTCCCTGTGTCCCATCCCGGTGGCACGGGCGAGGGCTGTCAGCCCGACAATGCGCGTATCACCGTCAGCCTGCATCCCGGCCATCTTATGGATCACTTCATTCTCTATCTCTCTCGCTCGGTACATATTACCTCACCAAGCCCATTCGACTCTACAAGATTGGTTTTAAAGATTCCCTTTAGACGTCCGCAGAGAGGATCGTGGGGGATACCAATTTAACTCCTAGCAGGCACACCGTGAACGATGGATAGTGATAGGAGTGGCGTCGTGTTCGTCGCAGCTATCCTCGCAGCTTTCCTCGCACTCCTCTTTATCACCAATTATCTCGCATCATCCCCCATCGCGGGTGAGGCCGCACGTGACTGTATGTCCGAACCGTCCGGGACACGAAGAGACCAGTGCTATATCGAGGTGGCTTCGGAACTGGCGCGTACGGACCCTGAGGGTGCAAAACAGCTCTGTCTCGATCAGATAGGTGATCCTGGACGGGTTGAACCCTGTCTCGCCCAGGCCGCAGTATCCCGGAGCGAAGGGAGCGCAGGAGTGGAGGCGGGGATCACCCTGTGCGTGGGCGACCGCAGGGAAGGCTGCCTGCTGGACCTCGCACGCCGTTCCTCACTGAGCGATCCCCAAGGATCGATGTTCGTGTGCCGCGCCATTCAGAACACGGGGCTCCGTGACTCCTGTATCCTCCATATCGTGAGCACACGCAAGCTCCCACTAGGGCTCGCCGAGGTAGCTTGCAGGAACGTGAACGGCACGATATCCAAGGAGCGATGCCAGCGAATAGCGAGTGATTAGTCGCGGTCCCGCCAGGACCGACGTGCTTTATTCCTACGTTCTACGAGCATCCGGTGGTGGAAACGTCGCTTGACGTTGAAGTAGTATCCCTCAAGGAGCTGGAGCAGGTCCCATAGTTCAGAGCCCTGGAGCACCTCGACATCCACTGAGTAGTGACCGTCATCGTCCTTGAGGAGCGGCATCACCCTCCGTAGGATTAGGCGAAGTCGCTGATTGTCAAGCTCCACGCTCCGGTACAGGTCGTTGAGGGTCGACCGCGGGTGGAGGTAGATGAAGAGCATGAGGCGGACCTCGTCCACGAAGAGGCGCTGGATCCATACACTAGCATCCAGGACCTCATTGATATGGACATCCTCATCCTCATCGACGGTCACGTCGAAGGGTCTTGTGTGCTGGAGCTTCAGCTCGAGGGAGATTAGCTCCTCCTCGATGGCCTCCCAGCCCCCGTCCTTCATTGAACGCGGAAAGGTGCTGAACACATTTAAAGCTACGGACGGACGCGTCCGCGATGGGCAAGGTGCTCGACCGTCTTTCCGGGCTCGCCCTCCGATACTGGGCTTTCCTTGTCGCAAGCTTCGTGTTCTCCTTCATTTTCAAGGTCACGGTAGCGGGATGGCTAGGGCCGGCGCACAACGGTGCGTTCGTCATCGGGCTCGGGCTGTGCTCGTTCATCGCTTTCGTGTCCCAGTTGGGCTACCCCTTCGCCCTGACCCGGTTCATCGCGGAGCACAAGGAGCAGGAGGACCGCGAAGCAGTGTCCGAGACGCTCTCGGGATGTCTTGTCCTGGTCATCGTAACCGGCGGTATCGCCGGAGTAGGCCTATTCCTCGCTTCCGACCATGTGGCGACCACTGTGTACAAGGACCCTGAGCTCGCGACCACTATCGCACTGTTCGCCCTCGTCATCCCTCTCTTCGCCCTGTTCGACGCTACGTTCTACGCCCTGCGCGGTTTCCAGCGACAGGACCAGGAAGGGATGATTCGGGCCTTGAGCACGCTCGTCCAGCTCGTGATCGCTGTGGCCCTCCTCTCAATGGGCTTGGGCCTGCGCGGTGTCATCGCCGCTGTCATCGCCAGTTTCGTCGTCAGCGCGGTGGCAGGCCTCTTCCTCGTATCAAGGAACGCGGGCGGGGTCCGCCCCGTGATGCCGTCGTCCGATTCGTTCAAACGGCTCAGCACGTTCGCCATCCCGCTGGGGATCTCCAACATGTTCGCCACGGTCTCTGAACTTGTGGACACCGCCATCATCACTCGCGTCGCCGGCAAGGCGGTCGTCGGCGCCTACCAGGCATGCTTCCCCTTCACGATCAGCCTGGCGAACCTATCCTTCTTCATCGCACCTCTCATCATGCCGCTGGCCGCAGGTCTTTCGTCCGGTGGTGACGAACGTCGGCTCAAGCGGCTGTTCGGGGCACTGGTCCGTTACCCGTGGTTCGCATTCCTCCCGGTCGCTCTGCTTGTAGCGGGGATCGCGGATCCCCTGGTCACTCACCTGTACGCTCAGCGATACGGGCCCTACCTCCCCGAGATGGGCCGCCTGACAGCGGTCCTCGCCTTCGCCGTGCTCTTCCAGATGCTCACTCTCCTCTTCTTCCAGATGGCCGGTGGCCTCGGGAGGTCCCAAGAGGTGCTCCGTATCAACCTTGCCTACCTCTCGATTCTCGCCGGACTGGACCTCGTGCTGGTCCCCGAACTGAGCGCCACCGGCGCCGCCATCGCACGGCTCGTGGCCGCAGGAAGCGCGGTCGCTCTCTACATCCGACTTCTGGGGAATGAGGTCGGACGACCTTCGTTCGCGGGGATCCCAACAAGCTGCCTTCTTGCACTTGTCGCGTTCGCTGCCATGCGGTCGGTACCGGTTACATCACCTGTCCCCGCCATCGCGGCACGCGCTGCTGTGGGGCTCGTCATCTACATACCAGCATTCCTGTACCTTTGCGTTACGGAGGATGACCGGACCGTTGTCAAGGAGTTCATCGGCTCCTTACCGGGGAAGGATGTTGCCGCTGACGAGGATGTCGATGCGTGACCCGTCACCCCTTCCTAGTGACACCCAATCCAAAAGATATATATACCCCCTGTCCTGCCGATTTTGTTCATTCAAGGACTAATGGTACACAGGTGACAACCATGATTGAGCTCCCAAACGAGGGCGATGCCCCCAGTTATGACATAGGTGGAATGAAGGAAGAGATCGATGCCTACATGGGCGTGCTGGACAAGTACAACCAGCAGATCCTCCAGGGACGTCCACCTTGGGACAAGTTCGAGGAGATGGACTGGCACACTGGTGCCAAGGACTATCTAAAGGAGCTCCATGGTAACGACGCGTCCACCGTGTACAATGCCTTGAAGAACACCGGCGACGTCACCACCTTCATGAGCTTCGGGCTGAAACAGTCGTATGGCGGCGAGGCGGTCGACGCCTTGATGGACGAGTACGCCAATCAGACCCGCGACGCTTTCGACAAGCTCAGTGGTAAGGTGCGCGAGGCCGGGATGGAGAGCTTCGCCGAGACCTTCACGGGCATCGGCGACGGGCTGGCAAAGGTCTACGAGCATCAGCCCTCCGGCTACCTCTTTGCCGAGGGATTGCTGCATATCAGTGATCAGGCGAGCAACATCGCCAAGAGCATCGAGCAGTCCGCCGACAAGTTCACCGGCGAGCTCGAGAAGCTCACGAACCTGATCGACAAGCTGAACGAGCGGTACGGGGAGCTGGAGTAACCCTCCAGCCCCCTGCCTTTTCTTTTCCCATTTTCCACCCTGCATAGCGTGAGCTAGGACCGGCAGGGCACGAAGCCCATTTATTCCTTTACCCACTCAAAAGCGCCATGGATATCGCCAGGGCCACACATCTTCTCGAGGACGACATCACAGGGTTCTGTCAGCGACTGGTGAGGACACCCTCCCTCTCAGGTGACGAAGGAGCGGTGGCCGAGCTCCTCCTGAACCGTCTCGACAGTTCATTCGATGAGGTGTTCATCGACCCTATGGGATCGGTAATAGGCCGGATCGAGGGTGGCGACGGTCCTTCCATCCTCTTCAATGGTCACATGGACACAGTCCCCCCCGGGGACAGGGAGGCCTGGTCGTGCGAACCGTTCTGCGGAACGGTCGTTGACGGACAGGTCTTCGGCCGCGGCGCTGTCGATATGAAGGGCGCGCTGGCGGCCATGGCCTTCATGGGCGATATCCTGGCAAAGGCCGGTATCGAGCCACCAGGTGAGCGAATTGTTTGCTTCGTCGTGCACGAGGAGACGTGCGAAGGCCTTGCCATGCGCCACCTCCTCGAGGAGGGACGTGTCCACGAGCCCGCCCTCGTGGTCCTCGGTGAGGCCACGGGTCTCGACCTGGCCATCGGTCATCGGGGCCGTGCTGAGGTCACGCTCACGACCCCGGGCGTTTCGGCCCACGCTAGCATGCCCCACCTGGGCGAGAACGCCCTCATGTCTATGACGCGGGTGCTGGACCGGTTGGACTCCGTCGAGCTGCCCGCGCACGACCTCCTTGGCGGTGGTACCCAGTGCGCCGTGGGCATAAGCTGCTCTCCTGGCGACGGACCAGTGGTCCCGGAGCGATGCAACGCCCTGATCGACCGGCGGACCGTGATCGGTGAGACCGCAGAGGGTGTCGTGGACCAGTACCGCGAGCTTATAGAGTCCATCGGCATTGATGGTGCCACGGCCACGCTCAGGCGCCACAAGCTCAGATGTCACACGGGGCTCCAGGTGGAGGGCGAGGCGTTCTACCCGGCCTGGCTGCTCCCCGATGGCTCGCCCCTGGGCCAGGGATGCCTCAGGACACTGGAGGCCGTCGGTCTCTCACCGTCACCCACCGTGTGGAACTTCAGCACCGACGGGGCGTACACGGCCGGTGTCCGCAACATCCCCACCGTTGGTTTCGGACCTGGTAACGAGTCGCTTGCCCATCGCCCTGACGAGCATGTCCCTGTCAGCGAGATCATCCGGGCCGCTACCGGGTACGCGGCAATCGCGGCCTCTGGCATGCGTCGTGTAGGTGGGTACGAGGTGGACGACGAATAGTACCTCGGGGTCACTGACACATACTCTACCTGACCGCCCACCACTCGTTCAGAACAGGAAGTACAGGTACACGAAATAGAGGCCGGCCAGGATGAAAGCGGCCTTGCGACCCACGCGACCTGTGCGCCACATGATGGCGACTGCGACAGCTGAGCAGAACAGCATGTATAGTCCGTTGCTGCGCACCAGGCCCGAGTTCACGATGATGTTCCCGCCCATGAAGGCACCGAAGCCGATTGAGAAGAGCGGATCCGTGATGTTGCTGCCCACGAGGTTGCCCAGGCTCATCTCCTCCTCACCTTTGTAGGCGGCCATGGCCGAGATGATCAGCTCTGGAAGCGAGGTACCGAACCCGACCATCGTCATACCGATGATGAAGGCGGGTACACCGAACATGATGGCAAGGTTCACGGACGTGCGGACGAGCATGTTGCTCCCCACCACAACGAAGATGAATCCCGCGATCAGGAGCACTATGGCCTTCTCCCGGGTAATCTTGGAATCCTGGATCACATCGGGTGGAGCGGAGTGCTTGTAGAGGTAGATCACGTAACAGATATAGAGCAGGGCAAGGCCCAGCCCCTCGAACCGCGTGACACACCCGGTGTCGAAGGTCGCTGAGGCGGCGTTCGAGGTACATGTGGTATTTACAGTGGACAGCTGCTGGGTGTCCGGATCAAGATAGGTCACCTCGGCCGAACCTGTCTTGGCTTCGAGCTCAGTATCATATCGGACCATCACGTTCTTGCATGTAAGAGTAATATCGCCATCGTTCCCGAACTCCTTCTTGCACGTGCAGGAGTCGGTATCCACATCGGACTCGATGAGCGATATGGTCTCAGGGATGCACAGGGAGACATTGTTGAATGGAATGTCCTGTCCGGGAGGATCGTCACCCTCGCAAATGACTGTGAGCTCATTGTCGTGCATGTCGAGCCCCATGACCAGCTGTGACTTTCCGGATGCCTCGGTGTATCCAAGGTGGGATGTGAACTCACCACTACGGTCCATGCAGCGGAAGGTACCGGGACCCGGTTCGCACTGGAGCGTATGGGCACAGGTGCCCGTGAGCATCGCTAGGATGCCAAGGGTCGCTGCCGCGAGCATGATGATACCGTCCTGGCGTACCTCGGACCGTTCCATGAAGATCGGGCGGATGAAGGCGCAGATACCCAGGATGAGGGTTATCTGGACAAGGTCCGAACCGATTATGTTTCCCCCGGACACTCCACCGTAGCCCTTGAACGCGGCGGTCGTCGAAACGGCGATCTCCGGGATCGACGTCCCCACCGAGATGAGGGTGAGGCCGATGAAGGCGGACGACACTCCGAGATAGAGCGCCATGGCCGACGCCGAGTCGACCACCCACTCACTGCCGAAATATACGAGGATGATAGCTACAACGAACTCTATGAATAGAAGGATGACAGGCAGCGTAAGCGGCAGTGCCACGATGACACTAACTACTAAGGCTTTATTAAACTTCCCAGATGCGAGCCGCTCCCCTCATCTGAGCTTGGAGAGGATGGGTGTGAGCACTGCAGGGATGCTCACAAAAGTCCCTATGGTGCTCCCGATGTTCGCCGCAGCTCCTACTAGGAGCACGCGAAATGCGCTATTGGCCATGAGATCGTCCATATCCTCTATCTTCGTCAACGCCTCTAGGTCCTCGACCGTCAATCGACGCCACCATGCCTCGGCCAGTCCGGCGAACCATCCTGCGGCCAAGAACGGTGAGAGGCTAGTGATAGGGGCGGCCAGGAACGCTGTTATTATCGCGGGGATGCTCCCGCTTACGAGCAGGGTGCACAGCGCAGAGAGCACTCCGTTGATGAGCACCCACCGACCGAGCTCGGCACCGATGGCCACTCCCTTGAGCATGGCCAGTAGGAAGACGGCAAGGAACATGAAAGGGAGAGCGTACAAGAACATACGACCCCAGTGCCGGCGTTCTACTATCTCGACCTCCGGTATCTCTTCATCGGTACGCAGATGGGTGGCTATTCCGTTCGCGTGAGCAGCACCCACCACAGCGACGACTGAACTCTCCTTAGCTGCGGCCTGGATGCGACGTGCCATGTAGGCGTCCCGTTCCGCCAGCAGCACCCGGTGGGCGCCAGGGGACATGTCACGAAGCTGGTCGACAAGTTCTAAGATGGCATCGCCGTCCTTGTATGTATCAAGGAGCTCGCCCACCTCCGTCTGGAGGACCTCGTCGTCAGGGGATACCAGTTCTTTGAGTATCCCGTACTTCTCTCCAAGGCTCATCTCGTCCAACGCACGACGAAGTGTCGTGGTGATGTCCCTGTCCACGAGCACGACCTCGGCGTCCACCTCTTTCGCCGCTTCGATCGCGGCCAGCATCTCCTCTCCGGGGCGGCTGCCGACACGTTGCCCGACCATTCGCTGGAATGCGAGCATCAACGCGTTGGCCAGGGCGATGTAAAGCCGGTCGGAGCGAAGGAGGTCGGCAATAGGCTCCTTCCGCCAGTCCTTTCCCTCAACGATTGCCTTGTAGCGCTTCTCGTCAAGTTCCACGGCGACGGCACCGGGACGTTCCTTTGAGATAACGGAACGGACCTCATCGATGGAGTCGGCAGAGACGTGCGCCGTCCCAACAATGATGATGTTACTAATCCTCTCCACTTGGATTGCCTCTGGAGGCCAGCGGCCTCAGCTCTTCTTGAGGATGAACTCGATCTCCGAACGAAGACAGGAACTGGTGGACGCGAGCCGTCCGAACTCGTCCAGGAGGGTGGAGAGGCGGATCACCATGGTGTCGTCGATCTCCCCGCCATGCTCGTCGATGATCGCGCCGAGCTTCTCGAACCAGTGAAGAGAGAGCTTCTCGTTGCCCTCCAGCTTATCGAGGACCTCTTGGAGCCGCTTCTCACCTCCGAGAACGTCCTTGAGCCAGGTCGCCGTTTCCTCCATGGGTCTCACTCTCCGAGCGTGTTGTATTGATACCCGTTGATATTTATAAGGCTCGTATCGAAGGGGCCTCCTGCGAAAGTCACGGAACAGGCGTGGGCGTTACTCTACGACACACGATGCGTAGCCGTTGACCTGAGTGTCGTCGTTGAGGATCTCACCTGACGTGTAGTACTTTAGCACGCGTGCCTGCTTGGCGCCCATCTCTTTACAGGCGACCATCATCGCGCTCACGGGCGCGAATCCGCACATGGACACCTTCTTCCGCTCAATGGTCTTCATCAGGCGCTCCTCGTCGAGCTTCTCGATGTTCTGGAGCACCAGATCGTCCAGCTCCGATGCCACGCGAGCGGGGACGAAGTGCGAGAAGTCCGATGAAGCGATGATGAGCACCTTCTTCTTCAGCTCCTCTGCAGCGTCGACTATCGAGAAGGCGACGTCGTCGCAGGCGTCCATATCGTGGATCATCATGAGGATGGGCACGATGGGCACGTCGGGGAGCACGTACTGAAGGAACGGTAGCTGTGTTTCGATGGATGGCTCGTACTGGTGCGCCATCTCGTCCAGGTCGAGCATCTCACCGTGCTTCACGATGGCCTTGGCGAACGCCTCGTCCACCTTCACTTCCCCTAACGGCGTTTTCCATGCACCGCTCGGGTAGACGGCAAGTCCAGCCCCGGTGCCCGTATGATTAGGGCCGATGATGATGACAACGTCCGGCTTCGCGGACTCGCCTATCAACTTGTAGGCGTGGGCTGCGCAGGCACCTGAGAACATGAACGCCCCGTGGGGAACGATAATACCGTGGACACGCTTGTCCGAGCGCTCTCCAGGGAGCGCTCCGGGCCCCAGCTCATGGGTGAAGCTGTGCTTGATCTGGAGCTTGAGCTTATCTGTGTCGGCAAAGTAATGCTGTCCCGCCACTGCCGGGAGCCTAAGCATATCTTACCCTCCGAACTCTTCTACGGGTACTTCGTACTCGACATCCGGGGGAAGGGTTCCACGCTCGATGAGCATCTCCTTTGCGATGATCCAGTAGACCAGCCCGAGCGACTTCCGCCCCTTGTTGTTGGAGGGGATGATGAGGTCTATGTTCTCCTTTATGTGGTTGGTATCGCAGAGAGAGACGATGGGGACACCGACCTCCATAGCCTCAGTGATACACTGCTTGTCAGCGATCGGATCGTTGACGAACACGACCCTAGGCTCAATGTACTTCTCGTAGGCGGGATTGGTAAGGGTCCCGGGCATGAACCGTCCGATACAGGGGGTACAACCCGTGGCCTCAGCGAACTTGCGGACCGGTTTCTTGGCGATCTCACGGGCGGCCACGACAAGAACCTCGCTCGGATCGTACCGGGATAGGAACCGGGAGACGACCCGCAGGCGCTCGTCGATCTTCTGGATGTTCATCACGGCCAGACCGTCAGGACGGAGCTTGTAAATGAACTCGCTCATATCCTTCATCTTCTGGCGGGTGCCGATGTGTACGCCACTGACAAGGTACTTCTCCAACGGCACAAGTTTCCTTTGCCTACTCATCGCCAAGCCCACCACCTAGGTTTTTTTAAACCTTGCTACGGCGGTGAGGACACCATCACTGAGCGTCGGAACAGTCCTCTTCGCGAGCGCTATGGCCTGTGATACCTTATCGGGCGAGAGCGGGCCCCGGCCACCGGCCGAGACCTGCGCAATAGCGCCGTCCGGCAGGAAGGTAACGCGGACCTTGGCGTCGGTCACTGCTTCTTCCTCCCGGGTGAGGTCGGCCACGAGCTTCCCGTCCACCAGGCCAAGTGTGCAGGTGACGGGCAATCCGTCCACCATCAGTGGGCCGACCCGCTCGTCCCGGACCACCCTCCCGCTGTCAAAGCGCGGCATCCGCGCTGAGGCAAGAGCCGCAACCGATGCCAACACACAGGCGTCGACCAGAGAACCGTCATCGTTGATGCAGCGTACGTCGAGCTGCACGTGCCACACCGTCCGTCCGGGCTCGATGCACAGACGCATGAGATCAATGGCCTCAGCATCGCGAAGCGCACGCTCCACGGCCCGGGCAAGAGGAGCATTATCCTTGCCAGCATGGACAAGTAGCACCCCCTCCACAGGATGGTCCGCCACGGGTGGAGCGGCCTCGAGCCGGACACCGGCAATGACATGGGTCCTCCCTAAGAAGACCTGAGCGGAGCCCTCGGCCACCGGTGCCACGTCGCACATGACCTTCACAGGACGGACATCGCCCATGCCCCTGCCATCGAACCGCTGACCGTTCGCCAGAAGGCGTCGTACAGTCCGACGGACCATAGTGCAATCCACCAATCGGGCAGGCATCATTTGTCCTCACCTCTGGGCTCGTACCGACGGAGGAACGAGTCGGTCATTAGGTCACGGACAGAACCCATACCGCGTGCTGCGAGGCCTAGAGCGCTCTCGAGCTCGACCGGCGAGTGCCTGCCGTTGGCGAAGAGAAGGACCAGGTCCCCTCCATGACATGTGAAGCATGCGGTTATCGTGGATGACGCCCATGTAGCCTCGATCTCCGACGGGTCCAGGGCGATGAACCGCTTCCCTTGTGCATCATGGATTATGACCACGTCAAGGGCGGCCACCAGATCGCGCATGGGCACGCCTGCGTCCGCCAGTGCAAGAGAGGCTGCGGTGAGTGCTGTTGCGAGAACGCTGGCACCAGAGGCCACGAGCTGGATGTGTACATCGACGACACAGCCGGGGAGGTCTTCGAAGAGCACCAGTGTGCTCAAGGCATCCTCCATCCGTTCGGTGAGATCGTCATGTTGTACAGGACCGATGAACGATGGCATATCGATCGTGCACCTGACGGTCTTGAGATCATCTTCATTCTCTTGAGGCTCATGCGGTCCGTTGACCGTGACGAGCACCTTCGTACCGCATCGCTCGACCTTGGCGGATCCGTCGACCCGGGGTATTATCCCGGTCTCGGCCACAGCAGAGCTCATCGCATCGAGGGCTCGGCCATCGAGCCGTCTACCGTCGACGTAAAGGCTCTCAGCTCGCCTACGCATCACGGCGTGCACCCTCCAGGAAACCCCGAACTGAGTCTGTCAATCCGCGGGTGTGAACATTCGCCTCGACGAGCCCTACGGCCCGTGCGGCCAGTAGCTGAGCACCGGGTGCCCCCTGAATCAGGACACGTCCGTTGAGACCGACGATGATGGTGCAGCCGGTCAGCTCACGGATCATGCCCACCATGCTCCCACTTCGCCCGATGAGGCGGGCGACCTTGGGTGCCGGTATGTCGATGAGGATCCCCTCGGAGATAGGGCCGTGGTCCGTTCCACCTATATCGAGCATCGCATGCTTTTCCTCGTCCATACCGCCCACGGCCGCGAGCACTGCGTCACCCTTCCGCCAGCCACGCTCCGGTCTCCGGGTATCGCCCTCCTTCAGCTCCAGGTCCGCGGACCATGGGGCCTTGATATCGACCTCTATCCATGTTCCGCGCACGGCCGTGACGATACCGATGATAAGATCGCCCTTGGACGGTTGGTAGAGGCCTCCCAGAGGGATGACACCCACATCGCCACCGCGCACCGAGGCCAGAC
This sequence comes from Candidatus Undinarchaeota archaeon, assembly GCA_964519305.1. Lineage (GTDB taxonomy): Archaea > SpSt-1190 > SpSt-1190 > JASMDC01 > JASMDC01 > JASMDC01. Next base: position 61,758 of record CAZFHY010000012.1, read on the forward strand.
CTACGACCGTGGATAAGAGCGAATCTCCATCGAGCCGGGTGCCGGGAGAGACTCGTCCCTCCACACCCGATGACAGAGGTGTGCCGGGAACGACAAGCTGCCGAGGTTTCACAAGGATGCGGGCCATCGAAGTCACCAGGGATCAGGGGAAATGCTCCAGCACGCGCGTCTCGGCCTCGCCGTGCGTGATACCGGCGAGCTTACCGAAGAACTCGTCCTGCATCCCCGCTGGGATCTCCACCACGGCGACCCATGATCCGTCCTTAAGCCACTGGTCCTGCTTCATCTCGCCGAAGGTACGGACCTCTCGCTGAGCGTGACTTGCATAGCTCGGAGGGATCTTCAGCGCGATGATTCGCTTCTCGAACTTGAGGGGCAGGAGCGGTCTTAGCACCTTGACAACATCGGCCATCTGCTGCTCGGCGTCCTTGAAGATATCGCAGTGCACCTTTGCCTCTTCCATAGCACGCTCGATGCGAACCACAGGGTGCGGAGTACCTGTCTGTGGATTGATCGCATTACGGGATATGAGAGCTGCTACCTGCTTGAACTTCTCCTCCGCCATGTGACGCTTCTGCTCGGTGGTGAGCTGGATCTGACCCTTGTCGAGTATCTTCTTTGCGACCTCGAACGTATCGGTGGTCTCGAACACCTTCAACAGCGATTCCTCGCCGCACCGGTCTCCACTATGAGCGTCCTTGAACACGTCCTGTGCTGCCAGGAGCTTATCGAAATCGACCTTCTTGCCCTCCTTGTACTCCCGAGCAACATCGGGGTCCACGAGTATCTCGAAGGTCGATCCGAACTTCTGGAGCCGGGCGATTACTGCCCGATCGACATCGACCACGCTGGTCGCCTCCTTAGTCCTTGTCCTTTTCGGGCTCGAGCTTCTTGAGGTGCTTGAGGAGCCGGCCCTTCTCCAGTTTGGTGAACTTCCGGTCCTTGGTGGTGATCACACCGGCCTCGATCTTCTCGGGCTCGATCGGCTCCTTCATGATGCGCTGGAGCGCCTTGAACACCAGACCAATTCCCTTGTCGATGGAGATGTCGTCCTTGTAGTTGTCCTTGAGGAACTCAAGGACCTCTTTGCGACCCTCCCCCACAGCAGTAGCCTTCCACTCGGTAGGCGTACCGCTGGGATCGGTCTCGAAGAGACGGGGTCCGGACTCATCCACACCTGCAATAAGAAGGGATACACCAAAAGGCCTGAGCCCTCCGTACTGTGTGAAAAGCTGCTTGATGTCGCAGATGCGCTTGACCAAAGAGGCGATCTCGATGGCCTCGTCGAACACGATGTGGTTGCGTTGGGATTCGAGGCGCGCGTCATCCACGAGCTTGCGCCCATCGGCCACAAGTCCGGAGGTGGCGACTCCAACATGGTCGTCCACTTCGAAGATCTTCTCGACGAAGCTGTGGACCATGAGCACATTGGAGATGCGCTTGTCCGCCGCGAGCACGACCCCGTCCTTGCAGACGATGCCGATGGCCGTGGCGCCCCTCCGCACCGCTTCCATGGCGTACTGGACCTGGAAGAGGCGTCCGTCCGGAGAGAAGACGGTACTCGCACGATCATATCCCATCATTTCAGGAGTCATTAGTTCCATTCATATCACCCGTGAACTTTTGCGTTGCTGTGCTGATCGAACCGGAGACGCCCAGAGTATCGATGCGGACCCGTGCATCGCCGATCTTGGTCACGAGGGCCAGAGAGGCCCTGACCTGATCGACCCGTTCATGCACACAGCGGACGAGCCCATGTCCGGTCACAGGATCGTACCGGTCCTTCATGACCCACATGCCGGCCTGGGCCGCCCCATGGTCGCCGAGAAATGACCGGACGGATGACCGGATGGCCCTGTCCACATCGTTGAACCCTGGGGTAGGGTTCCCGGCTGGCCAAACTTGGTACACTATATATCTCTTTCGTTTTCGCAAATGCGCCGGCAATCGCCGCTTAGTCTTTTCGTTCATTCGATCACCCGCACCCCTGGCGCGATGATGCGCTCGTCCTGTCGGTCCAGTGCCCTTTTCACGACCTTACATGGCACAGTGCTAACAGCATCCAGTGCGTCCTCATTATCCATCCCGAGGCAGGTGGCGAACGCGGCAAGGTCCTGTGGCACACGAAGACCGAGCATATCGACGGCACCGCTCGAAAGCACTAACTGGGCATCGAACGCGTCTGCATATTCGACGAGCTCTGCTAGCCGTCGGAGGAGACCGATCCTGCCACCTGTGGGTGCGATCACGTCAGCGAACGAGAGCTCCAACGCCACACCGTTCCGGGCAGCGGCCTCCGCTACTACCTTGTCAACGCCCGAATCACGCCTGCCACGATAAGGGGCACGGAGCACATCCGTCCCGCGCGACTCGACCGCGTACTTGTTTATCGCCAGGTCACCGCCCAGCACCGCGACCATGTCAGCGAGCTTCCTCGCCCGGCCGAGGAGGCCGTGGAGACTGCCCTTGGAGCCACCGATCACGTCGAGCTCGGCGCCGATGAGCGTCCCTTCACCGAGGTCCTGGTCCTTGAGCGACCTTAGGAGCGCCAGCCCTTCCTTTCCACGGACCGGTACGTTGAGGCACACGCGGTGAAAGCCTATGCGCTTGGCCTCGGCGACGAGCTGCCTGGCATCCTCGGTAGTTCCGGGGTACCGGAGGCCGATGTCGTGGAAGCGGCGCATCGGGCGGGGTTGGGGAACACTCCTTAAATGCCTTTGCACGGGACGCGGTATTACCACGGTTTATATAGTACCTTGCATCCCAATGCAAAGGTATATATAGTACCTTGTACTACAAGGTACTGTGCATTCAACAAACCTTCATGAGGTGATGATATCATGAACATCCAGTTCAAGAAAGGCGTACTGGAGCTCTGCGTGCTCGCCCAGCTGACGCGTAAGGACTGCTACGGCTACGAGCTAGTGGCCGAGATCTCCAAGAACATAGCCATCTCGGAGGGCACTATCTACCCCCTTCTCCGCCGGTTGAAGAACGACGGCTACGTCACCACCTACCTCCAGGAATCCCAGGAGGGACCGCCCCGTAAGTACTACAAGCTGACATCAGAAGGGAAGACTATGAAGGACGAGCTCACAGACGAGTGGCTGACCTTCGTCGAGCGTGTGAACCACTTCCTGGAGGGAACCAGGAATGAATAGGAAGGAGTACATCAGAACTCTACGGAGGTATTTGCGAGGCGTCCCCAAGGACGAGCTCGAGGACATCCTCGATGACTACCGGGAGCACTTCGAGGCAGGGCTCGAGGCGGGACGGAGCGAGGATGGTATCGCCCGTGCTCTCGGGAGCCCGAAGGCCCTGGCCCGCCAGCTCAAGGCGGACTTCATGGTCCAGCGGGCCGAGGACTCGGCTTCGGCAGAGAACGTTCTGCGGGCGGTGCTCGCGGCGGCCGGGCTCGGCGTCCTCAATCTGGTATTCGTCCTCGGACCGTTCCTAGCGCTCGTAGGTGTGCTCTTCGCGCTCTTCGCAGCGGCCGTGGGCATCACCTTCGGCGGGCTCACCGGCATCGTCGCGATCATCCTGTCAACGATTGGCGGGTTCGGCTACTCTATCGGGAGCAATCCCGTGGTAGGGATCATCTTCATGGTCGGGCTCACCCTCGGTGGGCTGCTGTTCATCATGGTGGATATGTACCTGGCCAAGGCTTTTGCAGGCCTGACGGTCAAGTACCTGAAATGGAACGCGAGTATCATTAAACAGGAGGGATAAGGATGGAACGTACTATGAACCGGACACTGCTTACGATCATCTGCTTGTTCGTGATGATCGGCTCCGTCGCTGCGTACACGCTGGCAACGGGGGATGAGACCGTCACCATCGGGAGCGACGGGAAGGCCATCGACGACAATGTCTACAGTGCCGGGGAGGACGTGCGCGTCACGGCACCAGTCAACGGGGACCTCATAGTCTTTGGAGGGGATATCGAGGTACTTGCGCCAGTACGTGGCGACATCCTCATCGCCGGAGGCCACGTTTCCATCCGCGACAACGTCGGTGGCGACGTGCGCATCGGTGGTGGCAACGTAGACATCAGGGGGAACGTCTCAGGTGAGGTAGTAGCCCTCGGTGGGGAGATAGACGTCGGTCCCGCAGCAGTAATCGACGGGGAGCTCATCGCCTTCTGTGGCGAACTGAGAATGGACGGCACCGTACTCGGTGACCTCACCGCGAACGCGGGGGACGTAAGGCTCGGCGGGAAGGCCCTTGCGAACGCCACGGTCAACGCGGGTTCATTCCACATCTCACGCGACGCCATCATCGGTGGCAACCTTGCCTATAGTATTGACAACGAACCGGGGAACCTGGACCGTGTCCAGGGGAAAGTAGAACGCGTCGAGCATCTTGACGAGGAACTGCCGTTCGATCTCGATGAGGGCGATTTCGCCCGGAACCTCCCCTTCATTGGAGGAATCATCGCCATCGGCGCCATGGTCCTGTTCCTTCTCGCCATCGCGTTCGTCGTGGCCTCGCTCGGCCTCGGCCTTGCTGTGGTGCACTGGGGTGGTACTTTCCTCGACCGCACGTCCGAGGCCATCATGGACGAGCCACTGTACACGGGGGCCATAGGTTTCGGTATGCTCGTCGGTGTACCGATCGGGCTCTTCCTCCTGTTGTTCACCATCATCGGCATCCCGGTCTCGCTCTTCGGTGGCGTTCTGTTCGTCATCGCACTGTTCCTGACCACCGTGGTCGTCTCGATGCTCATCGGCGAGCAGACCATGCCCGCACAGAACCGGTACTTACAGTTCGTCGCAGGCTGGCTAATCTACACTGCGGCCCGCTGGCTGCCCATCGTGGGCGAGTGGGTCACGTTCCTGGGTATCATTATCGGCCTAGGCGCGATGACCACCGTAGCCCTCACATGGGGTCAGGGGAACGGCACCGAGGACGAGGATGAAGTGGTCCGCCGGCGGCGACGGCGGGTGCGGAAACCGACCACAGAGGAGGACCTCGATGTCGTGGAGCTCCGCGCCGAGGACGTGAAGAAGAGGCAGACCACAGAGGAGGACGAGCGGACGAAGGAGTGCCCCTATTGTGAGAGCTCGATACTCCAAAGATGCGTCAGGTGCCCCAAGTGCGGGGGCGACCTACGGACGCTCGACGAGGACGATACAGAGGTGAAAGGACGTGGGCGAAAAGAGAAGAAGCAAGGAAAGAAGCGCTAGCGACTATGTCGAGGAGTACGAGCTCGATGTCGGGGAGCTGGTGCAAAGCCTCAAGGAACTCTACCATCAGGGTACAGTACGTCGCGTCATCGTTCGACGGCCCACCGGGGAGAAGATGCTCGAGGTGCCCCTTTCAGGTGGTATGGCGATGGGGGGAGCGGTGACGGTCTTCGCGCCCCATCTGGCCGTCCTGGCCGCAGTGGCCGCGCTGGTCACCAAGGTAAAGGTGCAGGTCGTGCGGATCGTCGATGACAAGGGTGGACCTTTGGAGAAATGACTATGAGTTGGTTGCATAACTGGCATAGCGGGCTCAAGGGAGTCGCTTTCGTCCTCGTGCTCACAGGGACGGTCTACTTCATCGCGTTCATGACCGCTTTCGGGAATCCCACTCCTGCAGCACGGGCGACGCTCGGTGCCATTGAGGTGTTCTTCCGGTTAGCTAATCCTCTGTATACGCTCCCAATAGCGTACATAGCCGGAGCATACCTTGGGGACAGAGCGGACACAAAGGAGTGATATGTGCCCATCCCGCTGAACACGTCCCCGTCCTCGCAATCTTTTTAAGCCCCGGCCACCATGCTCTGACCGTGACCGACCTCGCACTTGAAGGACCGGACGATGCGATCACTGCGGCCCTGCTGGCCCCGACCATCGAGGTCAGTGCCCATCCCAAGCCAGGGAACGTGTCGCCTGTCGCCTCGTTCCCCGACATCGCTCACGCCCATTTTCTCGCATCTGCAGCCGCACTGCACGGACCGCTCCACGCGCTGGCTTCCCGTGCCACCGGAGAGCCTTCCGCCGCCGGCCTCGGGCGGGCCATGGAGGAGGCCGTTCTCAATGGCACGCGATGGCATCATGGCGGGAACACACTCCTAGGGACCATCTTCCTCATCTTCCCCCTGGCCGCAGGTGCTGTGCGCACGCTCGCACATGACGACCGTACCCTCGATGGGCTCATCAGCGCCGCACGCGAGCTCGTGCGCGAAGCCACATCGGAGGACACAGGAGCGATCTACCGCGCCATCGCCGCGGCCAGTCCCGGCGGGCTCGGCAGGACGGAGCGTTGGGACGCCACGGCACCCGACGCCGCTGACCAGGTAGTGTCCCAGGGCGTCACACCTCTGGTCGCCTTCGGTGAGGCCGTGTCGCGGGACGACGTGGCCCGGGAGCTCGTGGAGGGCTTCCCCCGGTCCCGTCGTTGCTGCTCCTACCTCCTCGACCGTGACAAGTTGGAATCCGAGGCAGTGGTACTGGCCTACATGGACCTGCTCGCCGAACGTCCTGACTCGCTGATCAGGCGCAAAGCAGGCGACGAGGTGGCCCGGGAGGTCATGAACGCTGCCAGGTCGATCGTGACCGGGTTAGAACCGCTCTCAGTTGACTGGTGGCACGGGATTCGGTCGCTGGATGATGAGCTCCGCAAGGACGGGAACCGCCGCAATCCCGGCACGACCGCCGACATCACCGCCGCCGGCCTCTTCCTCGCCCTCTGCTGCGGACTGCGTCCATAAGGCCGTCGTCGCCGTGACAAAACGTTAATAAAAGAGGATGTCGCACTATCAGACAGACGGTATTACCGCTGAAATGGGACACATCATGGCCACCGACGACGACACAGTCATCGCCCCGGGGAACATCCGAGTGCGGGGCATCCGCTCCGCCGTCATCACCGGTGACTTCATCGCTCGTATCGAGCGGATGTTCCAACGCATGGCAGGACGCGGTTCGTCCCCCATCGCCTTCGATGCTGGTAGGGAGATGGGATTGCGACTTGTGACCGAAGGTCTCGAGGCGTCCCTCGACGAGGCTGGCTCATTCCTATCGGAGACGAACGTCGGCACCCTGAAGGTCGTATCGCTGGACACAGGCCACAAAGGAGGCATCCTCCGGGTCGAGGACTCGTTCTTCGCAGTCTCGTTCCTGGAGCACGCAGGAGAGTCCCAGCGACCGGTATGCGACTACCTGCGCGGACTCTTCGCTGGAGTGTTCGAGGGGCACTACCACGAGCGGTTCCTGTGCCTTGAACGCCATTGTGCCGCGCGTGGCGAGTCCGCCTGCGAGTTCTCCATATATCCCTCACACCCCGTCTAGGAGGTGAACGCATGGAAGAACGCGTGCGTGCCCACGTGATCGTGTCAGGCCTCGTCCAAGGGGTGTTCTTCAGGGTCACTACACGCGACGTCGCCGATGACCTCGGCCTCACGGGACTTGTCCGCAACCTACGCTCCGGTGACGTTGAGATCATCGCCGAAGGTCCCCGGGAAGCGGTCGAACGCCTCATCTCCTGGGCTCACAAGGGGCCGCGCCTCTCCAGGGTGGACGATGTGAGCACGACCTGGGAAGAGGCCACTAGCGAGTATCCACGGTTCGACGTAGCGCGGACGCTCTAAGAACGGTTTCTTACCGGTCCTGAGCAGGCAACGCTACCTGATGTTGATCCTGAGCACCGGTAGGCCGATGCGGACCTGGACGCCAGGACCTCGGTAGTGGCGACCGTGCCATCTGTGGTGGTGGTGGGGGCCAGGATGGGAGTACGCGTTGCGCGGGTTGCTCCCGCGGAACACCTCGTCGCCATCGGACCAGCCGTCGCCGTCAGTGTCCCAGTGGGTCAGGTCGGTGCCGTGGTAGACCTCCTTCCCGTCCTTGAGACCGTCCCAGTCCGTGTCGATCGAACGTGGGTCGCTCCCGTACCGGTGCACCTCGGTGCCGTCGTTGATGCCGTCACGGTCCGTGTCCATGATCCGTGGGTTCGATCCGTAGGTGTTTATCTCGGCATGGTCGCTCAGTCCGTCGCCATCGGTGTCGATACCACTGCCAGCGCCACTATCGCCCTGGTAGTTGTTACCGCCACCGTTAGTATCGTAATTCCGCCATCCGCCGGACTTGCTGCCGCCCTTGTCGCGCCAGCCCTCCTGGGCGTTGGCCTCCTCTGCGAGAACGCACACGCCGACTATGGCACCGGCCAATATTGCCGTGCCGGCCATACCGTAGGATGAGAGATCGTCAGTCTTATGGTAAGCGTCCGCCTTCTCGGCGGTAGCGACACCATCGGTTTCCAGGTCAAGACCGTACATGAGGGATTCCCGGCCCTCGGTCTGTTAATAAAGTTTTCCTTTAGTTGTCACCGGCGAGTGACGGCATACCTACCTGAAGGTGAATCTCAGCCCTGGTAGCCGGATTATGACCCGTCCCCCACCGGAGTGGTGTGGGTGGTGGTATCGCCCGTTGCGATAGCGCCATCCGCCATGGTGGTCCCGCGACCGGTGTCGTCTGTTCCAGCCGGGGTTGGAGCGTGAGTTGCGCGGGCTGGTACCGTAGCGCACCTCGTCACCGTCGGACCATCCGTCGTTGTCCGTGTCCCAGTCCGTAAGGCTCGTACCGTGGTAGATCTCCCTTCCATCCCAGAGGCCGTCGCCGTCCGTGTCCCTGCTCAGGGGGTTCGAGCCGTGCCTGAACACCTCGGCACCGTCGCTGATCGAGTCACCATCGGTGTCGTAGATGCGGGGATTTGTCCTGTAGGTGTGGACCTCCTTGTAATCGGAGATACCGTCGCCGTCGGAGTCCCTGGTGTAGTTGATGTTCGGCTGCTGGTGGACGTGCTCTTGAACGTGATTTGTCTCGGGCTGGGGCTGATAGACCGGCTCTTGAGGCTGGTCAGGAAGGTTCCCGTTTTCGTCCTGGCCGACGTCGTAGTTACGCCAGTCGCGTGCCTCCGCCTCCTCTGCGAGCACACCGAGCCCGATTATGAGACCCGCCATGGCGACACCGCCAGCGACACTGTAGGATGAAAGGTCGTCGGCTTGTCGATATCCGTCGGCCGACTCAGTAGCAGCATATCCTTCCGATTCGAGGTCAAGAGCGTCCATGAAGCGTGTCAGAGCATGGCAGGGTTAATAAAGATTGTTACTCCGACGAGCGGAAACTGCGACAGAACAAGCGCTGAGTAAAGCGATTACTGCGTACGTAGGTCTACGGAACTCCGGGCAGGTCCCCGGCCGGGATTGTCGAGAGACCGGTCCCTAGAAGTTCTCCTCTTCCCTGCGGCGGGATGCGTAGCCGAAAGCGTAGGAACCGCCGACTATCGAGACCAGCAGTCCTCCCGCCATATGTCCTCCGTACTGCGCGAGCGTATTGTCCGCGACCATGTGAACGGAGTCCGACGGTATCCCGATAAATGATCCGTCGCCGTTGTCCAGGAAGTAGTCCGAGTCGAACAGACCGGTCTCGGCGAGCACGGGATTTCCCTGGGCGTCCTCATAGTGCCACTCAGCATCGCCTATCCCGATGAGGCAACCCGCTGCCGTGGCAGCTAGAGCGATCCCCGCACCTGTGGCAATGGCGATATCGTTAAGGTCATCGGTGATAGCATAACCGCCCGTGGTCGACGCGTCCGCATAGCCCGTCGTCTCCAGGTCTACGTCCATGGCCACGCTCCGCCCATCGAGCGAATAATAAGGATTCAGAACCCCCCCAGAGGTGGTGCTCTCACTGGGAGCTAGGCAGACGGGTCCTCACACTCGACCGGCTGCATCTTATCGTGCCGTCGGGCATACCATTCGCCCGAGCCGAAGTCAGAGGTTATCTCGTTGTCCCGTACGCGATAGGCGACGTTGAAGTACGGATCATCGGTACCATCCACGTCGAGCTTGGCATGGTAGTTCTCGATTATGAGGGGTGCGTCAGGTTCATGCTCCTCGCCCACCCGGTAGGCGATGGATTCGAGGACGGTCGTCGCCTGGCGGTCCCATGCGCATGCGAGTTCACCGGAAGCATATCCCGGAAGCATTTCGCTGAGGAACAAGTAGACCTGTTCGTCGATGACCACACCCTTCTCGTTCAGGACATCATTTATACTCCCCTCGAGGTATCCCTTGGTCTGCTCGTCGTCGAGATGTGAGGCCTTATAATCTCGATAGCGCGGTGATCCCACGACCACCGTCCGAACAACGGACGCATCCGCTCCTTCAGGACTGTTCAGGTAGAGGACCGCGTACGCGTCGTCCTCATGCACCAAGGGCCGCCCGTCGTTACCTTGCGTCACCCGTCGACAGATCTCCACCTGGAAGATGGACTGGTCCATACCCTCCCCGTCACCCACACCGTACTCGTCCAGTTTATACACGTCAGTCACTCCGTACGAGATGGGCTTCTCACCGCTCTGGTAGGGCTGGGGGACGATGACTTCCTCAAGGGATTGTTCCGTGGTGACGCCGAGAGGACCGTTCGGACCGTTAACCCGGGGCTCTCGGTAGAGGTCCGAGACGATGACACCCGGATCAAGTGTGACCTCAATGTACGTCACATCATGTCCTCCTGACAGGTGAGTGGGCCAAGAATCCCCCATATAAAGGTTCCCAAGGGTCACCGGCCACGAGTTCACGAGGGCGTCTACCCGGTCTGCCCCTCGCGGACTATCTCACCTTCCTTGATGACCGTGTCCACAAGGTTTATCCCGAAATGGTAGGGGAGATGGATGTGGTTCGGAGCATCGAGGATTATCATGTCCGCTTTCTTCCCGACGTCGAGGCTCCCGACCTCGTCCGCCCTGTTGATGGCGTAGGCCGCGTTGAGCGTGGCGGCGACGATGGCCTCGGCGGGCAGCATACGCATCTGGACGCACGCCAGTGATATCATGAGCGGCATGCCCTCGGTCAGGCAGTTGGGATTGAGGTCGGTCGCGAGCGCCAACGGCAGCCCCTGTTCGACCATGTACCTGGCCCGCGGATAGTCGGTCCTCAGCACGAACGGCGTCCCAGGAAGGAGCACGCCCATGACACCCTCGCGCGCCATGGCCCCTATCCCTGCGTCCGAGGCCATGAGAAGGTGGTCGGCAGACACGGCACCCACCTCTGCCGCGAGCTCCGAGCCGCCCAGCTGTGAGAGCTCGTCAGCGTGGAGCTTCGGTGCAAGTCCTGCCTCGGCCGCTGCGCTCAGTAGTTTCCGGGACTGGTCAACGGAGAACACGCCTTTCTCACAGAACACGTCACAGAACTCGGCCAGCCCCTCGCTGGCGACCTTCGGGACCGCTTCGTGCACGAGGAGTTCGATGTAAGCGTCGGGATCTGTCCTCTCGGGCACCGCATGCGCTCCCAGGAAGGTGGACACGATGTCCGCAGGATGTTCTTTCCCGAGCCTGAGTGCGGCACGCAGGCACTTGAGCTCGTCCTCGACGGTAAGCCCGTACCCGCTCTTGGCCTCGACAGTGGTCGTCCCCCAGGTGAGCATGCGGTCGAGCCGTCGGCGTGCCTGGTCAACGAGCTCGTCCTCGGTGGCAGTACGGGTCGCTCGCACGGTGGAGAATATACCGCCCCCGGCCTCCATTATCTCCATATAGCCCTTGCCCTCGAGCTTCATCACGTACTCGTGCTCGCGCGAGCCACCGAACACCAGGTGCGTGTGGGGGTCAACGAACCCGGGCATCACCACGCGTCCACCCGCATCGAGCTTCTCTCCGGAAAAACTGGCGAGCACGTCCCGGGTCCTCCCTGTACCGATGATCCGGCCGTCCGTCACCGCTACGGCGCCGTCGCGCACGATACCCAAATGGCCCTGCGCAGGTCCCGTTCGAGGACATCCCCCGTCGGGGACGGTGAGAAGCTCCGCTGCGTTGGTGATGATGAGGTCGGCGGCGATGCGTGCCATGACGTGGGCCACGGGCGGGTAAATCTTCATTAATCTGATGGGTGATAAAGTGGTCATGTCCGACATGAACCTCGAACCCAAGCTTACCAGCATTATCAACGAACTCCCCCAAGCCGTCGTGAAGGGTGACAGCGTCAAGCTCGCCAACGTACGGGTGGCCGCGGACGAGGCCATTGGTGATGTCCGCGAGTTCATCCAGGCCGCCCAGCAGCAGCAGATGCAGACGGTCATCACAAAGCTCAACCAGGACCAGGCCCTCACCAACGATGAGGCGGCCGTGGTCGAGGACTTCTTCGTTGGCGACGCCGAGGCCTATATGAAGGCCGAGAACAACGTGGAGGAGTGGAATACAGAGCTCAAGCGTCTCCATGGTGTCGTGCGCACGCTCACACAAAGGTTCCAGGCCAATCCGAACGATCTCAAGATGCTCCACGATCTGGGCGCGGCCCTCCAGGACCTGAGTCAGACGTCCATAAGCCTCCTGTTCTTCCTCCAGGCAAAGGACCGGATCGACCAGTTCAAGCTCTATCAGGGCCGGCTCACGAGCTCAGGTGACATGTGCAAGGAGGAACGTCAGGCGCTGTCCCAGTCCCTCATGGCCATGCTGACCTCGCCCGACTACTGAGCAAGGTGATAATGATGGGCGAACTTGACTCACTGGACACTGACAAGCTCCACAAGATGATGGAGGAGCTGGAGAAGGCGGTCATCATCCTCTCCGAGGAGGAGGATTACGCCACGGCGAAGGAGCACCTGCTCTCTCTCATCAAGCGGGCACGGATGCAGGTGTACGACACGCTCGATCTGGACGGGTCCTACACGTTGTTCAGCACCGTGCTGGCGCTCAACGCCACTGGTTTTCTATACCTTGCCCTGGCGGGAGAGTCCGCGGGTACCGACAAGGAGAAGGATTACCTCACAAGGGCCTCGGGCGTGTTCGAGATGATCAACGCCGTGTTCGATCCCATCATGTCCAAGGACAAGGACCTACCGGTGGACGTGCGGGAAGGCCTCGACAAGGTATCCGACCTGGCCTCGGACGTGGCCGCACAGCTCCTGCGAAAGCACGGTGTGTGGGTAGATATGGACTTCGTGTGATCAGGGACGGCCGGATCAGATCGTCGGAGGAAGCTGCTGCATCTGCATGCTCAGCTTCAGCTGCTGGAGGTCCTCGCTCAGATCATTGAAGGTCTTCTCCAAGCCTTCCTGACCTTTCTCGAGGTTCTCGAGCTGCTTGTCGATGAACGTGATGCTCTCAGGGATGCTCCTGCTCCCCACTACGCCCCCGATGTTGACCATGACCTTTTTTGTGTCCTCGATCTTGGTGTAGACGTACACACCCGAGCCGATAGGGACGAGCGCCTCGCCGCCCTTCTTCAGGTCCTTTAACCGCTCGAGCGCGTCACGGGTCACCGCTAGGCTCTCGCGCGTCTCGACGACCTTCATGAGCTGGAGCTGGATCTGCTGGGCCTTCTCCTTGAGGATCTCGATCTCGTACATCCGCTGCTGCATATCGGCGGCATTGGGGTCGGTCATAGCGCATGCTGGGACGCGCGGGATTGATAAAGGTTTCTGGGGCGACGGTCACGCCTCAAGGAGCTTTTGGACCCGTTGCACCACGGGTGGAACGTCCTCCGGCAAGAACGGATCATGCTCGAGCACGACGGTGCCATGGAACCCTTGGAGACCCTCGAGGAAGCGCTCCACCGGGCATGTCCCCTTCCCCAGGGGCAGGTGAATGTCGCCCCATCCTCCCTCAGGATTGTTCTCTCCCTCGGGATGGACACGCCCCATGTTGTCGTGGACGTGGATATGGACTATGCGTTTCTTGAGGAGCTCTACGAACTTCTCCGGCTCGAACTCATGGTGTGATGCGGACACCCATCCGTGGCCGATGTCCAGACATACCGGAAAATCGAGGTCGACGACCTCCTCGGGACGCTCGAACACGGACACCCTGACGGGATCGACGTTCGAGTTCTCTATCACAAGCTGGACCGAGGAATCGTGGGCCAGTGCGGGCACGGTGCGCTTCGCCTCCGCTACGGCCTCTCCGCCCTCGATCGACTCCTCGTCCCGTCCGTCCGGGAACACCTTTCCAAGGTGCGTGATCAGGGGGAACGCATCGATCCGTTCGCACGTATCGAGGTAGAGACGGAGCAGTTCCAGGCTCTTGCGACGCACGCTCTTGGACGGGTCCGCAGGATTGAGCCGGAAGCCATCCTGGTAGATCGCAGCGTGGGCCGAGAGGGTAAGGCTGTAGGAGGAGAGGAGGTCCTGAAAATCTCTCAGGGCCTGAGGCTTGAAACGTAATCCCTCGCGTGGTAGAGGTATGTCACCGAACCGCAGTTCAGCATGGCGCACACCCAACCGCTCGAAATCGTCCAGCCTCTGGGCGACATCGTCCATGGTGATCTCACTTGTCGTGAAGACAGCAACACCTATTCGCATTCCTGTCCTGGTGCCGTAGGTAACATTTTTTAAGTGGTGTGCCCTCCCTCCCACCATGCCCCGGGTCCGCCCGAACGACGTCCTCCGTGCCGTGTTCGAGCAGGGACGCGTTCCCACGATAGAGGAGATCGCTGCGCTCGACGCCAGGTCCGAGGCGGTCGCGAACTACAAGCTCTTCGTCGATGATGAACGAGTGGAGCGCTTGTTCGAGCCCAAGTCACTCAATGAGCGGTTCGGGATCGAGCTGGACCACAATCCCTGGGAGTCCCCGCAGGACGCCGACTACGGCGCCCTCCGCAAGGTGAACTCCCGATCGGTGACCGCTCTCCGCGCCCTTGGCCGTGGCTCCGATATGGAGGAGATCCGCGACCTGACCATCCTCGCCACCGTATCGGCAACGCTCATGGCCCTGATCATCAATAAGGAGGAGCGCGAGGGTGTCGGCAATTCTTGGGAGCGGTACGGTGAGAGAGAGCTGGGATGGATGCGACAGATCGGGGGTGAACGGCCACGGCGGAAGCGATGAGCAGCCCTGACGTGCATGCAGTCGTCAAGGAACTGGCGGTCCTCGAGGGGGCACGTGTGGACAAGGTGTTCCAGTTCGAGGACGAGATCCGCATCCGTCTCTACTCCCGTCTGACGGGCCAGGCCGAACTGGTCGTGGTCCCCGGCAGGAGCGTCCACCTCAGCGTCACGCGCAGGAGCGCTCCTATCCAAGCAACAGCACTTGCCATGCAGCTACGCAAGCACCTTGGCGGCCTGGTCATCAAAGGAGTGCGACAGCACGATTTCGACCGCATCGTCGAGGTCGACCTGGGGGACCGCGTGCTGGTGCTCGAGCTCTTCAGCAAGGGCAACCTGGCGTTATTGGATTCTGAAGGCCGCATCATCGGTCTCCTCTCCCGTCAGAGATGGCGGGACCGTGACGTGCTCCACGGGAAATCCTACGAGTACCCTCCGAGCAACTCCGGTAATCCTTACGATCTTGACGAGGAGGGATTCGTCCAAATGCTGTCTGCCTCCGAAAGGGACCTCGTCCGCGCCCTGGCCGTTGAAGTAGGGCTCGGTGGGCGATACGCGGAAGAGGTCTGCCTGAGCGCGGGCGTGGAGAAGAACGCGCCAACCACCGAGGAGGTGGCACGGAAGGTGTTCCCGTTCCTGACCGCCTTCCTCAAGGCGATCGAGGGTGAGCTCAAACCGAACACGCCTGCCGGCGGTAGACCCGCGCCTATCGAGCTCGGGATCGACGGGGAAACAGAACGTGAGACGTTCGACACATTCAACAAAGCCCTGGACGAACACTACACCGCGCACGCTGGTGGCAGGGCTGAAAAAGCGGCAGAGGATAAGCGACAATCAAAGGTGCGCTCGCTGGAAGAGACCCTTGCGAAACAGGAACGGCTCCTCGAGGGGTTCAAGGCCTCGTCCGTGGAGGACCGCAAGCGCGGCGACCTCATCTTCGCCAACCTCCAGCTAGTGGAGAACATCCTCGCGAACCTGCTTGCGGCCCGGCGACGTCTGGGCTGGGACGAGATCAAGGAACGTCTGGAGGAGGGGAGCAAGGCCGGAGTCCCCGAGGCCAAGGCGGTCGTGGAGATCAAGGAGGAAGAGGGACGGATCGTCCTGAAACTGGAGGACGCATCATGACCTATCTCACCGTTCCATGGAAGGGAGAGTACGTCCGCGGTGAGCGGCCAGAGGGATGCATTCTCTGTGCGGTCCGCGAAGGGGTCGATCCCAATTTCGAGGTGTACCGCAACGACCATACGATGGTCGTGCTGAACATCTACCCGTACAACCCAGGCCACATCCTCATCATCCCACTGCGGCATGTCGAGACGCTTGCCGACCTCCGACCGGACGAGCGCGACTCATTCTACACCCTCATGGAACGGGGTGTGAAACTGCTCGAGGAGGTGTTCACGCCCAAGGGCTTCAACATCGGTATCAATCAAGGGGTGTTCTCGGGGGCGAGCATCCCGCACCTGCACGCTCACGTGGTCCCCCGATACCCGAACGAGATGGGCTTCATGGACATCGCAGCAGGGACCCGCATCCAGATCGAGCCCCTGGAGACCGTGGTAGAGAAGCTCCGGGCGCGGAGGGACATCCTTGCCGGTGACCAGGGAACGGGCTGAGGAGCTCCTGACCTCGTCGGGTCTGGAGGACCATGTCATCGACCATTCCCGGACCGTGGCCTCTCTGGCCTGTCGGGTCGCCGAAGCGCTGATCGGGCGCGGGCATCCTGTGGACCTGACGCTGGTGGGGACGGGTGCTCTGCTCCACGACATCGGTCGGTCGCGCTCCCACGGGATCGACCACTGCCTCGAGGGCTACCGCATGCTCCGCGATGAGGACGAGACCATCGCGCGGATCGCCCTCGTCCATATTGGGGCGGGCATCGACCGGAATGAGGCGTCCACCGTGGGCCTGCCGCCACGCGACTATCTACCCGAGAGCCTGGAGGAGCGGTTGGTCGCCTTCGCCGATAACCTGGTCTTCGGTGTCCGCGTCGGCACTCCCGAGGAGGCGGAATCGCGGTTCGTGCGCGAGCTGGGTCCTGATCACACTGCCACTGACCGTGTGCGCCGGCTCAACGCATGGTTCCTCGACGCTCTCGGCCCCGAACGGCCCTGGGAGACCGTCTGAGGGCGCCACCGCCCGGCCAAGGACAAGGTTATATGCTTTTCTTTCGTTCCCCGCCACAAGGGCGTACAGCCCGAGGTGGGGTCGTTTACCATGATGCGTATCTACCGTAAGCACGCAGCGGACGAGACCCTCCAGCTAGTCGATGATGTCAAGCCCGGCGACTGGATCGACCTGGTCCGGCCGACCCCTGACGAGATGGGGACGGTGCTCGGGAACACCACCGCCGTAGAGGACCACGTGCTCTTCCCCCTCGACGACGACGAGCGCTCCCGCCTCGATATCGAACCTGGAAGCCGCCTCTTCATCATCCGTATCCCCATCAAGAGCGAGAAGGAGGGCGGCAGGCTCAAGCTATCCACACTCCCCCTCGGCATCATCCTCGCGGAGGAGCACGTCATCACCGTCTGTCTCGAGGAGGAGACGGTGCTCCACTCGTTCAGGGACGACAAGGTGCGATCGTTCGCCACCTCGAAGACAACACGCTTCCTCCTCCAGGTCCTCTCACGCAGCATCGTCGCCTACCTACGCCATCTGGCCAGCATCGAGCGTGAGATGCAGAACATAGAGACAGGTCTTCTCAGCTCCATCCGGAACGAGGAGATCATCGAGCTCATGGAGCTGCAGAAGGACCTCATCTACTTCCGCACGGGCATCGTTGGTAACGGGAACGTGCTCGCACGCCTTGTCCAGGGCAAGGTCGTCAAGCTCTACGAGGAGGATGAGGACCTCCTCGATGACCTCATCGTCGAGAACCAGCAATGCATCGAGATGGCCAACATCTTCTCGAACATCCTACAGGGGACGATGGAAACGTACTCTTCTGTGGTCTCGAACAACCTCAACACCGTGATGAAGATACTCACGTCCATCACGATCATCCTATCGCTCCCGACCCTCGTATCGAGCATCTACGGGATGAACGTGACCCTTCCTCTCGAACATACACCCCACGCGTTCTGGATCATCATGCTCATCTGCCTGCTGTTCTCCGCGGTGGCTGTCGTCTACTTCATCAAGCAGGAGTGGCTGTAGGGATACGGACGCCCCGATAGTGGGGTGGACGGTCTTTCGAGGTCTTTTCAACAATCCCCTATTGCCTGTGCTCTCCCCGACGAAGTCTATTTATATTTCGAGCCGTTAGCCCGCCCGGGTCGTTCATATGGCATTCACGTCCATCGGTGTTTCAAAGAAGCGGGCCGACGCTGTCGAGAAGGTAACCGGCCAGGCGGTCTACGTCGCTGACATCAAGCTCCCTCGCATGCTCCATGCGAAGGTGCTCCGTGCAGGTGTAGCTCACGCGCGCATCCTTTCCATCGACACATCGGAGGCCGAGTCCATGCCCGGTGTGCGTGCCGTCGTGACGGGCAAGGACTGCAACATCATCTTCGGCATCTGCATCAAGGACCAGACACCGCTCGCCGTGGACAAGGTACGCCACGCTGGCGAAGGCGTTGCTGTCGCAATCGCGGACACGGAGGCCCAGGCGGCCGCTGCCTGCAAGACAATCAAGGTCGAGTACGAGCCCCTGCCCCACGTCGTGGACCCGCTTGAGGCCGTCAAGGAGGGCGCGCCCCAGGTGCACGAGCGAAACGGCGACTACGAGCACGTCCCCGGCTTCCACGCGGAGAAGGGGAGCAACGTGTTCCACCACTACAAGCTGCGTAAAGGTCGGGCCGCCGACGGTTTCGACGAGGCAGAGATAATCGTCCAGGGCAGGTTCGAGTTCCCCCACATGGCACACATGACCATCGAGCCCCATGGTGCCATCGCCCGCTGGGAGTCAGATGGCGGAGTGACCGTGTGGGCATCGAGCCAGGGGCCATATGTCCTCCGCAGCGTCCTTTCTCACATGTACGATCTCCCCATGACCAAGATAAGGGTCGTCGTCCCGTTCCTTGGAGGTGGCTTCGGCTGCAAGTCCGACGTGGTCATCGAACCACTGGTGGCCGCTGTGGCCAAGGCCGTCCCGGGACGTCCTGTCAGGTTGATCCTCGACCGGAAGGAGGCGTTCACCTCATCTGTGGTCGGCCGGGGCATGAAAGGCCGGATGAAGATCGGCGCAAAGAAGGACGGTACACTGGTGGCCATCGAGGCAGGCCTGTACTTCGCCGACGGTGCCTTCGCCGACACATCGTGCAACGTCGTCACCGCCGGAGGGCACAACTGCACCGGCCCTTACGAGTTCCGCCACTGTCATCTGGACTCTTACGGTGTGTACACGAACACGCCACCTGTGGGCGCGTTCCGCGGCTACAGCCATCCGGAAGGTCACCTCATGTGCGAGCGTCTCATGGACCTTCTCGCCCGTGAGCTGGGGATGTCGCCCTTCGAACTGCGACGCAAGAACTTCCTGCACGCCGGCAGCATCAACGCACTGGGGCAGACCATCACCGCCGCGAACGGCGACCTCAACGGCTGCCTCACCTCCATGGAGAAAGCGGTCTTTTCAGGTGACAAACCGGTCGAGGACGACCGGTACGTGTACGGCAGGGGCGTGGCCTCGCTGATGAAGTCGCCGGTCACCGCCTCGAACGCTGCTTCCTGTGCCGTCGTCAGGTTCAACAACGATGCCACCGTCACGGTCTCGATGGCCGGGATCGAGATGGGCCAGGGCTGCACCACGGTGCTCGCCCAGATCGCTGCTGAGGAACTGAAGGTGCCCTATGAGCGCGTACGGGTAATCCCACGCGTGGACACCGACCTCTCGCCCTACGAATGGATGACCGTGGCGTCCATGACCACATACCGTGTGGGGAACGCCATCGTCCACGCCTGCCGCCGGTGCATCATCCGTCTCCTGGACAATGCAGCCCTTGTGCTGGAAGTGCCCGAGGACGAACTGGAGTACGACGGCGAGTTCGTGTTCGTTGCCTCGGACCCGTCACGTCGGGTCGCGCTCAAGGACCTTGTCAAGGGCTACACCCACCCGGATGGCCACTGCGTGGGCGATCCCGTGGTCGCCGTGGGCTCGCACATCGTACGCGGGCTTCAGACCCCGGATCCCGAGAGCGGGCAGGGAAATTGTGCTGCCGAGTGGACGTTCGGTGCCCAGGCCTGCGAGGTCAGGGTAGAGAAAGCCACAGGAAAGGTCGAGGTCACGCACTTCGCCACCGCGCTCGACGTGGGGAAGGTCATCAATCCCCAGACCGCCCGCGGCCAGGTGGTCGGCGGTGTGCTCCAGGGTCTCGGACATGCCCTCAAGGAGGAGGTCCTCTACAAGGAGGACGGGAACCTCGCCAATCCGGTCATCGGCAAGTACAACGTCCCCGCGGTCAGCGACATGCCGGGGAAGCAGACCGTCGACCTGCTCGAGACGCCACAGGAGGACGGCCCCTTCGGCGCAAGGGCCATGGCCGAGCATCCCATCGTAGCGGTGTGCCCCGCGGTGCTCAACGCCGTCCAGGACGCCACTGGCGTGGACCTGTTCCGCGTCCCGGTACTGCCTGATGAGCTGAAGAGAGCGATGGACGAGAAGGGAGGGGGTGCGTGAGATGGTAGACGAGTTCATCACCGTGACTATCACCGTCAACGGAGAAGCGTACGCGTTCACCGTCACACCGCGGACGAGCCTCCTTGATATCCTCCGCGACCAGCTGGACCTGACCGGTGCAAAGGTCGGGTGCGGGTACGGCAAGTGTGGTGCGTGCGTCGTGATCATGGACGGCGAGCCCGTGCGGGCCTGCATCGTAAAGGCTGGTAAGGCCGACGGGAAGAGCGTGCGGACGGTGGAAGGGCTTGCGGCCAAGGACGGTACGCTTCACCCCGTGCAGGAAGCTATGGTCCGCAGCGGTGCGGTCCAGTGCGGTTTCTGCACACCGGGCATCATCATGGAGCTGGTGGCGTTGCTGGAGCGGAACTCTTCTCCATCGAAGGAAGAGCTCATGGCCGCCCTTGAAGGCCACCTGTGCCGGTGCACAGGCTACGAGGCCATCGTCGAGGGTGCCGAGCTGGCCGTGGAGCTGTTCGCGAACAAGTGATATGTGCGCGTCCCCAGAAACAGGGGTAACGGCCCTGCCCGGTCGTCACCCTTTTATCGGTTAGCACTCTTAGGCCGGACATGCGCGAGGGGATGCGGCCGTACGTCACCGCCCTCGGCTTCTTCGCCGGGTTCATCATCGTCTCGTACATCGTCATCCTTCTCGCAGAACCTCAGCTCATCGAGGGACAGTCGGTCCCCGAGGTGCTCTTCCGCATCATCGTCTCGGCCACCGGTGAGTCGGTGCTCTCACCGACGACCCCGGCCGGTTTCGCTGCCACCCTGCTCGTCATCGCGTTCGGCATCATGGTCGTCATGTACGTGCTCGAGCAGCTGGGGAGCGCTGTTATCGAGAGCCGGCTCAAGGACTTCATGTCGGTCCGCACCGGTGTCCCCCGGGACGTCACAGGACACGTCGTCGTGTGCGGTGACGGTCCGTTGGGCGCCATGGTGATGCACGAAGCACGCGCCATGGGTCACGAGGCCGTCCTCGTCGATGAGCTGGAGGACGACCGCGCCAGGGAGGTCGTGGACGATGGTTTCCACGTGGTCGTGGGCAATCCCACGGACGAGGACGTACTGGAGCAGGCCCGCGTCGATCATGCACGCGCGCTGGTGGCCGCGTCGGATGATGACGGTGTCAACTCGTTCGTCTGCCTCTCCGCCAGGGACCTGCGCGAGGACCTGCGGGTATGCGCCGCGGTCTCGCACGAGGGGCGTCAGGGCAGGCTCCGGCGTGCCGGTGCGAACCTGGCGGTCTCTGCCGAGACGATCACCGGCCATCTCATGGCCCAGATCGGTACACGGCCGTTGTCGACCGCCTTCGTGCTCGAACTGCTTGATCCCGAGGTGGGGCTCGACATCGACGACATCCCGGTCCCCTCAGCATGGGACGGTCAAACGGTCGCGTCCATCATGGAACGCACGGGCTGCCTTCTCGTGGCCCTCGCTCCGAAGGACGCCAAGGAGATCGGTCGAAATCCACCCTCAGATTTAACGGTCAACGAGGGTGACATCATGGTCATTATTGGACGTAGCGAGGAGCTTGCTACGCTCCGTTCGATGGAAGGATAGGTGTATTATCATGGAGAAACGAGAGATGAAGGTATCGGACCACGTCATCGTATGCGGGTACGACGGTGTCGGCAAGAACACGGTCGAGGAGCTTCTCATGATCGGGAAGAAGGTGATGGTGGTCGCCCCCGAGCTCACCAACGAGGAGATGGAGTACCTCTCCGAGCATCTCGTGGGCGTTGTGAGCGGCGATCCGACGGAGGAGACGAGCCTCAAGCGGGCCTTCATCGACTCCGCCGATACGATCATCGCTGCGCTCCCGCAGGTGGGCAACAATGTCTTCATTGCCCTTACCGCCCGGGACCTGAACCCGGACATCCGCATCATCGCCCGCTCGGACCAGTACTCGGAGTCCACCAAGCGCAAGTTCGTCCGCACCGGTGCCGAGCGTGTAGTCTCCCCGTACGTCATCGGCGGGTACATCCTTGCACGCGCGGCCACCCGGCCCTACTCGGCCGAGTTCCTCAACGACGCGCTGACGTCCACCTACGGTATCGAGATCAACGAGGTCCAGGTGCCCGAGGACGGGTCTGTCGCTGGTAAGAAGCTCGATGAGCTGGACATCAAGGGCAGGACCGGTGCACTGGTCGTAGCCGTCAAATTACCGGGGGACGATCTGGACAAGACGTTCGTGAAGAACCCACCACCGGACACGAAGCTCGTGCCCGGTAGCTGGGTCGTGGCCATCGGCTGGCCCAAGGAACTCAACCTCCTGAAGCGTCTCATAGAGTCGCTGGAGTGAGCTCCGGACAGCGTCGGGCCCAGGTGACTATTCGTCCTCGGTCTGTGGCGCCAGCCTATAGGCCGCTACGGGTACGATGCCGCCCTTCTCTCCCGGAAGGAGCCGGAAAGGGACCTCGACGGTAGCGTCAGAGACCTGGAATCCAAAGACGGGATCGAGTTCTACGTTGAGCTCGTACGTGACCTTGAGGATGCCGTCCTCCCATGGATTCTCGCTCTCGCCGGTCTTCTCGTACTTGAGCGTCCTTAGCTCACCGAAATCCTCGCTGTCCTCGAAATAGCCCTTAAGCTCGTCGAGAACGCCTCGTGCCTGGTGAAGGATGCTCTCCTGGTAGAGTCCGTTCGAAACGGGCTCGAGTGTCTTGAATCCCTGGATGCATCTCTCGACCGCGTCGGCGTCCTGGTAGTTCTCGGGCGTCTCGAGAGTCTCGAGCTTGTCCGCATTATCGTAAATGGAAGTTAAATATCCACCGATCTCGTACAACATGGAGGTCGCCCGCTCGACGTCCCGGTTTTAAACATACCCTTTGGGTTAGGGGTTCCTGTGCCTATTCGGACGAAGAGCTAGAGGAGCTCGATGAATCGCTGTCGGACTCCATGGCAGCGTCCTTGATGCCGTCGAAGGTCGCTGTTGCGTACAGAACTAGCTTCTTGGTGGCCGCGTCGACACCGCTGCGGAACGCAACGTCGTAGGTGTCCGTGAACGAGATGACGCGGGAGTCTATGTCGGCCAGATCGCGGCCGCCCCCGCTCACGTCCAGATGGTTGTTGATGCGCATCACCTTGTTATCGAGCTCGGCGATGGTGCCGCCAGCGGGATTCCTGACGGTGCTGTCGTAGCCCCAGGACATTACCTTGCCATCGATCTTGGCGATGAGAGAGCCTTGGGCATCGTACACGTCGAAGTCGTGACCCCAGGCTAGAACCTTACCGTCGATCTTTGCGACGAGGTCCCCGTCGCCATCGAAGACGTTGTAATCGTCGCCCCAGCTCAGCCAGGGTTTCTGGATGTAAGCGACGCGGTGCCCTTCCTCGTTGAGGATGTCGTACTGCTTGCGAAGGGAGAGGAGACGCTCTTCTACACGGAACCTGCCATCGTCGACGGTGAACTCGCTCTCGTTCTCGTACTTCTGGCGACCACCGACGTACGCCACCGCAGCGATGGCACCTGCAAGGAGTGCGCCATAAGCGATGGCCCTCCCTGAGATGTCATCCGAGGTGGAATAGCCCTCGGCGGCGCTCGAGGTGGCATAGCCAGCACCTTCAAGGTCTATCCCCCCGAGCATGATGCCACTGTTCGCCGGGCTACGATATTAATAAAGATTTCGATTAAAAATTTACGATATTCGAAACAGTTATGTCTGTTTTTTACTGAAATATATTTCAGTAATACCTGCATTCGTAGCCACGTAAGTTACGGTTCAACAGGTACCGTGCACCAGCAGGGCGGCCTTGCGCCCCTCGCGCATCATATCGTTGTATGTGAGGCACGCGTCCTGGCTCCTCTCGACGATGAGCTCTAGACCGTGTGACTCCACCGCCTCCCGCACATCATCAGGGACCTCCACTGCTGAATTGACTCCGTTTCCTATGACAAGTACGTCGATATCGCGGTCGTACACACCGGTGACCATCTCGGGAGTGAGCTTGTGCCCTTTACGCTCGGCCCATGCAGTCGCTTCGTGACCGATGAGGCGTACGTCCTTACCGGCCCCGATGAGCCCTTCAGGTGTTTTGGTGTGCTCCTCTCCGACGATCGTGTACAGGCCCCACTGGAAGAACTCCACAGGGCCCCGCGGGTCGTGGAACGCGACACGGGCCTGGTCACCGAAGACATATGTGAAGCTCGGGACCGCGTTGATGTCGCCTTTCTCTCCGGGCTGCACGCGGAACGGCAGGTCCATCGAGGCGCTGCCGATGCCGTAGGTCGCCACGAGCACGCCGTCCTTCCCAGGTCCGCGCTCCTCCTCGGCCGGTACGTACCGGACGTCCAGGAGCGTGTCGTACCCGGCCTCGGCCGCGTATGTCTCGAGCTGTCCTAGCACATCGTTGGCCTGACCGAGGATGGCCTTCTCGTAACCACTTCCCTGCTCGGGCCTGATAGAACTCAGGTCATTGAGGGGATCCGCCTTGGGAGCCCGGTGCAGAAGGCCTCTCAGACCGGTTCCCGGTGCAGGCGCCTGCTGATCGAGGTTCTCGTAGATATCGGCAAGATATGCACCGATCTCGTAGAGCACGACTACCGCGCCGTTAGGAGCCCCATATAAGCGTTCCCTTGGGGAGCGGGAGGTAGTGAGCTCACAGTCGCTCACTACCAGACATAACAAAGGCCATTTAATATTTCCTGCACTCAGGACCTGTATGGGAAGGTACCTTGTTGCCATCATGCTCGTCATCCTTTTCCTGGGTGCGAACCACTTCATGGCGTACCGCGCCTCTACCATGGAGGAGCGCATCGACCAGTACGACACCATCGTCCTGGGTCAGGCTGCAGTACAGCCGGGCGCGCCACAGGCCATCCGAGTAGTGGCCCGCCACGTCGGTACCGACAAGCCGCGTCCCGACGAGGCAGTCAAGGTCTACATCGCGTCCAAGGACAAGCCGCGCGAGAAGAAGCTCATGTTCGAGGGCAAGACTAACACGGAAGGGACCTCAGCGCCCAAGTTCGTCGCGCCAGAGGAGGAGGGCACCTACACGCTCATCATCGAGTCGGGGACCGATACTCACGAGGCGGTCCTGACCGTGAAGCGCAAGGCCAAGGTGCTCCTTTCCACGGACAAGCCCCTCTACCAGCCCGGACAACTGGTGCACGTGCGCGCTCTTGCTCTCTCCTCCATCGACGCCAGGCCCCTTGCCGCCACGAACGCCACCTTCGAACTGGAGGATCCCAAAGGCAACAAGGTGTATCGCAAGGTCATCACCACGAGCGAGTACGGGATCGCGTCGGTGAGCATTGCGCTGGCCCCCGAGCTAATACTCGGCAGGTACAGGGTGACCGTTACGGCCAACGGGGTCGAGAGCCAGAAGAGCATCAGAGTAGAGCGGTACGTCCTTCCCAAGTTCAGGGTGGCCCTGGAGACCGACCGCTCGTTCTACAAACCGAACGACAAGCTCGAGGGGACCATCACCGCCAGGTACTTCTTCGGTAAGCCCGTCTCCAAGGGCGAGGCCGAGGTCGTGTTCTATACCGTGGACATCGCCGAGCGCGAGCTCCACTCGTGGAAGGGCACGACGGACGAGATGGGCCAGGTCAAGTTCACTTACACCCTGCCCGCGGCGTTCCACGGCACCGAACTGGAGAAAGGCAGCGCCCTTCTCTTCCTGAACGTCTCTGTCACCGACAGGGGCGACCACGCAGAGGAGATCGTCCGCCAGTTCCCCATCTCTACCTCGGACATCGTCATAGACATCATCCCCGAGAGCGGACATCTGAACTTCAACTTCCTCAACGTCATGTACGTGGCGACCTCGACACCCGACGGTGTACCGGTCCCCGCGACGGTGGAAGTGAACGGTGACACCGACTTCACGACCACCATAAAGACCGGGAACCTCGGCCTCGGTTCGTTCAAGTTCAGGCCCGAGAACAGCAATCCTCTGCTCATCCTCGAAGCCACGGATGCGGAGAGGCGCACAGGCAGCAAGAAGTGGCGCTATAGAGAGGGACGCGAACGGCGCGACTACGAGCTCGAGCGGAGCACCATCCTCGTCCGCACCGACCGGGGTGTGTACCGGGTCGGCGACACGGCGACGGTCACCGTGCTCCATTCAGGGGCATCACCGGCAGCCTACGTCGACCTGGTCAAGGACGGACAGACCGTGGACGCTCGGTCCATCTCCCTAAAAGAAGGACAAGGGGAGGCGGTGTTCGATATCGACGCCTCGATGGCAGGCCAGCTGATCGTGCATGCCTATCACACCACTCGCAGCACTACGGTGGAGCGGGCCACGCGACGTATCGTGGTGCTCCCCGCGGACCAGCTCGCTGTGTCCGTAGGGACGGACCGGGAAAGCTACAAACCGGGAGAGTTCGCCAAGCTCAGCGTGGCCACGGAGCGTAAGGGCGAGGGTGTCCCCGCTGCCGTGGGGCTCACCATCGTGGACGAGTCGGTGTTCGCCCTCGAGGAGGCCAAGGCCGGGTTCGAGCGTATGGCGTTCTACTTGGGCCGCGAGCTCGCGAAACCCAGGTTCACGGTGTACGGGTTCAATCCCATGGCTCCCGAGCGGCCAGCACCGGTCCCTGACGTCGTCAAGGTGGAAGAGGACATC
Source organism: Candidatus Undinarchaeota archaeon (assembly GCA_964519305.1). Taxonomy (GTDB): domain Archaea; phylum SpSt-1190; class SpSt-1190; order JASMDC01; family JASMDC01; genus JASMDC01. The sequence continues at coordinate 88,746 of CAZFHY010000012.1, forward strand.
CAGATCGCCGAGCAGGTGTTCCTGGCGCGCAATGCGCCCGATGCGAAGATCGGTAAGTTCGGCATCCAGGTCTCTACACGCGAGGAGAAGGAGGCCCAAGTGAAGGAAGCGAAACGCTCGTTCTACCGTAACCAATCCCTTCTGCTGTCCCTCGTGTGCCTTCTTGCAGGGCTCGCGAGCGTGGGCGCTTTCGTCCGTGGGACCGAGGAGGGGCGTTGGGCCGCTATCAAGGACCTTGTCAAGGGCGTGGTCCTGGTCGGAGTCGTAATCGGTTCCCTGATCGCGTTCGTCTACATGCTCGACTGGGTGGACGACGGTATCCGCGACATCAACTATCGGGAGCGCGGAGGGCCGCAGGGCGTGCTGCTCCTCACGTTCTTCCTGATGAGCGTCACCCTCTGGCGGCTCCAGCATGTTCGGGCCGCCGGGTTCTATGCCCGCTTCATCGCAGGCATCCTCTTCCCCATCGCCGTGCTCGGTATCATGGCGGCAGGCACTATGGTGCGCAGTCCGATCGTGATAGTCGCGTGCGTCGCGGTCCTTGGAGCGTACGTCCTCAGATCGCTCTTCACGCTGTACAACGCCGCGGTCACGGACACGGTGCTCTCGGGTGTCAAGAACCACCTCTTCGCCCTTGTGGTCTTCATGATGGTGATCATCGCCATGCCGGTCATCTTCTCCTATACCCATGACAATCCTTTCGACGAGGATAGGACCACGGTCGTCTTCTTACTTGCCTCGACTCTCCTGATGCTCCCGTTCTCCGGGCTAGCGGCCAGGAACATGCGCCAGCACACGAAGCTCGCCCTGCCAATGCTGATCTCCGCGTTCGGCATCGCACTACCGCTCCTCATCCTCAGCTTCTTCATGATGGCGATGCCCGCCATTCGGAGCGTCAATATGGGGATGCAGGACGAGGTGTCCGACACCATGCGCGAGCGCATCCTGAACGACATCAAGAGCGCTCCTGAGAAGCAGATCATGACGTCGTTCTCCATGGGCAAGGGGGATATGGAGGTCGAGTTCCTGGACGAGGCTGGTGGCGATGGCGCCGAGGAGGAGGGACCACGCGTCCGCGCGTTCTTCCCCGAGACGCTCTACGTCAATCCCCAGGTCATCACCGACGCACAGGGAAAGGCCGATATCTACGTCCCCTTGGCCGATTCCATCACGACCTGGAAGGTGGGTGCGATGGCCAACGCCATGAGCGGGGAACTGGGCTCGACCGAGGCAGGGATCCTCGTGTTCCAGGACTTCTTCGTTGACATCGACTTCCCCGTGTTCCTCACCCAGAACGATACCGTGAGCGTACCGCTGACGATTTACAACTACCTGGACACCGAGCAGGAGGTGCGGCTGGTAGTGGAGGAGGATCCTGACGACCGGTGGTTCACTCTCCAAGATAGGCTGCTGCCCCTGAGCGATCCATCGAAGCGCGAGATCATAGTCACGCTCGGTGCCAACGACATAATCTCGGCACATCTTTCCCTTCGGGCGGACACCATCGGCAAGCACAACCTCACCGTGTTCGCCTACGGGACCGGATCGTCCGATGCCGTGCGCCGTGAGGTGGAGATCCTGCCCAACGGCCGCGAGTTCCGCACCAGCACATCAGCCCGTTTGGATGAGGGTTCAGTGACCGTGCCCCTCACCGTTCCGGCCGATGCGATCCCTGACAGCTACAAGGCCGTTCTCAAGCTCCACCCCGGCGTGATGAGCCAGATCGTCGAGGGGCTCGACGGGATGCTCAAGATGCCCCACGGATGCTTCGAGCAGACCTCGTCCACGACGTACCCCAACATCATGGTGCTCCAGTACCTGCGCGAGACAAAGCAGGCCAATCCCGAGCTGGAACTGAAGGCCGAGAACTTCATCGGCGTGGGCTACCAGCGCCTACTGAGCTTCGAGACCTCGACGCCCGGCGGGTTCGACTGGTTCGGCAGACCGCCTGCCAAGCTCCTGCTCACGGCCATGGGCCTGCAGCAGTTCAGCGACATGGCCAAGGTGTACGAGGTGGACCCGGACGTCATCGACCGGACACAGAGGTATCTTCTCTCAGAGCAGAAGCCCGATGGCTCGTGGGAGCCGCAGGGTGCCATGTTCGAGATGACCACACGGGAGAAGTCACTGACGGGCACCACGTGCTATCTGGTGTGGAGCCTGCTCGAATCAGGCCTAGACCATGATCACAGGGCGTTCTCCCGTGCGTTGGGCTATATCCGGGATAACATCAACCCGGCCACGGACGACATGTACACCATCGCTCTCTGCGTTAGCGCAATGGTCGAGTACGACGTCTCCGATTCGCTCACGACCGAGCTCCTCGACCAGGCCGTCGACAGGGCTACGGTCAAGGACGACATGGCGTGGTGGGTCTCTAAGGATATGGGCGAGCCGCGCGGGTTCACGGGTTCGGGCGGCAAGACCAAGAGCCTCGAGGATAGCGCTATGATCGCGCTCGCCCTCATCAATGCAGGCCACTCCCCCCAGCTGGTCACCAAGGCACTGGCGTTCATCACATCGGAAAAGGACAGCTTCGGCAAGTGGGGCTCCACGTACGCCACGGTGCTCAGCCTCAAGGCGCTGATGGGCTCGTCGCTCAAGGCCAAGGAGAGCGCTGATGCCACCATCACCGTGAAGGTCGACGGCACCGAGGTCCGCACCCTACACGTCACGAAGGAGAACGCCGACATCATGCACCTGGTATCCCTGGGCGACGAACTGGCACCTGGGGCGCACACCGTCGAGCTGGTCACAGAAGGCGGCGGGCTGCTCCACTATCAGGTCGTGGGCTCGTACTACCTGCCATGGTCGCACCCGACGGTGCTCGCCGAGCGTTCCGCGCAGGACATGGTCGGGTTCTCTCTCAAGTACGACAGGACCGAGCTGGCCACCAACGACATGGTGACCGCTGACGTCAAGGTATGGAACAACGGCGCCGGCGTGGCGCCCTTCGTCGTCGCCGACATGGGCATCCCGCCCGGATTCGCCGTCGTGGCCGAGGACCTCGAGGCCCTCAAGCAGAAGGGTATCATCTCGCGATATTCGGTCAAACCGCGTCAGGCCATCCTCTACATCCAGAACCTGGACAATGAGGGGCTGAGATTCGACTACCGGCTGGTGGCTCTCTACCCTGTGAAGGCCACCGCCCCACGGTCCATTGTGTACGACTACTACCGCCCGGACGCCAAGACCGAGGCACCGCCCGTGGACATGATCATCACGGGATAAAGAAAGGATGGGGAGGGGACGTGCCCCCTCCCCTTTCTCAGATATGCGCGGCTACTCCTCGATGACCTTGATGGTCGGCCGCATCTTGTAGCTGTCCTTGCCAGCGGCGTGGATCGACTCGGCGGCGTCGAAGTCCAGTGTGAGCACCTTCTCCTTCCCCTCCTCGAGGGTGAAGGGCTTGATGAGCTTCACCGTACCCGACGATATCTCCAGGTCGTGCTCGGTACCGTCGATGGTCACCTTTGCGCTGTCCACGGTCAAACGGATCTGCGTGTACTTGCCCGCGGTGAGGTTAGCACTGCCGAGCATCTCCTTGACGCCCTTGATTGCGATCAGGTCGAATGTCTTCGCCTCCTCGACGATGACCGACCAGCCGGTCTCGGTCGTTACGTTCGGGTCCTCGTCCGCCGATCCGGCGATGTGGACCTGCACCTTCGAGATGGTCACGATGGCCTTCTCGATGTTCAGTTCGGGTGGAGCGTCGGTTATCTTCATCGTCAGAGTAGCAAAGCTCCCCGATGTATCTCCGGCGTCCACCTCCGGCGCATCGCCCCCGCTGGTACATCCGGTGACGGCCACGAGGCCGATGAGCAGCAGCGCTGCGATCAGTGTGTTCCTTTCCATGTTGTTCAGCTCTTTAACATGCCCGCCTTGGCCACCAGGGGCAGGTACCCGGCTCGACATCGAGCTTTAAATGAGTATTGTCGGGGTGAAGAATCGAAAAAAGGGTGAGAAGGGGGACACAAGGTCCCCCCTCCCGTTCTCTTGACCACCAGGATCTATATGTCCTATTCCTGGATGATCTTGATGGTCGGCTTCAGCTGGTACTTGTCGCCAGCAGCGTGGATCGACTCGGCAGCATCGAAGTCCAGGGTCAGAACTGTCTCCTGGTCCGCAACGATATCGAAACCCTTGGTAAGCTTGAGCTTGTCCGAGGGTACGTTGAGATCGTGCTCGGTGCCGTCGATGGTCACCTTTGCGCTGTCAAGGCTCAGGCGGACCTGAGTGTACTTACCGGCCTCGAGGTCGGCGGTACCCAGCATCTCCTTGACGCCCTTTATCTCGATAAGGTCAAAGGTCTTGGACTCCTCGACCACAGTGTGCCATCCGGCCTCCATGGTGGCGTTGGGGTCCTCATCGGCCCCGCCAGCCTTGTGCACCTGGATCTTGGAGAGGGTCACTACGGCCTTCTCGATGTTCAGCTTGGGGGGCGCGTCCGTGATCTTCATGGTGAGCGTCCCGGTGCTTCCACCTTCCCCGCCAGTGCAGCCTGAGAGGGCCACGATACTGACGAGCAGCAGCGCTGCGATCATTGTGTTCTTTTCCATATCTTCCAACTCACATAGCGCCCTTCCTTTGCCACCGTAGGCCGCTGGTCGGGCCTGTGACCTCTAGCATTTAAGAACTTATGTTCGAGTGGCCTCATCATGGACCCTGACCCCGGGACACAAGGGATCACCGTACGTCCACTGGACCCCGCCGACCGTGACGATGTGTCCTCTGTCATCGAGCTCGACCGGGCCTTCACCACAGAGTTCTTCCCCGACAGGGTCTGGGACGGCGACGGACGGGAACGCGAGCTGTGCGAGAGCCTTGCGAGGGGCGAGCGCGTGGTGGTGGCCTGCGATGGCGAACGCGTCATCGGGGCCGCATGGTACAGGTTCACCCGCGACCGGTGGAGCGGCGAGCAGGTGTGCCGCCTCTCCTTCATCGCCGTCGACCGGGACGCTCGTAACAAGGGTGTGGGTCGGTCGCTGATGGACCACGTCAAGGCCGATGCACAGCACGAGGGATGCTCCGTTCTGGAAGTATCGGTGAACTATGGCAACGACCGGGCCGCCGGTTTCTACGAGCTCTGTGGCTTCGTCCCCGCGCGGCGCGTGCTCCGTCTCCCCTTAAAAACCAAGCTATAAAAAACACGAGCGCGGATTGTACTCCTAGCAGGTAGAAGAAGGTCTATCGAGCGGAGGGTACTGATAGTGGAAGGACCGGTCGGGAAGCGTGGTATTCTTCTTCTACTTACTGCGCTCCTCGTCCTGTACCTTCTGCCCGCCCCAGGCCTTGCCGCCTGCGATCCCGCATGTAACGACTGTCAGGACTGCGTCAGCGATGCCTGCCAGGCAAAGACCGGCGGTAAATGCTGCGGTGGCACCTGGTACAGCGGGAAGGACTGCTGCAACGACAACGACTGCGGTGGATGCGAGAAATGCAGCAACCGCAAGTGCGAGAACGTAGGATGCAGCTCATGCAAGGAGTGCAACAACAACCACGGGTGCCAGGACAAGAGCGGCGGTGAGTGCTGCGGGGGTACGTGGTACTCGGGAGGCAATTGCTGCTCGAACTCGGATTGCGGTGCGTGCAAGAAATGCAACAGCCAGAAGAAGTGCACCGGCTGGAAGTGCGGTGGCGGGGGCTACAGCTGTGCCGTTGGGAGCGCCAACTGGTGCTCGAAGTGCGCCAACAGCAACGGGGACAACGATGCCAACAGCTGCGTGTGCAAGGGTGGCGTGTGGAAGGCCGACAAGTGCTGCGGCGACGACGGTGCATCGGACGACTATTGCTCGGGCACGAACTATTGCTTCGATGGCAGCTGGTATACTAATCCCGATAACAAGAAGTACGGGTGCGAGACCTGCGCTAGCAAGGTATGGCTCAACAGCAAGTGCTGCGGCGATGACGGTGCGTCGGACGACTACTGTGCTGGCACCGTGAACTTCTGTCTCGATGGCGTAAAGTACACCGATCCTGACAAGAAGAAGTACGGGTGCGAGACCTGCGCGTCCAAGACCTGGCTCGACAGCAAGTGCTGCGGCGACGATGGCGGTGCCACCGACACCTACTGCGAAGGGACCGGTAAGTACTGTGAGGCGGGCACCCCACACAACGATCCTGACGAGTCCGAGTACGGGTGCGTCACCTGCGGGAGCAAGATATGGCTCAGCGACAAGTGCTGCGGTGACGACGGAGGGACCACCGACACCTACTGCGGTCCGGTCAACAAGTACTGCGAGTCGGGCGTCTACAAGACGGACTATGATAAATCGTCCTACGGCTGCCAGACCTGCGGCTCAAAGCTCTGGTCGACCCAGGAAACCACATGCTGCGGTGACGACGGGGCCCCCGACGATTTCTGTGCCGCCACCTCGTCCTGGTACTGCCTGACCGGGTCCAAGACCGTGGACGGCGATGACTCGGCGAACGCGTGCACCTGCATCTTCGGTGCCGACCACTGGGCCCGCTCCACGTGCTGCGATGATCAGGGGGAGGACTTCTGCCAGAGCGCCACCTCCGGTGCAGGCACTTGGTACTGCGACGACGGTACACGTGAGCCCGATGCCGACACGAGCCAGCCCGCCTGCGACTGCGAGGCCGGTGCCAACCTCTACACCAACAAGAACAGCGGTAGCAAGCGCTGCTGTGGTGGCAACGCCGAGGAGGCGGGGGAGACCTGGTGCGAGAGCCCGACGGCGGGCAGCGGCACCTGGTACTGCGACGGCGCCGTGCGAATGGATGACGCCGACTATAAGCAGGAGTACTGCGACTGCGAGGCCGGCCTGAACCTCTTCACGGCAAAGAACGCAGGTGCCAACAAGTGCTGCGGCGGCGTCAACGAGGAGGCCGGAGAGACATGGTGCGAGAGCCCTACTGCTGGTAGCGGTGACTGGTACTGCGAGAGTGCTACTCGCAAGGACGATGCCGATGCCAAGGTTGAGTACTGTGACTGCGAGGCCGGCCTCAACCTCTACACCACGAACAACGCGGGCTCGAACAAGTGCTGCGGGGGGACCAATGAGGAGGCCGGCGAGACATGGTGCGAGAACCCTACGAACGGTGCCGGCACCTGGTACTGTGACGGCGCCGTGCGAATGGACGATGCCGACTACAAAAAGGAGTACTGCGACTGCGAAGCGGGCACCAGTCTTTACTCGGCCAAGAACAGTGGTGCGAACAAATGCTGCGGCGGTGTCAACGAGGAGCCCGGCGAGATATGGTGCGAGAGCCCTACGCCCGGTGAGGGCGACTGGTATTGCGAGGGCGCCGTGCGAATGGACGACGCCGACGCGAAGAAGGAGTACTGCGACTGCGAGGCAGGGCTCCGTCTCTACTCCACGAAGAACAGCGGCGCGAGCATGTGCTGCGGGGGAACCAACGAGGAGGCCGGGGAAACTTGGTGCGAGAGCCCCACGCCCGGGGACGGCGACTGGTACTGCGAGAACGCTGTGCGCATGGACGATGCCGATGCGAAGCTGGCCTACTGTAACTGTGAAGCAGGAGAGAACCTCTACACAACCAAGAACAGCGGGGCGAACCGATGCTGCGGCGGAGTGGTTGAAGAGGCAGCCGAGACCTGGTGCGAGAGCCCGACGGCAGGCAGCGGTACCTGGTACTGTGACGGCGCGGTGCGCATGGACGATGCCGACGTGAAGCAGGCCTACTGCGACTGCGAGGCCGGGCAGGAGCTCTACTCGACCAAGAACAGCGGCGCCGATAAGTGCTGTGGTGGCGTCAACGAAGAGGCCGGCGAGACATGGTGCGAGAGCACAAGGATCGGTGACGGCGCATGGTACTGCGACAATGCTGTGCGCAAGGACGATGCCGATGCCAAGATAGAATACTGCGAGTGCGAGGCCGGGGAGGACCTTTACACCGTTGATAACGCGGGCGACGACCGGTGCTGCAGTGGTGACGTCGGCGAGGTGGACACCTGGTGCTCGAACCCAGTGCCCGGTGGCGGGGAGTGGTACTGTGACACCAACGTCCGCAAGGACGACGCCGACCTTAAGCGCGAGTACTGCGACTGCGAGGCGGGTCCCGACCTCTACTCGGACAAGAACGGGGGACCGTTCAAGTGCTGCGGCGGTGTCAACGAGGAGGCAGGGGAGAGCTGGTGCGAAAGCCCGACCCCCGGTGACGGTGCGTGGTACTGCGACAACGCAGTGCGCGAGGACAACTCCGATGACAAGAAGGAGTACTGTGACTGCAAGGCCGGACAGAACCTCTTCACGACCGACAATCCGTCCGGGGAGAACCGCTGCTGCGGTGGCGACCCGGAGACCGATACCTGGTGCTCGGCACCGTTGTATGGCTCACAGAACTGGTACTGTCACGAGAACCAGAGGACCGACGAGGCAGACTTCGACCAGCCCGCGTGCCAGTGCATGACGCCCAACGGCTGGTGGTTCATGAGCGTCGACGACGACATCGAAACGTGCTGCGGCGATGATTTGGGGGAGAGCTGGTGCGGCCTAGAGTCCGATGGCTACTGCCTCCAGGCGGCCTGGTTCCCCGTCGCCGATTACGACGATGACGAGCACTTCTGCACTGCTTGCGCGGGCAACATCTGGGAGGCGCTCTACGACCTCTCGGACGAGGATTGCTGCGGGGATGATCCGGGAGAGTCCTGGTGCGGTGACCGGGGCTACTGCCTCGATGGCGTATGGCATCCCGTCGCCGATCCTGACGATGACGCCCATTACTGCGAGCAATGCGTGGAGGAGGAGTGGCGCGAGGGAACGTGCTGCGGCGACGACGAGGACGAGAAGTGGTGCGGCACCGCCGGCTACTGCTATCATGGCGACTACCACCCGGCCTTCGGCCTTGAGGTGTTCGCCCGCGAGACCCCCGTCTACGCAGAAGAGGCCTGTGCCCTCGATCCCCTCCGCGATCCTTTCAACCAGGGCGCCTGCGCTGAGAGCAAGACCTACGAGGTGTTCCCCGGCGCGTCCCTGGACATCAACGTGTTCACCTGCTCGCTGCTCGGATGCCATTGCACCTACCCACGCTTTGACCTTTTCGACACATACCAGGGCCTCACCTATCTCAAAGGCAGGTACCAGGACCTCCCCCAGGAACTGGGCTACGCGACCCACATCAGGCTCAACGCCACGGGCGAACGCGTCAGGGTCTCGGCAACGACGGACCAGTGCTTCTATTCGGCGGTCACCCTCTCCTACCCGACCACGATGTGCGAGGTCTGCGATCGCACGGACGGGTGCTTCGACCATATCGACAAGTGCCAGGTGCGGCAGACACAGTGCCACTTCTGCCTGTTCCACCCAGAGAACTGCACCGATGAGCTCATCGGCGGGCTGGAGGGCTGCCTGTACACCGACGCGTCCAACAACAACCGGTGTCTCAAGTGCGCACGTCACCTACAGACCTGTCAGCGTTGCCTGGACGACGAGGAGTGCCGTGAGCACTTCGACCTCTGCATCGACAACACACAGATCTGCGATGGATTGCTCAACACGGACATGATCACCTTCCCGGAGTGCTTCTTCGGTGGGCTCACTGCGTGTCGCGAGACCCTCATGGCACTGGCAGGTCGTGCGGCGCTCCTGTGCGAGTTCGCCGACGACGACCTTGCCAAGGTAGTCTTCATGTGCAACGTCCCGCTGGGTCTCGGCTACCGGTTCGAGGACGTGAACAACCGCTTCGCTGCCCGCAGGTACGCCAACATCCTCCCGCTGGCGAAGAAGAAGGAGCTCACCAGGATGCTCGGGCCCGCTATCAACGAGATGGTAGCGAACGCTGCTGGCGAGACCGCTGTCCTTGCCGCCCAGCTCCAGGACAGGTTCCCGAAGCTCGCCCGGTCGCTCAACTCGACAATCGCGCTCAACAGATCGATCAAGGACACTGCCACCGAGATCGACTTCAATATCGAAGAGGACCTCTCGAAGGCGCTCGATTACGGTGTGGTGGCCCTTTACCGGCTCACCACCACCCAGGAGTACGCCCGCACCGCCGGTGCCATGGACTCCGCCCTCTTCATGCTCGAACGGATCGAGGACCGCGTCCGCTCCCTGGACAACATCCGTGCCATCATCAGCAACCGGACCATCGAACAGTCCTTTGCCAAGGCACAACTGACCGACCTCCCGCCGGATGAGCTCATGAGCACTGTGACCTCGCTCCGCGTCCTGGTGGGTATGGTCGACACAGTGTTCGACGTGGACGAGACGAAGGTGGCGCACGACCGGCTAGCCGAACAGGAGGGTCGGCTCCGGGACGCTATCCTGGCCACGACCGCCTCCGGCGTCGCCGTGGACACCGCCTTCATGGACGAAGTGCGGTCCAAGGTAGCGCAGGTCGCAGCAGGATGGGTGACCATCTCCATCACCGAGCGCGAATCCTACAGGCTGGAGGTGGAGCCCGATGACGTGTTGAAGACCGCCCTGGCGCTTAAACGGCGGAAGGACATCCTCGGATTCAACCTCACAGAGGAGAACCTGATCGCCGTCACCGTCCCCGCTCTCGTTGAGATCAGCGTCCCCGGTGGGATCGATTACTACTGGTCGCTGTTCACCGTCAGGCTCTACAACGCCCGGGGCCAGGCCATGGAGGACTTGGTGGTGCCCTACCGCGTGAAGAAGGGAGTGACCCACAGCATCGAGGAGCTCCACTTCGACCGGAAGGTGAAGGTCCTCGACGCCGTGTCCCTGGTGGCATGGGAGGCGCCGCTACTTGAAGTGGATGATGTCCTCGAGCTGAAGTTCGTGGCCAAGAAAGGTCTGTGCCGGACCATCGCGGACTGCAAGGAGGGAGAGATATGCGACAATATCCATCCACTGGGGGTCTGCAACACCGAGTGCACGGCGTGCGGTACCGTGTGCGACTCGGGCGATCCCGCGTACGAGGTGTGCAACGGTAAGGGCGCATGCGTGGCCGAGAGCGCCCGGCTCGAGAAGGGACAGGCCTGTCAGTGCAACGAGATCTGTGCATCCAACCTGTGCACCATGGGGGTGTGCTGCGCCAAGGGGGAGTTCGCGGACCCGATCAACATGATTTGCACGAACAAGCTCAACCTCCTGCTCATCTCGGAGACGCAGTTCGAGATCAACCTTGGCGGTTCGTACGTCGTCCCCGTCCATATCGCCAATCCATCGGGCGTAGCAAAGACGTTCACCGTTCGGGCCAGCGGTGTGCTCGCGGACAACGTCATGATCTTCCGCCCGACCTTCGTGCTCCAGCCCTGGGAGTACCGTCAGCTCCTCCTCCAGGTGACCGGGATCATCTCGGGGAAGCGGACGCTGGTCATCGATGTAGAGGAAAAGGACGGCGAACTACGCGACTCCGGCGCTATCGACGTGCTTGTCCGTGCGCCCGCCCAGGCCCTTGGCGTGGAAATGCGCACAGCTCCGGGCCTGACCGCAGCCCACCTCGCCCTGCTCGGCCTCCTGTCAGCTGCAGCGGTCGTGAGGAAACCTATTTATTCACAGCGAGGGAGGGTATAGCTGTGGTCGCGTTCCGTCGTCTAGCGGTCCTGCTCATCCCGCTCCTGCTCGTGACGGCGACCGGCATCACCGCCTGCGAGGGCGTCGACCTCTCCCGGCTCGACTCCAGCAGCTTCAGAGCGTGCGCCCCGTACAAGGACCTCTTCTTGGAGTACATGGGCAAGTACGGCGTCGACAAGATCATCGATCCTGTGATGCTCATGGCCCAGGTGATCAGGGAGTCATCGTGCAGGGCCCAGGTCAACTGCGGGGGTATCATGCAGGTCGACCATCCCTGCAGGGTCGACAAGGGGTCCCCCGACTACTGCCGATGCAAGACCGACGTCCGGTTCGGTATCGATCTTGGGATGAAGCACCTCAAGGGGAGTCTGGACAGGGCGAAGAACATGGGCGCGAACGAGGACGAAGTGCTCACCCTCATCCTGTTCGGGTACAACCGGGGCAACGGCGCCATGGCCAAGGCCATCGAGTACCGTAAGCAGGGGATGTCCCTCGCCGACGCCATGATGAAGTCGTGCGTCCACTATTACGGCCCGGGCACCAAGTGGAACAACGTCGACTACTACTGCAAGAAGACAGGGACCGTCTATCCCGAGAAGATCTACCGGAGCTTCCGGAAGGCGTGCAAGGAGCTCGGGGGCACACCCGCCGACGTCCCTGCTCTCTCTCCCGCCGCCGGCACGGTCAACTGCCCGGACTACCTCACCAACAGCAAGTGGGCCTGGCCCCTCAAGGGCAGGATCACATCCCGGTTCGGACCGCGTCCCAAGCCCTGCGCCGACTGCAGCTCCTACCACCACGGGCTCGACATCGCACAGACCACCGGCACGCCCATCGTCGCCGCGGGCGCCGGCAAGATCAAGTACGCCGCGTGGGCCACGGGCTACGGTAACGTCGTGTACATCGACCACGGCAAGAACGTCGAGACACGGTACGGTCACTCATCCAAGCTTCTGGTCGCTTCCGGCCAGGACGTCAGTCAGGGCCAGCAGATCGCTCTCGTTGGTAGCACAGGATACTCCACGGGGCCGCATCTCCACTTCGAGATCCGGGTGAACAACAAGGCGATCGACCCGCTCCCCGAGCTTGAGTCCGGGAGCGCTGGTTCAGTGGACCCGCGTAACGACATCGACGGGGATGGCATCTGTAACAACTTCGACGACGATATGGACGGCGACTCCATCCCCAACTCCCAGGATCACGACATCGACGGCGACGGAACGCCCAACACCCTTGACGGTGACAACGACAACGACGGCCTCCCCGACGACCAGGAGGTCGAGGACTGCCGGTACCTCTACGACTGCGACGGGGATAGCATCCCGGACTCCACCGACGCAGATCCCCGGGTCACCAACCTCGATCTGGACGGGGATTGCATCCCCAACGCCCAGGACGACGACTGGGACAACGACGGGACGCCCAACGGCGAGGACGATGCCAACGCCAATCCCTGCGCCGGTTGCCAGGTGATGGCCGGGACCAAGGGCGGAGGTGACAGTACGAGGGTGGAGATGTGCGTGACCGGTCCCTGCGACACGGCCAAGTGCATGGACCACCTCGAATCATCGATGCCGGCAGGTGCACAGAGCGCGCCCGCCATGGCCACGACCGCCACTGGCGCCATCATCCCGGGCACCCTCGAGTTCACCACCATCCCTTACCTGGGTACGAACTGCGAGCCTGACAGCGCTCAGCGCGCCAGCGTGGCCGTGGACCCCATCGAGCCGGGCGCCCAGGCGTCCGTGAGCCTTGATACTTCACTGCTCACCTGTCCTGACCGGACGTACGACAACATCAACGAGTACCGCGCCGACCTCATCGAGACGCTGGGCAAGATGAAGCAGTTCTACATGGCGCTAAAAGACCATCTCGTCGTGCTCGAGGACGCGCTCAGGAAGCAGGAGAAGCAGTGCGAGGAGGCCATCAGACAGTTCGCTGGGGACTATACTTCCTGCGACCAGCTGACGCTCGATCCCGAGGGCGTGGCGAGCCCCGAGTTCACACCCACCGTGTGCGCGGAGATGGCGGGCAAGGCCTGCCCTGCCGATCTCGCCGTCTGCCTCAAGGACGCCCGGCCCGGTGACGCCCTGAAGAAGGCAAAGGAGTGCTCGCTGTGCATCGTGCTCCCCTGCTGTCCCGGGACGGGGTGCGCAGCCGGCGTCGATGCCGCTGACACCACGCGATGCGGCCCGGGGGATATCGATCCTGTCGAGGGCGAGTGTAGGTACACCTCCACGGACACGTGCGAGGAGGGGTGCCCGGCGGCCATGCGGACGGTACCGTCCAGCGGCTGCACCCTCACACCGAAGGAAGAGGGTGACGGCGGCGACCTCGGCGTCACCTCGTGCGAGGTATCCGGCCAGTCGCTAACCGTCTCCTGCTGCCACGAGAAGGACGACGACGGGTGCAAGGACGGCGAGCGGTTCACTGATACTGACGAGTGCTCGGCCGTCGTGGTCTCGAAGGAGAAGCGCGAGCACGCACTGGTCTTCCCCCGCACTCTGGAGGAGTGCTACCAGAAGGCCGTGGACACCAAGGACCTGTGCACCGTGGAGGGCTCGGCCGTTCTCGGTGGTGGACGGACGCACAGCCCCGGCCATGTCGCGGACGCCATCGGCCGCGCGGTCCGGTTCCTCGAGCACTACGACAAGGTCTACCCGTCCCTCGAAGCGAAGATGCGCGAGCTTGCTGCGGCCGAGGAGGAGAACCTGCGCCAGGGCGCGGCAACGACCCGCAAGGACACAATCGAAATACTCCTTGGCATAGAGCGAAGCTCCAACGAGCTCGCTACCAACGGTGAGACCACACTGGGACAGTTCCAGAAGCTGACGGCCGATCTCGTAGGTCTTGCCGGCGACAACGAGTTCAAGAACGACGTGAGCGGGACCCATACCCAGGAGGCTGGAGGGCTCAGCACGTTCACGGTCAAGGCCACCGAGGGATGGAAGAGTGCCGAACTGTGCATGTTCGACGGGACCGTGGACACACCGGTGTTCGACGACGAGTGCGTGCTCACCGGACCTTCGACCCTCCAGGAGATCACTAACGTGGCGAACGACCTCTCCTGTGAGGGGTGCTCTAAGGAGAACAAGCACGTCGGCCGGTGCCTCCAGGAGCCCGAGGCCGTCACGGTCCGCGAGACCAACCTGGACGTGTGGCCGGACGCCCCGCTGACGAGCCTCGTGTCCATGGGCAGGCTGGACCCGCAAGCGATATTCCTTGACTCACAGAACTGCTTCGACTACCGGGGTCCCCCTTCATCCTCACCGGGAACGGGTCCGGGTGGCGAGAGCGACCAGTGCTCACTGGTGTGCGGTTCCATGGGCGCCTCCCAGGGACACTGTCATCCCGAACTGGGAGTGTGCGTGTGCCAGGTCGAAGGCCTCCAGCAGATCACCGATGCCACCTGTGACGAGCGGGTGGACTCGGCGCTGGCTGCCAAGCTCGCTGCATGCTGCGAGAAGATGGTGGGCGAGACGGCCGGTGTCGAGACGTTCAAGGGAGCGACGAGGACCGATTCGGACAAGGCGGACGCAGTGTGCACGACAGCACGGGAGTACCTGGGATGGAACTACGAGATGTCCACCAAGGTACCGTACTGCTCCGGCGGGACGTGCTATATCGACTGCTCATCGCTCACCCAGCAAGTGTTCAAGAAGCACGGGGTGAACATCCCACGCACAGCATCGGCACAGTTCGAGTGGTGCCGTAAGAAGGGCAAGCTGGTTGACGAGCCTGTGCGCGGCGATGCCATCTACTTCAAGAACACCTACAAGCAGGGGATATCCCACACGGGCATCTGGCTAGGTGATGGAAAGTACCTCCACGCTGCCGGCCGGAAGTACGGTGTCATCATCAGCACCCTCACACCCGCCAAGAAGGCCAAGAACTGGGCCGGGGCCTGCCGGCTCATCGGGGACGTGACCACAACGGGTACATCCTCGAAGGTGACCTTCGGCCTGTGCAAGGACGGTTCCGGCGACCTGTGCTGCACCGGTCGCGGGCTCGAGGCCGAGAAGCACATCACCGCAGAGACCTGCGACGTGACCTGCGAGGACATGTGCTCGGTCAAGCACACCGCCGGATCGGAGGAGGCGCTGCGATGCGTGGCCAAGTGCGCGGGGAACACCTGCCTCGGACGGACCGACGGGACCGAATGCGAGGGCGGGATGTGCTGCAAGGGCCAGTGCGTGCCCGGTGCCTCGACGTGCGATGGCGAGCCGTGCGAGGAGGAGGACAGGGCATGCTCCGGCGGTTGGTGCTGCGACCTGTTGTGCGTACCGGACGCCACCGCCTGCACCACGGACACCTGTGCCGAGGCCACGGACGGTACCGAGTGCGAGGGCGGGCTCTGTTGTGAGCACCGGTGCGTCCCCGGCGCCCTGGCCTGCTCCACCGAGTGCGCGGGCAAGGGCCAGGGTGACGCGTGCAAGGACGTGGAGGGGCTCTGCTGCGATACCACATGCATCCCTGATGCCCTTTCCTGCGGGACCGAGGACGAGCAGTGCGACGTTCACGAGAGCATCTCCTGCGCCGCAGGGGCCGAGGAGGGCCTGTGCTGCGACAAGAAATGCGTGCCTGGGGCCACCGCCTGCTCGGGCTCCCCTGCCTGCGTTGACAAGGCGGACGGTCAGGACTGCGAGGGTGGCGTCTGCTGCCTCGGCGTGTGCGTGGCCGAGGCGGAGGGCTGCTCGGACGAGGACCGGTGCCAGACCATCTGCTTCGACCGGTTCCCTGACGACGTCGACTCGGCCAGGTTGTGCACGGTCCGCTGCAACGAGATCAACGTGACCTGCGAGAGGACATGCCTAGAGAACCTCGAGGGCATGGACTGCGTCTCCTCGTGCGGTGACGGGCTCGACAACGACGGCGATGGCGACATCGACGAGGACATGGTAAACACTATCGATGATGACGGCGACGGCCGTCTCGACGAGGACGGCTCAGGCCACGACATCCCACAGTCCGCCATCCATTGCATGGCGCAGTGCCTCCCGGTCGAGGCCACGGGGCCCTCTGCACGCATCATCTCCTGTATCAAGGCCTGTCGCGCCCTGGCCCCCTCGCTGCGGCTCAGCGTCGCGTTCGCCGACGACGTCCACGCTGTTCTGCCAGGAGAGAAGGTGAACATCACAGCACGCGTGGAGAACACCGGTGTGTTCCCCTTCGAGGGCTCTATCGATATGGAGGTCGACAAGCTGTTCACCTGCACCTGTCCGGAGAACGGCGGGTGCTCGTGCATGAAGACCACGGTGTTCGTGTCCGACGAGAACTTCCAGCTCGAGGCACGGGACAACCTGACGCTGAACAGCGATCCGCTCGAGGCCGACCGACAGGGGAACATCCGGTTCCTGCGTCCCAAGGCGTCGATCTCATCGTACGCGGGCGATGCTGTGGTGTCCGAGATGGGCGAGCTCGCGACCGTGCTCGACGTGGGTACCGTGCGCGACGGATCGTTCATCCTCCTCCCGGAGAACACCACGGTCCGCGAGGCGTATCCAGGGGACACCGTGGCGGGCGTCGTGGTCGTCGAGGGCGAGGGGCAGCTCACCGTTACCCGGACGATCACCCATGACGGGAACATGCTCGACAGCACGAAGAGCGAGAGCGCAGCGACCATAGGGCCCGATGGGACGTCTGAGCTCCACACAAGGACGTACACCGTCCCTGCGGCGATGGACGGTGCCACGCTAGGTCTCCACGCGGAGGTCATAAACGCCACTGACCACGTGCTCTTCCGCGACGAGCTGCACTCCGTGGCAGGGGACAATCCGTGCACGGGCTCCACCGTGACCCACGCCTGCCTCGACCACGACAATCCGAAGGTCTACGCCGATGCGCGATTGAAGGTCATGGCGTTCGACCTCACGCTCACATACGCGTTCTTCATAGACAAGGACGACCGCCCCGTCAGCCGTTCGGGCGGAGCGCTCGACGTACGTGCTGCGATAGAGCTCCAGAACTGGCTCCCGCGTCCGTTCTCGGGCAAGGTCGAGATCTCTGTGGTCACCGAGAGCGGCGAGGTGCTCCACGCAGGCAACCACTCGGTCGATCTCGCGGCCTACATCAAGGCCGATGTGCTCGTACCACAGGAGAGCGCGTCGCTGGTCTCGGACCCCGTCAACGTACCGGCCGACACGACCGCGCTCATCAGGATCGTCGCCCGTACCGATAACGGGAGCGTGTGGCTCGACATGATCGTCCCCTCCGACCTGTTCCCCGAGTCTCGTCTGGTGGTCATGGAGCAGACCGAGTTCGGCGACATCGACATCGATGCGTCCATCGTGTACGGCGACTGTAAGCTCAAGGTGACAGCGAAACGCTGCCTGGACACGTGCGAGCTCCACGTGGACAAGGACGTGTGCACGATCGAGCCCAAGGAGTGCGGGTGCATCCCCATCGTCGAGCGCGTGGTGCCGCAGGCCGAACTGCCGGAGAGCGAGGGGACTGGAGATGACGGTGGTGACGATGAGACCTCGTGACGGTGCCGTCCTGACGATCATCGCGCTCATCCTTCTATCGGGATGCCTGCAGGGCGACCCGCAGAGCGGTGAGGACGTGGAGCCAGTTGTTGTATCGAAAGCACCGGCAGAGACGCTCAAGGCAACAGGTGAGGACTGTCGCGAACATGCAGAGTGCGCCTCGAACGCATGCGACCACTACAAGGCCGACATGGGCAGGTGTGTAAAGTCACCGTGCACACCTGGTGACCGGACGGACAATAACAACCTGTTCTGCAGCGGGGCCAGCGCATGGGAGACTTCGAAGAAGAGCGGGGAAGCATGCGATTCCGACTTCCAGTGCTTCGAACCGACCTGCTTCATGGTGCCCACCTGCCAGCTCACGGACATCCCGCGGACCCGGGCTTTGTGTCACGATGGACGGTGCGTGCTCGAGGTGAGCGGCGACGGCTGCGGGCCCGAGGGCGGGAAACGCGTGCTGCGCAAGGACCAGTACTCGCTACTCGAGGACGGGACCTGCATGGAGAGCATGGCCCAGATGGAGCTGCCGACCGTATGCGCTCCCTGCGGGAACGGCGTGTGCGACGAGGAACTGGAGTCGCTGTGCAACTGCCCTGAGGACTGCACGGGGGCGGAAGAGGCTCCCGTCAGTTCGTATCTTGCATGCGGGTGCGGGTGTTGCGGTGAGGAACCACAGCAGGAATGCCTCTATCGTTCCAAGGGGGACGACCTTTCAAAGATCATCGAAGAGGACAAGAAAGCAGGCCTGGGCCCGGATTGCGCCGTGATGGGTTGCAGCCTCGGCATTAACTATACCTACTGCGATTGATCCTCTTGGACCCTGGTTGTGGACATCGGTTATTCATTGGAAAATTGACTAGACTACTTTCAGTAGAAATCCTCCACAAGAACAAAACAGGACGCGTCTTCCGCTATCCCGGTGGCCATATCCTATAATGATTGAGTAATCTGTTTGATGGTGGACATGCAATCTTACTGTTTACTTTATCATTATGGAGATCAACTAATACCGGCACGACAGCCAGTCGTCCCTTTTAATGCGTGAGACTCAGGGATAACTGTCGATGGGAACCGTCGACGCTTGTCGCGAGGACAACCACGCATTGCGCATCATGGTGAACGGGGAGCTTATGGGCCTTGACGTGACAGGGCACTGTCCCATATGTCAGCGGGAAAGCGTACCGCTCTTCATCTCCCAGAGCAATACGCAGTGCGCACGCTGCTACGTGGGAAGCCCGTAACGGCCGGCCCGGTAGAGGACCGGTTACTTGCTCGCGAAGTTCTTGCCACCAGTGGTAAGCGTAAGGGTGTCCTTGATCTCCTTGAAGGTCTGGATCTTGTCGATGACGATATCGGAGATCTCAGTGTTGTCCTTGGCGTACTCCTCGTTGATGGCGAGCACGACATCGTACGGCCCGGCAACGGATGCCGAGAAGTTGATGCGCTTACCCCGACCGTAGATGTTCTCGGCGACCGAGTCCACGTCCCCGCGCATGACGCGGGTGAGGATGATGGCCGACACGCGGGAAGGCGCGAAGCCCTTTGACAGGTGCACGGGAAGGGTGATTGTGACCGTCACACCTTCAGGATCGCGCACGGACTTGATGATATCGAACATGTGGCCCCAGTTTTCAGCCTTGAGGAAAAGCACGAAGTCGTACGGACCGGTGGTCATCGCAATGGCCCTTACCCCTTCCTTATTCTGCAGGGTATCGAAGATCTCTCGGTGGCGACCAGGTTTCGCCTTGACGAGCATCACGGCCTCTGTGAGGTTCATGTCACTCGCCCATAAGTGCAAAACATAAAAAGACATCCACCATTGGAAGCGGCGGGGACGAACATGAGCAAGGTCGCTATCATAGCCATCGGAGGCAACTCCATCACAAAGGCCGGTCAGAAGGGTACTATCGAAGAGCAGTACGCCAACACTTCCGAGACCGCAGAGCATATCGTCGATATGATCGAGCAGGGGTTCAACGTCGTCATCACGCATGGCAACGGGCCCCAGGTGGGCAACATCCTCCGTCGCTCCGAGCTTGCCTGTCAGCAGATCCACCTTTACCCGCTCCCTCTGGACATCTGTGGTGCGGACTCCCAGGGCGGTATGGGCTATATGATCCAGCAGGTGCTGTCGAACGCGCTCCTCAAGCGCGGCATCGAGCGCGATGTCACGGCAATCGTTACCCAGACGCTCGTCGACCGGGCGGACCCCTCGTTCCAGAGCCCATCAAAGCCCATCGGAACGTTCATGAACGAGGAGGATGCCGGGATCCGGCGGGACCGGGACGGCTGGGATGTCATCGAGGATGCTGGTCGTGGCTGGCGTCGCGTGGTCCCGTCCCCGATCCCCATCGACATCATCGAGAAGAAGGCTATTAACACAGTTATCGATTCGGGATCTATCGTGATCGCTGTCGGCGGGGGCGGTATCCCCGTCGTCCGGAAGGAGTCGGGCGAGATCATGGGCGTGGAAGCGGTCATCGACAAGGACCGGGCCTCCAGCCTTCTTGGAACCCTCATCAGCGCTGACCTGTTCCTCATCTCCACCGACGTGGCGAAGGTGTGCCTCAACTTCAAGAAGCCGGACCAGAAGGACCTGGACACCATCAACGTGTCAGAGGCCAAGCGTTACCTCGAGGAGGGACACTTCCTCGCGGGTAGTATGGGCCCAAAGGTCGGGGCGGCCATCCAGTTCATCGAGAACGGTGGTAAGGAGGTCATCATCACCTCTCCCCCGAACATCGGAGCTGCCCTTGCAGGTAAGAGCGGCACGCACATCGTGCCGGACTGATACCTCGGTCAGCTCGACCGGATACTGCTCCCGGGACCTTTAACCTACTTCAGGTAGAGCTTGCCCAGTGGCGAGAGCACGACCGTGTCCGTCCTGCCGTCGACGGTCAGGAAGCCCAGGTCAGAGAGCGCCTTGAGGTGACGTCCCACCTTGAAATCCGGGATCCCGGTGGCCTTGGCGATAGTGTTCAGAGGATCGTTCACCGGTCCACCGTTCCCCTTCACGAACTCTAACACGGTCTCCTGTCCCTCGTCCGGTAGCGCATCGCGCTTGACCATGGGGAGCGCCTTGAACGCACTACCAGCGGGATAGACCGCTACTGCGGACCCGTTGAGGTAGGCCCCAAGTAGGAAGAAAGGGTCTGTGGCGAGGACCGATGCACCCGATGAGCTCGAGTACACCTTCTCAACGAGCGTGATGCGTGACGGTTCCTCCACCTTTACGGTGTTCCCGAAGCCCGAGATGGACGAGGGTGCGACGATGGCGCCCTTCTCCAGTTCAGCGCTCCCGAGGCAGGCCACCCGGTCACTGAAACCACCGTCAGCGTCCGGAGCGGTCACTGGCGCATTTACGAGTCGGCCGTCTTCCGCGAACACTATCCTGATCTTCGGGTGTACGTAAGCTGCGTACAGCACGGCCGCCGCGGTCTTGCCTGACGTGAGGACGGCATGGAAGTTGTTCTTCTTGTGTGAGGCCTTCTTATCGATCGCCTTGAACACCTTCGCGGCATCAGAAAGGAGGTCACCTTCGTCCACGGCCTTGGCCGTTGCCTTGATTCGGTACTCCTTCTGGATGCGTTCCAAGAACTCCCTGGCCGCCGGTTTCTCCTTCTTGCGGTGGATGATAACTGCGAGGTCCGCACCGTGCTGGAAGCAGTCGGTGACCTCGTCCTCGTTCTCAGTGTAGGGGATGAGCATGCCTACCTTTCGCGCGCCTAGCTTGGGCATGTCGGAATAGAGGCCCTGTCAAGCTTTTATAGCTATACTTCGGCGGCCTGGCCGGGATCACTCCCTGCTGAAGAGGGTATGCTTGAGGGATAACGCGAGCACAAGGCCCATGGCCAATCCCGCCGCTGCCATAGGTGTGAAGACGGCCCTGACATCGCCCTTGACCTCACGCGCCAGCAGGAACCCACAGGAGATCGCCTTACCCTCCACCTTCTGGGCAAGGATGGCACCTGCTCCGGCTTCGTTCATCGACACACGCTTTGCCTTTATTAGGCCACAGCCGCCCTGGGTGATGCGGACGTCCTCGCCCTGGACGATCTGGGCACCGCTCCGCTCCATATGGACCTCGTTCGCAGTGATGTTCTCCACTTGCGCGTCCTGTATCTCGACGGTCTCCTCGCCCAGCTGGGCGGACTCGTCCTGAGTATCATCGTTGTCTACGATGGGGATCTTGAACTCCATGGATATGCACGATAGGATAAACCTTAAATCTCCGGCGCGGGCGTGGGGGGAATAATCCTGCCTTCTGATTGTCGATGAAGAATCCCGCGTACTGAGCGTTTTGTTGTATTATACATTAATAAATTCGTCAATTCGGCCTTCTATCTACGTACGTCGGCATTTAAGGGCAAATAACTATGCTATCTCGTTATTGCTCGTCCACAACGAAGTTATACATCCATCAGGTGCTCTTAAGCCAGCGTTTCACCCGGGGAACGACTTGGAATGTTCAGCGTGCCGTGGAACAGTCCGGGAATGGCCGATGGGGGCGCAATCCGAACGTGTGGAACGGTTCCGGGGTAATTATAAAGGTCGTTCCAGACAAATCAATTAGTTATGTGGGACCGTGACCAGTGGGATAAGCTCGAAACGGCTGCCATCTCAGGGATGGAGGCCATCCACGAGCTCTCGCCGAAGGAGAAGCTCCTGCAGAAGTACAAGACCCTCCTGAAATCGGGACGGGCCGGCTGTATCGGTTACGGATACCGCAAGATCCTCCACGACATAGGACGCCTCGCATCGTTCTACCAGCGTCAGGGCTTCGTTATCGAGGAGGTCGTCGAGGACGAGGACGCCCACGTATTGAGCATGAGCCGGCCACTGTGCGCCATCAGGCAGTCGTTCGTACAGCGCTACTCCCTCTGCCCGCGCCTCCACGTGGACTTCCTGCCGTTATCGGCGGACAAGGCCGATGTCTGGGCCATCCCCCATATCGATCCCCATGATCCGTCCGAGGAGCCCAAGCTCCACGAAGTGGACCGCTCCCAGCGCGTGTACGCCCCGCCTTCCCCTGGTGTCAAGGCGATCCTGAAGCTCGTGCTCGCCGGGAGGGAACCCAAGAACGTCGTCTCGCCGCTTTTCATCCAGTGCATGATGCCGCTCGGCATCACGGTATAAGGGCCCGCGCGCTCCAAAGGTTGCATTTTTAAGCCTACCGTCCGTCCCGCTTGTCAACGATAGGTGAAATGACATGGTAATTAAGGTAGGCATCAACGGCTTCGGCCGCATCGGGCGCATGGTGTTCCGTGCTGGCTTCGGCCGTGACGATATCGAGTTCGTGGCTGTCAACGACCTGACGGACGCCAAGACGCTGGCCCACCTCCTCAAGTACGACTCGGTGGCCGGTATCTTCGACAAGGACGTCACGAACACTGACGACTCGGTCGTTGTCGACGGAAAGAAGATCAAGGTGTACGCGATCAAGGACCCTGCCGAGCTCCCTTGGGGCGAGCTGGGGGTCGACGTCGTCATCGAGTCGACAGGTCTGTTCCGCGACCGTGATAGCGCATCCAAGCACCTCAAGGCCGGTGCAAAGAAGGTAGTCATCTCCGCGCCCGCAAAGGGCGAGGACATCACGATCGTCCTCGGGGTCAATGACGACCTCTACGACAAGGACAAGCACCACATCATCTCGAACGCCTCGTGCACGACCAACTGCCTGGCCCCTGTGGCCAAGGTGCTCGACGACGAGTTCGGGATGGAGAGCGGTCTCATCACGACCATCCACTCCTATACCGGCGACCAGCGGATCCTCGACTTTCCCCACAAGGACCTGCGCCGGGCCCGTGCCTGCGCCGTGTCCATGATCCCCACCACCACCGGTGCGGCCAAGGCCGTGGGCATCGTTCTGCCCCAGCTCAAGGGAAAGCTCGACGGTATGGCCATCCGCGTACCCACACCCAACGTTTCGGTCGTGGACCTCGTGGCCACGCTCAAGCGGCCCGTCACAAAGGACGAGGTCAACGCCGCCGTCAAGAAGGCCGCCGAGGGCCCGCTCGAGGGCATCCTTGAATACGAGGAGAAGCCGCTGGTGTCCACGGACTTCAACGGTAATCCCGCGTCGTCCATCTTCGACGCGCCCTCCACCTACGTCATCGGGAACACGGTGAAGGTGCTCAGCTGGTACGACAACGAGTGGGGTTACTCCTCTCGTCTAGTGGACCTGTGCACGAAGCTCCTGTGAGCACGTTGTGAACGGGGGGTCCGAAAGGGCCCCCCGACCCTGCCTGTTTAGGCTATGCGTTCCATTTTTATTGTTGAGCGGTATCGCAGGACCATGGAAATCCAGTTCGATCACAAGCCTGCATACTCCCTTGCCAGGATATCTCTTGGCGCCGGTGAGGCAATCCGCGCGGAGTCAGGTGCCATGGTCTACATGACACCCAATATGCAGATGGAGACGAGCATGCAGTCAGGAGGCGTCATGGGCGCCCTGAAGAAGTCCGTGCTCGGCGGCGAGAGCCTTTTCGTGAACACGTTCACGGCCGAGGGAGGTCAAGGCGAGATCGGCCTCGCTCCTAGTGCCCCAGGCGACGTTGAACTGGTGGACATGCAGGGCGAGACATGGTTCCTTGAGGGATCTGCCTATCTGGCAAGTTCGCCCACCATTAACATCGACACCAAGTTCCAGGGAATGAAAGGGTTCCTCTCACGCGAGGGTCTCTTCTTCATCAAGGCCAGCGGGAGCGGCCAGCTGATCATCAACTGCTTCGGTGGATTATCCAAGCACGAGGTCAACGGCGAACTAGTCGTCGACACAGGCAACCTCGTCGCCTACTCCGAGGGCCTCACCTACGAGGTCGAACGGATCGGAGGCATGAAGTCCACGTTCCTCTCAGGAGAGGGCCTGATCTCCCGGATCCGCGGACAGGGCACCGTCCTAGTCCAGAGCAGGAGCCCCGGTGCGTTCGCTTCCTGGATCAGGAAATACATCCCGAGCAAGTAAGTAGCGTACTGTACGGGTGAATTAGCGGATGAGGAGCGTCATGGACAGGAGATATCTCGCGGCAGTACTGGTCGTTGCAGCCCTCCTGGCCGGATGCTCCTCCCCGCCCGTCCCGCCCGAGGAGTGCACGGGGACCGGGGCCGAGCAGGCAGCGTGCGTCGGTAAGTACGTTGCCTATACCGGCGACCTCGCCCCCTGCTGGAAGCTGGATGCCCCACACGATTTCACGTGCGCGCGTCAGGGCTATACAACGCGTAACGATCCCAACCTCTGCACGTCCATCCCCGCGGACAGGACGACCTGCCGCCAGGACTGTATAGTGTACTTCGGTGCCATCATGGAGGGTGGTGCGGGGGACGCAGCGGCGACCCCTGTCAAAGTGGTCCCGTGACGCGACTATCACGCAAAACGATTTAATCCATACAGGCAACTGGTCAGCCATGGCCTTGATGAGGACGGCGTTCTCCGCACTGACTACCGAGCGTTCCGAGTTGGAGGAGCGTATGCCCCTGGTCGCGAGCATCAGCTTCGAGGAGCTGCCAAAGGCGCGCACAGTCCTGACGTGCCAGCCGGTGCGGTGCTCTGGCTGCGGCGCTGTGCTCACCGATGCCCGTCACGTCAAGGAGAACAAACAGCTCGGTGTGTTCTGGACGTGCGAGTACTGCTCGACCGTGAACGTCATAACCAAGGACGACATCCCACCCAAGGGCGGCGGCGATATCGACTTCGTCCTCGACGAGCCACCCGCTGTGAATGAGGGCCTTGTGTCCAGTTCTGGCACCGGGAGCACCGACACCTTGGCTGTAATCGACACGTCCGGGAGCATGTCGTTCAACAAGCTGGACGCCGTGAAGCAGTCGTTGAACGAGACGCTGGCCGACCTGCGCGTCAACGCGCCCGCGAGCGCCTTCGCGCTCATCACCTTCGGCTCCACGGTGGCCCTGCACACCATTCCCGGAGAAGAGCCGGTCGTGCTGTCGGGCGATGTCCTCAGGAACAGTGGGAAGCTGATCGAACAGCTCGTCGAAAGGATCGACCCGAAGACCCTCCAGCCAGTGGGGGAGATGGGGGACCGCTGGACCGATCTCGTCACCTCTCTGCGGGCACGGGGGATGACCGCACTCGGCCCCGCGGTCAACGCCGCGCTGTGGCTCCTCAATATACGTGGCGGCGGCAGGCTCGTGCTCCTCACCGATGGTATGGCCAACGTAGGCCTGGGCACGCTCACGGGACCGTCATCTTCAGGGCGTGACTTCTACAAGCGTGCCGCCTGGACGGCCGCGGAAACAGGGATCGTCGTCGATGTTGTCGGGATGCGTGACAAGAGCGAGAGCAACGAGATGGCGCTGGACGTCATCGGAGAACTGGCGTCATCGTCCGGCGGCGGTATCTACTACGTCTCAGCTGCCGAGGTGGAGGGGAGCTTCCGCCAGATAAGGGGCCAGGACTTCCTGGGTCATGACGTGGCCCTGCGCCTCGTGACCCCTCGCGCTCTCGAGGTCGAACGCATCACCGGCTCGGGCGCGAAAGCAGAGGCTGCAGAGACTCGCCTGGGAGCGGTCACTGCCGACCGTGAGGTGTTCGTCAGGCTCAGGCGATCGGGCAAGCTCGAGCAGAAGAAGGTACCACTCCAGGCCCAGATCGAGTACCGTGACGCACAGGGCAGACGCCACTTGCGCGTGTCATCCCTCAACGTCGACACGATCAAGGACGCTAAGAAATACGCCAAGGGTTACGACACCGACATCCCCACGGTAATGGCCATGCAGGAGGCGGGTGAGGATTACTTCCGCAACCGGACCGCGTCATCTCTCGATCGGTTGCGGGCCATGAAGAAGGACCTCGTCACCGTCGCCACGAGCGCCCCCATCGGTAAATCCCAGGACAAAGCTACCAAGAACCTCGAGTTCGTGAAGCGTGAGATCGAGCGGTTGAGCAAGGCGGAAACGGAAGCACGTCCCAAGGCCGCCATGGCGAGCGAGAGGGCCGTCAAGGGTCTCCAAATGCAGCGTATGTCCGTGTCAAAGAGACATGCTGAGGACGATGGCGGCAGCTGACCGCCTCCTCGTCGGCGCGCTCTGCCTACTGCTCGCGCTCCCGCTAGCACAGGCCGGGTCCGGTGACACCTGTGGCGGGTTCAGCGAAGCGCGTGTGCTGTCCGACCACGACAGTTATGTCAATACGCTCGCGGTCGATGAGCAGTTCCTCTACTCGGGCTCCGCCGATACCACTGTGCGGGTGTGGGACCTCGAAGACGGGCTGGCGGCCTATAAGACGCTGAGGCCGGACGGCACCATAGTCAACGCGCTCCAGGCCCAGGACGGGCTGCTCATCGTGGGGACCAAGGGAGGCACGGTCACCCTGCTCGATGCCGCCCGGGGCAGCTTCCTGCCCGTAGGCGACCGGCTCTCCGTGGGAGAGGCCGTGTACGCGCTCCTTGTCCACGAGGGGCGTCTGTACGTCGGGACGTGGGGTGGAAAGCTCCTCGTGCACGGATTCCCCGGGCTGGAGAGCCTCGGCTCGATACAAGCGCACAGCGTCCCCGTGCT
This sequence comes from Candidatus Undinarchaeota archaeon, assembly GCA_964519305.1. Classification (GTDB taxonomy): domain Archaea; phylum SpSt-1190; class SpSt-1190; order JASMDC01; family JASMDC01; genus JASMDC01. The sequence goes on from CAZFHY010000012.1 coordinate 116,209, forward strand.
GGACATATTCGCGGCCAGCGGTCTCATCTACACGGCCTCGAAGGACAACACGGTCAAGGTATGGAACTCCACGACCCTGGAGCTGGTGCGCACCCTCACAGGCCATCTGGGGAACGTGTACGGCGTGGTCGTTCACGACGGACTTGTGTACACAGGTTCCTACGAAGGGAGCATCGGTGTGTGGCGTGACGATGACGCTCCCACGGTTAAGCCTGGACCAGGCCCTCAGGTGCTCGCGCTCACGGCGGATGACCGTTACCTCTACGTGGGATATGCCAACGGTCTAGTGAGCGTGCTCGATCCCGCCACGTGGGAGGTGGTCGCAGAGCTGTCCGGCCACTACGGTGACGTCCGTGCCCTGGTCTTCGACGGACGTCGGCTCTACTCGGGTGCATGGGATAATACGGTGTTCGTGTGGCCCCTCCCTCACCAGTGTGGCGACGGTTTGTGCGGAAAATGCGAGCAGGAGTCCTGCTGCAAGGACTGCGGCTGCGCTGGTGGTCTGCATTGTAGCAGGGATGTATGCTGCCCCCGGGGCCTACAATGTTGTGCTGATCACGCTGATTGTGGGATGTACGAGTTCTGTGGTCCGGCCAACGCATGCATCGCCAAGGATGACAATGGCGCCGCATGTGCCAGCGATGTAGCGTGCCGGTCGGGCTCCTGCTCCCATGGCAGGTGCTGCCCCGCGGGGACGGTGCGCAGGGAGAGTACTTGCGCTCCGCCCGCATCGATCGGTGGTAGGTGCACAACTGACTTCCATTGCGCGGACAGCAGCTGCTCCTTCGGCCGATGCTGTCCTGCGGGTACATGGTGGGGCCCGCTCGGCTGTCGGACCGATTACCCCGTCGTATGCAGCGTCATCCTAGGCCTGTTCATGCTCGGACTGGCCATCGTATGGGACCGGGTGGGACTGTTCGACTGGACGGGGCCCGTATGATCACTCGAAGGTGACCTGCACCATCCCTCCGAGACGTCGACATCGCTCAACACCGGAGGCCACTTCCCCGAGCGGTGCGAATCCCGAACTATGGTAGAGTTCGATGATGCATTCAAGGCGCTCGGGTTCGATGAGCGAGGTGGTGGATACAGAACCCTTTGTCACGCTTGAACCATGGAGGTACTCAAGGAGAGCGCTCACGCGCTTGTCCTCGAGCACGAAATAGAACGATTCGTCCACATTGAGCTCGACCACATCGCTTTCCAGCAGCACAAGACCCTCTTCGGGACGACTGCCACAGACCCGTGAATCATCATCTGCGATGCCTTCGTTCGGCCTCCAGAAACCGACGACGAGGCATGGCATAAAAACACTACCAGAGGTTCCTATTCGATGGCCGTGTTCGGATCGACGCGCACCATAGTCCCGGCCACGTTGCGGATGATCTCCACAGGTATACGGCCTTCTTTGAACTCGATCTTCGCGATCTCGATAGGATCCATCATTCCCTCGGGGGCTTCGACGGTCATCGGGGAACCATATGCTATCTGAAGAGCACGCGCCCCGATGATACGCGCCTTCTCGAACCGTGTTAGCCTGTTATCCGCCCACATGATTCACTCACCCAGGAGGGAGTTGACAGGATCATCCATTTAAATAAGTATTGGGCAATGCGCCTCCGGAACGCAGTATGAAGCCGGTTTTCCTCTCAACTACGTGTCTAGGTGGCGGCACCTCGGCATCAGAGGTGCTGCAAAAGCTCGCCGATGGCGGTTTCACTCGCCTCGAGATGGGCTCCTCACATCGTTATGAGCGTGACCTCGTACCCACCATCGCAAGAGAGGCAAAGGAACGCGGTCTGACGCTACTCACCCATAATTACTTCCCACCGTGCAAGGACCCGTTCATGCTCAATCCCGCGGCAGGCGATGAGACTTTCCTAGAGCGCTCTCGTGCATTCATGCTAGAGGCCATCGATGTCGCGGCCATCCTGGGAAGCCCTGTGTACGGTTTCCATCCGGGTTTCCGCCTTGAGAGATCGCTCGGTTTCGGCCATGTCCTCGAAAGCGCCTCCCATCTCACCGATTCCGATGATACATACGAGCGTGCGGTCCGTTCAGCAGGTCTTTTCGTCGACCGCGGACGCGAAGCAGGCGTCAAGGTCCTTGTTGAGAACCTCGAGAACAAGAACGAGGCGTACATCCTCCGTACACCTGATGAGCTCAAGCGTTTCGTTCGCGATGTCGGAGGGGGCCTTGGCATCCTCCTAGACATCGGTCACCTCCGTATAGCGGCACGGAAGCACAGCTTCGATCCCGGTAGTTTCGTGGACATATTCGCCCCGCTCGTGGGTGAGATCCATGTGAACTCCAACGATGGCGTCATGGACACGCACGAACCTCTCGGGCCGAGCGACGTCGGTGAGCTCGAGCTGGTCCGTCGCGTCGAGGGCGATGTGCCCATTGTGTTGGAGGTCACGAGCACGGACCTAGAAGTGCTCCGTGAGAACTTGCGGCTGGTCGAAAGGACCGTCTCCGACTAAGGTATCCCCTTAGCCCCACTGCTGCTGCTGTTGCTGCTGTGGGTATCCCTGCTGGCCGTAGCCGCCCTGTTGTTGCTGCGGGTATCCCTGCTGGCCATAACCCTGCTGCTGGCCTTGCTGCTGGCCCTGTTGCGGGCCCCACTGCTGTTGCTGCTGGCCCCACTGCTGTGGCATCTGCGGCTGGTCGGTGGTGTCGGGGGCCTTGGGCATCTTCTTCTTCTTCCCTTTCAGGGCGAGCATGATGTAACCGATTAGTCCGACGAACGCGAAGAAGAACATACCGGCGCATGCCATAAAGAGCTTACCCTCAGGCGTGGAGGTGAGTCCCGCTAACAGGCCCTCCTCCTCGGCGATCGCCACCGTCATGAGTATGACGGCGACAAGATAGCCCCTAAGCATAGCTTGTCAACCACTCCCATGTTATTTATATTTTCATCCAAGGAGCGTTGACGGTTCAGCTCACCCGAGCGATCACCGCGGCGTGGTCCTTCTCAAAGGGCATCAAGTGCTTCGTTTCCGCAATGGCGATCCCTGCGCGTTTCAGTATCCCCATCTGGCTAGCAAATACCTTTGAAGGATGTTGCGAGACGTCCACAGACCGCGCCTTTATCATAAGCACGAGGGTCCCCTCGGGCATGAATGCACGGATGTTCGCGACAGCGATGTCAGCCTGGTCGGGCTGGGCCACGTCCTGGTACACCACGTCCACCTGTCCCACCAGATCGGAATAGTCCGCCGGTTTCCTGGCGTCCGCAAGGATGGGGATGATGTTGGGGCGCCGCTCCGCTAGCCGGAACAGGTCGCGCATGGAGCGCGGAGCGAACTCAACTGCGTACACCACACCTCGTGTGACTATATCACTTATGTGGGATACGGTGGTCCCGGAGGCCGCTCCGAGGTAGAGCACCCGCGAGTCGCGTTTGAAGGGAATGGATGCACATCCTTTTAGGATGGTCGCCGAGAACTTGGACCGGAAGGGGTCCCAGACACGCAGCTCGTCGTCGCCGTGCGTGATCAGCCGTTCGTCGTAGACGCGTGAACCGGGGATGAGGTTCTTGGTGGCCGGACGGACGCGCGTGCCCTCCCGTACCTTGAACATGTTGGGCCCTAGTGGTTCGACGTTCTTGCCCGGGGTCATCGTGAGCCCCGGAGGGTGTCTATCGAACTGACGAGGTCGGTCGCGCTGTTGACGATATGGCCTGTCTCGCTGCTGTGGCCGGCCACCGCGTCCGCGGTCGCGTCCACGGTCGCGTCCACGACCCCAGTCGCGGTCACGGTCCCGACCTCCGGACTTACCGAAGTTGCGTCGCGGTCTGTCGTTTCCCATCAGGCACCACCTCCTTGGGCCTTACCCTGTGCTTTGATACGCTCGACCTTCTCATCGAGGGCGGTCTTGAGCTCTTCACCGTGGTCCTCGTGCGAGTAGAAGTCCATCTTAGCTGCAAGTGATATCTTGGCTGCCAGTGCACGCGCCACCTTTCCACGAAGCTTGGGAGGGGCGTGTCCTATGGCAGGGTGCTGGAATATGACACCGTGCTTGGGGGATGGGCTCCCCTTGGCCAGGTGCTTGAACAGCGCTCGCTCGGCTCCAAGTATCTGGACCGTTGACGAGGGCATGCGGGCTAACCTCTCGAGACCTCCGGATATCGAGATTATCCGTGCACCGAGGTTCGCTCCAGCCACGGTCCTTACGTTCGGGGCCAGCTCGGTCATGAGCGCATCGAGGTAATTCCCGATGGCATCACGCTGGGTGTACAATTCACGGAGGGATGCGGCGAATCCGGACACGGCCGTGACATCCGCTTCGGCGAGCTTGATTCCAAGTGAACGGCCAGCGTACTCTACGATCGTGGGATCGCCCGAGCTCTGTGCCACGACATCACGTTCACCGGCGAGCACGAGCGAAACGAACCGCTCGTGATCAGTCACTTCCTGATCGAGCTCGGGGAAGTGGACGCCGTACCACTCCCTTATTCGCTCGGAAAGGAGGTTAAGGGACTTGTCCAGCACATCGAGGGCTTCGATGGCGTTCGTGGCGAGCCGGTCCCGGCCGACACCCTCGTGCATGGCGAACCGCACCAGGTTCAGGGCCACAGCGTTCTTGAAGGCAATGATGTCATCCACATCCCCGGATCGGACCAGTTCGGCCTCGTTCTTGAAGATGTATCTGGTTGCAGGGTTCGGGCGTTCTATTTGATACCCCTCTTTCTTGGTGTCGAAATACAATTCCTCGCCCTTCTTGGGCTTGACCTTCTTGAGAAGGGCCTTCTCCTCCTCCACCAGCTCGCCTGAAGCGATGCTGTGAAGGCGGTCGGCCACTTCCGAGGGATCACGTGTGAAGGGGATGTGAGCACGGAGCTTTCCCCCCTCGTCCACCGCATAGACCCCAAGGATGTTCCTGCTAACGTAGATGACCATATGCTCGCCGTCCGTTGGTCCGCACCATACCTTGAAAAAGGTTGCGACGGAGTTGACTACCGATTATCTATCTTGGAGGATACCATAATGGATGACCGGACATTGATCAAGATCACTTTAGTTATGAGCGTTCTGGCGCTCCTCGTAAGTGGATTCGCGGTGAAGGAACTCAAAGCTTCCGAGGGGGAAGATATCCTGAGCTTGACCCCGCCTTCGAACGCACGATCCAATTGCCTTGAAATGTGCCCTACCTGCGGGACTAGAGATGAGGCGTGCTGCAAACAGACTCCAAGTTGTTTTTGGGGCCACATATCCGGTTCGATTTGTATTAAGAGCTGACGTTAATACAAACACCCGCGTCTAGCATCCACAACGACCGGATCTGACGAGGATCCATTCTTCAGTACATGGTTAGATCCACTTACAGATAGTCCTCAATGCCCACCCCAGCCCTGGCTCAGTGGGATTGTGCTCAGGTCGAACCGTAGAGGCGGATCCGAAGGGGACATCGCCCCCGTATTCAACCGATCCCTTTCACTCTAACGGTCCCACGGGCCGACACGCGACAGCTTTAAATGGTAAGTCGTCCACCTATCGGACGTGCTCTTGGCAGTACCCCCTTATCGGACGGTACTTATCGTCCTGATATCGCTCATTCTCCTGTCCGCACCGGGAACTGCCATCACCGCCCAGCTCTCGATCGGACTGACAGGTACGTCCGGTAATGACCTTCACCATCTTAACACACCCGGCGGAGTGCACTCCGCGGCAATGAAGACATACATCGCCGACACGCTCAACCACAGGGTCATGGTGTTCGACTCCATGGGCAATCACGTGCTCGATATCGGTACAGGGATCCCGGGTAACGGAAAGGAAGAGCTTAACGAACCCGCGGACGTGTTCGTCAGCAACGACCGGATCTACGTGACGGACACAGGGAACCATCGCATCATGGTGTACAGCCTTACCGGATTGCAGACCGCTTCCTTCGGCTTCGGGCTGCCAGGTGCTGGCCCTGACAACTTCAACGCTCCGAACGGATTGTCCGTGGCAGGCGATCGTGTATACGTCGCCGATACCGGGAACCACCGCGTCGTCGTGCTCACCCTAGACGGGCGTCGCATCTCCCAGATCGGGAACGGTGAGGCGGGTGGCGGCGAGCTCCAGTTCGACCGGCCCTCGCGGATCGCTACAGATGCTGAACGCGTGTACATCACTGATGTCGGCAACAACCGTGTCGTCGTGTTCAACCATCGAGGGGAGTATGTGACACAGATCGGTACCGGGGAGGCCGGTGCCGGGAACGATCAGCTCGACTCCCCCCGGGGAGTGGACGTGTACGGTGATCGTGTCTATGTGGCAGACACCGGTAACAACCGTATCCAGGTATTCGATATCAACGGGACCCAGATAACGACCTACATCGGTGGTGCGAACACCGACGGGGTCAACATCGCCTCACCAAGAGACGTCACGGCCACCGAAACGACCATAGCCTTGGCGGACACGTCCAACCACCGTGTGCTCATCCTCGACACGGTCGTCGAGAGCGCACCGGCCGCGACCGTGGTCCCTGAGATCGTGAACGTAACGATCCCGGTGGAAGAGAGTGCGGGTGACGATAACGTAACTACGACCCCCTCCACCAGCAACGTGGGAATGGGTGAGTACGGCTTCATCCTCATGGGACTGGCCGCGACCGCGGGGATCATCATCCTTGTCCTCGCTCTGACCATCTACCAGAGGATAATGGAGGGACGTAACCTCAATCTGGTGTTCGATCTTTCCCATGGCGAGCCCGTAGAACGGATCAACACACTTGTCCCCTTCCGCCGGGAAGCTACATCAGGTAGCTTCGTTGTCCAGACCTCTACCGACTTCGGATGGTCGGTCAACAACGCTGATGTACTAGTGGTCCTGCTCCCCTCACGGCTCTTCACGGCCGACGAGGCCCGCATGATCATGCAGCAGGTGTTCGACCGTGGGATGCACCTTCTCCTACTCGGATCGAGCAGGATGGAGATGAACGCCGCGGCCATGAACTCGCTTTCCGTCGCTGCGGGGATACGCTTCATGAACGATATACTCTGCGACATCGAACTAGCGGGCAACACACCTCTTTTCACGCTCTCGCCCATGACCACCACGCTCGTTCGCCACCGCCTTACCGAAGGATTCCGTCGCATCAAGATCATCAACAGTTGTACCCTGTTCATCGAGAAGGGCAGTGGTGTTGCGTACGGCGGGCCTACTAGCTTTTCGTATGCCGATCCCTCCCGGGATCCCGATCCCTCCAACCGTCGGGGCGACACCGCGTTCATCGCGAACGTCGACTACGGCAGGGGTAAGATCGTATGCCTGGGCGATGCACGGCTCATCTCTTCGGAAGCACCCTACGAGCACGAGGTCTTCATCAGGAACCTGATAGCTTGGCTGAAGAAGAAGTGGCCGATGAAGGGACGCATGCCAGTGCCTCCTAAACCGAAGGAAGAGTCTTCCGAAGAAGGAGCGGAAGGGGCGTCCCCCCAAGGCGGGACGCCCACGTCCTGATAATTTGACCGGTCGCTATTCCTCAGGACCGAATAGGCCCTCAAGTACGCGTTGAGCCATCTCTAGAGTGCCCTCGGTGAGGATAGCCCCTGAATGCTCCAGGGATGCTTCGCGGTACTCGTCTCGCTGGCTCGCCCGGCCGCTGGGGTATACTCCGGTCGAACCGGGTATTAGTCCGAGCGTCTCGGCGCCGCGACGTGTCTCATCGGCAATGAAGTCCGTCAGTTCCTCGTCGCTCAGGGTGCTAAGATAGCCATCGATGAGCGAGATGGAGTGCTCGGGACCTATCTCGTCGGTGAGCTTGCGCAGGTACGCCTCTCGAACATAGCCAGGTGACTCCATACCGTGTGCGAACACATCGGCCTCGAACGTCTCCAGGTTATCGCGGTAGACGCTCTTGGTCGGCTCGCTCCAGTTGAGCATCTCAAGGCTGTCGTGGTAATGGTCCACGCGCGACGTGGCCTTTACCAGTTCGTCGGTGTTCCAGGTATCGACCTCATTGACGTCGTACCGGACATCGTGCATATAGGAGAGCCAGTTGACCTCTTCGTTAAGTTCTTCGATTTCGTACATTTTGAATCCCTCTTGATCAGTATGGGCGAGTTCTGCAGGCCCAACCCATATAAAAGGGTTTTGGTTAATAAGGCTTAATAAGGATTATCCGGCCGTAATAATTGCTAAATCGGAAGAATCGCGCGTTTTCACTCCGTGGAAGGCCGGAACGTGAGTCGTCACTCCTAGTGACGACACTATCGCCGGAACAGAGGTTCGTCCTGGACGTAGCCTTTGCCAGCAGCTATGGCCTCTTCGGCCCTCGCGAGCTCGGCACCAAGATATGCCGCGTGGTCAAGACCACGCACAAGGCCTCGTTCTAGCACTTCTGACCATACCTGTCTGGCCGACGTCCCCTCCACGAGGCATATATCCTCGCCATCACGCTGGACCAGGCACTGTATGCTATCATCGGTCGTGACCGAGATCGAAAGTACCACCCCCTCCTCAAGGTCCAGGGGCCTGTTCGATGGCCTTTCCGGTGTCAGGTCCGAACCGACAGGGTCACGTACACGTACCTTGTCCTTGAATCCCAGGAGCGAGATCCCCAGGTCCTTAGGATAGGTCCCCAGGCCACCGGCGATGACCATCATGTCCCGGGCCGCCCTGCACTCACGCACCGTGCCCCTGGTCTTGTGCGAGGCCTCGACCGTTAGGAGCACTGCAGCGCCCAGCTCGTGAGCCAGAGCGCAGAGCATGGCGTTCGCGCCGGGAGAGTCCGCGTCCATCAGTTCGACCGCGTTCCCCACACCCATGAGCACGGGCAGGTCGGATGTCCGAGAGAGGTTAGCATAAGCTGTGAGCGCACTCACCAGGCCGAAACCCGGAGGATCGAGCACGGGATCGAGAACGATGCGAGTGAAACCGCGTGCGCGGGCCTTGTCGACCATGGACATGATCCCTTGGACCTTATCCCCGGGGCCGGGAACTACTACATACACGGCATCCTTGGGTTTAACAGCGTCGATGTTATCAGGGTGGAGCGATAGTACCATATGGGCGCCAGCGTCAACGGCGGCATTGATGATATCGGGATTGAGCGTGTCCACGCTCACGGGAGCACCCAGGGGGAGCACTGCTTCCACGAGCTCGGCCGCCCGGGCCGCGGTGGCGTTCACAGTGAAACCCAGGTCGATTATCTCAGCGCCTTCGTCCAGGAAGCGCTGTGCCCGTGCGACCACCTCGTCCGTCGGGCGTGCATCGCAGTCGTCGATCTCAGCGAGCACCCGGACAGGGAGCCCTCGACCGAGCCGCAAACCCCGGACCTCGTGACACGGTCCTTTGATATCGGCCCTCTCAGCCTCCAGAAGGAGCTTCCCGGCCCGTTCCGCTCGCGAGCGGGACAGGAGTGCGTCCGCCGGTTCATCGGGAGAGAGTGGAAGATCGTCGATGTCCGCGAGCGTCGAGGGAAGGTCGAACGCGTACCTCGGTCCCCTGACCACACGTAATCCCGTTCCCCGCGCCAATCCGGCCACGTCCCCCCGGATCAATCCTGGGAGAATGACCATGTCCCACTTCCCGCCATCGAGGAGCGGTGCGACCTCGTCCAGTGTCAGGAGCGCTGCCACGTCCCTCGGGGCGACCCGCACGTCGACGTCCGGGCCATCTGCGGGGGCCGCCACGACCGCTGCACGGACCGAGGCCTCGGCACGTCGGGCAGTCACGACGAGCACTCGCTTTCGTCGAGCCACCTACGTCACATCCCCTGCGAGCGCCCTTATACGACGGGCAATGTCCTCACCATCCGGACGTGTCCGCTGCACGATCTCCAGAGCGGTCTCGACTCGCTCGAGCCATGAATCACGATGCTCCGGTGCCGATACCCGGGCCCTCGTGACGTGGACCAGCGCCTCCATGAGCTGGCCGTCACCCCGCGACAAGGGGTGTGGCGATATCACGGAGACCTCTGCGCGGTCCGGTCTGAGGGTGAGTGATATGACGTCGGTTTCACCGAGTCCGTCGCTTACCAGCTCCGCATCCTGTCGAGCAACGTGCACGGTTATCGAGGCGAAGCACCCCGCTATCCGCGGAACAGGACCTTCCCCTTCTTCGCAGGAGGACCCTTCGAGCGCTGCAAGGAGCACAATAGGATCATTGGTGAGGTGGATGGCCCCTTTCCCGTCCTCGAGCAGTGCATCGCGCATCCGTCCGGGGAAGAGACGGACATGTAGAGAGCTGGCATGGCGGGAGCAACCCACGGGAACTGCGCGTCCCCTGCAGGACAGCAGGCACTCGTGGATGACGCCCTCCTCGAAGTGCGAAAGGGCGCGGTCTAGCTCTTTATCGGTCCTATCCGTCGTTACTCACCCCTACACGCACGAGGGAGCCACAGTACTCGCAGGTGCACACACCATCATCGGTGAGATCGTCCTGTCCGAGCGGAGCGCTGCACTGCGGGCACTGCACGGTCTTCACCTTCATTCGCTTGTCGCCAATGATGGCCGGCTTGCCAGAGGGTTTGTCGGCTATACGCGGGACCACTAGCCTCTTCTTGGAGAGCTTGCGTATCCGGTCGAGCATCGCCTCCCCGTCGTCCGTTTCCACCCGTTCAGTCTCCCCTTCCGGAGGGGTGCGGAACAGTTATAACTCTTACCGGCCCGCCTCCACCCCCGTGGAGGAGGGGTTACCCCGATCTGTGGAGGTATCATCGCCATCACGGTTGCACCTCTCCCTACTTGACCTCAATGGCGACCTGGGAAGGATCGACGGGGGTCTCGGAGTGGCGCTCAAAGAACCACGTCTTCACCTCGTAGCTGAACGCGCGCCCAGTCTTTCAGTGACCGGTCCAGGTAGAGAACTGGTCGGTTCCTACGCCCAACGGTTCTCAGCTCAGCATGGGATCGATGGGGCCAAGCTCACTATCAAAGCTTCCATCCCCCGCCATGTCGGGCTCGGTTCAGGTACTCAGGCCGCACTGGTCGCGGGAAGTGTCCTGTCGCGCCTCTACGGGATCGAACGTACACCACGACAGGTGGCACATGACCTGGGGAGAGGTGGCACGTCCGGAATAGGTGTTGCTGCGTTCGACAGAGGTGGGTTCATCGTCGACGGCGGTCACTCGTTCGGTCCGGGACAGGAGAAGGAGAGGTTCCTCCCCTCCAGCGCATCCCGTGCGGCTCCGCCCCCCATCCTCATGCGCATCGCTTTCCCATCAAGCTGGCGCTTCGTCGTGGTGGTCCCGAACACGGCGCCCGGTATCCACGGCGATATCGAGAGAGCTGCCTTCGCTGAACGATGTCCTGTCCCACGCGATGCCGTCGAGTCCCTCTGCCGGCTCGTTCTCATGAAGCTCCTGCCCGCTGTGGTCGAGCGTGATATCTCAGGCTTCGGCGAAGCGGTCACCTCCCTCAGACATGAGGGATTTGGTCGGGTGGGAGCGGACCTTGCCCCCACTCGTTCGATAGAACTGGTCGAGCATCTCTTGCGAGAAGGTGCAGCCGGCGCAGGGATATCCTCTTTCGGGCCGGCTGTGTACGCGATCGCCGAAGGAGCGCGAGGGGCGCGCCAGCTCAAAGACTCAGTGATACCCCACCTTATGGAAGGGAGCAAGGCGTTCATTTCCCAGGCGGACAACCGGGGCGCACGCATCCATCCGATCTACTAGGTATCGGGATTATCGCGTACCCATGATCTCCTTGAGCAACTTCTCGGCCTCTTTGATACGTCCGGAGAGCTCGATACGTTCCTCTGTGAGTCGCTCGATGACACGACGGTTCTCTTCCTTCTGGAGCGAGAGCCGCTCTATCTCCTGGACGGTATCCTCTCGCTCCTTCTGGAGCGCCCCAAGTTCCTTGTCGATCCGGTTGACGATCTCGTCCTTCCGCTCGATTGGGAGCCGGGTCTCCTGGAACTCGGAGAGGACCTTGACCTTGAACTTCTCCATCGAGTCTATTTGATCTTCAGGACGTCGCCGAGCATCTTCTCGATGTCGACCAGTCGGCCCTGAAGTTCGCCAACGCTCTGTTCAAGCTCGTGGATGTGGCTCACGTGTCGCTCGTTCTGTGTCGAGAGGTCCTTTATCTTGGAGATGAGCTCCTTCTTCTGTTCACGAAGCCCTGTCACCTCGTCCCGGACCCTCTCGATGAGGTCCCTCTGCTCCTTCTGCATAACAATCACTTGGATGTGCCGATGTCACTGAGTTTTAAAAATTTATTCTCAGCTGCTGCTCCTTTTCCTGTATCGTTCAGATCTTCAAGACTTCGTCGAGCATCTTCTCGACGTCCTGCATGCGACCCTGAAGCTCGCCAACGGTCTGCTCAAGCTCGTTGATCTGCTTGAGATGTCTCGCGTTCTGGCCGCTGAGGTCCTTGATCTTACCAAGGAGCTGTAGCTTCTGGCCGCGGAGGCTGGTAACCTCGTCCCTGACCCGCTCGATAAGGTCCTTCTGTGCTTTTTCCATTGTAGTAACCTCTCTTGTCATTTATCAACTGCTGTTCTTACGGAATGCCCTCCAGGCTGAACTCCTTCTCCCAAGGGACCCATCCGGTCGTCTTGATAGGAGGAAGGTCCTTATTGTGGCTTATCATAGCCGTCTCAAGGAGGGCCTCGAACATGTATGGGATTGGAATGCGTCTGCCGTTGGAGTCATAGGCCTTGAAGTTGAGCCTCTGCTTCTGCTTGTCTGCCAGCATGGGCAGCTGGATATCAGGCCCCTCCGTGGATATGTGGATGGCGACGAAGATGACCGTCCCCTTCTCCATGATATCCGTAGTTGTCATCCCCTTGGATTTCAACAGGTCGAAGAGGTACTTTGAGAAGAACCGTCGCACCTGACCGTCGAAACTCATCCCGGGATCAGTGAAACCAAGTGATACCTCACGTCTGAGGCATTGGAAGAGATATTCTTGCATGATGTGTGAACAGGCCCATAATACATTAATAAATAAGCTCGACCTCAAGAGGTAGACTGAGGAGACCGAATGGCCAGCCCACGAGAATTGCCAATCATCGGTATAGTCTCCGCGAAGGGAGGAGTCGGTAAGACAACGACCGTCGCAAACATAGGGGCAGCTCTCACTACAGCGTTCAACAAGCGAGTGCTCGCTGTGGACGGCAACGTGACGACAGCGAACCTTGGTTTCCACCTCGACCTCATATATCCCCCGGTGACACTTCTTGACGTTCTCAAGGGCAAGACCGATATCAACCAGGCCATCTACACCCACGACTCCGGGCTACAGGTAATCCCCGCAGCCCTCAACCCTCGCGGCCCCACCGAAATTGGTGACCTCGAAAAACGTCTGGCGAAGGTCGCTCAGCGGTTCGATGTCGTTCTCATCGATTCGGCTCCCGACTTCACCCAGGAGAGCACGATGGTGATGCGTGCTGCCACTGAGATCCTCATCGTCACGACCCCCGACGTCCCCTCCGTCACCACTTCGTCGAAGGTCATGGGCTTGGCCCGCAACAATCGGCTGACGGTGCGTGGTGTCGTTGTCAACCGGGTCACGGGACGTACGTTCGAGATGACCAAGGAAGAGATTGAGAAGGTCATTGGCGCCCCTGTCGTGGCAGAGATCCCAGAGGATCCCGCCGTCCAAGAGGCCCGTGGTCCTCGACCGACCGCTCTCACCTGCTGCTCTACGGTACAAGAAGCTGGCGGCAAACCTGGTAGGCGAGAGCTTCACCATCAGTGTATCGCTGAGACTCCGTTCACTAATCGCTCGCATATCCGAATCATTCTTCGGAAGGAACGTACGTAAGCGCCCTGATTTCGATGCCATCGCTGAGGGTCCGCATCAGCTGCTTGAGACCCAATCCGGCGGTACGAAGGCCGAACGGGCCGCAGCCGCGGGAGGCGATCGAAACAAGGCCGCAGCCGCCTATACACAGCCACAACGAGAGGCTGCCCGGTACGCTACTAGCCAGCGTATACTTTCCCACGAACGTGCAAGCGTCTCAGCGCGTAAGCACGCTGCCTTGAAGCGCCGTGAAGCTGGCGAGCGGGCCTTTGCTGAAGCTGAGAAGGAACTCGAGGAGGTCCGGGAGCACGTCGAAGCGGCCAAAAAGAGATCATCCAAGAAGGGATGGGAACCCTCACTAAAAGAGGAACCAGAGCCCACATCGGATGAAGTGAAAGAGCGGGAACGGAAACCGACCCATGATGAACCGGAGGAGAAGGAACGGGAACCGATCCGTGATGAACCGAAGGAGAAGGAACGGGAACCGATCCATGATGAACCGGAGGAGAAGGGGCCAAAGCCCCGCGTCGATGACGTGGAGGAGCCGGAACCCAAGAAGGAGCGAAGGTCCGTCCGTGAAGAGGTCGAGGAATCTTCACTCCCAGAAGAGGAGAGGGCACCAAGACGAGATACTTACGGGGAAACGGAGAGAGAACATCCGGCGGTCATCAAGCAGAAGGAGGCGGCTAAAGAGATGACCTCCGCCCTTGAGGCTATCCTCGAGGACGCGAAATCCGCTCGCGAGGAGGGTATCGAACAACTTGACGAAACCCCGGAGCCTCCAAAGAAGAAGAAAAAGAAGACCCCTCCATCTGAAAAAGAAGAGAAGAAAGAGAAGGCAGTACGAAAGAAGGAGAAGGCAGTACCAAAGAAGGAGAAGGCAGTACCAAAGAAGGGGAAGAAGGAGATCAAGCCTACGGGCGATCCCCACATCGATGAGATCGAGCGTCTACTCGCCGAGGAGGAGGAAGAGCCCAAGGAAGAGAGCGCTCCTGAGGACATCGAGGACGTGCTTGAAGAAGCGAAGCGCAAACCGGCCGCTCCATCGAGCGAAGAGGCCCCCGCAGCAGAAGCACCTAAAGATGTCGAAGAGACCGAGAGCGAACCTAAAACAACAGCAGAACCCCCCCCGTCACCAAAGGCGGCCCCAAAGCCCGCACCCGCAGCTGAAGGGGTCGGAGACATTCTTGCTGACCTTGGTGGGCCTGCACAGCCGAAAGCGGCTCCAGAGCCGGCGGTAGCACCGCCATCGAAAGCGGCACCCACTGCTGCGAAACCAGCGCCGAAAGCAGCGCCGGCCGCACCACCTAAATCCGCACCTGTCGCAGCAAAACCAGCTCCTAAGCCAGCTCCCGCGCCAGGAGGAGTGGACGACATCCTGGGGGACCTAGGAGGACCTGCGCAACCGAAAGCGGCACCCAAACCAGCTGCAGCTCCGGTAAAACCGGCACCAAAGCCCGCACCTGCATCAGGAGGAGTGGACGACATCCTGGGGGACCTAGGAGGACCTGCGCAACCGAAAGCGGCACCCAAACCAGCTGCAGCTCCGG
>CAZFHY010000013.1:0-116152 GCA_964519305.1 Candidatus Undinarchaeota archaeon
GGCAACTTCGCATGCGTGAGCTACTCATGTTCATCCTCACAATGCGTCGCCGGATACGAGCTGTGCGGCTCGGGGTGCTACCAGACCGGTACGGGCATCTGCTGCTCGGGAACGTGGGCTAGTGGCGGCGACTGCTGCGACGACGGGGACTGCACCGGTGGATTCTCTTGTCAATCCAACCAGTGCTCAACCAGCTGCGCGTCAGGGTACACCTCCTGCGGCGGAAGCTGCTACACGACCGGCTCAGGCATCTGCTGCTCAGGAGTATGGAAGACCGGCGGCAACTGCTGCAGTGACGCGGACTGCTCAGGCAATTTCGCCTGCATCTCAAACGCATGCTCATCATCGGACTGCGTGTCAGGCTACACTCTCTGCGGCGGAAGCTGCTACCTGACCAGCTCAGGCACCTGCTGCTCCGGGACCTGGGAGGCTGGAGGGGATTGCTGCGGTGACAGCGATTGCTCGGGCAACTTCGCATGTGTATCAAACTCGTGCTCTTCGACCCAGTGCGTGTCAGGCTATTCACTCTGCGGCTCGAACTGCTACCAGACAGGAACCGGTATATGCTGCTCGGGCGTGTGGAAGAGCGGAGGGGACTGCTGCTCCAATACCGACTGCTCAGATAACTTCGCATGCGTGTCTAACGCATGCTCATCCACACAATGCGTCGCCGGGTACACCCTCTGCGGTGGAAGCTGCTACCAGACCACTACCGGCACCTGTTGCTCGGGCGTATGGAAGGTCGGCGGGGACTGCTGCTCCGACCCGGACTGCTCAGGTAACTTCGCATGCGTTACCAACCAGTGTTCAACCTCCCAGTGCGCCTCAGGATACACTCTCTGCGGTCTAGGATGCTATCAGACAGGAACCGGTACCTGCTGCTCGGGCGTGTGGAAGGCCGGTGGGGACTGCTGCGGCGATGCCGATTGTTCAGGTAACTTCGCCTGTATATCAAACTCATGCTCCACGACACAGTGCGCATCAGGATACACACTTTGCGGCGGGAGCTGCTACGCCACTGGCGCCGGTACGTGCTGCTCGGGGTAAGTTACGTCGATGCCGGTGACGTTGATGTGCTTTCCCGCACCGTTGAGGATATGGAGCTGGAACACACCGGTGTCGCCGAAGATGTGGTCGCGGTAGTGGAGGCGGTCGCTGCCCACGCAGGTCCCCTTCATGTAGGAACCCTCGTTGAACAGGCCGAAGGAGTGCATGGCGGCGCCAGCGATTACGATGACCAGGATCATGCTCCCGTAGGTGAACAGGAACTCCATTGCCGCCTGTCCACGCGTCCGCATACGATCACTCCTTCATCATCCGAGACATAGTCTATACTCTCTTCTGAACAGTGTTAGGCCGTCATGGACTAATAACATGGCGTATAGAACGTATTTCTTCGCATACCTTTTTCTATACAGGTATATGCTGACGCTCGACCCTACACCAGCTTCTTCTGCACGCCCTTCCCCAGATGTTCGTACGCCACGTTGCCGGCCTTTCTGCCGCTGCGCGTCCGTGTCAGGAACCCACGCTTGAGGAGGTAGGGCTCCACCATGTCCACCAAGGTGTCCCGCTCCTCGTTGAGGGTGGCGGCCAGTGCTTCGATGCCCACCGGTCCGCCGTCATAGAACTCGATGATCGTGGACAGCATCTTGCGGTCCAGATCGTCCAGACCCTCGCGGTCCACGCCCTCCAGCTCAAGGGCCTGCTCGGCGACGGTAGGGGTGACGACGCCCTTGGCCTCGACCTGTGCGTAGTCGCGGACACGGCGTAGGAGACGGTTGGCGATGCGGGGCGTACCGCGGGCCCTTCGTGCGATCTCAGCGCCACCCTTGGGCTCGACAGGCACGTTCAGGAGGTCTGACGACCTGTCGACGATGCGCTCCAGCTCCTGCGATGAGTAGAAGTCCAGGTGGTGGTAGATGCCGAATCGCTCCCGCAGGGGGGCGGTGAGCGCGCCCGCGCGGGTAGTGGCGGCCACCAGGGTGAATGGTTTGAGGGGCACCTTGATGGTCTTGGCGAAGGCACCCTTGTCTACTATGAAGTCAGCGGAGAAATCCTCCATGGCCGGATAGAGGAACTCCTCCACCACCGGATTGAGACGATGGACCTCGTCGATGAAGAGCACGTCGCCGCGCTCAAGGTTGGTGAGGATGCCCATGAGATCTCCCGGGCGCTCCAGGGCAGGACCCGAGGTGGCGACCAGCTTGCTCCCCATCTCGTGGGCGATTATATGGGCCAGAGTGGTCTTTCCCAAGCCGGGGGGACCATAGAGCAGGATGTGCTCCACCGGCTCACGGCGCTGGCGTGCTGCTGTGAGGGCGATGCCCAGCTTGCGGACCACTGCCTCCTGCCCGATGAACTCGTTCAGTGTCGTGGGCCGCAGGCTCCAGGTGAACGCCCGCTCTTCCTCGTCCGTTGGTGTGCCGCTGACGACGCGCTCGCGTGCCATGTTACCCTCTCACCTTCCTGAATACCTCCGCGATGAGCTCGTCAGTGCCGGTGGCGCCGGGCAGGCGCGCGATGGCCTCGGACACCATCTTCTGTGCTTCCGGGCGGGAGTATCCGAGCTGTCGCAGCACGGTCTGTGCCTCCTCCCCGATGTTCGTCTCGCGGTGCGGGGACACTCCGGGCTCGCGCAGGAGGGCGAACCGCGCCATCTTTCCGTTGAGCTCGGCGATGACCTTCTCGGCGGCCCGGTTGCCTATACCCGGGAGGCGTGTGAGCGTTACCTTATCCTTGGCCTCGATAGCGAGGGCGATCTCGCTGATCGGAAGTGTCAGCGACCTCAGCGCCCGCTTGGGCCCGATCCCCTGGACGGTGATGAAGAGCTGGAAGAAGTCGCGGGCCACGGGATTGAGGAACCCGATCAACCGGGGCAGGAGCGGGCCGGGACCGGATCCTCCCTCGAGGTAATGAAGTGTGTGGAACGTGACGTTAAGATCGGTCGCTTGGTCGAGCCGGACCCTCAACTCGTCGAGGATGCCCGACGGAATCTGGACCTGGTACGATACATCGTTGGAGCGCACAACCGCGAACCCGTCGCCCACGTCCTCGAGCACACCCGTGAGCCGCCAGATCACGTGTCCCCGCCCCCTTGAACACCATCACGACGCAGGGCGTCACAATGGCACAGGGCAACGGCGAGCGCGTCGGACACATCTGCCGGCTTGGGTGCTTCGTCAATGCCCAGGGCCGCAGCTACGGCACCCTGCACCTGCTCCTTGGATGCGCGACCGTTACCGGTGATCGCCTTCTTCACCCTGCTTGGCGGGTAGCCCGTCACCGCAAGGTCACGCTGAGCGGCCGCCAGGAGCAGCACCCCGCGGGCGTGGCCCATGACGATGGCGGTCCGGGGCCGCTGATAATGGGTGAAGAGCGCCTCTACCGCGACACAGGAAGGCCGGAACTCCTCCAGAACGCCTCCGAGGGCCTCGTGGAGAGTGCGCAGTCGCAGCTCTAGTGGGTCCTTGGGACTTGTCCGGAGCACACCGCCCTCGACAAGTTCGACCGAACTCCCGCGCATCTGGACCACACCGTAACCGGTTATGTTGATACCGGGGTCCAGGCCCAGGACGCGCAGTCCCTCGTCAGGCTCCACGTCAATCTCTCGACGCTCTACTATAAAAAAGGTTTGCAGGGCCGTCTGCCGGTATTCCGGCAACCTCAGAGCCGAGAGAACGCCCTGATGCCACGCAGGAGGTTCATCGCGTCCCGCGGATCGCGCACTATCTCCCGTAGCCGGCGGCGGGCGAAAGCGCTTGTGAGGTAGAAGGAGCGGTAGGCCTCCCGCAGCAGCTCCTGGAGCCGTCCCTCGGAAAGGTGCGGGTGGTCGAACACCAGCTCGAACGTGTTGAACCGGTCCCACTCCCGGGAAACGTCGATGCCTCTGTCCGCGAGCCCGTCCCAGCTCGGGGTGCCGGGGAAGGGAGTGAAGATGGAGAAGTTTGCGAAGTCCGGTCCCAGGTCACGGGCCGTGTCGATGGTCGCCCGGACCGATCCCTCGGTGTCGTCGGGGAATCCGAGGATGAAGCAGGCCCTCACGGCGACACCGTGGTCCTGGCACATGCGCATCACATCTTTTGTACGGTCAAGGTCCACTGCCTTGCCGATGGACTTGCGCTCGTCGACCGATGCGGATTCCACTCCGATGCCCATGGAGGTACAGCCTGCGTCCGCCATGAGCGTTATCAGGTCCTCGGTGAGAAGGTCGCTGCGGGCCTGACAGTTCCAGGTGAGATCGTACTCCGTGATACGTCGGCAGAACTCCCGTGTCCGTTCGTCGTCGAATGGGAACGTGCCGTCCATTACCTTGAAGTCCCGCATACCGTGGTCCTCCACCAGCCGGTCGATGGAGGCGAACACCAGGTCCAGCTCGATGCGGGCGTGGCGTGACGGACGCTGGCAGAAACCGCATGCGAACGGGCAACCACGCATGGTGAACACCGGGTATGAGGGCACATGCTTGGATGTGATAGTACCCTGTCCGTACCGGTCCATGTCCAGAAGCTCGTAAGCAGGGACGCGGTCCGCGTCGGACGGGACGGGCACAGCATGGACACCTTTCGAGGCCCCGCGCACGATGGCAGCGAGCGCGTCCTCGCCGTCGCCCACGACGACATCGTCAACACACGCCTCGGCCGCGGTCTCGTTCGGAAGGACCGATGGATGAGGGCCACCCAGCACAGTGCGTGCCCCTGCGTCCCTGGCCCGCCGTGCGATATCGAGCGCCCCGGGGTACACGGACGTGTGTGCGGTGATGCCCACGATGTCCGGACTTCGGGCCAGGGCAGCATCCAGGTCCCCGGCCTGACCCACCGCCATATCCAGCACCTCCACCTCGCACCCGGTCACGTCCCGGACGTACCCGCCCAGTTGAGCCAGCCAAACCGGTGGCCATGAGGATGCCAGATGGAACATGGCGCGGCCCATGGACCGCTCGCTCTCTGGCGGATTGACCAGCAGGAGGCGGCGGGCCCGCGTCGCCCGGGCCATCATCCCTCCCATTCGTAGGGCCGGGAGTAGAAGCCCTTCATGCAGGTGAGCTCCGACACGTCCTTGACCACCCGGGCCGGGCTGCCGATGACCACTTTACCTGCAGGCACGTCCTTGGTCACCACCGCGCAGGCTCCGACGATGGCCCCCTCGCCCACGGTAACGCCAGGGAATATGGTGGCCAGCGCCCCTATCTTGGCGCCCTTCTTGATGTGTGGGGCTCCCAGGCACTCAGTGTACCTCGGGCACCGTGGGTGGGGATCGTTGAGGAATAGCGATCGTGGCCCGATGAATGCATTGTCCTCGATGACCGAGTACTCGCCCAGGATGGCTGCCGTGTGGATGCTGACGTTATTACCGATTCGATGGCCGTTCTCCATGGCCGCGAGCGTGCCGATGCTCACGTTGTCACCGATAATGTTGTCCTCGCGGATGCGCGCACCGCTGCCCGTGGAAAGGTTGTCGCCGATGGTGGTCCCCGCATAGATCACCGAGTGGGTGCGGACCACGGCGTTATCACCGATGACCAGCTCCAGTTCGCCGTCCTCGCTGCCGCGGGGCGGTACTCCGAGGACCGCATAAGGCTCGATGACCGCGCTCTTCCCAAGTCTGACGTTGGGGTACCGTACGTATGGGATTTCCTTGACCATGGGCAACACCTCACACCGGCGGCCTGGGCTGCACCACAAGCCGCGTGATGCCCATCTCCGCTAACCGCCCTTCATCGGGTACGTCGTGGTTCTCGTAGAACACCGCGTTCCCCTGGAGAAGAAGGGGTCCGGGCATGATGGGATGGGTGAGCGTGAAAGATGTGGTGCGACACTGTCGGTCGCAGGGCCAGACACCAACACGGACTGGGCTGTCGCTGTCGCAGTTCGCTGTCGGGCAGAGCCGTGTAGTGGTCACGGCCATGAACGGTGTGTATAAAGAGCCCTCCAGTGGATCGGGCCCCTTGCTAAGATCGAGGTCAAGGCCCTGGAGGGGATTGTCCACCTCGACGCGCCTGACGCCACGCTCGTGCAGGAACCGCCTGAAGATCGGGACGGTGAGATTGTTCTCACGGTACTGTCGCAGGGTTTCTTCCGGAAGGCGGTCGATCACGCGCATGATGCGCGGCCCCTTGCGCAGCCGGTTGAGCACACGACCCATGAGCGGTTCGAGCCCCTGATCACGTAGAGTGGAAAGCACGCCCCAGTCATTGGCCACGACCTCGCACGCAGCCTCCTCGCTAGCCAGGGCCGCAAGTACCGGCTCGAGGCGGTCCAGGCCGATATCGGTCACCAGGGGGGTGACGAGCGTGAAGGCACGACCTGCATCCCTTGCCGCGTGGAGCACCGACATGACCTCGTTCTCGGTCGGGATCAGGTTCTGACAGAACTCGCTACCAAAGTACACGCGCCGGGCATCGTCCTCCACAAGGTCGAGCTGGTCGGCCCGGGCTATGAGCGTGGCGCGCTCCATCAGACGTCAACCTCCATGACCGACGGATAGTAGCAGTACCCGAGCTCGCAGTCGACGCCGAACCGCTGCTTGTGCTCGGCCCGGGTGTGGCGGATGAACTCCTCTCGTGAGGGTTTCTCGGTCGCCATGTAGTCCAGCAGATGACGTATGAACCGCACGTCGCCCACCTTGCGTGATGTGGGGAACGCGCGTCCGATGATCTTAATGCTCTCCAGTCCCATCGTCGCCAGGTCGTGGATGGCACAGGCGCCGCACTCTACCTGAGTCTTTCGCTTGACAAAGCGTTTCATGCGCTCATGTGCATTGGCCTGCTTCTCCTCGTCCAGGTCCCCATCGATTGTGACCGTGTGCCGCAGCTCGCAGGGCTCCAGCCATTCCATGCACACGCTCTCGTCAATGAGCGCTTCGAGCACCCGCCGTGGCAGGCGTTTGGCAAGGGAAACCACACGGTCGTTGTGCTTTACCGCCATGAAGGCCTTGCCCACCACAGGGTGAACAGGGTTCATGATCTCGTGGAGACCGTGCTGGAATGTACAGAAACCCTCCACGTTCCGGCAGCGACCGTTGAGGATGAACACCTCGATGCCTGTCCCCTCCGATCCTTTCACGATGCGACGTATCTCCTCGACGGTGAGGTGGCGATCGAGGATGACCCGTGATGCTCCCAGGTCCCGGAAGAAAGCGGCCGACGTGGCGTTGATGACCGAGGCCCCCGTGCTCACGTGGAGGTCAACGGGCAATCCCTCGTCCTTCACCAGAAGCAGGAGCCCGATATCGGCGATGATGAGCGCGTCCACACCCGCGTCCACGGCGGTCCTAAGCTCATCGAGCACCACAGGGTACTGTTCCTCGTCGTAGTAGTGGGCATTGGCGGCGAAGTACAGCCGTGCACCCTTGTCGTGGGCGAGCGTCGCGGCCGTCCGTATCTGGTCGAAGGAGCGGAAGTTGGGCTCGCCGCACTCGCGTCGGTTCGAAGAGCAGATGGTACTGTAGACCTCCTCCCATTTCTTCGTTATGAGGCCGCAGTAGAGAGCATTGGCGCCAGCGTCGATCAAGGGCACAACCTCGTCGGCCGTGGTCAGGGGCGCCAGCAGCTCCATGGCTCTCGGCGGGAAGCTGTCAGGCAAAATATATAACATGAACGTCCGGTCGCGTCAGGCCAGTGCCCGCTTGATAACGGCCACGGTCCGCTCCATGTCCTGTTCGCTAAGGGTGTGCCACACGGGCAGGGCCAATCCCTGTGCATCGGCACGGGCGGCGACTGGGCAGGGCCGAGCGTACTGCTTCAGGGCGGGCAGGTTGGAGCAGTCGTCAGCTATGTTCACCTTCGTATCGATACCTGCGCGGAACAGCTCCTGCACCAGACGCTGGCGGTCCTCGACCTGGATGACGTAGTGGTAGTAGATGTGGCGTCCGCCATCCGCCTCCTCGGGCACTGTCACACCAGGGACGTCCCGTAGGCCCTCGGTGAGAATCTTGGCTCGTTCCCTGCGCGCGTCACTGCTGTCGTCCAGTCCGTCGAGCTGGACAAGCCCCGTCCGCGCCTGGAGGGATGACATACGCACCGTGTAGTTCGCTGGCATCTCGTCCTGGAGCGTCTCGTCGTGTGACATGCCCTTGGGCGCTCCCCCGCGGACCATGGAGAGCAGCCGCAGCGGCGGGTACAGGCCGAGCGAGTACACCCACGGCCGGGAGAGGACACCGCCTACTGAGCCTATGGCCACCTTGATGGCGAGCTGCTTCCTGCCGGGAAGCGTATACTCTCGCTCGAGGGCGCGCACCTTTTCGGCCAGCTCCTCGTCGTCCGTCGTGACCATCCCGCCGCCGAAGGCGGTCATGTTCTTGAACAGGTTGAAGGAGAAGAGACCCGCTTTGCCAAGTGAACCCGCCCGCCGGTCGCGGTACGATGCGCCGTTCGCCTGGGCACAATCCTCTATTACCGGCACGCCCCGCTCCTCCGCCAGCTCCAGCACCTCGTCCATGGGTGCTGGATTGCCGAACAGGTGGGTGGGGACCAGAACACCGGTGTCATCCCCGACAACCGACCGGAGCGTCTCGGCGGAGACGTTGAGCGTGCCCGGCCCCACGTCGGCGAACACGGGCCGTCCGTTTGCCATGAGGGCGACATTGCCCATGCCCCAGAAGGTGAAGGCGGGTAGAACTACCCCCTTCCCCTCAACGTCCAAGGCCCGTAGCAGGTGGTGGAAGCCCGTCCGCGCGGAGCCCACGGCGACGGCATGACGCACTCCGATCAGGGCTGCGAAACGTCGCTCGAGCTTCGTGACGGCGTCGGGATCCTCGCTGCCGAACAGGCCACAAGCCCCCCTGACGGTGTCGGCCAGTCCGACATTGACGTGGTGCCGCGGGAAGCTCTTGAGGCCCATGGGGCAAGAGGTGCGGTGCAGGTTTTTCAATGTTTGCTCAAGGTCGGGATGTATCGTCGAGCACTCATTTTCGGATTCACGGTGTGATCCCAAGGATCTATCGCCCCCGAGTCCCCAACGGGTCCGATGAAACACATTTGAGGGATGAGCCACATTATACTGTCGATGCAGGATCCTGCGTTCTCAGCCTCGGTCCTTGCGATCGCTGCATGCATGAGCGTGACCCACTACCTCAGCCACCGCATCTCCGTGTTCATGGAGGAGCACCACTATCGTGTCCTGAGCTTCAGCGGCGGTTCGCTCATCGCCCTCATCTTCCTGGTCCTCCTGCCGGAGACGGTGCGCATCGCCCGCACAGACGACGTCTACCTACTCCTCCTGGCGGGCTTCGTGGCGTTCCATCTGACCGAGAAGTATCTCTACCAGCACGTGCGCAACAAGTGCGATCTCCTGGAGGACCTGCGCGAACTCCACGTAGCGGGTTTCTTCGTGGACCATTTCATCCTCGGGTTCGTTCTTGTGACGACCGTTGAGCTCACACCCCAGGCGGGTTATCTGATCCTCATCCCGGTGTTCCTCCACACGATCTCGTCCTCTATCACCATGGAGCACATCCACGAAACTGCGGAGACGCATGTACACAAGCTGCTGCTCTCGGCCTCACCGCTTCTCGGCGCTATTGTGGCCCTCGCCCTAGAGGTAGAGGCACAGACGGAAGCATCGGTCCTGGCGTTCATCATCGGGATGCTGCTCTACATCGTCAACCGCGACATCATCCCCAAGGAGGAGAAGGGTCGTCCGGCCATGTTCATTACCGGGCTGGCGGTGGTAGTCGTGCCCTGGTTCCTGATCTCGCACTGAGCATGCTCTCTGGGAACGAGGATTGTGGGCGAGGGGAAACGCCCCCCGCCCGGATGGACTGGCCGGGATTTGAACCCGGGGCCTCCGCCATGCCAAGGCGGCACTCTTCCAGCTGAGCTACCAGCCCGCGTCGGGGAAGGCACAGGCACAGCCACAATTATAAAGGTTTTCCATTGCCCCGGTGCGTGGCCGAAGACGAGGGGGAGAAGGCCGAGCACGAGGCGCTCGTTCGCGGTGCTTTCACCTTATTCCTGCTGAGCGCCGTGTTCTACATCCCGCTCGATCTCGCCACGACGTACATCTTCTTCACAAGCGTTGGAGGCGGCATCGAGCTCAATCCGTTCTTCGGTGGGCCCATGGCAAGGTGTACGACCCGCCTGTGCATCCTAGGCGTGCTGGGTGGGCTCTTCCTGCTCAAGGCAGCGCTTCTCGGATGGTTCGGGTTCATGCTCCTAGTGTACCGGTACGATCCGACGAAGGAGATCATCTACTCCCAGCTCCTGCTCCGGATATCTCTTGTATCCGCGCTGCTGTCCATCCTGCTGGTGGCCAACAACGCCCTCTTCCTCTGGCTCTACCTGTTCGAGCTTTACGCTACGTGGTTCCAGGTTGCCCTCTTCCTGACGTTCGCCATCTACGCGACCTCGTTCATACTTGGCATGGTGCTCAACCGGGAGCCCGTGGTGATCGCGGCCGACGTCGACCTCCCGGTGCTCCTTGTGGTCACCTTGGTGGTGTCGTTCATCCTGTGGGAGATATCTGGCATCCCCTACATCGCCGTGTCCTTCGCCATCCTGACGTACGGCAACCTCGAGGTGTTCCGCTACTACTGGGAGGGCGGGGAGAGGTAGCCTACCATCCCATCTCCGCAGCAGGCCCCCCGGGCCGCTCACGGATCCATCGCACGATCTCGTTCTTGGTGTCGAACAGCTCGTAGCCACGGAACAGCAGGTGGGCAGGTGCCGAGACGTTCGGTGTATGGGCACGCAGGGCGGCCAGGATACGCTGACGCGAGCGCTCCTGCCCCTCCTTCTTCTGGTCCCAGGGAACGCCTCCCTCGTCGAAGTGTATGTGCGCACGATTGCCGTCCCACACTACATCCCGGTTCTCGATGATGGCATCGATACCGAACTCATCGGGATGCTGCATGATGACCGACGCCCGATAGGGGATGAACACGAGCACATTGTAGTTGTCCATGGTATGACCGTGGGTGCGGATGAACGCCTCGGTGAGGGCGATATCCTCCTCCGTCTCGGAGACGAAACCGGCGATGAGGTTCACGAGGTTCCAGATCCCAGCTTCGTGGGAGGCCTCCAGCACCGCGCCCGCACCGTCGACGGTGAACCCCTTGCGCATGAGCTCAAGGAGGCGTGGGCTTCCCGTCTCCGCACCGTAGGTGAGGCGCACGCATCCCGATGCGCGGAGACGGTCGAGGCGCGATCGGTCCAGGCCTGTTGGCCGGGCCGAGTCCATCCACAATATGTCGAGCCCCTCCCGCGCGACCGCGTCGCACCAGTCCCGGACGTACTTCTTCGAGATGTTGAACGTGTTGTCCAGGAATAGGAAATGTCGGGAGCTGTAGGTATCGGAGAGCCGTGCGAGCTCACCGACCACCTTGTCCATAGCCTTTGCCCGGAGCCCGTCGAGATTATAGCTGTAGTAATTGCAGAACGTACAGTGACTGGGACAGCCCTTAACGAGCTGGTAGGGCAGGGGGAGGATGGTGGCGCCGTCCACGTCCAGCGAGTACACGTCCATGGGAAGTCCGCTGAAATCGGGTGCGGGGACCTCCTCGATGGGCAGATGAGCGCGAACGTTGCTTTGGACCACGCCGTCCGCGTCCCGGTACACGAGCCCCGGCACGTCCTCCACGCGACGCGTCCCCTCCAGATGCTCTAGAAGTCCCAGCATGGGGATCTCTGCCTCGTCCATGACCACATAGTCGACGAAGGACGCCTGGGCCAGTGTCTCCTCACCGACATTGGGACCACCCAGCATTATCGTGGCACCGGTCGTCCCCTTGAGGTGGCGAGCGAGGCAGAGGGCAGGCAGCACCTGGTCCGGCTCCATCACGGAGAGTCCGATCAGGTCAGCGCCGCGGATGTCCACCTTCCGCGCCATGCGCTCGACCAGGGTATCCAGGTAGGGATCGGGTCGACCGTCGAGGTAGGGCAGCACCCGGCCACGGTCGGCCAAGAAGAGAAGGTTGACGTGAAGGGTACGAGCGGGTGTGCGGTTGTCCCGCCACACCAGGGCGTCCACGTCGTCCTGGTCCACCGCAACACCGTTGGTGCGGAGGAACGCGGCCAATGTCGCCTGCCCCAGCGGGAGGGTGCGCGGATGGGTCCCGCCGTCTGTTGGGGCGAAGAGCAGATGTACCTTCATCCCGGGGAGCGGGAGGCGTTCTAGGTTATTTATACTTTGAGTCGCTTGCCCCGTTCCATGCTGCTCAAGGACATCGATGTATGCGTAACCGGCGGTGCGGGTTTCATCGGGTCGTCCATGACCGACGCTCTGCTAGAGCGTGGGTGCCGGACCACCGTCATCGATGACCTCTCGGCAAGCGACATGTCCAGACTAGCAAAGGCCAAGTGGCACGAGACGTTCAGGTTCGTGAAGGGGGACGTGCGCAAGCCCGATGACCTGGACCGAGCGCTCCCTGGGTGCAAGGCCGTGGTCCATCTGGCCGCCAATCCCGAGGTGCGTGGTACGGCGACCGAGGTCCACCTCGAGCAGAACGTGCTTGCCACTCATACGATACTGGAGGGAATGCGCCGTCACGACGTGCCATTCCTCCTGTTCGCCTCGACATCCACGGTGTACGGGGAGGCCGACCAGGTCCCCACTCCCGAGGACTACGGTCCGTGCAATCCCATATCCTTCTACGGCGCCTCGAAGCTCGCGTGCGAGGCCATGATATCCTCCTACTGCCATCTCTACGGCCTTCGGGCCGTCTCGATGCGCTTAGCGAACGTCGTTGGACCGCGCTCGGGTCACGGCGTGTTGTTCGACTTCGTGCGCAAGCTCCGCGCCGATCCCTCCCGCTTGGAGGTCCTGGGGGACGGTACCCAGACCAAATCGTACATCTTCATCGACGACTGTATCAACGGATTCGTCCTGGCCGCGCAGCGCACCGAGGCCGCGTACGACGTGTACAACATGGGTTCGGCCGACCGCGTACCAGTAACGCGGATCGCCGAGCTGGTCATCGAGGAGATGGGGGCGGACTGCAAGGACGCGTGCATCGAGTACACCGGCGGCGTGGACGGCGGTCGGGGTTGGGCCGGCGACGTGAAAATCATGCAGCTGGGGTGCGACAAGCTCAGGAAGCTGGGCTGGAAGCCCGAGAACGGTTCTGAGGAGAGTCTGCGGATGACGCTGCGTGGGATGCTAGGCAAGGAGTAAGCGTCACTTCTTCCCCTTGGAGCCCTTCTTCGCCCGTGTGATGCTGCTCTTCCCCCGAGGTCCTTTCCGCAGGGATGACGCTGGCTTCTCCTTGACCTCCGCTGCAGGCTTCGACACGGTCTTTTTCCCCTTGGTAACGGTCGGGGCAGGAGATGTCACGGCGGGTCCGGTGCCATCCACTCCTTTAACGACCGTCACTTCCTGCTTCACTTCCCTTCCGAGGACCAAGAGAATTATGATACCGACCACGAGGAACATGCTGAAGAATACAAGGAAACCTCCTACGGAGGGTCCGCTGTCCTGCTCCTGCCACGCTTCTGTCCCTTTTCCCGCGACGTCCTCCATGCCCTCAACGTCCTCGCCGCCGCCGGTGTCCAGGTCCGCCCTGCCCCTCAACGGTGCGGGGGTGGCCTGCTCCCACGGGTTCGTCGGTTCCGGCCACGGGAGGTCCTGAACGTCGGGCGGTGTCTCCGGCTCTTCGAAATCGGTGTCGCCCCCCGACTCCTTAACCGGGAGGAACTCTTCGACAGCGGTGGTTCCGTCCTGTTCTTCAGGAGGTGTGGCGATACGGAGCGGAAGCTTGCCGGTGAGTCGTCTGCCCGTGTCGTTCACGACGACCACTATGTCCCCGGCCCAGTTCTCCCTGACCTCCAGCCCAATCATGAGCGGCTCCTCGACATCGCGCCCCTCTGCGATGATGACCTCGTATCCGGTGGAATCGTACACACCCACGTCGACCTTTCCCTTCCCCCGGAATCCGTCCTCGTCAGTGAGCTCGACAACGAGGATGAGGCCGTCGCCCACCTTAATCGTGTCGAGCGTGCCCTCCGGGGAGCGGGCCGTCACCCTCACCTGAGTGACATTTGGTGGGAACTTCTCCTTGTCAAGGTGGACGGTCAGAGAGCTGATCGGGACACCCTTCAGTGATAAAGTGCCCTTCAGGGTCCAGTTGGTGAGCCGGCGCTGGGGCTGGAGCTGGAATCGCTCGAGGAGCACACCCTCTCCGCTCGAGACCGAGACCGGGGACGAGCCCTTCCACACGTGCCCCCGTTCGTCCTCGATCAGGATGGCGAACTCGGCACCCTCCAGATCGGTCTGCCGGTCAGCGGGTGATACGAACTCCACCGATATGTTCAGGTCCTGACCCCTGTTAATCAGAGGCCGGTGCGGGGTCATACGTGCGACCCTGCCGCTGTCGCCAACGACGTCGATGCGGCTCCTATAGATCGAGAGCAGTCGATTACCGGCGTATGCCTCGATGAGGATGGTGTAGGCGGTGATCCGGTCCGGTGAGCGGAAGGTGCCGTTGATGAGCCGCACCTCGCCCGGACCGATCGTCCCGACATGATGGCGGGACTGAACTAGCGGGATGGACGGCGTTAGCGGATCTAATCCCGAGACGGGCTCGGTGTCGTCCCAGTCGTAGATAGTCACGCGCAGCTCTACGTCATCCAGCGCGTCCGTGCCCTCGTTCAGGAAGGTCACGTTGAAAGGCTGCTCGCTCCCCGGATCGACGCGGGGACCGACGGGGCCTATCTCATGGGCGAAGTAAGTCTCGTTGCGCAGCATCCGCAGGCTCGTCCAAGGCCCCGGGTTCTCGACGATGAAGTGGGGGCAGTAGAGGTGGGGCTCACAGGGTGTCAGGGACTGTGTGGGCGTGAAGTAGATGAAAGGGACGCCAGTGACCGGACTATGGGTCGTCTTGAGATACCCGTCGAGCCGGTAGAGTCCAGGACGCGCCCAGACGGGGATTGGGACCGTGAAGCGCCGCTTCACAACGGTTTTCGGCCAAACGTGGATACCCCGCTCCACCTGCTCGAAGATGACGTTATCCCAGGAGTCCTGTGAGTACGGCTCGGGCACGTCCGCTCCATCGACCAGCTGGAAGGCTATGTACCCGTCCACGATGGGTGACTCGAACGCCTGGACCTCGACCTCGACGAGGAGGCCCTCCCCCGCAATATAGCGGTACCTATCGAGACGTAGCTCCATGGCACCCGATGTGAACGTGGGCAGGAGCGCGGCCGCCTGCTGGCAAGCGAGGAGCATCGCTAGAACGATTATACTTGCGATCATGGCCGTTCGGCCCGAGCGCTCCGTTCCGTCATGCATGAGGACCCGTGCTCCAACGAAATTGATACAGGATATATTATTAATCCTCATTGATTCCTGCGGCTTGAGATTTGAACGGTCGCCAAATGAGTATTTAAAGTGTATTTAAGATATATACACATATATATGCGTATATATCAGTATGGCCATAGGTTATAATGGCTGGGCTGCTTTAGCACTTATTAGGGGAGTATGGGGAATGTCCTGTAAACACCGCAACAGTAGGCCTATTGCCTACCTGATCATATCAGCCATCGTACTGGCCTCGCTCGTAGTGGGTGAGCCCAAGCTGATGGTAAAGATAACGGATGTCGAGTCGGGCCTGCGGATCCCGCAGGAGTACACACCTCACCCCGGCGACGTCATCTCTGTGAAAGTGCAGGGCAAGCGCGAGCTCGTGCGCGATTCCATCATCACGTTCGGTAGGGATGACTTCATCGTACGCAAGGATGCCGATGATTGGGGGACCGCGACCTTTACCATCCCGCAGGGCGCCACCGGCGAGTTCACCGTATTCGCGACGCTAATGGACATGGAGGCCGAGCTTGTCACCTTCCCCGTCCAGAACGACCTGGGCATCGAGCTCGTCTCAAAGCCATGGCGGACAACGGACGCATGCGAAAATACCGAGCTCGCTGTGCGTGTGAGGGACGAGAGCGGGAACACCATCACCGGGGCAACTGTATGGTTCGGTGAGGATTTCGAGCTAACCGGGCTCGACGGCATCGCACGGCACCAGCTCCCGACGGGGACCGCGAACCCTCTCCTCTTACGCGCGATGAAGGCACAATACGGAGAAGCGCAGTTGAGCGTCTCCGTTGGCACGAGGAGGATCCAGAACGTTGTGGTACACCCTCAGAAGAGCGATGATCCACGGAAGCCCTGGAAGTACGGTACCGTGTGCAGGGGCGGTGAGATCATGGTCAAGATCAACACAGAGTGCTTCCCCGAGACCGAGCTCTTCGAAGTGTTCGTCGAGGACATCTTCATCGGCTTCTGCGCCCCAGAGGGCTCCGAGCGCTACTCTCTTTGGGAGGACCGGAACGGCAACGGCAAACAGGACCCTGGCGAGATAGTCCAGTACTGCAACCTCGCCCTCCCGCTCTCCGTCGGCCCCGGTCAGCACGGTGTGAGCGTGTTCTACAAGAACGAGACCGTAGGCGAGGGCGATATAGTCATCCCCGAGGGCGAGGACACGGAGTACGACTGGCGGTGCGGCGAGGACCCGGACACGACGACGGGCGACCTACCGAACGAATGCTGGTTCTTCGTCTCATCCTCGTGCGTAGCGAACCGTTGCTTCCACAGCTGGGGACGCAACTCGGGCGGCGAGGTGTTCTCCACGATCATACGGACGCTCGCCGACGACCTCCCCTGGGAACCGGGGATCCAGGTGTGCCCCGGCAGGCCCGTGTTCACCGCCAGGTTCGGAGGAATGGACCTGCGCTGCAGTAATGGTGTGTTCCGCAGGAACCGGGGTCGTGCTCCGGTATACGCGCGGATCATGGACTGCCCCCTGGGTGGTTGTGGCGAGGATCCACTGCGCACGCCGGGCGAGATAGTCTCAATGGACCAGACCAACTCAATCTGCAATCTCTACGTTTCGGGGATGGGCTGGGTCCAGGGAATAGGGATGAAGGCTGAGCTCAAGAGGAAGACCCGTTCCAGCACGTGCTGGTTCGGATGGAACCACAACGCCAGGGACATGTCTGTGAACGCTCCGGGCGATCCGGGTGAGTACAAGCTCTTCTTCGATGCCGTCACACGTATCTGTGACAATCCCCGTGTAACGTCCGGCAGGCGCTATTGGACATGTCCCGACTGCAAGGGCGAGAACGCGCCAGCCAGCTGCTCCCAGGACGCTTCGTGCATGTATAGAGGTCGCTGGGTGAGGAAGAGGGCGTGGGGATCTGACGGCTGGCAGATCGCTGCTGGTGAGCCCAAGGTGTTCGAGGTTATCCCACCGAGGCTCTTTATCCTCCAGTACCCGCAAGAGCCGCTATGCCCCGGGGCAGCCATCGAGCCCGTGGTCTATCACGCCATGTGCATCGATCCGACGACCGTCGCCGACCTCATGGAGTGGGACCCTGAGAGCGGCACATCGAGGGCCATACCCCTGGGCGAGTGCGGGGCAGAGGGCGCCGAAGATCCCTTGGCCGGGAGCGTCGTAGTGGCAAACCTGACGTGCCAGGGCCTTACGGTCCCGGAGGACCTGGACTTCATCGGCGGCAGGACCTATGAGCTCGCCCTCCGGACCACCGGTGACACCGTCTACCAGGACCGACGGGTTCTCCAGATCTCCGGGAAGAGCCTAAGCGTGCCCTCCATCGATTCACCGGTGTGCACGAACGACACCATGCGTATCCCATTCGTCGCACAGTGCACCCTACCGCCCTCAGGATTCTTCTTCGGGGAGGAAGAGGCCGCTGGTGACTGCGCACCGTGCGCGGAGCCTGGTGTGACCTGCCGCTCCAACTGCACGCTGATCGTTCCGGATGAGATCGATGAGGGCTGGCACCGGTTCACCGTGACGAACGAAGCCAGTGAGAACACGACCGCGTTCGTTGAGGTGTGGAAGCCCGGATCGCTCAACCTCAGGGAGATCTATCTTACCAAGAGTAAATGCAAGAAGTGTAGGATCCTTATCCTCGATGTGTTCAATCCGGGACCCGGTGAGGTCCCCCTCATGGGGCTCAGCGACCAAGCTGAGAGGTACGTAGTGCCCAATCTGCCCGCCTGTAAAGTCACGGCCGACTCCGATAATCCCATCTCTGTTGGTCCGGGTAGCTCGGCGAACCTTACATTCAACATCAAATGCAATGTTCCCATGAAGCAGACCATTTCGATACACTTCAACGTCACGGCGTTCTACTCCGACAAGTGCGGATGCAGCCAGTTGGTCGATGGCGGACGCCAGTACGTGGACAAGTACTGCAAGGCCACCGACTCCTGGGACGTCGTAATCACCTACAAAGGTACGGGGGCTCCGTGCAAGCGCAAGGACGCCAAGGACGGGTACTGCGAGCTCGACGACCCGCGCACCGAGGCCGATGAAGAAGGTGTATGTCTCCCGCTCAGCGGTAGCGGGGACGCTCCATGCATCGGCTCGCTCTGCGGCTCGGTGACGGCCATCGAAACTGTCGAGGAGGAGGAGGAGGAGCAAGTACCAGGAGAGGAAGAGGAAACAACGATCATCCTCGCGGTACCGTCAGAGCCAACGAGCACTCCGGATAATACGACCGAGGACGCTCCCGATGGACCTGTCGTGGTGGAGCTCGAGCCCATCGAGGTCGAGACCCTCCCGGGAGAGGTCATCTACACCCCCATCACCATCAACAACCCCGAGGATGAGTCGATGAACATCACGATCACCATCATGGAACAGGGAAAGGCCGTGGTGATAAAGGGGAGCGATACAGAGATGATGGCCACGGTCAAGGGAAAGGAGACGGTAAGGTTCATGGTCCCCGTGTCCGCCCCCGCGTCGTTCTCGGTGAGCATGGAGGCCGTTCCCGCAGTGCCCGTGGAGGGCGAGGACAAGAAGATCAAGTACGTCCTTCCCGTGGGTGTCGTCGTCGACAACCAAGACAAGGGTAAGATCGTTTGCGATAAGGGATATGAGTGCGTCTCCGGTACACACTGCAGCTTCCAGCACTGCTGCCCCGTCCGTGACATGCCCTGGTTCTGGTCATTCACTGCGAACGGATGCTCGGGTGACCTGAGCATGCTCGAGGTCCCCTCGAGGAACGTCAACCTCGCACTGGGGACCGAGATCCTGCTCCCGATCAGTGTGAAGAACCCCTATTCCCATGAGGTCGATGTAGAGATCAGCGTCAGCGGGGGTGGAAGGGTGATGGTGACGCTGGGCGCCGAGGAGAACATCCTTGCCAAGAAGGTCTCGCTGCTGCCCGGGGAGCAGAGAATCGTTCTCGCACGTTTGCTCGGTACAAAAGTGGGGAGGTTCGACCTTGTCATTGAGACGCGTTGTGACGAGGCCGGATGCGCTCTCACGGCTCCCGCACAGGTATCCATGCTCGTGACCACGGACGCGGCACTACTCGGAGAACAGGTCGAGATCCGGACCGCGCCCGGCACGGGTGTGGCAGAGGTAGCGTTCCTCGCCCTCCTCAGCCTCGGGTATCTATACCGCAGGGACTGAATCCCGACAAGCGACCTAGGAGCGACGTCCGCTAGTGGCAGCTACTGCTACGAGTACCAGGAAGAAAACGCCCGCGAGCAGGAGGGGGAACAAGGTCATACCACTCATGAATTCCGGATATCCGTACGTGGAAGATGTGTCTTCCACGGTTTCCAACGGCCTATCGGATGCGGAAGGCGGTGGTTGTAATGGAGCTACCGGGACATCGGTCGCGGCCGGGGCCGAGGACGTGGGCGTGCCCGAGGGCGGAACGGTCGCCGATTGAGTGGCCGTGGTGGACACCGGGATCACTGCGGTTGCAGAGGGCACGGATCCGTCGAGCGAGCAGTCACCGTCCTTTGCGGACGAGCAGCCGGGAGGACAAAGTCCGTCCCCCTCCACACCACAGCACGCGCAGGACTCCCCTCCGTTGTCGCCCGAGGGCACGCACGAGCCCTCCAGACCCCATTTCGTGCACATACTCTCGCAACCGGTCGGTGTGCACACACATCCCCGCTCGGGATCGCAGCCAGCTCCCTTCCCGGGGGTGCATGTCGACAATGTGCATCCGTCATTCATGCATGCCTGCTCGCCGAAGAAGCACACCCTGCCCACCATGGTCCCCGGCGATGGACATACATCCTCATCGACAACGCATCCCTTTGGCGTGCACCGGCTCCTTAGGAAGCAGCTGTCTATGTCGAGGAATGGCTCGAAATCACAGGGTTGACGCACCACGGCACAACCGAACGAGGTGCACTCCCCGGGGCCGTACACGCACCATTCACCGTCCATGGTGCCGGAGGGAGGGCACGGTTCACACGAGGGTGGATCACCGACATCGAACAGGAGGAACTCGTCGTTGAACTCGCCATCGAGAGCGGCGTTACCGAGTATGAAGAGGGCCTGGTCGAAGGCACCGAAGCAATCCCAGTCCGTTGTCGCCCCGCAGGCCGACGGATCGCCCTTGTTACCGGAATGGGGCCCATCGCCGAACTTCTCGGCCCACTCGATATACTTCGCCTCACCGGTGAGCTCGAACGCCTGTGAGCTAGCTAGCATGTAGAAGCCCTGATCGTTGCCTGCACCGCAGTCGAAGTCGCCCTTGGATGGGCCACAGTCGGTCTGCTGTCCGAACCACGAGCCGGACCACAGTGCCTTGTCCATCCACTCCTTGAACGGCTCGTCACCCAGCACGCGGTATGACGCCCCGTAAGAGAGGGCGACCATGGCGTTGATAGCGCCGCCGCCACAGTCCCAGTCACTATTGGGGCCGCACTCCTCGCATCCCTGCTCAGCGAGGTTTCTGGCATACCCGAGGTAGGTCTTGTTGCCCGTTATATCGGCCAGTGATAGGTAGCTGAGCACCATGAGCGCCTGGTCCTCCCCCTCCACGCAATCCCAGCCCGCACCGGGTCCGCACTGGCACTCGGGGCAGGAGTAGCTGCCACGAGGGCCGTCAGCGAGCGACTCTGCATAGGACAGGTAGGTGGCGTTGCCCGTGAGACTGTACAGCTTGAGGTATCCCAGGAGCATCATCCCCTGGTACCGTCCCTCACCACAGTCCCAGTCGGTGTCGGGACCGCACCTCATGGGGTCGCTGGTCGAGTCGCCAGAGGATCCCGCTAGGGCGAGAGCGTGGAGCGGTATGAACTCCTGGATGTCATCGGAGAGTTCGAACGCTCGGGCGTAGCCGAGCATCAGGTAGCCTTGGGAGTAGCCGTTCTCACAGGACCATCCAGTCTCGGGTCCGCACTCGGTAGATCCGGTCCGCGCGAGCGAGAGCATGTGCTCGAGATAGATCTCGTCGCCCGTCTCCTCGTACACACGGGCGTATGCGAGGATCATTGCGCCCTGGTGAGAGCCGATGCTGCAGTCCCAGTCGGAACCGGGGCCGCATGCGTAACCGCTATCCCCCCCCGTGCCCGCATCAGAGAGCGAGCGCATATGGTCGAGCCTGTCCGCTCGGTCGAACGCTGTCGCGTTCGGTATCGTCGTCAGGATAAAGAGTATGGCAAGAATGTAGGAGAGACGCGTAGGGGCCGCTCTCATCATCACGCTCACTTCCCGCCGGAGAGCCCGCGCACGTCCCCTGCAGAGACGGTGGCACCGGCTGCAGCCTCCCCCTCTCCCCTGAGCCACTCCAGGATGTTCTTCATCAGCCTAGTGTGCTCGAAGGGTGCCTCCGAAGAGACGACACGGTAGTCACCGATGCACAGGACCCTGCCCTTCCCGCGCGTGGTGGCCACCATAATGGGGATGAGCCCTTTCTTCTCGAAATCGTCGTATTTGAGGTTGAGGTTCTGGTCGCCGAAACTCTCCTTGCTGCCGAAGGCCAGCACCGTGGCATCGGTGCCCGACAGAGAGCAGCTCCTGAAGATACGCATACGACCGACGCTCTTGAGGATGGGGTGTTTGGCCAGCCCCTCAAGGACGGGCGCCACCGTTACACGGTAGCCCGTATCGGTCAGTTCGTAATCGCAGACCAGGTCCTTGTTGAACCGTATCCCGAACGCACCTGACAGTGATGTACAAGCACTGGCGTCACCCGAACCGAGGCCGGAGCCCAGGATAAGAAGGCCCATACCGCGGTACCGGACGCTGTCGATGATCTTCGACACCTCCTCCTCAGAATAGCGCGAACCGGGGTTGGCAACGACCAGCACGTCGGTCTCCCTCAGGAGGGGCATGATGTCATCCTCCTTCCGGACCTCACACTCAATGTCCTCGGCCGTCGAGATGAGCGGTGAGAGCGCGTTCATGAGCTTGGCGTCCTGGCCATGTCCCACGTCGAACGTGATCGCAGTCTGTGCGGTCAGGAGCCCCGAGGTGCTCAGCTCACGGGCCAGAGCAAGTGTGAATCCCGCGGAGAGCACGACGAACGTGAGCACGAGAGGGACCAGAGCGAAACCCCGGAACGGGCTCGGGCGTGGTGTCGGCACGGCCGATGCGACGGCCTCGACGGTAGCGGCCCCGGAGGGTGTTACCGATGCCCGTCCTAGGTGCTCCACTACCGCCGGTGTCGGCTCGGCGATCGAGGTCAGATAGTCCATCTCCTGACGGATCATGGTCCGCTGGTTCCCCTGGTCAGTTATGTACACCTTTCCTTCGGAGAGATAAATACCATGGGGCGTGTTCAGCTCCAGCGGGCCCGAACCGAGCTTACCGGTCCCGTACTGGCCGAGATATCCGCCGTTCTGATCGAACATCTGGACGCGGTGGTTCTCCGAGTCCGCCACAAGGACCCTTCCGCTCGCCTCGTCGACAAATACGTCCCGGGGCTGGAGCAGCTGCCCGGGATCGCTCCCTGTACCGTTCCCGATGTGCCTGAGGAACAGGCCCGCACGGTCGAAAACGCTGATCCGGTCGTTGCCCATGTCCACAACGAACACCTCAGCGGTGGTGACATAGAGGCCATAGGGTGAGTCGAGCTCGCCATCACCCGCGCCCTTCAGTCCCCCTATCTGGTACTGGTGGGCCCCGGCCGAGTCGAAGACGCTGATCCGGCGGTTGCCTATGTCCGACACGAACACATTACCGTCCCGCACGAACACGCTCACAGGGAAGCTGAACTGGTCGACCGCGTCGCCCTCGACGCCAGTCCCGATAGTTCCTACGGAATTACCGTTCAAATCTAATATGCTCACCCGGTGGTTGGCGGCGTCGGCCACGTAGACACGCTCATCGGTGACGAAGACATCCTCGGGCTCATTGAACTGTGTCGCGAGGCTACCGTTCTGTCCCGCTCCGATCTGGCCGACGTGGTTACCGTCAAGATCGAACACGCTCACCCGAAAATTGAGACGTTCAGCGACATAGAGCTTTCCGCCACCGACGAATACACCGCACGGCTCGTAGAACTCTCCCGGACCATCGCCGATCCGTCCAGTGCTCCCTATCTGCTGGAGCGCGGACGCAAAGAGGAGCGTAAGGGCAAGGGTGCCTAGGACAATGACTGCGTTCGTCCTCCCCACGAAGATTCTATAACGGCGAGATAATAAAAACCTGTGTTCGGGGGAGCGCGTCCGCGAACGATCAGCCACAGATCTCGTAGATAGCAGCTGCGTAAATCTCGGCGTTGCGGACAAGCGAGTCGACAGTCACCCGTTCGTTGGGCTGGTGGGCCATCTCCGGTTCGCCGGGCATGGTGGGCCCGAAGCTAACGGCACGGGGCATGGCCTTGGCATATGTGGTGCCCCCGATGGCGTGGAGGGTCGCCTGCTGACCAGTGACGTCAGTGTAGGCCTTCTGGAGCGAGACTACAAGCGGATCCGACGGATCCACGTAGAGCGGGTCCAGGGCACGGTCGTCCGAGCGGACTGCTAAGTCGTACCCATCGGCCGACTGACCGACACGCTCGGGCAGCTCCTCCTTACCGATACCGTAGGGGAACCTGACGTTGATGGTCGCCCTCGCCTCGTCCTGGGTAGCGTACACGATGCCGAGGTTGGCGGTCGTATCCCCGAGGAAGTCGTGGTGAGCAGCTATACCTATATCGGTGCCATCGGTCTGGTACCCAAGGCGGTCGTTGATGAACCGCACCATCTCGGTCGCCGCGCCGTCCGAGGCATCGATCCCGCCCAAGTAAGCAGAAACGTCAACGATTGCGTTGTGGCCGGCTGCCGGTGTGCTCCCGTGGGCGC
This sequence comes from Candidatus Undinarchaeota archaeon, assembly GCA_964519305.1. Taxonomy (GTDB): domain Archaea; phylum SpSt-1190; class SpSt-1190; order JASMDC01; family JASMDC01; genus JASMDC01. The sequence continues at coordinate 24,003 of CAZFHY010000013.1, forward strand.
TCCTTCCCACGGCCGACACGGTGATCTCGTGGTCGCCACTGGGTGCGACGGTGAGTGCGGCGTCAGGATTGGCCGCGTTGAACGTCTCGGCTGCAGCATATAGTTCCTTGTAGGCATCGGCCGGATTGCCGTTGACATGCAGGATGGCCTCTGCCTTGTCGGGCACCATGTTGGAGCGGATGCCACCATCAAGGGTGATTATGTCGTATGCGCCCTTGGCGCTACCGCTGTGCGAAGAGGTAAGATGGAGGTCACAGAAGCCCTTCTCCCCGTTGATGATTGGGAAGTCGGCATCCGGGACGATAGACATGTCGGGCGCACCCTCCTTCTCCAGGTAGTGTGTGATGCCCGTCCACTCGCCGCTCTCCTCGTTGGTGCCGAAGATGACCTTCACGCGCTTGTTGAGGGTGACCCCAGAGTCCTGGAGGGCCTTGAGAGCGTAGAGCACGGAGATGGCCGGTCCCTTGTCGTCCATGGCGCCGCGGCCCCATACCTCGCCGTTCACGATCTCGCCACCGAAAGGATCGTGCTCCCAGCCGTCACCAGCAGGGACCACGTCCACATGGAGGAGGACGCCCAGGGTCTCGTCGCCTTGGCCTACCTCCACGACAGCGGCCTGTCCGTCGAGGTTGCGGTAAGTGAATCCGAACTTGTCCGCCAGCTCCCCTATGTAATCGAGGGCGCCAGCGATACCGGGTCCGAGCGGGTCCCCGTCCACGGGCTCGTCAGGCCGCACGGAGGGGATCTTGAGGAACTCGCTTGTGTCGTGTGCGATGTCATCCCGGTATCCCTGGATGAGAGCCCTTGCACGACCGAGCTCCTTGTCTGTCATGGCCGGGTTCTGCAGGGTACGGTGTTTATGAATGTTTCGATGGGTTGAAAAAGGCCCGAGGGCCGATTATCGGCTCCGGGCTGTCTTTTCCTGCAGTCGTCGCTGCACCGGTCCGCTGGTCAGCTCACGCAGGGCGTCGCTGGCCACCCAACGCGCGACCTTGGCGTCCTGGTGCTTGATCCGCTCGGCACACGCGATAGCCTTCGCGTTCAGGGCAAGGTCCCGCTTGCCGATCTGTCGGAGCGCCCAGTTGACTGCCTTCTTAACGCCGTTACGTCCGTCCCCGGCCTCCCGCTCGATGATGGGGAGGTACGCTTCGAACACGTCGTCGGACGCTTTCTTATCGCCCACCGCCAGAGTGGCCATGAGCGAGAAGCCTGCCCGCTTGACGAACTCCTCCTCCCGAGCGGACCACTCGACGGCCTTGGTATGGCCGTGGGGCGTGTGGCGGAATAGGTTGAGACAGCACTGGTCGCATAGCTCCCAATCCCGGAACTTAGTGGCCCAAGCGTCCATGAGCCCGGGGCTCACCTGCGTCGGATCGGCGATGATCGAGGCCAGGATCCGTGTCTCCCGTAGCCCTTCCGACCATAGACGTAATGCGAGGTCATGGTCTCGACCAATTTCCTTCCCCAGTTTCCGAAGGACCGGTACCCTTACACCGAGCGCCTTCTCAGGATCGATACCGAACCGGGCCATCCCGGCCACGGAGGCGGCGTCCGCGCTAGCGTGTAGCTTCGCGAGCACCTCGTCCGGGCCCATCTCACCCGGTGTCCGGCCAAAGCGATAAAAGGTTTCCCCATCCGTACATCACTGTTGTGATACCATGATCGTGTTCGCTGTTGTCGATGTAATTTCCGGAAGGGACGAGGAGGTCTGGACGAGCATGGCCAAACGTCTCAAAGGCCTCAAAGGGGATGTCACGCCCCTTATCATGAACCGTATCTTCGAGCAGGAGGATATCGCGCTCACCCTACGTGTAGCTGACCCGAAGATGCTCCCTACGTTCCTCGTTGAGAACGTCAGGTCTATCGATGGGGTTCGGGACATCGAAACGTTCTCGCTCTTCGAGGGGACGTTCTTGGCCGAGAAGGATCGGGTCCATCGGGACTCTGAGGGACTGCACGCTTACGCCTTCATCGCGACCGAGCCGGGGCTGGACAGGGAAGTCTACGACACGCTCTGCTCTCTCGACGAGCACATGAGCGTGTACCCCCGGTTCGTAGCGTTCACGTTCCATAAGATGAAGTGCACGATCATCCTATCCCTCAACGCACCGAGCATCGAGACACTGGAGGAGTTCCTCATCGAGAAGGTCCGCAGCATAGAGGGCGTCACGGACACGCAGACGATGATCGGTACACGGTACCAGTTCCTCGTGGAACCGGGCGAGGTCTACAAGGGCAGGACTACCTAGGGTCCCTCAGAACAGAGCCACGTTCTTGCGGGTCACTCCCTCCACTGCACCTAGAGCGTCCAGCAGGGCTTGGACCGGGATCGAGTCACCCGCCACGACGACCACATGGAGCAGGCCCTTGCGATCTGTACCGGCTTCGATGTGGGAACGGACCACCTCATGATGGGTCCTGAGTGTTGTGTGCACGTCCACATCGGGAGCGGCCAGCAGGGTCACGGTACCGCGCACCCTCCCATGAAGTCGCGCTGGATCGCACTTCTCCTCCACAAGGAGCCGGAGGGCGTCCCGCACTGCCTGGGAACGGCCCGAGTAACTGCATTCGGTCACCACACGCTCGAGCTGAGCAAGGAGCTCCTCGTCCAGTGCGAGGCTGATCATCCGCTGCTTGGTACCCGGCGTCATGGTCACGATCCGCGAGCGGGTAAAGATTATCAAGCTTTAAAACGACATCTTAACTGATGGGGAGGACCGGACTCGTCCTGCTCGTGGTGCTCGCGACCGCTCTTCTTGCCGCGAGCCGGCCTGTACCAATGGCCGCTGGCCGCCTTTCCGTTCACCTCGCCGTTGCGAGCCTTGTAGAGGGAGACATTGTCAGTGATGGCATGCTCCCCATGTGGACGGACCGATGGGCGCTCGGTCTTCCACTCCGGCTCGTCACGGGCCCGACAGAACTCCTTCTGGCCGTGCTCCGGCTCCTCGTCCCGGGAGTATCGCTTCACAGAATCGCGCTCACCCTCACGATTCCTCTTCTTACAGGCGCTATGGCCTCGTTGATAGTTGTGCTCACGCGCATGGGCGTCCCACGCCGATCAGCGACATTTGGGGCACTCGCTGCAGTTGTGCTAGTGCCCGCCTCGCCACTATCCCTCCCCGGTCTCCTCTCTCAGGGCGAACTTGGACAGCTCGTCGCAGGTGCCCTTGCAGTCACCGCAGCATCGTTCCTTACCGGGCCCCGAAAACCAAAGATACTGACTGCGATGGTCGTTGCCGTCGCCGTGCTCGCCGATCCATGGTGCCTGACCGTTGTCATCCTGTTCGCTTGGGCAGCGCATGCCCCCGGGCGTCATGTGTTCTCTACCACGATCGCTGGGCTGGGGCTTGCGGCATACTGGCTCCTGTCAAAGCATGCCTACCTGGCGCTCACGCTCCATTCCCACGCTCCGCCCGTGCCCGTCGCAACCTCATTCTTCTCAGGTGAGCTTCTTGATCATTCCATTGGTCCAGGTCTGCCAGGACCGCATACCCTGACGATTGTGCTCGCGCTCTGCCTTGCGCTCGTGGGGAGGGGCCGCGGCCTCCGCACCCTGCTCAAACTGACCGTCGCCCTTGGTATGGTCGGACTCCTGCTCGCAGGCGCTCCTGACGGTCCGTACCAGCTCGATCCCTTGGTCTACTTCGACCGTCTTCTCGGGCTCATCTGGCAGACAGCTCCCGACCTACCCGTCCAGGGAGGGGCCGTTCTCGGTCGCATCGTGTTGTTGCTGGCACTGTGCGAGGGGATCGCACTGAGCACGCTCCTCGACAGTGGTTTTCCTGGAAAGGCAATCGCGGCCGTCGTGATCGCCTGGCTCATCGCGGGCGCCGCATGGACTGCACTCCAGGCCCCCGACATCGATGCGAGTGAGGTCGCAACTCTCAAGGACCGGCTGAGGTACGTCCAAAGCTCTCGGGGGACCATCGGGATTTCAGCTGGGATGCCCCATCAAGAGCATACCGCCGCGCTCATCGTCCTACAGGGCGGAACGGTCAGCGTTCCGCTCCCCGGAGTGTCCGAACTAGCACCTCTGTCGCGTTGGCACGAGGGCCTGCAGGGTACTGCTGACAGGGAACTCGCGCTCTTCCTTCTTCTCCTTGAGCGGCATGGCATGGGAGGGTACCTGACTAAAAGCGAGATCATTGGTCTTGATCCTCCCGGTGTTCTTGTGGTCCCTGCGGCGGAGGTGGTCGCGTTCTCACGCGATGTGTGGTGGGCGACCGCTGAAACGGGCACGACTACATGGGCTCCCTATGTGGTGTTCCTGACGAACACGACGGTACCGACGAGCGACCGTACAATAGCGCGATACTCGCTCCCCGTCAATGCTCCGGGATGGGCCGTCGTCCCGCTCGGTTTCGATCCGGCTATGTCCGCTTACGTCGATGGCGAGCAGGTCGATATCGCTCTCGCATCGCCCGGTTTCCTGGCTGCGCGAGTGACGAGTGGATCCTTGCTCGAGGTGCGTTACGGGACACCGCCCATGGAAAGCGCTGGACGAGTCCTTACGATCCTCTCCCTGATAGTATTGGTCATCGCGAGTATCATCGAAGAGCGGGCACGATCGTCACAATGATCCTGTTTCAGATGGACGCAGCAGCACCGTGGAGCATACGCGCCCGGTGACCGGAGTAGAACGAGTCGTACTCCTCCTCGCTGTACTTACGGACGCTCTGCCGGTCCTCCTTGCGGATAACGAACGCATAGGCGTTGGCGTACTTGGCCTTGACCTTCTTCACACGGAAGGAAAGCCCCAACGTCTCCAGGAGGTCCTCGATGTACGATAGCTTCCACTGGCGCGGAGCAGAGATAATGTAGAAGGACTCCTCGAACACGAGGATGGTGGCACGACCACCCCTCTTGAGCACGCGCTTGATCTCGCGGAAGAGATTGTCTGTGCTCACCACCTCCTCGGAGAGGCCAATACCCACGATCTTGTCGAAGTATCGGTCGGGGAATGGGAGGAACTCGGCATCTGCGCGCACGTATGATACGTTGCGGATGAGCGCCAGGTGCTCCCGGGCGATCTCCAGGTCATGGAACCCGACATCTGTGGCGTACACCCACTTGGCGCTCTTGGAGAGTTCTGGCACCAGCAGCCCCGTGCGACAGGCGATCTCGAGCACGGTGTCCTCGTGCTTGACGGCCGCCGTGCGCAGGAACTCCTCGCGCATCCACTCAGGATAGGCATAGTAGGCCAGCGTGTCGTAGAAGGGCGCGATCATCTCGTTGAACGCCACCACGAACTTCTCGTTGTACTCTACTTGGAGGATGAAGTAGATGGGCACCCCCACGAGCACAAGGGATGTCCCCTTGAGGAACTCGATCTGGTCCACCTGGGACATGATGACGATGGTGGTCAGTACGCAGATGAGCGAGACCAGGGAGAAGGCGGGGGTCTTGTAGGGTCGCTCCATGGATGGCTTGCTCAGCCTCAGGACTGGAACGGATAGGAAGATGAGCGCGTACACGATGAGCGCCACGGGGATGAGCGCCGTGATGAGGGCGTGGAAGTCGGCCGTGAGCACGAGCACCGTGGCGAGGGCCGCCTGGATGATGAGGGCGTTGACCGGGGTCTTGTAGGTCGGGTCGAGCTTGGCGAAGAACACGGGGAGCATCTCGTCCTTGGCCAGGGCGTAGGGGATGCGTGCGTGCGAGAGGATCCATGAGTTACAGCATCCGAGCAGGATGACAACCGTCCCGATCACGAGCCAGGGAACGGCTCGTGGGCCGAGGGCGGGGGTCCGCTCCACCACAAGAGCGACGGGCGCCTGGCTCTCTCCAAGCTCGCGGGCGGGGACCACGCCGAGGGACACGATGACCACGGACAGGTAGAGGAACACGATGATGACCGTGGACCAGACTAGGGCCGTCGGTACGGCGTGCTTGGGGTCCTTGGTCTCCTCACCCAGGAATGTCACGCACTCCCAACCGATGAACGGCTCGATGATGATGGCTGCTGCTGCCAGCAGCATCGCCCAGTTGGGTTCCACGAACTCCATGAAGTGGTCAACCTCGATGGCGGGAGCGCCGAAGAATATGATGGCACCCAGCACGCACAGGGTGATCACGGTGAACACACGTTGGATCTGGGCACCGAGCTTGACTCCCAGGTAGTTGAAGAGGGTGAGCACCCACAACATCGCTGCGGCCACCATGCGGGCCCGCGGCTCGCCTATATGGATCAGGTGGTCGAGGTACTCCACGATGCACGCGCTGATGACCATGGCGATAGTTACCCAGCCGATGACCCACGCCGACCATCCGACGAGGAAGCCGATGAAAGGGCCGAAGGCCTCCTTGCAGTAGGTGTACACGCCACCGGCCTCAGGGTACATACTGGCCAGTTCGGCAATGCACATGGACATCATGATGGCCAGCGTCCCGATGGACGCCCACACGAAGATGGACTCGGGTCCCGCGATCCCTGCGGCGATGCCGGGTATCATGAACACGCCCGAGCCCACGATGGCCCCGATGGAGAGGAACATGAGGTCGTACATGGAAAGCGTACGTTCCATCTCCTCGACCTCATCGAGCTCGAGCTTCGGGATGCGGCGGACTACCTCATCATAGCTGATGCGTACGCGATGGTAGGGACTTCGCCGGGCTACGCCTTTGCCTCCGTAGGCGCTATAGCTGCCTACAGACCCTGATGCATCATCATCCGATGACGGGCCTTCCTCCGTCTTCATCTGACAGGACAAGTAGGAGCATATCATTAAAAATGATTCGATGAGGGTCGTAGTAACCACCTCGGAGTGTTCACAGCGTTAAGTCGACTTCCCGACCACATAATCCGCTACCAGGGGATGGCGAAGCCCAGCTCCCCTGCAATGTTTTGTGTCGTGCCCACGAAGAGAAGGGTGAAGAATAGGAGCGACATCCCGAGCGCAAAAACACGGAGGATGCGCTCGCCACGGATGCCCGCGTCGTCCAGCACCTCGCCGGGATTCCCCTTCTTGCTGAGCCTGAGGTAGCCGCGGTCCCCGTCGTTCAGTGCGAACTCGTGGACCACGAACTGCCGTGCGATGAGCTCGAACGAACCCCTCCCGACAATCCGTACCTCTCTGAGCGTGTGCTTGTACCGCTCGTACAGTTCACGCATTTCGTCGCGTGTCGGTGGCTTCACGGCACGTCCCTCGGACAGAGCCGTCTTGATTTCATCTAGCATGCGCTCTCCTAGCTCGTGGGCACCGTCCATGACCATCATGTTCCTGTTACTGATGGACATCCGGACGTTGCGGGTGTCGATATCGTAACTCACGCCATCGTCCGTGTAGAAGGTGAAGGTATTGTGTACTTGGCAGCGATCCTCCGGAGGAGATATCCCACCCTTACTGGAGGTCTCTAATGAGATGGCGTAGTATAGATATCGTCCACCGTCCCATCCCTCCACTAGGTCCCGTCTTTTATGTAAGGTCCCGACGATAGCGCTCCCCGGGGTAAGTAGCTGTCGCACCATGGTGACGGCCAAGCCCAGGAATCCCAGGGAGATCAGGAGCGCGATGAGGTTTACCACGAGCTTGAAGGGATTCATCAGTCATCACACGTCGATGCGCTCTCTTTCTCATCGGCCAGTACCTCGCGGTGGAGCGCGATGAGGTCCCAGAGATTCACGGGCTCGCCCTCACCCACTGCGGGACAGGAACGGAAAGCGACCAGCGTCAGTCGCTGGCCATCCAGTTCCACGAAAGCGCGCCCACCATCCACAGGGGTCCGTGAGAGAGCGAAGGGATACAGCCGGCAGGCCGTCGGGCGGTGAGGGTGTACGCTGCACTGGAGTACCTCGGGATCAAGGAACACACAGCCCAGGTCCCATTCACGCTTAGTGAGTACGGGATCGACGTTCTTGCCATGGACCAGCACTCGAACAAAGCTCCGATCGACCTCCCCGGCCAGCCGGTCAACGTCACGCATCAACAGCGGGACCTCGTAGCGCCTGCAGCATTCCCCGCACCCTCTGCACGCGAACCTCACGTCCAGATCCACGGGAATGACATCCTCGATATAGGCTTCGACTATGGCGTTCCCCTGATGGAGGAGAGCGTACCAACGGTTAAATGGCTTGCCCCCCGGGTCGGGCGGTAGGCCCCTGACCCTCGATTATAAAAGAGTACCGCGCTTCTGCGTGAGTGCGCCCATGTCCGGCGAAGTATTATGGCAGCTTATCCAGGGAGCGGTCCTTCTCACGGGGACGGTGCTCGTTCCCGGTACCCTCTTAGAACGAGCGCTTGTCAGGTCTCGGGAGCGGGTCGAATCGATATTCCTTGCTTTGGTTTTCGGGCCCGTGGCCGTCGGTACCCTGGCAATCTGTCTGGGATTCCTGTTCGGAACAGTCGTGACCACACCACTTCTCCTAATGACCGCAGCGATCATCATCGCGGTGTCACTGAAGGTGATCGCACTCGAACGTCCCGTGTCGTTCCCACGGCTGACACATGTAGATATCCAACGCGGAGTCAGCATCCTGCTCATGCTGCTCGTGGTAGCGGCCGCCCACTGGTCCATCTACGACGTATCCAATCCAAGCATCCATATGAGATGCTCGGTGGGTGTCGTCCGGTTCATGCTCGGGATGTCCCCCCGTTGCCGCATCACGACCCATCTTATCGCAGCCCTCCCCCCGCCCAGTGTCCTTCCGGATGACATGGTGATGACCTGTCCGGACGATCCTGCATGCCCTTTCAGGGCTGAGCTGCATTTCCCCATGAAGACGCTGGTAGGAGAACTGCCTTCAGGTCAGTTCAACATCGCGTACTCCGGAGATGGCCAGGCGGGGTACCCTGTCCTCATCGCACCGTTCCTCATCTCTCTCCGGTTCATGGGATTCCATGTGTTCCTTCTGCTCACGCGGGTCCTCTGTTCGCTCGGCATCTATGTTCTGCTACGACGGGTGATCGGCGGGCACGCAATCCCTCTCCTCCTTGGGGCAGTGGTCATGCTCAATCCAGTGGCCCTCTCGATGATCACCTTCAACGAGAACCTCGTCGGACTGGCACTTGCGACGGCAGCGGCCGTGATGCTGCTTGATGACGGACCGGGTTCGGGTCGAAGGACCTTCGCTGCGGGACTAGTGCTAGGTTCGCTCCTTGGTGTGCGGCATGTCGCGGTCACCTCGGTCCCTGCTGCCGTGATATATCTCGCGATCTCCTGTAAACGGGGGCGATGCGGCCCCATGCTCATGCTCCTCCTAACCGGCGCGATCGTAACGCTTCTCCCCTATTTGTACTGGCACCGATTCGTCTTCGGGGATATGCTCGTCAACGAGCTAGCGTACCGCAATCCGCTCTACGACTATGTCCTTCCCCTGCTCGGCCTGCCGTTCCGCTCCCGGCTCCTGTTCAACTGGCCGTTCCATGACACCGTGGTCAGACCTCTAGCACTGCCCTTCCCCACACCGGTCCTCCTGATGTTCACTTTACTGAGCATTTTCGGTGTGGCCCTCACCGCCGTTGGCGTTCTGGGTGCGCTAGTGCTGGCACGGGAGCGTCCATATCCGTCCCTGTTCCTTGCCCTATGGTTCATCCCGACGATCGCGTTAATGGGCCTGATAACGGACTGGAGCTATGATAAGTGCACGTTCGTCTACATCGTCGTCCTTGCACCCGCTGTGTGGATAGGTGTGGGCCTGAACACTCTCGTGCAACGCATGGACGCGCGCGGGCTGGTAACAATCGTGGCCGCGACGATCATGATCATGTCGCTTGTCCAATGGATGGGAGCGATGGACGTGCCCGCTGATGATCGATACTCTAAGAACGACGCTGACGAGGATACGCTCGCTCTCCGCAGGGATGCATGGACATCGGTCCCGCTCCTTCATGGAGGGTTCCGACCGTCGGAGGCCTTTATCGCCGAGTTCCCGTTCTGGTCAGGATCGCGGGTATTCCGCTGGCGTGACGTCCTTGACTACAACCATGACCGCTCCTCCTTCTCCCCCTGTTCAGCGTACATGGGACCTATGCCTGGATTCACATATTCCACACGTTCATCGATGCCCTTGGTCCTGGAAGGCCGCCCTTTCATCCGCGAGTACGTCATGAACTCGGCATTCATCACGGAGATCTCGCCGCCAAGGGTCCAGAGCCTTCCATTCAACGAGCTTCACTTTCAACGTCTCCTCACTCTCAAACTCCCTCCCCCAACCCTCGTCCTCGTGCGCGATCCTGGCAGACAGGATAGTAGCATTCTAGAGAACAGGCTCACACGGATCCTAGTAGGTTCGCCGAACACACCGGTCCTCATCCTTCCAGGAAACACTAATCCTAATCCATCGAAGAGCCCTGATATCCTTACCGATATGGCGCCGGTCAGACGGTTCGAGGGCAAGATCAAGGAAGGGACGTTCCCGCTGGCCGATGAAGTGCTCTCACGCCCCGGAGCTATCCGAGGGAGGCTCATCCCCGAGCTCATGGTGGACGCTGAGATCGTGTGGCGGTACGAGGACGATGTCCCATTACTGGTTCGCAGGTCGGTGAACGGACGTGATACGTGGTTCCTTAACGCTCTGCTCGAAGATGATTGGAATGACGACGCGTCCATCGCACTACATGAGGTCCTGATGCGGATCACGGGTTCTGCGGCCAGGATCGCCCTGGACCTGCAGGGCGACGTGCTCTCAGTCTCGCTCTCACGCCAGGTCAACTCGGCCGCTCCCGACCACGATGTCCCACTAATGACGATCATCCCGGTGGAGGAGGTGATGGGGCAAGGCCTCACGCTCAACGTACCTCTTGGCGTTGGGGAGGTCCGACTTTCCGTGGATGGCGAGCATGTCCACACTAGCAGTCTCGGTCCGGGTGATCAGGAGAGCCCGGTCTTCAAGCTCATGTCGGGTCCGGTACCCATCGGGTGGCTAGAGTTCAAGTTAGAGGACCCAGATAACACCGTTCCTGACGACGGATCGACGGCGCCCGGTCAGACAAATCCTTAAAAAACTCCCCGGCCCTGCACAATACAACAGGGATCACGTCGTGTCAGCATCGATCGCCTGGGAGGTCATCAGGGGAACTGTGCTCCTTTTTGGGACCGTCGTTCTACCCGGCGTCCTGCTAGAGCGGGTGCTGGCGCGCTCCCGGTCTCGCGCTGAGATAGCGTTCCTCGCCCCTGTTCTTGGTATTGTCGTGGTCGGGACACTGACGACCTGTCTGGCATTCCTCCTCGGGACCGTGCTAACTGAACGACTTCTCATCATAGGTGCCGGGTTGACGGTCCTTGCGTCCATGATGGCGCTCGGAGGACGCATTCCCTCGTGGCCCAGTCCACCCACACGGAACGAGCTGATCCAAGGCCTCTCAATCGTGGCCATGGTGGCCGTTGTGACGGCTTTCCACTGGTCGGTCTATGACGTGTCCAATCCCGCCATCAACATGCGTTGCTCCGTGATGATCGAGCGCTACCTCCTGGGTCTGCCGCCTTACTGCCGTCTTAACTCGGACATCGTAGCGGTGCTCCAACCCCCCACGAGTCTGCCCGAGGACATGGCGATGACCTGTCCGGACGATCCTACCTGTTCCTATCGCGAGGAGGTCTACTATCCCGTCAAGCTAGGTAGTTCACAGGGAAAGTTCCGGGCGGCGTTCTTCGGAGACGGCCAGTTCGGGTACCCGATAATCATGTCACCTTTCCTTATCTCGCTACGGTTCCTCGGTTTCCATCTGTTCGTTCTCATCACGCGTGCCCTCTGCGCTATGGGTACGTACGTCCTGCTGCGCCGTGTGCTCGGAGGACATGGTGTACCCCTCCTCATCGGCGCCCTCGTCATGCTCAATCCGGTAGCGGCCTTCGCAATCACGCACAACGAGAACCTCGCCGGGATGTTCCTCGCAACGGCCATGATGCTCCTTGTGCTGGAGGACGGACCCTTCGATGGACGTCGGTTGTTCGCAGCGGGTATGGTCCTGGGCGCGCTCTTTGGAGCACGCCATTTCATCGCGACCTCTGCTCCGGCTGTGTTCCTGTACGTGGCCCTCTCCCGCCAGCCGGTCCGCAGAGAGCGCCACCTCATGCTCCTGGCGGCCGGAACGCTCATCACACTCCTACCTTACCTGCACTGGCACCAGTACTTGTTCGGTAGCTTCATGGGTAACGAGCTGGCGTACCAGCGTGAGCCTGTGGCATACTCATTCCTCGGTACGACCGTCCGCTCCCGCCTCCTCCTGAACTGGCCCTTCTACGATACACTGGTCAGAGCCCCGAGCTTGCCCCTACCCACCCCCTTCCTCCTCGGCGTCACCTTCCTTCATGCCTTTGGGGTGGTCGGCGCAGCAGCGGGTGTTCTGGGCGTGGTTCATCTTACACGCGAGCACCGGGACCTCTCCGTCCTCCTTGTATTGTGGTCCCTTCCCGCCGTCGCCACCATGGCGTTGGTTGCCGACTGGAACTCTCTCAAATGCACTTATCTCTTCCTAGTATTCATCGCACCTGCGATGTGGATCGGAGCGGGGATCGACCGCCTCGTACGAGCCCGCGACAAACGGGATCTCGCGCTCGTAGTGGCTGCTGTGATAGTGCTCTTGGCCACCTCCCGATGGGCAGGTGGACTGGTCTTCCCCATCGATAGTCGCCGTCCCGGTTTCGATTACGGCCCCGATGCGTTCGACCGGGACCGTTCCAAATGGACGGATGTGCCACTACTACACGGCGGGCTCAGCCCTTTCGTCCCTATCGCGCCCATGAGCCCAGAGGCGTCCCCGCCATTCAGGCTCTTCCGGTGGAGCGACGCCCTGAGCTTCCGCGACGACCGAATGGTCTATTCGCCGTGCACGGTCTACGTCGGAGCCCTACCTGGGAAGGTCGACACACACAGTGCTGAGCTCCCTCTGCGTTACCGGGACCGCACATTTGCGAGCGAGTTCATCATGAACGCCAACTCGGTCTGGAACGCCGACGCGCTCATGCACGTATCCCGTATCCTCTCGTTCAACGAATTCTACTTCAACCGGACCTTGGGGACGCGTCTGGATCCCAACCTGCTGCTTGTCGACGCCCTCCGGGGCCGGGAGCCTGCAATGCTGGAGGCACGCCTCGTCGAGCTCCTTGACGTCACCCCTTCGCGGGTACCCCTCCTCATCGCGCTCGGGGACACCGCCACAGCAACGACCTTTGCGGGAGGGGGGATGGCCGCATTGTTGCCCGTCCGGTTCACATCGACCGGTCTGGAGAAGGGTAATTACCAGCCAGCGGACCATGTGCTCACCCGGCCTGAGGCGATTATTGGAAGGGCTTCGGTCGAGCCACGAGTCGATGCTGAAGTGGTATGGCGATACGAGGACGGAATCCCTCTTCTAGTTCGAGGGCAGGTGCACGGTCATGAGTCTTGGTTCCTCAATGCGCTCCTCCCCTTCGAAGAGGCGCACGAGGCATCGGCTGTTCTCCATGATTCAATGGTGCGGGCAAAGGGATCTGCAGTCCGGATATCTCTTGATGAGCGGGACGATATCGTTAGACTGGACATGACCCCAATGTCCAACTCCGCAGTCCCCGATCACATCCTACCTACCGTCAGCCTGGTGCCGACAACCGTGGAAATGCAGACGGTGGAGGTGCTCGACCTGATGTTCCCCCCCACGATAGGGCAGGTTATCCTCTCGGTCGAAGGTGAAACGGTCCATACGGTCACGCTGAACAATCCCTCCTCCTACACGATCATGTCGGGACCAGTCCCTGTGGCTAGACTCGTTTTACGGCCAGAAAGCGTCTAGGCTGCCATGAGCCCGAACTGGAGCAGCACCACGAAGAACAGCATCCAGAGGATGGAGAAGGTGAAGAGATAGAAGGAGAGGCGGGACAGCCACTCGTACTGCTTTGAGTTGCGCTCCGCTGCCAAGGCCAGCACAGTTATGTAGCTGGTGAGGCCGAAGAAAACAACCGACGCGATGAGGTATATCCCTATCATACCGGGCAGTGCCATCCCCGACATCTTGAGGGAGTAGAGGATTCCCACGACCGCCAAGCATATCCCCGCGAACTCGGCCGAGGTGTCGCAGATTGACTCCAGTGCATCCCTGCTGATCCCTTTCTCCATGGAGGGCATGTGCACGTCCTGGAGCTGGGCGTAGTAGGGATTCTCGCGAATGCTATCCGGTAGCGTTGACCTCACCCCCCATGAGCCGAAGGAACTCCTTCCTATTGGTCTCGTTGCATCCGAAGTCCACCCACTCCACCGTGAAGTTCTCATGGTCCTCGGCCCGGCGATGAAGCACATCGAATAGGCAGCAATGCCCGAGCAGTCGCTCGGCTTCCTTGAGCCGTGCACCACCTTCACCCAGCATCTTCCGGGCGAGGGTGACGTTCTGGCTCAGCAACCGACACTCCCGGGACTGTTGTAGGATAACACAACCGCCCGGTGAACACGTCACTTCGAACGGCTCGAAAGTGTCGTTCACACCACCGACTCTATTGATGTTGTCACGGTGCTTGCCGAGAATGTCCTCACCCTGGATCTTGAGGGCGTCCTGACCCATGAACATCATACTGGTGAACATCCCGAGCACCGCTATTGCGATGAACAGGCAGGCCGCGAGCGGAGGGATACCGGAGAGGTCGAGCTCACCGGAGATCACCCACTCAACGATGATGACCAGGCACACGAACACGAAACCGAGCACAACCGCAAGGAAGATGAAGTCCAGCATCGGGGGAGGGGAGGGTAGTTGAACCTATTTAAACTCTTGGCCCTCGTGCCCGATCTCTGCTTTGACAGGGGGTCCGCCCGTTATGCGAGTGATGGAGATCCGACCATCTGACTCCGCCTCAACGACGATCTCCGATATGTCCCGGAGCATGGCCAGACTCTCAGCAGTGCATATCTTCGCGTCCACACCGAGCACAAGAGCAGAATCGTTGCTCTCGCACAGCGACTTCACATGCGAAGCGAACTTGTAGAGCAGAGTCGTATCTTCCTTCAAGGCCGACGGTGGAAGTTCCAGAACAGTACAAACGGATCCGATCGGGAAGGACTGGAAGGCACGCCGGAGCTCCCAGGATATCGTGTTGAGCGTAGCTCCGATGAGATTACATCCCGGCCCCATTTCTTTTGATGTGTCCATGTTGGGATCGACAGATAACAGTCTGAGCCTACCCTGGACGAGTGCGTCATCGATAGGATCAAGTCGCGCCATCAAACGTTTGAGTATCGTGTGACGTGCCTGCGATACCCATATAGCATGGCGGTGGTGGCGCAGGTTCTTCGTGATGAACGTGGAGTAGAAATGCTCCTTAGCAAAACCGGGACTGTGGATCAGGAGCACCGAGAAATGGGCGGGGATATGTCCTGCGGGTTGATCTATTGCCTCGAATCCCCATGGATGGCCGGGCGCGAAGAGCGCATTCGTGAATAGGTCCGTAAGACCTGCCGCCTGGAATATCGGTCGTTCGGCAACAGGTCGGACGTTGAGGTCGATTATATGCTTTATATCGTCCCGGCTCATTATGTTCT
Source organism: Candidatus Undinarchaeota archaeon (assembly GCA_964519305.1). Taxonomy (GTDB): domain Archaea; phylum SpSt-1190; class SpSt-1190; order JASMDC01; family JASMDC01; genus JASMDC01. The sequence goes on from CAZFHY010000013.1 coordinate 39,448, forward strand.
TGAGCTTCAAATGTATCTCGGCAAGGGTCCGCCGATAGCGAGCTACGAGCTCAGCGTAGGCTTTTTTTCTCCCCCGTGCCTTGCGCAGCTGCTCCATCGTATCGGCGACATCAACGATTGGGGGTCCTTTCTTCGTCGCAGTGACAGCCTCCTTCCCCCATATCTCCTCCAGCGTCTGTATGAGGATGCTGCGGAAACCGGCCTCCAGTGGTAGTGCTGGGAAGAGAGCGGTGAACGCGTCCTCCATACCTTGAACGGCTACACGGTCCTTGGGCATGATGAAACCGGCCACGGCCGGAGGCAGGTTATCGGTATCGTCACCGAACAGCCGGTACAGCTCCTTCCGTAGCTGCTCCTCTGAGTACTTACGATCGGTATTGGGTGGCGAGAGCGTGGTGAGCAGATTGATCATTCCATTGAAGATGAGTGAGAGGTCATCGACGTTGTCGCCGTCCTCGAGGTCGATGGTATGTGCATCGAAAGTCCTGTCCTGAGCATCGAACGATAGGTCGCGTAGTGCGGGATTCTCGGCCTTCACCTCGTTCACAAGCGCCTCCAGTTCCACGGTCCTGATGAACCTTCCAGCGAGGTCACAGATCGCTTCGACCATTGTCTCGCCGGCCCCCTCGTCCTCCTCTCGATGACGTTCCTTGGTCGGTACCGTACCGAAGGAGGCGTTCAGCATGGCGAGGGCCTGCACCTGAATACCAAGCCCTATGATGGAGCACAGGAATCCCAGGGATACAAAGATGAACGTCTCACTGAACACGCGGATCCTGAGATGTGGCGACATCATGTACGCCTCGGCCGCGTACATGCCGACGAACATGATCATCAGCACGTAGTATACCATTAGCTCTTGGAGGTTCTTGAACGAGGGGATACGCTTGAGGAGTTGGCTGGTTATCTTAGCACCATACGCTACAATGAGGATAAATGACACCGTGATCGCTGTAACGAACGGGCCGAGAACGGTCTCTACGTTCAATGGCGGGGCCCACATGAATGGGAGGATAGCGCTACCGAGAGTTATGATGGCGGCTGAGGCCAGATAACGAGAGTTTGCAGGAGCGTAGAGATCGGGCTCCAGCGAGAATACCGTGCACCATGAGCGGAAGAAGGCCAAGGCCGTAACCACCATGATGAGTACGAGGAGGAGCCTTATGCCTGTGAGTGCAACGGGGACCGTGGCAAGACGTTCTTCGTAAAGTGCATTGGGAACTGCGAACTCGCTAGCGTTAATGAGCACGAGACCAAGCACGATGAGCAGGTGACCGAGCGTCATAGCATCCCAAACGCGCGACTTGACATTGTCATTGATCTCTGCAACGGCCACAAGGAGCGCATAGAGCGCAAGGATCCAAACAACCAGGACCAGACCGACGTGCAAGGGGGAGTAGGTATCAATGGCCAGATCGGTCGCTGCCATCCCCTGGACGGGGAGAAGAACGGCCGCCAAGGCCACGAGAGCGAACAAGCTCCCCCTAATCGATCTTGGCTTCGCCACTTCGTTCACCTGACATTGCGTTGATTATTAAGGTATCCGCTCCCTGCGCTCGGGCCACCGTTTCGCACATCCCCTCAAGGACCGTGCGAGCGACGCCTGTAAGCGTACGCTCGTTCACGACCACCATGAGGAGCGCACGATGCGCCTCACAAACGCCCTTGATGCGGTAAAGACTCTTGTATAGGTCCTCATCCTCCTCGTCCAGTGCAGCTATAGGGAGCTCTACTACCACCATCGTGGCATTGGGAGGGTGTCCCCGGAAAAGATTTGAGAGCGTCGAGGCCATGTTATTGAGCTCGGGGCTCACCGATACAATGCCCGGTCCTATCTCGCGCTTACCGCTCGTTCGGGGATCGAGCGTGCAGAAAACGAGGCGTCCCACCTCACGTAGCGCGTCCACGTCGATGCCCCCCTCGGTCCTCAGAACCCGCCGCAGCGTGCTGGCGCGGGCCTGCGAAAGCCAGATCGCGTTCCTCCAAGCCGCGAGGTTCGCACCGAGGAACCTGGATATGAAGAGCTCCTTAGCAAATCCCGTACCATGAACGACCATGATTGAGTACTTGGCATCCATCCGACCTGCAACGTCATCAAGTCCTTCTGAACCCCAGGAATGGTCAATTGTAAAGAACGCATTAGCGAATAGATCGTTGATCCCTGCCGCCGTGTATAGCGGGGATGATGAGATAGGTCCTAGACGTTTGGTGAGCGCTTCCTGGAGTTGTTCGCGTCCAATTACTCGTTCCAGTCTGAGGCATAATCGAGCGTAGCTACCCAACCAAGCTTCCTCCACGTCTTCGATTGGCCATCGGGCCGCAAAGCCGTTGATGTCCACGATGACAGCACCATCCTCAGTGTGCTCGACGTACTCTGAGCCCCAGACCTCTGCGAGTTCTTCGGCCACGAGAGATCCGACGAGATCTGTCCCGACAATCGAGAGGAATCCATCCAGAGCCTCATCCACACCTTTGACTACGGCCTCCTCGCGGTCCATGAGGAAGCCGGCTATCCCGGGCGGGAGACAGTCTAGTTTGTCAGTTACACCTTTCCGGACCACTCTTCTGACGCGCTCTTGCGTATACCCCGACTCCGCAAGAGGAGGGATAGCTCCATCGAGAAAGCTTACCAAGCGATGGAAGAACGAGGACAGGTCCGCGAGCGTTTTCTCGTCGCTCAGGTCCAGGTCGCCAATAACGAACTGTTGTGCCTCTGCATCGATACTGACCTCTGCAAGAGATGGATGGTCGGACTCCATCTCGTTCAGGAGACGTTCGACGGCGCCCACATCGAGGAAGAGGGGGAGCAGGCGGGATAGCACCTCCTCTGTCGGGCCTTGGGTTGCAGTGCGACGCATCCCTGAGACATCCTTGAGCACAACGGCAATGGTGAACAATCGTAGTGCCCTGGTCTGGAGCACGAAGCCGATGAGGAGAACGGCCGCCCCCGCATAGGAATAGAACGCCGTGTGGGCCAGCATGCGCTGGAGCTCGACCTCCTCAAGGGACCAGACCTCGAGCATTGAGACTATCACCAGAGCAACGAGCATGACCGCATACACGGCCATCCAAACGAGGCGTGATTGGGCCGGATTGTCTCGGATGATGAGGAGTGACGTTGTGGTTAGATAGAGGGCGAAAACGATTATCGCGATCCCTGCGATCGATGGGAATAACAGTGTGCTAGAAGTGACCTCGATGACCGGATGCCACACGGCAGGGAGCACGGTGGCCACACCTGTCAAGGCAAGGGCCACAAGTAGGAAATGGATGGTCCCCGGTGAGAAGGGAGCGGGTCTGATCCGAAGCGCGCGGCACCACTCCACAAGAATGAAGAACCCGGAGAGGGCCATAGTGAAGAGGAGCACGGCCTTACCGCCGACAAGGTTCGCCCTTGCCGCGAATAATTCAACGGGTAATGAGAGATAGCTGGCAAGGAGGAGAGCCATACCCAGAACGGACACCACCTGACCTATTGCCAGATAGTCCCATGCCCTGGTCCTGAGCCGCATCTTCAGCTCACGAGCGTAGACGAGTACAAGGAAGAATATGAGGGTCCATACACCGTTGATGAGAACCGTGGCAGCAAGGGGCAGGTCATGGATTGCGAGCTGTTCCGCACTAAGAGCAGGGATCAAGAGTAGAAAAAGGACGATGGGCAGGCCTAGAATGACTCTTGTTAAGACTGCCGCCATCGCTGCCTAGCACTCTGACAATGCTTTAAATGCCTATGGTGGTGCCCGCGGAAGGCCTAATCCCTGCCGCCAGTAGCTTTGAAGAAACTCCCGAACGCATCATTGGACGCTGTGTTATAGACTGGTGCTGCGGAGAAGGCACCTCGACGCATGGTACCAAAGCCCCGGTCCACCGAGGTGGGCTTGCGCATCTGGAGCGTGGACATACGCTGAGATGACGCGAAGTTGCCGGCGATCCTCCCGGGATCGAGCATCTTGATCTTGGCATTCTTGATCATGCCACTGTTGGCATTGAAGCTCTTGAGGGCTTTTGAGAATTTCCCGGGTTTCCCGCCCTCACCGGACGTCCAGAACTTCTTACGTTCCTCGGGCGTCACCGACATCACATAGAAGAGGATATCGAGGATCGCGTCCATAGCAACGAGTACGAACGTACCGGTGAGCATGAAGATCGTGAAGGTCATGGGATCGGTGGTGGCATTGAATATGGTCGTCTCGACCCAGCGGATGAGACCATTGAGCACGCCGCCACGGGCACCGACGAGAGCCATTGCCGTAGCAATATAGGTACATGTGCGATCAGAGAGCACCGATGAATAGACTAGGAGCGCCATGCACATGTGGAAGAGGATGTAGATGGGTACTATGATCGATATGATGAACTCGAGAGAGAACCCTGCCCGGAGCTCTGCCTCGAGAAAGGCCGAGATAAAGTCGAGGAAGATTACTATTCCTCCTTTCAACTGCTCTGTTGCGTACTGGAGCGGTTGCCCAACGCTCGCCTGGATATCCAGGTGCAGAGCGTGCTTTGCGAACATGAAGATGATAAAGAGCACCAGCACCATGAAGTAGTAGGAACCGAACCACTTCTCACCGGCCGCCTCCAGTATCAGGAAGAGGAGGAATCCAACGCCCACGATTATCCACAGGTAGGCCTCATTGGGAACTATGAGCATATAGTAGAGCATAGCAAAGAGAGTGACTACCGGATAATTAGCGAAAAGAACAAAGGCTATGAGCGTCCAAGACAGCAGCATGAACTTGGGCGTGAACTCCAGCATTTCAAAAACTATATATTTGAGTTGTCCTATTTATAGTTTCTGATTGTCAGTACCTAATGGGGACAATACCTTGTATCTCTTAGAGAGGTGTCTACGGTGGAAGGTGGTTGCAGCGATTGCACTCCTCCTCGTAATGTCACCTCTTGCCCTTGCCATAGACTTCGAAGTCGTCGGCTGTGGGAACCAGATTTGTGATTTAGGTGAGAGCCCCGATCTCTGCTGTGAGGATTGCAAGTGTCCCGACGGGCAAGCCTGCACTCCGCTCGGCTGTGTTGGGATCGTTGAGATGGACTCGCTCGGGGTCGACAGATTGCTCACCAATGTATCCTACTCGGAGGGCACAGAACGGGCCATCGCTCAGGCACGTGGTTTCGCCGGTAACTTCGCCCTTGCCTTCTCCTGTGGTGAGTGCGTCATCCAGGTCCTCATCCCCAGCAAGGAGTTGAACGTGGCGTGCGACGAGTGCGCTGCGGGCATGGACTCATTCACTATGGGTTTCTTCTGGGTATTCGACGTGGAACGGGAGGAGTTCATTGCCTACTGTGGGGACTCCAACTGGCAGTGGGGCGAGTTCATCGTACCCAAGGAGATCGTGATGTTCGGCTTCTTCCTCATGCTGATCGCCGTCATCTTCCACTTCCTTGGTGTCCACGGCCAGATCAAGGAGATAGAATCGCTGGAGTACGAGGGCACTCTGGAGAAGATACGAGGTCAGAGCCGTACATGGTTCGCCATCATGAAGCCTGTGTACGAGAAGGTCGCGAAGCTGAAGCGCGAGGGTGAGGGCAGCGACAGGTACCTCATCCAGTTCAAGCTCACCGTAGCGGCCCTAGGATTCCTTTCATTTGTGCTGGCCGGGGCCGTAGCGTTCTTCCTCGCCTCCTATGCCCTTGGCGAGGGCATGGAGTGCGCCCACTTCGGGTTCAAGCTCGCGCTCGGATTCACGTGGGCCTATTTCCTCGTCATGTCCTTCTCCGAGGCCGTGACGTCCTTCGGTGTAGAGGAACTATCGGACGGGGACCTGGACAGCTATGTGTCAGGGATGAGCGACTCGGACAAGAATACCCTGTCCAAAGTCACATCCTCGGAAGAGGAACGTGCTAATCCAGAGCAAGCTAAGGATTCTTCAGAGCAAAGGGGCGTATTGAAGGATCGCCTCAAGAAATCCATGGGCTGGACGAACATGAAGGGTTCGGGTAGCAAGAAGGAAATAGGATACTTCTACCTGGAGGACTTCATCGGACTCCCCAACTTCATAGCCAAACTGGTCATCGATCCATTCCGGCACCCCATCGGGCGGACCATCATCGTGCTGATGCTCTTCGATATATTCGACCCGATCCGCTGGGAGTGGACATACCTGCTCCAGCTCAACGGCATCGTGTTCGGCGCCTACCTCCTCCTATGTCTTGAGTGGGAGTTCAAGGGTATGCTCGTCACCGGCGCCGCCTATATCGCGGACCTGTTCTTCGGCGCATTCATGAAGATCGGTGGAAGGCTTTCCGGGCGCTCCTAGGGCGACCGGTACTCACCACTCGTTGAGCGCTCCGACAGCAACTCCTACAGGACCCTCGTCGGGGAACGTGAACCGCGTCCCGAAGAGGCGCCCGACACGGTCCAGCACGGAGCGCAGTACGGGATTGGCCGCAGGTTTACCGAGCACGACTATGTCGTCCGGGCTGCCAGCGCGATGGGCCGCCTGGGACGCTACTGTGCCGACGACCTCGCCCACAAGTGTATGGATGGCAGCGGCCAGGTCCTCCGGTGTACGTGAGTCAAGCTTCCCCAGGTTCGCCGCGGTGATATCGGGGGTGAGGATACCCACACCCTCGTACCCCAGGTCACCTACAGTAAGGTCGACGCGTGTCGCGTCCCCGTTCTCAGCGAGCGCTTGGAGCGCGTCAGGATCCCCTTGATCGAGGATGAGGCGCCCGAGACCGACGAGGGTGGCCCCGCCGACGCCAGTACCACCAAGGTGGTTGTACACATCGTCATGGGCATGCACAAGGGCAGTTCCCGTGCCCATGCTCACGGCCAGGCAAGTGCTCTTCTCAGCAAGGCGCTGGGCCCCGCGCCCTATCGCGGTCATCTCATCGACACCCGTCAGGGTTAGCTCCTCGTAGGACACACGGGCTGCCCGCGCCCCGGTGACGAAGAGGCGGCGCGGGATTCCGAACCGTTCACGCACTTCGTCCAGTACCCCAGTAGAGGCCTCTGGAGCATCGCTCCCTTGTAGCGTCCGTGAGACCAGGATGCGTCTACCTTCGGCGAGGAGCACGTCCGTGCAGCTCCCCCCTGCGTCTATCGCAGCATCCATACCACCCCCGAGGGGTCACACAAAGTATATATACAATGCATCCCACATATTCCGGTCCGGGGGTAGCGGGACGGACGTTGAAGGTGAGACCCTCTATTGGGAGAAACATGGGCTTGAGCTCGAGACTTACAACGATATAGTCGGGCGTCTCGAGGACCTCGAGAGCACATATGCCGACCAGATGAACGTCTACACATTCGGCACTTCCGCGAACGGCAAGGACCTTTACGGCGTTGATATCTACGCTGGCACCGGCAATCCCAAGGAGACAGTCTTCATCACTGCGGGCCACCATGGGACCGAGGGTGGTGGGGTCGAGGCCGCCATGGAGTTCATCGAGAGCTACCTGGAGAGCGATACGCTCTTCGCCAAGCAGCTCAAGGAGCGTGTGCGTTTCACCATCGTCCCTTGCGTGAACGTCGACCAGTACGCCCTTGACCCTGTGGATAGGAAGTACAACAACTTCAACGACAGGGACCTCAACTCGCAGTACAACCGCCGGCGCGCCATCGAACCGGAGAGTAAAGCGGTAAAGGAGCTCTACCTCTCCATCGAGGAGCCGATCAACCTGGCTTTCGACCTGCACGAGACCGACGGGGAGTGGGTCAAGGGATTCTCGATATTCGAGAACAAGCCCTACCGTCGCCGCATACTCAACCATGCTGCCCACGCAGCAGATAAGGTCTCAAAGCAGTACCCCCTCCACAGTAATGGCGTCATCCACGACGTCAATCCGTCCTGCTTCGACGGATTCGCCTGTGGTGAGGGCGCCTATGCTTACACGTTCGAAGCGCCCTTGAGCAAGAAGTTCGCTCTCGAGGACCGCGTTGAGATGCAGCTCATCGCACTGGACGATATCATCGCCCAGTACTACAAGGCGCGCGTATAGTACCTCGTCCGTCTACTTGAAGGACTCTTCTGCCCTGATGTCCCTACCACCCTCGGTCTCCAGTACCGTGTGGTCGATGGCGGACGTGGTCAACATGTGCACGAGGACCTTGCGGAAGCCCGGGCCTGCGCACTCCATGAGGAAGATGCGCCGGTCGTGACCGATGAGGAGCTGCCCCCCCGCCACAGGTATGCTGCAGGTTACGCCTGTCAGTGCTGCGGCGAAGGCCGGTCGGCTCGCTTCCGTCTCTAGCTTGCGGATCTCGGTTGCAGTGGAACCCACTGCCCCAAGTAGCCCGCCCACGCCCCGGATGAGGTCGGGTTCGTTCTCAAGGATCAGGATACCGCAGGATGAGGAAGATGATACGAGGGTCAGGACACCATGCTCGATCTCACGCTCGCGGATCACCTTGCCTATTTGAGGGGTGATATCCACCATCCCCCGCTCGAAGGAGGTCTCGATCTCGATCGCAGTGCTCTCCACCCGCATGGACCATGCACGACGGTCAAATGTTTTATGTTTGTCCTCCTCTCTGAGGATGCCATGGGCACGTTCATACCAGCGCTCAAGAGGTACGAGACTGAAATAGAGCGTGTAGGCCCGACCATCACCATCAGTGGCCCGGCGGCAAGTGGCAAGTCCTCGGCGGCCAAGGGCGTGGCCAAGCTCCTGGGTATGAAGCATGTTTCCATGGGCGTGGTGTTCCGGGAGATGGCCACTGAGCAGGGATTGGCGTTGGACGAGTTCCTGGCGAAGTCCACCGCCGACTTCCACGAGCGGGCCGATGCGCGCCAGCTCGAGTACGCCATGCGAGGCGGTGTGGTCATCGAGGGCCGGCTCGGCGCCTGGGTCGCCGGCGATCATGCCCAGATGCGCTTCTGGTTAACAGCTCCTTTGAGAGAGCGCGGACGTCGTGCCGCGGGTCGCGAGGGTCTCTCCCTTGACGACGCCGTCCGCTCCGTGCGCAAACGCGATGCCATCGATGTGGGCAACTACAAGAGGATCTACGGGTTCGACTTCACATCGCTAGAGCCCTACAATTACGTTGTCTCCAACCACCTCTACGACCTTAATGGGACGGTCGACATCCTCGCCTACCTCGTCCGCAAGGCCAAGGACCGCCTGCCCGCCTCCGACACATTGAAATAGGTTGCGCTCCCCCAGAAATCCGGACGGGAGGGGAAGGACGGCTCTCGGGGTACTCCTGAGGAAGGTCCTCCCACGTCAGGCAGTCCAGCCTTCGGGTCGGGGCGAGAGTCCTGCGTCCGGTAGCAGAAACGTAACGTTCCCGCCGCCATCCAACGCATGATCCCTCACGGGTGACGGGTGGAGGGGACGGTGAAACGGCCCGGGCGTGGATAGGTGCAAGCTCCCTGGTAGCGGGGTAGCCTGATCCCGTTGGGAATAAGCGCTCAGCTGAATGCCGTCTAGAACAGAAGGAGGCCTACTCTCCCCACCCGTCCACCCTCCTTCACGGAATAGAGGGTGGACGGATGGTGAATATCTATTCCTCGCAGGCCACACACAATCCGCAGGGACTGCAACCGGCTTCCACATCACCCTCGCCAGAGAGGAGGACTCCAAGAACGAGCGGGAGATCGTCCACAGGGACGCGCTCCTGCTTTTTCGAGTCTCGCTCGCGGAGGGTGACGGTCCCGTCGTCCAGGGTCTGAGCGTCCACGGTGATCCCGAAGGGCACACCAATCTCATCGCACCGGGCGTACCGCCGGCCGATGGACCCTCCGTCATCGTAGACCACATCGAGCCCCGAGTCACGGAGCGCTTCCTCTATGGCCTTCGCAAGCTCAGGAAGACCGTCCCGGTTCACAAGGGGGAACACACCGCAGGAGATGGGTGCTAAATGAGGAGCAAGGGCCAGATATGTGCGGTCCTCCTCCTCCTTCAGAGCATGTTCCAGAACGCACCAGAGTATACGACCCACTCCATAGGACGGCTCGACCACATGAGGGACTATATGCTCGCCAGCGACCTTCTCCTCGACCTCGCGCACCTCGATGAAGGGGATCATGTCCACCATCTCGCCACCGATCTTGGCCTCGAGCGAGTTCCCGGCGTCCTTCGCCGTCACAAGGTCGGCGTTGCGTTCCTTGATGAACTCGAGCGCATCCTTGGCGGCCGATTTGAACTGCTTGCCCAGAGCACCCTTATCAGGGACTGCCTTGCGCACCCTCTCGATCTTCGGTTCGTCATAGGGGAGGAACACGGTAAGGTCCTTTCCGCTCACACGGGTGTGACTGGAAAGGTCGTAGTCCGTTCGGTAGGCATGCCCGGCTATCTCCACCCACCCGTAGGAGGTCTCGATCTCCACGTCCCATGTGTCCCGGGAGTAGTGGGCCTTCTCATCAGGGAGCTGCTGGCGGAACCGTACAGCCTCCCATGGGAGGCCGAGGGCCAGGAGGAAGAACTTGCAGATGGTGAGGTAGTAGCCTAGGTAGGGATTGTCGATGATGCCCTTGTCGACCGCCTCGCCGGCGGGCATCTCCACGATGACACCGTCCTGCTTGAGCTGCTCTTCCCTGGTGAAGAGGCGCAGGGTCTCGTCCCGGACGGTGTCGAACCGTGGATGGGTGCCGATATTCCGTCCGTCGAGGAACACCTCGGCCTCCATCTGGGTGAACTCACGTACACGGAGCAACCCCTGACGCGGGGATATCTCGTTCCGGTAGGCCTTGCCGATCTGGATGATGCTGAAAGGGAGCCGGGGACGCATGGTGCGCATGATGCGGTTGAATGCGACGAACATACCCTGTGCAGTCTCAGGACGGGCGTATGCCGTGGCGCCGCCCGCTGAGGTGGAACCGATCGATGTGCGGAACATGAGGTTGAAGTAACGGATGGGGCCCAGCCCTCCGCCGCACTCGGGGCACACGATGCCCTCGTCTGTGATGAGCGCGTCCATCTCCTCGGTCGGTATGCCTTCCACGTTGCGTCCAACTGCCTCTTCGATGACGTGGTCCGCACGGAAGGACTTCTTGCAGGACGCACAGTCCGTTAGAGGATCATGGAACTTCGCCACATGACCGGAGGCCACGAAAACGACCTCGGGCATGATTGTGGGCGTGTCGATCTCGTACCCGCCCTCCTGGACAACGAAGAGCTCGCGCCACAGGTCCTTGATCCCGCGCTCGAGGGACACACCTAGGGGACCAAGGTCGTAGAACCCGCCCACGCCCCCGTAGATCTCGCAAGAGCGCCAGAGGTAGCCCCTGCGTACACAAATGTCCATGATCTTGTCAGCATCCATGTTCGGCACCGTTAGAATCAGGTTCTTGGATAAGGTTTTTAAAATACTCGACAGGGCATGGGGGATATGGCGCGCAAGGCGAAGGGGAAGCGAAAGGGCATAGCCGATAAGGAGGTGCCAAAAACGAAGAACGCGGCCCCGAAAGCCAAGCCCCTCAGGAAATCCCATTCCCGCACCGTGCGCGAGGAGGGCGGTATCGCTGAGCTAACTGCCGTTGTGAAGAGAACTGGCCTCTACCAACCCGCGCTCCTTCGTTATGCCTGGATCCCCCTGCTGATGGTCATCGTGTTCACAGGCCTCTGGCTCAGGATGTCACCAGTGAACTACCGTCTGACCGCTTACGATCCGTTCTTCATGGTCCGGATGTCACGGGACGTGGCGGATACGGGCGCCATGCCCCCCATAGACACACGTGCTTACTTCCCCCTCGGCCGTGATACGGGCACTACTCGCATCCTTACACCACTTGTCATCGCAAAGCTCCACGGCGTGCTCTCCTATCTCAATCCTTCGTACACCGTTGAGACGAGCGCCAAGATGTATCCTGCCGTCTTGGGCGGGCTCACTCTTCTGGCCTTCTTCTTCTTCGCCGCCGAACTGTTCTCGACGGAGACGGCCTTGCTTGCCACCTTCCTCCTCGGTACGGTCCAGGGTTTCCTATACCGTACGTCTGCGAACTTCTCGGACAAGGAGGGCGTTGCCATCCTCCTAATGGCTTTATGCCTCTGGTTCTTTGCCAAGGCGCTCAATGCCAAGGAAAGGAGACTGTGGTTGGCGTACTCGGGCCTCTCGGGCCTCACACTTGGTCTTATGGGTTATGCGTGGGGAGGGTACCGCCTCAACTACCTCTCGATCTCATGCTTCTTCCTGTTCCAGACACTACGTATGCGTATCTCGCGTCGTCACCTGGAGATGTTCGGTGTGTTCATCATCGCAACTTCGGCCCTTATCATCGGTTCCTATTCCACATACATCCTCAAGGACTCGCCTGGGCTCTTCGCCTATGGCACCTTCGTGTTCGCCCTCGTCTCCGTCTATATCAAGGAGCGTAAGGTGTTCACGACCCCCTGGCTCCAGCTCTTCTCAGCAGCGGTGATCACCTTCAGCATCGGGATGGTGGGCCTCTTCATCATCTCCAACGGGAATCCCACTGGCCTAATCAAGCCCACGATCAACACAATCATGGGCGTGAAGATGCAGGAGGGCGACGTCCACCGATGGTCGGTAGGCGAGCAGCAGCGACCTGTCTGGGCCTGGCCGTTCACGTCCGGGTGGAAGACTTCCGAGGGGAGCACCTGGTGGGGCCACCAGAAGTTCCTGTTCCCGCTCTTCTTAATCGGGCTCATCGTGGCCCTCGCCGAGGGGCATATGCTGGATAACGAGCATGCGGTGTTCGCCGGGGCGTTCATGCTCATGTCCTTCTTCGTGAGCTTCCTCATGGTGCGTCTCCACTTCCCGCTCTGCGTGCCCGCTGCGCTCCTTAGCGCCTACGTGCTGCGACGTGCCTGGGGACCCACTGTACCTCAGAATGAGGACGAGGAGGGTTTCATGTTCAGTCACTATGTCTCGCTCGCCTTCATCGTGTTCGTCATCCCACTCACCATCCTTGCGACCCTGCACACAGGAGGCGCTAACGCCACTGTATCCCCGGAACTGTCCGAGTCGGCCTACGTGCTCCACGGCTGGGCGACAAGGAACATGAGCGATTATGTGTCGAACCTCGGTTCCACCGAGTCGTTGGCAGACACACTTACCAGTGTGTTCGTGCTTTCCTGGCTCGTTTTCTACCTGGCGCTTCTGGTGTCCTACGTCAGGAGCGTCGAGCTCCGTAACTTCGCCAAGAAGCTCATCATCGCCTTCTTCATGTTCTGCCTCTGTAGCTACACGCTCATCGACGGGTACGCGTTCGCTTCTGGCCTGAACTCATCAATGGACCCTGACTGGCTTGACAGCCTTCTCTGGCTCAAGCATCATTCGCCCGACGATGCGATCGTCATGACCTGGTGGGACTACGGTTACTGGATCCAGTACGTGGCCAACCGCACAACAGTGACGGACGGGGAGAACCGCATCTCCAACTGGAACGTGGACATGGGCCAGTTCTTCCAGAAGACCAACGCTGACGACTTCTTCTCCTTCCGCAAGTGCGCTCCTGACGCATACCCCTTCTGCAATTTCGTGCACGCCAACACCGGTGCTGGCGAGGTGTTCATGGACTATCACACCCTCGATCCGGACACCGGGAAGCGACGACCCGCCTACATAATCATCGACAACACGCTCATCGGCAAGTTCTACTGGGTCACCAAGATCGGTGATAACTGCATCGCTACAAAGTGCGGGACCCAGTTCCAGTACTTCCCCATAGCCAAGACGTCCGAGAACCCGGAGGACCAGCGCCTCGGAGCTGGCGTCTACATGAACTATATCTACAAGCGGCTGCCCAATGGTGATGTTTCGCAGAAGGTCGCCCAGATCAACCTCATGTTCGACACACAGCACGGGGGATACATCCCCATCATCCTTGTAGGGGGCATCACGCCCGAAGGACAGTTCCGTATCGAGGAGGAAGCCATCATCGGCAAGTACATGGTGGCCGGCAGTCCGACCATATTCGAGACCCAAGGGATCAAAGAGGACGCCAACGTATTCCCCGGCATGGTCATTATCGCACGAAGCTCCGATCCACGACGGGGTGCCCTGTACTATGTAGAGGAGAAGACCGTGGACATGCTCTTCACAAACCTCTACTTCAGGGACGGGGTCGGCGTAGACTGGGTGGAGAAGGTGCACGACTCCAAACCCTACGGGACCGTGAAGGTATTTAAGATAAAATACCCAGAAGCCTAGTCCCATGGAGCTTGCGGTCTGCCTGGCGGTCTCCTTCGTAGTCACATACCTAGCCGTCCACTTCTACATCCCGCGGGCCATTAAAGCGGGCATCACCGGTAAGGACATGAACAAGCGCGACAAGCCGGAGGTCGCCGAGATGGGCGGGCTCGCCGTAGTGGCCGGGTTCCTGGTGGCCTACCTCCTTGTCATTTACAATGCTCCGGCCGAGACACTTCCCGACCACCTCGCGAGCCTGGCCACCATCCTCGTGGTCACCATCGTAGGGATGGTGGACGACCTATTCGACATGCGTCAGAGCGTGAAGGCCGTGCTCCCCGTGCTGGCCTCGCTCCCCTTGGCGGCGATCAAGGCCGGTACGCATATCATGTACTTCCCCATTTATGGTGCGGTATATCTCGGGGACGCCTATCCATTGCTACTGGTCCCCCTGGGGATCACAGGTGCCGCCAACGCATTCAACATGCTCGGAGGCATTAACGGGCTGGAGGCAGGGATGGGCATCATCTCGTGTGTCACTGTGCTCGTGTGCGCGGTCATCGCGGAGCGGACCGCGTCTGCCCTGCTCATGGCGTGCATGGTGGGTGCTCTTTGCGCCTTCTACTTATTCAACCGTTACCCGTCCAAGGTGTTCCCCGGTGATGTGGGCACACTGACCATCGGCGCCGCCATCGCAGCAGCGGTGATCATCGGGAACATGGAGCGTGTTGGACTGTTCGTGGTTACGCTCTACTTCGCCGAGCTCGTGCTCAAAGCAAGGACCGGGTTCAAGGCCCAGTGCTTCGGCACACCCACACGCGATGGTCTCGAGCCGCCGGAGGACATCGGCTCCCTCACCCATATCGTGATGCGCCACACTACCGACGAACCTCGAGTGGCCTATACCCTGTTCGTCATCCAGGCTCTGCTCTGCTCTCTTGTGGTCATGAACGTGTACCTGACCTACGGAGTGTAGGCAATGCGCGTTCTCATCCTCAATCCACCCGGGCCCGGCGGTGTGCGCTACAGTCGCGACGGTCGGTGCCAGAGCGATGAAGGGGCATGGCTAGATACGTTCCCCCCTACCATGCTGGCCAGCGTGGCCGGTGCCCTCCGTACCGAGCATCAGGTGGTAGTCACCGACTGCATCGGCGAAAGACTGGGCATGGACGCTCTCCTGGAGCGGGTGGAGGCGCTTGATCCTGACGCTGTTGTGTGCAATACCGCAACACCCACGATCGCTGCCGACATGGCAGCCCTTGCCGTGGTGAAGGAGAGCTGTGATGCCATGACGCTCGCTTATGGCGAGCACGTAACGGCCCGTGCCACAGAGCTCCTCAAGGATCATCCCTCCTTGGACGTTGCCGTGCTGGGCGAAGCGGAGACACCTGTGCTCCGGGCATTGCGAGGGGAAGAACGTATCCCCGGTACAGCTGTGCGCGGATGGACGGGAGAACCTTGGATCGAACCCGAACTGGACATACTGCCATTCCCCGCCTACGACCTGCTGCCCACATACCGCTTCCCCCTTACCGGTGAGCCCTGGCTCTTCGTTCGTGACGGCCGTGGATGTCCCTACAACTGCTCGTTCTGTGTGATGCCTCGCTTGGGCGGGCGACGGGCACGGTTCCATTCTTCTGAATACATGCTCGACCAGTTGACCTGGATCGTGGAGCGACTGGGGATCCACCTGTGGATGCTCTGGAACGAACTTGCCACACTTGACAGAGCACGCATGGAACGACTGTGCGACCTGCTCGTGGGGTCCGGGCTGGCAGAACGGGCCCGCTGGTTCTGCACGACCCGCGCCGACCGGTTCGATCAGGCCCTCGCACAAAGGATGCATTCCGCAGGATGCCGTATGATATCCTTCGGTGTTGAGTCAGGGAGCCAGCACGTTCTGGACCGGTGCGGTAAGGGTATCACCGTAGAGCAGGTGCATCAGGCCGTGGCCGCCGCCAGGGAAGCTGGTATGCACACCATCGGTCACTGCATCATCGGGCTACCGGGCGAGGACGAGGAGTCCGCCCGGGCCACCGTCGACCTCGCTATCGAGAGCGGGCTCGATTTCGCTCAGTTCTATACCGCAACACCCTTCCCGGGAAGCGCTTTCCACGAGGAGGCCGTGCGAGAGGGGTGGTTCGCTGACGACGACTGGGGCGCGGTCGAGCAGGGGACTGCCGCCGTATCCTACCCGCACCTTCCCGCTGAACGCATTGCTGAGCTCCGACGCGAAGCGTACCGCGCGTTCTACCTCAGGCCTCGGGCAGCTGTATCGGTGGCGACCATGACGTCGCCCCGTGCGCTCCTCGACCTACCGCGCATGACGCTCGGATTCCTTGGGTGGATGGGCCGGTGAGAGCGCAGACCCTGCTCCTCATATTAGTGGTCACGTTCCATACCGCCCTTCTCTGGCCGGTCATCGGCCGGGGTCCGCCCATCGGAATGGACAACTCATATCATATAGGGAAACTCGCATGCCTTTCCGATAACACGGCAGAAGGTGGACCTGTGTTCGGGTGGTGTCCGGAGTACAGCGGTGGATTCCCACTGTTCCGGTACTACCAGCACGTCCCCTATATTGTCACGCTCGCGATGATGCGGGTGCTCCCCCTGAACGTCACCGATGTGTTCAACATCACCCTCGTCCTCTTCTTCGTTGCGCCGGCCCTGGCCATCTTCCTTCTGGCACGTGCACTGGGCGCCCCCCCGGGGTTCGCGGCGGCATTGTTCTTGTTCTATCCGACCTGTTGGGGTCACGACCACTGTGCCTACTTCAATCTGGGCGTGTGGACACAGCCCTTTGGCCTCTTCTTCGCAGCGCTCGCCTTGTGGTCACTGGCGACGCGCCGTCAGAGACTTGCTACGCTCCTCCTCGCTATGACGATGGCATCGCATCTCGTCCTTGCCTACATGCTCGTCCCCGTGATCATCCTCTTCCCTCTTCTTCTTCACACCGACCGTACACTCTCCCGGCGTCTGGCGCAGGGGGTGATGGTGCTCGTGCTGGCCGCGGCCCTTAGCTCGTACTGGCTGGTGCCCACCCTCACCACTATCTCTGCCCGTGGTTCCAATCCCTGGGTGCAGAACACCATCCAGAAGCGCTCTCTTGGCCTGGATGCGATCGACCTACTACTGGACGGTCGACTATTGGATGGTGTCACCAATGGCTCGAGCGAAAGGTACACTGTATCGAAGCTGGGCCGTCCACCGGTCATCACGGCGCTCGGGATGGTCGGCCTCGCGCTCTCGCTGGCCCGCGATCGCCGCTGCATCCTTCTCGTGCTCTCGTTCGCATGCTCGATGGTGCTCTTCATAGGCGCTGAAGTGGTCACCCCGCTCAGTTACCTGCCCTTCGAAGCATCACTGTACTACATCCGCGCCCTCGCTCTCGTCGAGGTGTTCTTCGCCATCCTGGCAGCACGGGGATTGGGATGGCTCACCGGGGAACGGACGGCAGGGCTAGTCCTCGCCCTTGTCCTCCTATGGCCATCCGTGACACAGAGCGATATGTGGGCGCGGAGCGGTACTTTCCTATCGGATGTTATCGCCCGAGTCCTAGGTATAGTGCTGGAGAGCACAGCTCGTACAGTGCTCCTTGTCATGGGGGCCATTGTTGCGCTCGCATCCTCCCGGCGACCTCGCGGACGGCGCATTGCTGCCATAGCGCTAGTAGTGGTGCTCCTTCTCCCGCTCGGACTGGAGCGCGCTGGCTCCGCCGACGGACATGCACGCTCCATCCGCGACCACTCGCACATCGCGCGTCGTGTGTACGGCGCCGCTGACATCCTCACCGGGCTCCCCGGTCTAGGCAGGGTGCACACTGGCGGTAGCCTGGGATTGGGCAGCCACTGGGACATCGGTATCCTCGCGCTACGAGGTGGGAAGGATGCCACTTCGGTATACGGTGCCGGTCTTGATCACACGGCGCTCAACCACCATATCATCGGCCCGCGGCTCCAGGTCACGCCTAGTGATCTGGTGATGGCAGGTGTACGGTACGTGGTGTCGGCCAAGCCCCTATCCCAAGGCTGGTTGATCGAACATCCCCACGACTATGACGGCTTCTATCTGTACGAGGCACTGGGTTCGTCCTACGCCACGATCGTGAACCGCGCACCGTTGTTCCAGGGCACTTGGAACGAGTGGAAAGAGTTCGCGGACACGTGGGACCGCCGTATCACAGCATTGTACTACATGGATGGGCCAATATCGGATGTGGGGCCTACTTTCGGACCGGGCGAGCCCGTCCCCGACGTCGGCCAGCGGACTACACCCGTTTTCGAATGTCAACACACCCGAACAGATCATACGTGCACCGTGCGGTCGGACGATCCGGGAGTCCTCGTGTTGAGAGTAGCTTACTTCCCCGACTGGCATGCCACCTATGACGGGAAAGAAACCCCCTTGTTCGTCGCAGCACCGTTCTTCATGGCGGTCGATTTCGAGCCCGGTACACACGAGATAACGTTCACCTGGCGTCAGTCGTACATGGTCACCCTATCATGTCTGCTCTCACTGATCGTGTTCCTAGGAATTGTGTACGGGTCTGTCCGGCGCCGGTGAAACACATTTAATACTGTCCAAGGAGATATTGGACCATGGCCCGGGCTGGTACGAGGTTCGCGGTGGTCGCGCTCCTTCTTCTCGTACTGGTCACGGCCGAGGACATCTCACTCACCGTTCGCCTGGTCACTAACAATCCGCTCGAGATCGGTTCTAGTGCCACTGTATCGCTTAGCATCCAGAACAGTGGCGAGTATGACACTGAGGTAGTGGTGGCCCTTGACGCTCCGCGCCTCGAGTCCTCTTCAATGAGCGGGCCCGAGCAGAATCTGGGGTATCTGGGCCCTGGGGCGAAAGGTCAGACTGACTGGCGTGTATCTGCCCTGGGCCCGGGCAATTACACCATCTGCGTGAACGTCACCGGATCAGCCAGCATCGAGATGGACTATCCGACCCTGCCCGTATGCCTGGACGTTAAAGCGATCACCAAGGTGGAAAGCAAGACAGATGCGATCAATAGCACAGTGCTCACGGCCAAGGGTGTCCCCAAGAAGGGCGGATTGGCCGAGGTCCGCCCACCACTGAACCTCACCTTGGCAAAGGGCGCCATTACACGAGAGAACGGTAATATCCAGTTCAAGCTCTCCGTGGAGAACACGGGTACAAGGGGCGGGGTGGTGACCGTGAACGTAGAGGGGAAGGGCGCCATCGACGTGGACCCTGCCTCATTCAACCTCCCCCCTGATGCTTCAAGGAGCGTCAACATTCTGGTCCAGGGCACCGACCTCCTGGACATCACCGTGACTGTGAAGGACGACCTAGATCGGTTGTTGGTATCTGAAAGAGTGCTCGACCGCCCTGAAGAGACCACCAACTGGGCGCGAGCAGTCGTACCGCTCCTGTTGATCATCCCCATAATCCTCGTCATCATCATTAAGGGGCGGGCCATGGAACGGCTCCTTCCCTCGCTGTACGTCCAGCGCTTCGAGAGCGTCATCGATGTCCGGGAGCGCGAATCCGAGCTCATGGGCAAGCGCATCACCCTTGAGGGCAAGGTCATCCTGGACGAGAACTTCGAGTTCTTCCATACTGTTTACGTCTACGATGCTTCGGGCGACTACCTGGCCGCCACGACCGACATCCAGTTGGAAGAGGGCATCTACACCGTGACCGGTCGCCTCGGCCGTGCCGAACACACCCAAGGATACGTCCAGGAGGGCGAGCTCCTGCTCCAGGTGGAGTCCGCCCGCGGCGAGTGGCAGTCCGGTGCGTCGCTGTTCGCTATGCGCAACCATATCCGTGCCGTGGCGGTGCTGGCCGTGCTCTACCTGCTCGTGTCCCGGCGCATCCGCGACATCACCTACATAGCTCCCTGGGGCAACCTCCAGTACTTGGCTATCGCACCTTTCTCCCTGCCGCTCCTGCCCATCCTTTTCGCGCTCGTGCCACTGCTGTTGGCCCTGGTAATGGGCCCTGTGTTCTGTGGCTGGGTATGCCCCGTCGGCTTCTTCCACGAGGTCATCGGCACAAGGCTCTCAAAACCACGTAAGGCGCTCGCACGCCTCAACGACCGCAACATCAAGTATCTGGGACTGCTCGTCGTAATCGTCGTCACACTCGGCTTCCGAACTCCGGCCCTGTGCAAGGTGTGCCCCTTCGGCGATGTACTGGCGCGGATCGAACTGGACACAGGTATCTCCGCTGACGCCTTTGCAGGGGGAGCGGTCGCTTGGCGTCTGGGCATCCTGGGGGCGCTGATCATCGCCATGATCCTCATCCAACCCATCTACTGGTGCAAGAACCTCTGCCCATACGGTGCGCTCCTATCGGTGATGGGCATCACAAAGTGGACCGAGGTCCATGTCCAGCGGCAGGCCTGTGTCGACTGTGGTCTGTGCGAGAACGTGTGCCCCTACGAGCTGGGCATCCTCACCGACACCCACATGAACGAGTGCACTTCCTGCGGCAAGTGCGTGTCCGTCTGCTTCAAGAACGCCCTGACGCTCAATTTCAATCCTGGTCTCATCCGACAGAACCTTGTGCCCGCGGTACTGGGTCTACTGGTCGTGGCCATCATCCTGATGTTCCCCTTCGTCAGCGAGCGGCTCCCTGTCAACATCGACTACACGAAGTGCATCAAATGCGGTGCATGCTGGGAGCAGCACCCCAAGTTCTTCGCTGAGGACGATCGTACAGGGTTCCCGGTCATCAGCGAGGCTTCGGCAGTGAAGGTCGCTGGGCTCACGCCAGAGGAGGCGGACCGCATAATAGCGGTCTGTCCCGTGGACGCAATCTCCGTTGAGGATTGAAGCGATCCCTACTCGATCACAGGATTCGCATCCTCGTCGAACGGGTTCGTCCGCATGGCGAGCGAGAACAGGTACGGGTGATCGTCCTTGAGGTGCTTCATGTACGCCAGCCATTGACGGACGAGCAGGCCGTAGGCGCGTTGCAGGTCCTTGGCCAGATGCTCGCGGTCAGTGTCAGGGAGCACGTCGAGGTACGGACGGACGGATAGTTCTTCGGTCAGGTGGAACACGGCCTGCAGGAGCTCGGTGAACGACTCGTGCTCCAGAAGGTTGGGATTGGCCAGCAGGCGCACCAGGAACTTACGCTTCTCTATGAGGAACCGTCGAAGGTCCTCGAGCTCCACACGGTCGGTCTCGATATCGTAGCCATGGTCGTCCAGCCCTTTCCTGACACGGTCGAAGTGCTCGTCGTCCCATTCACTGTTGACGAGGAGGCGCTGTCCGGGAAAATGGCCATATTGTGTATCCTAAAGGGTGCCGACGGTGGGTTGTAGTACTTGATCTCACGATCAAGGAGAGAGCTCTATCAGGCGAGATGGGCGAAAAAAGATGAGTTCAAGGATAAAAAATCAATGTAAAATGTTCAATTTTTTAGCAGATTAGCTATTATAACCTCCTTTTACAATATCCACCATATACCTCATAACTTACGCTTTCTCCACGATGATAGAATGATATTTCGTAACTCCTCCCTGTTTTGTGCATTTAACCATTTTTTATCAAAATCTTCTTTTTCAACACTCGCAATTATCCACATAAGTGAGTGATACCAGAACCTCTCCTCGTCAGGTGTATGAACGATAATAAATGCTCCATGGATTGGTGTAGATTTGTATGAAAAAGTAATACCTTCCCTATCCCTAACTAATATAACTTCAAATTTGCTATGTCCCTGAATAGTGAGGGGAAGACATACCACACGGGAATGGATTATTGCCTGCGGCTTTTGCTCTCGTTCTATTAAAAGCTTGAATAACTCCTCTCGGCTTGTCTTTAATCGTTCTGCCAATGAATTTGTAACTATTTTAGTGAACTCGTCTGGCGAGAGAGAGGTTTTGAGATCAATAACGGGGCATTTTTTTATTAAACGCTCAAACCGCTCCTCACAAATATTGTCTCTTTCTATTAGGATCTCCCTTAGCTCTTCCTCTATTAGGTAACTCGTTGAAGTGATCCCAGTAACCCTTTCGACCACATGTAAGAGCGCATATTCTCGTTCTATCTTACCGCTTGCATAGACCCAATACCAGCCCAATCCACAAACGATTAATATACCAACCAAGAGAAGCGGAACAACGCCCATTTGAAAAATAAGAAATCCGTATCCAATAATTCCTGCTATCTGAACCCATGGATAAAAAGGAGATTGAAAACTTGGCTGATAATTTTCGATTTTACTTTCTCGCATAACAATGACCGAGAGAGTTACCATCAGAAACAAGAGGATCTTCATGGTTGAGGCCGTCTTGACGAGACTTTCTATGTCCAAGAACAAAATAACGCAGATCATGAAAGCAGAGGTGAAAAGTATAGAAAAAACCGGAGTTCCGCGTTCAGACACACTTCCAAAAAAACTCGGTAAGAGTTCGTCTTTACCCATTGCCATTGGGATCCTAGAAGCAGATAATATCCCCGCATTAGCTGTCGTTATAAGTGCTATAAGTGCAGCTACAGCCATCATTATACTTCCACCCCACCCCATGAAAGTGCTGGCACCGAGAGAAATTGGTGTGAGAGAACCTTGCAGTTGAGTAGAATCCACCACGCCTACTGTTACAGAAATTACGAGAATGTAAAGGAGAGATATGAAAACCCAAGCAAAAAACATTCCACGAGGAATATTTCGTCTCGGATTTTTCACCTCCTCTGCAACACTAGCAATTTTTGTTAGACCCCCAAAGGAAACAAAAACAAGACCCACCGTTGCGAAAAAAGAACCAAAATCCCTGGGTGCAAGAGGGGCAAATCTGGAAAATTGGATCGAGAAAGAACCCACGACAGTATACAAAACAAGCAGACAGAGGAGGGCTCCAACCAAGGCTATCTGAGTCTTTCCTGCATGTTTAACACCAACGAGATTAATAATGGTAAGAATTACACAAAATGCAACGGCAATAAGTTTCATTTGCATCTCTGTAAAACCCGGATTAAGCAATAAAGCAAACACACCGATTCCTATCAAGGCAAAAGCACTTTTTAGGGCCAAAGAAAACCACGCTGCAAATCCACCAATTGTTCCCATCCTAGGCCCCATACATCGATCTATGAAAAAATAAGTTCCACCTGCTTTTGGCATGGCTGTGGCGAGTTCGATCTTCGAAAGCATGGCAGGAATAACAAAAATACTGGCAAGGAAATACGCAAGAATTACAGAAGGACCTGTTTTTGCATATGCCAATCCAGGCAAAATAAATAATCCTGAACTGATCATTGCTCCTGACGCTATGCAAAAAAGGTTGAGAAGCCCAAGTTCTTTTTTTAACTTATAAGACATTGTTCTACTGCTCCATTACAGGCGGCCGAGAAAAGGCTATATATTTCTTTGCCTCCTGCGCCCCCAAGGGGTATGCGCGTGGTCAGCGAGGAGAGCCTGCTCATTAAGAACGGCACCATCGTCACCATGGGAGAGCAGAACCGGGTCCTGAATGGCTCGGTGCTCATGAAGGGCGGCCGGATCGCCGAGGTCGGGAACACGAGAAGCTCTGCCGACACGGTCATCGATGCTGCGGGGAAGCTGGTCATCCCGGGAATCCCCTGCGGTCATTCCCATATGTACGGAGTGTTCTCGCGGGGCATGGCGCTCAAGTCAGAGCCCGCGACGGACTTCAAGGAGATCTTGGAGCGTTTGTGGTGGATGCTCGACAAGGGGCTCACGCTCAAGGACGTACGGCTCTCGGCCGAGGTGTGCCTGTGTGAGGCCATCCGCTGTGGGACCACTTCTTTCGCCGAGCACCATGCGTCGCCCAACGCGGTCACAGGTAGCCTGCAGACGATCGCCGACGCAACAGAGCGGGCCGGATTGCGTGGATTGCTGTGCTACGAGACCTCGGACCGCGACGGCGAGGACATCGCACGACAGGGCATAGAGGAGAACCGCGCCTTCGCTGCCAGCTATCGTGACCATCCTCGGATCCGTGGCAACTTCGGGCTCCATGCATCGCTCACGCTCTCTGACGAGACCCTGGCGCGGTGCGTCGAGGCCGAAGGCCCGCTGGGTTGCGGGTTCCACGTCCACGTGGCCGAAGGCCAGTGCGATGTGGACGATGCAAAGGAAAAGTACGGTATGGGCGTTGTGGAACGGCTCCATGACCGGGGCATCTCCGGTCCGCGCTCGATCTTTGTCCATTGCGTCCACGCCTCTGATGCGGAGAAGGACCTGTTGGCCAGTTCCAAGACCCATGTGGCCCACAATCCCGAGTCGAACATGAACAACGCCGTAGGCGTTGCCGACGTTCAGGGGATGCTGGACCGGGGCGTCAACGTCGGCCTGGGGACCGATGGTTTCACGTTCAATATGTTCCGGGAAGCGAAGAGCGCCTACGTCGTGCACAAGCTCGCCACACGGGACCCGCGATCCATGGGCGCGGACACGGTGATGGACCTGATGTTCCGTCGCAATTCCGCGATACTGGACATGCCCGTGGGAGAGCTGGCTCCTGGCAAGTGCGCCGATGCGGTCATCCTCGATTACGATCCGCCCACACTGCTCAACGGCGGTAACTTCCCCTGGCACTTCATGTTCGGTCTGGAGGATTACCAAGTTCGCACCGTCATCGCTGACGGGAAGATAGTGATGGAGGACCGGGTCATCAAGACACTGGACGAGTCGCGCATCATGGCTGAGGCGCGCGAGGCATCGGCGGCCTTGTGGGACCGCCTCTGATACGACATACTCATCGATCATAAGAAATGGAGGAGAGAAGGACATGGCTGATATCTCGATGGACATACTCGGTATGAAGATGAAGAACCCGGTGATGCCCGCTGCGGGTCCGCCCTGCCTTGACGGTGACGCCATGGTGGCGGTCGCCGAGGGAGGTGCTGGTGCCATCGTGGCCAAGACCGTGAGCAGGCAGCCTGCGAAGGTGCCCCGACCCTGCATGTACCGGATCCGGAACAGTATGCTCAACACCGAGCTCTGGTCCGACCTGCCGGTCGAGCAGTGGATCAAGACCGAGTACAAGAAGGCACTGGCCACCGGGCTCCCCCTCATCGCAAGCCTCGGGTACAACGCCGAGGACATCGGTGAACTGGCGCCCAAGCTGGAGAAGGCCGGCGTCCACGCGCTCGAACTCTCCACACATTACCTAGGCACCGATCCCAAGCCCATGGTCGATGCTATCAAGGCGGCCAAGGAGGGAACGTCCATCCCTGTACTGCCAAAGCTCTCCCCCAACATCCTCGATATCATGGAGTTCGCCCGTGCCGCGGTGAAGGCCGGTGCCGACGGTATCGTCGCCATCAACTCGCTGGGTCCGTGCCTGACGATCGACCTTGATACGGGTATGCCCGTCCTGGGCGGCGACAGCGGGTACGGCTGGGTGTCAGGCGACGCCATCAAACCAGTGGCCTTGCGGTGCGTATACGACATCGCCCGGGCAGTGGACGTCCCCGTCATCGGGGTGGGCGGCATCCGCACCGGACGCGATGCGGCCGAGTTCATCATGGCCGGCGCCGCAGGCGTCGGAGTGTGCACGGCCGCCATCCTCGAGGGACCATCTGTCTTCGGCCGGATCGCCCGCGAGCTCGAGGTGTTCATGGCCGCCCATGATTACAGGACAATCGAAGACATGCGCGGCGTGGCCATCCGAAACGCCAAGGGACGCAAGGGCAAGAGCACGCCCTCCTTCCCCAAGGTCGATGCTGACCTTTGCACGGGATGCGGTTCCTGCGTCAAGCATTGTATCTACGACGCACTCACGCTCAAGGATGATGTTGCACAGGTGGACAGGGAAAAGTGCTATGGCTGCGGGCTATGCACCTCCTACTGCGCTGTGAGGGCGATCAAGATCAAGTACTGGTGATTATCATGGCTGACCTCGTTGTACGCAACGCCCTTCTCAGGGGCGCGGACAAGACAGTGGACATCGTCATAGAGCAAGGTCGCATCGCCGCCCTGGAGCCCAAGTTCGGGGGCAAGGCATCGACCGAGGTAGACGCGGAGGGCGGGCTGGTTCTCCCGAGTTTCACTGATCCCCATATCCACCTGGACAAGGTGCTCATCTCCGAGGTCGTACGGGACAACGTGTCCGGTAACCTGGAGGAGGCCATCGCGATCATCTGGGAGAAGAAGAAGCGCTACACTCTCGACGACATCTTGGAGCGGGCCAGCAGGACCGTCCAATGGGCGGTCTTGAACGGGACCACCCGTCTCTGCAGTCATGTGGACGTGGACACCATCGGCGGTCTCATGCCCCTGAAGGGTGTGCTCGCGGCCCGTGAGAAGTGCAAGGACATAGCCGATATCCGGATCGTGGCGTTCCCCCAGGAGGGGATCGTCCAGGACGAGGGGTGCGAGGAGCTTATGTGGAAGGCCATGGAGATGGGCGCGGACATCGTCGGAGGGATGCCCTTCAACGAGATGACGTCCGACGATTCCAAGAAGCACCTGGACATCTGCTTCGAGATCGCCAAGGAGCATGATGCTCCCCTGGACATGCACGTTGACGAGACGGACAATCCGAACGCCCGGACCCTGGAGGAGTACGCTACGCGAGCCATCAGGAACGGGTTCGTCGGTCGTGTGACGGCCGGCCATACCTGTGCTCTGTCCTCGTACGATGACCACCACGCCGCCAAGGTCATAGGACTTGTGAAGCGAGCGGAAATGAACATGATAACCAATCCTGCCACGAACCTCATGCTGCAAGGTAGACTGGACACAGGCAACATCCGCCGCGGGCTCACCCGTGTCAAGGAACTGCTGGCAGCTGGTGTGAACGTGGCCTACGGCCAGGACTGCGTCAAGGACACATTCTATCCGACCTTCGGTCAGTGCGATCTCCTAGAAGTGGGGCTCCTGTGCGCCCATGCGGTCCAACTGTCCATGCCGAAAGAGATCGAAACGCTCATGGACATGCCCACGGTGAACGCGTCACGGATGTTCGAGGTGGCGGACTACGGAATCGCTGCCGGTAACACGGCCGATATCGTGGTGCTCGCCGAGAAGACCCCGCAAGAAGCATTCCGCACACACATGCCCCGACCTGCGGTCATCAAAGGTGGTCGCATCATTGCCCGATCATCGATCAATCGGGAGCTGGTACGCGGCTGAGGACCATGGGTGCCGAGGACGAGCGCCTGTCGCAGGCCCAGGGAGTAATCCGCGCGTACATGCAACGAGCTCAGGTCACGATCGACAGTCTGAAGAAGGAGAACACCTCGCTCAAGCAGGAGGTGCGTCGGCTGAAGACCGACATCGACAGGATGGTCTCCGAACTGAAGAGGGACCTAACGGGCGAGCTGAGCGAGCTGCGGGGCGTGGAGCAGAACGTGGGCGGGTTCATGTCGAACTACAACCAGCAGCTGGACATGCTACGACGAGAACTGGCCGAACTGGAAGGGCGCATCGGTGCCCTCGAACAGTTCCGCCACGACCAGGAGAATAAAGGAATCTTCTAACGGACGGTGACGATGATGGAGTGTACTGCATGCGATATGATGGTGACCGATGTGATCACCCTTGATGAGGTTATGCTGCTGGATGAGGCCATTTCCAAGATGACCCACCACCGGGTGCACGCCGCTCCCGTTGTCCATGAGGGCAGTGTAGTCGGGATTCTCTCCGAACGCGACATCATCGCTCTGCTCGACGGGGCGCCCTACGCGCGTTTCTTCAAGTCCCACCACACCCTGCGCGAAGAGGCGGAACGTGTGGGTTCCATGGAGGTCAAAGACGCCATGGATCCGGACTTCGAGTGGCTGGAACCGGACGATACCGTATATGACGCGGCTCGGCTGCTCCACGAGACCGGTCAGCGCATCCTGCCCGTCATCCGCAACGGGCAGCTAGAAGGCATCATCACCCGCTCCACTATCCTGGAGCACTTGGTAAGCTAGGAGGTCATGACCATGTTCCAGACAACCGTCGAGAGCGTAATGGAGGAACGGTTCCCTGCCGTGTCCCCGAACGAGACCATCGAGGATGCGGTCCATACCCTACACGAGACAGGGATCGGCGAGATGCCCGTGGAGGAGGACAACATAATCCGCGGGATGTTGCGTGAAAAGGACCTGTTGCGCTTGGGGGAGCTGGACCTCAATCCATCGGACCCGTTCTTCCTCTTCACGGTGCTGTTATCCACCCCTGCGGACGAGATCCAGCGCCACGTAGAGATCCTCAATAAAGGACATGTGCGTGATGTCATGCGAAAGACGTTCGACCGTCTCGCGCCCGACGACGTTGTGAAGAAAGCGATCCATCTCCTGGCTACCGGCGACGAGGTACTTCCCGTCGTTGATGACGATGATCATCTGCTCGGCATAGTCACGCGGGACTCCGTGCTCCGGCACGTGGTCCGACATGAACCCGTGTGAGCTAGCGCTCCGCCTCCAGTCGTTCGCCGCCCGTGCAGTAGGAAGATCCCCCAAGATGCTGGAGCAGGCTCAACCTGTCCAAACCTGGATCGGCGTGCATGGCGACTACCTCGGCCACGAAGATCGTGTGGTCTCCCGCAGGGTGGGCCGCCGTCACTCTACACTCCACAGCAGCAGGACAGCTATCCAGAATGAGTGTGTCGACCTCATCACCCGTTCGTCCGGTGAGCCCGAGACTTGCGAGCTTGTCACCTGAGCGACCGCTTGTACAACCTGCTGTGTGGACCTCCGTCAGGAGGTCCTTTCCGGGCACGTTGAGGATGAACTCACCCTCACGCTCGACGAGCGAATGGGTGTGACGCTCAGGAGCGATGCTCACCGCTAGGAGCGGAGGTCGTACTGACACAGGCATAACCCATGCTGCGGGCATGGTGTCATGACGTTCATTCTCCCGGTCCCGGGCGGTGACGAGCACCACGGGAGGTGCCGGAAGCAGGGTGCGATAAGCGGTGACGGAGGGCATGGCCCTTCAGGTCTTCAAGAGAGATAAAAAGATATCCTCTGTCCCCCTCACTTCCCATCGTACACGATCTCTGAACCGAGGCAGCGCTTGTACTCCTTGAGGATTATGTAGGTGTGCTCGTTGTTGATCCCCTCAATCTTGAATATCTCGTTGCTCAGGAAGGAGTTCAGGTCCTCCTGGTCCTTGAATATCCCGTGTACCATGAGGTTGAAATTACCTGACACCGAGTACATGAGGGTCACCTGGGGAAGCACTTTGAGTCTGTTGGTGACAGCCTCCACCATGCTGGGGGATATGTTCAGACCGAAGATGACCGTGATGTTCTTCCCAAACTTCTTCGGATCGATGGCAGTGATGAAGCCAGTGATATATCCTTCCTCTCTGAGTCGTTTCACACGTGTACCCACAGTGACCGAGGATATTCCGATCTCCTGTCCGATCTTGCGGAACGACTTTCGAGCATCATTGTAGAGATGGGTGAGAATCCTCTTGTCGATCGAGTCGATACCGATCGACGGGTCCATTCTTGCTTGGACACGCTTTTTGGTTTGCATTGGAATGATGAACCATCCGTTCGCTTAAAACACTTCGCATTTTCAGCCTTTCATCTTTCCAAATAAAAACGCGATTTGAATACCTCTGAAGGCTACTAATTCTCCCTCGAAAAAAAATCGAAAAACCACCCATAAATAGTAAAAAACCTGTTTTTCAATTGTTAGTAGAATTCTGTTGTTGATTTAGGATTTCTAAGAAAATTGGCCAAATTTCTTTGTAGTTATGCGGTGTTTTCCCCTCATTAACAAACCTTAAAAGTCTGCTCTCGTTGGGCGAACACATCATGCCGGAAAGGCAGGGGTCTGATTCCATGAAGATTGGCGTCTATATTTGTGACTGTGGAATAAATATCGGGGCAACGGTGGACGTACCCGCCGTTGTTGAGTTCGCAAAGACGTTGCCCAACGTCATTGTCGCTCGGGAGAACAAGTACACGTGCTCGGATCCGGGTCAGGAGACGATCAGGAAGGATATCAAGGAGCTCGGTGTGGACCGAATTGTGGTAGCTGCGTGCTCCCCTCGGATGCACGAGCCGACCTACCGGAACGTGCTGAAGGATTGCGGTCTGAGCCCCCATCTCCTTGAGATGGCCAACATCCGGGAGCAGTGTTCCTGGGTGCACAAGGACAGGGCTGTCGGGACACCGAAGGCGAAGCAAATCGTCGCCGGTTCGGTCGCGCGAGCTGCGCTCCTTGAACCGCTCGAGTACCTAGAGGTCCCAACCATCCCCTCCGTGCTCGTGATCGGGGGCGGTATAGCGGGAATCCAGGCGGCACTCGATAGCGCTGACAAGGGATTCAAGACCTACCTTGTCGAGAAGGATCCCAGCATCGGCGGAAAGATGGCCCAGCTGGACAAGACATTCCCCACCATGGACTGTTCCGCGTGCATCCTCACCCCGAAGATGGTGGACGTGGCTAGGCATCCCAACATCGAACTAATCACCTACGCGGAGATCGAAGAGGTCTCCGGTTTCATCGGTAACTTCAAGGTGAAGGTCAAGAAGAAGACCCGGTTCGTCGACATAGAGAAGTGCAACGGTTGCGGTGAGTGCGCCGCAAACTGCCGTATGAAAGACCGCATCCCTAACGAGTTCGACGCCAACCTCGGCAAGCGGAGCGCGATCTACGTACCGTTCCCACAGGCAGTCCCGTTGAGGATGACGATCGATCCGGAGAAGTGCCTCATGCTCACTCTCGGCAAGTGCGGGAAGGGCCCCCTGTGCCAGGAGGCTTGCGACCGTGGTGCGATCGACTTCGAGCAGAAAGAGGAGATCGTGGAGCTGGACATCGGCTCCATCATCGTTGCCACCGGTTTCGACCTATTCGATGCGAAGAGGAAGCCCAACTACGGCTATGGGACGTCCCCGCGCGTCATCACCGGCCTTGAGTTCGAGCGCATAGTCTCGGCCTCCGGCCCTTCCGGCGGTCACATCGAGATCGACGGCAAGGAACCGAAGAACGTGGCGTTCATCCAGTGCGTAGGTTCACGTGACAAGGAGACGAACGAGTACTGTTCGCGAGTCTGTTGCATGTACACGGCCAAACACGCCCACATGGTCCGGGACAAGCTCCCTGACTCCAACGTCATCGTGTACAATACAGATGTCCGCGCTTTCGGGAAGGGTTTCGAGGAGTTCTATAACAGGGTCAAGGACGAAGGCGTCGAGTACCGGCGACGGGAGCTCGATCAGAGCATCGAGGTCACCCCTGAGGGGGATTCCGTGATCGTGAAGGCCGAGGGACACCCCGACTTCGCCGCCGATCTGGTCGTGCTGGCCACGGCCATCGAGCCGAGGCTGGACTCGAAGGAGCTGAAGAACCAGCTGAAGATCTCATGCAGCCCGGACACGTTCCTCTTAGAGGCGCACCCGAAGCTGCGCCCCATCGACACGTTCACAGATGGCATATTCCTAGCCGGGTGCTGCCAGGGGCCCAAGGACATCCCTGACGCTGTTGCCCAGGCGAGCGGTGCCGCCGTGCGTGCCTGTATCCCCCTCGCTCAGGGGAAGGTCAGCGTGGAGCCTATCTTCGCTGCTATCGACGATGACTCATGCTCGGGATGCCGGGTATGTGAGAGCCTGTGCCCCTATGGCGCCCTGGAGTTCGATGCCGAGGAGAAGACCATGAAGATCCAGCAGGTACTCTGCAAGGGATGCGGGACCTGTGGTGCGGCCTGTCCCTCGGGTTCGATTACCATGAGCCATTTCAGTGACAGCCAGCTGATCGCGCAGCTTGTGGCCATCATCAAGAGCGGAGGTGCTTAATCATGAGGATTGGTGTATACGTTTGCGAGTGCGGTATCAACATCGCCGCCACCGTCGATGTGGAGAAGGTGGCGAAGGCCGCAGAGAGCCTGCCCGGCGTGAAGATCTCACGGTACTACAAGTACATGTGCTCGGACCCGGGCCAGGACATGATCAAGAAGGACATCAAGGAGCTCAAGCTCGACCGCGTCGTCGTGGCGTCCTGCTCTCCCTTGATGCACGAACCTACCTTCCGAACTGCCTGTGAAGAGGCGGGCCTCAACAAGTACTGCTTCGAGATGGCCAACATCAGGGAGCAGTGCTCATGGGTGCACAAGGACAAGGAGAAGGGGACCGAGAAGGCCCTCGCCATCGTCCGAGCGTCCGTAGCTAAGGCCGCTCTCCTCCAGGCCATGGACGAGAAGCAGGTCCCTGTGACGAAGAAGGCGATGGTGATCGGCGGCGGTATCGCCGGTATCCAGACCGCGCTGGACATCGCCGACATGGGCTTCCCCGTGACCCTGGTGGAGCGCGAGCCCAGCGTAGGTGGGCACATGGCCCAGCTGGACAAGACATTCCCCACCCTGGACTGCTCTGCATGCATCCTGACCCCCAAGATGGTCGACGTGGGAAGGCATCCCAACATCGAGCTCCTGACCTTCGCCGAGGTCGAGGAGATCGACGGCTTCGTAGGTAACTTCAACGTCAAGGTCAGGAAGAAGGCTAAGTCCATCGACACGGAGAAATGCACGAGCTGCGGTGAGTGCATGATCAACTGCTTGGTCCGGTACCTCCCCCAACCCCAAGAGGTCCCGAGCATCCGTGACTCCATCGATGAGGACACCCTCAAGAAATACGATGCAGTCATCAGCAAGCACGAGGGCGGCGCCCTCATTCCGGTCCTACAGGACATCAACGCGACGTTCAACTACCTGCCTGCGGACGCCCTTGCCTGCGTTGCAGAGAAGCTGGAGCTCCCGCTGAGCCAGGTGTTCCACGTGGCGACCTTCTACACGGCCTTCAGCTTGGAGCCGCGCGGTGAGCACCTCATCAAGGTCTGCCTCGGCACTGCCTGTCACGTGCGGGGTGGCCATGGGGTCCTGGACGAGATCGTGCGACAGCTCGGTATCCAGCCCGGTGAGACCACCGAGGACAAGAAGTTCACACTGGAAACGGTCAACTGTCTCGGTTGCTGTGCCCTCGGCCCAGTGGTCGTTATCGATGACCAGTACTACCCGACGTCCCCCAGGAAGGTGGGCGCACTGCTCAATGAGTACCGGACCACGGGAGGGGCCGGGATCAAGCCGGTCGCCCCCCCTGAGCAAACACTTGAGGAGCTGACGGAAACGGGAGGTGGACGAATATGACGAAGCTCGCTAACGTCAAGGATCTAGAGGCGCTTAGTAAAGAGGTCGCTGCCACAAAGGACCCGAAGAAGCGCAGCATCATCGTATCAGGCGGTACCTGCGGTCGCGCCTTCGGTGGGGACGAACTGGTCGCCTCCGTAAAGAAGGAGCTCGAAGCACAGGGCCTTAAGGACAAGATCGACCTCAGGGTCACCGGTTGCCTTGGTTTCTGTGAGAGAGAGCCCATCATGCTGATCCTCCCTGAGAGGATATTCTACCCCCAGCCTGCCCCGAAGGACGTGGCCGAGATCATCACCGAGACCGTGGTCAACGGGAAGGTGATCGACCGGCTCCTGTTCACCGATCCCGCCACTGGCGAGAAGGTCGTGCAGGCACCGGAGGTACCCTTCTACAAGAAGCAGGAAAAGAACGTCTTCGGCAGGAACGATAAGATCGATCCCACGAGCATCACCGACTACATCGGTATCGGAGGGTACGGCTCCCTGGCCAAGGCCCTCTCGTCCATGAAACCCGAACAGGTCATCGGCACTATCAAGAAGTCGGGCCTGCGCGGGAGGGGTGGTGCTGGTTTCCCCACAGGGAAGAAGTGGGAGTTCTGTCGGAACGCACCCGGTGATTACAAGTACATCATCTGCAACGCCGACGAGGGAGATCCCGGTGCCTTCATGGACCGGAGCATCCTGGAAGGTAATCCGAACAGTGTCCTTGAGGGGATGCTCATCGGAGCGTTCGCCATCGGTGCCAACAAGGGCATCATCTATGTGCGGGACGAGTACCCGCTGGCCGTCGAGCGACTCGAGAACGCTATCAAGCAGGCGAAGGAGCTCGGGCTCATGGGCAAGAACATCCTCGGCTCCGGGTTCGATTTCGAGATCGAGATCCACCGCGGTGCCGGTGCCTTCGTTTGCGGCGAGGAGACATCTCTCATCGCCTCCCTTGAGAACCGTGCGGGCGAGCCGCGCCAGCGGCCCCCCTTCCCCGTTACCAAGGGTCTGTGGGGCAAGCCCACCAACATCAACAACGTGAAGACCTGGGCCAATGTCCCCCTTATCATAGACAAGGGTGCCGACTGGTTCGCCGGTATCGGTACAGAGGGGAGCAAAGGAACCATGATCTTCTCCCTGGTAGGCAAGGTCAACAACACGGGATTGGTCGAGGTCCCCATGGGGATCACTCTCCGGGAGATGGTCTACGACCTCGGTGGCGGTATCAAGGACGGTAAGGCGTTCAAGGCCGTACAGATCGGCGGGCCTTCAGGTGGCTGTATCCCAGCGGACCTGCTCGACCTACCGATCGACTACGAGCGCCTCACAGAGGCCGGCGCCATGATGGGCTCCGGCGGTATGATCGTCATGGACGAGACCACCTGTATGGTGGACGTGGCCAAGTACTTCCTCAACTTCCTCAAGGGGGAGTCGTGCGGTAAGTGCACGCCGTGCAGGGAGGGGGTCATGCAGATGCACAAGATCATCAGTGACATCTGCGACGGCAATG
The DNA here is from genome assembly GCA_964519305.1 of Candidatus Undinarchaeota archaeon. Classification (GTDB taxonomy): domain Archaea; phylum SpSt-1190; class SpSt-1190; order JASMDC01; family JASMDC01; genus JASMDC01. The sequence continues at coordinate 74,039 of CAZFHY010000013.1, forward strand.
GGAGCATGGAGGACCTCAAGCTCCTCGAAGAGCTCGCTGCCTTCATCAAGGACGCGTCGCTCTGTGCTCTAGGGAGGACCGCGCCGAATCCGGTCCTGACCACGACCCGGTTCTTCATGGATGAGTACAAGGCCCACATCGAGAACAAGAAGTGCCCCGCGGGCGTGTGCAAGGCGCTGATCAGCTACAATATCAATGCCGAAGCGTGCACGGGTTGTACCCTGTGCGCGACACAGTGCCCACAAGAGGCCATCACTGGCGATAAGAAAGCAGCGCATACCATCGATTCGAAGAAGTGCATCAAGTGCGGCATCTGCAAGGATGTGTGCAACTTCGGTGCGGTGAGGGTCGACTAGGAGGTGATGATGATGGTAACATTCACTATTGACGGAGAAAAGGTCGAAGCTGACGAAGGTATGACGGTGCTAGAGTTCGCCCAGAAGCAGGGTATCGAGATTCCGACCCTGTGCTACCACAAGGCGCTCGAGCCCTACGGTGGTTGCCGGTTGTGCCTCGTGGAGGTCACCGATAACGGACGGACGAGCCTCATGGCCTCGTGCAGCTACCTGATCAAGGACGGTATCGAGATCAAGACCGCATCCGACCGGGTCATCACGACCCGCAAGATGGTCATGGAGCTGTTGCTGGCGCGCTGTCCGAACTCGGACGATGTCAAGGCCCTGGCCAAGGAGATGGGCGTCGACGGGACGCGGTTCGCTATCAACGAGAACAAGGACGAGAAGTGCGTCCTGTGCGGCCTGTGCGTGCGCATCTGCAAGGACGTGATGGGGCTCGGCGTGACGGGCTTCGTGAACCGCGGATACAAGCGTGATAAGACCACACCTTTCGGCGAGCTATCCAAGCTCTGCATGACCTGCGGCGCGTGCACCTTCGTGTGCCCGACGGACGCCTTCGGATTGGACGAGATCACATCGACCGCGCCCAAGCCGATCAAGTTCGAGTTCGAGGAGGGGCTGGTCAACCGACCTGCGGTGTACATCCCCTTCCCCCAGGCCGTCCCCAAGATCCCCGTGATCGACAAGGAGCGCTGTGCGTACTACACCACCGGGCAGTGCAAGGCCTGCGAGAAGTTCTGCGAGCAGGATGCGATCGTGTACGACCAGGAGGACGAGGTCGTCGACCGGGACGTGGGCGCCATCGTGGTGGCCACCGGGTTTGACATGTTCGATCCCGCGAAGACGCCCCAGTACGGCTACGGGACGTCCGCCCGCATCATCACTGGCCTGGAGTTCGAGCGTTACACCAACGCCTCGGGCCCCACCGGCGGTAAGATCAAGATCGATGGTAAGGAACCGAAGAAGGTCGCCTTCATCTCGTGCGTCGGCTCGCGCGACAGAGAAGGCCATGAGTACTGTTCCAGGATCTGCTGCATGTACACGGCAAAACATGCGCACATGGTCAGGGACAAGCTCCCCGGCTCCGAGGTCACGGTGTACTTCACCGATATGCGCGCCTTTGGAAAGGGCTTTGAGGAGTTCTATAACAGGGTCAAGGAAGAGGGCGTCGAGTACCGACGACGGGAGCTCGAGGAAGACATCCAGATCATCCCGAAGGGCAACGGCGTCGTTGTCAAGTCTGCCGGTCACCCGGACCTCGATGTGGACCTTGTTGTGCTCGCGACGGCAGTGGAACCTCGAGGGGACACGGGTGCCGTCCGAAGCCTCCTGAAGGTATCCTCCAGCATGGACGGATTCCTCCTGGAAGCCCACCCCAAGCTGCGACCCATCGACACCCACACTGACGGCATATTCCTGGCCGGTTGCTGCCAGGCACCAAGGGACGTCCCCGACACCGTGGCCCAGGCGAGCGGTGCGGCCTCGAGGGTCACATCGCTGCTGTCGAGGGAGAACCTCTCCATCGACGCCATCGTGTCGTTCGTCAATGAGAAGCAGTGCCGCGGATGCGGATTCTGCGTCGAGGTGTGCCCTTACGGGGCCATCGAGCTCGTGACCAAGGACCTGGCCGGGCGCGAGGTCATGATCGCCTCGGTGAACGAGGCGCTGTGCAAGGGCTGTGGCTCATGCGCGGCCGCCTGTCTGTCCGGTGCGATGCAACAGAAGGGCTTCACGGACGAGCAGCTGCTTGATGCTCTTGACGGACTGGTGGGGGGGTGAGGACCATGGCAGATGATACTTTCGAACCGAACATCGTAGCGTTCCTGTGCAACTGGTGCTCGTATACGGGTGCCGACCTAGCGGGGACCAGCAGGATCCAGTACCCGCCCAACGTGAAGGTCGTGCGGGTCATGTGCAGCGGCCGGGTGAATCCCATGCTCGTCGTCCACGCTCTTCAGCAGGGTGCGGACGGTGTGCTCATATCAGGATGTCACCCCGGCGACTGCCACTACACACAGGGCAACTACTTCGCCCGCAGGAGGATGAAGCTCATGACGAGCCTTCTGGAGTACGTGGGCATCGATCCCAAGCGGGTTCAGATGTCCTGGGTCTCCGCTTCCGAGGGGCAGAAGTTCGCTGACGTGATCACAAAGGTCACCGAGGACGTGCGGACGCTCGGACCGAACACCGAGTTCCCGAGGGAGGTGTGAAGATGGACGAGGAAAAGATGCGTTCGACCGCCCGCGATCTACTGAGCAAGGGAGAGGTCAAGTACGTTATCGGATACGAACAGGCCGGCTTTGGACAAAAGGTGCGGCCCTGCATCATCACGAAACCCGAGGAGACCGACAAGCTAGTGCTCTCGCCCATGTGCAAGAACAACCTCGCTGTCTATCTCACGCTCGAGCCGCCCGAAGAGAAGGGTAAGATCGCCGTTATCGCTAAGGGTTGCGATGCCCGCGCACTGGTCCAGCTCATCCAGGAGCGGGGCTTCGAGCGAGATAACCTGGTCATACTGGGCGTTCCCTGCCCGGGCATGATCGATCCGGACAAGCTCTATGAAGAGGTCCTCGAGGAGGACATCGTCGGGATCTCCGAGTCAAGCGACACGTTCATCATAAGTACGAAGGGCGGCGAGCGCACCTTCAAGAAGGCGGACGTGATCTTCGATGAGTGCGGTCACTGTGCTCATCCCACTCCGCTCATCGCCGATAAAATGCTCGGCGAGGTCATCGAAAGTGGTGCCTTGGAGCTGACCGATCCTACAAAGGACATGTCGCCTGGAGAGCGATGGGCCTACTGGTCGGAAAAGTTCGAGACGTGCATCCGGTGCTATGCCTGCAGGCAGGCATGCCCGCTCTGCTTCTGTGAGGAGTGCGCCGCCGACTCGCTCCGACCCAACTGGGTCCGACGGTCAGTGAACCGCTCAGAGAATGCGGCATGGCATTTCATGCGCGCCTTCCATCATGCAGGGCGGTGCTCGGAGTGTGGCGAGTGCGAGCGTGTGTGTCCTGTTGGGCTCCCTCTCATGGTCCTCAACAAGATGCTCGCTCAAGAGGCCAAGGATGTCTTCGACTACACGGCCGGTACTGACGCTGATGGAAAGCCGCTCTTGACATCATTCGAGACCGATGACAAGGAGGACTTTATCCTGTAGGTGATCATCATGGACGCGATACTCAATAAGGACAATCTCGACGAGCTCATCACCAAGCTGGGGTACGAGGTGCTCGCACCCGTCAAGAAGGACAAGACCGTGTCCTTCGAGACGGTCAAGAAAGCCTCGGACATCGCCTGGGGGTCCGCGAACACCGCGGTGCCCCCCAAGCGACTGTTCTTCCCTCAGACCGAAGAGCTTTTCACCTACGATGGCGATGAGATCACCGACCGGGCGCCCAAGCCGGAGAAGCGGCTCGTGCTCGGTATCCGGCCCTGCGACGCCCGCAGCTTCGCCATCCTGGACCCGCTCTTCACCAAGGACTTCAACGATCCCTACTACAAGAACAGGAGGGACAACACGGTGCTCGTGGGCCTTGCATGCACGGCCCCCGGAAGGAACTGTTTCTGCACTTCGCTAGGAGCGGGACCATTCGACACCAAGGGTCTTGACCTGCTCCTGGTGGACCTCGGGGACAAGTTCCTCGTTCGCTCCGCTTCCGAGAAGGGTGAGAAGTTCCTTGCAGAGAACAAGAGCCTCTTCGGTGAGGCCGGCAACGATGCCGCGGCCGCCGATGAGCTCAAGGCGAAGGCCGAAGGTATGATGCACCGCACGATCGATGTCTCCACGCTTCCCACGAAGCTGAAGACGCTGTTCGACGACCCGATCTGGGACGACCTTGCACAGACATGTGTTGGTTGTTATGCGTGCACCTACCTCTGCCCCACCTGCCACTGCTTCGATATCCAGGACGAGGTCCGGGGCAAGAAGGGACGACGTATCCGTATCTGGGACAGCTGTGTCAATCCCGAGTACACCCTTCACGCCTCAGGGTACAACCCCCGACCCGGACGGACGAACCGGATGAGGAACCGGATCCTGCACAAGTACCAGTACTACCCGGAGAACTTCGACGTTATCGCATGTGTGGGTTGTGGACGATGTATCGACCACTGCCCGGTGAGCAATGACCTAGTTGAGTTCCTGGGAAAGATAGGAGGGAAGTGAAATGGAGAATCCCTACGTACCCATCTCCTCCACAATCGTGAACCTGAAGGAGGAGGTCAAGGGCGAGCGCGCCATTACGACATTCAGGACAGAGTTCAAGGACAAGAAGCTTGCAGAAAGCTTCGACTTCATACCTGGCCAGTGCGCCATGGTCACCCTTCTGGGGAAAGGGGAGTGCTTCTTTGCCATCTCCTCCTCACCCACAAAGAAGGGGTACCTGGAGTTCAGCGTCATGAAGCTGGGCAAGGTGACCGACGCCCTCCACGAACTGGAGATCGACGATGTCCTTGGCGTCCGCGGGCCCTACGGGAACGGCTTCCCTGTTGACGAGTGGAAGGGCAAGAACATCCTCTGCATCGGGGGAGGTATCGGCCAGGCGCCACTGAGGTCGCTCATCCAGTATGTGATGGACAACCGGAAGGATTTCGGGAAGCTGGACGTGATCTACGGAGCACGTTCTACTGCCGACCTGTGCTACATGGACGAGTTCGAGGAGATGGAGGCACGCGATGATGTCGACGTCCATCTCTCCATCGACAAGGCCGAGGATGGCTGGAAGCGGTTCGTCGGGTTCGTCCCCGACAACCTCAAGCGCCTCGCGCCCTCGCCGAAGGACACAATCGCCATCACCTGCGGGCCACCGATTATGATCAAGTTCGTGATCCAGGCCTTGGAAGGGCTCGGGTTCACCCCCGACCAGATATTCACGACCCTTGAGATGCGCATGAAGTGCGGTATCGGCAAGTGCGGCCGGTGCAACATCGGCAGCCTCTATGTATGCAAGGACGGTCCCGTGTTCTCATGGGAGGTCCTCAAGGACGTCAAGGGGGAGATGTGATCACAATGGCTAACGATTCATTCGAACCGGAGATCGTCGGGATCCTGTGCAACTGGTGCACCTACGCGGGGGCTGACCTCGCCGGGACCAGCAGGTTGGAGTACCCGCCGAACATCAAGTCCATCCGTGTGATGTGCACCGGCAGGGTCGATCCCATGTTCGTGGTCAAGTCGCTGAAGGAGGGCGCCGACGGCGTGTTCATCAGCGGGTGCCACCTGGGCGACTGTCATTACCAGTCGGGCAACTACAAGTCGGTGAGGAGGATCGTTCTCCTCACTAGGATGCTGGAAGAAATGGGCATCAGTGCCGACCGCGTTGCCTTCGAGCACATCTCGGCGTCTGAGGGACAGAAGTTCGCCGACAGGGTTACCGAGTTCACCAACAGGCTCAAGGAGCTTGGTCCCAATCCCCTTAAGGAGGTCGAGTAAGATGGCCGAGAAGCTTAAAGTTGCATTTCACTGGCTCGCGTCCTGCGGTGGCTGCGAGGTCGCCGTGGTGGACCTGGACGAGAAGATCCTGGACGTTATCAAGGTCCTGGACATCCTGTTCTGGCCCGTGGCCCTGGACGGTAAGTACGAGGACATCAAGGCGATGCCCGACAAGTACCTGGACATCGCCATCATCAACGGCGCCGTCCGCACTACCGAGCAGGAAGAGCACGCCAAGCTCTTCCGCGCCAAGGCCAAGGTAGTCGTGTCCTTTGGTTCCTGTGCGTGTTTCGGCGGCGTACCCGCCCTGGCCAACCTGACCACAAAGGAGAAGATCCTGCAGACCGCGTACGAGACCACCGTGTCCACTGACAACCCCAAGAAAACACGCCCCCAGCTGGAGACGAAGATGAACGGCCGTACGCTGGAGCTGCCGGACCTGTACGAGTCGGTGAAGGCACTGCACCAGGTCATCGACGTGGACTACTTCCTGCCCGGCTGCCCGCCCATGGTGCCTCTCATCGAGAAGCTCGTGGCCGTGGCCGCTAACTTCGCCGAGACCGGCGAGCTCCCGCCCAAGGGAGCGGTAATCGCTGGCGAGAAGACCCTGTGCGACGAGTGTCCGCTGGAGCGTAAGGAGAAGATGGTCGCCGGTATCGAGCGCCCTCATACCTTCGCGCCGCCCGATCCCGAGCGGTGCCTGCTGGAGCAGGGTCTCATCTGTATGGGGCCCGCCACACGCGACGGTTGTGACAGCCAGTGCATCAAGGCGAACATGCCCTGCCGGGGCTGCATGGGCCCCCCGCCGAAGGTGGATGACCAGGGCCTTAAGATGCTCTCCGCGCTTGCGTCCATCATGGGTGTCGAGAACGAGACTGAGATGTCCCGCCAGGACCTCGAGGAGTTCATGAAGACGGTGCCCGATCCTTGGGGTACATTCTACCGCTTCGGTATGTCCACAGCGACGCTCAACAAGTCACTTGAGGGCGAGAAGCGAGAAACGGAGGAGAAATAAATGGCAGACGACCTTTCAGAGAAGGCGAAGAAGGAGCGCCGGTTGACAATAGACCCGATTACGCGCCTTGAGGGGCACGGCAAGATCGAAATCTTCCTTGACGATAAAGGCGATGTCGAGAACGCGGTCCTACAGGTGCCCGAGCTCAGGGGTTTCGAGCAGTTCGCTGTTGGACGTCCCGGTGAGGAGATGCCCCGCATCACGCCACGTATCTGTGGCGTGTGCCCCATCGCGCACCACTTCGCCTCCACAAAGGCGCTGGACGCATGCTACAACGTGAAGCCCACTTCGGCTGCATTGAAGCTGCGAGAGCTTATGTACTCCGGGGCCTACCTCTACGACCACACCCTGCACTTCTATTTCCTTGGGGGGCCCGACTTCGTCGTCGGCCCCACTGCCCCGAAGATGGAGCGCAACATCCTAGGTGTCATCGGCAAGGTCGGCCTGGACATAGCCGGCGAGGTCATCAAGCACCGTGCCTACGGCCAGAAGATACAGGCCATGCTCGGTGGTAAGGCCACTCACCCCGTGTGTGGTCTACCTGGCGGCGTGTCCAAGGGCCTGAACGAGGAAGAGGTCGAAGAGATTAAGCAGATGGCCGATTCCTCCGTTGAGTTCGCCAAGTTCAGCCTACAGATCTTCAACGACGTCGTGCTGAAGAACAAAACCTATGTGGACATCATCCTGGGGGACACCTACACGTTCCCGACCTACTACATGGGTCTGGTGGACGAGAACAACAAGGTGAACTTCTACGACGGAAAGGTCCGCGTGGTCGATCCCGAGGGCAAGGAGTACGTCAAGTTCGAGGAAAAGGACTATCTCGACCATGTGGCCGAGCACGTCGAGCCGTGGTCGTACTGCAAGATGCCCTTCCTCAAGAACATAGGCTGGAAGGGGCTCACTACAGGCAAGGACTCGGGCATCTACCGCGTAGCGCCGCTGGCGCGGCTCAACGCCGCTGACGGCATGGCCACACCGCTGGCTCAGGAGGCCTACGACCAGATGTACGAGATCCTTGGTGGCAAGCCGGTGCACTCCACTCTGGCATTCCACTGGGCACGGCTCATCGAGCTGCTGTACGCCTGTGAACGACTCCAGGAGCTGGCGAACGATCCGGAAATCCTCTCGGACGACATCCGTGCCGAACCGGGAGAGCCCGGAGAGGGCGTCGGTGTGATCGAAGCCTGTCGCGGTACGCTGTTCCACCATTACAAGCTGGACGATAAGGGCATGATCGAGAAGGCCAACCTCATCGTGGCCACGGTGAATAACTATGCCGCGATCAACGTCACCGTCAAGCAGGCCGCGTCCTCGCTCATCCACAACTTCCAGGTGGACGAGGGCATCCTGAACATGGTGGAGATGGCCTTCCGTGCGTACGATCCGTGCTTCGGGTGCGCCACCCACACCCTCCCGGGGCAGATGCCCATGGAGGTCAACCTCCGCACGCGCGGAGGGGACGTGTTCAAGCGGTTCAGTCGGGGGATCTAATCCCCCGGCCACCGCCGGCCGCACGCATGCCTCGACGTACGCTCCTGCTGGGACTGGGCAATCCCCTTCTCAGTGATGACGCTGTCGGGCTGGTTCTGGCCCGAAAGGTGTACAGGGCGCTCGCAGCCCATCACGGGCTAGGTCCTGCAGGTCTTGAGCATGAACCACCACTCGGGGAGCTGGACCTGCCGGCGCCCGAGCTGACGCTCCCCAACGGGGATGTGGTGGGGCTCGCCGAGGCCGCTATATCAGGTATCGCAGTGCTCGATGTCGCTTGCGGCTGGGACCTGCTGGTGCTGATGGATTCCATCAAGACCGTTGGCGGAAAACCAGGTATGGTGATGCGACTTGGGCTCGAAGCCTTTCAGGATACTGTGCGCACGGCATCACCGCACGACCTGAACTTAGCCTCGGCTCTCGAGTTCGGTGCCAAACAGGGATTCGACGTCCCCGATGAGTTCGTGATCTACGCCATCGAAGCGGTGGACGTGCTCACCTTCAACGAAGGATTGTCACCCCAGGTCGAGAACGCCCTGGATGGGGCGGTGGACCAGATACTGCGCGAGCAGTTCAACGTGGACGGCTGAGCGCGGCGTTCAGGTATACCTGAACACTATCTCAGCCCCTGCCATGGCCTCGGCGTACTCGCGTTGGGCCTTGGCAGCGTCCGAGTGGTCGAGTAGCGTCTCCAGACCAGAGCAGATACCAAAGCATCCCAGAGGCTCCAGACTGTGTGCTGTGAGCGCGACCGCCAGCTCCGCAACACCCAGAGCGGGCAGTGTCAGGTGGGCAGCGATCCCAGCACCGATGAGCCCGACACCCATGGCGATGCGCTTGTAGCCCTCGGCCTTGCCGCCCTCCACATGCTCCGCTGCTTGCTCGGCCATCTCACTGAAGTAGCCGCGGATTGAGCCCTCAAACTCCTCCTCCATTTCCTTCGAGTATGCGGTGGTGGGCATGTCGAGCTCGATCCTGAGGTTCGAGTAGTCAGTTGGTTCCGTATGACGGAAGAGGTCACCGATCCTGGAGAACAGACCCTTATGCTCGTTGTGTCCGTATATCTCATGGAACTGGCCTTCGAGGTAGTCCGTGAACTCCGAGCTGAGTGCATCGCCCTCGCCGTACCGTGAGCAGATGTCACCGTAGGACTCCAGGTTGATAGTGATGGTCGCGTCTTCCATTATTTGCACCACTTAACGGGTTAATTTTGGCGACTTAACCCGTTAATAAACCTTCTCATTGTATCGACGGAACACTCTTCCTGAACGGCGGCTCGTCAATCCCCCGTGGCCCGTGGTACAGTTCGCTCAGCTCCAACATTGTCAAGAGCCGCACCCACATCGTCGTGATCTCCCGTGTAATCGGGTGCTCGGGTACATGCTCCACCACGGCCTTCTCAGCTACCATGGCCTCGGTGACAACGTTGTCGTAGGGGAGCTCACCCACGACCATGACATCGTTCTCTTTGGCCCATTCCTTGAGCTCACATGTTATGTCCGGATTAAGGTCGCTCTTGTTGATGCACAGGGCGGGAGTGATGCTGAAGTGCCGGGCGACCCCCACCACCCGCTGGACGTCGTGTAGCCCTGAGCGTGTGGGCTCGGCCACCGCGAGCACGAGGTCGGTGTTGGCGATGGCAGCGATGACTGCGCACCCGATGCCCGGCGGGCCGTCGATGATGGCCAGCGCCTTGTCGCTTGCCTCCGCCAACGCCCTGGTCTTGGCGCGCACCCGGGACACGAGCTTCCCACCGGCCTCTTCTCCAATGTTGAGCCTAGCATGGACCATCGCGCTATGTCGTGTGTCGGAGACATACACCTCGCCAGTGTCCGCGTCCTCCATGGCGATGGCGCCATCCGGGCACACGACCACGCATACGCCGCACCCCTCGCACGCGTACGGATCGATGACCAACTCGCGGATGGCGTTGAAGCGGCATGCCTCCTCACAGATTCCACATCTCGTGCACTTCTTGGTATCCATCACGGCCTTCCTCGAGCCGGAGAAGTCCTCCTTCTCCCGAACGGTGGGGCTAAGGATGAGGTGGAGGTCGGCCGCGTCCACGTCGCAGTCAGCCAGTAAGGCGCTCCGGGCAAGGGCCGCAAAGGAGGCCGTGACGCTCGTCTTGCCCGTGCCGCCCTTCCCGCTGACGACCGCGAGCTGCTTCATGCCCTCGCCTCCACGAACACGTCCTCCACGGCAGCCCCCCAGTCGCGTCTTCCTCCGCCCTGGCTCACCGATGCAAGCAAGGTGCCTCTGTCGACAACATGCACCCCAGCGATGGCATCCGCCCCATACTCGAAGAGCACGGGGGAGAGGGGAGTTGTGGGGCCGATGACCAGTGTGTAGCCTCCCGACCACGTGAGCACGTCCTCCAGGGTATGGTTCACCACAGCGGTCCCGCTCAAGACCACAAGGTCGCAGTCAGGCAGCATGTCCTCCTCAGCGCTCATGGGTAGTTGGCCCCCCGCAGGCATCGCCTCGAACACCAGGGGCCATACACCATGGGCGTTGAGCCTTCGCACGAGCGGCTTGAAGTCGCCCACGATACCGATGCGCTTGGCGTTGTCGGCCAGCTCTACGATATGGTCGAACACGTTCAACCGACGTCCCGTCATAGGAGGCAGGCATGCGTTTAGGCTGGCAGCGCCGATGGCCGCCTCCACTAGGTTGTCCGAGCGGACCAGGGGAATCAGGTCCCTGCCCACCAGTCTCCCCACGGCCGTAGGGGTGTTCCGGTGACCGGGGAATGTGTGGGCCAGCCCCGTGCGTCCGTTCACCGTCACGGCGGTATACTTGATCCCAACACAGATATCATGTGCGACCCCGCCATTGGCAGTTGCTATCACATCGTCGATGAGCGTCACTGTCGATCACCGATCCTCTCGAACATCCGCGTAAAACCGCGTCGCATGGCGGGGAGCCGGGAGGTGAAGGGTACACCCTCGGAATACAGACGGGCAATCCGCCGGTCGTTGGGGATGCGCAGGTCCACGGGTATACCCTCACCCTTGCAGTACCATTCCACGTACTCGTCACCCACGCCGTCGCGGTTGATGACCACCGAGAAGGGGATCTCGAGAAGGCGGACCACGTCCACGGCAATCCGCAGGTCGTGGAGACCGAAAGGTGTGGGCTCGGTGACCAAGATGCAGTAATCCACACCCTTGAGCGACTCGATAACAGGACAGGCCGTCCCCGGCGGGCAATCCAGGATTATCAATCCCTCGTCGCCCGCGGTCGCCTTCACCTGAGCGATGAGGGGGGATGCCATGGGCTCACTGATGTTCAGCTTCCCGTGGACGAAGGTAATGCTTCGGAACTCGCCCCTCTCCACTACACCGATCTCCCGGGGCACCTCGGTGATGGCATCCTCGGGACACACAAGGGCACACCCGCCACACCCGTGGCAGAGTTGGGGGAATACGAGCACCTGTTTAGAGAACGTGGCCATGGCGTTGTAGGCGCAGAAGCGGGAGCATGCACCGCAGTGGGTGCACTTCTCCTCGTCGACCTCGGGTATAAGGATGGTTGCTGGCCGAGATTCATTGATAGTGGGGCGGAGGAATATGTGCGCGTTGGGTGCCTCCACGTCACAGTCGGTTAACACCACGTCGTCACGTTCCACTGCCAGTGTGAGTGCCAGGTTCACCGCCACAGTGGTCTTTCCTGTGCCGCCCTTGCCACTGGCAACGGCAACCCTCATACACAATCACCCTGAGTGAGCACGATGGAGCCCGGCCCCATGTACATGTCGAACGGCCCTACCCCTGACAGGCCTGTCCTTCTGAGGCTCGGGATGCTCGCAGCATCATGTACATGGCCCATCGTGGTGGTGCTCGCCCCCGTGGTCGCACTCTTCCTTCTCCAGTCCGTAGCCCTTACCACCGCCGTGCGTGCAGGCGCTCTCACCACCCTTCAGTGTCCCGTCCACAATGGCCCGGATGACATCCTTCACCGGTCCTTGTACACCCAGCACGTAGCTAATGCCTACCTGGTCGAAGAGCATAGTGGCCCGTGGCCCCATACCGCCGGCTACTATGCACTCAGCACCGATCTCGTGAAGGAACCGGGGGATGAGGCCCGGCTGGTGCCCCGGGTTCGGGATCTTCTCCCGCTCAACGACCTCCCCATCTTCAATTGTAAGAATCGTGAAGATGGGGCACCTGCCGAAGTGGGCGGATACGTTTTCACCGTCGGTCGATATCGCGTACTTCATGGTTCACACCTCGTGCTCGTTCAGAGCCTCCCCCCGCGCATCCCCAGCGGGCCCAGCGATGGTTCTTTCGGCTCCTCTAACTCACCCTTCTTGAAGCGCTCCAAGGCCTCAGCGGCCCTGCTCGAGGCGCCGATGTACATGTGGATATTGGCTGCAGTGAGAGCGTTGAAAGCGTTGGGACCAACATGTCCCGTGATGACAGCTTCCACACCAATGTCAGCCATCCGCTGGGCGGACGCGATGCCCGCGCCGCGGGCGGCATCGTTCGAGTCGTTTGCGACGGCCTCTGCCGCCCCCGTCTCGCTGTCGACGATGAGGAAGTAGGCGCACCTCCCGAAACGGGGGTCCACGCCGTCCTCTAGTGTCTTTCCATATGAGGTTATGCAGATTTTCATGCTCGTCAAGCCTCTCCCGAACAACCTTACCATGAGAAAGAGTGATAAATGCATGCTGTGATATATCTCAAACAATCACTTCTGTCTCACAGTGACGGTCGCCGCGGGGCATGCTCTTCTTGATCTGAAGTGTAACGGGCCGTTTAAGGAGGGATTCAAGGACACCTGTCTTGAGCCCGTTGCACACCTGGCAGAGGGAAGGACGCGTGGCTGCGTACTTATAGAGCGGACAGCGGTAGATCCGAAAGGTCGTGGGTTGACCCTCATCAGCTACATCGATCTCGAACACCTCGTCCTCCGTGGACATCTCATAGCAGATCTGCTGGATGACGTCCGATAGTACCTCCCTTTCATTGGTATGGTGAGAGAAATAGGGCGCCATTTCCCTCCCTACCTGACGGGCGAGATTTGCGCACAACGCATCGGCTTCCGACTCGGAGACCTGGTGGGTCATGGCCTCGTAATCGAGGAATCCCTTCACCATCTCCATGCAGACGTCGAACCAGAAACCCTTCCTTGTCTTAGAGTAGTTCCAGAGGTTGACCCTTCCCACTCGCAGGCGTTCGGTTGCACCCTCGGATTCCAAGGCCGCTAGCGCGTTCTGGGCAGTGTTCCATGACACATCGAGCTCACGAGCTATGTCGTGAGTGGTCTTGGGACCGCCTGAGCGAAGTTCGTGGATTATTCGTTCGGTGAGTGTCATGGTAGTTATGATATATCATGAGAAATATTAATATTCTTTTCCACGACCCCCCGCTTGTGAGAAGAAGGAGTGCGTGCGTCCACCGGCGAGGTCCATTATCAATAGTGAGCACACTAGGGATGATCCGGACAAAGAATCATGATGCATGGAGGAGGGCTTGACAATGGGACACAAGGAAGATATGCAGGAGCAGGACAAGAAGATCAAACTAACACTTGACCGCATCAAGCATAAGATAGCCATCATGAGCGGCAAGGGCGGTGTAGGTAAGACTTCGGTCACCGTGAACCTGGCCGCGGCATTCACTGCCAAGGGATTGCGCGTGGGCGTTCTAGATGCGGATATCCATGGACCAAATGTACCAAAGATGCTGGGCATGGAGGGGAAAAGGGCAACGATTGGCCCCCCGGGCATCTTCCCAGTGGAGATGGAAGGAGGCATCCCCGTCATGTCCATAGCATTCCTCCTCAGCGAGGATGACGCCCCCGTCATCTGGCGGGGCCCTGTCAAGATGGGTGCCCTGCGACAGTTCGTCTCTGACGTGGCATGGGGTGACCTGGACATCCTCTTGGTTGACCTCCCACCGGGAACCGGTGATGAGCCGCTGACCGTGATGCAGACCATACCATTGGACGGAGTGGTTATCGTCTCGACTCCTCAGGACGTGGCACTTCTGGACTCGCGCAAGACCATCAACATGGCTAATCATGTGAATATACCCGTGCTAGGACTCGTGGAGAACATGGCTGGATTCGTGTGCCCTGAGTGCGGTACTGAGAGTCATATCTTCGGAGCTGGTGGCGTTGCCAGAGCCGCGAGGGATTATGGTGTGGACCACCTCGGCACCATCCCCCTCTCGCTCGACATGCGCACATCGGGGGATGCAGGGAATCCCCTCGTCACGAAGAATCCGGAGGCTCTCGCATCACAGCATGTCATTAGGATAGCCGAGGCAATTCAGAAGAAGCTGAAGTTGGATGGATTCACATGATAATATCGCTCAAGTAACGCGCATTCCAAACCGGAGGGATTTTATGGCCGAAATAGAACCCGCTAGCGGTGTGGAGGAACTACTGAGGAAGGCTGGTTACTCACAGAGAGCAATCCGGTATTATATAGAAAAGGTCAACGTTGGAGTGCTGCCCGAGCCGTGCGTTCGACATGCTTACACGGGTCCCTGCGGTGACACCGTTGAAGTGTTTCTCCACATTGACAAAGGCACCATAAAGGCCGCTCGGTTCGAGGCTATTGGAGGGGTGGGGGCGTTCATTTCAAGTTCCGCCCTTATCGATCTCATCATCAACGGAACTGTGGATAATGCTGAGCGGATAACCACCGATGACGTCATCGACCATCTTGGTGCGATCCCCAAGGCTAAGACCCACTGCGCATTGCTCGCGGTGACCACTCTGAAGAGGGCTCTCAAGATATATCGTGAGGAGATTGTCTGACAGGGCCGACGTACCGTTGAGACCTACTCTTCTGCCACCACTCGTATGGCGCGGCCGTACACCAACGCCTCGGCAACCTTGCGCCGCGCTTCCCGGAGGGTGCGCCAGATAGTACCACGAGAGACGCCCATTCGGTTTCCGGCCATCTCTTGAGAGAGGTCCTCCAGGTCCACGAGACGCAGAGCCTCGATCTCCTTGGGGGTGAGCTCTACATCCCCAGAGCCCCCCTCCTTGTCCGGGGTGAACTTGCGACATGCTGGCCACACTTCGATGGTCACGTCCTTGGGGCAGCGGCCCCTCCGATGCTCCCGTCGTCCCCAGCGCATGTGTTCCCTCGATCGCCCTCGAAATAAAAATGTTAGCCCTCGACGCGAATCGGGACCTAATCGTCCGGGGGGATTGGCCTCTGACGGGATCTATCCCTCCTTCTGCTCGTGCGTCTGATTCTCGCGCAGCTCCTCCAGCGCAATCCTCTCCGATCGCAGCGCCTCGATCTCCACGTCGATGGCTGCCATCTCGGCATCGATGTCCTCTTCGGTCCGTGGAAGGGCCATTGCTAAGTCCCTCTCAGGCGGAGCGGACGACATTCTTCCGTGGCAGGAGCCTCGTCCGTGTCTTTGTCCTCTTCCATATCCACTACCACGTCCACGACCGCATAATCCTCGTCGGAGCCCGCTCCTTAGAAGCGACACGGTCTCGGAATTGCATGGCCCAAGGCCACGTCCTGTCAGGGAACCGCGGCCCCCGGGCCCTGTTCCATCTCTTGCTGGCATTGTAGTTACACCTCATTTCGTGTTTATGCACGTTGTTATTTATGTGATATTGCTCGAAATATAAATACTTTTCGTGCTATGACACATATTGGACGGAACATCTCAATAAGCAGCCCGGCCTATATGATGTAATGACCTAAGCCAGGTAGAGGATGACGAGCCCCATGCATGTGATGACCGTGGAGCTCGCCAGCGAGATGCGGCGGGCCCACACAGGCGTGCTGCTCCCAAGGACCCGTTGCATCACCGAGGTGAAGGCAACTGCAGCGACACCGATACCAATAAGCGTGGTCGATACCCCGAGACTGAAGGCAAGGAGCACGGTGATGCCTTCGGCGAACCTGCCCCGGGAGACCGCGACGATAAGGAGGGCCAGCGCCGCGGGGCAGGGCACGATCCCCCCCGCCATGCCCAGCGAGATGAGCTCCCTGAAGTTCCTGCGCGAGCCCTTGTCGGACGGCAGGTGGTCATGCTCATGTTCGTGGTCATGGTCGTCGTCGTGCGCGTGCTCCCCGTGCTCGTGCCCATGGTGATGATGGTGCGTCTCGCCCCGCCAGGCGCGGCGGAACATCCAAAGCCCGACGATGGTAACCAGTGTACCTGAAAGCAGGCTGAGGGCATGTGAGATCACCTCGGGGAGGAAGTACTCGGACGCAGAGAGGGCGAGCACGGCCAGGGTGAGGACGCCGACCGTATGGGTGACGGTGGCCGTGAGCCCGAGGACCACGGCATCGGTCAGGCGTGCCCCGGTCCCGACGAGGTAGGTCACGACGAGGGTCTTCCCGTGGCCGGGCTCCAGGCCGTGCAGCGCTCCCGTTAGGAACGCGCCACCGAGCAGGAAGGCGAACCAGACGAACGAGCGTTCCTCCTCGCGCTGCCCCACCCCTGTTCCCCTAGCGATCATGGGCACCCGGACCGATGCACCCCGGGTGAGAGGCACGGTGAGGTTCAGGACGGCCCGGGATGGGCGGGACAGGTCCTCGCTGATCCTCACGGGGACCCTGACGGCCGTCGCGGTCGTGGCGTTCGCCTGAGCCGGGGCTATAAGGAGGGAGAAGTCGCCGTGGGATAGCTGTGCCCCCTCCTCCCCCCGTTCGAGGATGAAACCATCGGACAAGGAGCTTCCACCAATGACGTCGACCGTTACAAGGAGGGTGGCGTCAGGCCCTTCCCAGGGATCCATGACTATATCAAATCCTACGTCCCGCATACCGCCGTAGTTAAGCTCGACTGGCGGGTCCGCCGGTGGTGTCAGCGTCTCGGTGTGGTCGGTGTCCACCATGGAGACATCGGCCCGGAGGGTGGTGAGGAGGAGCGGTGCAACCTGGGAGTTGTTGGTGAACATCACAAGCGGGAACCGGACCCCGGCCATACGTCCCCCTGATGGGATGTAGGAGAAGGAAGGGACGTCCCACTGGGCCGTTGCGGGACGGAGCGCGGCCAGAACGGTCTCGCCCGGGTCCGCTGAGCCGTCACTATTCGTATCGGCCCATGCAGTGACCCGCAGGAGCTGGACCTGGTGTCTGACCAGGCTCCCGTTGGCGTTAACAGCGTGGAACTCCAAGAACGGTCCTACGGGATGGAACCGTCCGAGCGTCGAGTTGGACTGTACGGTGACGTCACGACCATGGTATGATGCGACCGCACCGCCCCCCTCCGAGCTCAGCAGGCGGATGGGAGGGTGGCAGACGCTCAGGATTAGGATGAGTAGGAAGGTCAGGACGAGTCGTCTCATGATGAACTGCCCCCGCCACGCCGGAATTGGTCCCGGACCTCCCGGGCGGCCCCCGGGGAGAGCACGACTGGAGGATGCTGAATCCCGAGCATGGAGAGGACCCTGACAGATGAGGGCGGCTCCAGACCGTTCCTCTCAAGCAGCTCGACGTCGGCCAGAACCTCGTCCACCGGCCCGTCAGCGACGATGCGACCGTCCGCGAGCACTACCACACGGTCACAGAGCTCCGCCACCATGTCAATGTCGTGGCTGGCGATTATCTTGGTAAGTCGCATCCCGCGCAGGAGCTCGATGATCTCGCGCCGCGCTCGTGGATCGACGTTGCTAGTAGGCTCGTCGAGGACGAGGAGGCTCGGCTCCATGGAGAGCACCGTGGCGAGGGCGATGCGCTTTCTCTCGCCGAGGCTCAGATGGAACGGAGAACGACCCCCGTACCCCGCCATCCCCACCTTCTCGAGGGCAGCATCGACACGCTTCGGGATATCGTCAGGCGGTACGCCCAGGTTCAACGGTCCGAACGCGACGTCATCGAACACGGTGGGGGAGAACAGCTGGTCGTCCGGGTCCTGGAACACCAGACCCACCCGGCGGCGCACCTCAGGGAGGTTCTCCCGGAGGACGGGCAGGCCGTCGATGTGGACGCGGTCCGAAGTTTCCAGAACGCCGTTGAGGTGGAGCAGGAGGGTGGACTTCCCCGCCCCGTTGGGTCCTAGCAGCGCCACCGACTCCCCCTCCTCGATGCAAAGGTCCACGTTACGCAGGGCGCGGGTGCCGTCGGGGTAGGTATAGCTCAAACCCGTCACATCCACGGCCTTCACGGTGTCACCCCCACGACGCAAGCAAGGACGAGCACCATCACCAAGGAGGCCGCCACGTCCCTCGACGCCAGTTCCTGTCGTTCGAGCATGGGCAGCTCGCCAGCGTAGCCGCGTGCTGCCATGGCGAGGTACACCCGCTCCCCGCGTTCGTACGAGCGGATGAAGAGGCTCCCCAAGAGTCCACCGGCGGTCCGTGCGTGCCACATGAACCCTTCATTCCCGATGGAGCGGGACGTCCGGGCCCGGACAAGGCGCATGAGCTCGTCCTGTATGATGAAGAGGTAGCGGTACATGAAGGCGAGTACTTGGGCCATGATCCGTGGCACGCCCAGTGAACGGGCTCCGCCAAGTAGTGAGGGGAAGGGAGTAGTGGACACCATCAATAGCATGGTGATGGCCGAGAGCCAGGACTTCACGAGCACGTTCCATACGACGAGGAGGCCCGCTCGCGGGACCTCGAAGCCGGCCCCGAGTGGGACGTAGCCATCAGTCCCGGGCTCCAGGAACGGGGCCCCGAGGGCGACGGCGAGCACGAAGGGGAGCACCACTAGGGAGCGGCGGAGGACGAAGCCGGCGGGCACACCGGAGACGGTGAGCGTGACGGCCAAGAGCATACCCACCCCCGCGAACCGTGCTGTGTTTGTAGGAGGGGTGAGCACCACCAGAAGGATGGTGAGCACGGCCAACACGATCTTGGGGCACGGGTGCAGTCGCTGGACCGGGCCACTGAGGTGGGCGTACTGGTCCAAGAAGTCATGCTCCATCGCACGATTGCTCCCACGGGCAAGCTTGAAAAAGGTTCTTACCGGGTTAAGTGGTGGCCTCTGGTTACTCCTCGTCCTTCTCGGTCCCTTGATCCTTCCCCTCGTCCGACTCCTCTTCCGCTCCCTTGAGCTGTCCACCGAGGAGGATGCCCAGGCCGAACATGACCAAGGTGCCGATGATACCGGCGACGGGCCCCTTAATCGCATCATCGAGGCCCGGTACCTCGTAGTCGGGCATGGGGGCAGTAAAGACGTCATGGCCCTCCCCCTTCTCAATGAATCCTTTGTCCTCGGCCACTCGTTCAAGACCATCCGGGTCCGGCGAAGCGTAGGGCGAGAGGAGTGCTGCCATGATAAGAGCGATGATGAGTGCGGTGTACTTCCATTCCATGACTATATCCCTCCTAGACCTTCTCCAGTTCCAGCAGGTCAGGCCGCGTTCTCATGACGAATCCGACCACCCCCACCGTGATCGCTGCCTCTACCACACCGATGATGGCATGGACACCCACCATGGCGGGCAGGACGATACCGAGCGGGGAGGTGCCGGAGAGGGCCAGCTCAACGGAAGTGGCAGCCGATGCGATGACAACCGCAAACCAGGCCGCCACCGCCGAGCCCACGAGGAGCCCGTTCTTACCACCGACAACACCCTCCACGGCCCGGAAGATATAGTAGCCGAGGATGGTGCCGATGAGGCCCATGTTCACTATGTTCGCGCCCATAGCGAGCAGCCCACCGTCCTGGAACAGCACGGTTTGTACCGCGAACACAGAGGCCATGATGATGGTAGCGGTCCAGGGGCCCAAGAACACCGCGGCGAGCACGCCACCGAGCATGTGGCCCGAGGTGCCTGCCGCAATGGGGACGTTGAGCATCTGGCCGGCGAAGATGAACGCCGAGAGCACCCCCATCAGGGGAACGGCCCGCTCACCGAGCCGCTTGTTGGTCTGCTGAACGGCATAGCCCACCACGCCGATGGTGACCAGCCATAGTATCCCCCATATTGGGGTCGAGAGGAATCCGTCGGGAATGTGCATACTTAACGGGTTAAACAAGAAGTATTAATAATTTTCAATAAGTAACACCTAACATGCAGAAAAATAACACGGATGTTACGGATGCTGACGAGAGGATAACACGCATCGGCGTGAGCCTTCCTTCCTCCCTGCTCGAGGGTTTCGACGGCATGATCCGGGACGAGGGCTACACCACCCGTTCCGAGGCCATCCGTGACGCCATCCGTGACGCAATGGCGCGATGGCGCGGGATGGACGGCGCGGGGCAGTACGGCTCAGCAGTGATCACGTTCGTGTACGACCATCACGTCCCACGTGTGGCGACCGACATCCTCGACGCACAGCACGAGTACCACGACATCATCGTCACCACGGTCCACCACCATCTATCACATGAGGAGTGCATGGAGGTGATCCTCGCCAAGGGTCCCTTTTATCAGGTCCGTTCCCTGGCCGATCGCATCCGCTCCCGGCGTGGAGTGACGCTGGTGCGGGTGATGCTCTTCTGAACCGCGGCCTACACCGGCTCGTGCTATCAGAAATCTTAAAAAACAGACAGACATCAAGGCATCCGATGCTCCAGTATAGGGGTAGGACGGAGTCTGTTCCAAGGACAGCCGGGAGGACGACATATCGGAAATGCTCCCTGCTCCTACTTATCGCCTTGGCGGTAGGTGTCACCGGTTGCACCCGGGCCCCAGAGCAGAATGTGCAGATGGTAGAGTTCCTGAGTGGCCACTATCCCAAGGGCAGCTCCGGAGAGGGCATCTCGACGCGATGGATGGCGGCCAACTCCACATCGGTGCTAATGAACGTCCAGGTCAAGAGAGGATCGATCTGCGAGGTCTTCGTGAACGGCACGTTCAGCGTCTCGGGCCAGGACATACGGGTGAATCTCATCAACGGCAGGGCCCACGAGTGTATGCCCTGCCCACATAGGATGAAGGCGCAACGGATGCATAACGTCACGCTCGGAACGGTGGTCCAGGACACGCTGATGAGGCTGCCCGATCCAGGAGTGAATCCCGGTATGGACGTGCGCGTCGACGTTACCATTGATGGCAACGCAACCTTCACGACGACGCTACCCGTCCGGGCACAGTGAGCAAACCGGACGCGCGGATCTTGGAGACTACGGACACCTCGCCATGCACACCCCGCTTCCCTCGCAGGCCAGAGGATTGCCGACGAGCCCTCGGGCCTGACAGAGGATCGCAAGACCCGACCGAACCGCGGCCTACACGGGCTCGTGCTACTCATGGTGTCGGAGCACCGAGTCGCGGGTGAACATGTTCGGGGGGCGGAAGGCCTATCCCAGTGGGCCACCCGGGACCAGCAATATCTAACTGATCCTGCATTATGTCGCATGTCATCGGTCGAACGACAAGTAGAGGTATCAAAGTCTACCCTTTCGAATGACATACCGCATTATGATGCATCATCCTGCCGAGGCATAACGCTTTAACGTTCGAAGCCCTATCCGGTGGCATGTGCGGTCGCGCCCTTGCCCTTGTCCTCATCCTCATACTCCTTCCCGCGTCGTCCTGGCTGCAGGTCGCCACGCTGGGACTCGGCCCCGTCAACGCCGCCGCCGCCGACGGGAGGCTTTTCGTGGCCCACGCCGACGGCAGGGTGCGGGCGTGGGAGCCCGACGGCACCCTCGCGGGCGAACTGCGCGGGCACACGGGCGGTGTCATGGACGTAGCGGCCGCCGGCAGCGTGGTGCTCACCGCCTCCAAGGACGGCACCGTCGGCGTGTGGGACTCAACAAGCCTCGCGCTCGTCCGCACACTCCCCTGCCACCGGAGCTGGACCATGTCGGTGACCGGCGACGAGCGGTACGTGTATGCGGGGACGGCGGGGTACACCCTTCACGTATTCGACCGCGAGCTTGACTACGCCCTGACGAGCGAGATCGAGCCTGGGGGAGGGGCGGTGCTTGCTCTGGCGACTTCCAACGGGACGCTGTACAGCGGGCACGAGGACGGTGTGGTGCGCGTGTGGACGACCGGTGACCGGTTCAGGCGCCAGAGCGTCATCCGCGCCCACGGCTCGTGGGTTCTCGACATCGCCGTCGGTCCGGACCGTCTCTTCACCTCGTCGCGGGATGGATGGGTGCGCGCCTGGTCGCTTCCCGGCCACGAGGGTGCGTGGGAGCTCAAGGGAGCGCCGATGTCGGTGCGGGGCATCATCGCCTGGCGCGATGATGTCCTCGTCGCCCGCGACAACGGTACCGTGGCGCGGGTCCGCGGGAGCGACGGCAGCGCCCTGACAACCTGGGAGCTTACCGACTGCTCACCCCGCGAGGTGACGGTCGTCAATGGCTGGGCCATGGTACCGTGCGGGGACGGGACCGTCCGCGGCTGGGACCTGGACGGCGGCGATGTGCCCTCCCTCTCGTTCCCGCCCGACGCCCCCTGCCATCTTGGCAGGGTCGTGTCGGTGCTGGCGGCCGGACCGGTCGTGTTCACCGGCGGGATGGACGGGACGCTCGCTGCCTGGGACGCGGCCACGCTCCGGCCCGTGGCCTGCATCAACCACACCTCGGCGGTGAACGACCTAGCCTACTGGGCAGGCATGGTGCTTGCCGCTCAGAGCGACGGCGACGTCCACATCCTCGACCGGTCCACCTTGGGGCCGGAGGGCAGCCTTGGTGGCCACACGGGACCCGTCAACGCCGTCCATGTCCACGGTGACCGGGCCTACACAGCGTCGGACGACGGGACGGTGCGGGTGTGGGACCTGCCCGGCGGACGTTCCCTTGCGGTCCTTGCAGGTCACACAGGACCTGTGGCCGATGTCCATGCCGATGACCAGTACATCTATTCGGCCTCGGACGACCACACTGCGCGAGTCTGGGATGCAACGAGCCATGCCGAAGTGACCGTGCTCGACGGCCGGGGGATGGGAGTGCGCGCAGTGGTCTCCGATGAAACGTACGTGTACACCGCTGGCGACGACCGGGCAGTGCACGTGTGGGTGCGGGGGAACTGGACGCATGTACGCCGTCTCGCCGGTCACGGTGACTGGGTTCTCGCTCTCGCCCGTGACGACCGGTACCTTTACTCGGGAGGGAAGGATCGCGACGTCCGTGTCTGGGACCCTGGCGACTTGGAGGCTGGACCGGTCGTACTCTCCGGCACTGGGAGCTGGGTGACCGCGCTCTCCGCCCAAAGACATCGCTTGTTCGCGGCCTCCGCCGACGGCACCACGCGAGTATGGGCGGATCCGGTTCGGATGTCAAAGGCCAGCCCGCATTCGACAGCGGCTGCAACAGTGACACTTGGTCCCCCTCCCACCGCGACACCCCGTCGCCAGAATCCCCCCCTCGGCCGGGGGACTGCGCTCCCCGTGGTGATGGCCGCTATCGTGTTCGCGCTCGTGGCGGGATCGATATCGAGGAGAGGGTAGGATGCGTGTGAAGAATCCGTAGTGAGCGTTCAGGTCACCGTCGTCGTCCGTTCTACAGGGTATCATCAGAGTCAGTAGATCATGGTGACGTCATCTTACACGAACAAGGATTCCTCGACCAGCTCCCGTACGAGCGCCTTACCATTATACTATCCACATGTCCCCGCCCCCACTAGCGCCTCACGACGCGTGCATGGAGATTATCCTTGCGAACGATCCTTTCGGACGCGTCCGCGTCCAGTCACGGTGTAGTGTGAGGCTGGGAGTTTCTAGGTGATGAACCCAATCAGGTCATCAATGTGGTCCGGTGAAAATCCATATCTATTTATGATTGTTAAGCCGTTAAGTCCGAGTGTGATACCATGTGTGGCCCCGCCGATCCAGCGATATTTAACCTGATGATCCACCGGCTCCTTGTCACTGCTGCAAGCCTTCTCTCATTGGCCGCACTGCAGAACATGGTCCGTCACGTCTCACTTGAGGGCGTCGGGCGGACCTGGGAGCGCGCCCGGCCGGTCGATGCATGGTAGTCCCCTTCGAAGCAGTTCCTGTGGGCGTCGTGCACTCCACCATAGAGCGGCCGCGGGACATGCCGATCCAGGGTGTCCCGGCCACCATCGAGATCCTACCAGAGTACGCGGAGGCCCTCTCAGGCATCGAGAACAACTCGCACATCGTTGTGTTCTGTCACATCCACGAGGCGGACCGTGACGTGCTTTCGGCCCGACCGCGCAAACTTGGCGAGGGGTTTCCCGAGCGTGGCGTGTTCGCCATGCGAAGCCCAGCACGCCCGAATCCCATATCCCTGTGCGTCACCCGTCTCGTGCGCCGCGACGGGGACGTGCTCCACGTGGACCCCCTCGACATGGTGGAGGGAACTCCCGTCATCGACATCAAGCCCTACTCGCTCGGATGGGACTGCATATTCTCCGCACGCTCCCCCCGCCCCCTCATCGACAAGCGCATCGAGCCAGAGGCGGTCATGGAGGACTGCCTGCGCATGGCGAAGAACTTCCACGGGAGTTCCTGCCCCGGCATAGTCATCGGTGTCAGGGAGGTCCTGGCCGCGCTGCGGGAGCTGGACATCCCGAACCCGCGCAACTCAAAACGACTCGTGGTGTTCGCCGAGAGCGACCGGTGCCTTGTTGACGCTATCATGGCACTGACGGGGTGCACACCGGGCCGGAGGACCATCAAGCTCGTCGATACGGGCAAGATGGCCGCCACATTCCTCGACACGGAATCGGGCCGCGCCGTTCGTGTAGCGCCACGTGAAATGCCCTCGCTCGGGGACGTGTCGACGCGGGAAGGCCGCCAAGAGGTGTCGCAGCGGCTCAAGTCCATGAGCGAGGACGATCTCTTATCCATCACCGAGGTGCGGGTGGAACTCGCCAAGGAGGACCTGCCGGGAATGCCCCGGTTCTCCTCACGCTGTGACGAGTGCGGTGACAGGATCAGGGACCGAAGGGAGGTGGAGGTGGATGGAAGAACGCTCTGTAGACAGTGCGCCGGACAGGGTTACTACACCGTCGTCAAGCGGTGAGGCACCGGCAGGGATCGACACCATCCGCGCCGCGCTCATCGGTGGTGCCGGCGGATTTCTGCTCGCCTTCACGGCGCCCCAACAAGGCATCTCATACGTCATGCACCAAGTGCTCGGCCTACCGGGACCCGGCGCCGGGATGGGCATGATGGTCGGTCCATGGGCCGCCTTCTGCTGCCTCTCCGCTGCGATGCTGGTACGACAGCGAAACGCAGCGCTGGTGGCAGGGATGTGTTTCTCGCTTACCTACAACGTGCACGCGGCCCTGATCCCCCCTCTGGGTGAAAATCCCGGGATGTTCGGGAGTCTGCGGTTCGGCCCGGGCCTCTTGCTCTTGGGGATTGTGGTCGAGGTGATGTGGTCGTTGACTCCGCACCTGTCCCGCGGTCGCCGGCTCGCTATGACCGCTGTTGCTGCGAACCTCGTCTTCCTCGCGTATACGTGGATCGTTGTGTTCCCCATCACGAAGGGATGGATCGCCCCGATGGACGCGCTGGTCATCGCTGTCGCGAGCGTCCCGCCAGCTGTGGTCGCCGGTGTGGGCTTCACCTTGGCCTCATTATCAGTGGTGATGGGGCCCCGACCTACAGGCAGTGATATGGAGGGCGATTAAGTGACGACACCTAGAGCAATACACCTAGAGGAGGACAAGGACAACCTCAGGGCGGGCTTTCTTGAATATACGAGAAAGGCGTTCCGGATGCTCCCTACCATGGACCGGCCCCGTATCCTGGACATAGGCTGCGGTTCTGGCATACCCACCCTGGAGCTGGCTCGGTTGAGCGACGGGGAGATAACCGGGATTGACATCGACCAGCATCCCCTAGACAAGCTGAAAAAAAGAATCGAGGAGACCGGGCTGTCGGACCGGATAACGACCGTGAAAGGCTCCATGCTCGAGATGGACTTCCCGGAGGGGAGTTTCGATATCATCTGGGCCGAGGGATGCATGCATACCATAGGCTTCGAACGGGCGCTCAGGGACTGGTATCGGTTCCTCAGACCGAATGGATTCATCGTCATCCATGACGTGCTCGGCAATGTCCAGGAGAAGCGCGGATTGATAACACTCCAGGGGTATGACCTCGTCGGACACCTCCCCCTGCCCGATGATGCCTGGTTGGACGTGTACTATGGGCCGCTCGAAAAGCTGGTCAAACAGCTTCGTGTGCAGCATCACGAGGATGCAGAGGTAAGTAGGATGCTCGACAAGGAGCAGCGCGAGATCGAGGTCTTCAAGAAGGATCCTGTATCGTTGAGAACCGGATTCTTCATCATCCAGAAGCGCGTATGATACCCCGAAGGCATATGTAGAAGAAGGCGTAGGATCAACCGTTCTTCACGAAAAGGAACGTCCGTTCACCCTTCCTCGACAATCTGAACATCCCGCTCCCTGTGACATTGGCCACTATGTCATCATCCCCCATGTGATGGTCGCTGAAGGATAGGACACCGTCCGGTTTCATGACGCGGTGGAGCTCTGCAAGGACCCCATCGGGCTCGCACAGTTTGTGGAACGTGTCGTACAGGAGGATCACGTTGACGGTGGCGTCCGGTAGCCCCGTGGCGCAATCTGAGAGAATCGTCTCCACGTTCGTAAAGTGGTCCCTCGATGCGATGTCCCGTACCATTTTCATAGCTAGGGGATGGATGTCCAGGGCATATACCTTCCCAGAATCGCCCACGAGCTCGGCGGTCGCTGCCACGTACCCGCCGGGACCGCAGCCATAGTCGAGCACATGGAATCCGGGCTCGATACCCGCTTCCTTCAGGATCCCCTTGCGTGGACGGAAGTAATCCCTGAACCGGTACATGAGCGCCATGAGCCTGAAGCCGATGCCCGACTGGGGCGCGTCCATGTCTTCTCATTTATGCTCTAAGGTATATTAATAGTCGTCAAATCGGGTAAGGCTCGTCCTACACGAGCAGTTCGGCATTCTAAGATAGGGGCCTCTAAGGCGTTATGGTATCAAAATTGAAACCTCCATACTAATAAAGTCACAACGGTGTTAAGTGACCGCTCGCGATGGCAAAGCAGTACCTCCTGAGGAAGGCCGACTTCGATACCTTCATCAATAGCGTCCTCAAGAGGTCCGAGGTCATCGCCCCCGTCAAGGGGGATGAGACGAAGCTGCGGACGAGGAGCAGGTACGCACCTATCACGTCACCGGACGAGATCTGGCTCGAAGGGATCCCGTTCTACACCACGAAGTACTTCTTCTTCGACCGGAAGGAGGTGCTATTCAAGTTCAAGGGGAACGAGGTCATCGATCCCACCATCACGCTCAAGGACCGTGTCTTCTTCGGTGTGCGTCCCTGTGACCTTCAGGGGATCCGGCACCAGGACATCGTGTTCCTAGAGGAGAATCCCGACCCCTTCTACAAGGCGCGACGGGAGGCCACGCTCCTCATCGGTCTCCAATGCGCAGAGGACGGGAACGACGAGTTCTGCTTCTGCGGCTCCCTAGATCTAAAGGACATATACTTCGACCTAATGCTCTACGACAAGGACGACGCGTACGCTGTGGTGTGCGGCAGTGACAAAGGAACGGCGTTCATAGAGCGGTACGAGCAGTACTTCGAGGCTACCGAGGGCGTAATCACGCCGAGTGACGTGTGCACCAAGGACAAGAGGGGGCTCGCGACGACCGATATCGCCGACATCTACGACCGTGACGAGTGGAAGGAGGGCGCGGACCGCTGTATCAGCTGTGGTGCCTGCACCATGCTGTGCCCGTCGTGCCACTGCTTCACAATCCAGGACGAGCTAGACCTCGACCTCAAGTCAGGCCAGAGGGTCAGGACGCCCGCGAGCTGTCAGCTCATGTCATTCACCAGGGTCGCTGGGGACCACGTGTTCAGGTCCGAGCGCCTCGCGCGGTTCAAGCACCGTATCTATCATCAGCTCCAGTACTCAAGGGAGCGTCGCGGCGAGACGCTCTGCATCGGGTGCGGCAGGTGCGTCCGCGACTGCCCCGCAAAGATAGACTGGGTGAGCATCATTAACAAGATGAAGGAGGGCGATAAGGATGACGACGCGTGAGATCCTCATCCGCGATAGCCCCTACCGGCCCGAGAAGAAGAAGGTAATCTCGTACCGGCGCGAGTCCCACGACTCCTTCACCATCCGACTGGACTGGCGGCTCGACCACGGACCCGGACAGTTCATCTTCTGCTCTCTACCGGGTTTCGGCGAGGCCCCCATCTCCATCTGCTCACACTCTGACGAGTACGTCGAGCTCAACATCAGGGAGGTGGGCAACGTCACCAACGCCCTTGCGGACCTCAAGGTGGGCGACGAGCTCCTGGTCAGGGGTCCGTACGGCACTCCCTATCCAATGGATGCCATGCGCGGGAAGGACGTCGTCTTCGTCGGCGGCGGCTGTGGCGTAGCGCCCCTCAAAGGTGTCATCGAGTACATCGAGCACAACCGGGAAGCGTTCGGCAAGGTCACGCTCTTCCTCGGATTCAGGACCCCCAAGGACACCCTCTTCCTAGACAGTCTCGAGCGGTGGATGGACGTGTTCGCCGTCGACGTCAGCTTCGATGAGAAGTCGGGCGAGGTGCCTGCCGTATGCGCACTGGCATCGGAGGGCTTCGTCACGCAGCTCGTCGCGCAGAACGTCGAGTACGACGAGAACACGCTGGCGCTGCTCTGCGGCCCACCCATCATGATCGAGAAGGCGGCCGAGCTCCTTATGGGCAAGGGCTTTTCGGCCGAACAGCTGTACCTCAGCGCCGAGCGCCTGATGTACTGCGGTATCGGTAAGTGTGGCCGTTGCATGATCCACGGGTACTACACGTGCCTCGACGGGCCCGTGTTCAGGTACGACGAGCTCAGGAGGGCGAGCGATGGGTAGACCACGTGTCGGGTTCTATGACCTGACCGGTTGCCAGGGGTGCATGCTGAGCGTGCTCTACAATGAGGACGAGATCCTCGACATCGTCAAGCTCGTGGAGATCGTATCGTTCCGCTTCGTCAAGCAGGAGGACGATAAAGGCCCCCTGGATATCGCGTTCATCGAGGGGACGATCGTTTCGAAGGATGACGAAGAGCGAGTCAAAGAACTGAGGGACCGTGCGAATGTTGTCGTCGCCATCGGTGCCTGCGCGTGCGAGGGTAACATCCCCGCACTGCGTAACTTCGTGGACGAGCGGGAGCTCGCTCATCTCAAGTTCGACAAGATGCACGAACAACAGCTCGACATCGGGAAGCCGCGGCCCATCCATGAGTTCATCAACGTTGACTTCACCCTCCCCGGGTGCCCTCCCGACAGGGACGAAATCAAGAGCTTCCTCCTCCAGACCCTGTTCGGTAAGAAATTCCGTGACTATCCCGATCCTGTCTGCATCGAGTGCTGGCTCCACCAGAACTACTGCCTGCTCGACGCCGACCAGATATGCCTGGGCCCGATAACCAAGGGAGGATGCCAGGCCGTGTGTGTCAATAAGGGGCTCATCTGCTACGGCTGTCGTGGTCTGTCCCAGGACGCCCAGCTCAAGACGTTCTTCGACCTCATGGAGAAGAAGGGCGTTCCCAATGTCGAGGTGAAGAAGGTCATGGAGACATTCATGGGGATCGCCATCAACGAAAAACTGCGTGGTACGAAATGGGAACGATTACACTGAACCATATCGCCAAGGTCGAGGGCCACGCCCGACTCGACCTCCAGGTGGAGGGGGGCCGGCTGGTACGCTGCACGCTCGGCGCTGTGGAGGGGAGCCGCTACTTCGAGGGACTTCTCAAGGGCAGACAGTACTATGACGCGGCCGAGATCACGTCACGGATCTGCGGGATCTGCTCATCGGCCCACGGTGTCGCCGCCGTGATGGCCATGGAGAACGCGCTGGGAATCGAGGCGAGCGAACAAACCCTCGCCCTCCGTGAGCTCCAGACCATCGGTGAGCGCATCCGGAGCCACGCATCGCATCTCTACTTCCTGGCCATCCCCGATTACCTCGGGTACGGGTCCGCCCTCGACATGACGGATAAGTATCCTGACGAGGTGAAGCGGGCCCTCCGACTGGTCAAGCTCGGTAACGACATGGTCACTCTGGTGTCCGGGAGGGTCCTGCACCAGGTAGCCACCACCTTGGGCGGATTCACCCACTTCCCGACCGAGTCGGAGCTCGCGACGGTGAAGCAGCGGTTGGTGGAGTCCAAGGAGGACATCGTAAAGACCGCCGAGCTGGTGGCGTCGCTTGATGTTCCCGACATCGCCATCGACACGCCTTCCTTCTGCCTCTCCAGAGAGGATACGTACGCCACATCGCACGGTCGTATCGTCGTGGGGGACGATACGTTCGAACAGAAGGACTATGCGACCGTGCTCAAGGAGTACCAGGAACCCCACTCGAACGCCAATTTCGTTGTAAAGGACGGCAAGACGTACTACGTCGGTGCCTTGGCGCGGCTCAACAACAACGGTCGGTTACTGAGCGACGAGGCAAGAGTTTTCATTGAGAGCACAGAGTTCAAGCTCCCGAGCCTCAATCCGTTCCACAACAATCTGGCACAGGCCATCGAGCTCATCCACTACCGGGAGGCATGCATCGGTATACTCGAGGACGTCCAGGTCCGTCGGGAGCCGCTGGCCCCTTTCACGGTCCGTGCAGGTCGGGGCATCGCGGCCAATGAAGCTCCTCGGGGGACCTTGTGGCACGAGTACAAGATCGACGACAATGGTGCAATCACCTACGGGAACGTCATCACGCCAACAGCGCAGTACCTGCGGCACATGCAGGACAGCTGCGCGGCCTACGCTCAGATACTGTTGGACCGGGATGCATCGAAGGACGAGATCGTCCGCGAGATGGAGAAGCTCATCAGGACCTATGATCCGTGCTTCTCGTGCGCGACCCACTTCCTGACGGTCAACTGGCACTGAGCTCCCTAATCATCCTGCATACGTCTCCTTTGATGCCTTCGAGCGCTCCTTTCAGGGGGATGCCGATGATCACGATGCCTTTTATGTCGCCCGTCCGCTCCATAAGCTTGAGGAAGAAGGCGAGGTCGAAGTCGTGGAGGGAGACTATCCTGCGACTCGCGAGCCTGTCCACGTCACGAAGTAGGACTACCTCGTCGGTGTTCTCGACAACGTCCAGGATGATGAGCTCTTTGTCGGGACGGTCGAGGAGCTCGCTAGGATCGTCGCACATGACGAACGTCACACCCGGTAGGTCGTCCTCGATAAGTTCCGCGAGCTGCTTGGCCCTGGCATCCGGTGCGACTAGCTCGTTCCCGAACACGTAGACGTTCATCATCGCTCCTCCGGGCCAGGTGTGCAGGACATGGGCCTACTTATGCTCCATCTCTATCCGTTTGAGGAGCATGCTCTTGCCCTTGATGATCTCAACCTCGGTCGAACCGCACTTCGGACAGAGGAACGCGATGGCGAAGTGGTCAGTGCTCGTCACGTCGATACCGCCCTCATACTCGCAGGACGGGCATCGGACCTCTGCAGGCTCGTTGCGGACCACCACGTCCAGTCCCTCGGCAAGGGTACCCTTTGACAGTTCCTTCAGCCAGTAGGTCATCTGCTCGGGCGCGGCTAGCGTCAGGTCACCGAGCTCCAGCTCTACGGTCAGGACCTTAGAGGCATCGTGCTCCTTTGCTTTCTGCATCACGATGTCGAATACCTGGCTGGCCAGCGAGAACTCATGCATCCTACAGACCCAGTGCAACTACGAGCTCGGCCATACCTAGGCCGTCGCGGGCGTTGGTGCGCACGCTCTTGGCCTTCGGGTTCACCTTGCTGAGGTCGCCCTCGAGCTTCTCGATCTCGAGCCCCATGGCCTCGGCCATGTCCACCTTGTTCACGGCCACGACGTCGGCCTCCCTGAAGATGAACGGGTGCTTGAGCACCATGTGCGGCCCCTCTGTGCACGAGATGAGCACGAGTTTCCGGTGGGCACCCAGCGGGAACTCAGCTGGGCAGATAAGGTTCCCCACGTTCTCGATGATGAGGATCTCGGTCTTCTCCAGGTCAATCTTGTCCAGCGCCTTCTTCACGAGGTTCGCGTCCAGGTGGCATTCCTTTCCTGTGTTGATCTGGACTACCTTCCCGCCGCTCTCGCCGATCAGGTCAGCGTCGATGGTGGTGGTGAGGTCGCCTGTGAACACGGCCACTCGCGAGCCCCCGAGTTCTTTCACGAGCCGGCTGATGAGCGTCGTCTTCCCAGTGCCTATGCTCCCCATCACGTTGATCCCGAGTATCCCGTGCGCGTCGAGCAGTTTCCGGTTCTGTTCCGCAAGCTCGTTGTTCGCCCGAAGTAGATCCTCCTCGAGCTCTATATCGAACGTCTCTCCGGGTCCGGGCTTTATCGTTTCGACCATTGTATCATCAATCCTCCAGTATCGTTAACAGATCCTCGGTAGTTCCTCGCCGGCGTGGGTGTTCACTATCCTCTGGCCGGCGATGTTCGTGTTCATCCGTACCTGGCCTACGGGATTATCGACCACCTCGCCGATGATCGCTGCATCCCGACCGTACGGGTTCGCCCTCATGGCCGCGAGCACTGCGTCCGCGTCCTCAGGAGCGACGATGGCGACGAGCTTACCCTCGTTCGCCATGTAGAGCGGATCGAGGCCGAGCATCTCGCATGCCGCGAACACGTTCCCGTCCACAGGGATGCTCTCCTCGTTGATCATGATGCCTCTCTCGGAGCTGGATGCGATCTCGTTCAGCACGGTCGCAAGCCCGCCACGTGTCACGTCCCGCATGCAGTGGATCCCACGTCCTTGCTCCATCATTTCGGCCACGAGCCCGTTCAGGGGAGCGCAATCGCTGGCGATCTCGCTCGAGAAGCGCAATCCTTCACGTTGTGACAGCACGGCGATGCTGTGGTTGCCGATCGCCCCGCTCAGGATGACCTTGTCACCCGTCTTCGCGTTAGTGGCGGAGATATTCACTCCCTCGGAGACGTCACCGATACCGGTCGTGTTGATGAACACGCCATCGGCGCTCCCGCGCTCGACTACCTTGGTGTCGCCAGCGACGATCCTCACCCCGGCCTCCTTCGCTGCCGCGGCCATCGAGCTGACGACCTCCTTCAGCGTGGCGATCTCGAGGCCCTCCTCGAGGATGAACGATGCGGTCAGGTAACGTGGTACGGCGCCCATGACGGCCAGGTCGTTCACCGTGCCGCACACGGCCAGTTTGCCGATGTTACCGCCGTTGAAGAACAATGGGCTGACCACGAACGAGTCCGTGGTGAACGCAAGGCGCGAGCCCTCGACCGGGAGGACCGCGCTGTCCTCAAGGAGCCGGAGCGTTGGATCGTCGAACGCCTCGACGAACACCCCTGCGATGAGGTCCTGGGTCATGCCCCCTCCGATGCCATGCGCACGCAGTATCCTTTCCTCCATGGTTCACACCCCGTACTCGTGGGCCGCCGCACAGCTGCCCTCTGAAGACACCATGCACGGCCCTACCGGGTGCTCGGGAGTGCACGTCTTCCCGAACAGTCCGCACTGGCCCGGGGACATGATCCCCCGGAGGACATCGCCGCACCGGCAACCGGGCGGGTCCTTGCTCTCAGGGACCTTGATGTCGAACCGTCGTGTCGCATCGTACTTCTCGTACTCCTCCCTCAGGTCGAGACCGCTCGACGGGATGGTGCCGATCCCACGCCACGTGCTGTCGCCCACCTCGAAGACCTCGTAGAGCCGTTTCTGGGCGAGCTCGTTCCCTTCAGGCCGCACCGAGCGGGTGTACTGGATCTCGACCGCCGCCTTTCTATCACGGACCTGCTTGAGCAGCATTTCGACACCCTGAAGGATGTCCAGCGGTTCGAATCCGGTGATAACGCAGGGGATATTGTGGTCCCTGGCAATGAACTCATATGGTCGGGAACCGATGATTGTGCTCACGTGACCCGGGCAGATGAACCCGTCGAGCTTGAGCTCGTCACAGGCCACCAGCGCCTCCATGGCGGGAGGGATGACCTTGTGAGCGGGCAGGATGAGGAAGTTGTCAAGGCCCTTCTTCTCCGCAAGCTGGACGGAACATGCGATGGACGGAGATGTGGTCTCGAACCCGACGGCCAGGAACACGACGGTCCTGTCAGGATTCTCCTCGGCGATCCGGAGTGCGTCGAGGGTGGAGTAGACCACCCTGATGTCCCTTCCCGCGGCCTTTTCGTGCTGGAGACTGGATGATGTGCCCGGTACACGGATCATGTCGCCGAACGTCGTGAGGATCACCCCTTCGGTCCGTGCGAGTTCGACGGCCTCGTCCACGGTCCGCGTCGGGGTCACGCACACGGGGCAGCCCGGGCCCGAGACGAGCGACACGCCCTCAGGCAGCAATCCCTTGATGCCGGACCTCGCGATCGCCATTGTATGAGAACCGCAAACCTCCATCAGGTTGGCCTTCACGGGAGAAAGGGCATTGATGCGCTCTACAAGCTTACTGGCGACAGTACTGTCCCTGAACTCGGAGACGTATCTCATTTGATCGCCTCCGCGATCTCGTCGAACAACCGCAGTGTCTCGCGTGCTTCCTCCTCGTCCAGTTTCTGGATAGCAAAACCAGCATGCACGATGACGAAGTCGCCCACTACGGGGTCCTCGATGAGGGTGACAGCGGCATCCCGCACCACTCCTCCAAAGTCGACTCGGGCCATATCGCCCTCGATCTCGATTATCCGTGCAGGTATACCAAGGCACATTATCGTTCCCTCCCGGCATTGGCGACGGCCACCTGACCCAGACTGATACCCCCGTCGTTCGGGGGGACGAGCTTGTGAAGAATGGGAGTGAACCCATTCTTCTCCAGCCTCGTGCAGAGCAGGTCGGTAAGGAGGGCGTTCTGGAACACGCCCCCGCTGAGCACGACCCTGTCAAGGCCCTCGTCATCCCGTATCATGCAGCACATCTCCGTTGCGAGCTCCGCCATGGTCACATGGAACCTTGACGCCATGGTCGTTGAAGGCACGCTATTTTTAAGGTCTTCGAGTAGGTCCGTGATTATCGGTCCGGTATCGACGACTGTGGCTCCGTTGCGGTCAATGAGCTCGTAGCCGTACGAGCCCTCGACGTCCGGCCGAGCGATGTTCTCGAGCTCGATCGCCGCCTGGCCGTCGAACGTCACGGTCTGTCGCAATCCTATCAGTGAGGCCACAGCATCGAACAGCCGACCGCAGCTCGAGGTAAGGGGCGCATTGAGCCCCCGCTTCAGCTGTGCGACCATGAGCTCGTTCACATTGTCGTCCCTCGCTCCGAGGAAGGTCACGTCCTTGTCGAGGAGCTCCTCACCGAACACGCTGTACAGATGGCTGAACGCCATCCTCCACGGGTTCTTTATGGCGGACTCGCCACCTGGCATCATCACGTTCGCCAGATGACCCTTCCGCTCGAACCTATCCAATCCGGCTGTGAGGAACTCGCCGCCCCAGATGGTCCCATCCGGGCCATATCCCGTACCGTCGAAGGCGAGGCCGATAACTCGGCCATCCAGGCGATGCTCGGCCATGCAGCTGGCGATATGTGCGTGGTGGTGCTGGACGGCGATCCGCGGGATGTCCTGTTCATGGGCGTAGCGTGTTGAGAAGTAATCGGGGTGGAGATCGTGGGCGATAATCTCGGGTGTAATCCTGAACAGCGTCTTGCACTGTTCGATCATCTCCCGGTAAGCGTCGAACGTCGGTGCGTTCTCAAGATCGCCGATATGCTGGCTGAGGAACGCGTAATATCCCTTTGCCAGGCAGAAGGTGTTCTTGAGGTCCGCACCGCAGGCCAGTGTCCTTTGGAGGTCGAGCGACAGCCGTACGGGGAATGGGGCATACCCCCTCGAGCGCCTCACCAGCACCTCCTGTCCCCGCATCACTCTCGTCACCGAATCGTCGCACTTCGAGCGGATGTCCCGTTCATGGGAGAGGATAGCATCGGCGACATCGAGCTCGCCCCGAGCCTCTTCATTGTCCGAGAGGATGGGGTTACCGCCACGATTACCGCTGGTCATCACAAGGGCCTGAAGGGTCGTGTCGAGCAGAAGGTAATGGAGCGGAGTGTAGGGGAGCATTACTCCCAGATACCTGTTACCGGGCGCGATATGCTCTGAGATATGCGCACTCTCCCTCTTCCTCAATAGCACGATCGGCCGCAGGGGGCTGGTGAGCAGGCGCTCTTCCTCCTCGTCCATATGGCAGTATTCCCTGATCCGTTCCAGTGAATGCGACATCAGCGCAAAGGGCTTGTCCTCCCTGTACTTCCAATCACGGATCCGCGCAACTGCCTTGTCATCGTTTGCATTGCACGCTAGATGGAAACCGCCCAGACCCTTGATGCCGAGCACCTTGCCCGACTCTAGGAGCCCGATGGCCTGAGGGATCGGGCGTTCCCACTCGGTCCGGCCACCTTCCTCCAAGAACACCCGTGGGCCGCAAACCGGGCACCCGTTGGGCTGGGCGTGGAACCTCCGGTCCAAGGGATCGGTATACTCCTTCATGCACGAGGGGCACATCTTGAAGGGGTGCATCGTGGTCAAAGGCCGGTCATAGGGCATGTCGTCGATTATGGTGAACCGCGGCCCACAGTTCGTACACGTGATGAACGGGTACTGGAACCTGCGGTCGTTCTTGTCACGTAGCTCGTCCAGGCACTCGTCACACACAGAGACGTCCGAGGCCACGAAAGTGTAGATCCCCTCTCCCTCGTCCTGGCTCTTACGTATCTCGAACGAGCTGTATCCCTTCGGTTCGTTGAAGGTCACCTGTAGCCCTTCGATCCTCGCGATCGGTGGCGCTTGACCTTTCACTGACGATACGAACTCCTTGAGGGCGCTGTCCTCGCCCTCTACCTCGATTACGACCCCTGTTGATGAGTTGAGGACCCAGCCTGACAGGTCATGCTGATGAGCGAGCCGGTACACAAAGGGCCTGAAGCCGACCCCCTGGACCACGCCCTCGATCACGAGACGGGCCCCCTGGTACATCGTGGGCTGTTCGGAAGGGGAATTTAAGTACCTTCTGAAAGTGCCGGGCGTCCCATCCCACCACCCTGCCCCTCCATTTTTCTTTCTTTCGATTCAATGAACCAATCAATGGAGCGGAGCATGTTCACGTCTGCTGCGGTCCTGGCCGGCGGCCAGTCCCGCCGTATGGGATTCGATAAATCGCAGCTACGTATCAGGGGAAGACCGCTCCTCGACAATATAATCGAACAGCTCGAGACAAGGTTCGATCGGATAGTCGTCGTCGCGGACCGGGAAAAGGACCTGGTCGGGCGCCCGGACGTAGAGGTCATGTACGACCTCGTCCCGGGAATGGGACCCCTCGCCGGGCTCTACACCGCTCTGAAGCATTTCCGGGAGGGATTCGTGTTCCTCACGGCGTGTGACATGCCCGTAGTGGACGTTGGTTTCATCGACCGGATGAAGGAAGCGTACCGCTCCCGGGAGGAGGACACGTGTGACGCCATTCTGGGAAAGCATACCGGGGCGGACATGATCGAGCCGTTCCATGCCTTCTACTCGTGCGGGCTGGTACCCGAGATCGAGCGCCTTCTGAAGGTCGGGGAAGGGAGCGAGCCGCGCAGGCTCTCCTTCCGTTCTCTTCTGCATGACAGGGATACGCTGTTCGTCGATATGGAGGATGCTGGTTTCTCCCTCAACCTCAACAACCAGGCCGACGTGGATACATTTATCAAATCGAACCAGGAGCACGAAGAGCGATGCAACCGTCCATAGTCACCGAGGTCAGTGCGGTCCAGATCAAGGAGGGGAAATCCACATCCATCAGCGATCCGGTCGTCCTGGAGTATCCGTTCACACTCCACATCAACGGCGAACAGTACGTTACGCTGGTGTGCAGCCCCCAGCACTTGGAGGAGCTGGTCTACGGCCTGCTGTTCAGTGACAACATCATCCAAGGCATGGAGGACGTGGACGACCTTTCGGTGGTACACGACAAGGGATTGGCGCGGATCCAACTAAAGGACCTCCTCGACGACAGGAAGAAGCACAGGGGAAGGCGTGTGATCACCTCCGGCTGCGGTAAGAGCACGGTGTTCTACAACGTCGAGGACCTGGTCACCCAGAGACCAGTGCGCTCAACAATGACGGTCACGCCCGAAGTCATCCAGGAGCTCATGAAGGTTTTCGACAAGTCGTCCGGGACCTACTTTTCCACAGGCGGCACCCACTCCTGTGCCATCTGCAAGGAGGACGCTATTCTGTTCTTTGCCAGTGATATCGGTAGGCACAACGCCCTGGACAAGTGCGTGGGCTACCTTCTCAAGAACACGATAGAGTCAAAGGAATGCTACATTGTGTCCTCGGGCAGGCTCTCTTCAGAGATGGTCTACAAGTGCATGCGCGCCGGAATAGGAATCGTGGCCTCACGCTCCGCCACCACGAAGCTCGCCATTGAAGTGGCCGATCAGCTGGGAATAACCCTCATAGGTTTCGTGAGGGGCCGCAGGATGAACGTTTACACACATCCAGAAAGGATCCGTCCTGAAGGGACAGTACAGGAAGGGCGTTGATAGACCTAGAGCTCTTTGACCTTCTTGTCCAGTTCCAAGGAGAACAGGTCGTGCTTGTCGATTATGTCGTTAAGGCTCTTCTTGTCGGTCTTCCGGTACTCTCTCTCATCCAGGTAAGCGTGGTCCAACTTGACCTGTAGCACTCCCTGTCCGTCATCACGCTTCCGTTGGAAGGAAACGGAGGAGAACGGGAGAATCTTTGTACCGGTCGAGAATGCCCTCTCGTTGATGACCCACACGCCCGTGGCATAGTGTAGCTCTTCAGCGCTGTCCATGGCGGACACTATCTCGCCCCACCGCTTATGGTCAGTGTACAGGGAATTGCCCTTCGTCTCGGAGGCAGATGGATTATAGTTCACCTGAGTGTTCCACTCGGTAATCCTGAGCTCCGGATCGCTCTCCATGCTGAATGAATAGGAATTGTCGTTGGCCGTGCCCTTGGCCTCGACGCCGTATAGTATGGCCCTTCCGTCTGAGAAACCGTCCCGGAACCGTGAAAGGTTCTTGGAGGCGTAGTCACGGGCCTCGTCCTCACCGGTGACCCAGCGATGTCGCTCCTCGGCCAGGGAATAGGAGGGAAAGAGCCCCATTAGCCCACGTTCGACATCGAAAGTGTAGCGGTGCTGGAACTCGCCGTCCTTCTGGACGGTAAGGAACAGGCGCTCCTCCCGTCGTCCGAGTAGGCCGTGCTTGTAGGTGGCTTCCAGTTTCACCTCACTTCCATCCTCGAGCTCGTAGGTCTCCATGACTAATCCCTGTGGTTATATGGCGCGCTTTGGCCGCGATATAAACCTTTCCCTCAACACGGGAAATGATTGCGCTTTCTAGCAATAGGTCCTAGAGACCGAAGAACCGTCGAGCGTTCGCGACCGTGACTCCGGCCACTTCCTGCTGTGATACTCCGTGGGTCGAGGCGATGGCAGCTATTGCGTACGATACGTTCACCGGCTCGTTCACGGGCTCTAGCCTCGTCGGATGCTGGTACGGAGCATCGGTCTCCGTGACCAGTGCTTCGAGCGGGACATCTGCGGTGATGCGCCTCCAACGTTTGAACCGAAAAGCAGAGCTTGGGACCGATAGAGTGAAGCCTGCTTCTGCTAAATGAGAACCATGTTCGTGTGGACCTGCAAAGCAATGCCACATGACGCGTTCCGGATGTATTGCATATTTGTCTAAAAGTTCTAGGATGGTGTTCACGGCCCCGTCCCTTTCGTTATAGATGTGTTCTGGGCGTTCTTTGTCCAAATCTCGTGCTGAGGCATTGCGGACATGGAGCACGTATGGTTTCCCCAGAGGTTTCGTGAGCTTGAGCACCCATTCAAGCTCAGTTACTTGTCGCTCTCGCGCTTGTAGGGTATTAGCGTGATGGAAATCGAGCCCCACCTCCCCGATCGCCAGGAACTCCTCCGGATTTGCCAGCACATATCGCTCCCATTCTTTGCGTTGCTCCAGATAGATCGCTGGATCACTGTATGTTACCCTCTGAGGCGCCCATCCACAAGTGAATCCCATTTGATCTTGTCCGCTGGTGATCTCGCGAACGGCATGGAGCGACGGCATGTCCGTGCTGCTCGTGATGAGATATCTGCCACCCGCAGCGAAGAACCGTTCGATCTGTTCTGAATATGGCGGGAGTGACGGGTCCCTTCGTCCGAGCCATGGTAGATGGCAATGGACGTCTATGAAAGCTAGCCCATTCTCCGGTTCCGGCGGGAGCTTCCTGATTGACATCTCTATTGGTCACTGTCCCCGTTCCGTTATAAATACGACCGCGATTGTCCGAAACCTTTAAATAGTTGTTACTACTATTTAGTAGTGAAGGTTGTCCACATGTACGATGCTGCTCCCGCACCGGACGCTGGCGATGCCTACACTGAGCGTGTGTATGGTCTGGTTCGCGACCTTGGGGCCAAGGATAAGGAGCTAGCGGACGATCTGGCATACCTTCACAAGGACGGCCTGAAGCCCGAGGACCTCACGGAGCTCAAAGGCAAGGCCGACGGTTACCGCACCTTCTCCTCATACCTCAAGGACGACCTTGAGGGCGATATCACCTCCCTAATGTCAGAAAAGAAGGCCGCCCGTGACAAGCAGTACGGCAGCCAGATGAGCCAGGATGAGATCGACGCGGCCTACGAGCTCATGTGTGATATCGACGGTGGTAACCGAACCCTCAAACTCCATGAGTGGGAGCGCAAGGACGGTTCTAAAGGATCCCGCCGTGGGTACACCGAGAACGCCATGCTCCGCTCACTGGGCTTCGACACATTCCAGAAGAAGTTCGGTGAATCCTCACATCGCGACGACACTCTCTCACGCATCGACGGCTATCTTAACGAGCTGGACAAGTTCGAGATCCCCGCCCAGGGTCCTTCCTACTGGGAGCGCCTTGGCGAGTACGGGGAGAAGTTCCTCGATTGGGGCAAGGCCGCCTACGAGTCGGGCAAGGACATTGCCGTCAAGGGCTACCATATCGCTGCTGACGGCCTCGAGAAGGGCTACGCGATCGCCAAGGACGCTGCCATCAAGGGCTACCATCTTGCTGGCGAAGGCCTCTCCAAAGGCTGGGAGGCCACGAAGCGGGGTGCAAAAGCCTTCGGTGAAGGCGTCGAGTCCACAATAGCTCGTATAGGTGCCTCCTACAAGACGGATTCGGCCGCACGCGCACGTGATCTTCTCGAGTACAACAAGACCATGGGCGAGGCCCGTGACTCACTCTTCATCGGTATACTCCAGAACAAGGCGAAGATGCAGTCCGAAGTGAACCGCATCGAAAAAGAGACCGGAGGGGCCATCGACAACCTGTTCGCCTGGGCCTAAGACCCCTAATCCCACCCCATCGGCCGGGAAACGCATCACCAGAACCAGCCATAGCGCACGAAAAAAGGAAATCTTTATATACCTTCACTACTATATAGTAGTAAACTGGTGATGAATGATGATCGAAGGTATTGACAAGGACGGCGGCGAGTGCAGGGCCCTGGTGCCCTACACCGGCGGCAAGGAGATAACACCTTACGCCGAGGCCGGTCTTCCTGTTTCATATTCACTCAACGGAAAGGAGCTCTCTCCCTACGCCAAGGGTGGCGAGCTGGTCCTTTCCGAGGACGGGAGGGGCGCTAAGGGTTCCTACTCCGTCCCCTCGGGCTCATACAGCGACAACGCTGCCGAGCTCAGCTACCTCCTGGCCGGCGAGAACCCTCATGAGCAGAATCCGCAGGAGACCGCTGAACGGAATGCGAAGCTCGGTAAGTACTGGGAGGGTGCCAAGGAGTTCGGAAAGGGTGCCCTCGACCTCGGCGGTCGCGCCGTCAAGGGCGTCGGGAACGCCATCGAGAGCGGAATCGGCTACGCGGGCGCCACCTACAAGAAGGATTCCGCATCACGCGCTCAAGATCTCTACCAGACATCTAAGACACTCGGCGAGGCCCGAGATGTCTACTACCAGGGCATTCTTCAGAACAAGGCGAAGATGCAGAGCACCATCAACCAGATCGAGGA